>CAYUMP010000003.1:0-314167 GCA_964445975.1 uncultured Chthoniobacterales bacterium | reverse complement strand
CAATGCCGAAGGCTCTACCCGAAACAACTATGTCCAAAACGATCTGAGCCAACCATCGAACTATCGGTTCCGCTGGGCGGTGGAACTGTGGAATCCTCACGTGCAGAAGCTTCCTCTAGCCGGCATTCCCGGGCCCCGCATCCAGATCGCGCTGGGGCCGAATGGAGCCTTGGCTCGCGTGGACGTTTATCCGAACGCTGCTGCGACCGAGGTTCCGGAGAAAAAATTCGGAACTCCCCGTCCTATCTCAGCGGCCCAGTGCACCAATGAGATCGACATCGTCAACGGATATGCGCGTACGCCGGCGGTCGGACCGAGTCCTTCGACGTACTATCGATCGTTCTTCGATCCCCGGCAGGTTTTCTTCGGGGAAATTAACAATATCCCGATCCCTCGTGATAGGAACTACAACTCTTCAGTTCTTAATATCCTAACCCCCATGTACGTGGATTTGTTTGTCCGCGGTCCGGATAATTTTCTGCATCATTATTTCCGCTCCTGGCGGATATTCGGGGCCCCGCTGAAGATGACCGGCAATACCAACTATGTCAGCAGCTACATAGTTAGTGATCCGCGGACTAATCGCATGGGCATGCATGACGCCGACTGGAGACCCAATGCGGGTGGCACTCCCGCCTATCCGGCCAACATTTCCGTGGCGACCCGTTATGCCTGGCCCATTCGCATCGATGCCTCTACTGCCGCCACCGCGAGCGTTAAGAACACGGGAGCAGCGCCGGTCGGCCAGGGCTACGCAAGCAGCGCGGTCTATCCGGGTTTGCTTTATGAAAATACCGTCGGCCTCAGCAAGTTTGCAGATCCTGATGGCACATCGCGGATTGGTGATGGCGGATTCGCTCCCGGGGCTGCCGGAAAAGTTCCGACCACCCAACTGAATCCCGATCCGGCCAATAATCCTCCCTCCACCGCCTCAAACCTGACCCGTCCGCGGCAACTTGACCGACGCTTCCGTAGTGTGGCAGAGCTGGGTTACGTGTTTCGTGATGCCGCCTGGAAAACACTGAACTTCTCCAGCACGGACAGCGCCGACGCTGCGTTACTTGATGCCTTCAGCCTAGATGAGGAAGAGGTGCATGCTGGGGTGGTCAATCTGAACACCAGAAAAAAAGAAATTTGGAAGGCCGTGCTGCAAGGCAGTCGCAGGCAGGAGGACGAAACCACCAGTGACATGAGTGAGGCGGAGGCTGACGAACTGGCTGGGAAAATTACCGACTACCTTTCTGCTCCGGAGAACGATCCCCTGGTCAATATCGCCGATGTCGTCACGAAACTTTCCAACGCAGATATCTTGACGACCACTGGTTTTGGTTCTGCCACAAATCGCGCGATTAAGGCTCAGCGCGAGTCGGCCATCCGGGCCATCGCAGGTACGATGCAGAGCCGCACCTGGAATCTCATGATTGACCTCGTTGCGCAATCCGGACGCCTTCCAGCCAATGCCACCTCGCTCGAGCAATTTGTGGTCGAGGGCGAGCGTCGCTATTGGCTCCACCTCGCCATTGATCGCTTCACCGGAGAAATCATCGATGAACAATTGGAAATCGTTCAGGAATAGCCTTGTTGTCGCCAGCGCGTTTGCGACTTCGGGCCTCCTCGCCCAAAGTCCCGCAGCTTCGATGCCGTATTACAAAGCCATCGCGCCGGATACGGAGTGGGTCATCAAAGTCACCTCCCTGAAAAAATCTCAGGGTCGCGCATTTACGGAGATCCGGGGACAACGCTCCGCCGACCTTCGGCATGAAATTATCTCCTGGGGGGACCTTACGACCGAGCGCTGGTTGACTGGCGATTTTTTGCTGGAGACCGCCGCGGAACAGCCTGGTGTCATGATGACCCCGTATGCCAAAATCGCCAGCGCACGGGAAAAGCGCCTGGCTGAGTTGCCAGAGCTGGATTGGCTGAATCCTGCCCGCAGAAAGGGTTCGGCCGAGGTCAAGGGCAAGACATGTCATTATTACGAATACACCGAGGTCGTCTCTCAGGAAATCGACGCGGAAATCCGCGAAAGAATCAAGGCGGGAAAATTGACTGGTTCGCTGGACAGCACCTCTGTCTATAAGGCCTGGATCGATGTGCAAACTGGTCTGCCGGTTGCCTATGAAAGCCCAGACTACCGTTACGAATACGAATTTGCCCTCGCCAAGGAAAAGTTACGGCTTTCGCTGCCCGAAAAATTCCTCCAGGCCCTGCCGCAATGAAACTTTGGTTAACAAAACGAATATGAAACTCCTCGAATCCCGCCTGGCACTAATTATCTGTATCGTTATCAATTTAAGCCACCCGCTTTACGGAGAAGATCTGACGGCATCAATTTCCACCGTACCGCGCCAGCAGGAACCCGGCGTCGAAATTCTCTCGGAGACCGTCATCGCGCGGCAGGAAAAGCGTTACTTGGGCTGGCCCACCATTACGCGGGCCAAGAATGGCGACTTGCTCGTCGCCTTTAGCGGTGACCGCGATTGGCATGTCTGCCCGTGGGGAAAAATTTATGTCGTGCGCAGCACCGATGAGGGGAAAACGTGGGGCGAGCCGGTGGTGGTTTTTGACAGTCCCCTGGATGATCGCGATGCGGGCATCGCCACGCTGCCAGATGGCACAATCATCGTGACAACCAACGCTTCGCTGGCTTTCGAAGATCCCAAGATCGAACGGTACAAGATTTACAAAAGCCATAGCGCGACCTTATCGAAGGCTGTGCGAGAGCAGTGGCTGGGCAACTGGATTATCCGCTCAAATGACAATGGTCTGACATGGAGCAAGCCGGACCGTGCGCCCATCAATACTCCGCATGGCGCGACCGTGCTGGCGGACGGGCGCTTGATTTATGTGCGGCCGTCGATCTCTGACTCCAAAGATCAGGGCAGAACATGGAAGGAGATCGCCACGGTCAAGCGAGATCCCAAAACATGGCGGAGCCGTTACGCGTTTTTAAGCGAACAACACGCGGTCGAAACCCAGGACGGAAAGATTCTCGCGTTGAGTCGTTATCGTTCGAAAGATGGGGAGGATAATTTTCTGCGGCAGATGGAAAGCACGGACGGGGGGAAAACATGGACCGACCCGACGCCGACCAAAATGCTCGGTTATCCCGCTCATTTGTTGAAATTGAAGAACGGCTGGTTGCTGGCAACTTACAGTCGGCGGGTCAAACCGATGGGCGAGCGGGCCTGTCTGAGCAAGGACAACGGCAAGACGTGGCTCACGGATCAGGAAATTGTCCTCAGCAATGCTGTGCCCCAAGAGGCGGGCGACTTGGGATATCCCAGTAGCGTGCAATTGCCGGATGGCTCTATTTGTACGGTTTATTACCAGGTGGAGAAGTCCGAGCAAGGGCCTTATCCCAGCATTATGGGCACGCATTGGCGGATCAATCAGGAATAGCATGATGACGAAAAGAACGTTTTTCAGTGCGGCAGTCGCATTGGCCAGCCTCGCGACGACGATGTACGGCGAGACTTTGGCCAATTGGGATTTTAGCGGTCAGAATGGACTACAGGATGAAACTGCGGCTCAGGAAACGGCCTCGGGGCTGAAGGTTTCGGGACTCATACGCGGAACAGGCCTGGATAAGCGCGGGGGGGCCAGCGAGTTCACGGCGGATGGCATGGCTTTCTGGCCGGGAATGCCGTTAAACACGGAGGAAGAGGCGATCGAGGCGAACGCTTACTTTGAGGTCACGCTCACGCCGGAGGAGGGGCGCCAAATTTCGATTCGCTCGATTTCCTTCGCGGTGAAGCGGGCTACCCGGAAAAGTGGCCCGATCAATTTTGTGGTCCGCACGAGTACGGACAATTTTGGCAGCGACGCGGCCGGTCCGCTGAAAACAGAAGTCCCGGAAGGCGGCGATGTGACAGTGAGCTTTGGCAGTGAACTGACTCAATTGAAGCAGCCGGTAACCCTTCGCTTCTATGGTTTTGGCCGGGGAGTTCCCGATTATCCCAAGAATGGTGTGTGGGTGATTTTGAATAGCCCGCTGACCAAAGGCTTCACGATCGAAGGGCAAGTGAACTAGAGAGATCTCAAAGGCAGGGCCACGACGGCGGTCGTGCGGGTGGCGGGACGGACTTCGCCTCCCACAATGATCACAGTCTCCTCCCAGATCGCTGCGGGCGCCGCGATCATGGGTTCCGGCCCCGGTGAGGTGGTGGATTCCGGATCGACATGCCTTTCGCAAGGCAACGGGGGCCCGCTTCGCCAGGTATTGGTGGCGGGGGCATAAAGAAATGTTTCAATTTCAAAGCCGGGATGGCTTCGCAGAGGAACTTCCACGATTTTGCCGAATCCGCCGGCTATCAGGATTTCGCCCTTTGGGGTTAAGGCCGAAGGCGAGACCGGAGCCATGCGGGGTTGGGGGAGATCCGCAAGTTTGGTCCAGCTTTGTGCCTCCGGGTCATAGCGGTAGGCCTGTCGGGATGGGATGGCTTGTGGCTTGCCGTTGGCATCCTGGATGTGGCGAGCGCCTCCAAAAACATACAATCCGTTTTCTCCGGTGGCGGCAGAGAGAGCGAACGTAGCTTCTCCGGGGAAGTCGGGCATTTTTTCCCAGTTCCCCCTGGCGTTTCCGTCGCTGGTCAGCGGCAGTTGCCAGCACTCCGCATTGTGGGCGTTGAGGGCGGGAGTGGTCGCTCCGCCCACCACATACAAAACCACCTGGTCGACGATGGCGGCGGCCCCGTAAGCCAGGGGATGAGGCAGGTCGGGCAAGGGCTCGCAATGGAGCTTATCACCTTCCAGGTGGAATAGGTGAGCGCTTTGACGCAGGTCGGTTTCATTGATGCCTCCCACGACATAGATGCGACCGCGCCATGAAGCGCTGGCAGCATGGGAGATTGTCTCCGGAAGTTTGTCCGGAAGAATTTGCCAGCTTCCCTCCAGCTGGTTGAGAACATAAACCCGGTCGCCAAAACTCTTTTTGCCTCCCTCCCAAAGCGGTTTGTCGAGAAACTGACTGCCTCCGCCCGCCAGCAATCTGCCATGCGAAACGCCGGCAAACATTCCGGCGAATCCGACGGGGTCGGGAATCGGAGCCAGCGTTTTCCAAGAGGCTTCGAGGAACTGCGCAGAGCAAGCGAGAGTGACGATCATAAAATTGACGAGAGCGATTCCACGCATAGGGGTGGCAGAGCGCTATTCCAGCTTCCAAGTGGCAAGCCGCAGGGCGGCTTTGTTTGTGTCGGCCTGCGACTCATACCAGGCCGTGAGAAGACGGCCATCATCCAGCTGGATGGTACTGGGATAACCCAGATCCCACGTGGCGCCGTCTTGGGAGAGGATAAACTCTCCCGACCATGAAGCGCCATTGTCGGTGCTGATCCGGCCTCGGATGCCGTAAGGTTTTTTTCGCCAGCTATAGGTCATCACCAAGGTGTTGTTTTTCAAGCGCAAGAGGTGGGTGGGATAACCGAAGACGCCGATCTCATGTGGCACCGACCAGGTTTTTCCGCCATCCTTGGATTCGGACTGCAAGGTTTGGCGCACTTCTGTATTATGATTTCGGATTTGGGCGATGATCGTTCCGTCCGCCGTTTCGACCGCGTGAAGTTCATGGTATTCTTTGACTGATTCACTGGGGCGAGCCGGAATCTCCGCGAGCATCGACCAGGTAACTCCGTCGTCCTTGGATTCCCAGGCGCCGACCTTCTCTTCGTCCGTCCACTTGGCCTTGCCCAGATAGAGAAGGCGACCGTCGGCGAGCGCGATGGGTCCATGCGGGCTGTTGCAGGGGATCGCTTCCCGATGCGACCACGTCAACCCGCCGTCAGTCGACCGGATCATCCAGTTGCCGACATCCTGTTTCTTTTCTTCGGCGTTCGAGCGAATGTCCGCCAGTTTCCAGCGTTCGATATCCCCCTTGAGTTTGGCTTTCTCGAGAAACTCGGGATTGGTCATGTGCTCGAGGTAACCCGTCGCGGTGAAGAACACCACGACCAGTGTTCCTTTCGCCGTCTCGACGATGCCGGCATCGCGATCGTCGGTGACGCTATCGATAAGAACCCGCGGCCAGCTCCAAGTCGTTCCATTATCTCGAGAGGTGGTCATTTCGACTCGCCCTAACGGGCAAACGTGCGTGTCGCGTCCGCCCGAATAGACCAAAACCAACTCGCCATCGTGCCGCCGGAGAAGCGTGGGCCAGCCATGATATAGGTTCGGCTGATGGCTGATAACTTTGGTCGATTCAATGGACACCTTTGGAGCATCGGAGGCTGTAACTCGTTCAAGAGCAGTGAAAAAAAAGAGTGATGATCCAGCAACAAGGAGGGGCTTTAAGTGCGAAAAGAAAATCATTTGACAGTAACGGTATTCCTAGGTATACCTACTCGGCAATATGAAAAACACATGTCAGTTCAAAAAGGGTTTTGGGGTGGTTTTGATGGCAGCGAGCGTTTTCCTGTCCCCCCGGACGGATGCAGCGGTGCTGACAACCTATGATTTCACGGGCCTGAATGGCCTACAGGCCACTACGGCTTCAAGTAATGTGGCGGAGCATTTGACTGCCTCGAGCATTTCGCGCGGCGCCTATGCTGGCGGACCGACTGCGGTGAATGCTTTTTTTGACAATTCAATGGGATTCAATATTGGCCGCTCGACCACTAATCCCAACGACTTGGCTGCGGCTACGCTCGTGGCCAACTACACTCTGGCCACGTCAGTCGCGAATAACGCGTACTTCGAAATCACTTTTGACATAGAGGAAGGGTATTCCGTCTCTATCGATTCGATTCTCTTTGGCACTCATCGGGCCTCGCAAAATTCGGGTGCCAACTTTGTTGGGGTTCGTTCCAGTCTCGATGGCTTTACGTCCAATCTTCTCACGGGGGTGAGTACGATTGGCGCTGGAGGCAACGTTTCATTGAATATGAATTTTGACTTCGGCATGTCCCTGCAGAATGTGACCGAATCCGTCACTCTCCGATTTTACGGCTATGGTCGCAATCAGACCGGAGTGGGAACGGGGTCTTGGGCTTTGACCAATCCTGTTTCGGGAGCCTCAGTGGGAACGGTGAATGGCAGCATCGCTGCAGTGCCGGAACCTTCGACGTATCTTTTGTTGGGTGCCTCGGGAATTGTGGTCTTTGCTCTGCGGAAGCGGAGCAAGGCCAATTCTGAGTTATAGCCGACGTGGCTCCGGGCGAATGGACGACGGACGGCCAGGAAACCCGGGGCGCGCAAAACCACTTCTCGCTATCAAAATCATGAAAAGGATGTGGCCTTCGGAAGGGGACAAGCCCTTCGCTGAATAAATTTTTCCCTCTATGGAGACCGACCAATATTTTGCGGCCTTTCTCGCGGCGGCCCCATGGCGAAACTGGGAGGGCATTTTCCTCAACGTCCTCCAGCGGTATCTGCTGCATTACTTTCTCATCGCGGGAGGAGCGTTCCTGGTTTTTTACGTCATCTGGCGTCGGCAGTTTCTTGGACGCAAAATTCAGACTTTGTTTCCCCCAGCGCCGGACCTCACGCGGGAGATCTTTTACAGTCTTATTTCCATCGGGATTTTTTCGCTCATGGGAGTGGTCACCCTGGTGATGAAGAGGATGGGATGGACCCAGTATTACTCGGACGTCAATCAGTACGGCTGGGGGTATCTTCTCTTCTCCATCGTGGCATTGATTCTGCTTCACGACACTTGGTTTTACTGGACGCATCGGCTGATGCACTGGCGTCCGCTTTATAAATTGATTCACGAAGTTCATCATAAAAGCCACAATCCAACGCCATGGGCTGCCTTTGCCTTTCATCCGCTGGAAGCGCTGGTGGAAGCGGCGATTTTTCCGGTGGCGATCGTGCTGATGCCGATCAACTCCATAGCGGCCGGCGTGTGGATTCTTTACATGGTGCTCATGAATGTGATGGGACATGCGGGCTTCGAACTTTTTCCCAAGACATTTGTCCGGCACTGGCTGGGCCGCTGGCACAACACGTCCGTCCACCATAACATGCACCATAAGTATTACCGGTGTAACTACGGACTCTATTTTAATCTTTGGGACAGGCTGATGAAAACGAATCACAAAAGTTATGAGCAGGAATTTGAAAAAGTCGCCTCTCGCTCCGCCTAGCCAAATCACGATCGACCAGTGACACACTATGAATACGAAGTTAACTCCTAACGGGCTTCCGAAAATACAGCGAGGCCATCACGCTTTCACCTTGATCGAGTTGTTGGCCACGGTGGCAATAGTCGGCGTATTGGCGGCGCTCTTGCTTCCGGCCTACAGCAATATTCGCGGAGCGGGACTGCGCTCGCAATGCTCGGCCAACCTGAAGGGGTTGGCCACCGCCGGGTTACTTTACGCGGCCGAGCATAATGGGGCCTTCCCGGCGGAGGATGAGCGGACCAATCCATGGGAAGTCGGTGGAGAACCACCCACCAAGAATTCCAAAGACATGCCGCTTTATCCCTACGTGGAAGGAGCGGTGAAAATTTTCCGCTGTCCCGCCGACACGGTACCTCATGGAACTGCCGCCTGGGAAAACAAGCCGTTCTATAAGATCACGGGATCGAGCTATTTCTACAATTCATGGGTTGGCACAAAACCGACGAAAAAAGGCGACCCTAACGCGGGACTGGTTTGGAAGAGAGTAACCGACATATCGAAGCCCTCAAAGATGGTATTTTTTTCCGATCAGGATGGAAGAGCGATGGGTTACGGAGGCGATAACTGGAAGTCGTTCACGCTCTGGTGGCATGCTCAACCAGACAAGCCACTGCGGGCGAACTTTGCATTTGTCGACGGTAGCGTCCGTTTTATCGAGGTCGTTGAGGGATATAAGAACAAGGAATATATCTTTTACAACGAGTAACGGCCTTCGGGTTTGTACCACGCGGTTTGTGACCGATTCGTGAAGGCCCTCCGCGTTTATGTCCGTAGCACATGTTTCGACTCGTTCCGGGATGTCCCTAGTCCAGCGCGCCTGGCTGGCGGTGGGCTTGCTGTGGGTGGTGGCGTGCCTGAATTACCTCGATCGGGTGATGCTGACGACGATGCGGGAGTCGATCGTCTCTTCGATTCCCATGAGCGAGGCGCAGTTTGGGTTGCTGACCTCTGTTTTTCTCTGGGTCTATGGGTTGCTCAGTCCATTTGCCGGATTTCTGGCGGACCGGTTTAATCGCGCGCACATCATTGTCGGAAGTTTGATTGCATGGTCGGGAATCACTTGGCTGACAGGTCATGCGCAGACCTTCGAACAGATGTTGGCGGCGCGGGCGCTGATGGGGATCAGCGAAGCGTGTTACATTCCCGCCGCGCTGTCGCTCATCGCGGATTATCATCGCGGGCCCACGCGCTCCCTGGCTACGGGTATACACATGACCGGTATCATGGTCGGTTCGGGGCTGGGGGGTATTGGCGGGTGGCTGGCGGAGAAATACAGTTGGAGCTTTGCCTTCACCTGGTTTGGCATTTCCGGCATCGTCTATGCTGTCCTGCTGGTTTTCTTTTTGAAGGAAGGGCCGCGCGATGATGCTGAGAGCGAAGCCGGTTTTGGGCCGGTTAAGTTCGGTGAGGCCCTGGCGAGTCTGCTTAAACGCGGCGTATTTTGGCTGATTCTTATTTTCTGGGGTCTGTTCGGCGTGGTCGGGTGGGCGCTCAATGGGTGGTTGCCGACCTACCTGGGCGAGAAATTTCATCTTGGGCAGGGGGAGGCGGGATTGAATGCCACGGGGTGGATACAGGGGGCGGCCCTGGTGGGGGTTTTGCTCGGAGGAGCGCTGGCGGATCGCCTGAGCCGGCGTTCCGAGCGGCGGCGCATTTTGGTACCCGCATTTGGAATGTTGATCGCGGCCCTGGGGATCTTTGGCGCGGTGCGGGCGGACGTCCTGGGGCTGACGCTGGCGGGCTTTGTGGTTTTCGGCCTGGCGCGGGCCTCGGCCGATGCGAACATGATGCCTATTCTTTGTCTGGTTTCTGATCCACGCTACCGGGCGACGGGCTATGGGGTGCTCAACCTGCTCTCGTGCATGGTTGGCGGACTGGCGGTTTTTGCGGGGGGAAAATTGCGGGATGCGCATGTGAATCTCGACATATTTTTTCAGATTTGCGGCGCCTGCCTGCTGCTCTGCACAGCTCTTCTGTTACTCGTATTTCGAAGCACGAAATCGAAAGAGAGCTCATCGCCACCGTTGGTGGCCGTACCTTGCGATTGAGAACCAGTCTGCGCCAGAACGTGGCATGGATCTCTGCGGCTCAGGATGATTGGCGTTTCCTATGAACAACGAGTCCGACAGCCCACCCAAGAGCCGCTACGAATGCCGGAAACTGGATATCCCTCTGGACATCCCGCAGGCCTTGCGTCTGTTCCCAACGGTGCCCCTAGCCCAGGCCTGGTTGACCGAGCCGGAAGAGCGCTTTGCGCCGGCAGTGGTTGCCGCAGCCTGGAGTGATGAGTGTCTGCACATCTACGCGCGGCTGGAGGATGAAGATATTTTTAACCCCGTTCATGGTTTGAACCACCCCGCCTTTCTTCAAGGAGACATCTTTGAAATTCTTTTGCGCCCATGTGACGAGGAGACGTATTTTGAATTTCATGTCACACCGCATGGGCAGACGCTGCAACTGCGTTATCCCTCACCGCAGATCATTGAGGAGTTCCGTGTGACCGGCGACCTGGACAAATTGCTGGCTTCATATTGCATCCCGCAGCCAGTGGTAAAATCTCGTACGGAAATTTTTCCGACGGAAGGCTATTGGACGGTGCAGGCGACGATTCCTTTCTCCACTCTCCTTAACGGAAGGTTTCCACAAGAGGGCGACAACTTCATTTTTTCCTTCAGCCGTTACGATTACACGCGCGAAGAAGCGCAACCGGTGCTTTCGTCGAGCTCAGCGCATCCCCTATGCGATTTTCATCGGCAGGCAGAATGGCGGCGCATGATTTTGAGCTAGATGTGCAGCCGGAAGTGTTTCCTGATTTTTTGTGTTGGTGTCTGGCTGGTTCTGGCCGTCCGGATGGCAGCGGAGGATGAGCGATATCCCCATGTCGTGATATGCTCTGACGCGGGAGTGGGAGGACACGAGGGGCTGCCGGATATCGCGCGATTGCATGACGGGCGCCTTATATGTGTGTTCTACGCGGGTTACGCGCATGGCTCTCCTCCGACTCCCGAGCATCCGAAGGGCGGTCGGATCATGGCCGCTTTTTCTAGTGATCGAGGGGCAACCTGGACGAAACCGGAGGTTTTGGTTGATACGGAATGGGACGACCGCGATCCCTGCGTGACGCGGCTTTTCGACGGTCGCGTACTCGTGACGTACATCAACAGTGGAACTGCGACGGAGACGGTGAGGGGAACCTGGATGATGGAGTCCGCTGATGGGGCGAAGACATGGAGTTCTCCCCGGCGCATTGTTGCGGATTGGTACGCGACTTCGGCGATATGCGAGCTATTGGGAGGGAAATCGCGATTGGTCCTGCCGATGTACTGCATGTTTCCGCCGACGCATTCACGGGGAGGCGTGCTGCTAAGTTCCGATGGTGGCAGGACTTGGGGTGCCCCCGTGGAAATTGATAACGGCGGCCGATCGCTGGACGCGGAAACCGCCGTGGTGGAATTGCCTGGAGGTCGGTTGCTGGCAATGGAACGCGGGCGGGCGAGGGAGGCGATCCCGATGCACGCTAGCTGGTCGGAGGATGAAGGTCATACCTGGAGTTCATCTGTCCCCATGAATTTCCTGGGCATCACTCCGGCGTTGCTCCAGTTGAAGGATGTTGTCGTGATGGCCTATGGGCCGATTTATGGAAAGAGTCGCTGGGGCACAGCTCTGCGCATCAGCGCAGATGAGGGGCGAAATTGGTCCGAGCCGGAGATCGTGGATGACGTTTTGGGGTGCCATCCCTCCACGGTTCAACTGGAAGACGGTTCGGTCCTGATCGCCTACTATGATGAACGGGTGGGATCGCACCCCTCTGAACGAAGCGATGTTCGCCTGCGACGGTTTCGAATGAATGGCTCCGCCATCGAATGGCTGCCCATAACCGCATCCCCCTAGCCGCGCGGAAGCTAAACGCATTTTCACTATGTCTAGAAAACACAAATCCTCCGGTAAGAAAGCAGCCATGAAGAAAAACAAGTTTGTCTAGACCTTGGGGCGGGCAAAGCCGATGGTCATGGCGGCATGAAACAGCTCCTGGGCGGCAAAGGCGCAGGTGGGATGACCGTCTTTTAGCGGAAAACGGTGCCAGACTGGGCCCACTTGCCTAGCCCTGCGTTCGGCAATGCTATCGGTGCCGACAATAGATCGAAGTCATGAAACGATCTGCGAACTGCCTTGCGCGGCACAGACGATTGAATTCCACAGATGCTCGTAGAGAGCATGATGCCCTTGGGCATTTGGGTGAAACGCATCAGCCATCCAGCTAGTTGGAAATGATGATTGGGCCATCCAATGGGTGGTGTGATCTATCAACGGTAGCGCATTTTTCTCCGCGGTTTCCCTCACGGCATTCATATATGCTGGAAAATGAGGTTCCCGGGACGGGGCCTGACCTGTAACGATTGGATTGGTCGTTTGCATAACCGGCAGAGCCCCGATCTCCACAATCCGGCGAACCAGCAGCGAAAGATTCTCTTGAAATTCATCGAGCGGAACCTTGCAAGAATCACAATCATTCATCCCAATCATCACGAACACAGCCGTGGGGGAAAACTGCCCGACTCTCCAGTCAAAATCGCCTAACAAATCGCGGGTCGTATTTCCGCTGAAAGCGGTATTGATAACAATATCTCCTCGGCGATCGAGCTCGTAGCGGACCTTCTCCGAGAACAATTGTGTATAGTCTCTATGGCCGGCGGTATGTTTTGCTCCATGAGTTATGCTGTCCCCATAGAAGAGCCACTTGCAGGCCTTTTGATCGAAGAGGTCCAGAACGCTTTTCATTCCGTCGTCCGAACTCTGGGGTTTGGTATCAGTGTGGGGAAGCATGGCCTACACTCCGTCAAAATGGAAGGTAACCGGGGAAAGCGGGTAGGGGGTTGATGCGCCATGGCCGTCGTAGTAGAGAATGTTTATCGCCGATCCGTCGAAATGAGGGCGGGGATAGACTCCCGGTTTATCCGGCGGGTTGTTATTGTCCACATCTTCACGCCAGATGGCGGTATCGTAGGTCCAAAGTTCAAGCTGTCGAGATCCGGTGAATGCCGTACAAAAAAGCATGCCCAGCGAGGCGGGGTTTGAAACCCCTGAGATTTTTTTTGGAAGCTTGGACTGAGTTGTCGTAGTGCTCAGTACCGCAGAGTTGTAACGATAGGAGCGAAGTTGTCGTGGTGATCGTGAAGGATCATCCGGACAGAGAAATGCCTTGGTAAAAGGTTCATTCTTCTTGAGTTCTCCACTGATGTCAAGGTAGGGCGCGAGATTGACCATCCAGTTTGTATTCTCCGAGGTAAAGGGAAGTCCGCCATTGTTTTCGCTGATGTAAAGATGGGAGGCGGCGCCGAGCGCCTTCATTTTCCCGAGACATTCCGAGGCTTTGGCTGAGATTAATGACTTCTTGAATGCGCCAACCATCAATGCGGCCAGGATCGCCACGATGGAAATACCAACGAGGAGTTCCGTAAGGGTAAATCCGCGGCGGCCGGCAGCCTTCATCAGACCAGGCAGGTTTGCACCGAATCCGGGGTGGCCAATTTGAACCGATCGACAGGGAGGTTGCCGGTCCGGCTGCGCAATTCCTCCAACTGGGCGTTCATCGCATCGCGCATGATGACGATGTCCGCGCCATTGATGAACCAGTTCATGCCTGCGTCGATAAATCGCTGAAGCACCAGATCGTCGAGCTTTAGCAATGTCGTATGGAGCCCGACGCCGATGGATCTTTTGCGGCAGCGGCGGATGATATCCTCGATCGCATCGATAAAGATCGGATTTTCGTACTCGGCCGGAAGACCCATTGATACGGTGATGTCGTGCGGTCCCAGAAAAACGCCATCCACCCCCGGAATGCTGATCAGGCTTTCGAGGTTGTTGATGGCTTCGACGCTTTCGACGCCGATGATCAGGTAGTTATTCGGGTTGAATTCGTTGAGAAAATCCGAGGTTTTCTTGGAGAGAGTCTTTCGGCCCGAAAGGACGTCGTCGAGTTGCCTGCCTTTTAGCGGACGATATTTGGTGGCCCCCACGGCACGATGAACCTGTTCGGGAGTCTCCAGATAAGGAATGACGATGCCTTCCGCGCCGGCATCCAGAGCCATGGCAATACTGGTTTCGTCGCAGGTGGGGACTCGGACAATCGGGGAGATTCCTTTCGCGGCGTAGAGTTGGCATAGGAGGCTCACCTCGGTCCGATCCAGGGGCATGTGTTCCGTGCAAAAGAACGCGAAGTCCAGATCCATCTCGGTTGCCATGGCGGCGGCCACGGGGTTCATAAGGCTGGCGATATGAGTGCCAAAAACACACTCGCCGCGATGCAGTTTTTCCCGAATCAATTTTCCTGTCATAAAGTTTTATCCTGTGGGGCGAGCGTTGAGTAACTTTACCCCCACCAAGACCCCTTTGTTTTCGGGGGTTTTGTGTTCCATGAGATCCCGGAACATGCCGCCGATGATTTTGCCGCACTCAACCCCGTCCATTTCGGCTTCCACGCAGGTGTATTTTGCCTCTCGGGAAAATGGCGCGTTGCACAGGACTGCTTCGACCTGATCGCCCAGGCCCATTTCTTGGGCAACTTCCGTGACGCAGTCAGCTTGGAGTTGGTTTCGGCACAAAATTCCGGTCGGATAGGTATCGTCCTCAGAAAGCAGGGCGCGGGCCACTCCCAGGGCAGCAGCCCGATCGGGCGGGGTGCTGCGAATGCGCAGAGCGTTGGAGGAGAGGCCGGCTTCCGCGATGACCTCGCCGATGCCGTCATGGAGCAGGTGTTCGCCAGCTGACCAGACATCGCGCATCATGGTGGCGAGACGCCGATGCCCTCGATGCAGGAGGTAGGACGCCAGCAGTTTTCCCATCTGTTTTTGATCCCAAGTCAGCCAGCAGAGATTATTGAGATCGGTTTCCACGCTGCCTTCCACGACGGTCGGTATTCCCGAATCATTGAAGTGCGCCCGCATGGCGCGGGAAGAGATGAGGAGGATTACGCCGGAAAGAGAGCCGGCCTTGTAGGCTTTGTCGATAACCTGCTGGGCGTATCCCACATCTTGATTGGGGATGAAATTGAATTGAACGGAAAGGTTGGGCAGAACGGAACGCATTCCGCTGATCTCCAAATGCACTCTATTCCAATAGCTTTCCATGGACTTTTCCTCGTTCATGAATTGCTCGGGAAGCAAAAGGTGAATGCATTTGAGGTCCGCCTTGGTGGTGGCGGCCTCGGCGATAAATGTTCCCGCTTTGGGGCGGCGTTCCAGAAGATTTCGCTGCGCCAGCAGAGTCATGGCGCGCTGGGCGGTCATGACGCTTTTTCCCAATAGCCGGCCAGCTTCCTCGGCGGTGATATAGCGGTCGCCTGGCTTGAGTCCGCTCAGTCGGATATGGCGCTCAAGAGCCTCCGCGGCCTCCCAAACGCTCGGAGAGGCGGTCTTTTCAGGGCTGATGAGTGGGTCTGACGGAGGCATGGAGTTTTAGATACGAGATATTGAAATAAAGTCAATATGTATTTCTATATAAGTAGATTTTTCTAAATATATGAAAAGAAATTATGAAATATATTGACATACTTATCAGCTTTTGAAATCTCTGCGACATGTTCCGCAACCAAAACCTGCTCCCGCTGTTTTGTCTGGCGCTCTGGATGAGTCCGGTTCGAGCCTCGGTGGTGGCAGAGCATGTCGGTGAGCGAGCACCCGACGGCGGCGACGACCAGACGCTTTGGGCAAAAGTGACCGAGGGCAGAACTTCGGAAGAACCGGTGCCGGGAGAGAAGCCGGCTTGGAGAGTCGCGGATCAGGGTAACGGCGTTCTGTATTACACATATCCATCATCGCCGCCGATTCCGGAGGGTCAGGGATGGAAGCTGAGCGCGTGCCTTCGGGTGGATCAGGCGGGTGGAGGGGCGGCGGAAGCCGTGAGGGTCGAGTTTGCCGATGCAACGCTGGGGATGCGGTATTATTTGGGATTTTTCCTGGCGGATAGCGGCGAATTGACCGTTACCGTGAATTCCCCGGTTTCGTCCGTGACAATCACCGGTTCTGATGCCGCGCAATTTCACCTTTACGAGATCGTCTATGATCCGGCCGCCAACCTGGCAAAGCTGCTGATCGATGGAGAAGAACGGCTCGATTCCATCCCGACTTGAAGAATTCCAAGCTCACCAGGCTGGTCTGGGGGTGCGTCAGCACCCAGCAAATGGGCTCTGCGGATTTCAATCTCGTTCGTCTCGAAACCCTTCCTTGAGTCAAAACCCAACCAACTAACCGACACTCTATGAAAACATACATCGCAACGATAGTGGCAGGGATCATCATGGCGGCCTCCGTCCGCGCAGCGGTGATCATTACTGAAGGCACCTACACCCAGAATTTTAACTCGATCGGGTCGGGTGTGCCGGAGGGGTGGGGGGTATATTATAGCGCGACATCCTCTGCGCTGGGGACCGCCCAGGCTTTGGGTGGCGCAAAAACCTGGACAACCAATACCCCGGTGGGCTTCTACAACTACGCCAGCGCAGTAGCTCCGCTGACAGCAGGCTCCAATGCCACGATCCAGAATAACGCGACCAACCGCGCTCTTGGCGTCGCCCCCGGAGGCAGTTCTGCATCCGGAAATCCTGGGGCCGCATTCGCTTTCAATTTTTCAACGCAGAATGTCGCCGTCACGTCATTGAGTTTCGACGCGCAGCAGCTGAATGTGATCGCCCCCACGGGCACCTCGACGTGGTCCATTCAATACGGTCTGGGCGCGAGCCCATCTTCCTGGGTCACGCTGGGGACCTATACCGGCCCCGGCGCTTGGGGCGCGACCGCGCTTTCGTACGACCAGAGCGACTTCGGTGCGGCCTTGGACGGGCAAAGTGAAGTTTGGTTTCGGTTTGTCGTCTTGTCGGCTGGGAATACCAGTACCGGTGGTTATCCGACGCACTTCGCCATCGATAACTTTTCTCTGACGGCGGTTCCCGAGCCTGCTTCCGTGGCACTTTTTGGAATCGGAGCCGTTTTGTGCCTGACAAGACTCCGGCGGCGGTCCTGAAAGCTCCGTGAAATGAGCATCCACGCATGCTCTCTCCCTCCTCATCCACGCATCGGCATGACGCTGGTGCCCCTATTTTTATGCAAAAATCCCTCCCTTATTCTTTTATGCGAAAATCCCTCACCTTTTGCGGCGTCTGTCTGGTGCTTTCCCTGTTGCCGTGCGTGGCAGAGCAGAGCGATCCCGCGCTCGTGCTGCACTATCGTTTCGATTCCGATCCCGGTGAAGTCGCCAAGGATCTGAGCGGGAACGGCAATGACGGGAAGATATCCCGCGCGCCATGGCTCCAGGATACCGGGCGCGGCGCTCTGCGGTTCGGCGAAAAATTTTCTTCGCTCGACATCGGGAATCCAAAGTCGCTGCAAGTTTCCGGCGACCTTAGTTATGAAATCCTGATGCGTCTGAACCGTCCGCTCAATGCAACGAAGGATGCCGCGAATGTCTACATCCTTGGGGAATATCCGCGACCTGTGCGCTTGAGATTCGGTTGGCAATTTTATGATAATTTCTTCGCAGCATACGGTGATACGGAGGGGCTGGACTTTGTGCCGATCGATCCCCGCGAACTGGGAGCGGCCTGGAGCCGGTTTGCGGTGGTGTTCGAGTATCCGCGCGTGCGCGTTTATCGCGATGGGAAATTGATTCGCGACCAGCTCATGCTCTTTCCGGCGACACAAAAACTGGCGTCGCCGAAGTTTCTGGGCGGCATTCCCGAGGCAGCCCTCTCGAGTCCGAAGGCTCCCGCGGCCGTGAGTTCCGCGCCGGTGGACATTTCCGAGTTCCGTCTCTACAGGCGGGCGCTCTCCGAAGCGGAAATCGCCGCCCATGTCGCGGACAACGAAGCCGCTTCCGCCGTCGAAACCCGCGTCACCCTGGAGCCGGACTGGTATGCGGGAAAACTGTTGGTGCGCTTCATTTCAAAGGGACGGGATTTGTCCGATCTCAAGGCGGAAATCTCCCTTTTTCGCGACGGGAAAAAATTGGACTCCCAATCGGTTCCCTGCTCTGACGTGTCGGGCAACGAATCACAGCGCTTCGCCGCCATCGCCGAATTTCCCCTGGCTGATTTGAAAGATCACAAGATCGAAGCGAAGGCCATTGTTTCTGGTAGCGAGCCGGTTTCGACCGTGGCGATGCTGCAAAAGCCGGATTGGATTCAGACGAAAGCCGGATTCGCGGACACCCCGCCCAAGCCCTGGACGCCGATGAAGGCGGAAACGGCCGGGGGAGAAACCCGCCTCGAGGTGTGGGGACGCGACTATGTGTTCGGCTCCGATCCTTTCCCTGCCAGCATCAAGTCCGAGGGACAGGACCTGCTGGCCGCGCCGATCTCGTTGAAAGGAAGCGTGGCGGGGAAACCCATTGCCTGGAATAAGGGGCAGGTGGCTCTCGAAACGGTCTCTCCGGTGGAGGCGGCCATCCGGCAGACGCAAGAAAGCGGCCCGCTTTCACTGAAAATCAAGAGTTCCATCGGCTACGATGGCTATCTGATTTTCGACTGTGAAGTGCAGGCCCGCGAGGATGCCACTCTCGACAACCTTGCGCTGGAAATTCCGCTGCACAGCCGCTATGCGGAGCTTTGCGCGGCTTCCTATGTTTATGAAAAGGATCCGACGGTTTCGATGTCGGAAAGCCACTGGGGCGAGGTCAAGGGCGATCTCGATTTCCGCTTCGCCCCCAGCATCTGGCTGGGCGACAACGACCGCGGTCTCACGTGGCAATCGGAGAGCGACGAGTTCTGGCACAACGCCGATCCGCAAAAAGCCATTCAGGTTCAGTCGCGCGGGGAGACTGCCGTATTCCGAACGAATTTCATCGACAAACCTCTGCGCCTCGAGCGCGGACAGACACTGCGCTATAAATTTGCCCTGCTGGCCACTCCGGTGAAGCCCATGCTCCGCGACGCCTGGGATCTGCGCGTCATGCGCTCCGGCCCCTACGGAAAGGAATTCGACCTGCCGGAAAGAAAGATCGGAGACGTGCCGCAGTTGAAGTACATCGCTGATGCCGGGGTTCGCAACATGTATTGGCACATTGCCACGGAGAACTGGCCCTGGCCCATCTCGAAGCGCAAGGACATTCAGGACGCGATACGCAAGCTCAATGAAGCCGCGCACGCCGCCGGGTTGAAAATGAACCCTTACTCTTTCCACATCCGTTTTCCGTTAGGCGTGGAGGAATTTCAAACTTACGGACGGAGTATAGCCCAGCTTCCCCTCAAAGTTTCCGCCTGGGGAAACGGCGCCGGCCAGGGTATCGACGCACCGCGTCCCGGCCCCTACGCATTCGCCGCCACGACACAGTTGGCAGTTCAGTATTGCCCGAATAGCCCGGCCGCCAGCGATGCCTCCGTGCATGCACTCGACCGCCGAATGAAGGAGCTCGGCGACGACGGAGTCTATCTCGACGGCACCTCGCAGGTCATGCCTTGCTCCAATACGGAACACGGATGTGGCTATGTGGGTGCAGACGGAAAAGCGCACCCGACTTATCCGGTTTTCGCAAATCACGAATTCATCAAACGGATTTACACCGTCGTTAAAACCAACCGTCCGGACGGTATGGTGGACCTTCACTATTGGATGCCGAACCCTGCCCAAGCCGCGTTCGGCGACATCACGTTTACAGGCGAGCAATGGTTTCAGTTGAAAAAAACCGGCTCGCAATATGCCTCCGACGCGCTGCCGCTCGACCGTTTCCGCAGCATGTTCATGGGCCGCCAGGTGGGCACTCCGGTGGATTTGATGTCCTATCGGATCGGCTCGACGCGAAAGCTCGCGGCGATATCTCTGCTCCACGATGTGCCGGTGCGCGTCAACCAGGGCGGCATGGCATTGGAGTTCCTGGTGAATCCTCCCGCCACGGCGGGCAACTCCGATGGCGAGCGGAGAGCCACGGAAGACGCGGAGTACTTCAAACTCATCACGAGCCTGTGGAAAATCCGTGACCAGTTCGGCATGAAGGATGCGGAAAAACTTTTTTACTGGAACAACGCGGACTACGCCAAGGTGTCACCGGCGGATTGTTATACGACCCTGTTCAAGCATCCAAAAAATGGAACGCTGGCAATCGTTAGCAACCTTTCCCGCGAACAGCGCGATGTGAAGGTCAGCTTGAATCTCGGCAAACTGGGGCTCTCCAGCGAAAAATGCGAAGCCTTCGATCCCCTGACCAACAAACCTCTTCCCTTGGGCGCGAACGGCGAACTGACCGTTCCCCTAGCTTCGGAAGACTATGCCTATGTCTGGATACGTCCCAAGTGAAAGCGACGTCATGGCGCTTTCCCGCCGCGTATGAAAATTGATCTGCAAACCATCTCGTCGGGCTACGATCGCAAGTCGTGCTGGGTACATGCCCGGCCGGCCGTCATCCCCGGAGATCCATGCAAGGCCATAGTGACGGCTCAGAAACTTCGTCTGAGCGGCGATGATGTCTTCCGGGAAATCTGCGAGTTTCGATCGGACGACGGCGGGATGACATGGCGCGATCCTGTTTCGCACCCACTCACCCTGGGACGAAAGCAACATGCCGATGGCACGGAAGAAGCCATCTGTGATTTCACTCCCATGTGGCACGCGCCCTCAGGCCGGCTCCTCGGTACCGGTTTAAACGCCCTGTACAAAGAAGACACACAGTTGCCCTACCCGGATTGCCGGAGCACCGCATACAGCGTCTATGATCAGGATGCGGGAACTTGGGCGCCATGGCAGCGTCTGGGCTATGCCTTAAGTAAGGCCCGATTGATCGAGGGTGCAGGCTGTACGCAAAGGGTTGACCTATCCAACGGCGACATCTTGCTCCCCACCTATATCCGGGAAAAGCGCGATCCCGCCAGGCCGCATGAGACGCTTCATAGATCGACCGTCATGCGGTGCCGATTTGATGGAGAGGTCCTCACCTATCTTGAACACGGCACCGAGCTATCCCTTCCCGGTGGTCGGGGATTGGTCGAGCCATCTTTGGTTTCCTTCAATGGCCGCTATCTCCTGACTCTTCGGAACAACGAGCGGGGCTATGTGGCGGCGAGCGGAGATGGCCTTGTCTTTGACGAACCAAGGCCTTGGACCTTCGATGATGGGGAGGACTTGGGGAGCTATAACACTCAGCAACATTGGGTCGATTGCGGCGGAAAATTGTATCTGGTCTACACCCGCAGGGGAGCTAACAACGACCATATCATGCGGCACCGTGCGCCTCTTTTCATTGGGGAGGTCGATGCCGACAGGTTGCGGGTCATCCGTTCGACGGAGCGGATACTTGTCCCGGAAAGAGGCGCGAGGCTTTGCAATTTTGGTGTGGCTAAAATCAGTGAAAATGAAACCTGGGTATCCGTGGCAGAGTGGATGCAGACCAAGTTGCCCGACCCCTTCGACAGCACAATTTGCGAGAGCTACGGAAGCGACAACAGTGTGTTTGTCGCGAAGATCCGATCTGAGGCCAACGGGAAATGAAATATAAATCCATCGGAAGGACGGGCCTTCAGGTCTCGGAGCTCTGTCTGGGCACCATGACCTTCGGCAAGGAGGCCGATGAAACCACGGCGAAAGGCATTTTTCAGAAATGCCGGGATCGCGGCCTCAATCTTATTGATACGGCAAACGTCTACAGCCAGGGATCGACTGAAGAGATCGTTGGCCGGCTCCTCGAATCCTGCAGGGACGAATGGATCATCTGCTCCAAGTTTCAGAGTCGCATCGGGCCGCGCCCGAATGACCGGGGGGGCTCACGACGACATGTTTTCCAAGCCATTGAAGGAACTCTGTCCCGCCTGAAAACCGACCGCATCGAATTCTATTTTATTCATAACTTCGACCAGGACACACCCCTGGAGGAAACCCTTGGAGCGCTCGACGATTTGGTGCGACAGGGGAAAGTTCTCTATCCCGCGATCAGCAATGCAGCCGCCTGGCAGATCACGAAGGGCCTTGGCCTCTCCAGCCGGGAGCATTGGGCTCGCTTCGAATGTATTCAGCCGATGTATAATCTGGTCAAACGCCAGGCCGAGGTCGAAATCCTGCCAATGGCGGCGAGCGAGCAACTCGGTGTTCTTACTTACAGTCCAATGGCAGCAGGATTGCTCAGCGGCAAATATCTCGAAGATTCTGGCAAAGGGCGATTGGTCGAAAACAAATTTTATCAAGCTCGTTATGATGAAGACGACTATCGGAAGACGGTTCGTCGGTTTGTTGATTTCTGCACTCAGCACGGCTGGAGGCCGGCAACGGCGGCGATCGCCTGGGTCGCAAGCCATCCCGCGGTAACCGCTCCGATCATTGGGGCGAGAAACCTTGAGCAATTGGAAGCGGCCTTGCAGGCCGTGGATATCCCCATCACATCGGAACTGCGGGGCGAAATGTCGGCCCTGTCGAAGACTCCCCCGTTGGCCACTGATCGAAGAGATGAGCAGGTCGGAATGTTCATTCACTAATTTTTGCTTCTGGAGATGAACGGGCAGACCGAAGATAGATCGATCCCTCCGGGCTCAGCCTTGGTAACCGGTGCTACTGGAATAATTGGGGAGGCCGTTTGCCGAATATTGAGTCAGGACGGTTGGGTGGTCGTCGCCAGCGACATCTCACATGAGAAGTTCCACGACTACGAAAATCTGCGCGGCCGCCCTGTCCAAGCGGACTTTATCCTCCCTTGCGATTTGTCTGAGGAATCGAACTGTCAGCGTCTCGTGGCGGAGGCTACACGTATGGCCGGTGCGATTGGCCTATTGGTCAATTGCGCCACCGCGCATGATCGGGTCCACACGTTCGAGGATACGAATTCGGCCTTTTGCCAAAAGCTCCTTCAGGTTGATCTGTTGGCGCCGTTGTTTCTTAGTCAGGCCGCCTCGCCATTGTTGGAAAAAACCCAAGGTAGTATCGTAAACTGTTCCAGTGTTCATGTGCAGATGCCCATTCCGGGATCGCCATTTTATCGCATAGTTAAGGCTGCCGTTGAAAAACTCTCGGAGACTTTGGTCACGGAGCTTGGGCCACGCGGAATCCGCATCAATACGATTCGCATCGGCAGAATCGCCGGCGACGCCTTCTTGCAGCCGGTTCTTCAGAAGCTCCAGCCGGATCTCGCCCGGGATTTATATGACGAAGTCATTCCTTCCTACCTGGCCAGCCAACGTGAGAAAGGTAGCGGGGTAGGGGAGGATATTGGCCAGATCGTTTCCTTTCTGGCCTCTCCCCGAGCGCGGTTTATTCAAGGTGCGGTGATCTCGGCCGACGGAGGCTGGCCCCAGAAACGTCAGTCCATACCGGATGGCCAGGGCATCGTTTCCGAATGGGTGACAAACCCCGAGAAGGCTTTGAGTCGTTGGTTTGAGGAGCGCGAAAAATGAAGCCCTTTCTCGCATCCCTCAAGGCTTGGTTGATTGACGTGCCACTTTTGCCGGAATGGTCCAGCTCTCCGGAGTTCGGCCCGCATGCTGGCGGCTCGCCACGGCTGGTCCTGCAATTAACCGATGGAGATGGTTTTGTAGGTTGGGGGGAGGGGACTACGAACCTGCGAGGCGATGATCTTCGTGATGCGCTTGGTGTGCTGGCAGGTTCGGAACTAAGCCAGTGGCGGCCTGCGCTGCTGAACCTCCATCCGCGCCCGAGCTACTGGCACCAACCTCATTTTGAAAGCGATTTTCGTCCCTCGGCGGCGAAAATGAAATACAGGCTCAGGCACCCCTTGCAATGCCCTGTCGAAATGGCCCTGCTCGATCTCACTGCTCGGCGGGCTCAGGTCCCTCTCGCACAGATTTTCGGTGGAGCCTGGCGCACGCAGATCCCGGTGGACTACTGGATGGGTCGGGTCACACCTGAACATGCCGTCGCTTGTGTCCGCCGGGCGAAGCAACTGGGCTTCAATGGCATCAAACTGAAAACGACTTTGGAGGACCCCAATGTCGAACGTCTTTCGGCCATCCGCGCCGAAGCGGGGCCGGAATTCTCGGTCACGGTCGATGCCAATGGTCGCTTCTATCGTTTCGACGACGCTCTTTCGACTCTCTCAGCGATGGATGAGGTCGGAAATATGAAGATCCTCGAGGACCCGTTTCCTCGGCACGACTATGGGGCATTCGCCGCTCTTCGTCACAGGGTGAACGCGAGAATCGTCGCTCACATCGACCCTCCTGAATCGCTGGCGGCCGTCATCCAGCAAAATTGTGTGGGAGGGTTAAACCTCGACTCGCATGCGCAGGGTCTCTGGGGCTGGCGGACACAGGCTGCTGTCGCCGATGCGTTCAACCTTCCCGTTTGGCATGGCAGCGGGCTCGATCTTGGTATCGCCACGGCTGCCCAACTCCATCTCGCGGCGGCCACTCCAAATTGTGAACTCGCCGGTGACCAGGCGGGCCCTTGGCTTCGCCAAGCCGATCTTTTGAAAACTCCTTTCTCGGTACAAGACGGGCACATCTCCCTGCCTCCTGGCCCTGGTCTGGGCATTGAGGTCGATGAAGCCGAACTCGAACAATTCACCATCGAAGAAATCTCACTTAATCACCCAATATGAAAAAACCGATCCTCGAAACTCGCGGCTTTACCTCTCCGGCAGTTCCCTTCGCACCGGTCGTCGTTGCGGAAGGAAAATTCGCATTTGTATCCGGCCAGGCGCCGATTGATCCGTCGGAAAAGGAAATCACTCCTACCCGCGGCTCTCTCGCCGAGCAATTTCATCTTACGATGGAGAATGTTAAGCACCACCTTGAGGCCGCCGGATCGTCCATCGAAAATATCGTTCATGTGCGCGTGTTCCTCAGTGCGAACGATCAGCAAAACTGGCGCCTTATGACGGAAGAGTTCAAAAAGTGGTTTCCCGATCCCGCCAAGTGGCCGGCCCGCACGACCATAGGTTGTCAGCTCGCTGGGGGAATCGATATCGAAATCGACTGCATCGCCTTAGTGCCATAGCGGCCCAGATCCCCGTCATGGACAAGGTCTATCTCTCGAGGCGTATTCTGTCATGAACATGGGCCCGCTGGACTGGGCAATCATGGGAGGCTTTTTTGCGGCCCTCATCGGCATTGCCTGGCTGTCGGCGCGATTGACGACGAGCGTGGCCGACTTCCTGGCGGCCAATCGGTCGGCCGGGCGGTATCTTCTTACCATCGCACAAGGCATGTCCGGGCTGGGTGCGATATCCATCGCCGCCAACTTCGAGAAATATTACCAGGCCGGTTTTGGAGCCATGTGGTGGGTGCAGATCCTGGCCCCACTCTCTCTCATATTGGCCCTCTCAGGCTTTGTTGTCTATCGATTCCGGGAGACCAGGGCCCTGACCATGGCACAATTTTTCGAGATGCGTTACAGCCGAAAGTTTCGGGTCTTTGCCGGTATCCTCGCCTGGCTCTCAGGCATCCTGAACTACGGAATCTTTCCGGCCGTCACGGCAAGATTCATCGTCTACTTCACCGGCCTTCCGACCGAGGTCTCGTTGGCTGGGTGGTCGGTGGCCACGACGGTTCCCGTCATGGCGGCATTGCTGGCGACTGCTTTCACCATGGCCTCCGTCGGCGGCCAGGTATCCATCATGATCACGGAGTTCTTCCAAGGACAGTTTGTGAACATTGTCATGCTCATCATCCTCGGCGTGTTGTTCTATTATATGTCCTGGTCGGATGTGATCGAGGGGCTCCGGCACGCGCCCGCCGGCCAGTCCCGCATAAACCCTTTTAAACAGGAGGATCTGGCCGATTTTAATGTGTGGTTCTTCGTGATCCTCGGTGCGTTGCAGATCTACGGCTATAAAGCCTGGCAGGGCTCGCAGGGATACAACGCCGCAGCCAAGACGCCCCACGAGGCCAAGATGGCGACCATCCTCGGGGAGTTCCGAGGCATGATCACATTACTGATGATGCTGTTGGTTCCGATCTTTGTCTTTGCCTATCTGCACCTCCCTGAGTTTGCGGCCACGGCGGCGGGCGTTGACAAGATCGTTTCTCAAATCCCCGACGGCCAGATTCAAAAGCAGATGCTCGTTCCGGCCGCGCTCGGGAGCATCCTTCCAGCCGGCGTGATGGGACTTTTTGCTTCCGTCATCATAGCCGCCTCGATCGCCACCGATTCAACCTATATGCACTCATGGGGGAGCATCTTTGTGCAGGATGTCATCCTGCCGTTTCGAAAAGCCCGTCTTTCGCCCCAGGCGCATTTGTGGCTGCTGCGAGGGGCGATTCTTAGTGTGGCCTGTTTTGCTTTTGCATGGAGCATCCTTTTTCCGCTCAACGAATACATCTTTATGTATTTCCAGATTACCGGGGCCATTTACCTGGGCGGAGCGGGCGCGGTCATTCTCGGGGGACTATACTGGCCGCGTGGCAGCACCGGCGGGGCTTGGGCCGCGATGATCGCGGGGTCATTTCTGGCCGTGGCCGGCATTCTGCTGCGCAATATCGTCTGGCCGCTGCTGCCAAAATTGAGGGCCGATTACCCGCTTTGGCCGGCTTGGGAATTTCTGCCCGGGCAATTTCCTCTCAACGGAGCACAGATGTCTCTCGTCGCGGCGACTGCAGCCATCCTGGCTTACGTGTTGGTTTCGCTATGTTCCCGTAAAGGGCCGGCCGACCTCGCTAAACTTCTGCATCGCGGCCACGATGCCATCAAAGGGGAACACCCTGGAGGCGAACCCAGCCGGGTCTCGACCGAACACCTCTTCGAAATCAAGCCCGCGCGATCCTGGTCGGAGCGCCTTGGCATCGGGCCGGAATTCACCCGTGGCGACCGCGCGATCTATTACCTGAAAATCGGCTGGGTCATGTTTTTCGTCGTGGTGTTTGTGGTGGGCACGGGGCTGAATCTCATCTGGCCCTTTTCCGACGCTGCCTGGGAGGCATGGTGGGCGTTTAAGGTCTTTTTGACCATTGCCGCTGGCATTGCAGCCACCATCTGGTTTTTGATCGGAGGATTTCGCGATCTCTTCGATCTCATTCGGACACTAAAGAGGACGAAACGTGATAGTTCGGACGACGGCACTGTGTCCGAGCAGTAATTTTTAGAGTCCGAAATGAAATTTGGAGAATGATTTCACCGGATATTGGAAAGAGCGCCGTCAAGGCCATTTCGATCCCTCCACTGGTTGCTGCCATCTGCTGATCATGGATGGGCGCGTCAATTTTCTCATAAAGTTTTTTACCTGGAAATGACCATGAATTCTACCTCCTTCCTCGGCCAAGTATGTATTATTACCGGCGGCGCCGACGGTCTCGGGCTGGCCCTGGCACGACGTCTGGCCGCCGCTGATGCTTTCATTTGTCTGTGGGACATCAACGAACAAAAACTCAGACGGGCCTGTGCCGATCTTGGCCCTCGCGCCCGTTCCTTCGTCGTCGATATTTCCCGCCAAGAGGACATCGGGCGGGCCATGGATATTATAGTCCGTGAATTCAGACGCATTGATGTCCTGGTGAATTCAGCTGGCATCACTGGAAAGACCAATCTCAAGAGTCACGAGGTCGCTATTGGTGATTTCGAACACGTTTTTGCGCTGAACGTGCGCGGCACCTTCCTCTGCTGCCAGGCGGTTTTGCCTTATATGCTGGCAGCGGACTACGGTCGCATTCTCAATGTCGCGTCCATTGCCGGAAAGGAAGGCAACGCAGGAATGGTCGCTTATTCCGCCTCCAAAGCTGCGGTTATTGGCATGACCAAATCCATGGGCAAGGAGTATGCCGAAACCGGCATCACCATTAATGCACTCGCTCCGGCTGTGGTTAGGACCGCTCTGGTTGATGCCATGCCAGATGATCAGGTGAAATACATGACCGACAAGATTCCCATGAAGCGCTGTGGGACGCTGGAGGAGTTCGCCGTGATCGCACAATTTATAGTTTCACCCGCGAATAGTTTCACCACGGCTTTCACTTTCGATTTGAGCGGTGGCCGGGCGGTCTACTAGCTGCGTTGCTACGGCAACGCCCTCAAAGATCGGAAGATAATCTAAAACAGCGAAAGCTGCGGTAGCCTGTACGGGAATATCGGAGAATCCGGCAAGGAATCGCCTCAGTCATTTTCCCTCAAAGGCATGGCGCGCGGGGCTGCCGCGAAACTCAGAATAGCCCGCCTTCTTTGTACTGGGAACTTTATCCCGCTGGTCTATGCTCTCGCCGGTCGGCTTCCCAAGCTGCGAGCTTGGTGAACTTCCGGGCTTTCATGGGTATGAAAGCAAAGACAAAAGATCGCATATGAACCCAAAGATGATTTTTGAATTTTTCGTTAGGCATTGCGGGCCGATGGCTCTGTTTCTGGTGGTGTACACGGCAGGATGTTCGCGCAAGGTGCCTGCCCCCGCGGAGGTGGTGCGGCCGGTCCGGACCATGCTTGTTTCCGTCGGTGGCGAGAATAGCGTGCGGACCTTCCCCGGTCGGGTGGAGGCTTCGAAGCAGGTCGAACTGGCTTTTCAGGTTCCCGGTTTGTTGGTCAGTCTGCCGGTACGCGAGGGGCAGAGTGTCGCCAAGGATGAATTGATCGCACAACTCCGACTGGAGGAATTCCAAGCGCGCCTTGCCGCCCTGCAAGGCCAACTCGATACGGCCCGCGCAAACCTCCTGGCGGCCCGGTCCGGAGCAAGACCCGAGGAAAGGCTCCGGCTGGAATCGCAAGTCCGCGCGGCCGGGGCGGAACTGACCAATGCCCGCGCCGAGTTTGGCCGCTCCTCGCAGCTTCTCCGTTCACGGACTATTTCCCGGGTCGAATTTGACCGGTCCGAAACATCCTATCGCGTTGCCCAGGAGAATTATCAGGCCGCCCTCCAGATGCTGGAGCAGGGGACGATGGCGCGGGAGGAAGATATCCAAGCCCGCGAGGCGGAGGTTCGGGGGCTGGAGGGTCGCGTGGTGGAAGCCAACATCCAATTGCAGGACTCGACCTTGCGGGCCCCCTACGACGGAGTGATCGCGCAACGATTTGTGGAGCAGGGGCAAAATGTCAGGGCGGCGCAGCCGGTGGTGAAATTCCAGGACGTGGATGAGATCGAGATCGCCGTGGACATTCCCGAGACGGTCATGGCGGCGGATATTCGCGCGGCGGATATCGTGCAGATGGTAGCGGAATTCAGTGCCGCGCCGGGATTGCAGTTTCCGGTCCGCATCAAGGAGATTGCGCAGCGAGCCGATCCAGTGACCCAGACTTTCACCGTTCGCGTGGCCATGAAGGCGCCGCCTGGTCTTAATATCCTGCCGGGCATGACCTCTTCCGTCACGCTCACCTATCGCCGGGCCAGTATTCTGGGCGGCCGGATTCTTGTGCCGATTTCCGCTGTGCTGCAGGAAAGCTCCGGGGAGCAGGTGGTCTGGATTCTGGGACCTGATCTGATCGTGAGGCGCAGCTCGGTGAAATTGGGCGAGGCGACCGGTGGACAGGTCGAAATCCTGAGCGGGCTGCAACCCGGCGACCGTATCGCCGTGGCCGGGGTGACCTTTCTACGCGAAGGCATGAAGGTCCGTGACCTCGGCGACGCCCTCGGGGGCAGCCAGCCATGAATCCCGGCGAGTTCTCGGTTAAAAATAACCGCATGGTTCTGGTGGCCATGGCGATGGCCATTGTCGGCGGCATCGTCGCCTATCTGAATATCGGGCGGCTCGAAGACCCTGAGTTCACCATCAAGCAGGCGTTGATCATTACGTCCTATCCCGGGGCCAGCGCCGAGGAAGTGGCGCAGGAAGTCACCAATCCCATCGAGAGCGCCTGCCAGCAGTTGGGGCAGCTCGATTATGTCGAGTCCGAATCATCGCGGGGCCGGTCGGTCGTTTCCGTCTACATCAAGGACCGTTATGACAAGCAGCGTATACCGCAGGTTTGGGACGAATTGCGGCGCAAGATCGCTGACGTTCAGCCGCAACTCCCGCCCGCGGTGCGCGGCCAGTCGGTGGTGGTTGACGATTTCGGCGACGTGTATGGCATCTTCCTCGCGATCACGGGCGAGGGATTTTCGTTTCCCGAGCAGCGCCGCTATGTGGAATTCTTGCGGAGGGAACTTTTGCTGGTGCCCGGGGTCAAAAGTGTGGCGCTCTTTGGTGAGCAACGGGAGGTGGTCTTTCTCGAAATCTCGCGGCAACGGCTGGCGCAACTCGGCCTCAATGAAGAGGTAATTTACAGCAAACTTCAGGAAAGAAACATCGCCGCCGATGGCGGACGGATGCGCGTGGGAGACCAGCACATTCCGCTCGATCCGACGGGGGCCTTCGCCTCAGCTGATGAAATGCTCGATCTGGTCATCGGGTCGGACCAGACGGGTCGCCAGCTTCGCCTGCGCGACATCGCGACCATCGAACGTGGGGACCAGGACCCGCCGCAGCGAGTGCTTCGCTATGACGGCAAGCCGGCCATCGGTATCGGTATTTCCTCGGTGCAGGGTGGCAACGTGGTGAAGATGGGTCAGGCCATTCGCGAAAAACTCGCGGATTTGAAAAGCAGCCAGCCGATCGGAATGGAGATCGGCGAGATCAACTTCCAGCCTGAAGCGGTCGCGCAGGCCACCAGCGAGTTCATGTTCAATCTCGGCAAGGCAGTGACCATCGTTTTCATCGTGTTGATTTTCGCCATGGGCCGCAAAACCGGGTTCATCATCGGGCTGGTGTTGTTTCTCACGATCATGGCGACTTTCCTCGTCATGTATTTGAAGGGCGACCTTCTGATGGAGCGCATTTCCCTGGGCGCCCTCATCATCGCGCTCTGCATGCTCACCGACAATGCGATCATCATCATCGAGGGCATCAAGGTCGGGATCGAGGCGGGCCGCAATAAACTCGAGGTGGTGCGCGAGGTGGTGGCGGAAAATCAATGGCCGCTCTTCGGTGCGACCGCCATCGGCGTGATCGCCTTCGCCGCCATCGGTCTGTCGGAGGACAGCACCGGCGAATACACGAACTCGCTTTTCTGGGTCATCATGATTGCACTCAGTTTGAGCTGGGTGTCATCGGTCACCGTGACGCCCTTGCTGAGTTATCTTTTATTCAAGCCGGTGGCCAGGAGCGGTGCGAAGACCGGGAATGACAATCCCTATGACAGCCTGCCATTCCGGATTTACCGAAAACTTTTGGTGATGGCGCTTCGCTTCCGTTGGACGGTGGTCTTGGGCTGTATCTTGCTGTTCGTCGTGTCCGTGCTTGGGTTTCGCAAGGTCGATCAGAGCTTCTTCCCGCCGGCGACCCGGCCGCAATTCATGGTGGATGCCTTTCTCCCGGCCGGCACCCATATTCGCGAGACGGAAACGTTCGCGGAGGAAGTCCGGCAGTTCATTCAAAAACAGCCCGGGGTCACACACGTTACTTCGTTCATCGGCGGAGGAGGTCTGCGCTTCCTGCTCGTCTATTCTCCCGAAGCCGAAAATCGGGCCTATGTGCAGTTTCTCGTGGATGTGAATGATCCGGACAAGATTTCGGGCCTGATCGTCCTCATCCAGAAGCGACTCGAAGAAAATTATCCGAACGCCAACGCCATCGCTAAAAAATTCCTTCTTGGTCCCGGAGCCGGCGGGCGTGTTCAGATCCGCTTCTCCGGTCCTGATCCGGCTGTGCTCCGCGAACTGGGCGACCGGGCGATGGAGGTGTTTCAGGATGACGGCCAGGCCTTGTGTGTGCGCAGCGACTGGCGGGAGCGGGTGGCCAGTGTTCGCCCCGCGTTGCTCGAGCACCAGGCTCGCCGCAATGGCATCACGCGCGTTGATGTGGCCCGGGCCCTGCAGAGCAGTTTTGAAGGGCGGTCCGTGGGATTTTATCGGGAGCCGGGTGACGCGGGCACCGGCGTCTTTCCCCAGGAAACAAGGATGTTGCCGATCATCGCGCGGCCACCTCTCTCCGAACGTGAGGACATCAGTGCGATCAACAGCCTGCAGATATGGAGTCCCGTCGCGGGACGGATGATTCCTTTGAATCAAGTCTCTGCCGGAGCCGACGTCGTCTGGGAAGATCCCGTCGTGGTGCGGCGAGATCGCTTTCCGACCCTCACGATTCATGCCGACCCGAGGACCGGTCTGCCCAGCCAGTTGCGCGATCGAGTGAAAATGAAGATCGAGCAGATCGCCTTGCCGCCAGGTTATTCGCTGGCCTGGGGCGGGGAGTTCGAGGATTCGGCCCGTGCGCGCGGTGCCCTGGCGGAGCCGCTGCCCTACGTGCTGGCTTTGATGGTGTTCATCGTCGTTTGTCTGTTCAACTCGATCCGCACCACCGTCTTGATCTGGCTGATCATCCCGCTGGCGGTCGTGGCCGTGACAACGGGTTTGCTGCTCACGGGCATGCCTTTCGGCTTCATGGCTTTGCTGGGTGTCCTCGCCTTGGGCGGAGAACTCATCAAGAACCAGATCGTGGTCCTTAGCAAAATCCTGACCCTCATCGGCAAGGGGATTCCGCCTTATCAGGCCATCCTGGACGGCGGTACCAGCAAGATGCGCCCGGTATGCATGGTCGTACTGACGACCGTTCTCGGGATGATCCCGCTGCTGACTGATCCGTTTTTCGGATCGATGGCGGTATGCATCATGTTCGGATTGTCGTTTGCCGCCGTCCTGTCCCTGATTGTGACCCCGGTGCTTTACGCGATTTTCTACGGGATCAAAGAACCTTCAAAAACTTCGCTCTAACGCTCCGTTTTGCTTTCGCAATTCCTGCAACCAACGTCTCTGAGAGTCTTTTTATGAAGCGCATCCGCATCACCCATCAGACGGTATATCACTATAAGGAGGCGGTAACGTTTGGCCCTCATCGCGCCCTGATGCGGCCCCGGGAAAGCCACGCTGTGCATATCGACCGGGGCCGGATCGAGATCGAACCGAAGGCCTCCGTTCGCTGGCTGCGTGATCTCCACTCGAACTCGGTGGCGATTGTTACCTTTGCAGAGCCGGCGGAAAAGCTGCGCATTTTTAGCGAGGTGGATGTCGATTTGTACGATGACAACCCCATCGAATGCCTCATCTCCGCCGATGCGCGTTCTTATCCGTTTCAATATGCGGCGAACGAACAGGTCGGCCTGGTTTCCTTTCGCCTGCCCGGTTTTCCATACGACGGCCCCGCTCTGCAAACCTGGCTGCGCGACCTTTACCAGCCTGGACAGATCATCGACACCTTCGAGCTTTTGACCAAGCTCAATACGCATATTCACCGGTCGTTGAAATATACCCATCGCGAGGAACCAGGCGTGCAGGCTCCTCATGAGACGCTGGCTCTGGGCGGTGGATCTTGCCGTGACTATGCGGTGCTGATGATGGAGGCGGCCCGGCATTGGGGCTTTGGGGCGCAGTTTGTCACCGGCTATATTCAAATGGAGGAGGGGCAGCATGGAGCCACGCATGCCTGGACGGAAATCTATATCCCGGGAGCGGGCTGGCAGGGTTTCGATCCCACCAATAACAAGCTGGCCGGCAACGAACATATCTCAGTCGGCGTGGCGCCGGCACCGGCGGAGGCTTCGCCGCTCTCGGGGTACTGGAGCGGACCGAGTGACGCCTTCGAGCGGATGGAAGTTTCCGTGCAGGTCGTGCCGTTGTAGGAAGAGTCCCGACCATGAATCGCGAACTCGCCATCGTCTTGGGACTCCTGGGTATCTCCATCGTCATGTTTGCGATCAACCGGCCCCGCATGGATGCGGTGGGATTGCTCATGCTCACCGTGCTGCCTTTTACCGGGGTCATCACCATGGGAGAGGCGTTGGCCGGTTTTAGCGATCCGAATATCGTGTTGCTTGGTGCGCTGTTCGTGATGGGGGAGGGCTTGGTCCGTACAGGGGTGGCGCAGCGGCTGGGGGATTGGCTGATCCAAAAGGCCGGCAGCAGTGAAAACCAGCTGCTCATCCTGTTGATGGGGGTCGTCGGCTCGCTCGGCGCCTTCATGAGTTCGACCGGCGTTGTGGCCATCTTTATTCCGGTTGCCCAGCGTATTGCGAAAAGCACCGGCACCTCGCCCGGCCAACTCATGATGCCGCTCTCTTTCGCGGCCTTGATCAGCGGCATGATGACCCTGGTCGCGACGGCGCCAAATCTCGTTGTTAACAGCGAACTCGTCCGAAATGGCTCCGCGGGATTTTCCTTTTTCAGTTTCACGCCCTTTGGCCTGCCTGTGTTGATCCTTGGCATCATCTACATGCTCTTCGCCCGCCGCTGGCTGGCCGTGAAGAGTGAAGATAAAACGGGGAGAGGGGACCACCGGGTGAGCCTCGGCGACTGGGTGGAACGTTACAAACTGGTGAATCGCGAATATCGCCTGCGGGTGAGGGAGGGTTCTTCGTTGCTGGGCCGGCCGATCGGGGAATTGGATCTGCGGGACACGTCCGGGTTGAACGTCCTCGCCATCGAACGCAAGGGAAGGTTTTCCCATGCCGTCTTTGCCCCCACGCGGGATACTGTCTTGCAGGCGGATGATGTTTTGCTGGTCGATGTCTTCGCGCCAAAAGCGCCGGTGAGCGAGATCGCCGAGCGGTTTTCGGTGGAGGCCCTCCCGCTGACCGGCGGTTATTTCAGGGATTACTCACAGGAAATAGGAATGGTGGAAGTAATGGTTTCCGCCGACTCCGCTTTGATCGGCAAGACTGTGGTCGAGGCCGCCTTTCGGACCCACTATCGGCTGACGGTGATCGGTCTGCGGCCCGCCCGGTCTACGGTCGAAGATGGCATCCTCGAGAAACGCCTGGCCATTGGAGACACTCTGCTGCTGGTCGGTACGTGGCGGGAAATCAAGCGTCTGCGCACCCATGCGCATGAGATGGTCGTCCTCAACCTCCCAACGGAGCTGGAGGAAGTGCTGCCCGTGGCCGGAAAAGCCCCCCAGGCCCTTTTCTGCCTCCTGCTTATGGTTGGCCTCATGGTTAGTGGCATCGTGCCCAACGTGCAGGCCGCCCTGATCGCCTGTTTGGTCATGGGTTTGCTGCGCTGCATCGACCTCGACAGCTCTTATCGTTCGATCCACTGGAAAAGCCTCATCCTCATCGTGGGCATGCTGCCGTTTTCCATCGCCTTGCAAAAAACCGGCGGGGTGGAATTGGCCGCGGATGGTCTTATGGCCGTCACCAGCGGGGCGGGAACTTACGGCATCCTGGGCTCTCTCTTTCTTATCACCGCGCTGCTCGGCCTTTTCATTTCCAATACCGCGACGGCTGTGCTGATGGCCCCGGTGGCGCTCGCCATTGCGGGCGAGCTCAATGCCTCGCCCTATCCCTTTGCCATGATCGTTGCGCTGGCCGCCTCCACCGCATTCATGACTCCGATCTCATCTCCCGTGAACACCCTGGTGGTCGCTCCGGGCAACTATCGCTTTGGCGATTTCGTGCGGATCGGCGTGCCGTTCTCTGTGGTCGTGATGGTCGTCAGCGTCCTGCTGGTGCCCTGGCTGCTCCCACTCTATCCACGTTGAGTTTGCGATACTTCGGCCTTCAAGGATCGGAAGGTGGTTCGCTTTTGTCGTCGAATCGAAAGGGTGACGCCGGCAGCCCGGCGCCATTGTACAAGCTGACTCCGGGATTGCTGGCCCATAGATAGCGGACGGCGACGGGGGCGGGCACGGCCGCATTGAAAACCGAAACGCGGTTGCCCTCGATTTGGGCGGTGGCCGGTTTCCATTGATGATCGGCTCCCGAGATTTCGAAGCCGGTGAGTGGTTCCTTTTGAGCGCGGAGCCCGCCTTCCGTATTTTTGAAGAGAATGCTCACCCGGCCATCTTGAATGTCGCAAGATTCGGGCCAGGGGCTGGCGTAGGCTTCGGTTCCTCCGTGGAGCGCGCCCAGCGCCCAAAGAGACAGTCTTCGCGCCACGCCCTTTTTGTTCTTGGGATGGAGGTCGATGGCATCGCCCAGATCAATTGTCACCGCCAGTCCTGTATTCGGGACATCGCGGCTGATTTTTAGCTGGGCCTCGCGGGTCAATGGCCAATAGATGCCGTCCTGCCAATTCGGGAGTTGGACGATGCCGAAGGGGAGCTCGGTCTCCCAGGCTTTCCGCCAGGAGGAGATCAGAGCTTGCAGCATCGCGCCGTAGGAGCGGGCGATGACTTCCGAGCCGGAGTTTGATTCTCCCTGATACCAGATCACGCCGCGAAGCCCGTAAGGGACCAGGGGTGCAATGAACTTCTCGTAAAGCTGTCCTTCCCGTCCAAAGGAGCGTGCGATCATCAGGTCTTCGGACAGCCGTTTGGGAGCCTGGACGGCAGTTTTGCCGGATTTATCAGCGAGATACTTTTGATAGGCTTGATGGGCCTTGTTGTATTCCAGCAATTGTTTTTTGTTTTTGATCGCCAACTCGCTGTAGTGCCGGACCGTGGGAACGCCGAGGGCGACTTCGCGGGGCATCCAGAGTTGGATGGAAGTGCCACCGCGGGTCCGGGAGATCAAGCCAATGGGAACTTTCAGCTTATCCTGGAGATCGCGGCCGAAATAGTAGGCCACGGCCGAAAAACCTTGCACGGTTTCCGGGCTGGAGGGCTTCCAACCCCCTCCGCAAAAATTGTGTTCATCGTCGCAGTTCAGGCGGATTGTGGATCGATCCGCTGCCGCGATCTCCTCAGAATCCCGCACGCCGTCGACCGACGGGGGGAATTTTTCGCCCAGGAGGGGGAGAAACATGTTCGACTGTCCGGAGCAGAGCCACACTTCGCCGACTAGGACATCGCGAATCTCGATTGTATTTGATCCCTGGACGGTGAGCGTCCGGGATTCCGCATTTGCGGCCAAGGGGTCAAGTGCGATGCGCCAGTCGCCAGCGGATGTTGCCTCGGTGGTTTTCGATTGGCCGCTGAAAGTGACGGTCACTTTCTCTCCGGGGGAGGCCTGGCCCCAGATCGGGACGGCCTGGTCCCGCTGTAGCACCATATGATCGGACAATATCTCAGGCAGTTGAACCTTTGCGGCGGAATGGCCTGCGCCAGCCAGGAAAAAAGAGAGGACCAAGCCCATGGTTGCCCTGATTGAGCAGGCTGTATGCAAACGGAAGATCAATTGGGCGGGAGCGGGGGAGGGAATCTCCATGGGAAATTGAAGCAGAAAATAGAGTCAGCCAGCGTTTGATCTTTATTTGGAGCGTTTTTTGGTGGCGGCGAACCCATGAGGAGGTGGTCGGTTCGTTTTTGTACCAGTTTCTGACCGCCTCGATACCGCTGGAGCCTTTATTTATCAAGCTGTGCCGCCATTTTTCCCCCGCGGCCATCGGCAGGTGCTGTTGTATACCCTTGATAACACTCAGGGTTTTCCCGGTCTCCAAAATACACACCCTCCCCCGTTGCACGGTGTTGCATGGCGAGTTTATGGTTCTCTCGTTAACCACAACCAACTATGAACACCAACATCTCAAAATACCGCAAGCTGAAGAGCCGCAAGGGTTTCAGCTTGATTGAACTCCTTGTCGTCATTGCTGTCATCGGCATCATTGCAGCGATCGCAATTCCGAATATCGGCAACCTGACCGGCAGCGCCGAAACGGCTCGCAATCAGCGTAACGCGCAGACCGTCGCCTCAGTTTCGTCGGCGGCCATGGCGGCTGGGCATGTCCCCGCCCAGACCGACACTGCGGAAATCACCGCCCTGATTGGTGGCGTTCCCGGTCCTGCCGTAGATGGCTCAAGCTTCAAGGTCGACATCACTATGGACGATTTTGCCCTTGCCCAAGAATTTCTCACCTATACTCCGACTGGTGGGTTCTCGTATCACAAGGATGGCGCCCCTACCCCTCCTTAAACAACCACCGATCATAAATGGAACGGTTACGCCAGTCTAAACCCTGAAGCGGAACGCTCCGTTGTAGCGCTCAAGCTCCGGCGGAAACGCCGGAGCTTGTTTCTCTTAAAATGAATATTCCACCGCCAGCTCCTTCCCGCCGTGGATTTACCTTGGTGGAGTTATTGGTGGTCATCGCCATCATCGGGGTGCTGGCCTCTCTGGTCATTGCCTCGTTTTCGAATGTGACGCAGGACACGCGGAACGTGATCGCCCTGCAGCAGCAGGCGGTATTGCAGGAGGCCTTGAACAACTGGATTTCTCAAGCCAGTTCCCCCGCCGGTGCGGGGAGCCTCCAAGCCGCCAAGACGCTCTATGATGGTGCCGCCAGCGCCTCGGCCAAGCTGGCGTTGGTATCGCCCTACCTCGACCCTGCGACCACCGCGCAGTTTACCGCCCATGGTGCAGTGGCCAATGCCTTGAACACGGAAACCATGGAAAAAACCCAGCAATACGTGGTCTTTTCCACGTGGGAGGCCGGGAGTTATCCCAAAGTCGTGCTGCTGCCATGAAAACATCTTTTCGTCGGGCTTGGTCGAGGGGCTTCTCGCTGGTCGAGGTGCTGGTGGCGGTCGCCCTCATCGGCGTGTTGGTTTTCCTCGCCCTGCCCAATATCGTTCAGATCAAGTCGGATAGCGAAACGCATCTGGCCATCGCCCGCGCGGAGGCTTTGAACATGGGCATGGCCTCGCTGATTCAATCTCGAGGTACCACGGCGGCCGGCACCGTCTGGGGGACCGCGGCAAATGACGAGGCCCGTTATGCCCTGCTTACTCCTTATCTCTCTTTTGCGCCTCCCACGTTGGACGAGTATACCCCTGGCGGTTATGCGCTGGCTTTGCCGACGACGATCAACCCGCTGACCAAAGCCACGCTCTCGAAAGGCGGAACTCAAATCGGTTACTGATGAAAGCGGACCTCGAAAATCGGCCCTGGCCGACTGCGCTGTTGCGCTCCCGCCGGGGACTTACCTTGGTGGAGGTGATCGTCAGTATAGCGATTATCGGCATCATGGCCGCCATAGGTATTGCCAACTTAAAGGATGCGTCCCCTGCGGCGCGTCTGGGAGTGGGAGTTGATACCGGAAATCTCTTGAACCGTGCGGTCCTGCACTATGGCCAGAGCAAAGCCGAAATTGCGATTGCCGCAGCTGCCGATAGCGCTGACGAGGCCTCCGTCATTGCGCTTTTGCAGACGCGCGATTCTCAGTTGCCCGGTTCGCCCTATCTGCCGGCCGACCTGAATTTTTCTCCTTCCAGTTCCGTCGAGGTGGTGCGGTACTCGTGGACCGGTGCATTCTTCAAAGTGCTGCCGGAGGGGGTGGAAGGTGCCGGGGTCAGGGTGAACCAATAAAATTCCTCCGGTCTTGTTTTTAGCCGCGCCACAGCGGTTTCGCTCGTATATATTAATGCGTGCAAAGTAGTATGGCAAAACGAGATCAGACGCGCCTCCGGACCTTGTTGTCGGAAAAGGGATTGAATTGCACGGAGGACGCCGCCTCCGAATCCGATCTTTTTATCGAAACCATTGCGAAGGCCAATGGCATCTCCCCGGATGAATCTCTGGAATGGCTGGCCGCTCAGTTCGACCTCATCCCCTTTGATCTGGCCAGGCCACTCTGTTCCACCCGGGCCGAGCAGGTCTTTCGCAAACTGGCGCGGCAATCGGATGCGCCCTCGCCTTGGATGCCGTTTGGTTCGGTGGGGCCGGTGCTTTTATGCGCGCATTATGATCCCTCCGCGGAAGAGTCATGGGGCATCCCCGATTTCCTCTTCGTCAAGGTGCTGGTCGTTCGTTCTCACTATGAAAAACTGGCGGCCGATTTGCTCTCGCGGCTGGAGATCAACCCATTGCCGACCGAGAGTCCGGTGGAACACGCCGAGCCCCCCAATTCGTCAGGCGGACTGCTGACCGCCCTGCGCTGGATGCTGGCCCACTATCCATTGTCGAAGGCGGAGGCAGATAAATTGAGCGCCTGCGAGCCATCCTTTGGCGATCTCGATATGCGCCGGGCGGGGGATTTCAAGCTGCTGCCGCGGGACTACGGGGTGGCCTTCAATTACATGACCACCCGGCGCCCGATCTTTGCGGCGGAGATTTGTCCCCAACAGGACCTTTTTCCCGACGCCCTGCTGGAGAAACATAACGTCTTTCCATTGTATTGCGGGAAAAACACCGTGTACGTCCTGGCCGACTCGCGCGAAAGTTACGCCTTTGAGGACGAGTGGCATTCCAGCGGCCATGAAGCCATGGCGACCATCAAGGTGTTGGGCGATGCGGAAGGGTTGCGCGAGGCCGTGGCCAGGAACCGGGGCCGAAGCAGCGCAGGGGCGGCCAAGGTGGAATTGCGGGACTTGTTTTATTCCGACGATGCCAACCTGGTGGAGATCGATCCCGGCGAGATGCAGCGGATCAATCCCTCAAACATCAACACCACGCCGGAACAAATCATCCAGTGGGTCCTCTATCAAGCCACGGCCCGGCGGGCGAGCGATCTGCATGTCGAAAAGTATTTTAATACCGCGAGGTTGAGAGGGCGCATCGACGGTGAGCTCCAATTGATTTATTCCTGCTCGGACGAGATTTTGCCGCGGCTGGTCAGCCTCCTGAAAAATTACGCCAACATGGGACAGCGGCGGCAGACCGCGGAGGATGGCCGTTTCAGCATGCGCATCGGACAAAGCCGGATCGATTGCCGAGTCTCCGCAATTCCCTGCAGCAAGGAATTGCAGAAAATCACCATTCGCTTTCTGGATAAACGGGACGGGGTTCGCCAGCTCTCCGAGCTCAACCTGTCTCCGCGGCAGTCCGACATCATCAAAAGTACTCTCACCCGCGATCAGGGCCTGATCCTGGTGACGGGCCCCACCGGCAGCGGCAAGACGACGTCGCTTTACGCCTTCATCAACAGCATCAATAGCGACTCGATCAACATCCACACCATCGAGGACCCGATCGAATACGAGATCGAAGGCATCAATCAGACCCAGACCGATCCGATCAACGACATTGATTTCGGCGAAGGCTTGCGGCGCATCCTGCGTGCTGACCCCGATGTGATCCTGATCGGTGAATCCCGCGACGAGGAAACCGCCTCGGCCGCGGTGAATGCCGCGCTGACCGGGCACCTCGTTCTCACCACGCTCCATGCCAATGATTCCCTGCGCGCGATCTCGCGTCTTGTTTCCATGGGCGTGGCTCCTTATCTGCTGGCCGACTCGCTGGCTCTCTCCCAAGCCCAGAGGTTGGTGCGACGGCTTTGCCTCCATTGCAAGCGGCCCGCCGTGCTCACGCCCGAACTTTCGCACATTTTCGCGGCGAACCAGATTCCCGTCCGTCCGGATCAGAATCAAATTTTTCTGCCGGCGGGTTGCCCGGAGTGCAGCGAAAGCGGTTATCGCGGGCGCATCGCTCTCATGGAGATGTGTGCCGTCGGTACTGAGATTGCCGACATGATTTCGCGCAATGCCCCGCAAAGCGAAATGCGGGTGATCGCTCAGAAAGCCGGAGTTCTTTCTCTCTATCAGGAAGGTTTATTGCAGGTGCTCGCCGGACAGACCACCCTGAGCGAGATCAGTTGCCTCAGCTATACGGCGATGGCGGACGACGAGCTTGTCTAGGCTGTCTAGATATTGATCAGGGTGTCCACGCCCTTTTTGATCAGGATGGCGAACTCGTGGTCGAGATCGTTGATCTGCGCCTGAAAGTCGGATAGCCTTTGATTGATCGGCCCCTGGCTGGGCTGGGAGAGTTCCGTGTAGAGCACCAGCATATCGCAAACGCGGCGGAGATCTTTCAAGCTGTTCGCATCCTTCTTGGCGAAGCGCTTCTCCCGGACGAGTTCCTTGAAATAGGCGCGTTGCTTTTCCAGCCAGGTGATTGCCGCCGGAAGAGCGGCATCGCCGCCGACCAAGCGTCCATCGGGTGTGAAGGCGGGAGGGGAAATGTCACCGGGCGAGACCGGCAGGGTGCTTTGAGGCTTCTCGGCGATGCCTTCGGTGCCGGAAGGTGGCAGCAGGGTGGGGGTGATGAAAAGAATCAGGTTCTTCTTTTCCTGGCTGCGGCTGGTGCTTTTGAACGCTTCGCCCAGCAGCGGGATGTCCCGCAGAAAGGGAACCCCATTCTTTTGGGTGTCGTCCTTCGCCTGCTCAAGGCCGCCGATGGCGACGGTGAATCCGGTGGTGACAGACAACGCGGCCTTGAAAACCCGTGTGCTGGCCACCGGATACAGATTCCCGCCGACATTTTCCTGCCGGAGAATGTCGGAAATCGAAATGGAGATGCTTAACGAGATCGAACCGTCATCCATGTGTTTCGGAAGTACGTTGATGATGGTGCCGATGGGTAGATAGCTGATGCTTGAGGTGGTGGTGCCGCCGATGCCCGGCGTCACGGACGAAGACGAGGCCAGCACCGGCTGGTTGATCACACTACGAATGACCACCTCGCGATTGTTGCGCGTGAGCACGCGGGGATAGGAAACCTGGCTGCTGTCGCGGTCGTCCAGAAAGGCCCGTAATGTCACGGCCAGATCGCTGGCGGAAAGAACCGCGGAGTAGGGAGCGCCGAAAGTGACCATCGAATTCTGCACGCCCGTGTTGTAGTTGTAGTTTGGTTGGCCAGGCGGCGGTACGCCAGTCTGTGAATTTTGCGTGTCGTCTGTGCTATAATTGATCGAGCCGTTGGGACTGGCCGTGATCTCTCGGGCCGACAGGGTCAGTCCATTGCCGAGCGTGCCGGCCCAGTCCACACCCAGCTGCTCTTTCGGATTCTTGTTGGTCTCCAGAAATTTCACCTCGATGGCGATGAGGGCCTGGGGACGGTCCATGGATTGCAGATAACCTTCCACCCATTGCTGTTGCTGCCGGGTGGCAACGACGTAGAGCGTGTTGGAATCAGAGTTCCAGATGGCTTGGGGCCCGCCGGATTCCCCCACAACATTGGTATTGCCGCCGCCCTGAGAATTCGGCGGCATGGATTGCGGGGGCATCGTGTTCGGGTTATCCACGGAGACCTCTCCCGTGTTGGTCGCGGAGGGTCCGGAAGTGGGAATGCCCAGCAGCGACCGGATGTCTTCGATAAGCCGCTTCGGATCAGTTCTGAAAACATCGGTAACTCCTTGCAAGGACAAGCCAAGATCCGGAGTAGAGCCGCCCGACGAAGTGCCGCCGATTCCGCCCGTCTGTGCTTGAGGTGCCGAAGCCGCCGCAGCGTCGGCCGATTTGATCTCCTCCTGCGTATTGTACTTGAGCTTGTAGATGCGAGCCACGAGCTCATTGTCGTTGTAAGGCCGGAGGCACCACACGTCGTCCTCGTAAAAAAGGGCCACGCCATTGCTCTTCGCGACGATTTCCAGCGCTCGAAACGGACTGGCCCGCAGGGAAAACGTCACGAGGCGGTCTTCGACCGCGCCGACCTCGGGCACGGAGATGTAAGAGATGCCGGCATCGGCGGCGAGAAAGCGCAGGACATCGCGCAGGGCGGCGCGGTTAAACTCATAATCTTTCGCAGGCTGTTCGCGGAGTGACTTGGCTAACAGGCCCTCCTGCAGCGCATTGGCGGAGGAAGACTTCATGCCGACCGGCGGTTCACTCCGAACTGGGGAAAGCGAAATCGCGAGCAGGACCGCTGCAGGCATCAGGTTGCGTGCCGGGATATTTCGGCATGCCTCCAAAAGGGAGGTCAGCATCTCAAGCTGAGTGCTCGCAAACAAAATCATGTAACTAGGCAGCTGTGAAAGCGAAAGTTGAGTTTTGAGTTGCGTATTCCTCGGGTCGAAGATTACATAATACTCAGCGCTGCAACGGGGCTTCCGCTCAACTATAAATACTTAGTTTGAGAGAAAGTCCAGCATGTTTGTTGTCTCGAAGCACCTCGGCTTCACGGATTTCCGTTTGGAAATTGCCTCTTCGCGGTGCTTTCACGCTCATAGAAGTCCTCATCGTTATCGGCATCACTTCGGTGCTCGCCGGCGTGGGGGTGGCGGTGGTTTCCAACGCCAGCGAATCGGCGCGTGTTTCCAAATTGAGCAGCGATGTGGCGCATATCAATGAGGCGATTGCCGTTTATCAGGCCAGTGGGGGATCGCTCGATGGGTTGACCAGTCCTCAGGCTGTGGTGGACAAACTCAAAACCACCGCAAATGCCGCCACGGCGAAGCAGATCGCGGGTTTCCGAGGGCGCACCATCGACGTGCGGCTCAAAGCCGAAATGCAGGCTGGTGCTGAAGGGGGACAGGAGCGCGCCGTATGGGATGCGGCGACCCGGAGGTTTGTGGTCGCGACCGCCGGAGATGGTGTGAAGCAATTCTTGTTGGACGATGACTACGGCACGGAGAATTTCGGGGACGAGGCCCGGACGGTCGTAAATTCTCGCGGAACCAACAATAGCTGGGTCTGGGACTACAACGATACCGCCGCCGCAGCGCCCGTGGGGCCTCAGACTCCGGGCAGCGGTACGGCCGTCGTCGGAGCGGGGCCCGCCACCCCGACGGCGCAGGTCCTGTCCGCTCCGACCTTTAGTCCTCCGGATGGCAGCGAACATCCTCTTACGAGCTTTAATCCTCTTAACGTCAGGCTGGTCGATCCGAACCCTCCTGGGGTTTCGCAAATGTGGTACCACACGGGCGGGGGGACATTTGTCCGCTATACAGGAGGTGATATTCCTGTGACCTCTCCTACCCAGTCCATCATCACGGAGGCTCGCACCATCGATCCCGATCGCTGGAGCAACAGCGGCAATAACCAGGGCACTTGGGAGGCCGAACCCTTTACCCCGATCGTAAACGTGGTGGCGCCCGCGACTTTGACCTATGCCCAGGCTGGCGGCGCTATGACATCCGGCAGTCCGGCCACGCCGACGCCGGCGACGGTGGAAATCACAAATTTCGCGCAGATTCCCCCCCAATTCCGTTCCAGCGGCAAATTCAAAGTCTACTACACGGTTGACGGCGCGAGCCCGCTCACCTCCGGAGCTGCCGGCTCCGATTTTTCCACAACCTATGTTTCGACGCCAATCGACGTCTCTATCGGGAATTGGGGCGACTCTTCCACCTTGTCCGTCAAGGCGGCTGTACGGGCTCTGGACACGGATCTGTTTGCCCATTCCGAGCCGGATACCGAAACCATCCGCATTACGTCGACCGATCTGGCCGCGCCGATCATCGATCCGCCGAGCGGCGCGAAAGCGGTCGATCTGCCCGTGTCTATCGCCTTGCCGACTGGCCCTCTGCCCACCGGAGCGCGCATCTTTTACACGACCGACGGCACCGATCCGGGGAATCTGAACGGCAATCCGACCGGAGGCACACTTTACGAAGGGCAGTTTAATTCCGGCGCAGGCGCGGATGGGGTGGTGGTCGTGACCGCCCGGGTCTATGGCCCGAGTGCTTACTCACGATGGTTCACTCCCAGCAACGCGGTGGCAAACACCTATGCGACCATCACGCTCGCCTCCGGCGCGCTCGTCGGCAGCGCCACCCTCAATGGCACCTTCGTCGGCTCGTTGGTCTACGCTTCTCCCCCCGCCGGCGGCAATATGAGCGATATCACCTTCAACGGGAACGCCAAGATTTTGAAGGGGAACCTTTATCTTCCCGGCACCCCCGCCGTTAAGAGAACCAACGGCACCGTCTGGTCCGGCACCAATGACTCGGCCTTTGCGAGCGTGATCCAAGGCTGGGAGTTCGATAGCGAAGGCAACAAGACCGAGCAAAGCGTCCCGCGCGTCATCAACGAGAACGGCAGCATCACGCCGAACAATTACTCAATCACCTTCAACAACTCGGCTCTGCTGGAAGGCAAGGTCATCCGCCGGCATAACTCGCCCGCCTTTCCCACCATCCCACCACCGCCGCCGCCGGACAGCAACGGTTCGATCAGCCTCGACTCGCCGCCTTCCGGTCCGATCAGCGCATCGACCCATTCCTCCGTCACCATCAACACCAGCAGAGTCGGTGATGTGCGCCTGAACGCTGGGCACTACCGAAATCTCACCGCCAACAACGGCACCGCCTTCGTGCTGGGCGATCCGAATAACCCCGAAGTGACCCAGATTTACAGTTTCGAAAGCCTGACCTTGAATAGCAACAGTGACCTCAAGATCGTCGGTAAAGTCATCATCACTGTCGGCGGGTCCATCAACATCAACAGCAATTCTGTCCTGGGCAATGTGGACCATCCCGAGTGGCTCCAGCTTCAGTTCTCCAACGGAAACGTCAACGCCAATTCCGGGAGCTCCATGTATGCCCAACTGGTGAATCCCAAAGGCAGCATCACCTTCAATGCAGGCAGCGTCTTCGTCGGCAGCGTGACGGCGCAATCCCTCACCATCAACAGCAATGGTATCGTCTTTTCCCTGCCGCCTGTTATCGAGAACTGACGCTTTTCATGGACAACGTTAATTCCGAGAGCCCCCTGGGACGACGCATCATCGAACTCGCCGAAGGCGAGGGCGTCAGCGACTATTATGTGACCCCGGGCGATCCGCTCTGTTACAAGGCCAACGGCCAGCTCAAGATCGATGATTTCATCTACCAGCCCGACCTCCTGCCCGAGTTGAAGCCGGGTTGCGTGGACTACGCGATGAACCTGGGGCCCCACCGGTTCCGCGTTAGTCGTATGGTCACGCAGGGAAAATTCCGATGGGTGCTGCGTCTCCTGCCTCGCGACATTCCCGAGCCCGAGGATATCAAGGTGCCGCTTCCGGCGGTGAAAGCTTTCCTCGAAGCCAAGAACGGATTGTTCCTGATCTGCGGCGCCACCGGCAGTGGCAAGTCCACCACCATCGCCTCGATGGTAAAGCACCGCGCCGAGCGCCGGCGCGAGCATGTGATCACCTTTGAGGACCCGATCGAATTCGTCTATCCTGAGACGTTTCCCTCCCTCGTGTCCCAACGAGAGATGGGCAGTGACGAACTGGATTTTGCCGGTGCGCTGCGCGCGGCCCTCCGCCAGGCACCCGACGTGATTGTTGTCGGCGAGATTCGCGATGGCGAGACGGCGGAGATCGCCTTGCAGGCGGCGGAAACCGGTCATGCCGTGGTGGCGACGCTGCATACCTCCTCGGCCTCACAGACGGTCAGCCGATTTTTGAAACTCATCCCGTCTGATCGCGTGGAAACCGCCCAGGCCACCCTGGCCGATTGTCTGCGGTTGATTCTCTGCCAGCGCCTCATGCTGGATCAGGAAAAATCAAAACGCTTTCCCATCCACGAGGTGCTTCTGCAATATGACGGCGTGGTGAACATCATTCGTCGCGGCGAGTTCAAAAAGCTGGACCAGGAGTTGGAAACCGGCTGGAAGCGCGGCATGAACAATTTTGACAAGAGCGTGGAGTTGCGGGAAATGGAAGGCTTTCGCAGCAGTTCGCCAAAGCCGACGGGCTTCAGCCAGGAGGAAGTGCTGGACTATCTTGAGCAACAGAAGCGCATCCCCTTATGAAGTTATCCGATGTCAAGGATGTGCTGACCTTTGCCGCCTTCCGGCCCGAGCCGGATGATCGTCTGGCCACATGGACGCGGCGTTTTGCCAGGAAGCGTACGCTGTTCCTGAATATCGGCCGCGGTCAGACCTCCTGGAAGGGGATGGGCCGCGACGGCCGTTTTTATGACGGCGGCGTACAATATGGCGAATTCAAGGAGATCGCTCCCCGCATGGCCGACGAATGGCGCGGTCTGACCGATGATGGCTGGTGCGCTGTCTCCGTTAACAGTCGTTACATCATCAGTATCGAGACGAATGTCTCCCGCAAACCCGGGGCGGACGAATTGATCCGGACCAATCCACGTGTCGTGCTAGGTACTCGCTACGAGAAGGGAAAGCGGTACACTTTCACCAACAATCCCGAGAGCGTGGCCACCATCCTCCTCACCGTGGACGAGGAGCAGATCAAGGCGCTCGAAGGCACCTTGAAGGAAGGTGGGTTGAAACCGGGCCGCATCTGCTGCGGGACCTACGCGATGATGCGCCGCTTGCTGGAGACGGTTCACATCGGCAAGGCGAAGGGGGCACCTGCCGAGGGACTGCCAGCTGAACGCAAATCCAATTTCCTGGATATTGTCTGCTGTGAAGGTTCGGTCTGTGCCATGCTGGAAAACGGCGACGCCTGGCCCGAATTGCGCTCCCGCGCCGACTTGTACAAGGACGGTGACCACCAGCCGGTGATGGCATTTTTAGAGCCGTTCTTCGGGCGGCTCGACTCCTCGGCGGGCGTACGGTTTTGCGGGGAGACCGTTGACTCGCCGATTCTGGCGCAGTTGCGGGAAAAGCTGCCGGAGGTTGAGTTTCAGGACTTTTCCCGGCCCGATCATTTGTGGAGAATCCTCGCCGACCTCTGACTATGCTGATCGCACCGGAAACGATTCATGACCTCAAAACGGAGCGGGCGGATGTCCTGCCGCCGCTGCCCGGCGCACTACGGTTGGTGCCGGTGCTCTTTTATCTCAGTGCCTTGGGAACCATTGCCTTCGTGGCGTTCACCTTCTTTAAGATCGGCAATGCGGCGCTGAAACTCGAGGAGGCTAACCAGAGGCTGGCTGGGATCGAAAAAAGCATGGCCGAAAACCGCACTTCCCGTACGGCTTTGGAGACCCGCACCAAGCGGGCGGTGGATTTGCTAAAATGGGTGGAGGGTTCCCTGGGCGTCCAACCGCTGATCGTCCGGATCAGCCGCAGTATCGAATCCAAGTCGGCCATCACGGAGTTGTCACTCAGCCGCGACGAAAAGACGTCAGGGCAACTGGCTCTCGCGCTCAAGCTGCAAACGGCCGGCCCTGAACAACTGGAGGCCACGGTGGAGTCCATCCGCCAGGTGGGCTTTCGGCCTTTCTCCGCCCGGCAAAGTCAGGACGCCAACCGCATCACGTATGAGGCAACCCTGATCCCGGAAAATCTCAAGGGAGCCGCTGCGGCTGAGGGCCATGAATAAGAAGCATCTGGCGGCGTTGTTGGTGGCGTTTTTGGTCGTCGTATTGGTGCAGGGCGCCATGCAGGCGAGAAACCGGCTCAATGCCATTAACAACGAAGTCCGGCAGGCGGAGAAGAAGGCTTCGGCCGCCGAGGTGAAATTCAAGGGGGAGCGTGACGCCTTTGTCGCGATGGAAAAGAACTCCGCCTCGATGTTGAAGTTCCTGGATGCGTGGGCTGCTGCTTTCGCGGCGATCGACAGTCAGGAGGCAGGGGAACTGAATGTCACTTCCAGGATCAAGCAGTCGGGACTGATCATCCTTTCCCAGCGGTTCGAGGTGGTTAGCCAGAAAAACGAAACCATCCCCAAGGTGCTGCGGGTGCATGTGACTTTTGAGGGCGACTATGTGAAGGCGTTGAATTGGCTCGGACGTCTGGAGGAGGAACTGGCCGCCTCGCGCGTCCCCAATCTCAAGATCGTCCGGGGGGAAACTGGTAATGACATCAAACTCACCCTCGTGGTGGATCTGCCTTTGGTGCAGGAGGAGGCTCTGACCGGATCGTGAAAAAGTCGGCCATCATTCTCATGGCAGGCGGGGCTCTTCTGCTGGCTCCCGCCGGGGCCCAGGATGCCTCGGAGGCGCTCCTGCCTTCACAACGGGGGGCACTCACGGTGGAGGCGAGCGAGCGCAATCCATTCGCTAAGATCGAACAGCCCAAACCGGTGGAGGTGGAGATTCCAGCGGATACCAAGAGTGAAGAAAGCCAGATAGAAGCGGTGCTTTCCCGGCTGACTGTCTTGGGCCGTACCCGGGGCGCTTCGGGTTGGAAGGTCTTGTTGGGAGATATGATCCTGGAAGTCGGCAAGCCGTTGCCTCCCGTGATTGCAGGGCAGAGTTTCACCCTCCGCGTTGCGACAATCTACGACTCGATGGTCGAGATCGAGTGGACCAGCCAGGAACCGGGCGGCGTTTCCAAACGGACTTTTATTCCCATTCAGCTCAAGCCGGTGCCCTCTTCCGCCCTGGGAGGGCAGAGTGGCCTGCAGAAGGAGCCGGCCGTCATTGTCGCGCCACCTCCCAACGCCATGCGTGAGCCATCCACTTCGAATGCCTTCCGCTGATAACCGCAGGTCCAGACGCTCCCGGCTTGGTTTTACCATGATCGAGCTGCTGGTGGCACTGGCCATTGCCGCCGCGGTGCTCATTGTCGGCGTGATGGCTTTTCAGGCGATTGCCGGAAGCTCCCGCCCGGGGGGAACCTTTACCCGCATCACTCTTGGTACGGCGGTGATGCAGAACTTTTACGGCATGAACACAGCCTCCATCGATGCCTGGGTGGCGCCCAACTACGGCTGCCGGGCTCGCGCCGATATCCTGCGCGATCGGCTGTGGGAGGACGTGGCTGGAGCCAGCGCGGTTTTCTGTCTGGGCCGGACCACCGGAACCTTGAACGAAATCCATCCCTCGACCATCCCCCTGCCTGCGGGATTTCACGGTCGGGAGATCGCTCTGCCCAACGATTTTTTAGCGGTTCTGGAGAATGAAGTGGCGGAGGCCGCTGGAATATTCACGCCCTATGAGGGGGCTTCCACCGCCCGCAATCTGACGGTTTTCGTTCTCCGCCCGTCGGATTCTCTCGACGAGCTTTCCGTCCGCGCGGTTTACGATATCGACCTGGTTGCCATTGCCGCGCCGGCCGGCACCTATGTCAGTGGTCGGCGCTACGTCGAAGGCACTCTTACGGATTACTACGATGTGTTTTTTCCCGCAGGCGAGGGCAGTGTGGCCTTCAATCCGCTCGCAGTTTCTTTTGAGAGAGCGGCCCGCCGGTCGGTCGCTTCGGACACGGATCACCTCAAGGTGGCGGCCCAGCGTCCCTTCTATTTCATGTGGTGGCCCGATCCCGCCGAGCCTGAACTTGAAGCCTTCGCCAGCGGCGTGTTTAACGCGAATGACCCCCGGAGTGCCTATGCCAACATGGGGGGGCGCACCTCGCTGTTTTTCGCCCTGCCGATGTTTCCCGCTCTATGAAGAAGCTTTCCATGAGATCGCGGGGTGGAGTTTTGATCATCGTTCTCGTCTTGATCATGGTGGCGGCGGCTTTGACCGCCGGGTGGGTTTCCGTCATGACTTCCCAAATCGAATATGTCGACCAGGTATCGGCGGGCGTGAAACGGCGAATTGGCGCGCAAAATGCCACGGCATTGGCCCGTCAGCATATTCTCTCCAGTGTCCTGACAAGGGCAAATGCGCCAGCGGTTGCCGCTGACCTTGGAAACGGTTGGGGGTCCGTGGCGATAACGGCGGTGGTCAATGATCCTCCTCTCGCGTCCTTTGCCAAGGCGGCGGGTTACAATCATTTCAACCCTGGAAACGGCGACGCTTACACCTACGATATCTCCGTGGCCATGACGGCCGGTGGGGAACCCTTCACGCGGCTGCTGCAGGCGAAATCCCGGTCGGCGGTGCTCGCCGCCACGCCATTGTGGCTGGGAGCACAGGCCGGCACTGTGACGGGGACCATTGCGACGGGCGGGGAGACACTGATTTGGGTGCCGGACGGCACTTACTCCGTGGCCAGTGCCACTTTTGCTCTCGCCGCACAACCTGCGGGCGGTCTTCTCGATTTGGACGGAGATGACATCGGCCCCAGCAATTTTCCATTCGTTCCCATGACCGGCAGCGAGATCGGCGGGGTCCCATCCTACCTTGGGGCCTTGAATGTGGTGAACAATGAGTCGCAGGTGAATTCTCTTGCTCTCGTGGCGATAAGTTCCGCTCCCAATGGTGTGCAGACCATCTCCGGCTCCAGTCCTTCGGAGACCGACGGCGTGACTTGCGATGGAGCGGGCAATGTGGAGATCGATCTGTTGGAAGCAGGCCTCGGCAACGTCGTGATCACAGCCGGAGTCACCCGTCTCCGGCTGGTGGGCCAGACCACTGAGGCCGATCAGATTGCCGCTGGCAACGCGGCCGCCATTCTCATCGTTGTGTTGGACGCCACCAACCTGGCTCAAATCGACCTCGAGCGGGCCAATCTGCGCAAAGTGGTGCTCGCCATCAAGAAGCCCGGCGTCGGTGCGGGCACTTTGGTCAATTTCCCCCAGGCGGGAACCGGAGCCTGGCGCATCGTGTTAACCGTGGAAAATACGCCGGTCACTTTTCAGACTACGGGTGGCGCGCAAAGTATCATAGGCGGTATTCAGACGGATCGTCCTGTGGCCGTCGCCGGAGGCTCATTAAGCCTGATTCCGGAGGGCGATCCCAAGTTACTGGACCGGCTCACGGCCCGGGAAGGGTGGGTGGAGGCCTACGACGAATGAACGGCTTGCGACCCAGGCGGACGAGCGCCTACTCACTGTTGGAGGTGCTCATAGCGGCCGCCGTGCTCATGCTCGCCATTGCCGCTGCTGCGGCGATGGCCCTCACCGTCGCCGCCCAGCAGGAAACCAATATCCATATCGCTCGGGCCATCAACCTCCAGGAGCAGGCCGCCCGCCTGTATCAACTGGGATTGGCTCCGAACACAATTGCCGGCATTCTCCCTCCTGAACCTTCCGTCGTCACGCTGACCTTTGACGGTTCGCAGATCGTCGCGGTCGGAGATATCGCAAACATGGAAAGAACCACCTGCAATCTGACCTACCGGCCCAACCCGGCCGGGGCTGGCGCCGCTCCTGGCACCTGGACGCCCGGCGATGCTGCCACCCAGCGGACCAGCAGCCTGATTGTCGTCCGACCCTCCATCCGATAGTTACGCTCTCGGCTTATGCTCAAGCAAGTCACCCTCACAGACGCCATCAGCCAGAAGTCGATCTCGTTGATCGTCGACACGGACGACGACGAGATGGCCATTCTGGGCGCGGGTAAGGCGCCCAACGAGGTGGCTACGGTCAAGTCCATCACCGGTCTTGATGAGTTTGTGCAGAGGAATACCTGGAAGAAGCCGGGCCTGGATGATCGGATCGTATTTTTCGGGGGGCTGGGCCGTTGCCTGGACCGCAATATCTCCGCCATCAAGGCCCTTGGCATGCAAGCCGGGCGGGTGAAGTCTCCCGCTTACCGCGGGGCCATCGCCGGCATCATCCGCCAGATCCAGTTGGGTGAAAAAATCAGTGATGCCCTGGCCGTGTATCCCAAGCTCTTCAGCGACGATGTGCTCGCCCTGATGCGCGCCGGCGAAGAGTCGGGCCAGTTGGCGCTGGTCTGTACACGCATTGCCACCGGCAATGAGAAGACCCTCAAGATTCTCAAGAAATTGAAGGCCGGCATGATCTATCCGGCCATCGTCCTTTTCATCGCCGTGACCGTGGTCATCGTGATGAGCTTCACCCTCGTTCCGGCTATCGCTAAGCTTTATACCTCGATGAAGGCCAGCCTGCCCTTTGCTACCATCGCGATGATGACGCTGTCGAACATCCTGATTCATCAGCCCTATCTGGCGGTCCTGCCCTTTATCGCCCTCGGCATCTTTTTCAAAAAGTGGCCCGACATCTACCGCAACCACCAGGTACAGCGGCTGGTGATTGCCATTCCCACTGTCGGCGGCATTGTCCGGAAATCCGCCGCCGCTGTCAGCTTCCGGGTGCTGGCTATGTTGCTACAGGCCAATGTGCGCATCAGTCTGGCCCTCGATATTACCGCCGACGGCGCCACCCATGTGGATTTCCGGGAGTTTTTTGTGGCTGTACGCGAGCGGGTCGCCGAGGGACAGGGCCTGCCCGAAAGTTTCCTGCAGGAGTCGGGACGTCTCGGACCCGATGGCCGCATGCTTGCTGCCATGATGCAGATCGCCGGTGAAACCGGCAGCGCCACCGAGATGCTCGACCAGATCGCTCTCGACTATGAGTCGGACCTCGAAACCATCGCCAACCAGATCGACAAGATTCTCGAGCCCATCACTATCGTCGTGATGGGAACCTTCGTGGGCTTGCTGGTTTACGCGATTTATGGCCCGATCTTCAACCTGAGTCGTGTGGTCCTGCCGCAGAAGAAAGCTCCATCCGCCCAGAGCGCACCCGCCGTGCCTCCGCGTTAGTCTCCTTGGCGATGAGCTTACGGTCAAAGTCGCTGCTGGTCTTCTCGCTCACGCTGCTCCTGTTGTTTGCCATTGTGCTCGCGCTGGTCAGGATTATTATCGAGCGCCAGTTTACTCAGATCGAAGCCGACGCCATGGCGCGACAGGCGGTTCATCTGAAATCGGAAATCAGCCAGGAGTTCACCCCTCTCGTGCTCACCCTGAAAGACTGGGCAGCCTCGGACGACCTTTACGAATTTATCTCAGGTCGGAATCCGGACTTTCCGGCGAAGAACCTGTCGGAGCAAGCGCTTGCCAACCTCCGCCTGGATTTTTTGACCATCTGGCGGCAGGACGGAACTCTCCTCGCCCGCCAAAGTGACCAGGCCCGGCTGGATTGGGACAAGATCACGCCCGAACAGCTTGATGCCGCCATTCGGGAAAATAGCCTGGTACCCCAGCAGCGCTTTGATCGGCCGGAGGTCGGATTGATGCTGGTCGGTCGCCAGATCGCTCTGGTGGCTGCCATGCCCATCGTCCATGGCGACCAGCAGGGACCGGTGGCCGGCACCTTGGTCGCGGGCCGCCTGATGGGTGAGCGCGAACTCGCGGAGATGGAGCAGTTCGCCGAGTTTCAAGTGCGGGTTCTTCCGGCCGGGCGCGGGACGGCTTCTTCCGGTTCGCGTGCTCCGATGGTTAAAATTCACAGCCCCAACCTCATCTCCAGCTCCATCGCGCTCCAGGACTTAAGGCAAAAATTCGTCGGCACGGCAGAGCTGACCAGTCCCCGCACGCTCCATGGCCAGGTCCAGCGGACTATCCATATCTTTGTCATCGCCCTGGCTTCCTCCGCCGGCATTCTCCTCATGGTCGTATGGTATTTGCTTGATACCAACGTCATCTTTCCCGTGCGCAACATGGGCGAGAAGCTTCGCCGGGCCGCAGCCGCCGGAGAGCTGCCCTCCGGCCTCAAACCGATGGGCGGGGGCGAACTCGCCGACCTCGCCTTTCGCATCGAAGACCTCGCTCGGGCCGTGGCCCATGCCGAGGCCAATTATCGCGGCATCGTCGAGGACCAGACCGATTTTATTTTCCGCTATTCTCCTTCCGGCGATATCACCTTCGTCAACGGCGCACTCTGCAACTATCTGGTGAAATCACGGCAGGAACTGATGGGCCGGAAGGTCGAGGACTTCGTGTTCGAGGAAGATCTCACTCTTGTCGGGAAGGTAGTGCGCGATCTTTCTCCGGCCAGTCCGGTCAAGTCCTTCGACCACCGCGTGAAGCGGCGCGGCGGCACCATGGCCTGGTGGCGTCGGACCGAACGGGCGATCTTTTCTCCGGAAGGTGAACTGCGCGAATACCAGTCGGTCGCGCGAGATATCACCGAGGCTCGCCACGCTCAGAAACTCATCGAAGCCTCCGAGACCCGCTACCGCCGCCTGTTTGAAACCGCCACGGATGGCATTCTCATCGTCGACCGCGAGAAATTCACCGTGGCCGATGCCAATCCCACCGTTTGCCATCTCTTGCAGCTGTCGCCGGCGCTGATGGTCGGCCAGACCCTCGACAAGCTCCCCCATCTGCAAAGCCGGAAAACCTCCTCCATCCTTCAGACCCTTTTTGAGAGCAAGGAGCCGACTAGGAACGTGGAAATCGTCCTGCCGGCCGCCAATGGCGAGATGCGCAGCGTTGAAGTTACCGCTTCTGTCTATGACGAGGAGAGCAAGCAGGTGATCCAATTGAACTTTCGCGACGTCACCATCAAGCGCCGGATCAGCGATGAACTGCGCCAGCTCTCCGGCAAATTGATGCGCCTCCAGGATGCCGAGCGCCGGCGGTTTGCCCGCGAGTTGCACGACTCCACCGCCCAGAATCTCTCGGCCCTGCAAATGTTGCTGTCCAAGATCGAGCCGCTCGTGGAAGCCGCCGACGATAAAACCAAAACCGCCTTCCGCGAGATTCGTTCCCTGACCGACCTTAGCCTCAAGGAGGTGCGGACGATTTCCTACCTGCTCCACCCACCGCTGCTCGACGAGGTGGGTTTGATCTTCGCTCTGCGCTGGTACGTGGACGGCTTCATGGCTCGGACGGAAATCGTCGTCCGCCTGGATGTTCCCGAGTTCCTGCAACGCCTGACACCCGACATTGAGACCACGATCTTCCGCATCGTCCAGGAGGCACTTGGCAATGTGCATCGGCACTCCGGGGCCAAGCGCGTCTGGATTCGGCTGGAGGTGAATGCCGAGGCGATTCATCTGGAAATCAGGGATGATGGCCGGGGCATGCCGGTTGACGCTTCCGGCAGCCCCTTGCGCAGTTCACGGTTGGCTGGGGTCGGCATCGCCGGCATGCGCGAACGACTGCGGCAGTTCGGCGGCAAACTTTACGTCGACTCCGGACGCGAAGGCACCTTAATTAAGGCGGTGTTGCCCTGGTACCAATGAAATCCCCCTCCGTGCGAATCCTGATCGCCGACGACCACGAAGTCGTGCGGCATGGTGTCCGGGAAATGCTTTCCAGCTATCCCGGCTGGGAGGTCTGCGGAGAAGCGTCCTCCGGACGGGAGGTCGTCGATATGGTGGACAAGCTCAAGCCCGACGTGGCCGTCATCGACCTTAGCATGCCGGGACTCAACGGCATCGACGCGACGCACCAGATTCGCCGTAACAACCCCGAGACCAAGGTGATCATTTTCACCATGCATGAAACCGAGGCACTCGTGCGGGAGGTGTTTCAGGCGGGGGCCTTCGGTTACGTCCTCAAGTCCGATGCGGTCACCCATCTGCGGGCTGCGGTCGAGACCGTGCAGGAAGGCCGGCATTTTTGCAGTTCCAAGCTGCACGAGTGGATATTCATGGGATTTTTGCGCACGGGAAAAAATGCGCCTGCCGATGAACGCAAGGAAGAGGACCTCACCCCGCGGGAACGCGAGACGATCCAGCTCCTTGCCGAGGGGCACAGCAACAAGGAGGTCGCGGCGATCCTCGGCATCAGCGTGAAGACGGTTGAGACCCACCGGTCCGTCATCATGCGCAAGCTCAGGCTCAAGTCGTTTAGCGATCTTATCCGTTACGCCATTCGCAATCACATCATCGAAGCCTGAGGCGGTGCCAGGCCCGGCGCGGGCGATGGAAAAGCCTTTGCCCGCAACGATCTTGCAGAGTTGAGGCCGCATGAAACTGGGCATCCTCCCTTTGCTTGCCGTTTTGCTTTTCCCCCGTCTGGCTGTCGCCGCTCCGGTGGAATTGATCGTGAAACCGGAAACCATCACCGTCGGCGGCAAGACCGCGGAGGTTTTCACTATCGTGCAGCCCGACGGCACGCGCGGGCTCACGGTGAACGAAAAGGATGGCTTTCACGTCATCGTGAAAAACCAACTTCCCTTTCCGACCACCATCCATTGGCACGGCCTGATCCTGCCGAATCTGCAGGATGGCGTTCCCTACGTGACCCAGAATCCCATCCCTCCCGGCGGTCAGCAGGAATATAAATTTCCCCTCGTGCAGCACGGTACCTACTGGATGCATTCGCACTATGGCCTGCAGGAACAGGTGCTCACAGCCGCGCCGCTCGTCATCCTCAATGACGTCGAGCTTGCGAAAGCGGAACGGCAGGTCACCGTCATGTTCTCCGACTTCTCTTTCAAGACGCCGAACCAAATTCTCGCCGCCCTCCTCAAGCCCGCAGCCCCCATGCCGAAGATGGGCGGGGGCATGAATGGCATGGCCATGAAAAATTCCAAGCCCGCCCGCGTGCAGACTTGGAACGCTGAGACTGGACAATTCGTCGGCGAGGTTATGAACCGGCCTCCCACCGACATCGATGTCAGATACGACGCCCTCCTGGCCAACCGCCGCACCGCCGATGATCCCGAGATCATCTCCGTGAAGGCCGGCGAAACCGTTCTCCTCCGTCTCATCGCCGCCGGTGCCGCCACCAACCTCTTCGTCGATACCGGAACTCTCGTTGCCGAACTGCTGGCCGTCGATGGCAAGGCCGTGGAACCGCTCAAGGGCAACTTCTTCCAACTCGCCCTTGCCCAGCGCATCGACCTCCGCGTCAGGATTCCCGCCGAAGGCGGAGCCTTCCCCATCCTCGGTTTGGGCGAAGGCACCACCCTCCAGGCTGGCGTTGTCCTTGTCACCAAAGGCGCACACATTCCCCTGCTCTCCGTCGGGTCCAGCATTCTCGCCGGAGCTCTTGATAACACCCAGGAACTCCGCCTCCGCGCCGCTCAGCCCCTAATTGCTTCTCCCGTCAACCGCGAGCTTCCCTCCCTCCTCGGCGGCGACATGGCCACCTACGTCTGGACCATCAACGACAAGGCTTATCCGAATCGCGATTCGCTCAATGTCGCTAAAGGCGAGCGCGTCCAGATGACTCTGACCAACAAAACCATGATGTCCCACCCCATGCACCTCCACGGCCACGATTTCCAAGTCGTCGAGATTGACGGCCAATCCGTCTCCGGTGCGATGCGCGATACCGTCAGCGTTCCTCCCGGCAGCACGATGAAGATCCAGTTCGACGCGAACAACCCGGGCCTCTGGGCTTACCATTGCCACATCACCTATCATCTTGCCCGAGGCATGTTTACCGTGGTGAGGTACGACGGTGTGGACGCCACTTTCTGGCAGCCGGAAGAAGCCGCCCGCGAATTGAAGGAAAATCTGCCGTGAGTGGGGATGGCCGACTTATTCACCATCCTTAGTTATTCACAATTTGTGTGCCGGTGTTTTAACCAAGTTACTCCGGATTCTAATTGACTCCTTAGGGAAAGCGATGACGCTCTAAGGGCTCGCTCAAACCCAACGAGCCTCAAAGTCATGAATCCTATAGTTCCTGTAGTTGAATCAGATAAACTTGAACGCGTTCAGATCCGGGGAGAGGACGATCCATCCGTCCGGTGGAACGGTGCCTTCGTGGTCTACGGCGCACACGGTACCACGCAATCATCGACCATCGTTTACGAGATCGAGCCCGGAGGCCGCCTGGGCTGGCACACCGATGCCACCGAGGAATCTCAATACATCGTCGCCGGAAAGGGCGAGCTTCATATTGAAGGTGGCGCTATCTATCCCGTGGGCCCCGGCAGTGTGTTCGTGCTACCGACTCCCCTGCGCCACGATCTGGTGAATGTGGGTGACGTAACCCTGCGCGCCGTGGCGTTCTTTGCCGCCGCCATGTTCACTCAGACCTTCGATAATGTGATGCTGCCCCCGAAGACGCACGTCCTCGGCACGCCCAATCGCAACGGCTAGCGACCCTTAATTTCCGGCGGGAGTTCTTTCACTCCCGCCTTGGTTGTCATGGCAACCAGGTGCGGAACTAAGCTCCGGCCAGTTGCGCGGGAGTGAGCTCATTAAGCAAGGTTTTTCCTTGTTCGTAGCGCTCTAAGTTTAAGGCAAATATCTCCCACAGCCGGTCCTTGAATCTCGGACTCAGGCTGGAGCCCGAGATATGAGGAGTGAAAATCACATTCGGAAAGCGCCAGAGCGGATGCTCGGGCGGCATCGGATATTTGTAGTGCGTGTCCAGCGCCGCACCGGCGATCCACTTTTCATTCAAGGCCCGCAGAAGGGCTTCCTGCTGAATAATCGGGCCGCGCGACGGGTTGAGCACAAAGGCCGTCTTCGGCAGCGCCTGCAACTCCCGCTCGCCGATGAGTCCGTCGGTGCTGTTGGTCAACGGCAGTGCGATGACGAGGAAGTCCAGGTCCTTGAGAAATTCCAGTTCTTCTCCCGCTTTGAAGACCCGGTCGGGTAACACACCTTCCGGATCGCTGGTGCCGGGGACGTAGTAGCTGTCTTTGCGCGGGCCGATGCCGTTGCGTGTCTGCACATGCACCCGCAGGCCCATTTGTTTGGCCAGGCGGGCGGTCTCCCGGCCGATGCCGCCGTAGCCCCATAGGCCGAGTGTCAGGCCGCGGATCTCGCGTTGGAAGACCGCGGAGCGGTCCCACACTGTTGCTTCCTGGTTTCTCACCATCTGGCGCATGTCGCGCGCGAGATTGACCATCATGGCGATGACCCATTCGGCGATCGGCACATCGAAACATCCCAGCGCGTTCGTGGCGCGGATGCCCCGTCCGGGCAGGTCGTGGCTGAATAACTGCGTATAACCAGCCGAGGCGATCTGCACCCATTTCACCGCCTCCATGTCCGCAAAGTTCTTCGGCGGCGTGCTGCAAAAAAGCACCTCTGCATCCTTGAGCCGGGCCGGATCGACCTCCCGCGCGATGTCGCTGGGCGGTGTCAGGCAATCGATCTCGTGGCGGCCGGAACTTTGCAACGCAGCCAGCACCTCGTCGTGCACGGGGACATCAATCAGGATTTTCATGGCGGGTAGTCGGCTAGGGGGCCAGGATCTTGCCGGGAACGCTGTTGAATTCACCGCTGCCGGGGACAAAGGGATACCGGCTCTTGATTTCGTCCGTGAGCGTGATGCCGAGACCAGGCCGCTCGGGTGGCAGCACGAAGCCGTCCTTGATCACCAGACCGCCGTCGATCAGGTCGGAGTGCAGGCCTGCATAGTCCGGCGGCACTTCCAGCATGCACATGTTCGGCGTGGCAAAGCCCGCGTGGACGTTCTGCATCAGCGAACCGCCCGCGCCCCAGGCATGGGTCGCTACCTTGCGGCCGCGATCTTCCAGCATCTTGGAAACTTTGAGGAATTCGGTCAGACCACCGGTGAAGGACGCATCGGGCTGGCCGATATCGAAGGAATCGCGCTCGGCGAATACCTTCCACTCATAGGCCGCCGTCAGGCACTCGCCACCCGCGATCGGCGTCGTCGTGGCCTTGCAAAGCTCGGCGTAACCCCACGGGTCGGTGTAGTGCAGAGCTTCCTCAAGGAAGAACAAATTGTAGGGCTCCAGCGCCTTTGCCACCGCGATGGCGATGTCCACCGTCCAGGTAAAGGTGTGATTGTTGCCCATGTGCGCGTCCATCATCAGATTCACGTCCGGACCCACGTGGTTGCGCATGAAAGAAATTTTGTCCGCCTCGAAATCCGCCGCTTCGGTCGGCGTCTTGCCCAGAAATTTGCCCTCCGCCGAGCGCATGCCCGCACCCACTTTCAAGCCTCGGAACCCGAGGCCCAGATAGTAATCCATCTTTTTAGCGAGCCGCTCCTTCGGGTAATTGGTCGGTCCGCCCGTGGCGTAACAGGGCAGGCGGTCAAATTTCGAGCCGCCAAGCAACTCATGCACCGGCAGGCCCAGTTGTTTGCCCTTCAAGTCCCACAGCGCTGCTTCGATGCCGTTGAGCACGATCGTGCCGAGCCCGACGCGGCACCAGAAGTTTCCGCAATGGTACATCCGCTGCCACAACTCGGGAATATCCTCCACCGTCTGGCCGATAAGGATGGGTTTGAAGAACTCAACAATGGAAGGAACCACCTCGGGACAGAAATAACCGCCATAGGTCTCCCCCACGCCGACGACCCCATCGCTGCTCACCACCTCGATGAATGCGGCGCTGCGGCGCTCACGGATTTCGTGGATGTAGGGATCGTTGGTGGATGGACCGGTCAGCAAAACCGTGCGGACGTCGATGATTTTCATGGATGGATGTTTTGGATGTGTGAAGTGAAATGCATGAGATCCGCCGCCGTTCGTGGCCGCGGAGGGTGAATTAGAGCGCAGCCAGTTGATAGCCTATCACGGCCGGCGTCCGCACTGAAGCGCGGACTTCCCCGCCGACGGCGACAAAAAGGCCGCGCCAGACGGCGCCGGGGGCGGCCACCATAGGCGCCGGGCCTTGGTCGGAGGTCGCGTCCTTGTTCGTGGGCTTTTCGTGGGGCAGCACTGGGCCATTGCTCCAGGTGTTTCCGCCGATGTCGTAAAGAAAGGTCTGGGTGCTGAAGCCCGGATGGTCGCGACGCTCACCAGCGAACCCGCTGGCATAGCCGCCCATGACAAAAATGCGGTTTTCGCCCACCATGGGGCAGGGGGTCACGGCTCCCACCCGTGGCTCGGGCAGATCGGCGAGGGATTCCCACTCTTTTCCTTCCGGCGCAAGCCGGTACACCATTTTTGATTGCACGCCTGTGCCGGTCGCATCGAAGCCGACCCCGCCGATAAAGAAGAGTTTTTTTCCGTCCGAGGCCATCGCCCCGACGAAGGTGCCGGTCCCGGGGAGATCCGGCTCACGCCGCCATTCCTTCGGGCTGGCTGTATCGAGCGACCAGACCTCCGGTGTGGCCACTTTCACAGTGGCATCATGTTGCCCGCCGGCGACATAAAATCGCCCGTTCGCCAGAGAGCCCGCCGCATACGCCAGCGGCTTCGGGAGTTCAGGCAGGGTTTGAATCACGACTTCTTCACCCTTCGCGCGCAGTTCGAAAACCTCTTTCAGCAGACCATCAGCCGTCATGCCACCCGCCAGGTAAACCGCCTCATCCGAGGCCGCAAAGGCAAAATGCGCCATTTTAAGAGGTAACCGCGTTTTCAACTCCACCCAGACGCCATTGAGTTCATTCAGGGCCAGAATGCGGTCGCTGTAAGCTTTTTTCCCATCCAGCCAGAGGGGCTTGTCCGGGAATTGCGATCCTCCACCGGTCAGGAGGCGTCCGTTCAAGCTCGCTGCAAAGTTGCCAGCGTACCCTACAGGATCGGGGAGGGGGGACAAAAGGACAGGGGTGGTCAGTTGTGAAGTCATGATAGTGGCGTAAATTAATGGAGAACAACCGTCGTAAGATCACCCGGGCGCGCTGGTTGATGGGATTCTCTCATCGCGCTCTGGGTCCGAAAGTGCACTTTGGCGGAAACTCTCCTGATCTTCATTTTGAATGAAAATGTATACACGAGTATTTCTACAGAGAGTCAAGCGTTTTAACAATTCGACCGGCAGGGACAGAACTCAGGGAAAAAACCCATGCATTGCGACCAGTTGCCTTATTTTTCTACGGTCATGGCACCAAAAACGGCAAATTTGGTGATTTTCGCCCATTTTTTTAAAATCACCCCAGTCCGCTGGGGATTGTCGCCCAGCCACCAACGTGCAAATTCCTCTTTATTTGAAAGCTTTATTCCGAAATGGCATGCTTCGTGCTTGGTGTCCGACGGGCCGGTAATTGGTCCGGCGCGTACACAACCATTAAAATTCACTAATTCGCTTGACGATGAGTCTGACCACCAATACTTATACCTGTATACACAAGAGCCACCCCATGAATACCCATTGCACAACCTCTCGTAAGTTTCCTGCCATGAAATATCTTTTAGTTACCGCGTCCGCGCTGGCTTTGGTGGCCACAGGTCAAGCAGCTGAGAGTGTCTCGGTAGCGAGCGGTACATGGAGCGATGCAAATATCTGGTCTCCCGCCGTTGCGCCGGTAGCGAGCGGCACCGTACATATCGAAGGCGGTTATACTGTGAACTTCACTTCAGGAAACTCGGGGCAGTTGACTCGGGTGTATGTGGGAGACAGCTTCGGGGCACTCCCGACTGGAAATAACGGGACGCTGACGGTTTCGGGCGGAACGATGACGTCGAACTCAAACGCAGCGGGAGCTTATGTGGTGGGGCGCGCAGCCAACTCGATTGGCACGTTCAATGTGACGGGCGGCACGGTAATTGGAATAGGCAGTACCGGTGGCACTGGGATGCAGCTTGGCTTCGGGGAAAATTCGCAGGGCAATCTTAACATCAGTGCAGGTGAATTGAGGATGAATGGTGCCATTGGCGCCGGTTTGGGTCTTGGAAGCACGGGCAGCATAACGGTGAGTGGCGGCACCCTTATCGTGGGCTCAGGCACTGGTACTGCAAGCACAGGCATTACACTGGGCTCAGGCACCTCAGCCAGCGGTAACATGCTGGTCAGTGGTGGCACCGTGGCTATTGGCACGGGTACTGCGGGATCTCAAAACCTTTGGGTTGGCGGTCGCTCCACGAACGCGACGACAAGCGGCACCTTCACGCAAACCGCTGGCACGGTGACAGTCGGTGGTACGCTGCCAGTCGACAGCGCCGATTATATGTTGGTGGGCTATTCGAGTTCTTCTAATCAGAACATTCAAGGAACGGCACTGCTTTCCGGCGGTTCCTTCACCGGCAATGTAAGGGTAGGCCGGGCGAGCAGCGTTCTTACCGGAGGTGGAACTGGCACGCTGATCATCGGAGCTGCGGCGAATGTCGCCGGCAAAACTGAAGCTTGGGAGGTGAGCGGTACTGGCGAAATCATCTTCCAACTCGGAACGACAGAAGCCTTCAATGCGGTGGATCTCACGGCTGCCACCACCCTTGCGTTGCTCTTCTCGCAGGATGGCGCAAAGATCACCATCGATGGCACGAATCTTCTTTACGCGGAAAGTTTCGATCCGATCACGTTGATGTTGTTTGACTCGGGCAAGGGCCCAAGTGAGCTGAGCAAATCCAATGTGGACTTTTTCTATGAAAACTTTGCTCCCGGTCTTTTCGCAGAGCTCGTCTGGACGGATACCAGCCTGCAGTTGAATGTGGTCCCCGAGCCCTCCACCACGGCCATGATCCTGGGAGCGGCTGCGCTGGGCTGGGTGGTGACTCGCCGCCGTCGTCAGACCCGCGGTTAAACGTTCGGCTGCTGTAGCATCTGACTATGAAGTATATCCTGGTCGCCGCTTCGGCGGCGGCCTTTGCTATCACAGCCCACGCGGGCGAGCCCGTCGCGCAGGCTAGCGGGGAATGGGATGCCATTACCTGGGAGCCCGGCGGTACGCCGGTAGCTGGAGACATCGTTCATATCGAAGGCGGTTTCACCGTGGACTACACGGGCCGATCCTCGCCGAACTTTGGCCGGATTTATATCGGAGACAATACCGGCGGATTATCGTCCCCGGACGGAACGCTGAATGTCTCGGGCGGACAGATCACGGTGAATGCGAACGCCGCGGGGGCCTTTGTGATCAGCCGTTCCGACAACTCGGTCGGGACCTTGAATATCTCCGGCGGCACGGTAAGGGGAGTGGGGAACAAAACCGGCGCCGGCATGCAGATCGGCTTCGGCATGAACTCGACCGGCTCGGTCACGATCAGCGGAGGGGAACTTCGCCTGGCTAGCGGCGTGGTTGTCGGATTTGGCGATAACTCGACCGGTCATTTCACTCTCAGCGATGGCACGGTCTCGGTGGGAAACAATGCCGAAGGCGGTTCCTTTAGCGTCGGAGGCCGCAATCCCGAATCCTCTGTCACCGCCACTTATGAGCAGACCGGCGGTTCCATGACGGTCATGAATAACGCGTTTCGGATCGGGTACTCCGGTGGGGTTACTCAAGCCATCCATGCGACGGCCAAAATCACCGGCGGCAGCTTCAATGGCACCATCGTGGTGGGCCGGCAGAAAAATGTCAAAGGCGGTGGCGGAACCGGTGGAGTATTGACCATCGGACATGCGGCCAGTGTTTCCGGCCAGGGGCTGGCTTGGGAAGTCAGCGGCAATGGCGAATTGATCTTCGCTCTCGGCCCGAATGACTCGTTCAACCCCGTGGATCTCACACCATCCTCCGATGTCGCTGCCTTGGTTTTCTCTCAGGCGGGAGCGCGCCTCACGATCGACGGGACGGCTTTGAAGCCCTCGATGAGCCACAAGCCCATCACCCTGGTTAAGTTTGCCGCGGACAAGGCCCCTACCGAATTGAGCCTGTCCAATGTCACAGTGAGCTTCAACGGGTTCGACAAGAGTTTTAAGCCGGAGTTGGTCTGGACCGGCACGAGCCTGCAGGTGAAGGTCAACCGCTGAGTTTTTTCCTATTATGCGTCGTTCCGTGATTTCGAGCGTACTTCTTGGTGCGCTCAGCCTCTCCCTTACCGCCCTGGCCAATACCGCCGTCGAGCCGGCCAACACTGCGACCAAACCTGCGGCAGTGGCAGGCAAGCCTAATACCGCCGTGGTGCCGGTTGTACGCCGGGCCAACGAGCCATGGATGAAACGCCATCTCGGCCTGGTTGAAGCCTCCAAAAAAGCCACCGATTGCCAGATTCTGTTCCTCGGCGATTCAATCACTGACCACTGGCGCAGCAAAGGCATTGAAACTTGGGAGGCCAACTACGTCCCGCTGCACCCTGTTAACCTGGGCATCAGCGGCGATCGCACCCAAAATCTCCTCTGGCGCCTGCAGAATGGCGAGCTCGGCCCGATCAAACCCAAGGCCATCGTCATGATGATCGGCACAAATAACATCGGTCTCAACAGCGATGGCAAAACCCGCCGCAACACGGTCCCCGAGATCGCCGCCGGCATCGAGGCCAATGTCAACTATCTGCGGGAGCAACTGCCGGACGCCAAAATCCTCCTCCTGGCCGTTTTTCCTCGCGGGGAGAAGGACTCCCAGGAACGCGCCGATGTCGCAGCCGTCAATCAGATCATCGCCAAATTGGATGACGGAAAAAATGTATTCTTTTTGGATATCGGCCCCAAGTTCATGGAAGCCGATGGCACCCTTCCGAAAACCATCATGCCCGATTTGCTGCACCCCAATGCTGACGGATACAAAATTTGGGCTGAAGCCATGCGGGAGCCTCTGGCTAACCTGCTGAAGTAAATTTGAGGTCAGGCATTTCGGCTGCCTCTATTGCCTGATTCTCCATTCAGGGGTGTATTTTTCTTTACAGTCCCTGTCATTGTATATACATTGTATCTCAATCTGGAGGCAGAGATGCACCAAATCCCCCCAAACTTTTATAATTCTGAATCAAGCGGGAAGCCGATATTCCTGCAGGAAATGCGGTTGACGAAATGCCATTCGGTGTATACATTTTGTCATCACCCCCTCGAAATTTCAACCTCCCCATCAAGTTGGCATGAATGCTGCTTTTCCTCAGAGAATCTCTAGGAACTTGAATATACCAATGTATACAAACACGCAAATCACGGCTGAGCTCAACCGCACTTCCCTGGCTCCCCGCAGCCGCGGTCGGTCTGCGTTCTCGCTGGTCGAGGTGACCATGGCCATGGGCTTGGTCTCGTTTTGCCTGGTCGCCATGCTCGGCATGCTCCCGGTGGGTTTGCGGCAGGAACGGAGCGCCTCCGAACAATTGGCCGCAAGTCAGTTATTCACCGTGGTTGAAAACGAATTTCAAAAGGCTCCCGATGAGAATGGGAATACCCCGGATTACAAGATTAAGACGGGCGTCGGATCGGAAGATTCATTTTTGGTCGACGACTCGGGAGAACGTACGGTTATCGCCGCCAATGCTGCCTACAAGGTATGGTATCGGACGGCTGGTACCACCAGCGGAGACGCGAATGCCCGGCAGTTGCACGTGTACATCACCCGCGCCCAAGCGCCACAGCTCGCCCAGCAAAACGTTGTAGCCGAGGGGATCGTGCTGAACTGACTGCTTTTTGGATGTTTCAACATTGTCAAAGTAAGGGCCCGGGGAGTTTGGCACAACGGTGCCGGGGGGAGTGGGTTTGATGTGTCTGGAATAAACTAACCCCAACCAAGGAACTGTTCGGAAGTCATGTCTCCATCTGTCCGGCCTCTGGGCGCTCATCAGCATTTTTTCTCCGTCCGCGGCGGCATCGCCGGAGTGCACCTTCGCGGTAGGTCGAATGGTCGCGCTCAGGCTTTCACCATCCTTGAGCTCTTGGTCGGCTTCGCCGTCTTGGCCGTGTTGGTCACGTTGCTGACTGCGGCATTTTCCAACTTTTCGCAGATGGCATCGACCTCGACGCGGCGGATGGAAGTGAACAAGCAGCCACGCGCCATGTTTGACCGTCTGGGTTTTGACATCGGTTCCGCCGTCAATTCCGGCGGCATTCGCATGGAGTTCCGGAAAAACGAAACGCTCCCCGAGCGGGGCGCGTCCAAAAACGACGCCTTGATCCTGCTGACCGACGCCAAGAGTCCCGATGCCACCGGACGGATGGCGAATGTCGGCTATGCGGTCGGCCCCTACCGGGATCGTTCCCGGAACATCGAGGTGGACACCGTCATGCGTTACGTGCAGGCCCTTCGCTGGTCGGACGACACGACGAAGATCGACGTTTCCAACGCCAAAACTGATTCGCCGCCCATCAGCGCCCAGCCCATCGCTCCAGGCATCCTTCGCTTTGAACTGTCCTTTGCCATGCAGAATGGAGATATCCTGGCCCGGCCTCCCACCGACTCGGAGGCACTGGACGAATTCTACGAAAACCTGGCGTCCGTCATCGTCACCGTTGCGACCTTGGACGAGGACAGTCTGCAAAAGCTGACGGCGTCGGAACGAGCCTCCATCGTCAATCGCCTGAATGACGTGGTCGACAATCAACCCATTCTGCCTGTCTGGCAGGCAGTGGATTTTAGCGGCCTGCCCCCGGTGAAGCAGGGGCTGAAGTTCCATCAACGCTATTTCCGGGTGAAACCATGAAACCGTTCCCACATCGCTCAACGGTTCCGTCTACAACCACTGATTGCCTCATGAAATTTTTCAAAAACCACGGAGCGAATCGATCGTTCTGCCAACTTCAGGACCGCTCGGAAAGAGGCAGCGCCTTGCTGATCGTCCTGGCCTTCATCGTCATCCTGGCCGTCGTGCTGCTGGCCTTCCTTTCCAATAGCCAGCGCTCCCTCCAGCAAAGCCAGTCCAGCACCGCCATCGTGAAAACCCAAATGCTCGGCGAGGTTGCCACCGCCGCCATCATCGACGATTTGGTCGACGAGATGAAAGCCGGATCTGACGAGGACCCGGCAGAGGGCACAGCCATGAAGGTTAGCCAACCTTGGGCCATGGTGCCCAAGCGAGTCTTAAAGGTGCCAGCCATGTCGAACGACGCCAATTTCAATAATTTGGTGAAGCAGAGCGTGAGCGGCCAACCGTTCTTTCCCAACCTTCCTCCCTATCGCCATGAGGGGCGTTCGCGTGCCTCTAATGCAAATACGTTCGACCCTTCGAGAAATCAGCGGATCATCAGCACCCAGCGCTGGGATAAACCGAAACTTCTGGGCACCGCCGGAAGTCTCGGAAACTTTGCCTCCACCCAGCTTCCCGACTGGATTTTGATCACACGGGCAGGTGCTGTGCCGAGTAACGGCGCGCTCGACAAGGCTAAGGTGGCTGACAAAACCCCCACCTCGACCAGTTATGTTCTGGGTCGTTTCGCCTACAATATCTATCAAGTCGATGGGCTGCTTGACATCAACGTTGCCGGCTTCGCACCTACCAACGCGTCTTCGGCTGCTTCCAAAGGATCTCTGGCTTGGGCCGATCTGCGCGCCATCCCTGGTTTTAGCTCCGATTCCAATGTTGCCGACTTCATTGCCTGGAGGAACAAACTCAGCGACGTGGACTATCCCGCCATGGTCGCCGGCCGGCCGGCGGCTTCTCCCAACGCCACCCCCGGCCCTTGGGGCGAACCCGGAGGATTCCTCAAGCCTTATACCAACGGCACGCAGTCCGATAATCGCTTCTTCAGCCGCCAGGATCTTTTGAAATTTTTGAGCACTCAGTTTCCTGCTGGTAGTAATGTTATCAATGCGGCGCCTTTCCTTACCACATTTTCGGCCGACTTGGACCAGCCATCGTTCCGCCCCGATCCGAACCGCCCGGCCATCAAAGCGAATGAAACTACGGGCGGGAATGACGGTTATGGAAACGAAGGCCAGGCGGTCGATAAACAAATCAATCCCTCCCTGTTGGCCGTTCGCAATGGCGATCAGCCTGTCGTCAAACGCCGATTTCCGCTTGAGCGTTTGAAATATGTCACGCCCAACCCCGATTCTACCGCTGCTGGGAAAATCGAGGACTACTTCGGTCTTCGCTGGACGGGCGATAAATGGGAATACATCGCGAAGGACGGAGATGGATCGATTCGGCGCCTCCATGAGGTCGGGGATAATCCGCCGAACATGATCGAGCTTTTAAAGGCCGCTATTGCCGCAGGATCTCTAGGTAGCCAACTAAATGTGGGTGAACTTCATGCCCAAATCATGGAGCCTCGTGATTCTTCCATCGATTATCAGATCATGAAGATCGCTGCGAGCATCATTGACCAGTACGATGAGGACAGTTACCCGACGCGGATTCTGTTTAACGGGTCTACCATCAGTGGAGTGGAGGATTTGCCTTATCTTTACGGTCTGCGAACTGCGCCCTATCGGATAAACCAACTCAATCCGGCGACTGCATTGACGACCACTGGCTTGGCAAAATTAAAAGCTAAATTTGATGCTGTAGGCAGGCCGATACCGGATGACTTGTATCGCAACGTGGTCATGATTCAACCGATCCTCTGGAATCCACATGCTCTTGGGACCGGTACCTATCCAACATCTTTTCGCGTGACGGCCAGCACTATACGCTCACCTGACGGCCTGCCGATCTCAGATATTGAAGTGACGGCAAAGACGAAGTGGTGGGTCAATACCGGAATTTATGATAACGACTGGAATACTGTTTCAAAATTAAATGATCCACGAGATCTGCCTGGACCAGGAGGAGTGGGACCTAGGTCATTTAGTCCTGATGACGACTACATACGATTTACCCCTACTTCAGCGACAGCTTTTCGAGAGCCTTATGTCCTTAAGTCCCCCAACTATCCTGCTGGTACCCTTGTGGAGGCCTTTGATAGCGCCGACGGCGCCACCGGCAGTTCGGTCGACCATATCGACCCCGCCATTGGCCCAGAGGAGCAAAATGATGGAAGTGCCAGTGAGCTCAGTTTGGATGTGATTGGTTTTCGGGCAGGCTACGCATGGGGTGGACCTTGGCTAGCAGATGACACCTACCTTCAAATAGGGAAAGTTGAAGGCGGCACCATTGATTTTGCGCTCCAGTATCTGGGGCCTGGCGGCCAATGGATCACTTACGATACATACGAAAAATTCTCCATGGGGAAGGAGTCCTTTGATTTTGGCCGTAGTAATCACGGTGCCTCCTCCATCAATCCGCGATTTATGCGTTATTATCTCCGAGCTGATCCGCGCACTGACCGGTTTGGCATGAGATTATTCTATGCGCCGCCCCGTTATGTATCCGATACGGCGGGCATTCCGCCCGGAAAGAGTATTCGGCCCGATGAAAAACCGGGTATCGCACCGGTAGCGGGAGCTTGGCCCGCAGATGCGAAATCAAAATTTCGTTTTAATGTGCCAAGCGGTGCCGCCCTTGGGCAACTCTCTGAGAACAAATCGACGGATAGTGGTTTGCTATATTACGAAGATGCCGACGGGATAGCGCGCCTGGCGATGGGCGGACGTTCCTTGGCGGGAAATACACCAGGATTGCCCATGGCAAAAGTAGTAAATGGAAACTTCAACAGCCGCCCCGTAATATTGAATCGCCCCTTCCGTTCGGTGGCGGAGTTGGGCTATGCGATGCGGGATCAGCCATGGAAACAGTTGGACTTTTTCTCTCCCCAAAGCGGTGATGCAGCCTTACTGGATATGTTTTGTCTTTATGAGCCGGAAGATCCGGAAGCCGATCCAATCGTTGCGGGACGGGTCAACCTCAATACCCGTCGCGCCGAAGTGATTGAGGCTCTCTTGCGCGGCGTGAAAACCACGGATTCGGCCTCCCTTCCAGACGCGGATGCGAACGCACTGGCTCAGGCTTTGGTGAATTGGACTGCCAATACGACGGACCCGGGCAAAGGCCCCCTGAGAAACCGCGCCGAAGTCATCGGAAAATTTGTCACGGGAGCGACTTACAGCGGATTTTCCAGTCAAATGTTCGACCTGCTCACAGGGGAGGATAAGATGATTCCAGTGCGTCACCAGAACGTCCTACGGGGCCTGGTCGATCCGGGAACCACACGTGCCTGGACGTTCCTGATTGATCTCATCGTTCAGGATGGCCAATTCACCAAGCCAGGGGCTGCAGCCTCAGACTTTGTCGTACGAGGGGAGAAGCGGTATTGGGTGCACGTGTCTATGGATCGATTCACCGGCGAAGTCATCTCCCAGCGCATGGAGGAAGTGCATGAATAGGCGGCTTGCTCTCGTGATCGTGTGCGCAACTTTGGGTGCGGCTCAATCGTGGGCTCAAGTGGTCGATATGATCAAACCGACTGAGCCGATCTTGAAGCGCGCTCCGGCCAATGCGGAATGGTCCGTGCAGTTCTTTGAAGATCGTGCCAAGGTGCTGGCTTCGGTTGCTAAGGGAAATTTAGACGTGGCGCAGGACGATGCAGTTAAGGCCCAAATGATGGGGCCTGTTTCGATGACCGTCTCAAAGAGCGGAGGCACCTATCATGAGGTTACTGTCTGGGGAAACGGTCGAACTATGGACAAGTGGATCGAAGGCGATAGGCAAGTCTACGAAACCCCCTACACAAAAGGGGTTGCGCGGATAGCGATTCCCGCCGCCGGCCAATTCTCGGCAAAATACTCGGACTACCGGCGTAGCGATTTCGAGGCCTTGGAGTGGGTGGGAAAAGAGAACTTTGCGGGAGTGAAGGATTTTGAAGGCCGCAAGGTCTTCGTATTCGGCACCGACGCAGCGAAGCGCAGACTGACGCCGCGGGAGATGAGCGAACTGGTCGATCCTGATAGCAACAAAACTACGACTGAGCTCTTAAAAGAACGCGGAGCCAAGATGGCTGGCAAACCTGGTCTTACGGCCTATCTGGACGTTAAAACTCAACTGCCAGTTTATTTCGACGACGGAGAAGTAGTGCGAGCTTACAAATTCTCCAATAATTCATCGGGTAGTCTCACGATTCCACCCCAATTCGCCGCTGAGCTTGAGTCTTGGAAAAAAGAGGTGCCTCCTCCTCGTTTTGCCCGCCCTTGATTATGTCTGATCGCGCTACATTTATGGGCCTTAACCGAAAAATAGTTGCATCTCGTCATGCTGTTTTTTCAGCCTTTTCCCTCGTCGAGCTCCTCGTCGTCATCGCTCTCCTTGTCCTTGTCATGGCGCTGACCGCGCCAGCGTTGGTCAGCATTGCCCAGGGGCAGGGGATGAAGCGCGCCATCGGCGATGTCAGCGGTCTTGTCGAACAAGCCCGGGCCGAGGCCATGGCCACGAGCACCTGGACCTGGGTGGGATTTTCCCAGTCCACCACCGGACCGAGCCCCGAATTGCTCATGGTTATGGTCTCCTCCCTCGATGGGACCACCAACATGGCGGCCGCCAATCTCCGGATGGTTTCCCGTCCGATTCGTATTCAAAACGTGAAGCTTCTCCCGATTCTGACCGATTGGGCCGGCGGCATCGATGGCATCGTGCGTTTCGACGATGCGAGCTTCGCCTTTTCTCAGACGATCCAAAACAAAACGGTGAATTTTGGGGAGACCGTTTTGGGTTTCAACTCCCAAGGCGAAGCCACCCTCGGCAACGGCGCGGTTCCTGCCTGGATTGAAATCGGTCTCCGTGAAATGAAGGGCACCAAGGAAATCACCGAAAAAACCGCTTCCATCCGCGTCTCTGGTTACTCCGGCCAGGTGGACGTCGATTACTGATTCGTTTCTGTTTCCAAAGAAATTCGCGGCGCTGCTCTCTATGGATACACATGAATATATATTGCTTCTCAGCGTCGATCCCGCTGTACTGCCCCTTCTCTTAAAAGGGTAGATTATCTCTGTGAAACATCTGAAATATTGGATCCTTTTCGCTTGAAAAAAGTGTATACAATTACTCTTTTCTTTTCATGAGTACCCCCTGGCACTCTCTCGAAAACAAAACCATATGGGTCACCGGCGGAGCCGGATACTTGGGTTCTGCCATCACCGCCGAACTCGACACCCAGTGCGCAAAAGTCGTGTGTTTCGATCTGCCCGGCCGCGCCGAGGCCTTCGTCAGCGAAAGCGGGCTCCAGCGCACCATCCCCCAGACCCTTGACCTCACTGACGTCGAGAAAATCCCGGCCGCAGTCGATGCTGTCATCGCCGCGCATGGTTTGCCCGACGGCCTCGTCTACCTTCCGACCGCCTCCTCCCGGGGCCACACTTTGGAAACCTTGCCCGCTGCGGATTTTGCGGGCACCTTCGCCCGAGGCCTCACTCCCACCTTCGTTTTCGCCCGTGCTCTCGCCGAGCGTATGAAGCCGCGTGGGACCGGCGCGTTCGTCCTGTGCTCCAGCATGTACGGCATGGTCGCGCCCGATCCGGCCATCTACCACGCGCCCATGACGCCGAACCCCATCGACTACGGCGCCGGCAAGGCCGCCCTCATCCAGATGACGCGTTACTTCGCCGTGCACTACGGCCCTGCCAACCTGCGCTTCAATTGCATCACCCCCGGCCCTCTTCCTCCTCACCGACAGCGCTTCTTTCGTCACCGGCCAGAGCCTCGTCGTCGATGGCGGCTGGACCGCCTGGTAACCCACCCCAATTTCCCTCACCACCAAAATGACCATGATAAAAAACCACCAGATCACCAAATGGGCTGGCGCCGTCGCGCTGGCCGCAGGCATGGCCGCTCCCGTTTTTGCCGCGGATACTTATTTCGACGAGACGAAAGCCATCACGCTTTTCGCCTTCGATCAAAACTCCATCCCCTTCACCGAGAACCTGCGCATCAAGATGCGCCAGCCCGTGAAGTATCCGCAGAACCCCGTCGTCCCGCGTGGTCCCGCTGGCTCTCCGGATTCCTGGGCCGTGCAATTCTACGGTTCGGTCATCAAGATCGATGGCAAGTACCGCATGTGGTACGTCGCGGCTGGCGATGATCGTCTGGAACGCTCCGGCCCCCGCTCCGCCCCCTGGCGTGTCGCCTACGCCGAGAGCACCGACGGCTTCACCTGGACCAAGCCGAACCTCGGCCTCGTCGAGTACAAGGGCAACAAGGACAATAACCTCGTCAACATCGAGACCGATCCGTTTGGCATCCTCAACGTAAAGGTCTTGTACGAGCCCGAGTCCGATCCGGCCGAACGCTACAAGATGTCGGCGCATGCCTGGTTTAAGAAGGGCGAGAAAGGTGCCCGTTTCGGCACCCTGGCCCTACTGGTCAGCCCCGATGGTTTGAATTGGAAATCGGCCAACCAGATCAAGCCGGTGAATGCAGAAATCACCCGCGAGGACGTCGTCATCCCGTGGGCCCACTACGAGCCCGCCGGCGGCCTCTACAAGTGGGACGGCCTCTACTACACCTCCGGTCAGAATGCCTACGCGGCCGCGCTGCCTTACCATGGCCGCGTCGTGCGTTCCTTCATCTCCGGGGATTTCAAAAACTGGGAGGCCGCCAGCGCCGTCGGTTTCGTTCGCACCGCCCAGCATGATCTGCTCGGGTCTGGCAAGAGCCGCGACGGCGAGCAGACCCACGAAGGCATCAGCGTGTGGAACCGCAACAACGTCCTCCTCGGCGTCTACGGTATCTGGCATGGCGATCTGGAATGGCGCGGGGTCAGCATCGACCTCGGCTTTGTCGTCAGCAACGACGGCGTTAACTTCCGCGAGCCCAAGCACGATTGGAAATTCATCCGCTTCGGCAAGGACAAGGAATGGGACCAGGGGGGGCTCCTCCAAGGCCAGGGCTTCGAGAATATCGGCGATCAATCCGTGGTTTATTATGGAGCCTGGGACCCTCGTGGCTGGGAGGGCTCGCCTCCTCGCGGTGGTGTCGGCATCGTGACCCTGCCGCGTGACCGCTTCGGCGATCTTGTCCTCGAAAAGACCTCCATCGGCGGCGGTGAGTACCAGGTTCCCGAGTTGGCTGCCTCCTTTGTCACCACCGACGTCGCCTTGAAAAGCAAGGCCGCGCAGAGCTTCTACGTGAATGCCGAGGGCCTTGGCACCCACGCCTCGCTCAAGGTCGAGCTCCTCGACAATAACCTCAAGCCCATCCCCGGTTTTTCCGGCGCGGACGCCGGTATTGTGAGTCAGGACGGTTTTCAGACGCCGGTTGCCTTCAAGGGCAAAACCTCCGTGGAGGGCCTGCCCGATCGTATCCGCTTGCGTGTGACCTATCAGGGCGATGATATGGAGAAGATCCGCTTCAGCGCCCTCTACATCAAGGGCGCCACCGCCCAGTGACCATGAGCAGCACTCCCGCCAAACGCCACCCGTCCGCCATCATGGGCACCTGCGTCGTGCCGTGGACCGAGAGTTATGCCTTTGACGAGATAAAGTTCCGGGCCCAGGTGCGCGACCTCACGGAGAACCTCACCCCGTATCTTTACGTCTTCGGGACTGCGGGCGAGGGCTACGCCGTCACCGACGCCCAGTATGAGGCCATCTCCCGCTCCTTTCTCGAGGAGTCGGGCTCGGCTGGCGTCCATCCCACTATCGGCATCATTCATCTCTCATTACCCGTCATGCTCGAGCGCATCGAGCGGGCGATGGGGTGGGGCGCGCGCAGCTTCCAGGTCTCGCTGCCTTCCTGGGCCGCGCTGAACGACCGGGAGGTGGAGATTTTTTTCCGCGAGACCTGCGGCCGTTTTCGCGATTGTCAGTTCCTGCACTACAATCTCCTCCGCACCAAGCGCCTCCTCACTCCGGCCGAGTATGGTCACCTGGCCGACGAACATCCCAACCTGGTCGCCACCAAAAACACCAAGGACGACGAGGCCTTTCTCACCGAGCTCCACACCCTCGCGCCGCAGCTTCAGCATTTCCTCGGGGAGGGCGGCTACGCCCGTATGCGCGACCGTTATGACTGCGGCCTGCTCATCTCCATCGCCAGCACCAATCCCAAGCGGGCCCGGGAATTCTTCGACGCCCGTGGCGAAAAGCTCGCCGCGATGCGCGAGGAGTTGCAGGGCGGGCTGGCCGCCATCAAGGAAGCCATCGGCCCGCAGCCACTCATCGACGGCGCCTACGACAAGCTGCTCTACAAGATCAGCGCGCCGGACTTTCCCCTGCGCCTGCTCCCGCCCTATGTCTCCGCCGATGAGGAGACATCGCTCGGTCGCTATCGCGAGGCCCTGACCCGCCTCGCGCCTAAGTGGCTGCCTGGCGGCCATTGATCATCGCATGTTCTCTCACGGTTTGAGCGTCGCCGGCTTTTTTGCGGTGGCGTCCCTATCCGTCGCGGAGCCCGATGTTATCGCGGATTTCGAAGGCCCCGGCTACGGTGATTGGCTGGCCTCGGGAACGGCCTTCGGGACGGCTCCTGCGAAAGGAGCCTTGCCCCGCCAGGGTCGCGTGGAGGGTTTTCTTGGCCAGGGCTTGGCCAGCTCCTTCCACGGCGGTGATGCCGCGACTGGCCGGCTGACCTCGCCGCCGTTCAAGATCGACCGGAAGTTCATTACCTTTCTCATTGGTGGCGGCGGTTGGATCGATCAGACCTGCCTGAATCTCGTTGTCGACGGCTCGGTGGTGCGTACCGCGACCGGTCCCAATGTGAAGCCCGGCGGCAATGAATCGATGGCTTCAGCATCTTGGGATGTGTCGGAGTTTGCCGGTCGCGAGGCCCGGCTCGAAATTGTCGATGACCGCAAAACCGGATGGGGGCATCTGAATGTCGATCAGATCGTGCTCACCGATGACCGTGGTGACGCCGCGCTGGTTCCACCCAGGGCCGTGCGCTCCGAGGTTGTTCGTCGTTTGAAAATCGACGGGAATTTTCTCCAGCTGCCGTTGAAGCGGCGGACCGAGGGTAAGCAGGCCGGGGTCGAGCGCTTTACCATTGAGGAGGGGGGCAAGGTTCGTCGTTTCATTCATCTGGAAATTGTCGCGAAGGATGAGAAGCCGGACTTCATGTATTCCTATGATGTCCGCGAGTTTCGCGGGCGCGAGGTCACCTTTCGTTTTAAGTCGGACGACGCCGATGTTTTGCATCGCCTCGAGCTCAGCGACCGCGAGATCATTGATCCCCAAGCTTACGCGGGAGCACATCGTCCGCGCTTCCATTTCAGCCCGCGTATTGGCTGGATGAATGATATCAATGGCCCCTATTGGCAGGATGGTCTTTATCACCTTTTCTATCAGGCCAATCCCACGGTGATGGGCCATTCGTCAGGCTTTGACATGCATTGGGGTCACTCGATCAGCCGGGATCTGGTCCATTGGGAGGAATGGCCTCTTGCGCTTTTTCCTGGCGAGGGCGGTAATTGTTTTTCCGGCAGCGCCGTTTTGTTGAGCCAGCGCATTCCCGGCGTGAATGATGATGCGCCCTTGCCGACCCCGGCGCTCTTTTTTACCGCAGCCGCCACGCCACGCGGCCAGCACCTTGCGACCTCGGCCGATGGAGGCCGCACCTGGCGGCGCTTTCCGGGCAATCCGGCTCTGCCCCAGCTTAATCGTGATCCCAAGGTGTTCTGGCACGAACCTTCCGGACATTACGTAATTCTCATTTACATGAACCCCGACGGCGACCAGCCCGAGGGTTACACGATCTACCGTTCCAGGGATCTGACCCGGTGGGAAAAAACCGGCCACATTCCGGGTTGGAATGAATGCCCGGAGTTCTTGCCCATGAAATCAGCCGTCACCGGCAAGGAGGTCTGGCTGCTTTATGGCTGTTGGCGCGAGTCTCCCGAGAAGAAACCGAGAGAGGCGGCCTATCCCTCCGCCTATCAATTCGGGGAATTCGATGGCAAGACTTTCAAGCCCTTTTCAAAAGTGCGCCCCGCCCATCTCGGGCCGCAATTTTATGGCGCGCTGACTTTCCAAAATGAGCCGAAAGGCCGCCCGGTCATGATGGGGTGGGCGCGCGGCACGCGGTTCCCCGGCGAGTCTTTCAGCCAATGTGCCTCGGTGCCCCTGATGATGCAGCCGAGGGCCGTCAATGGCGAGGATGTGCTGTGTTTTGAGCCGGTGGAGGAGCTCGACGCTCTGCGCGGCGAGCCTCTGCTCAGGTTGAATAACGTCACCCCGGCGGTGGCCAGAGATAAGCTAGCGGCCCTGGCCAAAGACGCCTCCCTTGATGTTGTCCTGCGCTTCCGGCCCAGGGCGGACGGGTCGGTTTCCATTACCATTCGAGCCTGCGAGTTTCGCTTTCAACCCTCCACAGGCCGACTTGCGCTTACCCAGGAGGCCAAGCCGCTCCCCGACGCGGTCATCCATCCTGAGAAGGAGGTCACGGCGCGCTTTCTTATTGATCGCGGCATCGTTGAGAGCTTCTGGAACCACGGTGAAGCGGCCTATTCCATGAGGTCTTTATCCACCGACGACGGCCCGGCCTTCTCGGTGGACGGTGAAGCGAAGATCGAGGAACTTGTCGTTTATCCGGTTGCGGATATTTGGGCAAAAAAGTAGCTCCCGGTCTCGCCGAAACCTACGCCAGCGCCGCGTGCAGGATCTCGACCGGATGCAGCGCCTGGCGATGCGTCGCGTCCTTGATCTGGTGCCGGCAGCTCGTGCCCGGCGCCGCGATCAGCGTCTCCGCCGTGGCCGTGCGCACCGCCGGGAAAAGCACCAGCTCGCCCACCTGTTGGGATACCGCGAAATGCTCCTTCTCGTAGCCGAATGATCCGGCCATGCCGCAGCAGCCCGAGGGAATCACCTGCACCTTGTGGCCCGCCGGCAACTCCAGCATCTTCACCGTCGGTACGAGGCTCGAGAGCGCCTTTTGATGGCAGTGGCCGTGCAGCTTGATCGTGCGTTCGCTGCCTCGGAAGGCCGCGCTCGTGATCCGTCCCGCCTCGATCTCCCGGCCGATGAACTCGTCGATCAGTAACGCGTTTTTCGATAGCGAACGCGCCGCGGCCTTCAGTTCCGCCGGCATCAGGTCAGGGTATTCATCGCGGAACGACAAAATCGCCGATGGCTCAATGCCGATCAATGGCGTCTCCGCCGTGATGACGTCCTTGAGCAGTTCGATATTGCGAATCGCGTACTTCTGCGCCTCGCGCACCAGCCCCTTGGAAAAATGCGCGCGCCCGCTCTGGACGTGCTTGGGGATGATCACCTCGTAGCCGACGCGATTGAGCAGTTCGATCGCCTTGATGCCGATCGTCGTGTCGTTGTAGTTCGTGAATTCGTCGCAGAAAAGATACACCCGCCCGCGCGGGAACGAGCCGCCTTTGTTGGCGTTCTTCGCATGCCAGGCCGCGAGGGTGGTGGAATGCAGCGTCGGCATGCTGCGGGCTGGCGCGAAGCCGGAGACGGCTTTCACCATGTTCGCGAACAACGGCGTCGTGACGATCAGGTTGTAAAACCACGGCGCGATCGACGCCAGTTGCATTGATTGGGCAAAACCCGCGATCAGCCGGGAGCGCAGCGGCACGCCGTTCGTGTCGTAATAATGTTGCTGCCACTCCGCCTTAAGGCGCGCCACGTCCACATTCGACGGGCATTCGGACTTGCAGCCCTTGCACGAGAGGCAGAGATCCATCACGGCCTTCACTTCCTCGCTGTCCCACGGATTGGTCACGTCCTGCGGATGCGTCAATACATTGCGCAGCATGTTGGCCCGCGCCCGCGTCGTGTCCTGCTCGTTCCGCGTCGCCATGTAGCTCGGACACATCGTCCCGCCCATGAGGTGGATCTTCCGGCAGTCGCCCACGCCGGTGCATTTTTCCGCCGCGCCCAGGATCCCCTGCGAGGTGCTGAAATCGAAGATTGTTTTGTATTTGGGATCGGCATGCCCCGGCGAATGCCGCAGCGAAGTGTCCATCGGCGGCGTGTCGATGATCTTGCCGGGATTGAAGATCGTATAAGGATCAAAGACCTCCTTCACCCGTCGCATCATCTGGTAACACTCCGGTCCCACCATGAACGGGATGAACTCGCCGCGCAGACGGCCGTCGCCGTGCTCACCAGAGAGCGAACCCTTGTACTTTTTCACCAGCGTCGCCACATCCGTGGCGATGCCCCGGAACATTTTCAGGCCCTCGGGCGTCTTGAGATCGAAGAGCGGCCGGGTGTGCAGTTCCCCCGCGCCCGCGTGCGCGTAATACACGCTGCTGATGCCGTACTTCTCGCGCATGAGCACGTCGAATTCCCCGATGTACGACGGCAGATCCTCCACCGCCACGGCCGTGTCTTCCACCACTTCGCGTGGCTTGGCGTCGCCCTCGACATTGTTCATCAGGCCCTGGCCCGCCCGGCGCAGTTCCCACACCTTGTTGCAGTCGTTGCCCCACAGGACGGGATAGGCGTAGCCTAGGCCCACAGCTCGCAGTTCCGCTTCGAGGATGGCCATCTCCGCTTCAATGTGCGCGCGGTCCTCATGGCGGATTTCCACCACCAGCACCGCACCGGGATCGCCCTGGACGAAAAAGCGGTTCTTCATCTGCTCGAGGTTTTCCTTCGTGCAGTCGAGGATGTGCTTGTCGATCAACTCGCAGCCGAAAGGCTTCCGTCGCATCGCGACCAGTGTGGCCCTCAGCGACTCGTCCAGCGTCGCGAAATGCGCGCACATCAGCGCGCCCGGAGGCGGCAGCGGCTCGCAGTTCAATTCAAATTCCACCCCGAGAAACAGCGTGCCCTCGGAGCCTGCGATCAGTTGGCACAGGTTGAAAGGCTTGGACGAAGCCGGATCGAAGACCTGGCACTCCATCAGCCGGTCGAAGGCATACCCCGTATTGCGGCGCGTGACCGTCGGTTTCGGAAAATTCTCGCGGATCAACTCACGATTCGCCGCATCGCCCAGCAAGTCGCGGACGAAACGATAGATGCGCGTTTCCAGATTGTTGGGGCCCTCGCACTTGGCGGTGAACTCCTCCGGCGTCAGTGCCTCAAAGGTCACTTCCGAACCGTCGCTCAGGAAGCCTCGCGCCGAGATCAGGTGCTCCCGCGTGGTGCCATAGACAATGGAATTCGCGCCGCAGGAATTGTTGCCCACCATGCCGCCGATCATCGCGCGGTTGGCCGTGGAGGTTTCCGGCGTGAAAAAGAGGCCGTGCGGCTGGAGATAATGATTCAGCTCATTGCGCACCACGCCCGGCTGCACCCGCACCCGGCGTTTCGCCGCATCGATCCCGAGGATGCCGTTCATGTGCCGTCCGACATCGACCACGATGCCCGAACCGACCACCTGCCCGGCCAGCGACGTGCCTGCCGTGCGCGGGATCAGGCCCACCCGCCGGTGATTGGCGTAGGTGATGAGTTCACGCAGGTCGCTTTCCGTCTTCGGCAGCGCGACTGCCAGCGGCAATTCCTGGTACTCCGATGCGTCGGTCGCATAAAGCGTCCGCATCGTGTGGTCATAGTGCAGCGCTCCGGTTAACCGGGTGGCTAGCTGGGCGAGATCGGAAGAGGAATTGGTTACGGCCATGAATCGCGACAAACAGTCCGGCGATACTATTTGGCGGTATAGCCGCCGTCGACTGGAAGATTCACTCCCGTGATATAAACAGATGCATCGCTCAGCAGGAACACCGTCGCTCCGCCGATTTCCTGGGCATCAGCCATGCGTCCGAGCATGGTCATGTTGCCGTAACGCTCCAGGAATTGGGCCGGCGGCGGATTTTCAGGGTTCACGATTCCACCAGGCGAAACGACGTTCACCCGCACGCCCTTGCTGCCGTAGTGCGAAGCCAGGTAGCGCGTGAGATTGACCATGCCGCCCTTATGGAAAAAATAGTCCGGCGCGGGTGTCTTGCCGTTTTCTCCATAGAGCCACGGATTCATCCCGACCATCCCCATGATCGAGGCGATGTTCACGATGCTGCCACTGCCCTGCTCGGCCATCAGGTCGCCAAACGTGCGCACCGTTGCAAAAAACCCCGTCGCATTCGTGTCCATCGACGCGGTCCAAGTGGAAAGCTCACTGCCGTAACCGTCCGTCATCGTGCGGGTCACCGCATTGAAGACGATGCCGTCGACCCGCCCATGCTGCGCCACCACCCGGTCGCGCAACCCGTGCAGCGAACTCTCGCTGCTGATGTCCACCTCTTCGATATGAACGGTATGCCCGGCGTCGCGTTCGCTCGCCGCCAGGTCTTCCAGCGAGGAGCGATTGCGCGAGGCCACCACCAGCGTCGCGTCAGCCGCTTCCAGCGAGGAAACTAAGGCTCGGCCCAACAGGCCGGTGCCCCCGAATTGGATGACAACTTTCCCTTTGAGTGAAAACGGATTGGAACTAGACATAAGGAGACTGAGCCGGAGGCCGGATGTCGGAGGGCAATGCGTCCGCGTGCCCGCGCACAAGTTGCAGACGCTGTTTTACGTAACTGCTGATGGCAACGACGTCCGCGCCGATGCCAAACACTCGGTAGCCTTCGGATACCAACTCGGAAAATTCCGCGATCAGACCGGCCGTCATGGCGAACTTCCCATTCTTCAGCGCCGCGGCGGCGACCCGTTTGCGGGCGGCCACCACTTCGGGAATGCGAATCTGGCCCACCCGTCCCACCCGGTGACTGAAGTCGCCGGGACCGAAAAGCAATCCATCATACCCGGGCACGGCGGCGATCTTCTCCACCTCCACCAAAGCCTCGGGAGATTCGATCTGCAGGATGACGATCCTCTCCTGGTTGGAATGCTCGGTATAATCGCTGGCCGACATCAGGCAAAAATTGCCATCGATATTGCCGCCATCCAGCGCCCGCTTGCCCAGGGGATAAAACCGCACCCATTCCACGATTTGCCGGGCCTCCTCTTCGCTGTTCACATGAGGCACGATGATGCCGGTCGCTCCCGCTTCGAACGGGCGGATGTAGTCGCTGTAGCTCCCGCGTCCCACCCGGACGAGCGTATCAATGTCGTGAATGCGGGCGGCGCGGATTTGATTTTCGAGACTGATCCAGTCGTTGGGCACGTGCTCGGTGCAGAGCCATACCGCATCAAGCCCGCAGAGACCGGCGATTTCGATGATCCGCGGGTCGGAGAGATTGATCTTCAGGACATTGGGAAGATGGCCTTCGCGGAGTAGCTTTTTGATCCGGCTGGTTTGGATTTTCATGACGATTACAGTAAGGAGGTTATTTCTGAGATTTCTACCCGCCGAGAGTTTTCGGCGCGGCTGCGCAGGCCGGCGATGAGGATCGCCATGAGCTCGACGGTTTCGGTGAAGGGATAGGGCCGGATGCCGCTCTGGACGTAGTCGATGAAGCTGCTCATCAGGCGCCGGAAATTGGTGTAGGTATTGCTGAAACGGAAGCCCGCCTGCCCGGCCGTCCCACAGACCTGGATCATGCCGAAGGAGGGGCCGCCGTCGTAGATCACCGGCACGGTGAGTTGAGTTCCACTAGCATGCTGCAGATGCGCGACCTCCAGCCCCGGCTGTGATTCCAGCCGGATGGATTGGAAGCCCGGGCCGACAATGCGGAAGAGGGGCTCGAGCATGTGGATACCATACTTTTCCCAGTCTTTTACCGTGATGCCGGAGATCCAGCGCAGTTGGCCAAGGGTGCCGAGGGTGGGTAGGAACTGGTCGACCAACTCGGGGGCGAAACGCAGACTGGACGAGGAAAGGAGGCGGGCGCCGGCCCGTTCCCAAGCCACGATGGTTTGCAGGTCCTCGAGGGAGGTGGCCATCGGTTTGTCGATGAAGACGGGGAGGCCTGCTTCGACGAAGGGACGGGCGCGGCGGACATGGTCGAAGCCGTTATCGGTGGCGATAAGAACCGCATCTACTTCTCCGATAACGTCTTCCGGAGATTTTACGACGTGCGGAATGAGGGAGGCTTTGGCGACTTCGATGGCGTCGGCCGGATTATCGGTCCAGATATGGGTGACGTTGGCCGCCGGGATGCGGACGGTTTCAAGGGGCTGCGCACCGAGGTACTTCGGAATGACCGGAAAGGGGCACGAAGCCATGACGGCGGGATCGTAACCGTTGATAATGGCGGACCAGGAGTAGGGATGGCCATTGCCTTCGATCATGCCCAGCATGGCGAGACGGAGGGGGGGTTCCCGGCGGGGGGAAGGCGTGGAGGCGGGGAGGGAAGAAGGTGGGTTAGCGACGGTGGACACGGCGGGGTTGGAGTAGGGGACTGAAGGACAAAGAGGCGACGTGGCACGAAGAGTGCTTACTTAGGGTTATCGCGTGAACCTTAGCTTCCAAAGCATACAATTTATCCCGTCCCGGTCGGAGCGCAAAGGCACAATTATCCGTTCGGGCGGGCGCGGGCGCGGAAAGGGTGGTTTTTCCGCCGAAACCGGGGGCGGCGTCAGATTTTTCGAGGCTCGTAAAAATTTCGCAATTATTTTTATATAAAGTGTTTACGTTTGCATGTCGACTTGATGGGGAAGCCGGCAAAGCGCATTTCGCCGTGCGGGTTCGGGCAATCTTTGATACAGTGGGAATCCGCGAAACAGGTTTCGATAAATCGAAATTTTTAGTAGCCACAAATTTGAAATTAAAAGTAAATTATACACGAGTATTTCCCAATCCAATATGAAAAATGTGAATTCCGATATTGCTTACGAGTTCATCCGTAGGCGGATCTTAAACGGAAGCTTTCCTCCCGGGCATCCTCTGATGACCCAGGATCTCTCGGCGGAAATCGGGGTGAGTCGCACGCCGGTGCGCGACGCGTTGCGTCAGTTGGAGACGGACGGGCTCGTGGTCATTCGCTCGCGCGTGGGCGCCAGCGTCAAGACAATGAATGTCAAGGAGTACCGGGAGATGTGCGGGTTGCGGCTGGCCTTGGAAGTCTATGCGGCGGGATTGGCCGCAGAGATGCGTACGGTGGACGAACTGCATGAGATGGAGGATGCGCTCGAAGCGATGCAGCGGCTGACCGACGCCTCCATTGCGTCCGATGACGACGAAGAAACGATCAAGGCACTGCGGCGGGAAGATGTGCGATTTCACGTCGCGATCATTTCCTCGGCCAAGAGCGAACTTCTCAAGAAGGAAGTGCTGCGACTGCATATCATCAACCGGGTGGTATCCGGTTTGGAGTCGGCCAAGCCTTTCGGCGCGAAAACCCGGGAGGAGAGTGCGGATCGCCGCCGGGCAGTGCAGGGCAGCCATGAGGCCATCTATCGCGCGATCGAACGGGGAGACTCGGTCGGAGCGAAGAATGCGATGGAGAATCACATCCGGGACATCATCGACACCATCATCCGCGTGATGCTGAAAGCGGAGCGCACTTCTGTGCCGCGGAGTCTGACGGAAGATGAGTTGAGCTATACGGTGTAAGGGCATCGACCGATCGGATATTCCAGAATGGTCTCTTAGGTTAGGTTCGCGGCGGCGTCGCTCTGATGATGTGGCGATGATTGCATACACATGTGCGGCGGTGCGGATGCAGTCTTGCGGTCGATAATCTGGGGATGGCAATCCCTGCCAAAAAATTTGACGGGGATGATTTTGGGACTTAATGTATACATTTGGTGGCTAAGTCTCTATCGAACCCGTTTTCCGTTATTGGCCTCTTGGGATGGACCCCAAGCGCGGCGGCAGGCGCTCATTGCTGCGAGATGAAGCCAATTACCCGATTCTTTGCGGGTAACTCCGTCCGTGTGGCCCGGTTCAGGCGGAATTCATGGGAGGGCTGTGCTCCGTGAGGCTGATGCGGCCGACCCGGTTTGCGGTGTTGCCGATCGGCAACCTCCCACCCTCAATTTGACCCAACGCCCTTAATGAAAAATTGTCTCCTTGCCTTTCTTCTCTGTCTCAATGTGCTGGCTGCGGGATCGGCCCTGGCACAGACACCGATCGACATCGGCTCGCGACGCGAACTCTTCGTGGACAAGCTGCTGATCGCTGAACTCAAGAATGCCGAGTTGAAGCTGAATGAGCCGGTGAAGGCTCCGAGGGCGAAGTCTCCGCTGCCGGAACGCCACATGATGACAGTGATCAAGGATGGTGATCTTTACCGGGCATGGTATCGGGGAATCGATCCGAGTTATACCGGAGAGGCGCACAGCGGAAGTCCGGGCGAAACCATTTTCTATGCCGAGAGCCATGACGGCAAGGAGTGGGAGTTCCCCAAGTTGCGTCTGTTCGAGTATGGAGGGACTCTCGACAACAATGTCGTGCTGGCCAAGATGCCACCCTATTTGACAGATTTCATGCCGTTCCTGGATACGCGGCCGGGAGTAGATCCCTCCGAACGCTATAAGGCGGTGGCGGGTTATCCGGGGCCGGGCAACAAGACGGGTACGACCAAGACCGGGATCGGCCTCTACGGATTCGTTTCACCCGACGGCATCAAATGGACGAAGCAAGAGGAGATCATCCCGTACAAGTCCGAATGGCGGCATGCCTTTGATTCGCCCAATGTAGCGTTCTGGTCGGAAGCGGAGCAAAAGTATGTCTGCTACTTCCGGACGTGGGTTGAAGACGGCAAAGTGCGGAGCGTCAGCCGAAGCACGTCGCCGGATTTCGTGAAGTGGAGCGCTCCGGTCGAGATGAGGCCGAACCTGCCGGGAGAGCATCTTTATACGACGATGACGCATCCTTACGTGCGGGCGCCGCATATTTACATTTCCCTACCGACCCGGTTTGTGCCGCTGGCGAAGGATTCGGCCGACAAGGTGCAAGATAACATTACGGACCTTCTTTTCATGTCGACCCGTGCAGGCTCGGACCGTTACGACCGGCTCTTCACCGAGGCATACATTCGTCCCGGACTTGATCCCAAGCGCTGGACCAACCGGGCCAACTATGTGGCGGAAAATGTGCTTCAGACCGGCCCGGATGAGTTGTCGATCTACCACCGCAGCGGCGACCGTTACGTGTTGCGGCCGGATGGATTCGTATCCGTCCATGCGGGTGCGCAGGATGGGACGTTGCTGACCAAGCCGATCCTATTCAAAGGCAAAAATCTTGAGTTGAATTTCTCGACTTCGGCCAAGGGACTCGTGCAAGTCGAGATCCTGGACGCCAGCGGCAAAATCGTGGCCTCGAGCGAAAAGCTGACGACCGATGCCATCGACAAGACCATCTCCTGGCAGCATGGCGATCTCGCGGCGCTGGCCGGGAAACCCGTCCGCCTGAAATTCACACTCCGGGACGCCGATCTTTATTCGTTTCGATTTACCGACTAGCGGGACTTGATCATGAGGGCCCACTTTCTTATGCGCCGGCTGCACCTGCTGAAAGGATTGGCTGTTTTGGGGTTGGCCGGCTGTTGGGTGGAGGGCGCGCAGGCACAGGCGCCCGTTCCCGAAGTGATCAACCTGAAGGCGGGAGAAGTGCCCTTTTCCGTGATTGGTCCTCTGCCGCAATCGCCGGCTCCCACGGTGTTTGTCTTTGCGCTGGACCGTAAGACCTCATTGGAGAAATCGTCGTTCAACCGCAGCGCGATGATCCTGCGTAACACGCGCGGTTTTCTCTGTGTGTCGCTGGATATGCCGGCGCATGGCGAAGACATCCGGCCCGGCGAAAAGGGCGGGCTGCCGGGTTGGCGGTCGCGGCTGGAAAAGAACGAAAACATCGTGGCGGATTTCGCCACGCGGTTTGGCCAGGTGCTGGATTATCTTATTCGCGAAGGTTACACCGACCGCGAGCGCGTGGCCGTGATCGGCATTTCCCGAGGTGGTTTCATGGCGTTGCATCTGATGGCAGCCAATCCGGGCATCAAGGCCGTGGCGGCCATCGCCCCGGCGATGGATTTGTCACGAGTGGTGGGATTTGAGGGATTGGATCGCCATCCGCTGACGCAATCGTTGGTGTTGAGCCAGTTCGCGGCCAGGCCCAATTTACAGAAACCGATCTGGATCACGGTGGGCAACCACGACACGAAGGTCGGCACAGCCCTTTGCATGGATTTTGTCGGGAAGGTGGCGGCGGCGGCGCCGGAGGGGACAGTCCTTCGAGCGATCGAACTGCATGTGGTTCCCGGTGACGATCACCGCCAGCCGCCCGGCACTCACGACAAGGCCGCGGCCTGGTTGGACGAGCAATTGGCGGCGGTTCCCAAAACGGAGCCGGTTCAAAAGAGCGCAGATTAACATCGTGGCATGGCGAGGTGGCATTTCGCCGCCGGACCAGTCGTGGTGGGCGCTCATCGCATGGACAATGGTCATGAGCGGGAGTGATGATCGGTTGTTCATTGACGGCCCGAGATTAGACATGCTACTGACATTTCAGAATGCGGCCCATGATGAGTGGTATTGCGACTGTCGGATCTCGGGAACATGAAATGAAAAAATCACTGTGGTTCGCCCTACTGTGGCTTGTTTTCGGATACGGGCTGCATGCGGCGGCCCCGCCGGAACCGGTGGCTCGCGCGGTGGAGTTGCCCTTTGAACAGATCCTGCCGGGACCGATCACGGATTACGAAGCGATGCGGGCGGGAAGCAAGCAGGGTTTGGAATATCTGATCGAGATTCTTGACCTGACGGCGGAGGGCTTGTTGTTGGAAGGGAAAAAAGGCCGGGGCAACACGGATTACAAATCCTGGCTGATCCTGAGGAACAAAAAGAACGGGAAGGGGATTGCGGTCTCGCTGGCCTACAGCGGCAACTGGCGGATGACGGTGAAGCCGGACGGCGAGATGGTGCGGCTCAAGCTGGCGACGCTGCCGGAGGGGTTGAAGCCGTTCAAGCAAGTGGCTGGCCTGTCCCTGCCGGGCGCGGTGGCGGTGGAGTTCCAAGGGGACTGGGACGACGGGGCGCAGCCCATCGTGAGGTTCATCCGTTCCAAGCTACTGAGAGATTTGGGGAAAGACTGGCCGCTGGTGCAGTTTAACACCTGGTATGATCGCAAGGAGCAGGTCGATGAAGCGCATCTGATCGCATCCGCGAGGGCCGCGAAGGCACTCGGATGCGAGTTGTTTGTGATCGATGCGGGTTGGATGGGCCGGGATAATCAAGGTTTCAGCCAGGCGATCGGGGATTGGAACGTGAACAGGCAGCGTCTGCCGAACGGCCTCGAACCGGTCATTCGTGAAGTGCACAGGCTGGGGATGAAATTCGGGGTATGGGTGGAGATCGAGTGCGTGAATGCGCAATCGGAGGTGGCGAAGGCGCATCCGGAATGGATGCTGAAGGACGGGGATAAGCTGGCGTCGCGGAGAATGGCGCTGGATTTCGGCAATCCCGAGGCGCTGGCGTGGGCGAAGGCGGAGATCGACCGCGTGGTGACGGGCTTCGATCTGGACTACATCAAGATGGATTTTAACTCGAACCTCATGGTGGACAGCGAAAAGTACAAAGACGGGGAGGCCGACCCGCTTTGCCAGCACTATCGGGGATTGCTGGAGCTGTGGGAGTACATGAGGACGAAGTACCCGGAGCTGATCGTCGAGAATTGTTCGAGTGGTTCGCAGCGGGCCGACCTGATGACGGCGGCGGTGACGGACACGCATTGGATTTCCGATCAGGTCAAACGCGCAGACAATCTCGCGATGAATTTTGGGATGACGTATTTGTTTCCGCCGGAGTCGTGCCTGCACTGGACGATTCACCCGCAGCCCTCGGCAAAACATACGGAGGTGGTGGATGAGCAGAGTTGCTTTACGGTGAGCATGCTGGGTGAAATGGGAGTTTCGGGGCCGATTGTTTCGTGGGATGAAAAGACCAGGAAGATCGCGGAGGAGACGATCAAAGCCTACAAGGAGATCCGACCCATCCTGAAAAACGCGGAGGTGTACCACCTCACCAGGCAGGTCAATCACGCTCAGCCCGCGTCGCTGCAGGTGGCCGAGTACCTGGACAAGGCCGCGGACCGGGGGGTGATATTCGCGTTTAACGCCGGGGACCCTGAATTGGGAGGCACGGTAAAAGTACGGGGATTAAAACCGGAGAGGGAATACCGGGTAACGTGTCTGATCGGCGCAATGCCCGAAAGGGAGGCGAGAGGTTCGGAACTGGCCGAGGGACTGGAACTCAAGTTTACGGGCCTGGGGGAGTCGGCGGTGCTTTTGGTGGAACCGGCAGACTCCAAGCTGGCTCCCTCCGGATTCTTCGACCGTGGGCACAATCGAACCACTTATTAGCTAAATCGAGCAGAAAGACGTCCCGCTCCCTATGTACGCCGAAAATCATGCCCAAGCCTGAAAGGCCGTGATACTTGCGCCGTCCCTAGCATTCTGCAAATTTTCCTACCAAGGAAAATATGAAAAAGGCAGCCATCGCCATCGTGTTGTTATTGGTCGCCGCAGTCGCTGGGGCGCAGAACGATCCAGCGACCGAAAGACCTGCTGATGCGCCCAAGCCAACATATGCCGATGTATCCTATGGACCCGATGAAAGAAACAAGTTGGATTTCTGGCAAGCCAAAGGCGACGGTCCGCGTCCGGTGGTGGTTTTCATTCATGGTGGAGGATTTCACCGGGGCGACAAGTCGCAGGTGAAGGAACTGGCGAAGATAAAGGAGGAGTATCTGGATAAAGGCATATCGTGCTGTTCGATCAACTACCGTTTTACTTCGCAGGCCCTGTTGCCCGCTGCGCTGAAGGATGCCGCGAGAGCCCTGCAGTACATACGTGCGAAAGCGAAGGAATGGAACGTGGACAAAAGCAAAATCGCGGTCACGGGATCTTCCGCCGGAGCCTGTACGAGCCTCTGGCTGGCCCTGCATGATGACATGGCGGATGCGGAAAGCGACGACCCCATACTTCGGGAATCCACGAGGCCAGTCTGCGCCGCGATGATCAACGCCCAGACCTCGCTTGATCCAGAGTGGATCGAAAAAAACATCGGGGATGTCGCGAGCAGCCACCCAATGCTGGCCGAACTCTTCGGAGCCGCAAGCAGCGAAGAGATCATCAAGAACAAGGCTAAGTATGAGGCGCTCCTGATGGAATGTTCCCCCATATCCCATCTCGATAAGGGTGACCCTCCCGTATATTTTCTCTATCTTTATGGCCCCTCGCTCCCGCCCAGGGATCGGTCACAGGGAATCCATCATCCGGTCTTTGGCTTTAAGTTCAAGGAGAAGGCGGACGAAGCCGGAATCGAATGCTCTGTCAGCATAAAGGGCGACAAAACTAAATACGGTTCGCTCGAAAATTTCGTCAGGGCAAAATTATTGGAGTTCCCAAAACCTTAGTACCGGTGCCGGGAGCTGGTTTTCATGTTCATGTTTGTTGCCGAACTGATGCTTGAGGACCGCTCCGCTGGATAGGAGAACGACCTCCATCAGCCTGATCAGAGGGAACCCCAGCCCTTCCTTTTGCCACGAAGATTGCGGCCAAGGGCCGAGGATTAACGCCAGCGTGTCAATTTCCAGGCGCGACGCGTCGGATGTATTGCGCGAAAATCGGGTTTTGTATACTTTAGTTTTTTATCGGTGATTTCGATAACGGACAAAATTTAAGGTTTATTTTGCGATTTCTCCCGGTGATAGGAGAAATATTTGCGACAGTTTTATTGGGCGGATATATTGAAGTATACTTTTATTCTCCGCGAATTTATGACAGGTTGAGACCTATCCATTCCCCCAAATGATGAACAAAAACCACGGGATAAAAAGGATGCTTTATGAGGTCGCTCCAGCGAAGGCGTGCATGGAATGTCGTGCATCAGATGCGGGCGAATCATCAGCGGATGCGCCCGCAGAACGGCAATGGCTTCCTGCCGGACGGGGAACTATTTAGGTGAGAAGCTGTTCGCCGGGTTGGGACACCTACAAGACGGACGTGCAAAATCAGTTTATTCTGAAAATCGGAAAACGCACGGAACTATGAATCTATCCCGTCGTGAGTTGATCTCGTTGGGACTTCCCGCGGCCGCGGGAGCGATGTTGGGCGCTCCGGGCCTGCACGCCGCGGAGGAGAAGATCGACTCCGGTGCGAGCCTGATGGCGGGATGGCCGGAGCGACGGAAGAAGATCGAGCGGGCGTGGTTGGATTTGCTGGGGGACTTTCCCAAGGCGGTCCCGACGCTGGAACCGGTGATGAGGGAGGTGGCACGCGAGGGTGGGATCACGCGTTATCATGTGAGTTTTCGGGCGGAGGAGGATGACCGCGTCATTGGCTGGCTACTGGTGCCGGACAGTGCGCGGAAGAAACCGGCTCCCGCGATTGTGTGCATTCACAGCACGACGTGGGGGACGGGCAAGGACAGCACGATTGGGCTGGCGGGCATAATCCCGGGTGATCCGCCGGAGAACTGGTCGAAGCGTTATCGGAATCCGGACATCGGGCAGGCCTATGGCCTCGAACTGGCCAAGCATGGCTACGTGACGTTGAGCATCGATATGTTGAGCGATGGCGAACGGGTGCTGCCGGGGGCGCGGCTGATGGACACACGTCCGTTTTACGAGAAGCATCCGGAGTGGTCGATGATGGGCAAGAATACGTGGGACATCATGCGGAGTGTCGATTTCTTGCAGACCCTTGATTTTGTCGATGGCAGCCGCATCGGCTGCACGGGTTGGTCGCTGGGCGGGCATGCCTCGGTCTTCGCGGCGGCTTTCGATTCGCGCATCGGTGCGACGGCGAGTATCGGCGGGGTATTTGACTGGCATCGCAAGTCCAACGCCTGGGCGCGGCCGGATGACATGAAGAACAGTCCGGAGCTGGAAAGGCGTTTCGGATTCAAGCCGGACAGCGGACCGTACATCTACATCAAAAAATTCCGGCCTTATATCGCGGATCAGAGTCTGCCGTTGCCGGTGGATTTTGATGAATTGATGATGATGGTGGCGCCGCGGCCGCTGTTGATGCTCTCGACGGAGTTTGAGTTTTCCAGCCACAAGCTGGTGCCGAAATGCGTGAGGGTCGCGGAACTTTACGCGGCGTGGCGGGATGTGCCGGGGCTGCCGAGCGTGGTGGAGGCGCGGCAGAAACGAGCCGGCTACGATCTCACGCTGGATTATTACAATTTTCATAACAAGGTCTCGCCCGAGCGGATGACCCAAATCCTGACCGACCTGGGAGCGATGGATTGCTTTACCTGGTTTTCCTATCCAGGCGGACATGGTCTGCCACGCGCGGCGCGGTGGACGTACTATGCCTTCTTTGACCGCTGGCTGGGCTTTGAGCCTTCGCCGGAACACGACCTTGCCTAACCCAAACTACTCACCATGAAACTCGCACCTCTCCAATTATTGATGGCATGCACTGTCATGCTGGCCTCAGGCCTGGCTCATGCGGCCGACCCCTACGCCACCCAGCCCAAGCCCTGGACCGAAATGGTCCACCGGCTCACGCTGGAGGAATATGAGGCAACGTTGAAATACTGGGCCGACAAATATCCGTCGCTGGTGACCCTGCAGAAACGCGGCGATTCGCTGGAGGGCATGCCGGTTTATCTGCTCAAGATCACGGACTCGTCCGTGCCGGATACGGACAAGCAGGTGGTGGTGGTGTCGGCGCTGCACGGAGGACCGGAGCGGACCGGAGCGACAACCATCCTGCACCTGGCCGAGTACCTGCTGGGCGATTCCGACCTGGCGAAGGAAACGCGGCGCAAGCAGGTGGTGGTGTTGCTGCCGCTGATGAATCCCTACGCCTTCTTTGTCTCGGATCGCTTCGGTAACAAGAACGGCGCGGACCTTTATGATCCGCAGACCAAATGGTGGAATTTGCCGGCCATGACCCTGGCCGAGCCGGACAAGACGCCGGAGCTGGGCATGTTCCTCGCGATCATGGATGAGTACAAACCGGACATGCACATGGATCTGCATGGGACCGGCCTGCAAGCTTTCAAGCCGGAGGAGTTGCCGGAACACCGGCATCAGCTCAAGGGGATCACGATGTTTGAGGTGAGTGCGTGTTCCTACTCAAACTGCAGCGTGCGGCCGTGGGACCCGCGCGTGACGGAGGCGATGGTGAAGGCAGGGGTGGAGGCGGGCTACGGTTCGGATCGGACGGAGGCTGACGGGCAGCGGGTTTTTTGGAATCCGGATCTGGACGTGCTCAAGGACCGGACGTGGATTCCGCCGCGGGCCGACCGCTTTCGCACGATGTTCTATAGCTACATGAAATATCACACGATGATTTCGACGACCGAGATCGCCTGGGAACAGAGCGGCGTGGCGCGAGTGATGGGAATCATGGCGCTGGGCAACAAGCAGTGGAGCGATGAGAAGTTCGTCGGCTATCCCGTGACGCGGGTGAAGGCGCGGGCCGCGCGCTACATCACGGCGTATGGCAGTGATGCGACCGAGCGCCGGGAGAGCCGCACGGAGCTTTGGCCGGCGCAGGGCAAGTATGTGGACGGAGTGCTTTATCCCGAGTATGCTGGCCGCACCAGCTATGTGGTGGCGGTAACCGCGGCGGGGGTGGCCGCGCTCGATGCGAACAAGGAGAAGTTCGTGGAGAAGCTGCGCAAGATGCCCGGGGTGGATGCAGATGCGATCGAGCGGTATATCAAGACGGGGGTGGAGGTGAGGCTATCGGGCGATCATGACCAAAGTCCCGGCGAGTCGGCGCGCATTCAGAAGGGGGTGGGTTTCCGCTTCCGCATCCCGTACCACGCCCCCGAGTTGCTGGAGGTGGCGGTGAATGGGCATGCGCTGAAGGAGAGCGCCACGGATGGTTATCAGGCCTGGTATGCCGAGGGTTACACGCAGTTGCAGATCAATGTGCCACCGGAGAAATCTCGCGAGGCCGATTTGTATGTGGTGACGGTCGCGTATAATCCGAAGGAGGAGCGGACGTATGGATTTGAGCCGCCGGCCGAGGTGACGAGGCAGTTGAAAAAGAAGCCCTAGAGGATCAAAAGAAAAGGCCCTGAAGCGGGGTGCTCAGGGCCTTCCAGGAAATTATTCGGTGAACTGAAAGGCGAAGATGTCGGCGTCTTTCAGGGCGAATTTCAAGCGGCTGGGCTGGCCTGATATTTTCGAGAGATCGAAGTTATCCTTCCACTTCACGAGGCCCTCGATTTCGTTGCCGATGATTTCTTCGCTGGTGGCGAGGACCTGGTCTTTTTCATCGAGGAGTTCGATGGTGATGCTGCCGGCGGCGGAGGTGGAATAGTTGAGGAGCAACTTGCTGCCGCGGAATTTTAGCGGTTTGGTCAGCAATGTGCCGGGGGTGTAGCCCGCGTGGGCGGAGGCGAAGCCATCGGTGCGGAGGGCGTAGCGGCCGAGATATTGGGTGGGCAACGTGTACTGGTTGGTCACGAAGAAGGACATCTCGTCTGGGGTGATCGGCACGACGCCGAGGGAAGGCTGAGTTTCCCGCGCGTGCCAGGTGAGTTTGTCGGTGGTGGGACGGATGAAGGACTCCATGAAGGTGCGGTCGTAGCGATTGCCGCCGCGTGAGGTCATGAAGACGGCATCGGTGAGGCCTTCGGTCTGAGCGGCGGAAACGCCCCAGGCGAGTTGTTGTTCGTCGGAATAAATCTGCCGCTTGGGCCAGAGGCGGAAGGGCATGGAGATAAGGATATGCTGTGCGCGAAAATAGGGCTGGGTGTTATTGGTATAAAGGTGCTCGAGCGGGGTGTCGCCGAAGGTCATGGGGGTGGGCTCGGTCCAGTGGATGAAGTCCTTTGAGGTGGAACGGCTGATGGTGCGGATGCCTTTGAATTTTGGCTGGCTGGGCACGCCACCTTCGCTCCAGGTCCGCAGATAGATGGCGTAGCCTTGTTCCTCCGGAATCCAGGCGAGGACGTTGAGCGAGTCCAGAGCGTATCCGGGAAAGAGCGGCTCTTTTACGGAGTACGGCTTCCAATGAATGCCGTCCGCCGACACGTAGCGCACGAGACCTGTGCTGGGTTTGCCGGTGGGCCCTTTGCCGCCGACGGCCTTGTAGCGTTCTTCGGGCGGCACGCCGGGCCGGTCGTCGAGCAGGGGGGAGAAATTGTGGGAGATCCGGTTTTCCGTGGCGGAGAGGATAATGTTGGTGTCCTTCTGATCGCGGAAGGCGTGCAGGCCCAAGTCGGGCTTGGTCCAGGTGATGCCGTCCTTACTTTCGGCGTAGCAGGTGACCTCGGCGTCGGCATCGTATTTGCCGTCCTTTTTGCTGCCGCCGCGGTAGTACATGCGATAGACATCGCCGTCCTTGATGACGGAGACAAAGCCGGCGGCGTATTCCCAGGGCTGGTCGAAGCGCAAGGCGACGCCGGCATTGACGGGCGCGGCCAATTCCAGACGGACATTGTCCATACGGTCGATCACGTGATGATCGACGAAGAGTTCGCGGCGGTTACTGATGTCGACCACTTCCGCTCTCGTGAGCGAAAGGCCAGCCAGGAGCAAAAGAAAGGCCAGGGATTTCATTTTGCCTGCAGCATCTCGGTGAGCAGCGGCTGCATGGCGTCGGTCCAAAGTTGGTAACCTTTCTCGCCGGGGTGGAGTTGGTCGGGCATGACGTCGTTCGGGATCTTGCCATCCGGCCCGAGGAAGGCGGAATTGATGTTGAGGAAACGCACGTTTTTGCCGTCATCCAGCTTGGCCATGTCGGCGTTCACCTGGTTGATGATGGCCATGCGCGTGACGCCGTCGTCGCGCGGGACGCCGTTTTTGTCCACGCTGCGTGGACCGCGGGGAAGGATACCAAGCAGGAGGATCTTGGTCTTGGGGAGCTTTTCGCGGATCGTGTTCACGGTCTTGGTGTTGGCCGCGAGGATTTGCTCGGCAGTGTGGGTGGAGGTGTTATTGGTGCCGATCAGGAGTACGACTACCTTGGGATCGATGCCCTCGAGTTCGCCGTTCTCGATGCGCCAGATGACATGTTGGGTCAGGTCACCGCCGATGCCGAAATTGGCGGGCTGGTATTTTCCATAGGCGCTCTCCCACAGCTTGGGCGCGACGCGGGGAAATTGATAGGTGATCGAGTCGCCCAAGAACAGGAGCCCGACGGGGCCGGCCTTGGCGCGGTCGAGGAAGGACTTGTGCAGTTGCTGAAAGCGATCCTTGCCTTTGGCGCCGGACTTGGCCACGCCGGTGGAGGCATCGAGAGCGGAGGTCGGCTCGATGAGGACGATGGAGGGAGTGGGCGTCGGAGTGGCTCCGGCGGAGAAGCCGGGGCTGCTCGCGGCGAGCAACGCGAGAACGGGAGCGAGAAGGCGGAGGTGACAGGTCATAGGAGCGACTGAGTTATTTTGGCAGGTCCTGTTGCACGGCAGCGGTGGAGGCTGGTTTCAGGAGAAATTGGATGCCTTCCTGCCGCCATTTCGTATTGAGGGTGTGATCGACGGAGTCGTCCACCACGTGGTAGCGGAGGCCGGAGGTCTTGAGGCCGCGATTTTTCTCGGCTTCGTTGACCGAAAGAATGAAGCGGGTGCAGGCGTCCGTGCCGACGCGGCTGTCGGCGTTGCCGATGGCGACATAGAAACGTTTGCCGGCGAGTTTGTCGGCATAGTTGGTGAGAGCCAGGGCGGCGATCTCGGGCTTGTTCCTGGTGTCGGCAAATTCCTTGAGGGCGCGCCAATCGGTGACGGGCGCCAGGGCGGCGGTGGCAGTGATGCGGTCATCCGCAGCCGCGATACGAAGGGCGCAATAACCAGCGCGTGACACGCCGCACAACATAATGCGGCCGGGCTTGGCCAGGCCGCGCTTGATGAGTTCATCGATTACGAGTCTGGCATCCTCGACTAAGAGGTCGAAGGGCTTTTTGCCGGCGGCCACACTGGCGGCCATACCAGCGATGCCGGAGCCGCATTCATCGACGCGGTCGCCGTGCGAGGGCAGGTCAAAACTGGCCACACGGTGGCCTTGATCGAGAAAAGGCCGGACGAGAGCACCGTACTTTCCGTCGACCATGGCGGACATGCGATCCGCACTGAGGTTGAGCAAAAGCAAGGGATCATCCGCAAGCTTCTTGTCGGCGGCGGTTTGGATTACCACCACCAGTTTGCCGTAGGGGCGCTGGAGGGTGAATTCTTCGGAGTTGGTTGGAGTGGCGGAGAAGGCGGAAGAGACCGCCACCAAAGTCACGAGCGAGGTGCAGAGCAGGAAGGAGCGCATAAGGGCAGGAGGTTATTGAACGTAGATGGCGAAGAGGCGGGCATTTTCGGCGTCGCGGCCGGTGAAATTCACGCGGAGGCGGATGGGACCCTTGAGGCCACTGAGGTCGGTTTTGGCGCCCCAGGAAATGGGGATGCGCAGGCCGCTCTTTTCCTTGATGGGAGAACACTCGGCGGCGGTGTAGCCGGGAATGGGGCGGAGTTTCTCATCGAGAACCTCGACTTGCAGTTGGGATTCGGGCGACAAGGCGCTGGCATTGAGATAGACGCGGGCGTTGTCGCGGGGAGGGGTGATGGCGGCAGTGATGCAATGGGCACCGGTGTTGCCGGGAGCGACGCGGAAATAGCCGAGGCGGTCGCGGGTCCAGGAGGCAACGCGGACGCCGGTGGGGCCGTCGCGATTGGTCTCGGTCCAGATGCCGTAGTAAAAATAGGTGCGGTCGCCGATGTTCTCGAAAGCCTGGCCCTGGGTGAGGCGGGGTTCGGCGCGGTCGACTTCCTCGAAGGAGGGGACGATCTTGAAGTCGGGAATGGGTTCTTTGAAGTGCAGGGCGTCGGGGCTGGTGAGCAGGCCGATATCGACCGAGGAGGTGCGGCGGTCATTGGTGTCGGCATGATACTGGCCATAGAAGCCGAGGAAGACATTGCCGCGATTCCAAATGCTGGCGCCGGTGTGGACCTGCTCGCCGCGGTTGAATTCGAAATCGAGAACAGGACGAGGAGGAATATTGTCGCGCCGGAAGCTCAGGTGAGCGGCCTCGGTCCAGTTTTCAAAGTCGGAGGAAACGAAGGTCTGCATGGTGCGCTTGCGGGCTCCGGCGACAGGGTGGCGAATCGCGCCGGCGTGGCCATTGAGGTAGTAGAGGCCGTTGTGCTTCACGAGGCCGCTGGGTTCGGCGGCGACGACGAATTTGTCACCGGCGGCGCTTTTCCAGCTGAGACCGTCGGCGCTGAAGGCGACGCGGATGGCGTTGTTGGGGTCGTTCTCGCGGGCCATCTTGAAGCGTTTGGCGGGATCGGGATCTTCGGGGTCGTAGAGGACGAGGAAGAGCGAGGCCTTGACGGCCTTGCCATCGAGGGTGAGGAGGTTGTTGGCGGTGTTGCCTTTGTATTCGACGAGGCCGAGTTTGGGTTTTTCCCAAGTGAGGCCGTCCTTGGAGACGGCGTAGCAGAGCTGGCGGTTGGCTTCGCGGTCGTAACCGGCGTACCACATGCGGTATTCGTCGCCGACCTTGATGACGGTGCCGGCGAAGTAGACGCGGCGTTCGTCGGGGGAGCCTTTTTCGCCCAGGCCGAGGACGGGTTTGTTGGGATGCTTGGGGTCTTCGGAGGCGGATTTTTCGCCGGGGATGAGTTGGACCAGGAGATTTTTGTTGAAGGGAATGCCGTTGTCATCGAAGGGGAAGAGCACGATCTCTTGCGGGAGATTGTCTTCCTTTTTTTCCTGGGCGACGAGGGGTGAAAGCAGGGCCGTCCAGCCTGCACACAAGGCTAAGGCAGCGATCCCTGGACGTAGACTGGACGGAATAATTTTCATGATTTTAGGATTTGGTGTTTTGCACGTAGAAGGCGCTGAAGCGAATGTCTTCTTTTTTGGGACCTTCGAAGGTGGTGCGGATGCGGTATTTTTCGGGTAGGCCGGTGATGGCTTCCCGGCCCTTCCACGCGATCGGAGTTTGGAAGCCGCTTTTGGTCACAATCGCGGCGTCCGCGCCGGAGTAACCGGGGAGGTGTTTCTCGTCGTGCGAGAGCAACTCGATTTTCAGGGAGGCATCGGAGTCGAGGCCGTCGGCATTGACATAGAGGAGCTTCGTTTCGCCGGGCTTGGCTTCGAGCGAGGTGGTGACAAACTCCGAATTTCCTTCGCCGGTATCCAGCACGCTGAGGTCGCCGAAACGGTCGCGAGGCAACGTCGCCAGGCCAATCTCGCCTCGTTTCACGCGAGGTCCCTCGTTACCGGTCCAGCCGCGCAGATCGCCGCTGCCATAGTAGACGTAGGTTTTGTCGCCGACATTTTCGAAGCCCTGGCCCTGCATGAGGCCGCCCTCGTCCCAGGTGCCATCGGGGCCAACGGGGAGGAAGACAAACTCGTGGGCCGGTTCGCGGAAATGGACGCCGTCGTTGCTGATGACAAAACCCTGGTGAATGAGGAGGTCTTTCCACGCCTTGCTGGCGCCATCCCACATGCCGTACATGCCCAACAGCACATTGCCGCGGTTCCACACGCTTATGCCCTCATGGGTCTGCTCGCCGATGAGGCCGGCCTTTGCCGGCTTGTCCAGATTTTGTGATGTCCGGACGAAACTTACCGCCGATGTCGGTTCCCACTGGGCAAAATCCCGCGAGCGATAGACCCGCGCGACGCGCGAAAGATAGGGCCGCGTGGCAGACACCGTATTCTGGCCCGAGGAAAAATACATTCCGTCCCATTTGTAAAACCCACCCGCCGGCTCGAAATGAATGGGCGGCAGGATGATCTTGTCCTGGGTCAGTTGCCCGTTGGACGTCGGCCTGGCTTCAAAAAGTAACTTCCACGACAGTCCGTCCGCGCTCACATATGGTGCGAGCGACCCATGTCTCTGCTCGCCCTTCATCCAATAGGCATGTGCTATCATCTTGTATCGCCGCTCCGGATCAGGATCGTTCGGTTCATGCAGCACCTTGATGTTGATCGAGGTGATGACCGGGCTAAGCCGAAGGATGTTGTTCTCCTTGTTGCCACGGAAATTCACCAGGCCCAACTTCGGCTTGGTCCACGTCACGCCGTCCTCGCTTTCCGCATAGAGTGGCCGCCACAACGCTTTTTCTGCCGGCAGGCCGGGTACCTCGGGGCTCGTTCCGCCCACGTACCACATACGGAACTTGTCCCCTACGCGAATGACCGATCCGTAAAACTTGATCCCATCCGAATCCGGCTCGCCCGGCTGGCCGCGCGCCACAATCGGATTGCCGGAATATTTTTCCGGGGCGTGCATTTCGATTTTGAGACTGCGCGTGAAGGGGATCGATTCATTGTCGAAGGCAAACAGGGTCTGCCCGTCCAACTCATTGATGACCGGCTGGAAAGTGCCGTCGTCGAGTTGTCCGGCCCGACCGAGCGAGCCAGCCGCCAATAGGAGCGAGGCGGCGATCCAGGCGCGCGCTCGGCTGCTATTGAGGGGCTGGCTCATCAGTTTTGCGGTCAGCTTTTGGCTGGCTGCACGTAGAAGGCGGTGAAGCGGATGTCTTCTTTCTTGGCGCCTTCGAAGGTGGTCTTGATGCGGTACTTTTCAGGCAGGCCAGTGATGGCCTCCTTGCCTTTCCAGGTGATCGGGGTCTGGAAACCGCTTTGCTTCACGATGGCGGCATCGGCGCCGGAGTAACCGGGCAGGGGTTTCTCGTCGTGGGTGAGCAACTCGACCTTGAGGGTGCCTTCGGGGCTGAGGCCGTCGGCGTTCACGAAGATCCGCTTGTCTTTGCCTTTGGATTCCAGGGTCTTGGTGACGAACTCAGAAGGACCTTCGGCGGTGTCGAAGACCTGGAGATCACCGAAGCGGTCGCGGGGGAGGGTGGCGAGGCCGACGCTGCCACGGGGAGGAATGGGCGCCTTGTAACCCGACCAGGTGCGGAGATCGCCGCTGCCGTAGTAGATGTAGGTTTTGTCACCGACGTTCTCGAAGCCCTGACCCTGCATGAGGCCGCCTTCGTCCCAAGTGCCGTCCGGACCGACTTTGAGGAAGACAAACTCGTGGGCGGGTTCGCGGAAATAGATGCCATCGTTGCTGATGACAAAACCTTGGTGGATGAGCACGTCTTTGAACTCCTTGCTGCCGCCTTCCCACATGCCATACATGCCGAGGAGGACGTTGCCGCGGTTCCAGACGCTCATGCCTTCGTGGGTTTGGGGGCCGGCGTTGCTGGATTTTTGCCAATCGGGCAAATACTGCGAGGTGCGCACAAAGCTCACGGCGGTGGTTGGCTCCCATTTCACGAAATCGTACGAGCGATAAGCCCGGGCGATGCGGGAGAGATAAGGCCGGGAAGCCGGAATGGGATTTTGTCCGGAGGAAATGTAGGCACCGTCCCACTTGTAGAGGCCGCCGGCGGGTTCAAAATGCACGGGCGAGAGGACGTTCTTGTCCTCGGGCATCTCCGCGAGGTCGGTGGGTTGGGCGTCGATGGCCAACTTCCAGGTCAAGCCATCGGCGCTGAAATACGGGGCCATGGTGCCGTGGCGCTTCTCGCCGCCTTTGAGCCAGTACACGTGGGCGGCCATCTTGTAACGATGAGCGGGGTTGGGATCTTCCGGCTCATAGAGAACCTTGACGTTGATGGTGCCGATGAAGGGATCGAGCTTGAGGATGTTGTTGTCCTTGTTGCCGCGATAGTCGACGAGGCCGAGCTTGGGCTTGGTCCAGGTGACGCCGTCGGTGCTCTCGGCATAGAGGGCGCGCCAGAGGGAGGAGTCGTGTTTCAGGTTCTGGCCGCGTTCGTCGCCGGTTCCGACGTACCACATGCGGAATTTGCCGTCCTGCTTGATGATCGAACCGTAGAAATGGATCGCGTAGGAGTCCGCTTCGCCCGGCTTGCCACGTCCCAAGACTGGATTTTTGTCATATTTCTCCGGGGCGTGCATCTCGATCTTGAGGCTGCGGGTGAAGGGGATGGAGATGTTGTCGAAGGCGAAGAGCGTTTCGCCATCCAACTCGTTGATCACGGGTTTGAAAGTGCCGCTGTCGAGCTGGCCGGCGCGGGCCGGGAGGCTGGCGGTGGTGAGAAGAACGGCTGCGGCCAGCAGGCGGGTCCAGCGTTTGAGGGGTAGGGTTTGGTTTCGATTCATGATTTTTGCTTTCGTGTCGTGGGTATCAAAATCGTCCGACCGGATTCGCGGTTAAGCGGCGGCGGGGGTGGCGTTCGAGTTTTCCTCGTGGAGGCGGGCGCGTTCCATGTCGCGTCCGATAAAGCTCCGATAGGCCAGCAGCATGAGCCCGCCGGCGATGAGGTAGATGAATGAGGAGGCGCCAAAAATCGCGCCGAGGCCGAAATCCTTCTTGAAGATACCGGCGAGGAGCACACCGACACCGCCAGCGGCCGAACCGCAGGTGTTGAAGATGCCGACCGCCGTCGAGCGATAGGCGGGCGGGATGACTTCGCAGATGATGGGATGTTCGCTGGGCAACCCGATGGCGCGGATGGTCGAGGAGAGGACGAGGGCAAAGGCGATGATGATGAAGGTGGGCGTCTCCATGAAGATGAAGAGGAAGGGCGCACTGATGATGAACGAGAGTCCCTTGATGAGGGCGCGGCCGCGGGTATTGCGCGAGGCGACCTTGTCGGAGAGCCAGCCTCCGATGCCGACACCAAGAAAGACCGGCGCCTTGTAGAGCGCCACGCCCAAGATGCTGGAGGCGGCGAGTTTCATGGCGTAGTTCTCGTTGAAGAAGAGCGGCAGCCAGGTCAGAAAAATCCAGGATGCCACGCCGGCCGCCATCGCGCTGGCCAGCATACAATAAAAGGAAGGAACCTTCAGGCAGTAGGCCCAAGCTTCTCGCACGACCGACTTGGCTGGGCGGGGTGGTGGCGCACCTTCCACAGCCGCATCGGGGGCTTTGTCACTCAGCAGGAAGGTGGAAAAAGCCGCCAGGACCAGACCCAGGCCTCCGAGGACCCAGAAGCCATACCGCCAGCCAAAATGCTCAGCCATCCATCCGGCGGCGCCGCCGCCGCCGATCAAGCCGACGTTCAAACCCATCATGTGCAGGCCCATGGCCCGTCCGCGGGTGGCCGGTCCATGGTAGGTGGCCAGCAGGGCGACTGCGGCGGGAAGATAAAAGCTCTCCGCCACGCCGAGAATGGTGCGATACACGAGGAGGGAGGTAAAGTCATGGGCCAATCCCGTCAGAATCGTCGCAAGGCTCCAGGCGATGAGACTGTACATGATGATTTTGGAGCGCGAGTAACTGTCGGCGATGTTGCCCACGAACGGCGAGGCAATCGCATAGGTGAACAAAAAGATGCTGCTGATAAAACCGATCTGCTCATCCGTAATGCCGAGATCCGTGCGCAGGGGAGGAATGACCGACGAGAGAGCTGTGCGGTCCGCGTAGTTTAACCCTACGCAGAAAAACAAGAACCAAGCTATGCGCCAGGGTTTGGACATTATGAGAAAACAGGCTGGGGGGTTGGGGGTGCTCCGGCAAGTTTCACGTCGCCGAGACCGGTCTTTTTAATCATTCCTAAGTCACCCATAATCCCGGGACGAAATAATGTATACAACAAACGCGCCGTCAAGTGGGATCTGAAGTTTTTGACAAGGTTTGTTGGAGAATATATCTGTGTATACCCGACCAACCGGCATCTTAAATTTCCTCGAAGGGAAACAACGGTTTTCGCCGATGATGGTAGCTAAGCGATTCCATATCAGCGGTCGTCATGCCGGGGGTATTCACCCGGACGAGGGTGGGACAGACCTCGGCATAGGCGCCGATGGGGGCGTGAACGCCCTTGATGATAATGGCGTCAAAGTCTTCCGGACGGATGCCGCAGGAGAGGAGAGGCTGAAGGCTGAAGGGAGCGGTGCGGATGGTGGTGAGCATCACGGTCAATCCGCGATCCGACCGGACGATGGCGGTCGGGCCCATGTCGCCGCTGGTTTTCCCGCCGTGCCGAGGTTTGGTCTCGGTGTATTTGCCTTCGTGCAGGCTGATGACGGTGGCGTCGATCTCCAGCGGAGGAGTGGGGGTCATCGGAAGTTTACCACCCGCTTTCAGACGGAGACGCGCACCGAGGCCGGCTTTTTGGGCGAGTTGCACGCTTTCGGCATCGGCGAGGCAGACGAAGGTGCGGAACTGGCCGAGGTCCTCACAGAGTTGGGCGAGGAAGGTCGAGTCGGAGGTGGCGCCGCCGCCCATGTTGTCGCCCATGTCGAGGAGGCCGACCGGTTTGGGCGAGTCTTTCACCAAGGCGAGGGCGTCGGCGGGTGAAATGAGTTCGCCGCGGAATTGTTCGCGGTTTTGCACGAGCCAGGCACCCAGTTTCTCTGCCTGTTCCCGGGCGAGGGCGGGGTCGTTGTCGGCCACGACGATAAAGGCGGAGCCCATCTCGGGAACATCGGCGTAGGGAAAGCCCATGGCCACACTGGCGGACAAGATGCCGGGGGTCTGACGGACCTTTTCCAGTTCACGCTGCACGCCGAGCATGGGTTCGACGGAGGTCAACTGGCGCTCAATATTGATCACGACCGGCGGGAAGGAAGCGGCGCAGACCGGATGGATTTCCTCGCGCAAGGTTCGGACCATGAGTTGGGCGGCGGCGAGGCCGGTCTCGCGCTGATCCAGATGGGGATTCTGCCGGTAGGTGACGATGGCCTGGCAGGCGGCGGCCATGGCCGGGGAGATATTAGCATGGGGGTCGAGGGTCGCGATGATGGGGGTGGCGGGGCCGACGCACTTGCGCAATTCGCCGAGCCACCAGCCGTCCATATCCAGCCGCGATTCGTTGACCGCGGCACCATGGGGCACGGCCAGGATGCCATCCAACTTCCCGGCCCGATCCAATCCGTCGCAGGCTAATTTCCACATCGTATCCAGGGCCTCGTCGGAGACTTTTCCCCAGGCGGAGGCGAAGGAAAAAAAGACGGGTACCGCCTCGACATCCGCTTCGGCCAGTCCTTGGAAAAGGCCGGTGATCTCGTGGTGGGCCTGACCGTAGCGAGTACGTATTTCCTCCCCGTGAAGGATGCCTGATTGGCGGAAGAGCTCGAGCGTCGTGGGAGCGGGGATGAACGTGTTGCTCTCGTGGTAGAGTCCAAGGATGCCCACGCGGAGCTTCGGGCCATTCATGGTGGTCACGTCAGGGGACGCTATTTAATTTTTACCGCCACGCAATCGATCTCGTAGTGCAACGAGGGCCCAAGACACAGGGCGATGGTGGTGCGGGCCGGGTAGGGCGGCTTGAAATATTCCTTGTAAAGCTCCTGGTAGAGCGGGCCGTTGGCCGGGTCGCGCAGGTAGTTGCGCGTCTGCACCACGTGCGCGAGGTCGCTGCCCGCGTCGTGCAAAATCTGAATGAGGTTTTCCATGGAGCGACGGAATTCCTCCTCGAAGGTGCCGGAGATGATCTTGCCGGTCTTGTCCACCGACGCCTGGCCAGAGACAAAAATCAGATCGCCCACGACCACGGCGGGGCTGAAAGGAAGGTGAGAGACGGGGGTGTCCGGCGCTTGGGGATACTCGATTTCAGGCATGATTCAGGGTGCTACGAAATTTTCTGGATTTCAATAGATAGAATAATTATTTTGTGAAACGAAATTATGAAGCGCTGCTTAATTGATTGCGACCCTCGCACAGAAGGCGGCATTCTGCTCTTTTCCGAAGCATTTTATGTCTGATTTTTCTCTGCGCGGCCATGCCGCTCTCGTCACCGGTTCATCGCGCGGCATTGGCCTGGCCATCGCGCAGGCTATGGCGAAGGCGGGTTCGGAACTGGTCCTGCACGGGCTGGAGGAGGCCCCGGCGGATGAGTCTTTGCGCGAGTTTCCCTATCTGCGTCTCGATCTTATGGGCGAGGGAGGGACGGAGCGAGTGATTGACGAAGCCTTTGCGGCCAATCCGGCCTTGGATTTGCTGGTTTGCAATGCCGGCAGTTTTTTCGATCTGCCCTTTCTCGAGATGACCCGCGAACGGTGGGATAAAACGATGGGCCTTAATGTCGAGCCCGCTTATTTTCTCGCTCAGGCGTTTGCCAAGCGTCTGGCCGCCCAGAAAAAGACCGGCTCCATCGTCATCACTTCTTCGACCAATGGCTTTCAGGCGGAGTTTGACTCTACAGCCTACGACACGTCAAAGGGTGCCCTGGTCATGATGACCCGCACTATCGCGCTTTCGCTGGCTGAGCATGGCATCCGCGTGAACGGCCTTGCACCGGGTTTTATTGAAACGCCCTTTACCACAGGCTCGCTGGCGCGGAATCCTGGTTTGAAAGAGTCGCTGGAGAGGAAGATCGCCGTGGGCCGCATCGGCCAGCCGGAAGATTGCGCTGGCGCGGTGGTGTTTCTTTGCTCGGGCGCGGCGGCCTACATCACGGGGCAGGTCATCATCGTCGATGGCGGGTTGACCTTGGGGCAACTGCCGCGCTGATATTTCAGCGAAGGAGAACTAACCGGCCAAAGAGACGATCCGCTGGCCGGAGTCGTAGGCGAGGATGTCGCCGTAGCGGCCCCAGGAGATGATGGTATGCGCCAGGAGGGCGGTGTCCTCCCGGGGGAACCATGACGCCAGCGTCTTGAGGAGGGTGTCGGTTTCCAGTTTTTGACCCGGCTGGGTTTTCAGGTGGGCGAGGAATTTCTGCATGAAGTCGATCTTCAGCAGTTGTTCGCGCATGAGCGCCTTGCGTTCGGGGATGGATGAGATTTGCAGACGGGCGCCGAGCGGAGTGAGGGTGACCATGTCGCCGGGCGTCGTGACAAAGCCAAGCAACTCGGCGGCCTTGACCACATTGAGAACATGGCTGAACTGCTGGCCGAGATCGTCAGACAGGGCGAAGACATCCTGAGGGTCCTCGGAGCAGAGGCTGATCAGGCCGAAGATCTGACCGACCGTGGCCGTGGGTAAGGCGGCAGCGGCTCCGGGCGCGGAATCGGGTCCAGGGGCGGGCGACTCGGGCAGTTCGTGATGGGTGAGGATGGCGTGGATTTTTTCCACGATGGCCTGGAACTCGGGTGCATCGGGCTTGCGCGGGTAGGGCAGGGGATTGGGCACATCCAGGGCGATACGTCCGGGGTGGGCGGCGAGCACGATGATGCGCCTTGCGAGGTAGACGGCCTCCTCGATATTGTGCGTGACGGAAATCATGGTTCGCAAGGGATTGGCAGGATCGGCGCAGAGGCGGCCGAGTTCGTCGCGGAGCGATTCCGCGGTGAGCACGTCGAGGGCGCTGAAGGGCTCATCCATGCAAAGGACCTCGGGATTCACCGCGAGGGCGCGGGCGATGCCGACCCGCTGCTTCATGCCGCCGGAAAGCTCGCGCGGGTAGACGCGTTCGTAACCCTTGAGGCCGACCATCTCGAGGGAGTGGGCGAGCCGCCGGGCGATTTCGTCCGGGGGCAGGTTCAACTCCTGTAACGGCATGGTGACGTTGCCCTCCACGGTCAGCCACGGAAAGAGCGCGAAGTTTTGGAACACCATCGACACGCCGGGGCAGATGCCTTTGACCTCCCGGCCGCGGAATTTCACGGTGCCGGCGGTGGGTTGGATGAGGCCGGCGATGAGCCGGATGAGGGTGCTCTTACCGCAGCCGGAGGGGCCGAGCAGGGCGATGATGTCGTTCTCGGCCACCTGCAAATCGATGTCCTCCAGAATCACGGCGGGGGCGCTGTGTTTGTCCCCCTGAAATTCCAGGCGGACGTGGTTGAGTTCGATGATGGGTTCCATGAATTTTATCCTCCAAAGCGGCAATAGAGATCTGCCTTCTTCTGCAAGTTCCGCCACAGCGAGCGGTTGATGGCGACGACGCAGACGGCCATCACGACAATGGCGGCGGCGAGTTGGTTAAAATTGCCGTTGTTGGTGGCCTGGCTGATGAGCGCGCCGAGGCCGGTGGCGGTGTAGGTTTCGCCGCCCTTTTGCAGGTACTCGGAGACGATGCTGGCATTCCACGCGCCGCCGGCGGAGGTGATCCAGCCGGTGAGGAGGAACGGGAAGATGCCGGGCAGGATGAATTGCCGCCAGCGGCGCCAGCCCTTCAGCCGGAAGATATCGGCGCAGGCGACCATGTCGGCAGGGATGGTCTGGGCTCCGGCGGCCACGTTGAAAAGAATGTACCATTGTGCGCCGAGCATCATGAGCACGACCGCGCCCCATTGCAGATTGCCGCCCATGGCGAGGATGAGACCAAAAACGATGGGGTAGAGCATGGGCGCGGGAAAGGAGGCGGCAAATTGAATGACCGGCTGGAGCGGACGAGCGAGCCTGGGGTTCATCCCGATCCAGACACCCACGGGAATCGTCCAGATTGAACTGATAATGAGAGCGGCCAAGACGCGCAGAAAGGTGGCGGCGGTGCCGACAAAAATCTGGGTCCACTCGGCGACGTTTACGGTCGAGATCATTTGCGCGAGATGGAAAAGGCCGATGCCGCCGATACCAACGATGAGGAGCAGGATCACGGCGTAGACGATACGGAGAGCCCAGGAGGTGGCGGCGCGGGTGGGGAAGTGTTCGAAGTGGGGCAACGCCTGCAGGCGGGGCAGGTGGGGTTGCGGCAGCGCGTGAGCCAGCCGTTGCCCCATGTGCAGCGGGCCGGTCACCAGCATGCCGAGAAAGGAGGAACGGGAAATGAGATGGCCGATCATGGTGGTTTCCCGCGGTCCGCTGGCGGTGTCCTCGAGCTTGAATTTGCGCGACCAGACGACCAGCGGCCACCAGATGATGCGGTCGACGGAGATGATCATGACGGCCATGGCAATGACGGCGGCGATTTGTGCGCCGGCGTTGTTTTGGGCGATGGCGGCGCTCATGTAGGAGCCGAGGCCAGGGAGCTGGAAGTTGCGATTGCCGAGGGTGAAGGCTTCGTTGATGGTGAGGAAAAACCAGCCGCCGGCCATGGATACCATGCAATTGTAAATGAGTCCCTGGGAGGCGGAGGGGAGTTCGATGCGGAGGAAGCGCTTGAGGGGGCCGAAGCGGCAGATTTCTCCCATCTGGCGGAGTTCGGCTGGGATGGCCTTCAAGGAATCGTAGTAGCTGAAGACCATGTTCCAGACCTGCGCGGAAAAAATCATGAGGACGCAGGCGAGCTCGAGGCCGAAGTCGCTGGTCGGAAAAAGATAGACGAGGGCGAGGACCAGGCCGGGCATGAATCCGAGCACGGGGATGCTCTGGAGGATGTCGAGAATGGGCAGGAGTACGGCGCGGGCGCGCAGGTCATAGTAGGCCCAGGTGGCGTAGCCGATGCTGAAGAGAAGCGAGAAGAGCATGGCTATCCAGCCCCGGGCGAGCGAGTAGAGGGTGTACTGGGGCAGCTTCCAGAACGAGAGGTCGATCTGGGTGGCGGCGCGGAATGGGGCCTCCCATTCGTTGGCCACGTTGAGGATGGCGAAGAGGAGGGAACCGAGGGCGAGTACCACCAACACATCAGCCAACAAGCCGGTCCATCGCGAGGGGGGCTCGTTGGCTGGAGCGAGGGAGGCCATGGTAGGATGGCATAACCTAACCCTGCCAAACCTCAAGCCTGCCGGTGCGACAACTTTGTCACGGGACGTTCTCAGCCACGAAGGTGGCAGGTATTATTGTAGGGCCGTCGCGTGCCCGAGAATGTCGGCTCTGTCGTGCATGACTGGACGAAGCGGGCGGCGGGAGTTGTTGATATCGTCGGAGCGAGGAGCAGGGGATGTTACGATGCCATGACAAAGATGGTGGTGGGAATTTTTTGGGCCATCCAATGTAAACACTGGGTAAAGACATATTCGACGAGATTGTCACATTGGGGTGGTTGAATCGCCGGTGGAGATGACGCATTTGGGGGAGAAGGAGGAATCGCGTACGATGAAAAACAGGGGATTTAGTTTGGTTGAATTGCTCACGGTGATGGCCGTGGTGGTTCTGATGATGGCGCTGATGCTGCCGTCGATTTCTGCTTTCTCGGGTTCGGCCGGACGGCGCGGCGCGGTGAATTCGTTGATGAATGCCTTTGAGCAGGCGCGGGCCAGCGCGTTGGAAACAGGCTGCAATGTTTATGTGGTCATGCGGCGGAACCAGACGGTGGGGGGAGGGAATGATACGTTCCTCGTGGCGCGGTTGCGGTCTGACACGATGGGGGACCCGCAAGCCCCGGAGTATATCACGCTGACGCCATGGAAAAAAATGCCGAATGGGGTCGTCTTTCACCAAGCGCCGGGCAGTGTCATTTCATCGGGTTCGGGGCTGCCGACCTCATTGATCAACTCTCTGCCGGGAAATGTGCCGGCGGGTGAGTTGTATGGGATCGGATACAATCGTACCGGACAGATTTTCTTCAGCACGGGCAACCGGCTGTCGCTTTACCTGGCTGAGGCCGTCCAGGGTAGTGGTCCGACGGCGACGCTGAAGACGGCCAGCACGACCATCACGGAACGGCTCTCTTTCCGGAAATACACCGGGCGCACGCAACTCGACTTCACGGCTCCTTAAATCGTCCATGAAAAAACCGCAAAACGGCTTTTCCCTCGTTGAAATCGTGATCGCTCTGGGCATCGTGTCCTTCGCCATGGTGGCGATCCTCGGGCTTTTCCCCATGGCCATGAACGATTCGCAGACGGGCCGGCATGAAACGCATGCGGCGATGATCGCGCAGATGATCGTCAGCCAGTTGCGCTCGCAGGCGGCGGATGAGTCGAGCTTCCCAGTGGGCACGAATGCCCAGGACGGCAATCAGGTTACTGGCAATATGGGGGTGGATTTGAAGCAGGGGACTGACTACTACGCGGTCTATGACGAGGCGGGCAAGCCTCTGACCAAGACGACCATGGCGGAGTATGATGGGGCTTTCGTGCCGCCAACGATATCGCCGGCTATTTATAAAGTGGCCATGAAAGTGCAACCGGGGATACCGCGTGTTGGCGTTTCGAAAGTGACCGTCGATGTCACCTATCCCTGTGCGGCGGAACTGGCCAAACGGAAGTTCAAATACACCTTTGTGACGCAGTTGAGAAACGTGGAATGATGAACAAGGGATCGGGGAGCGCAGGAGCGCGGCACGGCGCGGGGTTCACTCTTATCGAATTGATGGTGGCCATGGCCGTGATGGCGGTGCTGGTGGTGTTGCTTTTCAGCATGGTCGACGCTGCGACCAAGCTCTGGCGGGAAAATGAAAATCGGGTGGACGCCTACCGGGAAGCCCGGGCGGCTCTGGCCGTGATGACTTCAGATCTCCGTTCCATCTTGGTCTCCACCAACACCAAATACTTTTCTACAAATATACCGGGAGCCAATCCCACCGGCGCGACAAACGGCTTGTTTTTTCTCACCAAGCTTCCGTTGTCGGCGCAGCCTCCGAATAATCGCGGAGATCTTTGTGCGGTCGGGTATTTTCGGGGCTGGGAAAAGCAAACGGCTTACTTTGCGGGCAACACCAACGGCGATACCCTTTCCCGGCAGGCCTTTCACATTTTTCGGTCGATTTACGGCAGCGATCAGACGTATTCAAACCTCCTGGCGCCTGCGGCCGAACCGCTGCAAAATCTGGCGGCGGCGAACACCGCGGAAGTCCTGGGCCGCAACGTCTGCTCCCTCGAGTTTCTCTACTATGTGACCAATACGCCGGGGACTTTTAAACCTTGGGTTTACAAACCGGATGAGCCCATGCCGCACATGATCGAGATCCGTATGGTCGCCATCAGTGACGATGCGGCCAAGCGGCTCGATGGAGTGAAAGGGGAGTGGGCGACGAATAACCCGAAGGTATCCAAATACATGAGAACTTTCGTTTCGCGGGTGGAGATTCCGCGGCCAGTCCAATAGCACTAATGAAAACACCACTGCGCCGCCGCGCCTCGTCCCTGGTTACCGCCCTGCTCGTCATTACGATTCTCACTGTCATCGTGCTGGCCTTCCTGCAAAGCATGTCGCTGGAGCGCAAGACGGCCGTCAGTTACTCCAACATCACGCGCGCCCAGATGGCGGCGGATGCTGGCGTGGCGGATGCGACGACGATGCTGCAGGAGTTTTTTACCAAATACCCGGATTCCGCCACGGCATGGGTTCAAAATATGGCGCCGGCCACGTTGGGAAAGAGGACGCCAGGCGCGGCGCTCTTCTATTATGATCAGGTGACGGTGACCAATACGAATGCCGCCATGTCGGCGCAGTTGTATTTTCGCCCCCTCGTATCAGGCGCGACCAATGTAGTTATCCAAGCCCGGAGCAATGCCCTTGCAGGTGGGGGCGGTTCCAACAACTATATAAACATCAACGCTCCCAGCCCTGATGGTGAGCCGCCTTGGGTGGGTCTGCCACCCGGGACGACCTCTTTTCCGATCGACATTCCGTGGGTGGAGATGACAGCGTCGACCAATACCAACGTCGTCAGCCGCTATGCCTTCTGGATCGATGATGATAGTTTCCGGGTTAACGTGAACACGGCCACCAATTTGCCGCGTGTTGTGACCAGCCAAGGCGAGGATGCCTCAGAGTTGTCCATCCAGGGAGCATTGAGCGGCGTTTTCGGCGATCCGATTGTGCGAGGGACCCTGGCGACCAATATTGTTAATTTGAGGACAAACCTGGCCTTTTCCGGAACGTTGCGAGGCCTGCCCGATCTCAACTACGCCAATGCCAGCTATACGAACCTGTCTCAGCAGATCGGCTTTATCACCACGGTGAACTCGAGCGGATTGAATATCTCGCGCACTGGCGCCCGGCGGGTGAACTTGAATGCTATCGTCTCCACAAACACTATGCCGGACGACGCGGAGGAAATTCGCAAGGAATTGGATCGCATTATCGTGGCCATCCAGAACCAGGCGCCTGAGTTCGGGAAACGTTTTTATCGATATCCCGTTACTGCGACCAACAGTCCGCCGGTTACCGTCGCTCATCAGAAAATTTATCTCAATAAGATCGCGGCGAACATTCGGGACTACATTGATACGGACAGCCAGCCGACGGTGGTGATGGCGACTCCGAACGGAGATGTTGAGACGACTCGACAGGCAAGGACGATCAGACCTGACCCTGTCACCGACGACAATCTGGTCCAGGCCATAGGGAAGGAAAATGTGCCACGGTTGCAGGAGAGTTTTATCCATGTAGGCCAGTTGGTCGATATGGCGACTCAGTCCGGGCAGTCTTCGTCTTGGAGCATTCGCATTGCTTATTATTTTGAGTTTTGGAACATGGGTACTAAGGATATAACGCTGGCAGATTTGGGGCCGAACCCTTTTCTGCGGGTGGTAAATCAATTTGGCTGGGTGAGCGCGGCTGGAGGAACGGACCCGATCCGAGATGATCCATTAGTCAGAGATTTTTCCATTCCACTGTCAAGTTTTGGCAATGGAAGTTCTCAGCCACTGGTGTTCAGGGCGGGCGAATGCACCGTTCTCAGCACAGAGACACCGATATCGGGGTCCTTTTTTGTCAGCAATCCCAGCGCGATTTATCGGCCAAGGATAGCTCTCACCGGAGCGCCCCATGTTTATTCGTCCAGTTCGCCTCTGCTGCCAGCGGGTGGCGGATTTCAGGGCGTCGCGACTCTCGTTTCGAAAGGACGAGGGACCGGCGTGGTACTTCCAGGGTCTCCAACCGGCGCTGAAAACAACTGGGATACGGGGGTTGGAGTGTTTCTGGGTAATGACAATGGATGGATCGAATCTCACCATTATGCCGTGGTGACGATGCCGGGCTTTTATGTCGATTCTTTCAACCGCAATAACCAAAAACGGCTCCCAAACTTTCAATGGAGAGGGGGAGCCTTGATGGGCAACATGGGCGGGATGAACGGGGTAAGCGCGGGCGGAAGCGCTCAGTACGGCGATCCCCGGTCAAATAATGAGCAGTTGAGGTTTGTTGATCCGGTTAATCCGCGAAGCCCTTCCTTCGACCAGACCCAATTTGACTATTGGTATGATACTGGCACCATCCAATCAAGAGCGGCTCCAAACGCAATGGGTAGTTCCATGGGAGCGCCTAATACGAGGTTTGTGAACCCTGCTTCCTTCGGTGGGGCGGGGCTCAATCCTGGAAAGAGATGGGATGAGGGCGCGAATGCGGCGACCCAGAAAACGCTGGCTCAAGGTGGAAGTCCGGCATTCTATCGGGATGGCAAGATGCGCTCGATTGGAGAGCTAGGCCATATCTACGATCCGGTCCGGTTGGGCGCCAACGCCAATGCCGTGCTTAGATCCTCCGGAGGAGGCAGAACCTTGCGCATCGGTCAAAGCGAGACCAATTTGGCCAATTCCGGGATGGCAATGTGGGATGGCAACCCGACTTCGGCCAGCCGGAAATGGGTCGCCTGGCGCTTGCTGGACTTCTTTTCCACGACGGATGATCTTCAACAACGAGGAGTAATCAATCCGAATGGAGCCTTGCGGGACGGGGGCACCGCGATGAGGGCAGCGCTGGAGAGTTTCAACTTCAGCACCAATGTTAATGCCAGCGATTTAACAATGACGAACAAGACGCTGAGCACCAATGCCCTCAGCGCATTTATTGGCAGTCTGACAAATTTCCTGGCCAGCGATACTAATATTCCGTTTTTGGAGCGAGGTCAGCTTTCCGAATTGGCATTTTTTAATACCAATTCCCTGCCTGATCTAGGCGGGGTGACTTTCAGTGGTGCGCTGAACGATCGCGGTCGGGAAGAACTATTTCGACGCCTCGCCGAAATGATAACGACAAAAGGCAATACCTTCTCGGTTTATGTAATGGGTCAGGCTCTGACCAAGTTGCCCAACGGGACGCTGAAGGTTGTTGCCAGCGCCAAGCGCAAGGTCACGGTGCGTCTTATCCCGCAATATCCATTTCCCGCTCTGCAGTTTGATCCCTCTGATCCGGGAGCGGTATCCGAGCGATTTGCCAAAGCCACAAACTATGCCATTCAGATCCTTCCTCCATCGGAGCAGTAATTTAATCCTGGCACTTCTGACGCTCGGCTGTTTCGCTCCCGATCTACGTGGCGAAGATAAGGGTATTTCTGAGATGTCGTGGGAGGAGCTTGCTCAAATCCGATTTTGGAACATGTGTTTGCCTCCGTCTCCCGAGTTGCGCATCGTAGTAAAGCGGGGCAAGGAAGACCCGCCTTTGGAAATGAACGCTCGTTGGCTAGAAACGACCGGCTATGCCCCCATACTGCCAAAGAAAAAATACACCCTTACGGTCGAAGAAGTCGAAGGAGGTAAGACGGTTGGCAAAGTGGAGTTTGAGGCCGGGAAGGGCCAGTTTTTTACCGTTCTGGCTAAACCGGGAATCAAAGGGGTGGACGTTAGCGTGATCAACGACACTTATACGTTTGACTTTAACGCTCCGGGAGAGGCGACATTCTATATGTTTATCCCGGGCTACACCGTGACCATCACGGCACCGGAAGGCGGCACCCCAAAGACAATCAAGTACGGCCAGTCGGCGGTATTCAGCGGTCTGCCCCAGAAGGCCGCCCCGATAGCCATAAAGATCGTCCAAGACAGCGACGGGAAAACCGGAGAGAGAAAATTTGATCTGGATTTTGGGAATACCAAGCGATTTGCTTTTCTCTTTGTTTTGGATCGCTATGAGGAGTTTGACCTGAGAACGGAATCAGTTGGTTATTCTCACAGTGTGGGCGAGACCCTCGCGCCTGAGCCGTCACCGGTGGCGGACGCTCCGTCTGCTACGCCTACCCCCTAGCGGTGTCTGGACGAAAAGCTTGAAGGTCAAACACCTCAGCTGAAGATGAAACCACATCGGCTATTGGCCTCTTGTTTTCGTGCAGTCGCGAAACCCTTTGGCCTCCACCTGTTTTGAGCTAGACGTATTACCTAAGCAGCGCGGGATATTCGCTTCACCAACCGGCCCTTTTTGAGGGCTACGGCGAAAATGAGGCCCAGGAGAATCAGCCAGCATGCGCCCGGCTCTGGCACTACCGTCGCCTGGACGGTTAAATGCATGGGAGTCAGGTCGGTGGCACCGGGGAGATCTTCGTCGGAGAAGAAGAGTTGATATTCGGCGGTGTAGTGGCCGAGGGCGGCGCCGAGGAAATCGACGGTGAAATTGCGGAAAGTGCCGGCTTCCAGGGCTTGGAAGGGGAGGAGATTCAGGATGAACGCGTCGGCGTCGCCGAGGGCGAGGGAGCTGTCGAAATCCAGGCCGGCAGTGTAGCCGGAGGCGGTGAGGAGGTTGTAGAGCGCGGCGGAAAGGCTGACCGGGCCGTCGGCGATATCCAGCAGGCCGAAATCCAACACCAAAGTGTTGCTACCGAGGGGACTGAATGAGGCTTGGGCGTGGTCGAGCACGGTGTAGGTGACATCCTGGATGACCGTTCCGTTGGCCACGGATTGGCTGCTGCTATGGACATTAAATGAGCCGGCGCGCCGACCGGCGGTACTGGTATCAGCGGTGAGGGTATGCTTGTTTCCACCGCCGAGGGCATTGTCCATGCCGTCGCCGCTGCCACTGAGGCCGCTGCCATAGCCGTAGTAGATATAATCGAGCTCGTCGGCGCCAATGGCGGCGACGACATTGGCGGTGTTCGCGACGGTAAATTGGACGTGGGCATCTGCGCCCTTGATGACGGTGCCGGGAGTGGAGGTCACGGTGACGCCCATTTTGGCGGGGAGCTGGTAGTCGGCCACGACGGGCAGGTGGTCGCTGGTGGATTGAATGGCGGAGAGGACCCCGGCGGCATCTGATGCCGTGTAGCCGGGCAGGCGTTCCGCGAGGGCGGCGGCACTGCCGCTGGTGATGGCGCCATTGAGAGCGTGGGTGCCGGTGTTGCCGAAGGCGTGGTAGGAACCGTTGATATAGGCAAGTCCCTCGTTGTCCATGAGCAGGGCGCTGGTCATCTGCCAGTCGAACCGGTCGTCCATGCCGCCCTGGTTGCTGCTGTCGCGGGGATTCTGGGTGTGGACGTCGCGATAGGCGGCATTGTCGTGCCAGGTGCCGATGCGGTTGATGGGGTCGAAGGCCTGATTGACTCCGGCGGCGATGAGGGTTTGAAAGGCGGCCTCACTGCTGCGGTAGACATTGAAGTCGCCGGTGTAGATGACATTGGCGGCGCCGAGGGTGGCGGCGTCTGCCCGGAGGGTCTGGGCCTCGATGTTGCGACGATTGGCCTCCGAGGTTCCTTCGGAGGATTTGAAATGGCTGGCGTAGACGTAAAAGTCCGCCGAGTCGTCATAGCCCATAGGGCGAAATTCGGCGCGAAGGGCCTGCCGCGGCATGCCGCTGCCGCTGGAAGTGCCGACGAGCTTTTGGCTGATCAACTGGACCGTTTGGGTATTGTAGATGAAAGACTGGGTGGTATCACCCGCGCCGAAGAGTGTGGTGCTGGCATAGGTGCCCGGCCCGTAGATGCTGTTGAGCAGGCCCAGGTAGCTGGAGGTGGTGCTGGAGGATTGTTCCTGAAGGCTGAAGACATCCGGGGCCTTGGCGATGCCATTCACGCTTTCATCGCCGAGAGCGGCCATGACGGCCTGACTGCCGGTGCGGACGCCGCCGAGGGTGTTGAAGCTGACGACACGAATCTGGGCGCACAGCGGGGCCAGTGAAGAGCCCAGCACGAGGAGAAGCAACAACCCAATACCAGGAGCCCTGTGTCTGTTCAAAGTGAAGCGGCGACATTTAAACAGCCCACGCCGTCAACCCATCGCGAAATGGTGACGATTCCGTCACCGTATTTCTTAGTGCTTTGGATTGAAGGTCTGGAAGTAGAACTTTTTTGCGGTAAGACGGGTAGTAAGAGCGACAGGTATCCTGGTGGTTGGATTCGGCGGAATGGCGCGACCGAATGCGTGGCATCTTTGTTACAAAATGACCGTTGTAGAGGTCGGAGGAAATTGGCAGATTCGCGACGTTGCCAGCGCGAACCTAGGCTAGCACCGGGGGCTTGAGATAAGCCCCATTTCGCGCCGCTCGCTGGTGATGATGTCTATGTTGTGTACATACCCGCCGCAGTCGTTCTGGCGGGGCCCGGTGTTCCCCTCGAACAAGCTAATTGCGGTCCCTGGCCGCAACCCAACAACACTGGTACATTCATGAAATTAACGATACAAAAAGCCATCGCGGGCCTGCTCGTGATGGGTGCTTCCCAACTAACTTCCTTCGCGCTGGTCACGGACTACATGTCGGCGTTTGATAACTCGACGATTCAGCCGGGCGGCCCACGACCGGGCTCGCAGAATTCCGGTTTCTGGAACATCGAAGGATCGAACAATGGAAATTTCGCCTCGTATGGCGTGGCGGATTTTTCCATCGCGGCGCTACAGATTCCGGAAGGGGAAATGCTTTCCTCGCTGAATCTCCTCTCCTTTCAATTCACGCAAAGCAATGCCGGATTCACCAACAGTGGCGGCATGCGGTTCTTTTTCACCACAGACACCTCGACCATTATTGGCAACGGGGGCGGCTCCCCGTTGTTTTACGATAGCTCGGCCGGCGAAGGTGGTTTGGGCGCCGGCCAATTGGCGCCGAAGTATGAGTTGGGGCTGAAAACCTTCGTTGAGGTGGCGACGGGAACGGTCGATACTTTTGATTTCACCTTGGATGGCCTGGACCCGGCAGGGATGAGTTATTTAATGGATCTCTTTACGAATGGAGGCACGTTCCGTCTAATAGTTGCGGCCACGGATGCCACCACGGCAGCGACCTATGCGGGTGCGGGAAGTCCTCGGGTGGGGTTGGACTACGATACCACGCCGGTCCCGGAGCCTTCGACCGTGGCCTTCGTGGCATTGGCGGGTGGTTTGCTGGTCTGGCGGAGTGTTCGCTCCCGCCGTTCCGTGTTGCAGGCCTGAGATTCTTTATTGTTTGATAAAAAGGCGGACGCTGGAAGGCGTCCGCTTTTTGCGTTTTTGGGGAGTTTGCCAGTTTGCCACTGGTTGCTCCCGATGCTCCCGACAGGGTAGGGCCTGATGTCGCCCTGAGAGAGGGAAGGCTAATTTCGGCGTGATGCCGAACCTTCTGTTGAGACTCTGGTGAAAACGTTGCTGGTGGAGGATAATGCCGACACGTCCAAGCTGCTGGCCCAAGGGCTCGAGATGGCCGGGTGCAAGGTGCGAGTGGTAAGCACGGTGGCGGAGGCACTGGATGTCCTGATCGCGGAGACTTTCGACGTGATTATCAGTGATGTCGGGCTGCCGGACGGGCATGGCATCGGCCTGATGCACGGGGTACGCGCTTTTTGCAGTACCCCAGCAATTGCGCTGACGGCGTTCAGTACGCCGGAGGATATTGCGCGTTGTCTGGAGGCAGGGTTTGATGTTCATCTGGCCAAGCCTTCGGAGATCAGGGTGATCCACGGGGAGATGAAGAGGTTGGTGGACAGCCATAAAAAGCCGGCCGCTTCGCCATCGACCGAAAATGGCTAGACGGGGGCCCGGCCACACCATCTTCCAACTTTATTTCATGACGCAAAAACAGACTGTATCTAATCGAGGGGATTCGCTCCGGGGGGATGTCACGCTGGCACTGGGTCTGGTGCTTGGGCTGGCCTTTTTCATCGGCAGCGGGATCGTTTCCCATCGCAACACCAGTTTCCTGGTCCGCGATGCCGAACAGGTGGCGCACACCCATGAGGTGATCACATCCCTGAATGAGATTCTTTCCCTGATGAAGGATGCGGAGACGGGGCAGCGCGGCTTTGTCATCACCGGGGATGAACGTTATCTGGAGCCGTTCAAGGAGGCCCGCACCAAGGTCGGCAGCGAAATCAACGAGGTGGAGAATCTGGTGAGCGACAATGCGCAGCAGAAGGCGTTGCTGGGACCGGTCAAGGAACGGATTGCGGCGAAATTCGCCGAACTGGACGAAACCATTGCCCTACGGCGTACGGCGGGCTTTGAGGCGGCCCGGGACGTGGTGTTGTCCGACCGGGGCCGGGCCGAGATGGTGGCATTGCGCGGCCGCATTGAGGGGATGGAGCAGACAGAGGTCGGGCTGCGCCAAAAGCGGGTGGCAGAGATGAAAGAAGCCTATCGGCAGGCCGTGATCAGCGGAGTGCTGACGACAGTGCTGGGGGTGGGACTGGCCTTGATCGTGGCCTATCTCATTCGCCGCACCCTGGCGATGCGACGGCGGCAGGAGTGGCTGCAAAATGGCAAGCTGGGCCTGGCCCTGGCGATGGGCGGCGAGCAAAGGGTCGAGCAACTGGGCCAGAACATCCTGGATTATCTGGTGAAGTATTTCGACGCGCATGCGGGGGCGATGTACACGCGGGACGGGGCGGATTTTAAGCGAGTGGCTACCTTGGGGGTACCGGCGGAAAGCAATACGCCCGAGCGATTCAAACTGGACGACGGCCTGCTGGGGCAGGCGGCGAGCCAGAATGAAACCATCCTCCTCAACGATGTGCCGGAGGGTTATTTGACGATCGGCTCGGGCCTGGGCCGCAGCAAGCCGCGCTACCTCATCATCGCGCCGGCGGGGTCGGACGAGATGGTGAATGCGGTGATCGAACTGGGCTTTATTCATCCGCTGGATGATCTCGCGCAGGAGTTGCTGAAACAGTCCGGGGAGCCCATCGGGGTATCGGTCAAGTCGGCCGAATACCGGTCGAATTTGCAGAATCTGCTGGAAGAGACGCAGCGGCAGGCGGAGGAATTGCAGGCGCAGAGCGAGGAATTGCGGGTCTCGAACGAGGAACTGGAGGAGCAGAGCCGGGCGCTGAAGGAGTCGCAGTCGCGGCTCGAACAGCAACAGGCGGAGCTGGAGCAAACCAACTCGCAATTGGAAGAGCAGACGCAGATGCTGGAGCATCAGCGGGACGATCTTACGCGAGCGCAGGTGGCGGTGCGGGCCAAGGCCGACGAGGTCGAGCGAGCCAGTCGCTACAAATCGGATTTCCTGGCCAACATGTCGCATGAACTGCGGACGCCACTGAACTCTTCGCTGATTCTTTCGAAGTTGCTGGCGGACAATCCGGCGGGAAATCTCTCGGAGGAGCAGGTGACGTACGCGCAGACGATCCAGTCGGCGGGCAATGATCTGCTGGCTCTGATCAATGATATCCTTGATCTCTCGAAGATCGAGGCGGGACACATGGAGGTGCATGCCGAGCCGGTGCCGCTGTCGCGCCTGGTGGGGGATCTGAGACGCACCTTCGAGCCGATCGCACGAGACAAGGGCCTGAATTTTACCACGACGATCGTGCCGGATTGCCCGGAGATGGTGGAGACGGACCGCATGCGGTTTGAGCAGATCATGCGGAACCTGCTGTCGAACGCCTTCAAGTTCACCGAGCGGGGCGGGGTGGAGCTGATAGTGACGAAGGCCCGGGACGGCATGGTGGCATTCGCGGTCAAGGACACGGGCATCGGCATTTCGGGGGATCATCAGCAGGACGTTTTCGACGCATTTCGCCAGGCGGATGGGACGATCAGCCGCAAGTACGGCGGAACCGGACTCGGCTTGTCCATTTCGCGGGAACTGGCGCGGCTGCTGCGCGGGGCGATCCAGTTGCAAAGCGAACCGGGTCGGGGGAGCACCTTTACAGTGATCCTGCCAGAGAATTACCGGGCTGCGGGCGGATTGGCGGACTTGGATGGTCCCGCTTTTGCACCGCCGCCAGAGACCCCGGCGCCGGCCAAGGTGAGCGCCGTTTCCGGCGGACGGTTGCATGACGACCGGGAAAAACTGGTGAAGGGCACGCGGACCATTCTCGTGGTGGAAGACGATGGGACGTTTGCCAAAATCCTCTACGACATGGCGCATGAGCTTAATTTCCAATGCCTCATTGCCTCGACGGTGGAGGAGGCGTTGATCACGGCGCGGCAATATTTGCCGAATGCGATCCTGCTGGACGTGGGGCTGCCGGACAACTCCGGGCTCTCGGTGCTGGACCGGCTGAAACAGGACAATCGCACGCGGCACATTCCGGTGCATGTCGTCTCGGCCAGCGATTACTCCGTCACGGCGCTCTCCATGGGCGCGGTGGGCTACATGTTGAAGCCGGTGAAACGGGACGACCTGCTGGATGTGCTGAAACAAATCGAGGCGAGAATCGAGGGCGGGATGCGCCATGTGTTGATCGTGGAGGATGACGCGGTGCAGCGTGAGAGCCTGACGAAGCTGCTCGGCTCGCACGATGTGGAAGCGGTGGCGGTGGGCACGGCCTCGGCCTGCCTGGAACAGCTGAAGACGACGACCTTCGATTGCATGGTGCTGGATTTGTCACTGCCGGATGCGTCGGGATATTCGCTGCTGGAAACCCTGAGCCGGGAGGATGCGTTTTCCTTTCCGCCGGTAATCGTGTATACGGGCCGTGATCTTTCCCACGACGAAGAGCAGAAGCTGCGGCGGTATTCGAAATCGATCATCATCAAGGGGGCGAAGTCGCCGGAGCGTCTGCTGGATGAGGTGACGCTGTTCCTGCACCGGGTGGTGGCGGAGTTGCCGGCGGAGAAGCAGAAGATGCTGCAACAGGCGCACAATCGAGACGCGGTACTGGAAGGCCGACGCATCCTCATCGTGGAGGACGATGTGCGCAATGTGTATTCGCTGACCAACATTCTGGAGCCGCGGGGCGCGATCGTCGAGATCGCGCGCAATGGCCGGGAAGCGTTGGACATGCTGGAGAAGAACAGCGGGATCGACCTGGTGCTGATGGACGTGATGATGCCGGAGATGGACGGCCTGACGGCGACGCGGGAAATCCGCAAGCGATCGGAATGGAGGAAGCTGCCGATCATCATGCTGACGGCCAAGGCGATGAGAAACGACCAGGAACGCTGCCTGGAAGCGGGGGCCAACGATTACATGGCAAAGCCGCTCGACGTGGAGAAGCTGCTGTCGCTGGTGCGTGTGTGGATGCCGAGGTAAGCGATGCCGCATCGCACGGAAGACATCGAGGTGAGGCTGTTGCTGGAGGCGATCTTCCAGCGGTATCACTACGACTTTCGCGGGTATTCCATGGCGTCGGTCAAGCGGCGGCTGCGGCAGGCCATGGACCGCTTTGGCTGCTCCAGTATCTCGCTGCTGCAGGACAAGGTGTTACATAACCCGAAGATGATGCCTGAGTTGCTGAGCCTGCTGACGGTGCAGGTGAGCGAGATGTTTCGCGATCCCGCCTATTTCAAGAACATCCGTGAGAAAGTGGTGCCGCACCTTCATACCTATCCTTCCCTCAAGGTCTGGGTGGCAGGCTGCAGCAGCGGGGAGGAATTGTATTCGCTGGCGATCCTCTTTCGCGAGGAGGGGCTGGAGGACAAGACGATCTTCTATGCGACGGACATCAACCCTGACGCGCTGCGCAAATCGCAGGCCGGGGTTTTTGGACTGGACCGCATGCAACTTTTCACGACCAATCACCAGAAATCGGGTGGGAAGTCTTCGTTGTCGGACTACTACACGGCAGCGTATGGCGGGGCGGTTTTTGACAAGACGCTGCGGGAAAAGACGGTGTTTTCCGACCATAGTCTGGTGACGGATGAGGTCTTCGCGGAGGTACATCTGATCTCGTGCCGCAATGTGTTGATCTATTTTGATCGCGAACTGCAGGATCGCGTGGTGGGCCTTTTCAAGGACTCGCTCATCCGGAAGGGCTTTCTGGGGCTGGGTTCGAAGGAGAGCCTGCATTTCTCCGCGCACGCCGAGGCGTTTTCCATATTTTCGCGGGAAGAGAAAATTTATCAAAGGAAGGGCGACCAATGAGTGAGGATTTACCTGCGCCGGAGCGGGCTGTGGTGATAGGCGGCTCGGCAGGCTCGCTCGAGGCGCTTTCGCAGATTCTGCCTGCGCTGCCGGAGGATTTTCCGTGGCCGATCTTCATCGTGGTGCATCTGCCGCCACACAGTGAAAGCTTGCTGGCGGAAGTGCTGCAGAACAAATGCCAGCTCAAGGTGCGAGAGGCGGAGGACAAGGAGCCGATCGTGCCGGGGACGGTGTATTTCGCGCCGCCCGACTATCATTTGCTGGTGGAGGAGGGCGGGTATTTTTCGCTCTCGGCCGATGAGCCGGAACTTTTCTCCCGGCCCTCGATCGATGTGTTGTTTGAGTCCGCCGCGGATGTGTATGGTGAAGGGCTGACCGGCATTATTCTCAGCGGAGCCAACAACGATGGGGCGAAGGGGCTGAAGAAGGTGGCGGAATTCGGTGGAAGAGCCCTGGTGCAGGCGCCGGCGGGGGCCTACGCAAAAATGATGCCGGAGCAGGCTCTGGCCGGATGTGGAAGCGCCCGAGCGATGAGCGCCGAAGATATCGCAAAATATTTAAAGGAGGAATGCGGTGATGAATAACGGGAAAGTTGATCCGGTTTACTTTTTGTTGGTGGACGATCTGGAGGGCAACCTGCTCTCGCTGGAGGGTCTGCTGCGCCGCGACAATCGCGAGGATCTCGTGATGCTGAAGGCGCGGTCGGGCCCGGAGGCCCTGGAGATGCTGCTGCATTACGATGTGGCTCTCGCGTTGCTGGATGTGCAGATGCCGGGCATGGACGGCTTTGAGCTGGCGGAGTTAATGCGCGGCAACGAGCGCACGCGGCGCGTGCCGATCATCTTTCTTACTGCCGGCAGCGCGGACCGGCAGCGGCGTTTTCGCGGTTACGAGGCGGGCGCGGTGGATTTCCTGCACAAACCGATCGAGCCGGATGTTCTGCGGAGCAAGGCCGATGTGTTCTTCGAATTGGCCCGGCAGCGGCTGCAACTGGCCCGGCAGCGCGATGCCCTGCGTGCCTACGCGGAGGCGCTGAAGGAGGCGGATCGCCGGAAGGATGAGTTTCTCGCGGTGCTGGCCCACGAGTTGCGCAATCCGCTGGCGCCGATTCGTTATGGGCTGGAGATCATGAAGATGTCGGCCGACGAGCCGGTTTCCGAAGACATCCGCGCGATGATGCACCGGCAGCTTTCGCATCTGGTGCGTCTGATCGACGATCTGCTGGATGTGTCGCGGATCAGCCGCGGGAAGATCAATTTGAACAAGGAGGCGATGGAGCTCTCCGAGGCCTTGCAGGCGGCGCTGGAGGCCAGCCGTCCGTTGATTGAGGCGAACAAGCATACCCTGGTACTGGAAAGCGCGGAGGAGCCTTTCTGGATATTTGCCGACCTGACCCGCATCGCACAGGTGGTGAGCAATTTGCTGAACAATGCCGCCAAATATACCCCGGCGGGGGGGCGCATCACTCTCGCGGTCGTACGGGAGGGCGATCATGTGGCCATTTCCGTGGCCGACAACGGCCTGGGCATTCCCCAGGAAATGCTGCCCCGCATCTTCGATCTTTTCACCCAGGTCGACGGTGACATCAAGCGCTCGCAGGGCGGCCTGGGCATCGGACTCGCGCTGGCCCGGCAGTTGGTGGAGATGCATCAGGGAACGCTTACGGTGGTGAGCGAGGGCGAGGGCCGGGGCAGCATTTTCACGCTGCGGCTGCCGCTTTATCAACAAACCACACCCACGCCGGTGGCTGGACCACCGGAGGCCGCAACTGGGGCTGCGCTGAAGGTGCTGGTCGTGGATGACAATATTTCCTCGGCGGAAACGACGGCGCAGATCCTTGCGATGACCGGCCATAGCGTGACGTTGGCGCACGACGGCGCGGAGGCGCTGGAGGCTGCCCGCCGCCTGCATCCGGATGTCATCATGCTCGATCTCGGCATGCCGGGCATGAGCGGATATGAGGTATGCCGGGAACTGCGGCAGGAGGAGGATTTTCGGCATACGGTGCTGATCGCCCAGACGGGCTGGGGCCAGGAACGGGACCGGGAAAAAACGCGGGAGGCGGGGTTTGATCATCACCTGACCAAACCGGTGGATTTTAATGAGCTGTCGGCCTTACTGGCCCGAGCCCGGCCTGCCTGAGAGTCAACGGGCGGCTCGTTTCCGCTTTTAGCTGTCACGCCATTGGGCGCGAAACGAGGAGAGAGGTTTCTCTCTTTGCTTATCGCTGGCCGGGCACTATCGTTTGAAAAATCGAAGTTAGAAGTCGCATGCGTTCCTCCCGGGCGTTTACCTTGATTGAACTGCTGATCGTCGTAGCGATCATCGGCGGGCTCACCCTGTGCGTGCTGGCCGCGCTGCCATCGGCCCGGTCGGCCCTGAAGAGCAGCCAATGCACCTCGCATCTACGGTCAATCAGCCAGGCCGTACTGCAATACACGCAGGACAACAACGATACGATGCCGGCGGGGACGAACGCGACCTTCGGGCAGCAGCAGGGCATCTGGATGAATTATCGGGATCTGGTGACGCCATATCTCGCGGTGGGCGGGGCGCAGCAGGCGGCGTTGTTTTTCTGCCCGGCGGCGGGCACTGTGCCGGTGAGCACGGGTTATTTTTTCAACGGGGCGAATGAGTACAGCCCTGCGTTCAAAGGATTGGCGGGTAAGCGGGTGATGGGAATCGGTGAGCCGACGCGGACGCTGCTGCTGATCGAGATGCCGGTGGTGTTTTCGCAATCGTGGCATTTCGGCAAAGGGCAGGCACCGCACAATGACTCGAAGAGCTATGTGAGTTTCGCAGACGGGCATGTGGCGTTGCAGAAGATTTTCTGGAGTGGACAGAAGATCAATGCGGGGATGAATCCGCCGCCGGAGTACGACTATCGGTGGGGCGATTAGCTAGAACGAAAAGGTTATCGAGGCGCCACCCCAGAAGGTGTCGCGTCGTGTGCCGAGGAGCGGGAGCCAGGTGTGGCTGTAGGCGACATAGGGGGAAAGGGTGATGCTGGAGGTGAGCGCAATGGGCAGGGCCAGCCCCATTTCGAGGTGGTCGGCGCCGTCAAAGGTTTCGGGCACATCCGCATCGGTCGAATTGTAGCCGAAATTGAATCCCGAGGCTACCCACGGAGTCGCGGAGACCACGTTACGGTAGAGGGGGATTTCGGCGTCGATGCGCAACTCCAGATAGCTGGCTCCGGGGTCGATATAGCCGCCGCCGCCGGGAGGCGGGCCGAGCGTGAAGGTGTAGTTGAGTGTCGGCGTGAAGGTGATGGCCCCGAAGCGGAATTCATAAGCCGCCGAGACGTATATCTCATTGGAATACAATCCGCCTGGTTCGCTGAGGACGGCATAAAGGGCATAACCGGCGGAAAGCGACAGATCACCCAGAGAGCGGGTGTAGCTGAACGTCACGTCGACTTCCTTGTAGTCCGTCTGGTTGGTCCCAAACGCCACCCAGGTCGATGCCGCGAAGGAATCCTGCTCCGTCGGTGACCAAGCCATGGATAGGGCGGTCCAAGAGATGCCCGATCCGTAGCCGCCAGGGCCGGGCAGTTGATTCACGCCGCGAAACATGTAGAGCGAGTCCCATCCTGCCGCGAGCGAGCCCGACCAGGGGGAGGCTGTTTCCACCGTCGCGGCGGTTTTTTCCCCGGCGAAGGCCGACCCGGAGAGCAGCAGGCAAAGCACCAGGTTTTTCATGGTCGGGATAGGAACGGGCCATCCTAAGCATGAGAGATGGCAAACGCCAAGGTGGGATGCTATAGCGGAATTCATGGAACGATGCGCACTCATGGCCTACCTTTGGCTGATGGTTTTCCCTGCGTTCGCGACCGAGATTGTGGCTCACCGGGGTTCGTCCCATGAGTTCCCCGAGAACACCCTGGCCGCCGCGGAACAGGCCTGGAAGGAAGGGGCGGATGTGGTGGAGTGCGACATTCATCTGAGCCGGGATGGCAAGCTGGTCGTGATGCACGATGCGGATGTGAAACGCACCACCGGGGTGAAGGGATTGCTGGCGGAAATGGACCTGATCGATATCCAAAAGCTGGATGCCGGACTGTGGAAGGGGGCGGGTTTTCAGGGAACAAGGGCCCCGACTTTGGGCGAGTTGCTGGCGGTTGGCCCGCCTGGGCGAAAATTCTTCGTTGAGATCAAGGGTGGGGACGAGGTGCTGCCGGAGTTGAAGGCAACCCTGCGGCGGTCTGGCCTCAAGCCTGCCCAAGTCGTCCTTATTTCCTTCCACCTTCCGGTTCTGGAAGCCGCAAAAACCGAGTTGCCGGAATACAAAAGGCTTTGGATTCTTTCCTATGGCAAGCAATACCCGCGGCCCAAGCTGGAGGACGTGATAGCCCAGGCGGAACGAGCCGGGATGGACGGGCTGGACCTTTCCTACAAATGGCCGATCGACCGCGCCTTCGTGCAAAAAGTCAAAGCGGCCGGCTTGGAACTCCATGTCTGGACGGTCGACGATCTGGAGATGGTCCGTCATTTGGCCGAGGCGGGGGTGGATGGGGTGGCGACAAACCGGCCGGGGTATATGCGGGAAGGCCTGGAACATTGATTCGTCCGATCTTGTGCGGAGATCCGCGATAGGCTATATTTATCCCATGACTTTGCCTGAAGAAACTGTCACCGCGTCCGCTCCCGATAATCTGGATGACGACCTGAACGAAGCGCTGCCGGCTCCGCAGTGCCGGATCGACGACCCCGACTGCGAATCCTGTCAGTAGTTATCAGCCGGGAAAGTCTGAGTTCGCAATGCTGCACCATCTGTCCTTTGGCGTAGAGGATCTTTCGCGGGCCGCGAAATTTTATGACGCGGTACTGATGACCCTCGGTTATGTGAGGGTCTGGTCGGAGGCCACGGCGGTGGGCTATGGGTTGGCGGGCGAGGGAGATAAATTTGCCATCAAGCTGGAGCGCAATGGACGTGCGGTGACGGGTCCGGGGTTTCATGCGGCCTTTTCGGCGCCTTCGCGCGAGGCGGTGGTTCGTTTTTACGAAGAGGCGCTGCGGTACGGAGGGCAGGACAATGGCGCTCCCGAGCTTTGCCGGGACTACGGGGAGCATTATTTCGCGGCTTTCGTGATCGACCCGGATGGCTATCGCATCGAAGCGGTGATCAACCGGCCAGAGTAGCCGGAAAAAATACAGGCCACCGCGACGAATGCCACGATGGCCTGTTGTTCCCCCCAGAACGCTGCCAATATGCGACAGCCTTGCGGGAATGCAAGGGGAGGATATGTAACGATTCCGACACAGTAGTTGGGGAAATCGCCGATTTTCTGCAAAAACCGGCAAGCGATTTGTTTGCAACATTTCTTTCACGCACCGTCGTTGGACAGTCGCGGCCACGTGTTGGAAAGTGCCGCCGAGCTTATGATATCGGCGAAAATTTCCCGGAGCGAGACAGGCAATTCCCTGGTGCGGCTGGAACTCCTCATGGCTGAGGCCGGGCGCGGATTGCGGAAAAATCCCTACAAGCAGACCCGCAAGGAGATTGCGGCCACGCTCAAGCGGCTGATCCGTTCCGCCCAACTCAGCAAATAACTAACTGGCACCGAACTCGTTAGCCAACGGCCTGAACGGCGGCGATCGACGGATGCAGTTCCTTCATGGAAACGATGTTGTCGGCCACCGGCGGGGCGATGTCCTGACCAACCGCGCGGGCCGCATGGAAATCGTGAATCTCGTGAAGCAGGCTGATGTCCTGCTTCCAAGCCGTGATCTCATAGGCGGATCGACGGATGTATTTCATCAGTTCCCGGTGTTGTTTTCGGAGTTTGCCAGCCATACGCCACGCTTGAAATCTATGCCAGAGTCTCAGGATCGCTTTCATATCTTTTCTTTCGTTCTAGGAGCGAATTTCGGGCGCTTGGAGGGTCTCAAATTTTGCCTGATTGAAAGATCGGGGCGGGACCGACGGCCCTCTGTGCTGCGAATAACTTTGGCAAAATGAGCACGCAAACCATTCTCATCGGTGACATCCACGGCTGCAGCCGGGAGTTGCTCGAGTTGTTGGACATGGTCAGTTTCGTATCGGCCGACCATATCGTCCTCCTGGGCGATCTGGTTAACAAGGGCCCCGATCCCGGCGGCGTGGTAAAGATTGTCCGGTCCCTGAAATGCGTGTGCCTGCGGGGCAACCACGATGTGAACCACTTGGAGTGGCACGAGGGGCTGGCCGAGCCGCTCAAGGAAACCATCGCGACCAGAGACATAATGCGGCCCGACGATTACACAGCCTACCTGGAGATGGTTGAGACGATGCCGTATTTTTACCAGACCGAGGATTTTGTAGCCGTGCATGGGGCCATACGGTCCGATCTGCCGCTATCCCTGCAGCCGGCAGCCCTGCTGTCCGGAGTGGAGAAATTTGACCTGACCTGGAAGGATCATGTGCATCTGGGGCGGCCTCTTGTCGTCGGGCACAAGCGCTACAACGAAGAGCAGCCCGCCGAACCCTGCATCATCGACGGAAAATTTTACGGAATCGATACCGGCTGCGTCTTCGGCGGCCGTCTCACCGCGCTGGAGATGCCCTCCGGTCGCTTCTGGCAGGTCGACGCCGCCCGCAACTATTCCAAGGATATCCTCGCCGCCATTACTTAGGGTCCGCGGAGGGCGATCCGGCTACGCTCATTCCATCTGCGCCACCCAATCCGAGGCAAACTGCGTCAGATGCGCGGAACTGGTCAACTTGAGCTTTTCCTTGAGATGACCGCGATGGGTTTCCACGGTCTTCACGCTGATCCCGAGCCGCTGCGCCACCACACCGGTGCCGAGCCCGTGACCGATCAGGTCAAGGACCTCCCTTTCGCGCAGAGTCAGGCGTTCCACGGGGCTGGCCTGCGGGTTGTCCAGTGTGCCGAACATTTGAAAGATAAGCCGGTCACCAAACTCCGGACTCAGAAATATCTGTCCCTCCATCACCTTGCGCAGTCCCGTGACGATATTGTTCACCACATCGGACTTGGTAAGGTAGCCGCCGGCTCCGGCGCGCAGGGCCCGCAGGGCATACTCGGACTCGTCATGCATAGAGACCACGAGAATGGGCAGGCGAGGTTGCCCGGCGTGAAGGACCTTGATCAGTTCCATGCCATTGATATCGGGCAAGCCGAGATCGACGGTGACCGCATCGGGGTTATGCTGATGCACCGCCTCCAGACCGGAGATGTATGTCCCGGCTTCCGCGCAGACCTCGAGATCCTCCTCCTCATTGATCAATGCGGCCATGCCGTGGCGGATGATGGGATGATCATCCACGATGACAATGCGTCGTACGGTATGGCTCTTCTTATCGGGAGGAGGGGTGAGAGCGGGCGGCGCGTCAGCCATGGTATTGCGTTCCACACGAGCTTGCCGACCTTATATCAGCAAACACCGCGATTATTAGGCAAGGGCTAAATAAAGCTAGAGGGAAAGCCGGGGGTGAACCGGGTCGGACATTGCCGCGCGCCGGGCCATTAGCATCCTTTTCAGAACGCGCTGGAGGCGTTTCCGGTTATTTTCACGACGTTGCTTCTTGGAGGGTACGACTTTGGAGATCATCCTGGGGAGGAGAAGACATAATAATATTTCGCGCCCGGATGGAAGCAATCAGGAAATGCCCCGAAGAGGGAATCGGGGAGGTGGGGCGCGGAACGGAATTTGGACTAAAGTACTCACTAAGAAAACAGCCTTGGTTTCGTTGTCTCCTTAAATGAAGATAAACCTTATGAGAACTCTCCTTGCGATGTTCCTTGGCCTGGCTTTGACGGTGGCAAGAGGAGGCGAGACGGCCCTGACCATCTACAATCAAAATTTCGGGGTGGTACGAGGTATGGTGTCGCTCGATTTGCAGAAAGGCGTAAACGACATTCGGGTGCAGGACGTGACCTCGCAGCTCGAGCCGGACTCGGTCATTCTCCGCGATCCTTCAGGGAACAGGCCGCTGCAAATTTTGGAGCAGAGCTACCGGAACGACCCGGTGACGCAGGGGCTGCTGCTGTCGCTGAACGAGGGGAAGACGATCGACTTCCTGGTGAAGGAAGTGAACAAACCGGACCATGTGGTGAAGGGCAAGATCGTGCGCAGCGGATATGCCAGCCCGCCGCCACCGCCGGTCCCGGGGCGCTATTATCCGCCGCCGGTGAATCCGGCGGAACCGATCATCGAGGTGGACGGGACGCTGCGGTTTGGGCTGCCGGGGCTGCCGGTATTTCCCTCGCTGGGGGGTGATACGATCCTGAAACCGCAGCTTTCGTGGAAGCTGGACGCGGCCGAGGCCGGAAAAATGGAGGCCGAGCTGGCTTATGTCACGGGTGGGATGACCTGGGAGGCAGATTACAATATTGTGGCGGCAAAAGACGACATGCTGGACCTGGTGGGCTGGGTGACGATGGAGAACAACAGCGGCAAGACCTTTCCAGAGGCGAAAGTGAAGCTGGTAGCGGGGGACGTGAACAAGCTGCAGACGGGCGAGGAGATGGCGGGAATGGAATTCCGGGCGGCGAGGGTGGGGGCGTCGGGACCACCGGCGGTGACGGAGAAGGCCTTTGATGAATATCATCTTTACACTCTGAACAGGCCGCTGACTTTGCGTGACGGGGAAACCAAGCAGGTCGAGTTTGTCCGCGCGAGCGGCATCAAGTCGCAGAAGATCTATGTGTATGACGGCATGTTGATGGATTGGAACCGATACCGAGGTTATCCGCGCGCGGAGTGGCGACGCAATGAGGAGATGGGGTCGGAGTCGGACACCAAGGTCATGGTCATGCGCGAATTCAAAAACAGCGAGGCCAACCAGCTGGGCATGCCTTTGCCGGCGGGGCGCATTCGTTTTTACCAGCAGGATGAGGACAAGCAGTTGGAATTCATCGGGGAGAACAAGATTGACCACACGCCGAAGGACGAGACCATCCGTGTGGTGACGGGGAACGCCTTTGACTTGGTGGGCGAGCGGCGGCGGACGGATTTCAAAGTCGATAATTCCAACAACTGGGCGGAGGAGGCCTTTGAGATCAAGTTGCGCAACCACAAGAAAGAGGAGGTCGAGATCCGCGTGGTGGAGCATCTGTTCCGCTGGGTGAACTGGGACATCACGGAAAAGTCGAACACCTTCCTGAAATTGAACGCGCAGGAGATCGAGTTCCGGGTGCAGGTGAAGCCGGACGAGGAAAAGGTGATCACCTACCGGGTGAAGTATAGCTGGTAAGGCGATGCGCTGGGGGTTGGCGGTTTTTTTGAGCCTGATAGTCCTGAGGCTACCAGCCGCGGAAACGCGCGCGTGGAAGGAAGGCTATCGCCGTGCGGTGGAGGACGGGGAAGCGATTTTTTCCGGGCGCGAGGCGGACCGGTGCTTGAGTTGCCAACGGTCGAGGGCAGCCTGAAGATCGGTGACGCGGACGGGCTTGGACAGATAGTCGTCCATGCCGGAGGAGAGGCATTTTTCACGGTCGCCGTGCATGGCGTTAGCAGTCATGGCGATGATGTGGATGGCGGGGGGGAATTCGAGGCGGATGCGCTGAGCGGTCTCGTAGCCGTCCAGCTCGGGCATCTGGCAATCCATGAGGATAATGTCGTAGGTGGAATGCTGCAGGGCGGCGAGGACCTCGTTGCCATTGGCCGCCGTGTCGGCCTCATAGCCGAGGTTCTGAAGTTGGCGCAGGGCGATTTTGCGGTTGACCGGCTGATCTTCGGCCAGAAGGATTTTTATGGGATCACGAGGAGCTTCCGCTTCGGCGGGTGGGAGGCTGGGATGTTGGCCTGCCCGGCCGGTAATGAAGGTGAGGCAATCGCGGAGGCGGGATTCTTTGACCGGTTTGATGAGGGTCTCGACGATGCCGGCGGCGGCGAGCTCATCGTGATTCAGACGATGGCCGAGGGAGGTGAGGCCGATGCTGCGTGCGCCGGAGATGGCGGGATCGGCCTGGATTTGCGCAAAGAGGCTGAGATCAGCCATGCCCGCCATCTGCAAGTCGACCATGATGAGATGGAAGGGATCATCGGCGGAGGCGTTTTGGCGAAGAAGGTTCAGGGCTTCACTGCCATCGGCCACCGAGGAACAACGCACGCCAAAGCTCTCCAACTGGAGCTGCAAAGCCTGGCGGGAGGCCGCATGGTCATCCACGATGAGGATGCGCAGGTCGGCGAGATCCGCCGGAGGTTGGGCCGGAGAGGCAACCGCCTGCTTTTTGAAGGGAACGATGAACCAGAAGGTCGAACCTTTTTGGGGTACGCTCTCGAAGCCGATGCGGCCAGCCATCATCTCGACCAGTTTGCGGCAGATGGCGAGGCCGAGGCCCGTGCCACCGTAGCGCCGGGTGGTGGAGCGGTCAGCCTGATTGAAAGCATGAAAAAGGAAGGGCTGGACTTCCTCGGTGATGCCGATGCCGGTATCCCGGACCTCGAACCTTATGGTGATGGCATCCACGGTCTCTGATTCCCGGGAAACACCAAGGGACACTTCGCCCCGCTCGGTAAACTTGATGGCGTTGCCGAGGAGGTTGGTGAGGATTTGGCGAAGCCGGCCGGGATCGCCGCGGAGGGCGGTAAGCACGCCTGGCTGAACCTGCCCGAGGAGCTCAAGGTTTTTAGCATGGGCGCTCCCGGCCAATATCTCCAGGGTATCCTCCACGACTTCCCGCAGATCAAAATCGAGCGTCTCCAGGTCAAGTTTGCCGGCCTCGATTTTTGAAAAATCGAGGATGTCGTTGATGATCGTGAGCAAGAGGTCACCGCTCTGGCGGATGGTTTTCACGAAATCGTGTTGCTCGCGATCCAGCCGGGTTTCGAGCAGCAGATCGGCGACGCCGATGACGCCGTTCATGGGGGTGCGAATCTCGTGGCTCATGTGCGCGAGGAACTCGCTTTTCGCGTTGCTGGCGGCCTGCAGCTTGGCGGCCATTTCATTGGCATGCTCGGTCGCCGCGGCCAGTTGCAGGTTGCTGGCCTGAAGATCGGAGGTCCGTTTGTCGACCATTTGTTCGAGATCTTCCAGCCGGGTCCTGGCCTGGCGCGCCAGCCGCCATTTCTCGGTGAGGGCATTGGCCAGCTGGAGCACCTCGATGTTGTCGAAAGGCTTCTTTAAGATCATGAGCCGGTCGGAGCGTCCGAGCTTCTCCAACATGGTGTCCCAGGAGTAATCGGAGTATGCGGTGCAGATGACGATTTGCACGTCGGGGTCCTGCTCCCAGATTTTCTCGGCGGTTTCGATGCCATCCCAGCCCGGAGGCATGCGGACATCGACAAAGGCGAGGGCATAATGTTGCCCGATGGCCTTGGCCTGGCAGACCAAAGCGAGGCCTTCTTTGCCCTGGCAGGCGGAATCAATCTGGAAAGGGGACTGTGTTTCGTGAGCCGGTTCGTCCCCAAACAAAGCGGCCTCCATTTCAGCGAGGACCGCGCCGGCGGAGTCGGGACTCAAAATCTTGCGAAAGTCCTCGTGAATGGATTCGTTGTCATCAACGATCAGGATGCGCCGGCGCGGGATGTTCTCGCCGTTATGCATGGGCGGACTCGGGAGTCTGGAGGGGAAGCTCGAGGGTGAAGGTGGCTCCGCGGGCTACGCCGTCGCTGTGGGCGCTCAAGGAGCCGCCGATCTCGCGGGCCGCGAGGGCGCTGCTATGAAGACCGAAGCCGTGGCCTCCCTCCCGGGTGGTGAAACCGTATTGAAAGATGCGGGTGAGGTTTTCCGGCGGAATGCCCACGCCATTGTCGACGACCGCGATTTTGACACTGCCTCCGCCGTTGATCACTCGCAGGGTCATGCGTTTGTCGGTCTGGCCGGACTCATCGCAGGCGTACTTGGCATTGCGCACGAGGTTGATGAGGATCTGCAGCACCTTGTGTTTGTCGAGATTGAAGAGGGGGACTTTTTCAAAATCGCGGATGACTTCGATGCGATGCCGGGTGAAGGCGCCAATGTTGAGGCTCAGGCTGTCCTCGACCAGGCTGGGAAGGTCGACGATTTCCCTGACCCCGGATACCTTGGCATAGCTTTGCTGCATGGCGACGATATCCTTGATGTGCTCAATGTTGACATTCAGCGAGGTTAGCTCCTTGAGCACGGTTTCCTGCTGTGACTCGAAGTGCGCCGAGAGCTGGGAAAGAAAGGCGGGGATCTGCCGGGCCTTGGGGTCGATGGTGAGGAAGTCCGCGAGGTCGGCTTCGTGTTCCCGGAGGAGAGCGGCCAGGCGGGAAAGGCTGGACACCTTGGATCGCCGGACGCTTTCCGACACGAGACCGGCGGAGACGTTGACGCTGTTGAGGACATTGCCCACGTTGTGAAGGACGTTGGTGGCGATCTCCGCCATGCCGGCCAGGCGCGAGGAAGTCAGCAAGTCCCGATGAGCGGCGATCAGGGCTTCCTCGGCGCGCTGGCGTTCCCGATTTTCCTGCCGGAGTTCGGCGGTGCGCTCGGTCACTTGCAATTCAATGCTGGCATTGACGGCTTCCAGGCGGGCCTGGCGCTCGGAGAGATCATACATCGCCTGGAGATTTTGCCGGATGGCGAACCAAAGAAAGACGTTTTCAAACACGACCCAGGTGGCGTGCTCCAGCCATCGCCAATGACCCGGAGCCAGCACCCCGAAGACGGATTCGGGCCAGAAGACGCCCCGCAGGAAATGGTCGAGGCCCACGACCACAGTGGCGGTCAACAAGACCCGCCAGTCGCGATAGAACGCGATGAAGGCGAGCGATCCAAACACATGGAAGTGGGTTTCGATGCGGCCCCCGGCGAGGTGAATGAAGAGCGCGGAAAACAACATCTGTCCGATGACGATGGTGTGGCGGGTGAGCGCTGCCCCCGGTAATTTCCAGGCCAACAGGGAGGGGAATCCGGCGAGTACGCCGCCCAGAAAGACCGCGGCCCAGACGTGAATATGGATGCTGCTCCAGCGACCTTCCCAAGCCAGGGGAGAGAGCCATAGGGCGGTGGCGATGCCGGCCAGCCATTGCAGACCCAGTAACCAGACGAACAGCCGGTCGGTACGACGATAGTTCGCCTGCTCCTGAGCGTGGAAGAGTTCTTCGCTGCGGGCCCGGATGTCCGGCGCAGCGGATGATGGACTCATGAACCTGCGCCCTCCGGTTTCGGTGGCTTCGGTTCTTGCAGCGGGCAGCCGAAAGTCGGGGTGGTTGCGATGGCGTCACCGTGCTTTAGATGAGCGGCGATGGCATCACTCCCGGCATTGTCACCGGCATGACCACGAGCCTCCGTAATCCCGCCGCTGAAAAGCAGGCCGCCGTCAGCGCCATAGAAGACGACATGGCCCGAGGTGGCGGCGTGGAAGCGCTCAGCTTCGGAGCCATCCTCATCGGTGCGCACGCTTACGCCGGGAATGGCGGCAGCGCTCTGCCACAAGTCGGTGCCGGTCCAGTTTCCATCGGCATCCTCGGGACGGAAAAAAACTACCGTGGCCTGCAGTTGTCCCTGGCATCGGGTCATCAATTTGCTCAGTTCACCGATGCTCGCACGGGTGCAGGGGCACTTGGGGTGGGCGAACATGACAAGGGTGGGCTGATCCTTGGGGCGAGGCAAATGGCTGGACGCCGGCCAGATTTTGGGCGTGACCGCCGTTTCCTTTCCCGGGGCATGGGAATAGATCACCAAGGCGACCGAACCGCCGACGGCCGCGACCAGCCATAGCCCGGCAAAAAGCAACCAGAAAGGTTTTTTCACGGGGCAGGCGGAGCGCCATGGAGGTTTTTTCTCATTTTGGGGGAAGAGTATACATCTTTTCAGGATATTACCAAGGGGCATCAGTGCAACAGGAGCCCGCCATTCCGGTAGGTGAAAACTGATGACTGTCGGAGGGTTTCAGTGAGGCTGGGCGCGTAGAACCGGAAAATCAGCAGGAAAGACAGAAGTCCGCCCGAGATTGACGTTCCAGTGCTGGCGATGGAATGCTGAGGTGACAATGCGACTCGCTATGGAAGGGCTGATCGAACTGTGGACTCCGTCTTTCCTCTTATGAAAGCGCTTCTTAGCTTGATGTGGTTGATGGTATTCGCGGCGTTTGCCGAAGCCGGATCGCGGCGCGTGGAGTGGAATGGCGTGGTTTTCCATGTGCAGGTGGCGGAGCCAAACCAAGTGGAACTTTATTGGAAGGACGATGACGGGAAGACGTTTCGTCAATTCAGCACACTGCAAAAGTACCTGCAATCGCGGGGCCGGAGTATTTCGTTTCTGATGAATGGGGGACTCTTCGAGGAAGATGGTTCGCCGTGCGGGCTGTTGGTCATCGGCGGGAAAACGCTGCGCCCGCTTAACATGAAGGACGGCAGGGGAAACTTTTATCTCAAACCAAATGGAGTTTTCTACATCGATGCGGGTGGGGCGCAGGTGGTTTCGTCCGATGACTATTTACACAAAGAGCCGAAGGCCAGGCTGGCCGTGCAGTCGGGGCCGTTGCTGCTGGAGGAAGGCAGGATTCACCCGGCATTTAACAAGAATTCCACCAATGAACTCCATCGTAATGGAGTGGGTGTTCGGAAGGATGGCAAGGTGGTCTTTGCCATCACAGAATTTGACCAGAAGAAAAGAGTGACACTCCATCAGTTCGCTGAGTTCTTTCGGGCGCAGGAGTGTGATAGCGCCTTGTTTCTCGACGGCGATTTGTCCGGGATGGTGACTGATGTGAAAACGGACATCCCGCCGGGAAACTATTTTGGCACGATCTTCGCGATCACCAGAGAGAGGTAAGCGATTTATCCGCTGGAGGTTGGTGGGAGTTTAGGTTATGCGGCAGGTCGCATGCGCAAGCTGATCATTCTTATTCTCATCGCCGCTGCCGGATATGGCTTATATCAGATTGAAGCGGTGAGGTTGGTGGCCCAGCCGGTCGTGTACCAGGTCTTTAATTACACGCCGCATTCCTTGAAACGGTTTATTTTCCCAGTGGAGATTCCGGTCGACTATCAGGGCCTTTATATGGCGGATCCGCAGGCGAACGCGCAGTGGTCGAGGACGCAGAACTACGCGAGCCAACCGCAGCCGACGGGTCGGAAGCAAATCGATATCAGGGAGAAAGAGATGGTCTCACAGGTGCATGCCAGGACTGAGCGCGAGGATGTCGAGGTGACAAAAAGAGGCGATGGATTTATCGTCGTGTATTATCCCGGGCGGGAGTCGGAATCGCTGATCGCGCTGGACGGCAATGGAATCTGGATTTCATTTGAGGGGATTGCGCCGGGCTATCGGGAGCGGTACCGCAAGGTGAGATAGCGGCGGAACGCCCGGGCGCCTCTTCCGGGATTCGGAAAAAAGAAGACTCGGTTTGGAAAATCGTGTAGGCCTGCCGGTCGTGAAATGCTTTCTAAGATTTTTCCTGGCAGTGGGATTGACAGCTTTTTTCGGGTGCGAAAAGGCTTCGCCTCCCGAGGTGAAGGATATGTCCATCGGCGAAGCCAAAGTCGTGGAAAACGACAAGGGCGGCCGTACGATCTCGATCCCAATCACGGCCCGGCCTGGGTTGGAAATGGATGTCAAAGACATCAAAATCATGGTGAATTTTTATGTGCAGAAGCCCTCGGGGCAGGTCCTATTGAGTTCGGCTCGCATCAGCCTGCAGTGGAAAACGCTGCCGGTCGATTGGAAGGCTGGCGAGCCGGAGGCGCTCGATGTCACATTGCCACCGATCCCTCCGGAGGAAGGGACTTACCACGGATATTTGGTGGGGGTTTATTTAAAGGATGTGCTGGCAGATTCCCGGAGCGAACCAGAATCGTTGGCCAAAAAATTTCCCCTGTCGGGAAAATATTAACAAGCGATCCCTTTCGCCGGGGGGCTCTATTCGGCTGGACTCATGAAAAGACTAGCTTATCTCCTGGTTATCGGTGCGGGAGGCTATTTTTTGTTTCCCTATCTCGAGCCGCTGATTTTCAACGCCCTGCCGCAAGAGATTCGCCGGAAGGTGTTTTCCGTGGAGGTCCCGGTGTCCTTTCGGGGTCGTTATGCCGAGGATCTCAAAGTCAGTGAGAACTGGAAGTGGCAGTTTAACCTGAATCAGCATTCCAAGGTCCTCATGGCCTCCTCCAATCAGCGGGTGATGGAACTCAAGGCGGTGGAAATGAGGTTTCCCGTCATGGACCGGGTGGATACCGCCAAGGTGGAGATGGTCGCGAAAGGCAGAAATTACATCGTTTTGGAATATTATGATCACAGGATGAAACAAATGAATCGCCGCCGACTGGAACGCGACGATGGCGGCGTGTGGGTGATTTACGAAGAACCGAAGCAAATCCGACAGAGATATTTCCGGCCGATATGAGGAATATATCCGTGTCAACGAATCCTAAGAAGATCAAGGGGCTGGCGTATCCGGGCACGCCCATGACATACGCCCGCATCTTTGTCGGGCCGGACTGGCTCTTTTGGGCGATGCAGGCGGTTTATCTTCTGATCGGGTTCGCCAGTACGATCGGATTCCTTTTTTTCATGTATATAGGCTGTGCTTTTACCTGCAATCCGCGACGGATTTTTCGGGTCTGGCGGGCAACGGGCTTTTTGAATCGGAGGCGGTCGGCGGGAATGCGAAAGCTCGTTTATCTCAGCCCGCAGATTGGCTTGTGGTTTTTCATGACGGTGCCGACGATGTGTTCCATGTGGTTGCAGTGGAAAGTGCGCGGTCGGGACAATCAATTCTTTGATTGGAAGATGGGCGCTATTCTGGTCTGTCTCGTATTGATGGCGGCACTTTTTGCAATCCAATATCTTTGCTACATCCGGCCTCGAAAAAAGCTGCAGCCGCGGGAGGCGGCGATGTCCGTCTAACCTATGAAAGGTCTGTTTGCGTGGGCATTTTTCAGTGTGGTCGCCCTGGCCACGCCAGTCGCTGTGCAAGCGCAATCGCAGATGGAGATGAATGCCTCGACCCTGGCGGAGTTGGAGAAGGCAGACCGGCAGTTGAACGCCCTTTATGGAAAGCTCATGAAGGACAATCAGGACGACACTCAGTATTACAGCGATCTACGGGAGGCACAGCGGGCCTGGCTGAAGTTCGTGGAGTTCCACATGAAAGTGAGCTTTCCGCTGAAGGAAGGGGAAGACCCAAGAGTCGTATATGGGTCCGTTTATCCGGCGGATTACTCGATTCTGAAAACCGGGCTGATTCGCGAACGCATTGCGCAGTTAAAGCAACTGGCGGGAGAGGAATAGGTGCCTGCCTCCGCAGAGGCGGAGCCTCGGTCGCAACCAGATGCATAAATCTGCGGGCGCATTTTTTCAAAAAATTTGGAGCCCGGCGGGAAAAGGCGCTTGATTTCAGGCGACCAATTGAGCTTTGAGTAGCACGCAATTTTTTATCAGACCATATGGCTTTAGCGGTGGGCATGGTATCTCGGTTTTTCGTGGCGTTTGTCACGGTGTATATCTTCACGGCGCTGGGGGGCTACTGCCATGGCGTGTATTTCGAGCGGCAATATCAATTCGCGCACGATCTGTTTAATTCACCCCGGGTGATCGGCGCTTTTCACCAGGGCTTGAATCAGCCGGGGGCGATCGTCGCGGTGGCGGCCATTGTTTTCATCGGGGCATTTTTCCTCACGGCGAAAAAAGGCCTGTGGCTGCTCGTCTGCATGGGTCTGGCCGCCGCGTACATCGGCTTTTGGGGTTATGCCCGGGCTTAAGTTTGCAGGCAAAACGAGCATTGTCGGGGAAGTAGGATTGGGATAGGTCTGGACCATGACTGAATCTGCGTTGTTATTCGTCATCGCCATCGTCGTCATCGTTACGAGGCTGCGCGGCCTGGACCGCCATATCGAATTGCCGGTGGATAAATTCTGGAAGTTTGTCCGGTCGCAGGAAAAGCCGGTGGTGCTGCTGACCACGCGGGGCTGGCTGATCAAACGGATGTGCTATGTATTTCCCTACCAGGGGGTGCTGTTTTCTACCGACGCACGCGGCACGGAAGCGCCGGCTGGCGTCACGCTGATCGGCACGGGCGAGTCGTTTTCGATGTCGTAGATCACCGGTCTCTTTCCCTGATTATGAATCTCTCGGTAGGCTATTCCAAAATGTATTGTCTCGGGATGTTGCTGGTCGTGAGTGCTTTTGGGACGGGATGGTATTTTTTGGCGGAAAAGAGCCCGCCATGGGCAAGGTATGCGGTGCCGATTTTTGCCGGCTTGATGGCGCTGAGCTGTTTAAGGGGGCTTCTCTCCAGTCGAAAGGTGGTGGTGGTGGAAGGCGAGGGACTGCTGGACCGGCGGTTGGGAATAGGCGTGATCAAGTGGGAGGATATCCGTGCTTTCCGGCATGTCCCGGGGGAGGAACAGACTGAAAACCAGAAGGCGGGCTTCTCTTTATTTGAGAGTTGGCGGCCCGTGCAGCTCTGGGTCGAAAGCCGGGAGGATTCAACACGGGTTCACTTGCACCGGATGAAGCGCCTGAAACCGTATCAGCAATTTCCCAATGCCCTTGCTCTGGTGATTGATTTTAGTGGCCTGGACACCCCCTCGGAAGAGCTCGCGAAATGCCTGCGCCTACGGGTGCCACAGGCGGACGAGGTGACGTGACTTTATGGCGTACCTGAACAGCCGTCCACGGACGCCGGAAGTGTGTCCGGTCTGCGGGGAAGATGTGCCGCCGCGCGCACTGGCCTGCCCTGAGTGCGGAGCGGACCATAACTCGGGGTGGCGGGAGGATTATCTGGATGGCGCGGGAGTGCCGGACGAGGAGGAGTTTGATTACGACGCCTTTGTGAAGGAAGAATTCGGCGGACAGCCCAAGAGCACGATCAAGCCGATCTGGTGGATTACGGCGGTGGTCCTGCTGCTGGCCTTGGTGCTGGGGTATTTTCTGGCGGCGGGGTGGGGCAATCTCTAGCATTGCGGCCATGACGCCGCCGCTATTTCCGAAGAAGCCGGTAAAGCTGATCGCGCGAACCGTGGCATGCCTGCTCGCGGGATTGGCTTTGTGTTCCTGCGAAAAACCGCCGGTCGTGCCCGAGCAAGCAAGGCTGATGTTCACGCAATCGATAACCCTCACACCTTTGAATGATGCGGGGAAAAGATATTCGGATTTTCGGTATTCTTATCGAAAGATGGGAGAGAATGCCTTCACCGAGTTGGAAGCAACTTCGGTCGTGCCGACAAAGGACAATAGTGTGTTGGCCACATTCACCATTTCCATCGATGATCCCGTAAAGGGTCAGGAATACGAATCTTTCATCAGTTACAAGCTGGATGGGGTAACGGTTGTCCGCGAAACCAAAAAGGACATACCGCGTCGATGAGGCTTCGGAGATGCTGAAACTGGATGAAAATTAAATCATGAAAACCGTAACATTATTTCTTCTCACGATGGTGGCAGTGGTCGGGTCGGCCTTGGCGTTGGATTTTCCGCAGTCGGGATTTCAGATCGACGCGCTGGAGGCACCAAAAGGGAATGTGCCGACTTCGCCGTTGGTGATGTGCCTGCCGGCCTCGGATGGTTTTGCGCCGAATGTGAATGTGACGATGCAACCCTTCGTGGGGACGATGGAAGACTATATCACGCTTTCAAAGCAGGAGTTTGACCAGGTCAAATGGACGGTGGTGGCGGAGAACAAGGATGGCGACCGGATGTGGAAGGTGGAATATACGGACCCGAATCCCTCGAATCCACTGCACTTTTATGCCAAGGCAGTTTCCACCGGGAAATATGTCTATCTGGTGACCGCCACGGCCAAGGAGACGCAGTGGAAGGCCGTGGGCGATCAACTCAAGGCATGTGTGGATAGTTTTAAGGTGAAATAGGCCGACCTGGCGAATAAACTGCCGGCCATGAAGGAACGGCGGATGAAAAGGGGAGCATTATGCTAGGGTCTCTGGTCGTGCTGTTCTTTGCCGTGGTGATGTGTGTGCTGATCGGTGTCGGCATTGCGATCGGCCTGGTAGCTTGTGGGCTGGCCGCAATGTTGGTGGGACTCGGCGTGATCTCCTCGTCTTTTGTGGTTGGACTTTGGAGCGGGCGGGCTGCTGCAGGAGTGCGCGTATTCCTCGTGCAATGCGGCCTGCTGGTGGGAATTCCAGCCGGAGCGGTCTGCGGGTTGCTATTGCAGTGGGCACTGGCGGCGACCGAGACGATATGGCCGACCTTGATCGCTGGCGCGTTGGGTGGAGCGGTGGCGGGTCTGGTTTTGGCGCTGACGATGGATTTTCTCTTTCGGGGATTGCAGAGATGGGCTTCAAAGCGGCTGGCAGGGCCGGCCGCTCCGGCAATGGATAAGGTCAAGCAAGTGGCGGGCTTTTAGTCCGAGACGGCCGGACATCGATTTGTCGCAGATTTTTAATTGGCTCGACGGAAGTCCCTAAGCCATCTGACTGACGTGCGCATAAGGGAGTCGTTCTTCCTTGCCACGCTGAAGCCGGAGGCGGAGAATTCCCGACACTTCTTCGGTACGATGAGAACTCTGATCTTAGCTATGCTGGGATGCCTGACAGTTTTGCGAACTGCGGAAGCGGCGCAAGGTGAATGGGAAATGTTTGCCCCGGGAAGCGTGCCGCCCGGAAAGATCGTGACCTTGGCGGAATCGGCCAAAGTCGACGTCGGGGGAACTCCGCATTATCTGATTGGGAATTTTACGGTGACCGTGAGCAGTGCGGATCGTGCGGTGCTCCGGCAGGAAGGAGGAACCCCCCCGGCTTCTTTGCCGGATGGACGCGAGAAGATCCTGCCCGTACGCGTGGTGGTGGAGTATCCGTCGGATAAGACTCCCCCCGCGTTGAAGGACCTAGTCGTGCGTACGACTACGAATCCCTTTCTGATCACCAGAGTCGAGCCGATGCCGGACAACCAAACCACGGTTTACGTCCGCGAAATCGTGAGGTAAGCGGCCATGCATCCCCGCTTGATTCGCTCGCCTGGGACTTATGAGGTCTTCGGTGGGGCGGTGCATATGCAGGTGCGGGATGATGGGTGGCGGGTGCGATATTACATTGCGGTGGGTTCGCACGGTGCGGTGACCGCGCTGGGATTCGACTCGTATTCGGCCTGGTTTATCCATCCGGCGAATTCAACGGATACATGGGTTTTTGACGGCCAGGAGGAATTGATGCGTCTGCAATTAATTGACGGGCAGTTGCTCGCGCAGACGCTGGAGACTGATCCGGCCTTGCTTGATCGCGCTCCGGCAGTCGTGGTGACACGGATGCGCCAACGCGCCTACGCGGGCTGATGGCCCGGTTTCCGAAGGTTCAGGCGAGCGCCACTGGGAAAATTTTCGCTGTCGACCAGACGGGAGCGTAGATAAGATGAGGTCGATGAGCTTTCCGCCCGACACCCTTCGTATTTTCGTCAGCGACCTGGAACGGGCGAGGGAATTTTATGAGGGGACGATGGGCTGGACGTTTGTCACCTCCGAGGAGGGCTGGCTGTGTTTTGCGACAGAGACGATCAGTGTGGTGATCGAGTTGATCCATCCCGGGCATCCCGAGGATGAAGGCCTGGTAGGCCGTTTCACCGGGCTCTCGCTGACCAGCAAGGACATCCACTTCGACTATGCACGGCTAAAGGGATTGGGAGTCTGCTTCACGCACGCGCCCTCGCGTCGGGAATGGGGCGGCTGGCTGGCGGATTTCATGGATATGTCGGGCAATACGCTCACGCTGGTGCAGCGGGAAGGATGATGCGCCGATGAAGGCCGACAGTCGGGCTCTTCGCGTCTGGTTGGTGGCGCTTTTTCGCTGTGGCCGGTGACGAGTTGGGCCAATGCGGGAACGCCAATGATGTGGGCAACCGTCCTGCATCTGGTGTTTGGAAATGCCATAATCGGTGTGGGCGAGGGATTGCTATTGAGCTGGTTCTTTCGTGCGCCGGTGCTGCGGGCTGTCATGACGCTGATCTTGGCCAACTATGTGTCCGCCTGCGTGGGGTATGGATGGCTATTGTCGGAGTGGGCCGGCGAAGTGGAGTTCACGATAGAGAACATACGCTTTTGGTTCTGGTCGTTTTTGGGCATCGCCTTCGTCCTGCTGGCTATCGAATACCCATTTTTCTGGTTTGCCCTGCGGGGACAGAAATGGGCGTGGTGGCGGGCGGTGAAGGCGGTGTTGGTGATTCACTGCATTAGCTATGTATTACTTGTGCAGTGGTATCTGTCGTTCAGTCCGACGAGCCTGATGAAAGAATTCACTCCGGTGCCGATCGCGAAGATGCCGGTGGAGGAAAAGTATGTGATTTACTATCTCTCGTTGGATGGTCGGGCGGTCATGCGGTCCGATCTACACGGAGGCGATGTGGAAAAGATCGCGAAGGTAAACGCGACGCACCCGTGGGATCGGCTTTTTGCGAAAACGGATGCCACGGGGAAGTTTGATCTGATGCTTTGCGTGGAAAGCCCAGACGGGCGTGCGGATAGAGAAGAAGTGGTGTTGAGGGATTTTGCCGCCCGCGCTCCTTTGAGTGCGGAGGTGCGGGAGGGCCAGCCGATGACGAGGTCTCCCATCATGGTCGGACCGTTGCCTGTGCTGGGAGAAGCGGGCGATTGGACGTATTTTGCCTATGGACTATACGCCATGGACGGGCTGACGGGCAGAAATGAAAAAAAAGACAAATCTGTGCGCTATGCGTTGGAAACTCCCTTTGTCGGTTGGGTGATGCGCGGGGGGACGGTGCTGGATCAGGATCGGCTCGTCATGCAGATCGGAAAACAGATCTGTCTGATGGATATTAGAAGGAAAGATATTGCCCTGATCGCGATGGGCCGGGAGCCGATGGTTGTGTTGGATAAGTGAAGATATCAGATACTGCAACCGTGCGCATAAGAGTCTTGCCTTGAGCAAAACGCCGGACATGATGCGCCCAAGATTGAAAGAATTGTTGTCATTCATTACTGACTCGTTTTGCCATGAGTGAGACTGACGAGCAGGAAGGGGAGAAAAGGTGTCGCCGCAAGCGACGGCGGGTGAAGGTCCGCGAGGCGAAGGGTCGTGGGGCTCAGCCGAAATTTGACTATGAGGTGCCCCCGCTGGTGAAATATTCGCGCTGGGCGATGATCACGCTCGGGGTTTTGGTGCTGCTCGTGGGCGCATCGTTCGGCCTGCATTTTTATCTCATCAAATCGGCTGAGGCAAATGATGTGACCTTTGACGCGGAACTCTGGAGGAAAAGCGGTCGCGAAGAGATCTATCGTAACAATGTGCCGAAGGACACGCGGGTGAAAATGTACCGCGATCTGGTGGAGCGCGATTTGCTCTTCGGGCTGAAGAGGGATGAGGTGGCCGCACTTTTAGGTGAGCCGGATAATTACCCCTATTTTCGGCGCATGTGGCGGGATTGCAATTACTGGGTGGGGCCGAAGCGAGGGCTAAACCGATGGGGTTCCATCTGGCTGGGCGTGCGGTTTGACAAGCTCGGAAGGGTGACGGAGACGGCGGTACTGGAGTCGGGCGTCTTTTGGAATTAGGGTGATTGGCGGGGACAAACGGTGATCGCCGGCGGAAGCGAAACGGCGGATAAATCGTGCGAGGGGCGGGTTTTTATTGAAGGATGAGGTATGGACGCCGCGCCGGTTCCGCAGATTTTGCCTTCGTTTCTTCCAATCCAAATCGAGCAGGCATTGGCCGGGTATTATGAAGTGCCTTTGCAGGTGGAGGGGGAGCGACGGCTGACGGAGCCTGAGCTCAGGCAGGTGATCGGGGCAGCCAGTTTTCTTGGCACGCAGCTTTATTGCACGCAAATCGGATTCGATCTAATGGAGACCGGGGCCAAGCTGGCGGAGTCGCTCAATCATGTGCCGGATATCTCCGAGGAGGATCGCAAAGCCGTACTGGCCCTGGTGGAGCGGTTTCATAGTTATCCGATCATCCGGGCTGACCACGCGTTGGATGATTGGATCGCGGAGGCGTGGTGGGGAAAGTTACAAGTCGGAAGCGAGTATGAATATCCCTCGGCGATGTCGGGAGCTGTGGCGCACGGCATCGGCATTGTCGATGCCTTAAGGGCCTTCCGGATTGAAGGCTAAGGGAAAACCTGAGGGTTTCGTTTATCGGACCTATTGACCTATGCAATGATTTTGTATCTAGTTGTTGCGTAATGCATATTCCTACTCTCTCTGATCTTAGACGATCTCTGGATATCTCGGAACAAATCGAAAAGCTGCAAAATGAACTTGCCGGGGTATTGGGCGGCCTGTCGAGGGCGGTGGCTCCGGCCAAACGCGGTCGCAAGCCCAAGGCGGTGAAAGCCGAAAAGGCTCCAAAAGCCAAACGCAAAATGTCCGCTGCCGGACGTGCGCGCATCATTGCGGCGCAAAAGGCTCGCTGGGCCAAGGTGAAAGCCGAAGGCGCGACAAAGTCGGTAAAAACCGCGACCAAGAAAGCTGCCTCCAAGGGCAAGGCCGCCGCTAAGAAAACGGTGGCGAAGGCCAAGGAGGTTCTTTCGGGTGGCGAGGTGGCCGCTCCGGTCACGTCGCACTCGGGCAAGACGATCAAAAAGAGGTCCAGAAAGGGCGCCAAGAAGTAAGTCTTTAATTCCTCAATGAAACCAAAAACCGGCAGCTGGATGAAAACGGCGGCCGGTTTTTTGTTTTTGACGATGTCGATAGTGGCTCAAGGCGAGGAGCTGCTACCGGTGGAGACTATGGTTTCGAAGAGCGTGATGTTGCGAACCAGGGACGGCCGGGAATATTATCTGACAGGCAATAGCGAAAGGGTGAATCGAGGCTATGCCTGGTGGCTGGGACAGTTCGGGCATGTGAGCGCTTCGGAGCGGGTGGTGCGTTCGGTGACGCAGCGCAAAACTATCGAAGCATATTACCAAAGCTTGGCGATAGTGGATGTGAGGAGGCGGTTTTAATCGAAAACCAGCTCGGCCGAAGCCGTGCCCTCCCAGTCTGATGCACGGCGGCTGCTGGTGGTAGTCCGATAAAAGAATCGCCGCTGCCATATGGAGGTGACAGCGGCGAAGATTTTGTAAACTAAATTGGACTTTAAGCAGCTGGAGCCGGAGTGAAAGGCACACTCGGGATCGGCCGCAGCGGATCGGCCTCGGCCTGATAGTCCACGCCATCCAGGCCGAAGCCGAAGAGACGGTAGAATTCCTTTTGGTAGCCGGCGAAGTCGGTGAGTTCGTCGATGTTCTCGGTGGCGACGGTGTGCCAGACTTTTTCGACGGCGCTCTGGATTTCGGGGCGCATTTCCCAATCATCGATGCGGATGCGGCCTTTGTCATCGAGTTTGGGACCCTCGGGCGCGGTGTAGTGGTCCTTGAAAAGACGATGGATTTGTTCGATGCAGCCCTCGTGGAGATTGGCCGCCTTCATCACTTTATAGAGGATGGAAATATAGAGCGGCACGACAGGGATGGCAGAGCTGGCCTGGGTGACGAGGGCCTTGTTCACGGAAACGACCGCAGTTTTGTCACCGAAGCGGGCATTCATGGACTTGGCGGTTTCTTCCAGATGAAGTTTGGCGCGGCCGATGGTGCCGTCAGTGTAGATGGCCCAAGTGAGTTCTGGCCCGATGTAGGAATAAGCGACCGTCTTGAATCCGTCGGCTAGGGCTCCGGTCTCCGCGAGAGCGTCGATCCAGAGTTGCCAATCCTCACCGCCCATCACCTTGACGGTGTTTTCGATTTCTTCCTCGCTGGCGGGCGGGATGGAGACGGTCTCGATGAGTTTCTTGTCGGTGTTGAGATTCTTGTTGGTGAAGGTTTCGCCCGTGGGCTTGAGGACCGAGGAATAGACCTGGCCATTGTCGGGATCGACCCGGCGGGGCGAGGCGAGGCTGTAGACGATCATGTCGACCTGACCGAGGTCGGCTTTGATGGCCTCGATGACCTTCTGCTTCATGTCCTTCGAGAAGGCGTCACCATTGAAGGAACGAGCGTAGAGGCCAGCTTCCTTGGCGGCGTTTTCGAAGGCGGCAGTGTTATACCACCCGGCGGAGGCGGTTTTTTTCTCGGTGGGTTCCTTTTCGAAGAAGACACCGACGGTGGCCGCGCCGCCACCGAAGGTCGAGACGATGCGGGAAGCGAGGCCATACCCGGTGGAAGAGCCGACGACGAGCACGCGCTTTGGGGCGTTCTCGAGGGGTGGCAGGGACTTCACGTAGTCGATCTGGGACTGGACGTTGGCCGCACAGCCGTCGGGATGCGCGGTGGTGCAGATGAAGCCGCGGATTTTTGGGGCGATGATCATGGGGGGATTGTTTGACGAGATTTGGGCGGATGGGAAGGACGGAATTGGGGATGAAGCCCTCGTTTCACGAAAGATGGTAGACACATTTATCGACGGGCGGCTATATCACCGGCCTTTCATGATGATATCTTTCAAGTCCCCTTTGATTTTGGTCTGCGGTCTGGTCCTGCTTGTGTCGGGCTGCGCGCAAACGTCCTCCTCCGAATCTGTGGCCAGCACCACCCCGGAAACGCCATCCGACGGAACGGTCAAAAAGGATGTCAAGTCGGCGGCCCGTTTTGTGGTTGGCCGGGTTGCGGGTACTCCAGTGCGGGCGGCTCTCGCGGCAGAAGGCGTGGCCGAAGCCGTGGTGAAAAAGACGACGAGTTCATCGGACTCCACCACGAACGCCAGCCAGCTTTAGCGGCGCCGCCCTTTTTTTAGGGCTCTTATCCTTTCGCGACCGCCTTTAGCAGCTTGGCCTTGTGGCCGAAGACGTTGGCGAGGATGAGGAGGTGGGTGATTATGCCGATGGCGAGGCCGACGATTTGCTGGAGCCAGGTGGCGTGGGCGGTGACGGTGATGGTGTGCAGGGTCCAGAAGCCGAGGGGCAGGAAGAGGAGGACGCTGGTGATGACGCCGGGATTGTAGATGCGTTTGCGGATAGTGACGGCGATGTGGCTGAGGGCGTTGAGGATGACGATGTAGACGATGCCGAGGCCCCAGCCGAGATTGAGGTAGAGGGCGGGGTAGAAGAGGAGGAAGTCGATGACCCAGACACCGAGGCAATTAATCCAAAAGGTGGCAGGGATGGTGAGGGCCTCAAGGCCACCCATCATGACGGTATTAATGAAGATGCGGAAGCGGTCGTGGTAATGCTCCTCCAGTTGATGAATCTGGTATATGGGCAGCATCAGGTAGAGCAGAGTGAAGGGAAGGCCGAAGGCGGTGTAGAAGAAGGGCGCGAGGAGCAGGAGGAAGGCCGCGGTGAAGATGGCGGCGTAGGGCCAGTTCTTATAGAGCCAGGTCATGGGAATGGGATATGGAAAAGTAGAATCTTGGGCTTTCTCTTTCTATCGCTCAGGCTTGGGATACTCTCGGAAATCCCATGAAAATAAAAGCAGTTTGGTTGGTCGGTTGGACGGTCGGCACTTTACTGCTGGGAGGGTGCGCGGTGAATGGGCCGGGCAGCGATGTGGTGTTGCCGAAGATGGAGGACAAGACCTTCGTGACGCAAATGGATGGTTTGGTGCTGGAGGAGAAACAGGGAGCGCGACCGCCGGAGGGAATCGGATCGTGGCATGAATACTGGGCCACTTCTTTCAAACAATGGAAGTCCAGGGGAACCCAAGGACAACAGCAAATCGATTATGTGGTGGCCAAGCGGAAGAAGTCAGAGCTGCCGGATATCACAATGTCCTAGCGGAGGGCAGAAGAGTGAAATTTGTCGGCAAAAGGGGAGGACTTAGTATTCAATGGAATCAACCCCTCAATGATCATGAAAACATGGCTAGGATTTCTCGCGATATTGGTACTGATGATGCCGGCGGCGCGCGCGCAATCGAATACCTGGGACAGCATGCTGGCGGGTTCGCAATGGTATGTGCCGGCGGAGAATGTCCTGGCTTACATGGCGTCGAGTACGGATTTGACGGAGGTGCTGCCGATCGGAGATCAGACGTTGTGGAATATCACGACGGCGACGAATGGCGTTTTCAGCGGGACGTCGAAGGCCACATTCAAGATCGGTGAGTCGGAGGTGAACACCACCACGGTGATGAACGGGGTGGTGACGGATGAGGGCCAGATCCGCATCGTTTTTACCGGCGGGACTACCATTATAGGTATCGGTCAAGTACGGGAGCTGGAGGGCGAGAACTACATGGAAATGCAGATGATCACGGATGTCGGCGGGCTATCGTACGTGACGCATTGGGCTTATATGGGGGCTTACAATGGTGAGCCGAATCCATTGCCGCTGGTGCCCGAGCCTGCCTTGCTTTCCGAGGAATGGGCCTGGATGGAGGGGACAAGTTGGAATCTGGCCAGCGACGGGATTTTCGGGGAGGGAGGAACGGGGACCTTCCAGATCGACGATTACGTGAACGGATATTTTTGGGGCACGGGGACGGGTGATACGGGAGACTTTACGTTGCTGGGTTCGGCCACGCCGGAGGGAAATATTTTGTTCAATATTCTGGACGATGGGGTGCTGACGAGCCTCACGGGCTTGATCACGGGAACGAGCTCGAACGGGGCGATGGCACTGCGGGTTTATGATTCCCAGGCCGAATTCGGCGATGGGGCGCTGGCGCAGGTCGTGCCGGAGCCGGCGGCGCTGGCTTTGTTGGGCGTGGCTGGATTGGTCTTGCTGGGTCTGCGGAAGCGCCGGTAGGCGACGGGCGCTCCCTCAGGGAATTGGCCAGTCTCCGTGGTACGGTGTGAGCCGGATCAGCGTCATCCCGATGGCCGCTGCCACCAGCGACGACTTCGAGGTCTGGTCTCCCGAGGACCAATACGCCTCCAGGTCCGGCGTGCACATCGTCAGCGTCAGGTCATCCTGCTGGCCGGCGATGGTTCGGTCGCGCACTACCCGCGACCACGCCTGCTGATATGAGGCCGGTAATACGCCCAGGTGCACCTCGCTGAGCAAGCCGAACCCGATCATGTCATAATACGGCAGGTTGTGTTTGAAGACCCCGCTGTAGTTCGTGATCATCCCGGTGAACGCGATATACGGGTCATACGTCAGCCAATACATCGGGTCGCCGTACTGTTCCTTCACCGGCGCGTTGTGGAAAATGTCCAGCCGGTCTGCCACGTCAAAGGTCTGCGTCGCTCCTGCGTCGTCCACGTAGTTGAAAGCCGTGTCGCCTAATTCCAGCTCCTCATATTTCCACAGCGCGCCGAAAGAGACCTCCAGTTGGTCGTCGCCCACCAGATAGATCACCGCGCCGCTGTCCTTCACATCCTTCCGTGGATGCCAGCCATTGTCGTCGTATTCGTTGGAGCCCACCTTGTTTGAGCTGTTCGGCACCACGTGCGGAAAATACGAGTTGTTGAAGCCCAGTAATCCCGGCGTCATCCGGTTTTTGATCTGCTCAGCGCGGTCCAGATACGGCTGCCCGGTGGCCCCGCCCAGCGTCTGCCCCAGTTCCTTCAGCGCCACGATTGCTCTCATGCCCCACAGCCGGCATTCCGAGTCGAGCCCTTCGTTCGCGCTCACGGTGCTGTACACCATCCCCGGCTTGAAGACGGGATTGCCCGACCCGTCGGTGAATCCCTCGATGTGGACGCCGTGATTCGTCCAGTAAAACGGCCCCCGGGTTCGATAGGAACATCAGAAAATCCCCGGCCAGCTTTGCGCTCGCCCGCCATTTGTCCCGATTCGTGGTGTCGCCGCGCAGGTCCGCCACCTTTGCTGCTTCGAGCAGGCCTTCCACCGCATACGCGTTCGCCACCGACGCAAAGACCGGGAATTCGGCGTTGGAGGCAAACGCCCCCGTGTAGACCTTGCCCGTCTCCAGGTTAGCGTCGGAAAAATTCGGCGCAGGGGTTGGCTGCGGATCTCCCGGCGGCCACATGGTCCAGCCCCATTGGGCTCCGCTGTAGCGCCGGAGCCGCATCAGCATCTCCGCATGTTCCTTGATGCGCGTGTAATTGTGCGACGCGCTGGTGTAGGTCACTGACCGTCGCATCCCGTTCGTCGGGTCGTTCGCACTCGTGCGGTACAACAGTCAGTCCTTGATTGCCACGATGCCGGGGTGAATTGTCTCCGCCTGCGCGACCGATGTGGTCAAAGCAACGAGGGGGACAATGAATAACGCTTTTGAGATATTCATAGGGGGAGGGGGTTGGCCATGACGATGCTCCTCACCCTTCCCATGGGAAAGACAGATTGGTTGGCATTCGGTCGTCTAAAAATGACGTCGCTAATTCGTCCTCCCGCCTTCTTGCACGCGGTGGCGATGACAAAGCGACCGGTCCTTTTGGGTTTCTTTGATCGAACACCAGCCCTAAGCTAAGCCGATGAATCTCCCGTCGCCATCGAGAGCCGCATCGCGTTGGCCCTGGGTGGGACTTGTGGGCGGCATCTTGCTGGCGCTCGCGCCGGTGCCGGGAATCGTCGCGGGATTGTTGACGATGTTTGCGTCATTGGGCGACTCGGGGCGCACTCACTCCGAGGCGGAAATCTCGGCGCAGGTGGGGGCGGGTCTGTGGATTTTTATCATCACTTTCCTGTTCTGTCCGATCGGACTGGGAATAATGATCTGGAGTATCGTGGTGCTGGTGAAAAGGCGGCGGGCGCTGAAATAAGCGGCTAAAGCGGCAAACGATCGCGGCGGCCAAAGTCACTATTTTTGGGCAGGCCGGTCCAACTTTCGACCAGTTCCAACTTCGTGGGATAAATGGTGATTGTATCGTGCAAATCAGCGCGAGGATCGGCGTGACCGAGTGCCTCTTCGAGGCGCGTGCCATCCGACGTGACTATGGTGACGATGTAGTTGGATTCTTTCATGATGGGGAAAGTCAATTCGGCATGCACATGGGGAAGAATATTTTCCAACGAGTATTTCCGACCGGAGACAGTCAGGGTTAGCTGAGTGATCTTCTGTCCTGTCTGATTGCTGAATGTGATCGTTGCTTTGGCGCAATCCCGGAGCAACACATTCTTGAAAGCGAGAAAGGCCAAGGAGGTGACGAAAGCCAATAAAAGTGTGGCCGCAGCCAGATGTATGACTGTTTTTCGTTGAATCGGCACTTCAAGTGCGTGCCTCCACGCTGGGAGTCAGCGAGGGAATGTCGGCAAACCTCCCTGAGATGTCGCAAAATTTTTTCTCGAGGGCGAGGAAGGCATCGACGATATCAGGATCGAATTGCTTCCCGCGCTCCATGCGGATGACGGTGACTGCTTCCTCGTGGCTCATGCTGTGTTTGTAGCAGCGTTCGCTGCGGAGCGCGTCGTAGACATCGGCCACGGCCATCAGGCGTCCGCCGAGAGGGATATCCTCGCCCTTCAGACCCTGAGGGTAGCCGGCGCCGTCCCAGCACTCGTGATGGGTGAGGGCGATGGCGCGCGCGAGGCTGAGGAAACGTCCGCCGGTGCCGCATTCCCGCTCCGCCAGTTCGAGGGCCTTTCCTCCGAGCGTCGTATGGGTCTGCATGATGGCAAATTCCTCCTCGGTCAGCCGGCTCGTTTTTTGCAGGACGCTATCGGGAATGCCGACCTTGCCGATATCGTGGAGCGGGGCCGTATCGTAGAGCAACTCGATCTGCTCGTCGGAAAGCTGGTCCACATGCCGGCCCTGGCGGCGCAGTTCCTCGGCCAGAAGTTTTACGTAGATCTGCGTACGGTGAAGATGCGCGCCGGTATCGTGGTCGCGGGTCTCGGTGAGGCTGGCGAGCGCGACGATGGTGGCATTTTGGGTGTCGAGCACCTCCCGCTGCGCGGCCCGGCGCAGCTTGATCTCACGCCGCAGGGAGAGAATGTAAACGAGTAAGCCGAGGAGCAATACGCCGGTGGAGGCGAGTCCGATGAACCGGAGCACATCTTCGCGCGACATCCCGTCCGCGCGAATCGCCATCCACCGTTGGCGGATGCTCTCATGCTCGTCATCGCTGATCGAATCAATGGCCTTGTTGAGGATGGGAATGAACTCGGGCCAGTCCTTTCGCACTCCGACGCGCAGGGAAAGCGTATAAGGCAGCATGAAGGCGACCTTGAGATTGGAGAGGCCCAGCTTCTCGATGGCATCCGAGGTCGAGGCGAGGTCGCCGGCGTAGGCCGACACCTTGCCGGTGGAAACATCGATGAGCGCCGACTTCACATCGGCCGCTGGTTGCAGATGGATCTCCGGATAGTCGCGGCGCAGTTGTCCCTCGATGCCCCAGGCCTTCGGGACCGAAACCTCTTTTCCCCTCAGATTCTTGATGGTTTTGATATCCTCATTGTCGCTACGCACAAGGACTACGGTGGGTAGGGCAAGCACCCCGTTGGAAAAGTTCAGGAACTCCTGGCGTTCCGGGTCCTCGATCAGCAGCGTACAGGCGTCGATCTCGTGTTTCTTGAGCTGTTCGACACTGGCCGACCAGGACTCGGCGGGAAGGGCGCGGACCTTGATGCCGAGTCTGGCGGAGAGAATTTTGTCATAGTCAGCCGCGAGGCCGTGGTATTCGCCCTTGGCATCCAACCATTGGAAAGGGGGCGACGACGAGCCGACCGCGCGCCACTCCGGGTGCGCCTGCAGCCAGGCTTTTTCCTCGGCGGTGAGCGCGAGGTCAGCAGCGTGAAGGGAAAGCGCGACGAGACAAAATAGGGGCAAAAACCACCGGCCGGCCGCCGGGCGCCGCCAGGGAAGCCTCGAAAATCTTTTCACCAGCGACAACCTTAGGCAAGGGTGGGGGGTTATGACAAAGATTTAAGTGCCGAAAAGCGGGAAAAATGACTAAGTTTTTTCGATGGGCGCATTTTTCCGGAGGCTTGGTATCGGATTGATTCTGTTCCTTTTCGCCGCAGCCGTGATGGGGGCGCAGCCGGGTCTGGAAGTGCAGGAGGATATTTTTACGGAGGCACCGTTTCCGTCGAGCCATGCTTCGACGATCATTGAAACGGAGGACGGGTTGTTAGCGGCGTGGTTTGGCGGGACGAAGGAGAAGGCGCCGGATGTGGAGATCTGGACGGCGCGGCGCAAGGCCGGTAAATGGAGTACGCCGGTTTCGGTGGCAAATGGCGTGCAGTCCCCGGGGCTGCGGCATCCGACGTGGAACCCGGTTCTGTTTCAGCCAAAGGACGGCCCGCTGATGCTTTTTTACAAAGTCGGCCCCTCGCCACAAGAATGGTGGGGCATGGTGATTCGTTCGTCAGATGATGGCAGGTCATGGTCCGCGCCGGAGCGGCTGCCCGGAGACATTTTGGGGCCGATCAAAAACAAACCGGTTCAGCTGGCCGACGGGACGATTCTTAGTCCATCGAGTGTGGAGACCCCGACCAGACCGACATTGTGGCAGGTGCGGCTGGAGCGAAGCGAGGATGGGGGCAGGACGTGGACGGGGAGCGGTCCGCTGAACGATGGCGTGAAAATTCAGGCCATTCAGCCCAGCGTGCTGGTGTATTCGGGTGGGGATTTGCAAATGATAGGCCGCACGCGGCAGGGGCGGGTGTTTGAACTTTGGTCGAAGGACGAGGGCCGGACGTGGGGCGAGTTGACGCTGACGGATTTGCCCAATCCGGACGCGGGCACGGATGCCGTTACTTTGCGAGACGGACGGCATCTGCTTGTTTACAATGCGACGAAGAAAGGACGAACGCCGCTGAATGTGGCGATCTCGGACGATGGCAAGAGCTGGAAGCCGGTATTGGTATTGGAGGACCAGCCGGGGCAATTTGCGTATCCTGCCATCATTCAGGGACAGGATGGAAAAGTGCACATCACCTACACTTGGAATCGGAAGCATATCCGCTATGCCCGGATCGATCCGGCGAAGTTATAAAACTTGGCGTCTGCTCCTTCTCCCCTGCGTCCTACTCCGGCTTCTCTACCTGCGCGACCAGCGTCGCGATGGCGGAATGCCGGTCCGATTCCACCGTCTGAACTGCGGCGAGGTAAGGGATCGACGTTTTGTTGCGATGGAAAACGTCCTGTTGCAGTTGCTGGAGGGTGTTGATTTCCCGGATGAGGGCGAAGCCGTAACTATTTAAGACCTGTGAGCGCGAGGCCACGGAACTCTTATTAGCAAGTAGGAGAGAGTTTGGCAATACCCTGCCGGCGATGGAGGACGAGGACCCCGATGACGAGAAGCACGAGGAGGACAAGCGGAGGCCCGACTTCCCAGCGATAGGGCGGACCGCCCTTGGTCCAGATAAAGGCAATCCACGTGGCGTAGGTGGACAGCGCGTAAGACAGAAAAACAGCGACAATGTTAAACCGCCAGACGGCGAGCGCGAGAAAGAGGATCAGTCCGTAGCTCACGGCCGTCTTACCCGCGGTATAAAAAAACTCGCTCCAGGTGTCCGCGCCGAGCGCGCCCATGAATGGAATAAGGGCGAGAACGACCCAGGTGCTGCGCGGCCATCGGCGGAGCGCCAGAATCACAACCCCCGCGTAGAACATGAGGCTGAGGGTTTTGGTGAAGCCTATTCTCAATGGCTGAGTGATGGCCTTTAGCCAGGGCAGGGCTTCATCCACGGAGAAATGGGTGCTCGACGCTGTCCATGAAGGCAGGACATGACCAGCGTAAAGATTCACGACGAAACTCTCAAAACGAAGGCAGATGACCGCGAAGATAGTGATGAGGGCCGTCTGCCAAAGGAAGGTCTGCCGGGCAGCCCGATCCTGCGGCCACCAGACGAGATCGGCCAGTCGCGCACCGAAGGCCCAGCGAAAGACGCCCAAAGACACCGCCGCCAGGACTACGCCGCTGATATACGCACCAACCAGGCGGGCGACCATGCCGCCGACCTTGAAGATGATGAAATTCGCCTCGGGTGTGGTGGTGCTGTAGCTGCGATAAAAATGTGGCAGATCGTTGAGGATATCGAGGAAAGCCAGCGAGAAGGGAAAGAGCCCGATGACAAAGGCCAGCCTCCACGGGATTTCTCGACGCCGAAGGAGAAAGATGAGAAACGTCGCTCCCAATATCAGTGCGGCCAAGGATGTCCATTTCTCCGCGATCTTGCCCAGCACCTCCCGCAATCCGCTCTTGCGTTGTTCTCGGGTCCACGATTCCGGGACATTGACCCACTGGGAAAAGCGCTCGGGCTCGTCGCCTTTGAGGCTGATGGCCACCCTCAGTTTGGCCTCCCCCCAGCCGATATTGTCCTTCTCGAAAGCCACGTAGTAATCCCGCCGGTTTTTCTCCTTGGTCGGGTCGATGGAAATCAACTTCATCTGGGTGGTGTCGATACCGTGCTCGTTCAGGAGGCTGCTCCGGACGAGGGCCAGCGCGGCCGCTTCGTCGAGCTGCGCGCCCGGGGCTTCATCGAGGATGTGATGAACGTAGCGGTAGAGCCGACCCCACTTGTCGAGCGTGAGAGTGAACTCTTCTTTTTCCAGGATCTTGAAATACCGCACCTCCCATCGGACGTCCGACCAATGCTCTTTCAGGAAAGCTGTGAGTTGGTCCAGGCTGCCGTATTGCAACATGTAACGGGCCACGGGGAGATTCATGCTGTTGCTTGATACCGTGCGAATGTAGGCGGCGGGGTCGACGCCTTTTTCCCGCATGACCTCATCCGCTCGCACGAGGATTTGGGCCTCGGAAAGTTCGTGGGCGCCGAGTTCGAGGACACGTTCTTGCGCCAGCGGCACGAGGAACATCATTCCTAATAGAAAGGCTCCAACGGCCGATCCGATGAGGAGCTTCTTTCGGGTGAGCGGGACCGGGGCAAAGTCATGGATGCGCATGGTCTCCGGTAGGATGGGAGGAGGTGCGGCGAAGGTGACCGGGGCGGCCACCGCATCCTTCCGACCGAGCCACACGGCCCAGAGAAAAAGCAGCACGGGCCACGAGGCGACCGTCACCGCCCCGAGCCGGTCCACCCACGAGGCGGACTGCATCACGATCATGCTGCCGAGCCAGCAGTTGTAGAGATAGTGGGCGGTGAGCGTGCATACGATCCCGTAACGCAGGAAGAGCGCCCCCCAGATGATGCCTTCCACGGTTAATTCCACGCCGCGGATGTAGCCGGGCATTTGCGGATAGTTGCTATGCAGAAAAGCCCATACCACGGCTGCGATGACCACGGCCAGCCAGCGCACGCGCAGCACCCAGGCCAGCAGCAGGATCGCGATGATGCGGAAAAGGAACTCCTCGCTGAAGGCGGCGGACAGGCCGACATTCATGGCCTCGACCCAGGGCAGGTATCCGCTCAGCACCTGCGAGTGATCGACATCGACCGGAGCCCAGACGCCATAACGCGCCCCGATGACGTAAAACAGGCTCACGTAAGCGTAGCCGCCCAATGCGGCCAGGATGCCGATGCCCATGGCACGCACGACCCGGGGGTCCCGCAGGGCGTGCCCGCCGAGCACATGGTGTAGCGGCGCATGGCTGGGCAGGCGCTCAGTCTGCACCGCATCGGCCACGACAAAGAGCAGCCACATGCCCAGCGGCGCGCCGACGATCAGCAAAAGGCTTTGGAAAAACTCCTCCGTGACGAAGGCCGGCCATTCCTGCGTGGTTTGGTAGTGGAAGATGGTGCTGGGAATGTCATTGATCACCACCGCTGCCGCCACCCCGGCGAACACCACTATCCAGCCCCAGGGCATGGCGTCGCGCCAACGAACGGTGTGGCGTATGATGGCGCGGATGAAAAAGACCATCATGCCCAGCATCAGCACGGCCAGGGCATAGCCGGCCAGGTTTTCGCAAAGCTGGTTCAGTTCCCGCTTGCGCTCGTAGTCACGGGTCCATTGTTCCGGCACCTTGAGTCCCTCGCCATAGGTCCCGATGCGGTCGCCGTGCACGGTGACATAGAGCCGATAGGGAGCATCGCCCACGCGGAGATTTTCCTGGTCCCAGGTGAAGGATCGGTCCTGCCGTTGGGGGCGCTCTTCCACGCTATCCGATACCAGTTTGCGCCGGGCCGGATCGTGTTGGGTGACATGGTGGTCGAGAAAAGCGGTGGCCACGGCCAGCGCCTGCTCGCGATCCAGCGAAGGGCGCGCTTCCTCCTCCTTCAACGTCTCCTCAAAGCCGACCAGGTTGCCTCGCAAGTCCACCCAGGCGCTGAACTCCTCATGCTGCCCGGGCTTGAACCACCGCCCGACCCAATACCAAACGGCCACGCCCTCGCGCACCCGCTGCTCCAGTTCGGGCAGACCATGCTCGAGCTCGATGTATTCCTTGGCCTCATTGTCCGCGCTGAAGGTCGTCACCGCCGTATAGCCTTCCAGCGGATGATCCAGCGACTCGACCGCTTTCCTCATGATGTCCTCGGCGACGGGTCGGGTGATCTTGAAGTCCACGTTCGCCAGCGGAAACGCCTTGGGTCCAAACCACCAGCCCACGGCGGCAAATAAAACGCCGAGCGCGATCAGGCCTATGACACGGGGTGATTTCACGGGAGTCCGCCGTGATAGCTGCGGCTTCCCTTCGAGTCTAGCGGCGAGTCAGGTTTCTAAGGAATGAGAGGCGCCTTAGTTGATAAAATCGGCAGGGCGCAGAGTAGTAGCATGGCCCGAGAGATGGCATGGTACCATCTCCCGGGTTGCTGCCTCATTAGCGGTGAGGAAAGTCAGGCGGCTGCCGTGGCAAGGCGGGCCGGGGGGGGAGGAAGAGCAGCAGCGAAACCTCCGGCAGGACTTAGGACAAGAGAAACTCCATGAATCCGGTAAAACACTCCACGAAACCGCCCGCGCCTGAAGATATTCCGGGATTTCAGCACCCCAAGCTTGCTTTTAGGATTAGGAACTAGAAAAGGGGCTCGTGAAAGGCCGCATCCGAGTCGTGGTGGTGGACGACATGAGAGTGGAACGCCTCGTGCTGAAAAACCTCGTGCGGTCATACGACACGCTGGAGTTGGTCGGCGAAGCGGAGAACGCCCTTGATGGCGGCAGGAAAATCCGGGTGGAAAAGCCCGACGTCGTATTCCTGGACGTGCACATGCCAGGGGGCGATGGATTTGGATTGCTGCAATCGCTGGAGGCGCCGCCGCATGTGGTCTTTGTCAGCGCGTCGCCGGGATATGCGGTGCGGGCTTTCAGCGTGGATGCGGTGGACTATTTATTGAAGCCGGTTTCTCCTGAGCGTTTCGCCGCCACGGTCGTCCGACTTAAGCGTGCCGTGCTGCAGGAGGAGGGTGGGACGGAGGTGCGTTACAGTACGCTGGATCGCATCTGCTTGCGGACGACGGAGCGCACGCACATCCTGCCAATACAGAGTATCATGGCTCTGGAGGCGGATGGCGACTTCACCCGGACCATCGTCGCGGAAGAGCCGCAGCCGATCCTGGCCTGCCGGCGCCTGGGCGATCTTGACGCATTGTTGCCTTCGGAGAGCTTCCTGAGGGTGGACCGGTCGCTCATTGTTAATCTTCACTGGGTGATACGGCTGGAGCGCGTATCACGCAACGAGTCGCATTTGTGGATGAAAGGAATGCGGCGCCCGTTGCAATTGGGACGTACGGCTACTGAGCGCTTGCGTGGGGAGATAAAGTTGGCTGCGGCCTAAGGGGAAGGGGATATGAATCTGGTTGCACGGAGCTTGCCTCTGGACGCAAAAACCCCCAAAGTGTCTTTCGTCCCCCGGTTTCTCCCTGAAATGTTTATCGTCCGCCTGCGGTGTGTGATCCCGTTGCTGGGTCGAGTTTGGCTCGGCCTGTTTCTGGTTCTGGGATTTCTCGGCGGAATACCCCGCGCGCAGGCGGCGGAAACGGTGGTGCTGCAGTTGAAATGGCGGCATCAGTTTCAATTCGCCGGATACTACGCCGCGGTGGCGCAGGGATACTATCGCGACGCAGGGCTGGAGGTGGAGCTCCGGGAGGCGGTGCCGGGCCGCGACCCGCTGCAGGAGGTGATGGACGGCCGGGCTCAATACGGCGTGGGCACGTCAAATGTGATCCTTGCGCGGGCCGCGGGCGAGCCGGTGGTGGTGCTGGCGGTGATCTATCAGCATTCGCCCTTTGTGCTCATGGCCAACGCGGAATCGGGGGTGAAGGACATCCATGAGATGGCCAAGCGGCCGATCCAGATGGAGCCGGATGCGGCAGAACTGCTGGCATATTTTGAGAGCGAGGGCGTCGATCCCAAGAGCCTGCAACTCCTGCCGCACACCTTCGATGTGGCGGACCTCATCAGCGGCAAGGTCGGGTCAATGTCGGCCTACGCGACGGATGAGCCGTTTTACATGAAGCAGGCAGGGCGGGATTATCTGGTCTTCACGCCGCGCGCGGGAGGCATCGATTTTTACGGAGACAATCTCTACACGACGGAACACGAAATCCGGCAGCATCCGGAGCGGGTGCAAAAATTCGTGGAGGCCAGCCTGCGTGGCTGGGAATACGCCATGGCGCACCCGCAGGAAATCATCGACCTCATCCTGCGCGACTACAATCGCGGGAAGACGCGGGAGCAGTTGGAGTTTGAGGCGACGGAAACGGCGAAGCTGGTGCATCCCGAGTTGATCGAGCTGGGCTACATCAACCCCGGCCGCTGGCGCGACATCGCCCATACCTATGAAAAACTGGGCATGCTCCCGGAGGAGTTTTCCCTCGGTGGCTTTTTGTACACGCGCAATCCTGGGGTGAACCTGCAGACAATGTATCGCGTCGGCGCGGGAGTTCTGGGATTGGCGGCGGTGTCCCTCGTGGGGGCGGCCATCATGTGGCATTACAACCGCAAATTGCGGCGCGAAGTGCGGGCCCGCGAGCAGGCCGAGGCGCAGGCGCGGGAGGAGAACCTGGCCAAGACCCATTTCTACGCCCTGCTGGCGCATGAGGTGCGCACACCGTTGGCCGGGATCTCCTCGGCTCTTTGGCTGCACCAGGACCTCAACACGAGACAGGAGAAGGACGAGATGCTGGAGATCGCCATGACCTCGGCGAATAATCTCCTGCACATGGTCGATGAGATCCTTGACCATGCCAAGCTGGAGTCCGGGCACATGCATATCGCGCCCGCGGAGGTGAAGGTGGCGGAGTTTCTTGAGGAGGTGACAGGACTGTTTCAAGCCTCGGCCGCGCAAAAGGGAATCGCGCTGGAAAAGGTCATCGACTCCGGCACCCCGGCAGTGGTGACGACTGACCCGATGCGCCTGCGCCAGATCGTTTCAAATCTGGTGTCGAATGCGATCAAATTTACCAAGGAAGGCCATGTGCGCGTGATGGCGGAGGGCGTGGGTGCAGACGGCTCGGGTCTGGCCATAAGCGTCAATGATACGGGCCCAGGCATCCCCCCCGAGCAGATCGCGCATATCTTCAAACCTTATGCCCAAGGCGATGCAACGGTGGCGCAAAACTATGGCGGAACGGGACTGGGCCTTTCCATCTCCCGCCAACTGGCGGTACTGCTCGGCGGCGATATTGCGGTGGAAAGCGAAGTGGGGAAGGGGTCGGTATTCCGGGTGCAGGTGCCAGTCACGTCCATCGTGTAGATATGTCAGTCAGCGGAGGAAAGGCCTTGGATGGCGTCTTCTAACGCGGCGATGTTCACCGGCTTGACCAGATGCTTGGCGAAACCGGCGTCGAGGCTTTTGCGGATGTCTTCCTCCATACCGTAGCCGCTCATGGCAATGCCTTGGAAGGTGTACGTCTGTTTGAGCGATTTGACTAATTCATAGCCGGTGGCATCGGGCAGACCGATGTCGCTGACGAGGATGTCGAAGTGCAGGTCGCCGGCTTTGGTGCGGGCCTCGGCGACGGAAGTCGCAATGGTGACGTGATAACCGCGCTGGATGAGAAGTCTCCGCAGCACGACGGCGGTGTCTTCGTGATCCTCGACGAGCAGGATCGAGCGATGATCGCCGTGCCGCGGCTGAACGCCGGAGACGGAAGGGACGAGCTGCTGGACGGCGAGTGAAGGCAGGGTGATGGTGAAGACGGTCCCGCTGCCGGGTCCGTCGCTGCGGACCTCGATGTGTCCGTCGTGCAGGGCCACGAGAGCTTTGGTGATGGCCAGGCCGAGACCGAGGCCGCCAAATTGCTGCGTGCGTCGGGCGTCGCCCTGCTCGAAGGCGTCGAAGATCTTCTCAATATTATCCGCGTGAATGCCGATGCCGGTATCGGCGATTTCAATGACCACACGGTCGGTATCTTCGACACGGGTCGAAATGACGATGTGGCCGCCGCGCGGGGTGAACTTGGCGGCATTTTTTACGACGTTCCACAGGATCTGCTGGAAGCGGGCGACGTCGGCTTTTACGCCATCGACTTTCGGACCCAGCTTGAGATCGAGCGAGAGCCCCTGGTCCTCAATCTGGGACCGGCAGATTTCGCAGACCTGACGGACCATTTCGTTGACTCTCACGCACTGGAAATGAAGGTGCAGCTTGCCGGTGGTGATGCGGCTGAGATCCAGCAGATCGTCGATGAGTTTGGTCTCGAGTTCGACATTGCGGCGGATCATGGCCATATCCTGTTTGATACCCTCGGGCAGGGAGTCCTCGCGTTCCAGTGCACTTGTAATCATGAGCACGGGAGTGAGCGGGGTGCGGAGTTCGTGGCTGAGCACTGCGAGGAAGTGGTCCTTGGACCGGCTGGTGGCCTCGGCTTTTTCCTTGGCTTCGCGGAGGGCTTCCTCCGTTTTTTTACGGGCGGTGATATTCCGGGTGTAAAGGGAAAGGGCCTGGGCCGAGGGGAAGGCGCGGATCTCCAGCCAGGCCTGGAGCGGTTCGTAGAAGATCTCCAAGGTTTGCTGTTGCTCTCCGGCCATGACGCGGCGGTAGAGAGCGCCGATGGGGCTATCGGAGAGGTCGGGAAATTTGTCCCAGAGGATCTGACCGACTAAATCCTCATGGCGAAGGAAGAGCGGCGCGATTAACTGCATATAGGCGGCGTTGACGTAGGTGATACGCCAAGAGGAATCGACGGTCATGAATCCGTCGCTGATGCTGTCGAGAATGCCTCGCACCCGCACCTCGCCATTTTGCAGCTTTTGAAGAAGGTCGCGAACCTCGTACTGACGGCGGCGGGCGCGCAGGGCGACCTTGATGCTGCTCAACAGCGTGTCTGGGCGGAAAGGGCGCTCGAGCACGGTGACGTTACCGGCGGCAGAAGCGAAGGTATCAATGCCCATCTCAAGCCGGTGATCTTCGTGGGCACTGGTCACGATGATGATGGGAAGGTCGGACCACGGAGGCTGCCGGGAGAGGAGGTCCGCCAGTTCCTGGGTGCCATACATCAAGGTTTCATCAGCCACTACCAGGACGCCGCAACCGATGCTCATCTCCTGAGTGAGGTCAGAGAAATTGGCGCATCCCAAGCCGGACAAGCCGGCTGTCTCGAGAAATCCGACGGTCAGGCGGGCATCATTCGCGCTGGGAGCGAAGACGAGCACCCGAAACCGGGGGCCACCGTAGGGAGGACTGACGGAGGAAGGCAGGTCTCTCTCGACCTGAAATGGGAAAGGCGATTTCATTCCGACTTTTCATCGAGCGAAGTGTGCTTTTCATCATCTTCGGGGTTGAAGGAGGGCACGCCGGTGAGTACGCCTCGGAGGGAGGTCACGGGTTCACTGATTTCAATGCCGGAGCTGCCGATCTTGATTTCGCGAATGGTGCGCTCATGGTTGCCGCTACGCTTTTTAATGACGGAGATGGCCTGCCGCACGGCGCCGCGCGACTCGAAGTAACGGAGCATAATGACGGTGTCGGCGAGATAGGTGAGGTCGGCCTTTGAAGACATGATGCCGATGACACCCTGCTGGGCGAGGACCATGATGGTGGTAACGCCCTGCTGGTTGAGATAGGACAACAGCTCGTGGAGCTGAAGATTGAGGAAGCGCTCCTCGGGCATGGCATTCATGTAGCCGTTGATGCTGTCGATGACGACGGAGTCCATCTTATCCATGCGGACGGCGTTGCGAATGCGGTGGGCGAGTTCGCCCGGGGAAATTTCGGCGGGATCAATCTGCTCGAGACGAACCATGCCGGAATCCACGAAGGGCTGCATGTCCATGCCGAGTTCACGGGCGCGATGCAGGAAGGTACCGAGGGTCTCATCAAAGATGAGGTAATAGGTGCGCTCACCCCGCTGGGCGGCGGCGTGCATGAATTTGATGGCGAGGGTGGACTTGCCGACGCCGGGCGGGCCCATGAACATATTGCTGGTACCGCGATCGAGCCCGCCGCCGAGCAATGCGTCCAGTTTGGGGACATCGCTGGGATACACCTTCCGGTCGAAATTCTTGTGATGTTCGGCAGCGATGAGGCGGGGGAACAGGACCATGCCGCCGGTCTCGATATTCAAATCGTGGTAGCCTTCACGAAACTTGGCACCGCGGATTTTCCGGACATTCAGCTGGCGGCGGAGAACGCCGTAGTCCGGTGACTGACTGATCAAATCGAGCACGCCGTGGGCGATGCTTTCCACCTGAAGGTCATGGATGCCGGCGGTCCGGTCATCCAGCAAAAGAACGGTGCATCTCCGTCCGGAGAAAAACTGCTTGAGACTCAGGATCTGCCGGCGAAAGCGCAGGGGAGTCTCGGCCAGCATGCGCATCTCGGAAAGGGAATCGATGACCAGGCGGAGCGGGTCGATGCGGATGACGGCATCGGAAAGAGTTTCGCTCATGCGGCTGAGTTCCACATGAGAGGGGCGGAAGAAGGTGTTGTCCGTGTCGTTCTGAACGGTCTCCTGAATGACGGAGAGATCGAGAATGTGGATACCATCCAGGGTCCAGCCATGAGAGGCGGCAACGGCCTCGATTTCCTCGCGTGTCTCGGAGAGCGTAATGTACATGGTGGGCTCACCTTTCCGGACGCCTTCGAGGAGGAATTGCAGGGATAGGGTGGTCTTGCCCACGCCGGGGTCGCCCTGCACCAAATACAGGCGGGAACTGGGGAAGCCGCCGTTCAGAATATCGTCGAGACCTGGGATGCCGGTCGAAGTACAGGGAGGCGTGATCGGAGTTTTCACATCATTGATAAGAGAAAAAGCGGTCGCTTTTGGCCGGATATCCCAATCGGGCTTTAAGATGGCTGGTTGGCAGGCTCACAAAGGGAAATGGCAAAGGTGGGATGTCTTCACGGCTATATCGTATCTCTGTGGAAGGGTGGTCGTGCGGGAGAGAGGTTGTCTTGACAAGACATATTGGTGTATGTACACGTTTTACATGGAGGTGGCCCTTTTTCAGGAAGTTTGTCTTTGTGGCGTCTTACGTCGGGCGGCGCGGAAGGCGACACGCCTTTACGACGAGGTGATGGCGGAGAGCGGACTCAATATTTCGCAGTTGTCGCAGTTGAGGAACATCAATCAGGCGGGCGAGATCACGGTTTCAGAATTGGCGAAAAAGCTCGAACTGGAACGAACGGCGATGGGTCGGAATCTCGATGTGCTGGAAAAGCGAAAGCTCATCCGGTCGGTTGGAGCGTCTGAGGATGCACGCCGGCGGGTGGTGGCGTTGACCGCGGCGGGGAGGAGGGCGTTGTCGGAGGGGTTGGCCGCCTGGGAGAAGGCTCAGATAGAGATGCGAAAGCGGTTGAGCCAGGAAGGCATTGGGTCGCTGGAGGCGCTGGTGCATTTCGCCAACGCCAAGGGACGCTGAGTTTTTTTGATCAGATGCGTGTATGTGCATATAAATTAAATAACCATGAAACTGAGTAAAATCATAACTGTGCTCGCGGCGGTAATCAGCCTGGGAGTAAAATCAACCATCGCGGAAGAACCAAAAACGGCGGGGGAGAAGCTCGTGTCGGAGTTGTGGGCGAAGGTCTACAATCTTCCGCAGGATCTCGACGTGATCGACCGGGTTTGCACGGAGGACGTTATCCTGACCTCCTCGGGCAGGGATGTGGTGGGCCGTGCGGCCTTCAAGGAATGGGCGGGGAACTTCAGCAGTAAGATCAAGGAGATCAAGTTGACCAATCTCGATATGTTTACCAGCGCGGACGGCACCAGGGTGGTGTCTCGCTGGCGGGTGACCGGGTTCAATAATGGCATGTTTGGCACCCCACCGGATGGGCAGCCGGTGGAGTTCACCGGCATCGCCGTCTGGGAGGTGCGCGACGGCAAGCTGGCGCATAATTGGGTGGAGCGCAGCGCCTATGAACTGATGCAGCGGCTGCAGAATCCAGCGCTGAAAACTCAGTAGACGTCCCGCTGGTAGCGCTTCTCCGCCTTGAGACGGACGACATATTCGACAGCGGCCTTCGCACTAAGGCCGCCTTGCTTTTGGAGGATCAGATGGAGGGCGGCATCGACATCTCTGGTCATGCGGGAGGCGTCGCCGCAGATGTAGACGTGCGCCCCGCGTTCGAGCCAGCGATGGAGTTCGGCGGCTTGTTCGAGCATGCGGTGTTGCACATAGATTTTTTCCTGCTGGTCGCGGGAAAAGGCGAGGTCGAGCCGGTGAAGACTGCCGTCCTTTTGCATGGCCTCGATTTCGTCGCGGTAGAGGAAGTCGCTCTCGGCCCGCTGGTCACCGAAGAAAAGCCAGTTCCGGCCGCTCGCGCCCATGACCCGGCGCTCCTCGAGAAAGGCGCGGAAGGGCGCGATCCCCGTTCCGGGACCGATCATGATGACATCGCGGGTGCGGTCGGTCGGCAGGCGGAAGTTATTGTTTTGATGGAAGAAAATCCCGGCGTTTTCCTCGATGCGCTCGGCCAGATAGGTGGAGCAGACGCCCTGGCGCAGGCGGCCGTGGGCTTCGTAGCGCACGACCCCGGCGCAGAGATGCACCTCGGCAGGATGGGCGGCGAGACTCGAGGCGATGGAGTAAAGGCGAGGTTGGAGCTTCTTGAATAGGGTGATGAAGTCGCCGGGTTTCGTCCCGAGGATGGGATATTGCGTGAGCAGGTCGATCCACTGACGTCCGTGAAGCCAGGTGGTAAAGTCCGCCGAGCGCCTAGGATCGAGGAGGGCGATCAGCTCCGCCACACCGTGTGCCTTGGCAAATTTTTCGACCAGCGGACGATTGAGCGCGGTGATGTCGTAGTCGCGCTGAAGGGCGAGGCGCAGAGACTTTTCACTGTCGTCCGGACCAGGCACAGCTTCCTCGCCGTCGAAGCCGGCGGCGCGCAGAATCTCGTCCGCTCGATGTGGACAGTTGATGGGGAAAACACCGAGGGCATCGCCGGGTTCGTAGCTAAGCCCTGAGTCGCCCAGGGAAAACGCGAGATGCCGTGTGTCCTTGGCGGAGCCGGTGGCATTGAGCAGGCGATTGTCGATCAGCCGGGCGGAGTAGGGATTCGCCTTGGTGCCGAGGGGTTTGGTTTCGGTGGGCGAGGGGGATGTTGCCGCGCCGGTTGGAGCAAGGGAGGCCTTCCACACGGCGAAAACACCGGCGAGCCATGCATTGGCCACCCCTTCATAGTCGAGATCGCAATCCACGCGGTCGTGGATGCGCCTCGCTCCAAGCTTTTCCAGGCGCGCATCGAACTCGATGGCACACGCGCAGAACTTCTCGTAGTTCGTGTCGCCGAGTCCGAGCACGGCAAATTCCAGGTGATCGAGCCGCGGAGCGGATTTCGCGTGCAGTTCCGCGTGCAGCGCACGGGCGCTGTCGGGCGGTTCGCCATCACCGTAGGTACTGGTGATCAAAAGCAAGCGGGCGGTATCCGCGAACTGGCCGGATTTAAACTCTGCCATGTCGATGGCCCTAGCCGCGAAGCCCTGTTTCACCGCCTCCTTGGCGAAGGTGCGGCTGAGCGAGGCCGCCGTGCCGGTCTGCGTGCCGAAGAGGATAGTGAGTGGCAGCGCGGGCGCGGCGACTTGTGCCGGGGCGGGATTCGCCCCATTCGCGTCGGGGGCAAAAAGCCCGGCCAGAAATCCATTGAGCCACGCGCGCTGCTCGATGGAGAACGGTGCATTGTCGGGAATGAAGGGCGGGGGCGTGGCGGGCGGCGGGGTGGCGGTTATCATGAAGAGAAGACCTCCTGGAGTTCCTTGAGCGAATGACGGCGGGTGAATTGGATGAAGGTCTCACCGCGTTCGCGTTTCGCGGCATAAACGACGAGCATTTTTTCGAGGAGTGGTGGCAGTTCGTTGAAGGGAATGCCATGGAAGACCTCGCGGGCGATCCCTTGGGTGTCATCCGAGCCACCGCCGACGAAGACGTGATAACCCTCCACCTGCGCGCCCGCCTGCGTGACCTTCGCGCCCAGCAGGCCGATGTCGCCGATGTAATGCTGGGCGCAGGAATGCGGGCAACCGGTGAGATGGATGTTGAGGGGAAAATCCAGCCGGATGCGCCGGTCCAGATGCCTGGCCAGCTGGGTGGCGTGGCCCTTGGTATTCGTGGAGGCGAATTTGCAGCCGGTGTTCCCGGTACAGGCGACCAGACCGCCGGAGAGAGTGGATGACTCGTGATGCAGGCCAGCGAGGATGAGTTCACGTTTCAGTGCATCGACCCGATGGTCCGGCACGTGAGGGATGAGAAGGTTCTGCCAGACGGTGAGGCGGAGTTCGCCCGTGCCGTATTTCTCCGCCAGATCGGCCAGGCGGAACATCTGCTTGGGCGCGAGCCGACCCACGGGAATCACCACGCCGACGTAGTTGAGGCCGGCCTGCTTTTGACGGAAGACTCCGATATGGCCATGGCGGATGACCGGATGGCGCGGCTCGCAGGCCACGAGAAACAGGCGGCGCAGGGGAAAGGCGAGTTTCTTTTCCGTTTCCTCCACGAACTTCTCCACCCCCCAGCGGTCGATGAGATATTTAAGACGGGCCTTTTTGCGATTGGTCCGGTCGCCGTGTTCGTTGAAGACCCGCACCATCGCGGCGGCCACCGCGACCGATTCGTCCGGCTTGATCAGCAATCCGCAGTCGGATGCGAATTGCTCATGGCCGGTGATGCCTGCCAGCAGCACGCGAAAATACACGCCCGGCTCCACCTCGTGACCTTCACCGACGCGCACCGCCTGGAAGCCGATATCATTCGTGTCGCTCACCACGCTTACGCTACCGCCGCTGTCGAAGGAGATGTTGAACTTGCGCGGCAGGCCGAAGAGATCGCGATGATTCTGGATATAGAATTGCAACGCCCGCGCGTACGGCATGACGTCGAGCAACTCCTGCGGATCAAAACCCGTGGTTGGCGTGGCCGTGATGTTCCGGATATTGTCCGCGCCGGAACCGCGCGAGGTGAGCCCCGCCTCCTGCAATTTCATCAGCACATGGATGATGTCCTTCGGCCGGAATTCCCGGATCTGGAAATTCGCCCGCGTCGTGATGTCCGCGTAGCCGCCACCCCAGTCGCGCGCCATCTCGGCCAGAGCGCGGAGTTGGCCGGCTTTCAGCGCGCTGCCCGGCACACGGATGCGCAGCATGAAGGCATTCTGCGCGGGTGCGACGTAGAAGAGCCCGTGGAACTTGAAGCGGAAAATATCGCCCCCCCCGGGAAATTTGTCCTCGTCCGCATGGCGCACGAGTTTGTCCCAGATATCGAGCGGATCTTCGTCGTATTTGAAGCGTTCCTCCTTGCAGAGGTCGGACAGCGGCGTGCCGAACCACAACTCCTCCTCCGCCTCGTTGGCCAGGCCGGGTGCGGGCTCATGCGTGAGCAATCCGCCCGCGTCTTGGGCCACGAAGGGGCGGCTCTGTGCGAGCCCCGCGAAAAAGCCCTCGAGATACTGCTTTTGCTCGGCGGAGAATGGCGCGGAATCGAGAGTGGCGTTCATGGCTGCGATGGATGAAGGGTCAGGCGGGAATCTCTTCCGCCAAGGGCGTGTTGGTTTCCACCGGCACCGGCTGCTCCTGCGTGATCGTGGGACGGTAGGTGAGATAGAGGGCGAGACCGGTGAAAAGGAAGCCGCCGACGAAGTTGCCGATGGTGACGGGGATCTGGTTCCACAGCCACCAATCGCCCACGCTCACCTTCGCGCCGAGGAGCATGCCGGCGGGAATGACGAACATGTTCACCACGGCGTGTTCGTAGCCCTGGGCGAAGAAGATGAAGATGGGCAGCCACGCCGCCGCGATCTTGCCGATGGTCGACGTGGAGGTCATCGCCATTACCACGCCGAGGCACACCATCCAGTTACAAAGGATGGATTTGACGAAGACAGTGAGCAATCCCGCCTGGCCGTGCGCGGCATAGCCTGTCGTCTTGGCCTGCGCGATGGCGATGATTCTTTCCCCGATCGGCCCGGCTGAGGTTTGACCCGCCATGGTCAGCGAAACCCAGAGCAGGACGGCGTAGAGCAGGCTGCCCAGGAGATTGCCGAGGAAGACCCAGGCAAAATTATTCAGCATCCGCGAAACCGGCACCCGCTCGTGTATGGCCGCCAATGGCAGCAGGGCAAAGCTGCCCGTAACGAGTTCGAGACCGAGCAGCACGATGATGATGAAGCCCGTCGGGAACACGAGCGCGCCCAACGGTGGCGCGCTTTGCAGGCCCACGCCGATGGCGAGGCTGGTGGCGAAGCCGAGGATGGCTCCGGAAAGCATGCCTCGGATGAGCAGGGCCTTCACCGGCAGCGCGGCTTTGGCCGCGCCGGTTTGGATCATGGTTTTGACGATTTCAGCGGGTTTGACGGAGTCCATGGGTGTTGTGTTGTTGAGAGAAGTTAGGAGTTGTTTTCGCGGAAGGCGTTGAGGCAGGCCAGGCGGCGATCCGCGAGGCCGGAGAGCGTTCCGGCCTCGACCAGGCCGTCGAAATACCAGGCCGCCCGCTGCCGGGTGGCGGCATTGGCTTCGTAACGGTGGAAGCAATGCAGTGGCGCACCCGCGACCTGCACCGTCACGCCGGTGTTGAGCGGGCCGATCAGCGAATTCATCAGGGCCTCGCGAGAGATGTGCGGACGGAACTGCGTGTGGAGCAGGTCCACCAGTGCGTTGCGGTTGCCGGGCGCATCGCACCAGCGGCAGGCCTTCACCAGCGCGCGGCGCAGGGCGCGGTACTCGTCCGTCTCCATCAGATCGCTCGTGGCGAGGAGGATTTTTTCCGGATGCCAAGGAGAGAGGGTGGCGCTCGTCGCCGCGATCCAGCCCTCGCCGGAAAGGGCGATGGCGGAGTTCCACGGTTCGCCCGCGCAGAATCCATCAATCAGTCCCTCGCGCATGTGTTCACCCACCAATGGCGGGGGCAGGATGGCGATGCGCACATCGTTGTCGGGATTGATTCCCGCCGCCTGCAGCCACTGCCGCAGCAGAATTAGATGGCTGGAAAAGGGCGACACTACCGCGAAGACGGGCTTGCGCGGGGCCTCGCTGCGAATCATCAGGCGCAACGACGCGCCGTCCCGCACGCCGCGCTCCCACAGCCGCCGCGAGAGGGTGATGGCGTTGCCCTGCAGATTGAGCAGCAGATCGGTCGCGACCGCCCGGGGCTGCGCATGTGTGCCACAGAGGATGGAGAAAAGCAGGCCGCCGGTGGCGTGGGCCGCGTCGAGTTCGCCGTAGGTGATCTTGTCGCGAATGCTGCCCCAGCCGAGTTCGCGGGTGAGACGCACACTCAGGCCTTCCTTCTCGAAATAGCCGAATGCGTCCGCCACGAAGAGCGGCGCCGCGTCCACCAGCGGCACGTAACCAAGACGCATCGTATAGGTGCGCTTGGCCAGCGCAGGCCAGCTCTGCGGCTTCGGCATCCGTTTCGGTGTGGCGATGGCGGGCATGCCATCCCACTAAGCAGCGGGCGTGCCAGTTCGGGGCCGAAGGAGAATGAACACGATGATTGTTTTTCGTATAAATCATGAATAGCATTCATGCATGACGGAGGACTTGGATCTGAGATTGCTGAGGGTGTTCGCGATGGTCGCCAAGTCGGGCAGCCATACTCGCGCCGCCGCGGCTCTGAGCGTCACTCAGTCCGCGGTCAGCCACGGTATGAAGCGTTTGGAGATCCAGTTGGGCTGCGCGCTTTTCGCCAAAAAGGGCAAAACGGTGCATCTCACGCCCGAGGGGCGCATGTTTCACGGCCAGGTCATGCGCATCCTCGATCATGTCGACCGGGCCGTGGATTCGGTCACCGCGCGCTTCGCCGATTCGCGGGGAAAGCTGACCGTCATCTTCAGCACGGCGATGGCTCAGGTGCTCCTCGCGCCGGTCCTGCGGGAGTTCCGCGAATCCTATCCGCAGATTTCCGTAGTGGTGCGGCTGGAGGATGCCGGAGCCGCGGTGAAGGCCGTGGAGGAAGGCGATTGCGACCTTGCCATCGCGGTGGAGGACCAGCTGCCCCGCACGCTGAAGGCACATCCGCTTTTTCAGGACCAGATTGAGTTTCTCTTCTCGCCCATGCACCCGTGGGCCGCCCGCCAACGCTTTGGATCGGCCGAGATGTCGCGTGAGCATTACCTGCTCTATCGGCGGAACAGCGTGACCTTTCGCCGCACTGAGGATTTTTTCCTGCGCAGCGGAGTGCGGCTATCCTCCTATGTCGAGATTCCGAGTTTCGAGATCATGAAGCAATTGGCGAGGCTCGGTCTGGGCGTGGCGCTGATGGCCCCATGGGTGGCGGCGCGAGAACTGGAAGAAGGCTCGCTCATCCGGCGGGCCCTGCCGAAGTTTCCCATTAAGCGCAAGTGGTCGGCCATTCATCACGCCAGCCGCGGACTGCGCCAGCCCGAGTTGACCTTCATCGGTCTGTGCCGGATGGCCTGCGACACAATTCCGCAGGCATAAGCCCGCCTCATTTCCCCGCTTTTCCGGAACGCAGGGGTTTGCTATGGAGGAACGGTGAAAACCCTGTTGGTCATTCTCTATGTGGTCATGGCCGCGTCGGAATTCACAGGCGTCGAGGTTCCGGTGGAACTGCCCGCCGATACGCCGCAAGGCGAGTTGGCCCGGCTCCAACTGGAGGAGGTGGCCCTGAGTTTTCGCTATCGCGACGCGAATCCCATCATTGTGCAGACCCGGCAGAAGATCGCTGCTCTCCTGGCCCTGCCGGAGATCCGGAACGACCTCTATTATACCGTCCTGACCGATAGCCTGGCGGAGTTGCGGACGGAACGGGCCAAACTCGCGGTCAGATTTCGGCCGAGAAATCCGCGAGTGGTATTGGTGGACCGGCAAATCGCCTTCGCGGAGAAGGCGCTGGAGGAGCGGAGTAAGGCGGCCTCGTTAGGCAGTTGAGTGGGGTAAGCCGGGGAAGAAGAGCCTGAATTCGAGCGAATAGCGCTGGGTTGTTGGGCTTTTCGTGCATAAAGTTAGTAAATTACGATATTGGCGATTGCGCAACAAATGCGATATTTTGGAAGGATTGAATATTCAGGAGGTCAAGTTTACTCTGAGCGTCGGCGTTTTTTTCACCGGATCAGCCCGCATGACGTTGCGTAATCTGCTTGACAACCTGATGCATGAACGCTATCCCGATGCCGATTCACAAGAACCCCTGATTCCCTTGGTTAGATGAATCCGACACAAACTGCGGTGGTTGAATATCTGGCCGATTCGCTGCCATATTTAGGTTTGCTTATTCTCGGCTATTTTGTGCTTTTGGCGGTGATATCCAAGGGCGGAGTCAAGGCTCACTGGAAGGGCAATATCGAGGTGGCGGTGCTTGCGGCTTTTTTCCACGCACTAACGATTTCGAGTTATTATCAATACCTCAACCTGCCGCGTCTACCGCTGCCGGCGACGACACTGTCGACCGGCCAGGTATTCGTCATCACGGCGTTGGGACTTTTCTTGTCGCTCGCGGCCACGAATGTGGCGGCCCGCCTGCTGGCCGCGATCCTCGGTTTCGGCGTCAAAACCGAAAGGTCTTCGACTGGCCGGATGGTCTCGATGGCGGCGGTAACCAAGAAGCCCAGCGGCAACGGAGAGGCATGACCGGCGGCTCTGGATTTCTGCTTTCATCCTGCTATCCTCGTGCGTCTATGATGAGCCGATTCCTCGCCATTCTTAGTATTGTCGCCGCCGTGACGCCCGCCTTGGCTTTGACCGAAGTGGACTTGGTACGGAGCACCATTCCAGACGGCGACGGAGATCATAAGACCGCCTACGGCATTTACGTAAAGGTGGGCGAGAACGGCCAGCAGCGACTCTTCCAGCTCGATACGGGCAACGGAAGTTTCCTCGCGGGTTATGCTTCGAACGCGGGGAGCAATCAATTCTGGGGGACAGGCGTGACTATGCTGTCGTCCGGAACGTTTAACGAGAACTTCGGCAGCGGCATCGACATGTCCTTCAACAAGGTGGCTGCGACCGTAACCATCAGTAATGCGGCGGGGCAAAACCTGGCGGTTATCCCGACCATGTCGGTGGGGCAGGTTTTCACCGCCACGGGTGATGACATTCCCTCGCCGACCTATTGGAACCAGACGTTGGCGAATGGGGATGCGCCTTTGCACCAGACCTATTACGGGAATTTCGGCGCGGGGGTGTATCGCGCTTCACCGGCCGATGCCGAGATTCCCATGTATTCCGGCCTGGGCCAGATCGCGGGACTCACTGGCTATGCGCTCAGCTTCTCAGGCTCGAGCCCGACGCTCACGCTGGTCTTCGACACGGCGGAAGATCAGGCATTTGTGGATTCGTTTACTTATGCGACGAAGATGCATGGTTCGGAAGGGGATTTCCCGGTGACGGATTATCCGGCGCATTCGGAGTATCCGACCCATGCCACCACCTACACCGTGAATGGCGTGACCGTATCCGGCACAAACGGGGTCTTCGACACTGGCGGAACGAGTTTCGGTCTGACCGACGACGCTTGGTATGCGCTGGATGCGGCGGGATTGACCAACGAATACGGGACCGTCCTGGAGGGACTGGAGTTTTCCATCGGCTTCGCCGGCGCGGGCGAGGTGGATGGCCAGACCTTCGAAGATTTCTCCCTGGGCTTCACCACCGGCTATGAATCGGGAGTGAACGAAGTGGTGACCTTCTCCGGCACGAGCCAGATGAACTACGGCCCGGCCATCTATAACTACTACGACGTCTATTATGATCTGGAGAACAGCCTCGTCCGCTTCCGCGCCGTTCCCGAGCCGTCCGTGGCCGGATTGTTGGGAGCCGCCATCCTCGGTCTGGGCGGTTGGGTGTGGCGGAGGAAGTCGCTTGGTAATGTAGAAACTTAGGCTTGCATAGCCGAAGTGGTACGGATAGAAATCCTTTGCCATGCCCTACGCCGACAAAGACAAACATCGTGAACGCGTGCGCAGCAACTACCGGATCAATTATTTGACGGATGCGGCCTTCGCGGAGAAGGAACGTGAACGCCAGCGCAAGCACTACGAGGCCAACCGCGAAAAGGTCATCGCCCGCGTGATGGCCCGCCGCAAAGCACTGAAGGCCCAGCAGGAACAACAGCAGCAAACTCAGTAGATTTAACCTGATCAGACAAAGGTCGGGGATGGGATTTCGGAGACCCGCGAGCGCGGATGCGGCTGGTTACTCGCGGTCGGGCGTAAACGGGCGGCATCGCCATCGCCCAAACAACGGGGGAGGGCCTTTTGAAAATCCTGCTCCTCCTCATTTTAGGCTTCATCTTTCTGGGGGTAATCGCCGTATTGATCACCTCCTCGCGGCACCGAGCGCGGCGTCGCTCCCGAGACGACGAGGGATCGATCGGGATATGGTACACGGGGGACACCAGCGATTCGTGGAGTGATTCTCACCATGCTTCCGGCGAAGCAGACCACTCCTTTGAGCCGGGTGGGGGAGACTTCGGCGGTGGCGGCGCCAGCGGGAGTTGGAGTGACGGAGGAAGTTTCGGCGGAGGAGGCGGGGGCGACTAAAAAGAACCACCAATTAAGAGATCGGAATCCTTTGTTGGGATTGTAACGCGATACGGACGCTTTTCTTAATCCGAAGGTCATTCCCCAGCGGGGAGAGGCGGAACTTTTCGACAAGGCTACAAAAACTTCCTATTGGTAACGCCACTTTTGAATATTCCCCTACTCATGGCAGACGTCTGGCGATTTGGATTGATCGCGGTCTGCACATGTCTGGCGACTGGCTGCACAGGACTTAAGGAAGCCGGGGCGGAAGAGACGGCCACGGCCCCGAGGTCGTCGGACGGTTCGGCGGAATCGGCCAACAACGAGTCCGGCGCGCCGCCTCGGACCCCACCCGCGGTGCTGCAGCAGATCGTGATGGATTTTTCGGACCAATTTACCACCGCTCTCTGGCCCGCGTTTGATGAATACATCCGCACCGAGCCGGATGCGACGCGGCGCACGAATGCGCAGAAATGGAAGGTGATGCTCAGCGCCACGTCGATGACCATCGCCGGCTCGCGTGATCCGCGCGCGGGATTACTGGACATGGCGGTGTTCATCTCGGCGGGCAAATGGGCGGTGGACCAACATTGGATTCCGGAAGTCTTCGGCGAACGCGCCGCACCACTGCGCGCGGTTTACGCGGAAATGGACCGCCGGATCTGGCAAGAGGTGGCGCAGATTCTTTCGCCGGACCAGCAGGCGGACCTGCGAAGTCTCATCGCGGCCTGGGAGGCGACGAATCCGCCCCGCCATGAACTGCTGGACGTGCGGCTGCGCAACCTCGATGGCGTGGTCCTGAGCGATTTTGCCGACTCATCCTCCACCAAGGGCCTCATGGCAAAGATCCAGCGTATTCTCGGCAAGGTGGACCAGTCGCTGCTCTACGGCGAACGGGTGATTTTTTACATGGAGCGCATGCCTCGCCTGCTGGAGCAGCAATCGGACCTCACCATCGACCGGGTGGCCGAGAGATTCCCGATCGCGACGGTGAATCCGGATTTCAGCCAGCTCTCGACGTTGGTGGCGGATTGGCCGCAGCAATTGAATGACAAGCTGATGGCCCACGAGGGTCTGGTGGGAAAATCACTGCCGGATATCCGTGCCTCCATTGAGAGTGTGGAACGCCTGACCGGCTCGCTGCAGGGCACGGTGGAGTCGGCCAATCTGCTGGCGGGACAAATGCAAAAGCTGCCCTTTGAACGCGAGGATTACATGACAGCCCTGCAGCAAACATCGACTTCACTCATACAACTCAATGGTCTGATCGGTGGACTGAATCAACTTCTCGAAGATAATGCCACAGGTGATCCCAAGGATTCCAAGGTGGCGGCATTGGCGGGAATGATCGACGCCCGGGCCGATGCCTTGCTCGACAAGGCCTTCCATCGCGGCCTGCTCCTGCTTGGGGTTTTCTTCGCTGGTGTGCTCCTCTCGCTGGTGGCGGCGCGGCTGCTTTTGCACCGACCCCCGCATGGTGTCGAAAAGGTTTAATCCTGGATTCAGTCCCCCGAGGTGCCGGTGGAGCGGTCGTGGATGAGGAGATCCTGGACCTTTTGCACGATTTCGGCGGAACCGGTGAGGTGGTCCTCTTTTACCTGAACCTTGTCGCGCTCTTCGGGCGGAAGGCCTCGGATGATTTCAAGCGTTTTGGCGGGGTTGTCCACGGTTGCGGAGATGGTTTCGTGGGAGCTCATACAGGAGTATCGCGACTGAAGGGCATGGTGGCGGTGTGAGAGCGCAGTGCGCTCGCGTCTTGTTCAGGATCAGCGGAGCGTGTGTAATTCCCGCATGGTTCCACGTTATTCGGTGAGTGGCAGAGGAGATGCACCCTTGCTTTGCGTGCATGGGTGGGGCTGCCGCAAGGAGCAGTTTGACGAAGTCGCCCGGCTATTGGATGACGGCTTTCGCATTTATCGATTGGATTTGCCAGGACACGGTGAGACGCCATTGGGAGATTTTGTGCCGACATTTGCGAATTTCTCCGGAGTGGTGGTGGAGTTTGCCCGCGAGCACGGACTGACGAACGCGGCCTTGTTGGGGCACAGCATGGGCGGAGCGCTCGCGTTGATGGCGGCAGCGAGTCTGCAGCCTCGGGCGGTGATGAATCTGGACGGGAGCCTGCCGGCGGCAGCGCGGACACTGGCGGGGCAGGCCACGATCCGTGGATGGCTGGGTGAACCGGGTTTTCGCGAAAGGCTGGCAGGAGTTTTGCGGGAGGTTTATTTTCTGCCTGCGGAACACGATACGCGTTGTGAGCAGATCGTGCGGGAGATGTGCGCGATGCCGGAAAGCGTGCTGCGGTTTTTGCCAGAGCAGATTGGGGATTTGCGGGCGGAGGACCATCTCCCACGCATCGCTGCACCGGTCTTATATGTTGGCGCGGCGGCGCCGCGATTCGACCGGGGTGCAGCAGCGCGATTGGTAGCGGAGTTTGCCGGTTGATACGGGAATTACGCAGCTAGTGGCACAACGGCGTGAATTCACCGATCCTATTGGTTTTGCCCGCCTCAGAGGAGGGAAAGATATTGCCGGAGCCATCCTTGCGTACAACGGCGAAGTCCTTGGTGCCGTGGTTGGTGGCGGTGGCATCAAGCAGGCCGCCCTGTTGCGTGTTAATAAAGTTGTCGGTGGTGAGCAGGACCGTATCCGCCGGAGAGGAATCGGTCACAGTATAGACGAGGACCGGGGCGTTGTTGGCGAAAGGGATGACATTGGCAGGCAGCGCCCGGCCGGGAGAGGAGAGCAATTTGGCGAGTTCCTCGGTGGTGAGGTATTTGTTTTCGACCAGGGCGGTGGTCCATTCCTGAAAAGAGCCATTGAGGTCGCCTGGCCAGGCGAGGGTATTGTTGGTAGTGAAGGTCGCGCCATCGTGGACCATCTGCGCCGCGGCTTGTTGGAGGCGTCGCATGTTTTCGAGGGTCCGGGTGAGCCGGGCCTCCTGTTGAATGGCGTGGTGCATGTTGCGGGTGGAAAAGAGCACGCCAGTGGCAACGACGATGAGGCAGAGGGCGAGGAGGAGTTCGTTTCGGGAAAAAGCAGTCATGGGCTGTATAGTCGCGGGCGGGTGTCCCTTGGTATTACGAAGCTGAGCCGGCTTTTGCGCGTGGAACTCCGTCGTACGCCCACGGGCATTTTGGATCGCCGTGGTTCCATGACGAAGGATCTTCGGCCAACCATTTATGCTAGGCATCTCCATGAGCGGGAGCTATTTTTCCGGTGTCACTGTGGATACACATCCCACAAAAGCATCGCGGTTTTGGCCGGTCATGGCAGTGATCCTGACAGTCGTTTTGACTTTCTTCGCGGCCCTTGCCGCCCAGCAGTTTCTTTGGCAGCGGGCCGTCGAGTCCACTGCCGCCCTTCAACTTGGTGAACTTGATGAGCAAGCGTTCCTGATCAGAGCCCGCCTGGGGGCTCGGGCGAACGACCTCTTTCTGCTCAAGCATATTATCGAGAGCGACTTCGTCGCGGGCGCCGAGTCGTCCCGGCCTGACCTTTCCAACCTGAAAAATGCCGCCGCCGGAGCCATGCTCTCCCGTCCCGGCCTCTTTCGGGTGAATTTATTGAACCCCGATGGTCGGGAGATTTTTCAGCTCGGGATCAAGGACGATCCGGTCGCCAGCCATCAAGATATCGAGCAGACCTCCAAGGCGGCCTTGCAGGACAACTCCCGCCGATCTTACTTTCTCGAGGCCCTCAAGGCCCCGCCCGATGCCGCCGTGTTGTCGGCCGTGGATTATAGCGAGGATCTGAAAAAGCCGGTCATTCACATCAGCGGCAAGATTCATGATTCGGAGGGAAATCTGCACGGCGTTTTGGGCATCGACTATTCGGCCGACGAGGCGTTGAGGGAAATCCGGCTCGATAAAAAACCGCACGGAGTGGAAGGCTGGCAGATCCTGAACGCGGATGGCACGTGGCTTATCGGGGCGGATTCGGAATGGACCTTTCCATCCGAAGGCCGGAACCTCAAAAAGCAAAACCCCGCTTTGTGGGCGAAAATCACCTCCCAGATGTCGGGGTCGGCCTATGAAAACGGATTTCTCTTCTGCTTTCGCAATATCGATCCCGTGGCCCGGCCGATTGTTTATCCCGCCGTGCGGCTGCCCATCCTGGGCGGGGAGCACTTTCGCTGGACGCTGCTCGCCCAAATACCCGACGCCCAAATCTGGCGGGAGGCTGCCTCGGGACGCACCTTAGTGTGGACTTCCTTCGCTCTCGCCTTGGGCGTGCTCGCGCCGCTGGCGTGGATCAGCACCTCCGCCGTCCAGCGCCGGAAGATCGCCACGCTCGAATCTAAACGTTCCGCCGAGGCTGAGGATGAAATTCGCAAGCGGCTCCGCCTTGCCTTGGAAGCCTCTCACACCGGCATGTGGGAGAACAATCTCGTGACCGGGTTCATCACCGTCGACGACACCTGGTCCAAGATGTTCGGCTACGGCGTGGAAATGACACTGCCGTTTTCCGATTTTCTGGCCCGATACATTCATCCGGATGATCTTCAGAAAATACAGCCGGAAATTGACGATTTCCTGCAAGGGCGGGTGCCCATGTTTGAGTCGGAGCACCGGACGCTGGCCAGCAGCGGTGAATGGCGCTGGGTGCTGGTCCGCGGCAAGACGGTCACCTGGGATGAGGCCGGTCTTCCCTTGCGTTTGGTGGGGGTCGTGATTGATATCACTGACCGACGGCTCGCCAGCCAGCAACTGCGCGAAACGACCCACGCCTTGGAGGTTTCGCTGGCCGAGGAAAAGGAATTGGTCAAGCAAGCCCGCGTGGCGCAGCACGCCAAGGACGATTTTCTCGCCATGATGAGCCATGAGATTCGCACCCCGATGAACGGCGTGCTCGGTTTTGCGGAGCTGCTCACACGAACGCCTTTGCAGTCGGATCAGAAAGACTATCTGCAAACGATCATCAATAGCGGAGGAGCGCTGCTGAGGATCATCGAGGATATTTTGGATTTTACCAATATCGAGTCCCGTCGTCTGCAAATCGAAAAATCCGTTTTCTCGCCCCGGGAGGTCGCCGCGAATGTCGGCATGCTGGTGAGCGCGCGTGCCAGCCGGAAAGGCATTCTGATCAAGACGGATTTCGCGGACAACATCCCCAGGTTTGTCCTGGGCGATGGCGGCAGGCTGCGCCAGATCCTGATGAACCTGGCGGGAAACGCCATCAAGTTCAGCCACTGCGGACATGTCACCATCAGTACCCGGCAGACCGGCGAAGAGGTGGGCGGCTCCAAAATCTGGCTGGAATTCCAGGTCAAAGACATGGGCACGGGGATCGCGCAGGAAAACCTGGATGCGATCTTCGAGCCATTTTTACAGGCGGACTCCGGCATTTCGCGCCGCCACGGCGGCACCGGCCTGGGCCTTTCCATTTCCCGAAAACTGGCGGCCATGATGGATGGAACACTCCAGGTCGAAAGCGCCCTCGGCGCCGGCACGACCTTTTTTCTTTCGCTTCCTTATGAGTGCCCCACGGACCAGGAGATTCACGAGACGGTCTCCCGGACACATGACTTTGGTCCCGACTTTTCGCGCCGGCATCCGCTGCGAATTCTCGTGGCCGAGGACGACGCGATCAATCTCAAGCTGACTTCCATGATCCTGAAAAATCTCGGCTACGACGCCTACGTGGCGGCCGATGGCATGCAGGCTGTGGAGCTTTTCGCCAGCCAGCGGCCGGATCTGATATTCATGGACATGCAGATGCCGGGCATGGATGGCGTGCAGGCCGCGCAGGAAATTCGGAAACTCGAACGCGAATCGGGAGCCGCGCGCCCGGTGTTCATCACCGCGCTGACTGCCAATGTCTTGCTGGCGGAACGCGAGCGGTGCTTTGAGGTCGGGATGAATGATTATATTACCAAGCCGATCAATCGCGACGTTCTCGCCGAGGCTTTAATCCGCGCCAGCGAATTTCGCCACTGCGCCCTGCGGCTTATCTGAGGTCCGGCCGACGGACAAGGCTATTGGCACAGCAGGGCGTGGACGCCTGCGACATTGATATCGCCGAAGCCGAAAAGGCCCGGCTGAGGTTTTGTTTCCCGTGTCGCCAGTCGGCTGATACGAGTGGCACATGGCCTCTCCCACAAATGACAAGCTGGCGGTATTGATCGATGCGGACAACGCGGAAGCCTCGGTCATCAATGAACTGCTGGAAGAGGTGGCCCTGTATGGCACCGCCAGCGTCAAGCGGGCCTATGGCAACTGGACGACCCCGCAGCTCGGCGCGTGGAAGGATGTCTTGCATGAACACGCCATCCAGCCGATGCAGCAGTTTAGTTACACCACAGGAAAAAACGCGACGGACTCGGCGCTCATCATCGACGCAATGGACCTGCTGCATACGGGGCACATGGACGGCTTCTGCCTGGTGTCATCGGATAGTGATTTCACGAGACTGGCCGGGCGCATCCGGGAGTCGGGGTTGATGGTCTACGGCTTCGGTCAAAAGAAAACGCCAAAACCCTTCGTGAAGGCCTGCAATAAATTCATCTATACCGAAATCCTCAAACCGGCGCCGCGCAAGGCTCCGGCTCCTCGGCGGTCGGGTCAGCAAGCGCCGGCCCAAGCTCCGGTGGAGGAGGGCGGGAAGGAAGCTCTGCAAGATATGCTGCGCAGTGCGGTGCTCGCGTCCACCCGGGACAGCGGTTGGGCTTCCCTGGGCGGTATCGGGAATTTCATCTCGAAGAACGATCCGTCCTTCGATCCGCGGAATTACAATTTTCCCAAGCTGAGCGATCTGGTGCGCAATCAGTCCTATCTCGAAATGCGGGAAGTGCCGATGCCGGACGGAAACCCGCTCCTGCAGGTGCGGATCAAGGGCAACGGATAGGGGGGGTAGAGGGCGGGAAGAGCCGCGGTTTACCTTTATGAGGGGAACCTCATTTCCCGCCTCCTAGGGCCGTTTTTTGTGTCCGGCGGGCCAAAGGGGGAAAATGGCGATCTGCCCGTCTCGCTTCTTCAGGCTTTCCCTTCGGGCCCAAAGCAGTCACACATGGGGAATGTCTGAAGAAAAAAAAGCACGCAAACCGAATGCAGCCCTCATGAAACCGGTGCAGCCAGATGAAATTTTGGCCGCCGTGGTCGGATCACAACCCGTTACCCGGGGTGAGCTGACCAAGAAAGTTTGGGACTACATCAAGAAACACAAACTGCAGGATGAGAAGAAAAAGACTCTCATCAATGCGGACGCCGCGCTCAAAGCCGTCTTCGGTGGCAAAGCGCAGGTGACGATGTTCGAGATGACCAAACACATCTCCGGCCACGTCAAGTAGGCTGATTTCCCTTGAGTTGCGCGGCTTCGTTCGCGCGACCCGACTTTGCCATGCCGCCGCACTTTTCGTGCGGCGGCATGTTTTTTGAAATTCTTCGGAATCATTTAAACACAACTGGTTAACCTTGCTTTGCCGGGGACTTCTGTTGTGGTGGCGCAGTGAAATTCCCCTTCCTGTCCGTGCTTGGACCGATCGGTGCCCTTGCGATCGTTCTATCTCCCACCGCCACCCAGGCCGAGCCGACCTACGACACATTCAACTATCCGGACGGGCCCAACGGAAACCTCATCACCGGCATCCGGGGCTATGATAACGCGCAGGATCTGGTGTTCATCACCGGCTCCTACGAAACTGGCGTCGCTGGCAATACCCAATCGCTGCTTTTTCAGGGTTCCGCCACCACGCAGGTGGGCACCTGGCGCGCGTTTAATCCCGACTTTGGACCGTCGCAGACCGTGACGTCGTCCACTCTCTACGGTCCGAATACCTTTCTTTATGACCCTTCGCTTGGGGCTGGCGGCGTCCGTGCCGTGGGCAGCTACAAGTATTCGCAATCCGCCGATCCCGCGGCTGATCACGGTTTCATTTACGAGGGCACCATCAGCGGCGGGACCGTCACGCAGATCGATGCGCCGTCCACCATCGTGAGCGGCACAGCAGTCATCAATACCATTGCCCACAGCACCATGGGCAAGCTCGTCGTGGGCAATTTCGATACCCAGCTCAATACCGGCCACGCCTTCATCTATAATCTCGCGCCTACCGGAGAGCAGGAGCAGTGGATCAACTTCAACCCCACCGAAAACGCCGTCAGCGTCACCGCCTACGGCATCTGGCAGAATGGTAACACCGACATCTACACCATTGTCGGCGGCTATAGCGACCTGAACCGCTTTGGCGTCGATGCCGGCTATATGGTGGACTACAACCTCGCCGACGGCACGTGGGATAACTACAAATCCTTCCAGTTCCAGGATGAGCCGCTCACCTCCCTCATCTCGCATTTCGACGGCATCACCCTGGCGGACGACGGCAGCTTCCACCTCACGGGCGACCAGATCTCCATCGAGACCGGCGAGGAACTCGGCTTTTTCGCCAGCGTCCGGCGCAACGAAGACGGCACCTTCGGCGAAGCCGTCTGGACCTCCATCGAGTACCCCGAGGCCCTCGTGACCAGCGGCAACACCGTTTATAAGGACAAGGTGCTGGGCATCTTCGAGGACGGCATCAATCCGACCCAAAGCTACGTCGCCACCGTTCCCGAGCCCTCGACCTGGGCTTTGCTCGGATTGGGTGGGGCCGTGGCCCTGGCCGCCTGGCGTAAACGTCGCGGCGCGAGTGCAGCCTAGCCGAGTTCAAACGTCGTCACGCCATAGATCCGTTCCCAGGGAATGCGGTGCGGCGGTCCCATCACCATGCGGGCGCAGCCGAAGCATTCGGTGAGTCCGTGACGAGCGGCGAGGGCGACTGCCTCGGGATTGTTCTCGGGAATATCCAAAAAGATCGCCTGCTTTGTTGCATGGCTTGATAGCGCGAGAAAAAGCTTCTCCGCGATTTCCGCATTGTTGGCGAAAAGGGGGCCGATCTTGAACCCGCGCACACATGGCCGGATCACGCCCATACCCGCGAGTTTCCCTGCACTAAGAAACCCGAGGCCAAGTCCGTCCTTCGGCTGAATCCATCGCCGCAGAAACTCCGGTCGTTCCGCGCCGAAGTGGATGTGATCGTAGGCGCAGACGTCGAGGAAGGGGATCGTGGCGAGTTCAACCAAACCGGCATCGGTTTCACCCGGCCGGCCCACGCCCTCCATGCGTAAATTGCGATGGGAAAATACAAACCCGCTTCGCGCATAATAGTCCTGCATGGCAAAGACCCCATCCAGCGCGGCGGGAGCATCCGCGTCGATCCGGTCACGCAATCGGGAGATCAGGGCCCGCCAAAGTTGCGACCCCAGTCCGCGTCCGCGCCATTCCTGACGCACGATAAAGAGGCCGACGAAACCCAGCCGCCGATTGTAGGAGGCTATCGACCCGCAGCCAATCAACTGCCCGTCGACTTCCAGACCATAAAACCCCTCTGGATCAGCCGCGCGAAAAGCCTCCGCATCATGTCGGCCAGGATTCCAGCCTTCGTCCGCCGCCCACTCGAGGGCGATGTCGAGTTCCACCCGCGTTAGCGGCCGGAAAAGCGGAGGCATAGCCTGCATCGCCTTAGCATCTGCCGGGGCAGGCGGTCATTCAATCAGAAAGGCTTTCTGAACGTCGGAATGCTCCGCGCACGCAAGAGGGCTTCAGACGTTTGAGAAACGCAAAAACCCGCCGATGCGAACACCGGCGGGTTTTTTATGACAAACGAATCTCCGCTCCGGGCTTAGGCCTCGGTAACGGAAGAGATGTCGGTCAGGTTATTACGCTTGAGGATATCGCGGATCTCACTTTGGCGCTTGTGGTCCGAGACGTGCACGGCCACGAGGTAGCCGCCTTCCTTGATGCGGGTTTCATAGACCTTGGCTTCGAGCTCGGGAATACCGAGACCCACCAGTGCGCCGACCACGCCTCCTGCCGTGGCTCCGACCGCTGCTCCGCTGAGCGCGGCCATGAGAGGACCGGCCGCAATGAACGCACCGACTCCGGGAATGGCGAGCGCGCCGATCCCGGCCAGGAGGCCGAGCGCACCTCCTGCCACGCCGCCGGTGACGGCGCCCGCGGTGGCGCCTTCCGGGGCCTTGGTGGCTTTTACGGTGCCGGTGTCAGGCACTCCACCGGAATCCGGCAGAAGGACGGAAATGTCTCCGGCGGAGACAAGGTTGTTTTGGAGGTCGTCGACGACGGACTCCACTTCGAGACGGGACTGGGCGATACCTACGATGGATTTGGACATATGCTTTTTTTGGCTGAGTTGGGAGAGAGGGTTGGTTATTTAATTTCGAGCTGATTGGTCACCGCCGTGGCGCCGGCCTTCTTGGCATATTTTTCGATGGCGGTTTTTTCCGCGGTCGTTTCGACCGGGCCGCGCAAGGTCACGGCTCCACCGGCCACCGTGATGATCTTCACGTTTTTGGCGAGGGCCGAGAGGCTGCTGTCATCGATGACCATCTTGCGGATATCCGCCGTGATCTTGATGTCCGCAGGATCGTTCGATTGGTCGATCGGCGTGAGGGTTTCGCCCGACTTGTCGCGGGCATTGTTCTTGGTGTTGTCCGCGTCGGGGTTTTGGGCGAATGCCGAAAACGTCAGCGCGGCCGTTGTGATGAGGGAGAGGGTGAGCAATTTCATGGTTGTCACGGACTCTTCGGAACTTCTTGGTCCCGTGGTTGTTGCCCTACGCGATGCTCAGGGAAAACGCCCGCACACGGGGGTAGTTCGTACCGATCAGCAATAAAAACGAAACGCCCGGCCTCATGCGAGGCCGGGCGTTTGTTTCCTCCATCTAGCGGGACGAGGAAAAGATCAGACGAAGTCCCTTCAAATATGGAAGAGCACCTTCTCCTTGGGAAAACGCACCTTCGGCAGCGCGGCATAGGTATCCGTCTCCGCGCGATAGCCCAGCGCACACAGCGCCACCGCCGTTAGCCCTTTTGCCTTCAAGCCGAGAATCTCATCCACCTGAGGAGGCAGAAATCCCTCCATAGGGCACGCATCGATCCCGAGCAGGGCCGCGCTGGTAAGGAGATTGCCCAGCGCGATGGCCGCTTGTTTGGTCGCCCACGCCTGGCGCGCGGGGACATCCATCGCGTTGATGATGCCGCCCACGATCATCTCGCGGAAGGGGGCGAGAGATTCGACCGGAATATTCCGCACCGCGGCCGTCTGCACCATATGAGCATCGACGTCAGTCACATCAAAATCCGTACGGGCCGCAAAGACGACCAGATGAGAGGCGTCCTTAACCTGAGCCTGGCCAAAGGCGGCCGGCACGAGGGCCTCGCGGACGAGAGGATCGTCCACCACGACAAACGCCCACGGCTGCAAGCCCGCGCTCGAGGCCGAAAGCACCAGTGCCTCCTCCAAGGCCGCCCAATTTTCCGCGCTGATCTTGCGGTTCGGGTCAAATTGCTTCGTGGCGTAACGCCAGTTGAGTTGAGTCAGCAGTTGGCTCGGTGTGATGGTCATGCTCATTTATTCGAGCGGAACGTAACCCTGCTAGCGCAAGCCGGGTAATGCTGAGAGGTGATGACGGCTATGCGGAATTTGCATAGTCTGATTTTTCGTGGCGATCACTCGTTACTTCACCGTAGCCCCGACGCGCTGGGCCGGTTGGATGTCATCCGGAGGACCCTCCGGAGAACTGCCCTTTTTCCAAGTCAGCAATTCAAACTTCCTGGTCGGCAGGCGGCGTAACTCAGCGGTCCATCCACTGGTCCATGCGATCTTCACCGTGCCGTCTTCGAGTTTCCATGTCCCCGTGCCACGATAGGAGCCGACCTGTTCCGTCGCGCTGCCATCTTGGAACAGTGAAAAAATAACGGGCGTGGACGGCTGGGAAAGGCTGGGCGCGGACCACGTTCCCTCAATCAGCATCGGGCTACCCGCCCACCCCGAAACGGCCAGGACCACGACGAACGCCACCGCCAGAGCGAGGTGTTTTCTCATGGTTCACTAAGTTAGCGAATCCGTTGGGAAGTGTCACTCGAACTTCCTTACCACAATCGTCGTATTGTGCCCCCCAAACCCAAACGAGTTATTAAGAACGACTCGAAGGGTCTTCTCCCGCGCCGTGTGTGGCACGAAATCAAACTCCCCGCACTCCGGATCAGGATCATCCAGATTGATCGTCGGTGGAATGACACCGTCTCGGATAGCCAGCGCACAGATTGCCAGCTCCACACTTCCCGCCGCTCCGAGCAAATGCCCGGTCATGGATTTGGTTGAGCTGATGGGGATGCTTTTCGCCTGTTCGCCCAGGGCGATTTGCAAGGCGGTGGCTTCGCAGGCGTCACCGATCGGTGTCGAGGTGGCGTGGGCGTTGAGGTAATCAACATCCGCCGCCACCAGCCCGGCCTCTTCGAGCGCGAGGCGGATGGCCCGGGCCACGCCCTGTCCATCATCGCGCGGCGAAGTCATATGGTACGCATCTGCGGTGCATCCATAGCCCGTCATCTCGCAAAGGATATTCGCGCCGCGCTTTTTGGCGTGTTCCAGTTCCTCCAGCAACACAATGCCGGAGCCTTCGCCCATGACAAAACCATCGCGCCCGCGATCAAACGGTCGCGATGCCCCGGCCGGGTCATCGTTGTGTTCGCTCATGGCCCGCATGGCGGAAAAACTAGCGACGCCTAGTGGCGTGACTGTGGCCTCGCAGCCGCCGGCCAGGAAGAGGTCGGCCTTGCCCGCTTTGATCAAATTATACGCTTCACCAGCCGAGTTGCTCCCGGTGGCGCAGGCTGTGACGATGCTCATGTTGGGGCCGCGCAGATCGTATTCGAGCGCGACGAGGGCGCTGCCGGCGTTTCCCATCATACCGATGATGGACATGGGCGAGACGCGGCCGGGACCTTTTTCCACGAGGACACGTGCCGCCTTTTCCATCGTGCCAAGGCCGCCGATACCGGTGCCGATGATCACGCCGAAACGGTCGCGATTCACCGTCTCCAGATCGATCCCCGCGTGCTTCAGCGCCTGATACGCTCCGGCCATGGCAAACTGGGCGAAGCGATCGGTACGCTTCAGCGCCTTGGGATCGCGGAAGGCGTAGGCGGGGGCGAAGTCCGTGACCTCTCCTGCGATCTGGCAGGGTAGCCCGGTGACGTCGAAGGATGCGATGCGGTCGATGCCGCTGCGACCCTCCTTTGTATTGGTCCAGAAAGTTTCGGTATCTGCGCCATTCGGAGCGACGACTCCGAGGCCGGTGATGACAACGCGACGATTTTGCATGAAAAAAAGCGGTTAACGGTGGGCGAAAGCGAGCGCGGCCTTGATGCCGGATTCGAGGATTTGGCGGGAGAGTTTGGGATCGGTGGTCGCGCGGGCCATTTGCAAGGAACCTACCATAACCGCCGTGATGCCTTGCGCAACCTGCCTTCGCTGCGAGCCGGCCAGATAAGCCGGCAGCGCCCGTTCAAACAGGGCCACCATCCCCTCCACCTTGGTTGAAAAAACCTCCCGTGTCGCTTTGGGCTGCCGGGGCATCTCCCCCAGGAACGCCGACAACGGACAGCCAAACTCCGGCTGGTCCCGGTGCTCCGGCCGCAGATAGTATCGGATCATCTTCTCCAGCGCATCAGGTCCTCCCGCCACGTCCATGACGTTGTTTTCGGGAAAAATCACCTGCAACGACTCGCGCACCAGTGCATCGCGCGAAGGAAAGTGGCTGTAAAATCCCCCATGCGTGAGCCCGGCGCGCTGCATCAAGGCCGCCACGCCCACACCACCCAGTCCCTTGCGGCGGAACGCCCCCGCGGCTATCCGGACGATCCGTTCTCGCGTGGTAGCCTTATGGCCTTTCTCATATCGCATGATGATCATCATATAATATGACAGCCATCATGCAAATGGAGAGTTGTCCGATCTTAGGGTTCCAGTCGGAGCTCGTTGGAAGTGACGAGCTCCCGGTATTTGAAACGCTTCGCGGAGAGGCGAGGTGTGGGATGGGTCACCACGGCATAGGAAAGGTCAGCTTCGTAAATGAGCGTCGCTGGTTTTCCCGGACGGATGGCGTATCGTTTCAGGATCGGTTTCGGCGAGAGTTGAATGCGATGGCCCGCTCCCGGGGCGAGGACCACCAACTCCCGCCAGGACAGGTCATCGTAAAAATAACAGAGAGCGGTTCTTGATTCCGGAGAGAGGCCTTCCTTGACCCGAAAGAGTTCAGTCACGCGAGGTTCGAGGGGAACGCTATCCGGCGGCAACGCGATGGTTGACGAAGATACGTTGCGGAGGTTGAGAGCCACCTGTCCGGACTTGGTTTCGTCGATCGTTGCAGCCAGATGGTGGGGGCACGATGTGCAGGAGACCAGCAGCACGGCCAGTAGCGGCCATGCCCCGGCATTGAATAGGAATCGGCTCACGAGGCCCGATGCTAGAGAACCAAAACCGAGAGGCTAGTTCCCTTTTTACTGTGGAGCCTAGTCCGTCCCCGGAATCCCGTCCGCCCGCGCCACGCAAGCCATCTGGCCTTCCAGGTAGGCGAGCATGAAGAGGAGAACGCGGAATTGGGGGACGTTGAGCGTGCTGTTCTTATGGAGATGATGGCGGATGCGTTCCAGGGACGAGGCTTGGGCCGCGAGGGAGCGGAGATACTGGAGATAACGGCGTTGCTCGGGTGGCATGAGGTTGGCGCAACGTAGCCTCACTCCCGCCCCGACGACATCGGGAAGCTTCCCTGAGCGGACATCGGGGACTTTGCCTGCAAAATCGACAGTTGCGCGGGAAAAAGCCACGAATTGGCGAAATCTTGCATCTGGTTGCGCTAGAGCTTGACTTTCCCGGGAGACTCGGGCGCATTACGGCCAATATGAAAACCAAGCTCCTCCTCGCCGCCGTTTTGGCCCTCGCTCTTGCGCCCCTAGCCTCGGCCGACGACATCGCCTATCCCACCACGGAGGACGCAAGTTTCATCATCACTGCTCCCGGCGACTGGAAGGTCGTCCCAGCCGAGGAAGAAGGCGACTACTTCGATCTTGAAGGCCCCACCGGCGCCGTCTTTTCCTTCCGCACCATCAAGGGCACCCAGGATTCCCTCAACGAAGCCATCGAGGAAGTGATCACAGACCTCAAGAAGGACTACAAGGACCTCCAGCTCGGCGAGGCTCAGGATTGGACCCCGAACGGCCTGGAAGGTTTCTACGCCGTCGGTGATGCGAAGGACGAGGACGGTCCCGTCCGCCTCGGCGTTGGTTGGTGCGTGCTGGCCGATGGCAAGATTGCCGAACTCTGGTTCGTCTGCGATGCCGCTGACGAGACCGGCATGGAAGTGGCTGGCAAGATCGCGAACTCATTGAAGGCTCCTTAAGGTTTTCCGATGAAACATCTCTGGCGGTTGGCCCTGCTGGCGCTGGCCGTCACCGGATCGGCTCTGGCGGCGGATAAGGCTCCGCGTTCCGGCGACGGCATGGACCTGAACACGCTCGCGGGAGAGCACGCCGTGCGCGGACGCAATCCCGATGGGTCGGCCTACGAGGGCAAGGTGCGCATGCGCATCAAGGGCCCGCTGGTACTTGTGGAATGGACCATCAAGGACCAGGTCTCCTATGGCACCGGTCTGGTGGAGGGCCTGACGCTCGGCGTCGCATTGGAAAACGGCGTCGCCATTTACCAGATCGTCCCTCAGGCGGAGGGAAAATCACTCATTGGCCTTTGGGCTGGCGAAGGCGCGGAAAAGGCAAGCGAAGAAACGATCTTTATCGGTGATACGGATGTCGACGAGGCGCAGTTTGCGGTGGAGGAGATCAACGGCGTGTATCGGGCGACAAATGAAGCCGCGCAGGGAATTCCCTCCACCGTCACGATTTCCGGCGGCCCGACAGTGAAGGCGATTTCGTTGAAAAGTGGAGGGAATTCCGCGGCAGCCGAAGGCCTGGCGTTGGGCGAAGGCCTGGCGGTGATCACACCGGACGGGTTCACGGTTTTTCAGGTATTACCGGGAAAAAAAGGTTTGTCTTTGCTCGGACATTCGGTCGATCGGGTGGGACAGATCAGCTTGGTGTCGCTCGAACCGGTCAAGTAGTTTTACATCCGACCGTGGGCGGACCGTCGATACGAGGGCATGGAAATGAAAACCCTCAAGGATCTCTACGTGCACGAACTCCAGGATCTCTACAGCGCGGAGAAACAAATCATCAAGGCCTTGCCGAAGATGGCCCGGGCGGCGAAGAACGCGCAACTGGCCGCTGGCTTTCGACGGCACCTGAAGGAAAGTGAAGTGCACGCCTCGCGGCTGGAAGTGATTCTCGGCCAGTTGGGCGAGAGCCTGCGCGGCCCCAAGTGCGAGGGCATGGAAGGCCTTCTCAAAGAAGGCGACAAAATCATCGCCGAGGACGCCGCCGATGAAGTTCGCGATGCCGGCCTCATTGCCGCCGCCCAGCGCGTCGAGCATTACGAAATGGCCGGCTACGGCGTCGTCCGTACCTATGCCCGGGTGTTAGGCTATAAAGCCGCTGTCAAAACCCTCGACCAGACCCTCAAGGAAGAAGGCGCGACCGACAAAAAGCTCACCGCCCTCGCGGAGAAGACCATCAATGCCAAAGCCAAAAAGCCCCCGGTCAAAAAATCGAAGCCGAAAAAGTCCACCGGTCTGGCCGCTCAGGTAAAGAAGGTCGCAAAGAAACTGCATCTCGCCTGATCTTTGACGGCCACGGCGGCTGATTTGGAAGCCCGAGAGCCATTAAATCGGAAAGAGTTGTGGCGGAAAATTTTCCTCCATGATCTCCCCAAGAGACGGAGCTTCGCTCGCGCCGATTCGGCGAAAATACGCGGAACTGGGACGCCGCATCCTACACCAGCCGCAGGCGACCCGCCTAATGGAATCAGCTGATGCTGTCTTCGTCCTCCGGCAGGTCGTGGGCGTCGCTATTGGTGAGATGGCCGTCGACGTCGCTCACGCGGGAGAGCTCGGTCCCTTTGCGGTAGACGATCTGCAGGCCATACTCGGGCTCCCAATCACACTCGGCGGTGATCTGAAGATAGATGAGCCTGTCACGGTGTTGACGGCGGGAGACGAAAATCTCGACCGGGGTGACAAATTCCCAGACCTTGCCGGCATCAGGAACTTCGCAGGGGAGTTCGTCCGCGCCCATGAAGTCGGCCAGCTCGGTGTAGTTCTGGAAAAGGTAGGGAGAGGCAGCCTGTCGGTCAGCCGGACCCAGTTTGAGAAAGCCGGCAATGGCGGCCTCCGCATCGGCGAGATCTTCGGTGGCGAGGCCGTCTAGGATGAAACTGAGAGATTCGCCATCAAAGTAGGGAACCCGAATGGGTTCGGAGACGAGCCATTCCGGAACATCTTTGTGCGGACGGAGAGAGCCGAGTGTGGGAAGGTGCATGGGGCTCATCATAGACAAGAATGGCGCGCTGGCCATCTTCGGTTGCTGGCGGTGAAACCTATTTCAGCGGATAGAACAGCGGCACGCCGGCCGGCTGTTCGTCGGCGAAGCGCTTGAGAAACTCCTGCGTCTCCGTGCTGACGAGAAAGGCAGCGAGTTTGGCAGCGCCTTTCGCGTTGGCCTGCGGAAAATGTTTTGGATCGGCCTCGACGATGACAAAGGGCCGCTGCATCTCTGGATCGCCCTCCACCATGATCGCCATCGAGCCTTTCGGAATTTTCCCAATGAACACCGGGATGCGCCCGCAAATGGCATAGGCTCCTTTGCTCTCAGCATAGCGCAGCAGGTCGGTGGGTGTGGCGCTCTCATCCTTCAGGACCCAATCCCCAATTGGCCGCAGGCCCGCCTTTTCCCACAGCTTTTCGGAAACGAGACGTTTGCCGCCGCCCTGCGCGTCGATGTACGGACTTTTCGTTTCCGCGATGCGCCGCAGCGCAGCCGCGCCGTCCTTCATGCCGCGAATGCCGGCCGGATCATTCGACGGGCCCATGATGACATGTTCGTTCCGCGTCCAGGGCTGGATATTGCGGCCCAATCCATCAGCGACAAGCGAAGTCGCCTCGTCGCTGGAGTGCATCGTGAGCAGATCGACCTCCCCCTTGCGAAAAACAGGCACCAGCACGTCTTTCGGCCCCGTGGCCACGACCTCGACCGGGATGCCTGTTTGTTCTTCGAAGTGCGCCGCGAGCCTCGGCCAGAGCCCGGTCATGCTCATGCCGCCGATCACGGCGACGCGCACCGGCGCTTTCTTCGCGGGAGGCGTGGGGCCGCAGGCCGCGAGGACCAGCAGCGTGGAAAGCAGGCAGAGCGGCCTCATAAATTCGGAGCCCAAGTATCTCCGGGGATACCGGGATTCCAGCGTACGTCAGGCTGCAATTTTTCCCCGTTGCCGCAGCCGAGGTAGGCGCCGGAAAAGCTCTGCACATGCCCGTCGAGGAAGGCGACATTGGCGCGCCCGCCATGGCGGGCCTGCACCGAGTAGCCGCTGGCCGAAGGTACGGTGGAGGCATAGCCGCCTGGACTGTCGGCCAGAAAGGCGATGGTGGATGGATCGGTATAGCGCGTCAACTTCGTGCGTTCCGGCTGATCCCAGCGCGAGACATACATATTCATGCCGTAGCAGATGAAATGCGGATGCGCACCGGAGTCCGCAGCGGCGGGGCAGACAAAGACACTGCGGGTTCTGGCCTTGGGTGGCCGCCCGGCCTGATAGAGATCGTAATAGGAAGTCATTCCTAGGTAAGGCGGGAGACAATTGAACCAATCCTCCGGCCGTTCGATGCGGAAGACCGGCTGTACTCCCTGGCCTCGGCGGGGTAGATAGCCGTCATTGTCCTGCATGTAGAGTTGGAGCGCTACGCCCCACTGGCGCAGGTTCGCCACGCATTGGGTGGAAAGCGCCTGCGTGCGTTGCGCCAGCACGGCCGACGCGCCGACCATCCCAAGCACGGTCACGACACCCATCACGCAAAGCAACTCGATGAGCGTGAAGCCGTGCCGCTTCATGCCCGCCGGAAACGCCGCCATCCCACCAATGCCAGTCCGCCGCAGCCGATCAAGGCAAACACGCCCGGCTCGGGCACGGCTGTCACGCTGATGAGGGGATGATTGTTGGCAAAGGAACGAGCGTTGAACAGGTAGCTCGCGCCCCCGCTTGGGGACGAATAAAAGAGGAAACTCAGGTCGCCCATGCCTTCGGCATCGGCGAGGAAACCGTCCGTGAGATCGAGCGTCCAGATAAGAGGCACATTGTCTCCGGGCGGAGTGTAAGTGTAGTTGCCCAGCACTTCGTGATCCCCCGCCAGCAGCGTGCTGAGCGAATCGTAGTTCACCCCGGTGGGCTGGGGGCCACTGGGATTCCCCGTGCCCTCGATCCAGCTATCATCGGCGAACCACTCGATGGCAAAGCCGCCGCCGTTGATCGTATTGAAGATGTTGTTGTTGGGCTGCTCACCCTGGTCGGCGAAGTTGCTTGCCAGCGTGAGCGTGATGTTCGTGATCTGCCACTAGCCCGCTCCGTATTGGAGGTCGAACTGCGACTTGATGGTAGCGAGGTTGAACTTCACCACGCTCTGGAATTCGCCCTTCCCCGCATTGGCCGGCGCGATCGCCAGCGTGCCCGCTCCGCCGTAGTTATTGGCCGTGAGATCGCCCGTGTTCGGTGCGCCTGCCCCGCCCACCACCAGGAAGGCATCGGCAATCGACTCGCTGGAATACGTGGCCGCTCCCCCGAGACTGACGGTTCCGATCCAAAGGAATGGCGCCATGACGATGGCCCGACAGAAGGTTTCCAGTTGCATGTTCACGTTATCTATTCACAAATATATCGAGTGCCAATGACGGAATTCGCATTGCCGATGGAAAGCGACAAAGGAACCTTTTCCCCGGACCATTCACTGCTTGCCGCGAGATCTTTACTTTTGCAGGAAAGGGGAAACGGGTGGGACCCAATGGGGGAGAGCTACTACGGGACGGTCCTTGCGCTGACCATTCGGGAGCCTTCCGCCGGGTGGCTGTGCGGGTTGGGCGGAATTTTGGTTTTTTCCGCCGAAAAATGCGCGGCCGCAGGGAGGCTTGAATGTTCGGGGCCGACGATGAAGTCCCGGGCTTTCACCCCGTTGCACAAAAACCGGGTGTTAATCGCCTCTTCGAGCGGAGCGCCGAGTGGATTCTACTGGCATCGGGGGCGGGGGATGGCTTGAATCCGGCGCCATGGATGAGTCTCACCCGAAACCTCGGTTGCCGCATCGGCCCACCGGCCTGCAGCCTAAACAGGAATTCCGTCCCCGGGCGATGCCTGTGACGTTTAACGAGCGGGTATCTGAAGGACGCCCACGCCGGGTTTGGGCCCGTTATTGTCCGCTCACTCTCATCGCAACGTTCTTTTTTCTGGTGCTTTGGCGCGCGGCGTTGCTGGCCATCGGTGATGAGACGGCCGCCGATGTTTTTGGTTACACCTTTTTGGGCCTCGCGACGCTGGTGGGAAGTTTGGGGATGATTTTCGGGCTGTTATCACCGCCGCGCCACTTCGAATCGACCTGGTTGCTCCAGATCATGGGCAACGCGCTTGGTCCGCTGGCCTTGGCCGCCGTGATTGTGTTCAATGTCGTCAAGGAGAAGGACGAGAAGGTTTCCGGAGGAAATCCTCCCATGGTCGAGGAAGCGAAACCGGCAAATTGAATTTGCCTTAAACTCTCGGTATACGGTCCGAATCAGATTTGAGATTTCGGCCTACCCCCCCATGCCTCGTGCAGGGTGAACCCCGATGGCGTAGCGGTCTGATTCCGGGCAGAACCTTCGCCCAACATGCAAAACCTTACCCGCTTCCTGGTTGCCGGCTGTGCGGCCTTCCTTCTCATTACCTCCGTAGAGGCCGGCGATGGCAAGACTTTCAAAGACAAGATCGTCGTCGAGGAGGAGTGCCGCTTCCGCGATTACGAGTGGCAGGTCGATTTGTTCTATACAGCCTTCTGGGGCGATCTCCCTGGCTTCGAGAATGGCACCGCTTTTCAGACCGGTTCCGGCGGCGGCTTTGGAGTGAACTACTTCTTTGCCCGCTACTTTGGTGTGGGTTACGAGGCGGCCTGGTATTCCAATAATGGTGTGGCTGAACACATGCCTCTCGGGGTGAATTTCTTCCTCCGCATGCCGATCTGCAAATGGAATCTGGCTCCCTATGCCATGGCCGGCGCGGGTGGTGCATGGGACGGCGAGGCCAAGGCCTACGGCAATGTCGGCGGTGGCATCGAGTACCGCTTCACCAACCACTTCGGCCTGTTCGTTGATTCGCGCTATTTCTTCGGCGGCACCGGCAACGTAACCAATCTTCGGTCGGGACTGCGTTTCGCGTTCTAAAACATTCCTCAAATCGAGGCAAAAGCCGCGAGCGCCGGAGAAACGCCCGCGGCTTTTTTATGACGGGTGCAACGGTCTTTCTTCATCGCATCTTCATCTGCCGGTTGGTAGCATGCCGGTTTATGCGAAAGCTATCCTCCGGTTTGTTCCTGACTCTTCTCGCCTCTGTTTGCGTTCTTCATGCTGCCGATCCGAAGCCGTTGCCGGATGATCCGACTGCGACGGCGACCGACCGCACCTTTATGAAGCGGGCCTACGAACTCGCAGCAGACGCGGAGAAAAAAGGCAACCCGCCCTTCGGAGCGCTATTCGTGGTCGATGGCAAAATCGTCGCGGAGGCTTCCAACAAAACCGCCACCAGTCACGATCCCACCAAACAAGCGGAGATGATCGTCATCTCCATCATCTCGCCCCGCCTTGAACACAACGAACTGCGTCGCGGTGTTCTCTATGTCAGCAGTGAGCCCGGTATCATGTCCAGCGGGGCCATCCTCAGCGCCGACATCATGAAGGTCGTCTACGGAGTCAACGAGTCCCAATACCGTCTCTACATCAGTCCCGAGAAGGACAAGAAGCCGCTGACCTTCCGCGAAATCATTGCCCGCACTTATCCCGCCATCAAGATTGTCGGCCCCGTGCTGGAGAAAGAAGGCCTCGCCCTCCACGCCTCCTACTGGCCCGAGGCGATGAAGAAGTGGCATAAGCATTAGACTAGGGGAAGAGAGGCTAATTTTTCTTTGCCACGTCGCACGGATTCCCAAGCGTCTTATTCAACAAAATCGCCTTCTTCGCGAGTTTTGTCGCCACGACTGCCTCCAATGGCGTGTTCTCCCGAATCTCCAGCGTGGCCATTTCGTATTTGCCGCCCGGTTTCAGCCGCGACTCGATCTCCCTCAGCCGTTGCCCACGCCAAAAGCCGAATAAGACCCTCTCGCCCTCCGCACGAATGAGCAAGCAGGGTCCATGGGAAAAATAAACGAGGTGTCCCCATTTGATGATCTCCTCGAAATACCCGCCCTTGAGCACCGCCGCCCGCAGCGTCTCGACGCATGCCCGCCGCCAGCCGGTAAGAGCCGCGACATAGGCGTCGGGATTTGCGGCGGGTTTGATCTTTTTCATGGGCATAGGTCAACTCTGACTTGGAGTAATGATTTGGAACAGCGGGGCGAAATATGACAAGCCTCTTAAGCGGAGTAGGTGGATGCCTTTCCTGCCATTGCTGATGAGGCCAAGGCGGCCGCGCGGAACGAAACCCATTTCGTGAAAAGAACCGCAAAGAAGGATTTTCCCGTCAGCCAGGTGCGGCGATATCTCGAGCCGGGGCCGATCGTCCTCGTATCGTCCCAATGGCAGGGACGGACGGATATTATGACGATGGGCTGGCACACGGTGATGGAGTTCAAGCCGTCATTGATTGGCTGTATGATCACGGCGGCGAATCATAGCTATGAGATGATCCTGCGGAGCCGGGAGTGCGTGATCAACCTGCCGACGACGAAGCTGACGGACACAGTGGTCCGCATCGGCAATACGACCGGCGCGGAGATTGATAAGTTCCAGGAGTTTGATCTTACCGCCGGGAAGGCCACACGGGTTAGCGCACCTTTAATTGAGGAGTGCCACGCAAACTTCGAATGCCGTCTGTCCGACGATACGATGTTGAAAAAATACAACTTCTTCATCTTCGAGGTGGTGAAGGCTCACGTAGCCTCATCCCCGAAGCACCCGGAGACGTTGCACTACAAGGGCGACGGAGTCTTCATGGTGGCTGGAAAGATCATCAGCCGCCGTTCGCTTTTCCGACCGGAAATGTTGTGAAGGTTGGCCGGGTCTGGATCTTGGTGGTTTTCAATATGCAGCCCGGTGGTGGTGAATGAAGCCATCCAGCGCCCTTACCAATTCCGGCCGCGTGGCAAAGGAGATGAGTTCCGGAGCGCGGTCGGCGTGCACATCCAGCCGGGCCAGACCGGGATGCCGTGCGGCATGAAATTCCGCGCTCACGCTGCCTGTTCCGAGGGCGTCGATCTGGCCGAGCAGGAGATCTTCGATGCCGTGTTCCAACGTGGGCGTGAAACTCAAGGTCGCGCTTTCCGACAGCGTTTCTCCGGCATGGGTATGTGCGGCGGAGTGGGGGACGACGGCGAGGCGGCCGAGGTCGCCCATGCCGCGAATCTTCTCCGTGTCTTCCGAGCGGATCAGCAAAGTACGGCGCACCTCGCTGTACGGTTGCGTCCAGGCCACGGGGATGTACCGGCGCAACGAAATCCCTCCGGCGGCTATGTCGGCGGCATCCTGCGCGGGCAGCTCCCACAGCCGGTCGAAAGAGTGAAAGTCGACTACCAATGCAAGACCATGTGCCTCGGCAAAGTGGCGGAGAAAGGCGATGTCCCGCCCGCGAGCGGCGGTGCCATCGTGCCAGGCGAAGGGCGCGAAGCCGCGAAACGCCGCGATACGCAGGGTTCCCTTGGTGAGGGTTGGAAGTGATGAAAAAGTGGGAAAAAAGGACACGGATATGGTGGTCGAGACAAAGCAATCGGGCGTAGGTGGCCCGTGGTGGACACGCCGCGAAGACGGCTGGGCGGGAAGGCTTAGGAGCGACAACAGTATCCGGCAGACGCCCGCACTCCCGACGCCAAGGACCCGCCGCGCGTAGCTGACCGGTTAAGACGTTGGGAGTGAGGTGTCATGGATGCGAAAAAGAGAGGTGGGAGTTGGAATCGAACCAACGTATTCAGCCTTTGCAGAGCCGTGCCTTACCACTTGGCGATCCCACCGTTTAGATATACGATCAAATTAGTCGTTATTTTGGAAAGGGCAAGGAATTTTTTAAAAAAGGAGGGGTGTTCGGCGGGAGGAAAGGCGGTGGTTCGGTGGGGGCATTTGACCCCCCGTTGTGGCCTAAAACTCCACCTTGATGTGCTCGTCCATCGGCTCCGTGCTGGCGTAGGTCACGATATGGCCATCCGTGTAGGCGAAGTTCCCCTTGTCGCTATGCCGAAACTCCAAACCAGTCTTGTCCGAAAGATCGAAGGCATAACTCTCGCCCTCAGCGAGCATGATGTATGAACCGCCGCGCTGTACGCGGTAAGGTTGTTCGTTGATGTTCGACCTCAGTTTTTTATTCCACGCGTAACTTAGCATGTCGGAATAGGGCGTTTGATCGGAGGGACAAATGTAATATTTTTCTTTCTGAATGTTCTCCTGCCATTGTTCCTTTCCCCAGGCTTGAGTATCCGGACTGTCGGTTTTGAGGTAGGGGTAGATCAGCCGATGCCAGGAGCCAGCGTTCACGGCATAGGGCAGGCCCCCATCGTGATCCTGAGAGTAAAGGATGCAACCGGAGGCCAGTTGCCGCAAGTTTGCGACGCACTTCGCCTGGCGGGAATTTTTAAACGCGCCCTGCACGGCCGGCACAATGAGGGTGGCGAGCACGGCGATGATTCCGACCGTGATTAAAAGCTCGATCAGGCTGAAGCCGGAAGCGGGGCGGGATTTCGAAACGGAACGAGGGCGGGAGGGGAGGGCTTTTTTCACAGGGGAGGATGTGATGACTCGCACGATAGGATCTTTTCCGGCACCTGCGTTTGAAAACCGGCAATAGCTTTTTTCTTAGGCAACCAGTCGAACTTTTGATCGCCTTTTCCCGGAGTCTCAGATAGTCACTCCCACGCCCCGCCAGTCCCAGGGAACTTCAAAGCGGCTGGGCCAACAACCTCCCCCCATTTAAAAATTGCCCAACGTCGCCGCCCGCCGCCTTTCATTATGGCTCCTTGGAGCAAGTTGTGCGGTCGCTCTGCCGTCCTGTATGGTGGGGCCAAATTTTTCCACCCCGAATTCCAAGGTGGAAAGTGCTTGGGTGGAGAGCAGCGCAACCTCGGGCCGGTCGCAGAGCGCGGCCGATCTCCTGTGGTGGAAGACCTTTCGCGATCCCGTCCTGAATAACCTCATCGAGATCGCCTATCAGAACAACCCGACCCTCCAGATGGCCGGGGTGAAGATTCTGAAAGCCCGCGCGGAGCTCAACGGCTCAATCGGCAATCTTTTCCCGCAGCAACAGGGCGTCAGTGGCGGAACGAGTTATTATTATCTGCCTCCGCAAAGCGGCGGAACCTCGCAGTTTCAGCCCGGCACACCGCTGGGCTCGGCCCTCGCCCAGGAGCTGAGCAATAACAACAGCCGCAGCGGCGGCGTGCAGCTCGGGCCTAATCTCTTCACCAACCAACTCCTCTTCTCCGCCTCGTGGGAAATTGACTTCTGGGGCAAATACCGCCGCCAGATCCAGTCGGACAAGGCCACCTTCCTCTCCTCCGTCGCGGCCTTCGATAATGCACTGGTCTCGCTGATCGGCGATGTGGTCAACAGCTACGTCAACATCCGCACCACGCAGGCGCAGATCCGCGTGGCCCAGGAAAACGTCGAGGTGCAAAAGGAAAGCCTCCGCATCGCCGAGGCGCGCTTCCAGGCCGGCCAAACCAGCCAGCTTGATCCGGAGCAGGCCAAGACCGAACTGGCCCAGACGCAGGCCCAGATTCCCGGTCTTGAGAATACCCTGCGGCAGACGAAAAACGGCCTCGCCGTGCAACTCGGCCTGCCGCCGGATGCGGTGGATCGCCTGGTGAAACCCGGCCGTCTGCCCACCCCTCCGTCGAAGGTGGCCGCGGGTATTCCCCGCGACCTGCTCCGGCGCCGTCCCGATGTCCGCCAGGCCGGCCTCGAGGCAGCTTCGCAATCGGCAAAGATCGGCGTGCAGGTGGCGAATCTGCTGCCGGCCTTCTCGCTCAACGGCACGTTTGGCTATTCGTCGAATAACATCGGTGACAATTCGCTGGCCGACATTTTCAACTGGCAGAACAGCATCGTGCAGAGCGCGGGGTCGTTCACCATGCCGATCTTTAACTACGGACGGCTGATCAATAAGGTCCGGGTGCAGGACGCGAATTTCCAGGAGGCCGTCCTGAATTACCAGAACACCGTTCTTACGGCCCAAAAGGAAGTCGAGAACGGGCTATCCGCCTTCAAATACGGCAAACAGAGCGCCGCCTTCCTGGAGACTGCTGTTTCCTCCGCCCGGATATCCACGAAGCTCTCGATCGATCGTTACAAAGCCGGACAAACCGATTTCACCACCGTCCTGAATGCCCTGCAGCAGCAGCTCAGCGTGGAAAACTCGCTGGTGGGCGCGCAGGGCGACGTCATGCTGGGCCTGGTCTCCGTCTATCGTTCGCTCGGTGGTGGCTGGCAGATGCGCGAGGGCCGCGATGTCATTTCCCCGGAGACGAAAACGGAGATGCAGAAACGCACCCGCTGGGGCCGCATGATGGAACCGGCCAAACACATTCCCCAGGTCGCGCCGGAGGATCAACCGGTCGAAGTTCCCAAGGGACGTCCGTGGATTTGGAAGCTGCTTAATATCAACGATGAAAACTAAAACACCCTTTGCCGCGATTTGCGTGGTTCTCGCCCTGGCTTTTGCCGCCGGCTGCAAAAAGAAAGAAGCGGGTGGGGCGGCGGTCACGCAGGTAACCGTGGCCAATCCGAAGATGACTGAGGTAACCGATCACATCGACTTCACCGGCACGGTCGGCGCGGTGCAGAGCGTGAATATCGTTGCGCGGGTCGAAGGTTATCTGGAGGGGATTTATTTTCAGGACGGCTCCTACGTCAAAAAGGGCACGCCGCTTTTTAAGATCCAGCAGGAGCAATACATCGAGGATCTGAAACTTTACCAGGCCCAGCTCACTTACTCGTCGGCGGAATACGCCCGACAGCTGGAGATGATCAAAAAGAACGCCACCTCCGAGGCGAGTGTGCAGCAGTATCTTTCCCAGAAACAACAGGACGAGGCGAATGTGGCCCTGGCGAAACTCAATCTGAGCTACACCGAGATGGCCGCGCCCTTCGACGGATTGCTCGGCGAACATCAGGTCGATGTCGGCAATCTCGTGGGCAACAGCCCGGTCGATCCCACGCAATTGGTCACCATCGAGCAGATCGTGCCGATCTACGTTAACTTCTCGATCAACACGCGGGACGCCCTGCGGCTCCGCCAGATGATGAAGGCGGCGGGCATGGCGGATAAAAGCGCCGTCAACAAAACTCCAGTCTTCGCCCAGTTGGAGAACGAGACGGATTTTCCCCACCAGGGGGTACTGGATTTTTCGAACAACAGCGTCGATACCTCCAGTGGCACCATCCAGCTCCGGGGCGTTTTTCCCAATGAGGACCGCGCCATGTTTCCCGGGCTCTTTGCGACGGTGCGCATCCCACTGGGCCCACCCAGGCCCGGCCTGGTGGTGCCGAACGCGGTCGTGCTCAGCGACCAGCAGGGCGATTTTGTTTATGTCGTGAACGCGAAGAGCGTCGTGGAGCGGCGCAGTGTGGTAAAGGGACCGCTCAATGGGACGGTCCGAGCCATCTCCGAGGGCCTTCAGCCGGAGGATCGCGTGGTTGTGAATGGCATACCCAATATCCGGGTCGGTCAGACCGTGCAGGCCACGATGGAGGCCGATCCGGTCACGACCGCGACACCCGAACCCACCGCGCCGACGAAGTAGCCCGCCGTCCTACGCCGGATGTTATCGAAATTTTTCATTGAAAGGCCGGTCCTCTCAAACGTCATCGCCTGCGTGATGATGCTGCTGGGCGGGGTGGCCATCGCCGTCCTGCCCATCGCGCAGTTCCCCTCCATCACGCCACCCACGGTCGTCGTGACGGCCTACTATCCGGGAGCCAGCGCCCAGACCGTCATCGACAAGGTCGCGCTGCCCATCGAGCTCCAGGTCAATGGGGTTGAAGGCATGATCTACATGCAGTCGACGTCCAGCAACGACGGCAACTACACCCTCACGGTTTCCTTCCAGATCGGCACCGATCCCGACGCCGCGCAGGTGCTCGTACAAAACCGCGTTTCCGCCGCCATCGCGCAGTTGCCCGACGCCGTGCAGACCCAGGGTGTTGTCACGGAAAGCAAGTCCACCGCGATTCTCCAGATCATCGCGCTGGACTCGCAGGACAACCGCTACGACGCGCTCTTCCTTAATAACTTCGCCACGCTGAACCTGCAAAACGAACTGGCCCGCATCGACGGAGTCGGCGGCGTCACCGTTTTCGGCGTCGGCCAGTATAGCATGCGCGTCTGGCTTAATCCCGTACAGATGGAGGCTCGTTCGCTGGTGCCGAGCGATGTCATTTCCGCTCTCCAGAGCCAGAACACCGAGGTCACGTCCGGCCAGCTTGGCAGTCCGCCGTCCTCGAAGTCGCAGGCCTTCCAGCTCACGGTCAACGCCAACGGCCAACTCAACACGGTGGAGGAGTTCAACGACATCATTGTCAAGTCGAACACCCAGAATGGCGGGCAGATCACTCGTCTGAAGGATGTGGCTCGCGTGGAACTCGGCGCCGTGTCCTACAATCAATTTTCAGAATACAACGGCCGGCCCACCGGCGGCTTGGCCATCTACCAGCTCCCCGGCTCGAATGCGCTCGGGACCGCCAAGCTGGTGCGGGCGAAAATGGCGGAGCTGGCCAAGGGTTTTCCCGAAGGGCTCGGCTATTCGTTCCCCCTCGACAACACGCTTTTCGTCAAGGAATCGGTCCAGGAGGTTTACAAGACTCTCTTCGAGGCCGGTGTGCTCGTGCTGCTCGTAATCATGGTGTTTCTCCAGGATTGGCGGGCGACCCTGGTACCCGCAACGACTGTGCCCGTCACCATCATCGGCGCTTTCGCGGGCATGGCGGCGATGGGTTTTACGATCAACACGCTGACTCTCTTTTCCATCGTGCTGTCCATTGGTATCGTGGTGGATGATGCCATCGTGGTGGTGGAAGGCGCGGCCAAGCATATCGAGCGGGGGCTGTCCCCCAAGAATGCCGCCATCGCCGCGATGAACGAACTTTTCGGCCCGATCGTCGCTGTGACGCTCGTTCTCATGGCGGTCTTCCTCCCGGCGGCGTTCCTGCCGGGCATCATCGGGCAGATGTATCGCCAGTTTGCGCTGGTCATCGCCGTCACGGCGCTGCTCAGCGGCATTAACGCGATGACGCTCAAGCCCACGCAATGCGCGCTCTGGCTGCGGGCGCATGATCCAAACAAAAAGAAGAATGCGTTCTTTCGCGGGTTCAATGCGATCTACGAACGGCTGGAGCATTGGTACACCGGCGTGATCAACCGCATGGTGCACCACAGTGGGCTGATGACGCTCATCGCCGCTGTCCTCGTTATTCTTTCCCTCATCGGTCTGGCCCGCACGCCCACGGGATTCCTGCCCACCGAGGACCAGGGCTACATCATGGTCGCGGTGCAGTTGCCGGATGGTTCCGCGCTCGGCCGGTCGCAGGTTGCGATGCAAGCGCTGGCGGATGTCATCCGCAAGGTTCCGGGGGTGGCGGAAACCATCGTCATCGGGGGCAGTGGCTCGTCGCCCATTGATAGCAGTTCCTCGCTGTTTAATTCCGGCGTGATTTACGCGGTGCTGAAGCCTTCCAAGGAACGTGGCCGGGACGAGGACCTCGACGCCATCAACCGCAATATGATCAAGGCGGTTGCCACCGTGCAGGAAGCGAATTGCCTCGTGATGCTCCCTCCTCCTATTCAAGGCCTGGGACTTTCCGATGGCTTCCAGATGCAGGTGGAGTTGGTCAACGGCACCTTCGACTACCAAAGGCTCCAGAGCATCACGCAAGCCATCGTCAGCGAAGCCAGCCAGCGGCCCGAACTGACATCGGTGCTCACGCCTTTCCGCGCGGATGTGCCGCAGTTGACCTTTACTCTCAACCGCCGTGAGGCGGAGACCTATGGGGTGGCGGTCAATGATGTCTTCAGCGCCCTTGAGACGTATCTGGGGTCGACCTATGTCAACCAGATCACGAAGTTTGGCCGTACCTTCGATGTTTATGCGCAGGCCGATACCCCTTATCGCCTCGCTCCGGAGGCGATGAAACTCTACACCGTGCGCAACTCCAGCGGCAACATGGTGCCTCTCGGGTCGCTGGCGGCCATCGGCACGACCCACGGTCCGTCAGCCATCTCGCTTTACAATCTTTATCCCTCGGCGGCGGTGATTGGCTCGGCCGCGCCGGGATACAGCTCCGGCGAGGCATTGAAGGTCATGGAGCAGATCGCGAAGAACATCCTGCCGCAGGGCATGAAGTATCAATGGACCGCTCTTTCATATCAGGAAAAGCTCACCGGCGCGGCCACGGTCTTTGTTTTCGCGCTCGCCATGCTGCTCGTTTATTTCGTGCTCGCGGGACAATACGAGAGCTGGATTCTGCCGCTGGCGGTCATCTTCGCCATTCCTCTGGCTGTCCTGGGAACTCTCGTCGCCCTTCGTCTGACCGGGCTGCCCAATAACCTTTATGTGCAGATCGGCCTGGTCCTGCTGATCGCGCTTTCGGCGAAAAACGCCATCCTCGTGGTGGAGATGGCGCGGCAGAAACGCGCGGAGGGCCTGTCTATTTTGGACTCCGCCGTGGAAGGGGCGCGGTTGCGTTTCCGCCCGATCCTGATGACTTCGTTCACCTTCATCCTGGGCGTGGTGCCGCTTATCCTCGCCACGGGGGCGGGGGCTGCGTCCCGGCAGTCGCTCGGCATTTCGGTCGCCAGCGGCATGCTGGCTTCCACCTGCCTGGCAGTTGTCTTTGTTCCTTCGTTCTTCGTCGTATTGGAGCGCTGGCACGAGCGCAAGGCTCCCGTTGCCGTGCCACCGGCCGAACCGGTCCAGACCTAGTGTTCTCGAAATTCTTCATCGAACGCCCCGTTCTCTCGAACGTCATCGCGCTCCTGATGATGGTGCTGGGCGGTGTCGCCATTGCGACACTTCCGGTGGCGCAATATCCGTCGATCACTCCGCCCACGATTCAGGTCACGGCTTCGTATCCTGGAGCGAGTGCGCGCACCATGGTGGACAAGGTCGCTCTGCCCATCGAGCAGCAGGTGAATGGCGTCAAGGGCATGATCTACATGCAGTCGTCCTGCACGAACGAGGGGAACTACTCGCTCATCGTCAGCTTCGACATCGGGACCGATCCCAACGAAGCCCAGATCCTCGTGCAGAACCGCGTCTCTCAGGCTCTGGCCCAGCTGCCCAAGGCCGTTCAGACCCAGGGCGTCGTCACGCAGACGAAATCCACCGCCATCCTCCAGATCATCACGCTGACGTCGCCGAATAACGAATTCGACGCGCTCTTTCTCAATAACTACGCGACGCTCAATCTCGAAAACGAACTCGTGCGCGTCGAGGGCGTGGGCGGCGTGACGGTCTTCGGCGTCGGCCAGTACAGCATGAGGATCTGGCTCGATCCCGCGCAGTTGCAGGCCCGTTCTCTCGTGCCCAATGATGTCATTGAGGCCATCCAGGCGCAGAATACGGATGTGACCGCGGGCCAGATCGGAGCAGCTCCGGCTCCTGTCGGTCAGGCCTATGAACTCACCGTCAACGTTAACGGTGGCCTGAGCACCGTCAGCGAGTTTGAGGAGATCGTGGTCAAATCCGACACCCAGAACGGTGGACGCCTGACGCGGTTGCGCGATGTCGCCCGCGTGGAACTCGGCTCCCAGCAGTACGGACAATTTTTCAAATTCGACGGTCACTCCGCGGGTGGCGTGGCGATTTATCAACTTCCCGGCTCGAACTCCCTCGACACGGCCAAGCGTGTGCGGGCCAAAATGGAGGAATTGGCGAAATCCTTCCCTCCGGGACTTACGTACGAGATTCCTTTCGATACGACGATCTTTGTCAGCGAATCGATCAACGAGGTTTACAAGACGCTTTTTGAGGCCGGCTTTCTGGTCCTGCTCGTCATCATGATTTTCCTGCAGGACTGGCGCGCGACCCTTGTGCCGGCGACAACTGTGCCCGTCACCATCATCGGGGCGTTTGCCGGTATGGCCGCGCTGGGTTTTACCATCAATACGCTCACGCTGTTCGCCATCGTGCTGGCCATTGGCATCGTGGTGGATGACGCCATTGTCGTGGTGGAGGGGGCGGCCAAGCATATTGAACGTGGCAAGACGCCGAAGGAAGCGGCTATCGCTGCGATGAATGAACTCTTCGGACCGATTGTCGGCGTCACTCTTGTGCTCATTTCGGTCTTTTTGCCCGCGGCTTTTCTGCCCGGCATCACCGGCCAGATGTACCGGCAGTTCGCCCTGGTCATCGCCGTCACCGCCATTCTCAGCGGTATCAACGCGGTGACGCTGAAGCCCACGCAATGCGCCTTGTGGCTGCGCGCCGTCGATCCGACTCGAAAAAAGAATGCCTTCTGCCGCGCTTTTGACGCGGTCTATCAGCCCCTGGAAAACGCTTATGTGCGCATGATTGGGCGCATGGTGCACCACAGCGGGTGGGTGACTCTGGTCGCGCTGGTCCTCATTGCCGGTTCGATCTGGGGGCTTACACGCACGCCGACCGCATTTATTCCCACCGAGGATCAGGGCTACATGATGGTGGCCGTGCAACTTCCGGATGCCGGTGCGCTGGGACGTACCCAAGCGGCGATGGGAGAAATTGCCCGGGCAATCCAGAAAGTGCCCGGCGTGGCCCATACCATCGAGATCGGCGGCATTTCGCCCATCGACAATAACGCGGCCCTGGCCAATGCGGGCATCATCTACGTGATACTCAATCCCTGGGCGGAGCGGGGTAAGGCGGAGGGTCTCCTGCCCATGTATGAGAATATCCGCAAGGCCGTGCTCGTGGCGCAGGATGCCAATAGTCTCGTGCTCGTCCCGCCGCCCATTACTGGTTTGGGATTGTCCGGCGGCTTCCAGATGCAGATCAATCTCACCGACGGGTCCTTCAACTATAAGAAGCTCCAGGATGCCGCTTACGCCATCGCAGCCGAGGCCCGCCAGAATCCGGGGGTCATGATGGCGCTCACGCCTTTCCGCGCCGATGTGCCGCAGCTTTCCTTCGACGTCAATCGCTCCCAAGCCCGCATTTACAACGTCAAGGCCGGGAATATTTTCGATGCCCTCGAGACCTACGTGGGTTCCAGCTACGTCAACCAGTTCACCAAGTTTGGCCGGACCTTTAATGTTTTCGCCCAGGCCGACATGCCTTATCGGGGCGATGCGGAGTCCATCAAACAATTCACCGTGCGCAACGAGGACGGTAACATGGTTCCCCTCGGTTCGCTCGCATCCATCGACGCCACGGCGGGTCCGGCCATCGTCGCGCTGTATAATGTCTATCCCTCCGCCGCGATTGTCGGCGGATCGAAGCCCGGATTTAGTTCGGGTCAGGCGATGGACCTCATGCAGGGGATCGCCGAGCGCATCCTGCCCGCCGGCATGCACTACCAGTGGACCGCCATGTCGTATCAGGAAAAACTCGCCGGGTCCGCGACCGTGCTCATTTTCGGCATGTCCCTCATACTCGTGTATTTCGTTTTGGCTGGACAATATGAGAACTGGATCACTCCGCTGGCCGTCCTCCTGGCCGTGCCGCTGGCCGTGCTGGGAACGGTCCTGGCCATGAAGGGCCTCGGCCTCCCGAACAACATCTATGTGCAGATCGGTCTCGTCCTGCTCATTGCGCTCTCGGCGAAAAATGCCATCCTCGTCGTCGAGATGGCCCGGGAGCATCACGCCGCCGGATCGAGCATCACCGATGCGGCCGTGGCCGCCGCGCGGTCCCGCTTCCGCCCCATCGTGATGACCTCCGTCACTTTCATTCTCGGTGCGGTGCCCCTCATCCTCGCGACCGGTGCAGGGGCCTCTGCCCGTAAATGCCTGGGTGTCGCGGTGGCCAGCGGCATGCTGGCTTCCACCTGCCTGGCCGTGGTTTTTGTCCCCTCCTTCTTCGTCGTGCTCCAGCGCTTCCAGGAGCGCAAGCGCGTGACGGTGCCCGTTCCTCTGGACGCGGCCGGGCCTCAGTAGAAGAGAGTTTTCAGATACCGGGCGAAGTGCTCCATCTGAACCGGCGTCCCGGCGTAGCCGATATAACCGTCCGGCCTGATCAGGAAAAACGCCGGGCGTTGCGCGTGATAAAGCCGATGCAGCGCCAGATCCGCATCGACGAAATGCGTGGTTCCGGCGCCCCCGGGCGAGACCAGAATCTCATTGATCATTCCGGAATATTTTTCCCGCACGAGCGAGGTCACGGCGTGAAATTCCGGCGCATCGCCCGACGTGGCGGCGAAGAGCACGAGATGGTGCGTCGGCTCGCGCAGGAGCTCAAACAAACGCACGGAAGCCTGTCGCACGGGATCGAAGAGGATTCCGTCCGGGGCCCGCTCGCCGGCATGAGGGCCTCCGTGACGGCCCGGTGAGGCCGCGACCGCCGGGCTTTTGCGATAGTGTTGCGACAGCCCCGCCACCGCGCGGCGATAGCGATGGCGGATGATTTCGTTGCGCGACAATACGGGGCCAAGCGAACCGCGAATCTCCTGGAGCAGGGGATTGTGCATCGTGTTGATGCGCTGAAAGAAATCCGTCATGCGGAGGATGCTCTTGCCCAGGTCATGCCGTTCCGGCGTGTAGCTATCGAGCAGCGAGTCGGGCGAGAGCCCGCGCTCCACCAGCGCGAGTTTCCACGCGAGGTTGAAGGCGTCCTGGATGCCCATGTTCATACCTTGTCCGCCGGCGGGGCTGTGCACGTGGGCGGAATCCCCCGCCAGGAACACGCGTCCGGCGCGGTACGTCTGGGTCTGCCGCATGTGGCAGAAAAATGTGCTCAGCCAGTTCAGCTTGGTCAGCCGGATGTTGCCGGGCCCCCGGCTGTCGATGTTAGCCTGGAGTTGTTCCAACGTGACCTGCGGCTTCTCGCGCTCCGAGGGCGGAAGTTCGATGTCGGCGAAGATCCGCGCGCCGACCGGGGAAAACGTGTGGAAGCCCGCGAGCTTGTCGCCGTCGCTGAAGATATAGAACTCCGTGGTGTCCAGCGTCGTTTCAAACTCCACATCCGCCAGCACATAATACTCGGGATACTTCGCGCCTTCGAAGGGCAGGCCCAGCGCATGCCGGACGCTGCTGTGGGAGCCGTCGCAGCCCGCCAGCCATGGGCAGGTGTATTCCTCGGTGTGACCGTCTGCATGCCGCAGGCTGGCCGTCACCCCGTCGACTCCCTGCGTCAGCCCCTCCAGCGACACCTCGCGTTCGATCACGCCGCCACGTGCCTCGAAATCCTCCGCCAGCACGCGCTCGGTGTCGGATTGCGGCAGGCTGAGTACGTAGGGGTAACGGCTGTCCAGTTCGCCGAAGGTCATACGGACCGTGTGTTTTTTGCGGTCGAAGACATTAAAGGCGGAAAGCGGCTGCCCCAGCGCGACCACCCGGTCGGCGATGCCGAGATGCTCGAATAACTCCAGGGTGCGCGCATGCACCGCGAGCGCCTTGGAGAAGGGCGACGCTTCGACGTCGCGCTCGATCAACCGGCAGGGCACCCCATGCCTGAGCAACTCGCAGCCCAGCGTCAGCCCCGTGGGGCCCGCACCGACGATCAATAGGGGAGTGGCCTTGGTGCTCATGGTTGGGCGGGAGCGATCATGCCCCAGACGGGGGAAATGGCAACGATGGACGGGGCTTGCAGAATGCCCCGACTTCCGGCACCGTGGCCCCACGCCATGAAACACCTTCTGCATCGTCTCCTTTTCTCGGCCGCCGGGGCCGCCGTCCTCCTGGGTCTGGGTGCCTGTCAAACCACCACTACGGGACACAAAACGTCCTTCGACTTTGATCCACCGGTGACGCAACCGAAAAATCCTTCGGCGGTGAAGATGTATCTGAGTACAGGAGCGCAACGCCTGTATGTGGTAGAAGGCAAGACCGTCCTGCTGGCTACGCCGGTGACGGTGGGCACGGCCAAGGACCCGACGCCGAAAGGCAATTTCACCATCTATTCCAAGACGGAAAAGCGCCGCCGCGTAAGTAGCCCGGGCGCCGGATATCCGATGACGTACTGGATGGAATTCAAGCCCGCCTACGGTTTGCATTGGGGTTTTGTGAAGCCGCACCCGAGCACGCATGGTTGTGTGCGCATGCCGATTGATTCGGCTCGCAAGACCTTCCGCCTCATCCGCACGGGTACGCCAATCAATATCGCCACGAGCCAGCCATGGGACGCCACCATCGGCAAGAGCCTGCCTGTTCTCGACGACAGCAAGCTGGCCGATCCACCGCTGTCCTACATGTTGAGCCCCGAAGTGTGGGAAGATGCGTCCAAGGGCGAGCTCTGGCAGTACGATTGATCCGCAATCAACCGGAGCATCCGTTTGGAAGCTGTGCCGATGGGTCGTATGACCATTGGCCGGCAGGACTATCCGCGCTTGGCGAAGCGGAGCCAGGGGGAGCAACTCCCTCTAGCCTTTCCCCGAGACGATCTTGGCCTGGCCGATAAAGATGGAGCCTTCCTCCATGGCCACCTGCCGGGCCGTGAGGTCGCCATGCAGTTCGCTGCCGACCTTGAGTTCGGCGCGGCTGGTGACGGAAATGTTTCCGTGGACGACGCCTTGTAACGTGAGGGTTTCGGCGGAAATCTGGCCGGTGACGGCAGCGTGTTCGCCCAGGACAAGATGGGAGGCGGAGATGATCTGGCCGTCGATGGCGGCATTGAAGAGCAGGGCCTCGCGGACTTTCAGGGTGCCGGTGATTTTTACATCCTGACTGAGGACATTGCCTGTGGTGATACGGCTGGCGGAGTCGGCTTCTTTCCCGGGTACGATACTCATGGAAAGCCGATTATAGGGGCGTATCGCGTTCCGGCCATGACCAAAAACGCAAACTCCTTGCTAAGATTTCGTCGCAGGAGAAGGCTTGCCTTTTTTTACGGGAGAAACGAGGCGTTATCCGTGAGCGAACATCCTCCATCTGCCGGCGATCCTTCCGTCGAAAAGGCCATCTTCGACCGCATCCACCGCGAGATGGTGGACAGCTTTGACGAGGAACTGGAGATGGAACTGGAAGACGGTCCGCTGCCCGAGGGACAGCAGCCGCAGAGCGACGAGGAACACGCCGCGCACCAGCACTTCCGCAGCTTCTATTTTCGTGAGCTTTTCCGGCTGCAGGGCGAACTGGTCCGGCTGCAGGAATGGGTGGTGGCCACGGGGCAAAAGATCGTCATCATTTTCGAAGGCCGCGACGCGGCGGGCAAGGGTGGGGCGATCAAGCGCATCACGCAGCGGCTGAATCCGCGCGTCTGCCGGGTGGCCGCGCTGCCCGCGCCGAACAGCCGGGAGCGCACCCAGTGGTATTTCCAGCGCTATGTCGCCCATCTGCCGGCGGCGGGTGAAATCGTATGCTTCGACCGCAGCTGGTATAATCGCGCAGGGGTGGAGCGCGTGATGGGCTTCTGCACCGACGAGGAATACGAGGAATTTTTCCGCAGCGTCCCGGAGTTTGAAAAGATGCTCAACCGCTCCGGCATCAAGCTGATCAAGTACTGGTTCTCCATCACCGACGATGAGCAGGATTTTCGGTTCAAGTGCCGGGTGCACGATCCGCTCAAGCAGTGGAAGCTCAGTCCGATGGACCTGGAGAGCCGGCGGCGCTGGGAGGAGTATACGGTGGTGAAGGAAATCATGCTGCAGCGCACCCACATCCCCGAGGCTCCCTGGTGGATCGTGCACGGGGTGGACAAGAAGAGGGCGCGGCTGAATTGCATTCATCATCTGCTGGGGCAGGTTCCCTACGAACCCGTGCAACACGCGCCCATCGTGATCCCGCCGCGCGAGCATCATCAGAACTACCACCGCAAGCCGAACCCGCCGGAGATGCTGGTGCCGGAGACGTACTGAGTTCGGCGGCTGGAATGGCTTTCCCGGCGTGGCGAAGCCGGTCATAGTAAGGCATGGCAAAACGACTGAACGGAAGAGTTGCGGCTGTTGGTCTGATCGGTCTGGTGGCTGTGCTGCTTGCCGTGGCAAGTTCGCTCTGCCACTCTGAGGACATGACGAATTCGGCGGGAGTCATCCGGCATTTTGTGGCCTTTAAATTCAAGGACGAGGTGACACCGGCGGAACGAGCCGAGGTGAATGCGGCGTTGGTGGCGTTGAAGGATCAAATCCCGCTGATCGTCTCGGTGGAGGCGGGTGCGAATAACAGCCCGGAGCAAAAGAACCAGGGGTTCACCGATGGTTTTTTGATCACGTTTCGGAATGCGGCGGATCGCGATGCCTATCTCGTGCACCCGGCGCATCAGGCGTTTTTGAAGATCGCGCTGCCCAGGATCGAGGATGCGTTTGTTTTCGACTACGCGACAGATGCGGCTTCAAAGAAATAGGTCCGCCCGGAGTTGAGACTGGTTCCTCATTGAGCGGCTCCCTGGCAAGGTGTAGAGCCTCTTGAGCCATGTCCGTCGACTTTTCCCGTGTTCGCGCCCGGTCTTTGCTTTTCATCCTGGTGGGCTGGCTGGGGCTGTGTTGGATGGGGCCTGCCGTATTTGATGAGGTGTTGGATGGTCCCTGGCAGGATGCGCTTCTTTATCTCGCTCTGGATGTGAGTTTGCTGGCCTGGCTTTGGTGGCAATGCCGCCGGGCTGGGACGACCATGGCGGGATTGATCGGTGAGGTGCCGCGCGACCCGGCAGCGTGGCGGCGGATTTGGCTTACGCCGGTGTTGTTGATCTTCTCGATGGGGTGTTTTTTTCTGCTCTGGCTGCCGCTTTCATGGGTCTGGCCGGGTTTCGTCCAAACCGTGGTGTTGGAGTATCCTGCCGTTTGGGAAGCGGATCATCCCGGGCCAAGTTTGTTGGAGGTTTTCTCCTTCGTCCTGTCCGGGCCAATTCTCGAGGAATTGATCTTCCGCGGCGTTTTGCTGCGACGCTGGGCCTCGCCGGGGAACGAGTGGCGAGCCCTTCTCGTCAGTAGTTTTATCTTCGCCATCTTCCACATCGATCCGATCGGAGCCTTTGCCTTTGGCCTGGTCATGGGTCTGCTGTATGCCGCCACCGGCAGCCTGTGGGTGCCGATCGCCTGCCATATTTTGAATAACGCCATCGCCTTTGCGTTGGAATTTACCCCTCTGATTGATCAGGAATACAATGTCGCCAAGTTCCAAAGCGAATGGCCTCTCGGCCTCGGTTGCCTGCTGGCCGGAACGGCTGGGCTTTTCTTTTTGCGCAGGTGGTTTGTTCCGGCCGGGTCCTTGGATTTCCCGCTGCCGAAACCGGCGCGACTCCCGACGGAGGCCTAGCGTTTTTCTTTTTAACTCCCCGCGCGGAATCGTAGAGTCGCAGCATGACAACTCTCCCTGCTGTCCTGGTCACGGGGGCTTCCTCCGGCATTGGTCTGGCCACGGCCCGGCTGCTTTTTCAATCGGGTTATCATGTCTTTGCCGGGGTGCGGCGTCGCTCGGATGCGGTGGCTTCACCGCATTATCGGGAAATCATTCTCGATGTGACCAGTGCGGACTCCATCGCAGCGGCGCGGGAGGAGATCGAAGCCGCCCTGGCCGGGCAGGGGCTCGCGGCGTTGATCAACAACGCCGGGGCGGCGGATGTCGCACCGATTGAATTCAATCCGGTCGAAAAATTCCGGCAGGTTTTCGAGGTCAATGTCTTCGGTCTGGTGGCGGTGACGCAGGCTTTCCTGCCGCTGCTGCATCGCGCTCAAGGGCGCATTGTTAATATCGGCTCGATCGGCGGGATGATCACCATTCCCTTCGGAGCCACGCTCTGCGGGTCCAAGCACGCGGTGGAGGCGATCAGCGACTGCCTGCGCCTTGAGCTTTATGGCGCGGGCATCCATGTCACCTGCCTCCAGCCGGCCTCGATCAATTCCGGCTCGGCCGAAAAACTCGCCGCGCAAAATGAGAAGACCATTGCCGCGTTGCCGCCGGAAGGTCAGCGGCGTTATGGCAATTTGCTGCGGAGGTTTATGCGAGTGACGCTGGGTTCCGAGACGAAAGGCAGTCCGCCCAGCGTCGTGGCCGAGGCGGTGTTGGAGGTGTTGCGCGCCGAAAAACCGCCCGCCCGCCGTCTTGTCGGCAAGGATGGGTTGTTATTGCAATTCGCCGCCCGCGCGCTGCCCGATGTGGTCCGCGACCGGCTCTTCCGCAGGATCTTTTTTGGCAGCCCCGCGTTTGGCTCGACTCCGGCGGATTCTTCTTCAGATAGAGAATTACCCACGTCAAACTCACCCGAGCAATGAACACTCCGCTCCCTCCGATTCTCACCGCTTACTTCACCGCGGCCAACGCGTTGCGGGTCGATGAAACCAGCGCTTGCTTTGCGCCTGACGCCATCGTCCACGACGAGGGTCGCACCTATGCCGATCCGGCCGCGATTCACGGCTGGATCGAGGAAACCGTTCGCAAATATGGAGCCCGCGTCGAAGTGCGCGCCGTCCAGCAGGCGGAGGGGAAGGTGATTGTGACCGGTTTGGTCTCGGGAAATTTTCCCGGCAGCCCGGCGGAACTCGACTACGAGTTCACCCTCCGCGATGGGCTCATCACGGGATTTAAGGTTTTGTAACTTCCGATAGCCGGGCAAAAAAGAACCCCCGCCGCTTGTGGCGACGAGGGTAAGGGTTTTGGCACCTTGCGAGGACCCTCGCATGGCCGGAGGCACGGGTCAAGTACAGTCGGCGTTCCTTCCGGCCACGCAAACCAGAGGCGGGAGAGGATGGTTTGAATCCTATGATTAAGAAAATTGCCGGTTTTCTTAATCCTGGCGAATTTCCCGCTTAGTTCATTGACAGGTGAGGGGCCGAGGAGTGGGATGGCGTCTTACTATGCAACCCTCCTCTGTTCGTTCGCATCTTCTTCTCGTTCTCACCGTCTGCGGCGCGGCTTTGCTTGCTCTTCCGACCCCGGCTCAGGCTTTCTTTGGCTGCTCCGACAATGAGAGCCTTCTTACTGGCGCGATTGATTCTGTCGCCCATCAAACCGGCCGCAGAGTCATCGTCCTGAACAAAAAAGGCGCCGTCGTCACCACGACCGCCGCCAACTTCGACGCTCACGGCAAGCCCATCGTCAACGCGAAGGGCCACATCTACGTCAATAATCTGCGCACCGGGGAACTCTATCCCGAGATCAAGCAGACGCTGGCTGACGGCAAGTCCCGTGCCTTTGGTGCGACCGGTCCGGATGGCCAGACCTTCAAGAAAACCATCACCGCCGTCCGCAATGATCGCGGCCGCATTATCGGCGCTGTCCTGGTGATCACGCCGATCAAGGGCTAAATCTTTTCAGTCACACCGGCCATCGCCGGGAGAGGCCACGCCCGTTCAATAAGCGGCTGTGCTGGTCTCGCCGGCGAGGATGGCGATACCGGCGGAGGTCCCGAGCCGGGTGGCTCCGGCCTCGATCATGGCCAGGGCGGCGGCGCGATCGCGGATGCCGCCGGAGGCCTTCACATGGCAGCGCCCGGCGACGACGCGGGTCATGAGCTTTACATCGTCCAACGTGGCTCCGGCGGTGCTGAAGCCGGTGGAAGTTTTGACAAACGTGGCTCCGGCCTGAACGGAGAGGCGGCAGGCGCGCTCCTTTTCCTCATCGTTGAGGAGGCAGGTCTCGAAGATCACCTTCACCGTCCGGCCCTGGGCGGCGGCGACCACGCCGCGCAGATCGTCCAGGACATAGGCGTCGTCGCCTTGCTTGAGCCGGCCGACATGGAGGACGGTATCGATCTCGGTGGCGCCATCTTCGATGGCTTTTTTGGTTTCAAAGGCTTTCGCGGCGGAACTCATCGCGCCGAGGGGGAATCCCGTCACCGCCGCCACGGCGACGTTGGTGCCATGCAGGAGCGAGGCGGCCAGCGGCACCCAGGAGCTATTGACGCAGACGCTGAAGAAACCGTGCTCGGCGGCTTCGCGGCAGAGTTTTTCGATATCCGAGCCGCGGGCCTCGGGTTTGAGCAGGGTGTGGTCGATGGCCAGGGCGATGTTCATGAAATGCGGACGAGATCCCGGAGAAATTGAAACCAGAGGTAGAACATCCCGCGAGTAGTGTAGCGAATGAAGTGCTCGCCATCGCGCGTCAGCAGGCCGGCCGAGATGTTGTGCGTGATCTGGGCCTTCATCTCGCTCTGCATGGTGTCGATGATCTTCTCCGGGGACTGATCGAGCCGGGGCGCGTTTTCGAGGTGGTGGGACTTCAACAGGTCTTCGTGGGCCGCCAGCATTTCGGAGAAGGGCCGCTGGCCGCCTTCAAAGCGCCGCATCACGATCTGAGGCTGGAGCTGAAGGCCGTAGGAAAACGGATAGTTCCACGTCATAAAGATGCGTCCGTCGGCCATGTGGGTGGTGACGGTGAGATAATAAAAGGCCAGGTCCTGCTGTTCCGCGAGGCAGATGCTGGCCTGGATCTGGCGGCCCGGCTCGTGAAAGACGCGATAGAAGTGCCGGGTGTCCTCATGGTCCCAGCCGATATCCTCGACATGCTCAAAGCCCTGTTCCTCGATTTCCTCGGTGAGTTCGACAAATCCCGGGAAGGTCTGCCGATTCGGCGGGGTGCGGGGTGCCAGGGTCCGCTCGATGGGAAGACGCAGGCGGCGCACCCGGGTGAGGATCTCCAGCCAGGGCAGGAAGAGCCAGCTGGCCGAGAGCACGAGGCCAAGGAAAACGCTGCCGCCGAGGAGCCAGCCGGCCAAAAAGGAGGTAATGACGATGCCCAGCGTCCCGAGGCGAAAAAGCAGGGGCTGCCGGAACGACCGCATGGCGGCGCTCAGCACCGCCACACCCATGACCAGCAGGAGGTTGGAAATCATCCGGGGAGAATATGGTGGAGTTGGAGAAACTTCTCAAGCTGCCTCACGTCAAAGTCAGCCAGCACCTTGCCATCCGCCGTTTCCAGAGTGGGGGTGAGCGATTGTCCCGAGATGTCCCGCATATGTTTGTAAGCGGCTCCATCGGCCAGCACATCGACCTCCTCAAACTGGTATTGCCGGTCGCGCAGCCAGCGCAGGGCATCGACGCACCACGGGCACCAGGTTTTCACATAGACCTTCATTTATTGGTAAAACATCACATTACCACTTGTCAGGGGCAAGTTGTCGCTTAAAATGATTCCCCCTTCCAACGGCGCCTTCGTCTAGGGGTTAGGACACGGCCCTCTCACGGCCGGTGCATGGGTTCGAATCCCATAGGCGCTGCCACTGACCAATCGGCCAGTTTCTCCATACACCCTGTATTCATCACAAAACGGGGTTTCGAACCTCGGTTCGACCGCCCGTCCCGCAGTCGCGGGACCACCTGAAAGGCGAAGCCCAAATCCGCGGAGCCTTGCCGGAGGCAGGGCAATCCCATGGGCGCGTTCAACACACGAGTCCCTCGCAGAATAGCCCCCCTTACACCACCACCGGCGCACTCTTCCGATATTTCGCCGGAGTCGTCCGAAACCGCTGCCGGAACGCATGATGAAAGGCGATCACATCGCCGTACCCGACGCGCTCGCTGATCTCCTTGATCGGCAGATTCGTCTCCCGCAGCAACCGCTCCGCCTCATCCATGGTCTGCCCGCGCAAGAACATCCCGACCGTCCTCCCCGTGACTTCGTGGAACTTCTCCCGGAAATAATTCACCGACCATCCGGCATGAGCGGCCATTTGCGCAATGGTGGGTGGGGGAGTGCGCTGCTGGGTGGCCCATTCGGTGGCGGCCAGCACCCGTGCCTCCACCGAACCCGGCTCGGATTGGCTCTGTCCGGCCGCCGCTCCGAATTCCTCCAGCAACAAACTCAACACCAACCCTGTCATGCGTCGTGTCACTGTGGTGAGTCGTTTGGCCTGGAGTTGATTGCCCCGCCGCATCAGAGCCCGGGTCCACTCTCCGCGCGCCACTCCCACCAACCGCAAGGGCTGGCTCTGCTGGAGAATGGCCGGGCCGGATTGCGCCCTGGTTTCCGCCGCTGCGAAGTGCTGCACCCAGGTCGTCGCACCCTCCAGACCCGCGATGCCGCGAATCTTATTCTCCGGCGGGAAAAGGCAGGCGTCGCCCGCGTCGATCTGCAGCGTCTTGCGCTCGACGGTGAAGACCACCCGGCCCTCGGTCACGACGATCAGGTCATGGTGCGGCCACTGGACGGGGCCGATGACAGCCCCCGGAACGTAGGAGCCGATGCCATGAAGGATCGCGCGCATAACCGTAAAATTATCAAAAGACCGTTAAAATTATCAAGTGATGTCCAGGTAATAAGCGGTATTGATTCTGGAAACCAATAGAATTATGAGCATTCTGACCGAGCCCGCCCCTTCCGCCGAGAACCTCACGCCCAAGCATCGCGGCAGTCTGATGCGGGCCGTGGCCGATTTCCAGACGGAGCTCTTCCGGGTCGAGGCCGGGTTTGTCCCCGCGATCAAGGACTGGAACCTGAAGCGCGAAATGGCGGCGCTGATCTTTCGCGAGGCGCGCCGGGTGCAGGACCTGCGCACCCGTTGCCGGGAACTGGGGGCGAATTTTCCCGCCTATCATTCCAGTGCTTCCGTCGCCGGGAGGGAATTGCTCGATACCTTGTGCCATGCGCCGGACGCCGAGGCGGCGCTGTACGCCCTCTTCACCGTGGTGAAGCCCCGGCTGCGCGAGATCCTTGATAATTACCTGGAAGCGGATCTCCGGGTCTTCGACGCGCCCAGCCTGCCGGTGATGGAGGAGTTTTTAGGGGAACTGGACCGCCAGTTCGCCATGTTCGCGAAATATGAGAACTCGGCCAGTGTGCCCGATTCCGCCTGGCTGGAGCTGGTGCGCGGCCAGGCCGCCGATTTGCGCACAGAGCTGGAAGGGGAGCGCCGTTTCGCGGCAGAGGCCGTGACCAAGGGCCGCCGGATCGGCAACCTGCCCATCCTGAATTCCGTCATCCCCACTGGTTTCAAACCTGTGACCTCCTGTGTGGGTGAGAAGGACAGCGAAGAGTATGCCGACCGAGAATTGCTGCACGCGCATAACTTCCTCATGGAGGTGCAGGCCTCGGATTCCTGCGCCAGCCTGCTCTTTGAAGCGCCCGACATGCCGTGGGATTTCTATTTCGACCTCTCCCGCCACATGTGGGACGAAATGCGGCATTGCGAATTTGGCGAGATCAAGCTCACCGCCATGGGCCACGACATCCGCGAGCTGGGCCTGTCCAACGGGGCCTATGTCCTGCGCCAGACCATCGATCCGCTGGACCGTTATGTGGCCCTGACCACGCAGGAGGCCGACGCCTTTCCCGGCAAGCACCGGGGATTGAAGGACTCCCTGGCCAATAACGACGCCATCTTCGCCCGCGCCTGGAGCTACGACATCGCCGATGAGACCCAGCATGTGCGCTACGGCCATAAGTGGATTCCGGTGATGATCGAGGCCACGGGGGAAATCCGCAGCTATGACCACTTGAAGCGCGATGCGGAAAACTGGCGCCGGGATGTGCTCGCCGCCGGCTACACGCCTGCCGCCAGCAGCTTTGCCTCGAAAGAGAAAAAATAAGCGGCTTGGAAAGCCGCCGGTGTCATCAGCGGGGCGGGGGAGCGGCTTCGCCGTAGGCCGTCTGGGCTAACTTCGCCGAAAAAGGCGGCGCAGGAGTTTCTTCAGCCAACCCGGCTCGGCTGTCTGGGGCTCGTTTTTCTCGGCCCATCTCCACAAGTCGTCTCCTTCTCTCAGTATGTCCAGCGTCTCCTTTTTCATGGCAGTTTCGTTCGGATGAGGGCGCGGAAGACGCCCTGGATGACCAATTCCCGCGCCGGAATCAGGTCCGGATAGCGGGAATTTTCCGCCCGCAGGAAGGGACGGCCGTTTTGCAAAAGGTAACGCTTGAGGGTCGTCTCGCCGTCGATCAGGGCCGCCACGATGTCGCGATGGCGCGGCTCGCGGATTTCCAAAATCACGACGTCCCGGTCCAGTATCCCCGCATCGATCATCGAGTCACCTCGCGCCTCCAGCGCAAAGGTGCGGGCTGTCCGCGAGAGGCCGAGGGTCGCCGCATTCACCGAGATCGACCGTCCGACCTCCTGCATCTGATCTGCCGGCATGCCCGCCGGGATCATGCCGAGCAGGGGAATATCTATCATCGGGGTCCGCTGCCGCTCCGCCGCCGTGACCAGTCCGCGAGCCCGCCCGGCGGATTCATCCAGCAGCCCCTTCTTGCGCAGGGCGGCGAGATGCTTCACCACCGAGAACCGACTGGCAAAGCCGAAATGCTCCTGGATTTCCCGCTGCGTCGGGGCCACACCACGACGGTCGCGAAAGTCCTGGATAAATTCCAGAATCGCCTTTTGCTGGGCCGTGGGCTGCATGGTGTGCATTTGCACACCTGAGCTGATTTTTGTCAATGCCATTCTCCATTCTAGTTTGCCAGTTCAGCTTGAGGGCAGAATATGGCCGCACCTTCCCTGATGAAAACTTCAGCCATCTACGGCCTCCTCTTCGCTATTCTGCTGAGCGGCTGTGCTTCCTTCAACCGCCCTTCCGAAGTTCGATGGAGGGCGAAGGACCTTCTTGGAAAGGAGCTAACGCTGGACGATCCTCGCAAGATTCTTAGTCTGAAATTTCTGAAGAACGGCATGGTGGCTTCGACCTATGGAGTGAAACACGAAATACTCGTTTGCCCCGTTGATCGTTGGCGGATTCATCAAAGCCGCTTGCAGATCCTCGACTACGATAGCCGCCAAGTGATGTTCGAATATCAGTTGATCCGTTGGGACGACGGAAGAGTCAGGGTCATTGATCGTAAAGGCAAGGAGGCGGTCTTCGTCGTGAGGGAATTGCCTTTAGCAAGGAACTGATAGACAATCCTCCCATGAGCCCCTCCCGCCGCGACTTCATCAAGACCACCGCTCTCACCGGGGCTTCCCTCATCGTGGGAGCGTCGGGCAGCGGGGCCTCGAATCTCCCGCAGATGCCGAAACGCAAATTCGGCAACCATTCCGATGAACTCTCCGTCATCGGCTTCGGCGGCATCGTGGTGAAGGACACCGACCCCGCCGACGCCGCCCGCATCGTGGCCGAATCCTACGAGAAGGGGATCAACTACTACGACGTGGCTCCCGGCTACGGCGACGCCGAGGAAAAGCTCGGCCCCGCCCTCGCGCCTTACCGGAAGAATTGCTTCCTCGCCTGCAAGACCGGCAAACGCGAACGCGGCCCCGCCGAGGTGGAGATGGCGCGTTCCATGCAGCGCCTGCAGACCGATTACTTCGACCTCTACCAGCTTCACGCCATCACCGAGGTGGACAAGGATGTCGATGCCGCCTTCGCCCCCGGCGGGGTGATGGAGCTGCTCATCGAAGCCAAGAAAGACGGCCGAGTGCGTTATCTTGGCTTCTCCGCCCACTCCGTCGAGGCCGCCCAGGCCGCGCTGGACCGCTACCCGTTCGACTCCGTGTTGTTCCCCGTGAATTTCGCCAGTTCTCTGGCCGATGGATTCGGCCCGCAGATCCTCAAGCTCGCCGAGGAAAAAGGCGCCGCCCGTCTCGCCCTCAAGGCTCTCGCCAAACAAAGCTGGCCCAAGGGCGTCGATCGGCCCGAGGAGTGGAAGAAGTGCTGGTACGAACCCCTGAGCGATCCCGCGCAGGCCTCCCTCGCTCTCCGCTGGACGCTCAACCAACCCGTCACCGCCGCCATCCCGCCCGGGGATGTGCGCCTCTACCGTCTGGCCATGGACCTGGCCATGAAGAATCTCGCCCCGCTGAGTGACGCGGAGCAGAAGGAACTCTTCGCCCTCACCGGGGGATTGGACCCGTTGTTCCGCGACGCGGCTTGAGTTTGCCCTGGAGCCCGGCTTAGTCTGGGCTGGTTGAATGCGAAGCGCTTTCTTTGGCTGGCGATCTTCCTGGCCGCATCGGCAGGCCGCGCGTTTTGTTTAAGTTTTTCGACGCCGGAGCAACAAATCGTGAGGACGCTTGCGATGTGCTTCGAGGATTACCAGACCAGGAACGGGGTGCTGGCGAATAAGTGGAGTGATCTTGAGGGATTCATCAACCGTCCCCTTGACGAGTATTTTCACTACGCCCCCCCGAACAAGCGGTATACTTTTGTGGACGGCGTCGGGATGTTGCCACCCTTGGAAGGCGACATGCTGCTTGTCGCCCGAAAAGCGGGCTACGAGATAACGCTGTCAGACGGTATATTGCCCATGGAAACGCATTTGAAGGGACCTGGGCGCTACGTGATTTTTCGGAACTCGAAAGGAGAGTTCCGAGCCAAGTGGCTCGATGAACGGGACATTGTTCGCACCTTTGCCGCCGCCGAGAGGGCCCTGCCGATCCCCGACAATGAACCCGAGCCGAGTCCGATAAAAAAGGCCCGGCAGGAGATCCTCCTCCGCCGCAGCATCTACACCGCGATCATCGTGGTCCCGCTGGGTATTTGGTGGATTTGGGCGAAGCGGAGGTATTGGAAACCCCGCGCCACCTGAGTAAATCCCGAGTTGGCCCCCTGATTTGTGTGATTTCCGCTCCTCGCGAAAAATCTTCAATATAAGTAAAATTAATTCTGGCAATCCCGTGCTCCCGTGTTAATTTGATCGCGTTCTGGGGGGAACAACAGGCCACCGTGGCTTTCGTCGCGGTGGCCTGTATTTTTTTTTGGGATAGCCTTTTTCCCTGATTCTGTCTGGTTGTCGCCTTTCTGCTGCGAAACACTGTACCGCTGTTCCAGTCAGGCACTCTGTCGAATTCATGAAAGCCCTGTTGCCCTTCCTCCTCTGCGCACTATTCACCCTCTCCCTCAGGGCGGAAGAGCCTGTGACTGTGGCCGCGACCCTCGAGATCGATGGACAGACGATCACCACTCCGCTGGCGACTTTCACCCCGGGAATGACGGAGGCCATTCGGCGGGTGAGCTTGAAACAGGCCGGGCGCAAATACACCTTCGCACTGAAAAGTTCCGCCACTCGGGTCAAGGGAGGGCAGATCGCATACGCCATCAGTCTCTCTTTGGCTGATGCCGGCGAGGATGACTTTAGCGTTTCCATGAAAGGCACGGCTGCCTTCACCGGACCGCTCAAGCTTTCCGTCATAAAAGACGGCACGGAATATCCCGTGACGGTGGTTTTTAATTAAGAAACTCCTTGGAATACCTCGAGCCCCCGACTTGGTCCTGCTAAACCGCATTTGCAGAAGTTTGCGCCGCATGGCATGGCTAGGCCGTGAGATTTCTCCTCCTGCTGAGCCTGTCCCTCGTCGTCGCGTTTCCTGCCCATGGTCAGGTGGAAGCCGACCAGCCCTCCTCGAAGCCCGGCGCATCCGGCCGCATCACCGAACTTCATGATGTCGTGATGGGCACCGGCGGAGGCCGTCCCCTGCACGCCGAGATTGTCTTTCCCTCCAAGCTGCCCGACAAGCCCATGCCCGCCGTCCTTTGGATTCACGGCGGCGGATGGAAAAGCGGCACCCATAAGAGGAACACCGCCGCCTGGCTGGCCGGGAAGGGTTTCTTCGTCGCCAGCATCGAATACCGCCTGAGCGACGAGGCGAAATGGCCCGCCCAGATCGAGGACTGCAAACTCGCCGTCCGCTGGCTCCGCGCCAATGCCGCGAAGTACCATGTGAACCCCGACAAGATCGCCGTCTGGGGGAATAGCGCCGGCGGCCACCTCGTCTCCTGCCTCGGCACGATGGGAGATCAGGCGCAATTTGAAGGCACCGGCGGCTACGAGGGCGTGAGCAGCCGGGTGCAGGCCGTGGTCGCCTACTGCGGCCCCATGGACTTCACTGGCGGCCACCTCGGCCCCCTGCCGGAGGGGGTCGCGCCCACCCGTCCCGACCCGGCCGCCGTCGTCAGCCTCTTCGGCGGCGGTTTCCTGGAAAAGCACGACCTCTGGGTCCAGGGCAGCCCCATCACCTACATCAAAGCCGATGCCCCGCCCTTCCTCATCGTCCACGGCGACAAGGACAAAACCGTCCCCCTGCTCCAATCCGAAAAAATGGTCGCCGCATTGAAAAAAGCGAATGTCCCCGTGGACTTCATCGTCGTACAAGGAGGCGGCCACAACATGGCCGCCGAAAAAGGCCAGCCCGCCGCGGTGCCCGATCGGCAGACGCTCAACGCGAAGGTGCTGGCATTTTTGGAGGGGGCGTTGAAGTGATTAGTCTTTAGTGGGGGAAGCTAGTGGAGTAGTTAAGCGATAACCCCTCGCTTCTCCTGTGAAAGAGCGACGTTATATGACGCTATGCCCGCATTTCTTTTCATCACTATGATCGCTGTAGCCGGATGGATTTTTATCGAAATCCGGTTTCCAAAACCTGTTTGGTTACGTCTTGCGGCGGGCTTGGGAACCATGGGGTTGCTCGTCGCTCTCACGGCGAGTGCGTTGTGGATGTATTGCGATTATATCACTGGAACTCATGTGTATTTTCTTGAGGCTATCCGATCCGATCTGCGGGAGAAACCGGCAGCTCAAGTCGAGCAGTACCTTGACATTCAAATACCGCAGATTTCTCAGAACAGAAACCTCGCGGCCCAGATGCATCGACTTCTCGTGGAGAGAGAGCTTTCCCAACTGGATGTAAATAAGCAGAAGAAATAACGGAGCATGAGGTCTTCCGCTCTGTGACATGAAATATCTCCTCCCGTCCTTTATAAAACGCCATGTGGCCGTGCTTGCCATGGCCCTTCCCTGCTTGGCGCAAGCGGCTTCACCGCAGGCCGTCCTCGGCTCTCCGGCCATGATCAAAGCCGCTTACGACGCCGTTAAAACCTTTCCTGCCGTGGAGGGTGCCGCGCAGATGCAAGGAGGCGGTGGAACGGCTGAACTCTCAGCCTGGCAATGGCATGTAATTGAACTCAATGGGGCGAAGGCGCAGCAGGTCATGACCAAATATCTCAATCAAGTCCGGCAAAGTCTTCTGGAGGCGCAGGTGGGCGTCACCGGACCCAATGCTCCCAACAAAACACTTGGGCTAAGAATATTCACCCTGAAGTCTCCGGATGGAAGCGTTCGCGGAACGATTTCCATTGCCGCTCACGAAATCTCCGACACACGTTTTATGATCGTGGTTTCCTGTGCCGTTTCCCCCGGCCCCGGCGAGGGGAAGGGGAATCAGTAGTGCCTGCATGGGCCGACGCGTGGTAGGCTCGTCCTCGCCGTGATCCACGACATCGCACATCTGCCGGGATGGTTGATTCTTCTGCTGATTTTTCCCGGTGCCGCGCTTGGCTGTGCGGCGATAATTCATTCCGAAGATAAACGGGAAGTTCGGAGGACATCCCTTCCGCGCGGCGGGACCATCCCCATACTGATCGGCGTCGGCCTCACCTATCTGCTCTCCCTCGCGCATGTATTTTATGACCCCTATTGGGATGATGACGGTGCGAAAACCGCCATTTTCTTTCCCCAACATCTGATGTGGGCCTGGATGGAGGCGATGATTTTGCAGGTTTTGATTATCCCGGTGACGGTGGTGCTTTGTCGGCTCGTCGCGTCTGCCTGCAAAAGGAAGGGCAGACCTACAGATCATTTGGAAGGGGCCGGCGGTTGATCGGCGGCATAGCTGCCGAAAAAGGCCAGCCGCAAGACTCAGATAAAGAATCCTGAGGAATATCAATTCGTGATAACTGAAAACGGTTTGAATGATGAAAACCTCCGAAGAAATCTCTGAACTCGTCCGTGAGCAACTCGATCAAATCAAAGATGAGAAGATTAGAAGTCAGATCGCGCGGTGGCTGATCATGCCCCGTCTGGAAGAGAGGGAGTGGGATTACGCCCGCTACCCAGAAACAGTTAAGTTCCCTTGCTGGTTCGTCCTTGAGCACAAAGACTCAAACATTGGGATCGCTTATTGTGAGGAGGGATTTGGACCGGAGAAGCCGTGGGGAATGCTCTGGTTAACTGGAGGGCACTTGAGCATGGGCATGGACGCCGGATGGTGTGATGACCTTGAACACGCCTTTGTCGAGAGTATGGCATATGACGACTCTTCAGGGTGAAGGGTCGCAAAAACCAATGGAAAATGGGTCAGTCAACGATTCTTGACTGAATCGCCCCTACTCCGCAGCCGCCCCCTCCATCCCACATTCCCTCAAAAACACCCCGACCTGAAAGTGCAGTACGGCGGGGTGGAATTTATTCGGTTGGTGGCCGTCGAGGTAGGCCTCGAGTTCGATGGCGCGGAGCTTCTCGGCGTCGGTGAAGCGGTCGGTGGAGTCGGCGACGAGTTCCAGCAGCAGAGTGCGCTTTTTTTTCACCCAGGCGGCATTCTGCGGGCTGCTGGCTGCGCGGGGACCGAGGTTTTTTTGGGCGCTTTGGCAGACCTCCCGATAGGCGTCTGAGTTCTTGCCGTGCATCATGCAGACGAGGAAGCGCTCGATCTGGCTTCCTGGTATGATTTCGGGCTCCTCTTCACCCTCGGGCAGGGGAGGCTTTGTCTCCATAAGTCGGCAGAGGAGGTCGAGGCTGCCGTCTTCTTCTTCGCCGTCGAAGAGGTGGTCGAGATCGTACTCGTGATCGCCGGGGCGATAGGTGTCGCGAGGGAAAATAGGGTCAGGCATTGAATATTGATATTTCAGCCCGCTACGTCTCCGAGATAAGCGGGCAGCCCAAAAAGTTTTGGTCCGGGAAGGTGTCCTCCGGTTGGGTGCTGCTAAGAGAAATGCGCGGCATGAAAAGCTGACACCTTCCCCTTTATCACCCCGCCATCGCAAACACCGGCGCCGATTGGACATCTTCATTCGTTCGCCACCAAAGACATACGTCTGTAACTTTTGCCTTATTACTAATGGTTTGCGCGTACTGAGACACGCCTGCAAGTGGAAGTCGGCGGAGATGTCACCATTCGGTCATAAAACTCTGTTTGACAGCGTTGGTCCGCTAAGGAATTAATGCGCGCATGAAATTAGGGATTGCTGGCGCGCACCGGTTTTTTACAGGGATAAAGGAATCTCTCGTCGTGACCATGGTCGTCCTAATGACCGCGGCTTCGGCATATTCTGCGAACCCGTGGCTTACTTTTACGGGGGGGTTTGATGCGCCCTTAGTCATTACCCTCGAAACTCCGGTGGAGTATGTCGCCACCCTTTCCAGCGGAGACGCTCCGGCTTTCGTCTTCAAAAACGTGGGGGAGGTTTATGACGGGATCTTCGCCGTGGAAGGAGACATTACCTACTCCATCAACGGCGGGGCTGCCATTGCCATCACCGGCACGCAATGGGGGTTCTCCAACAACGACGTCACCGTTAATGATTTTATCCTGTTCGGCGCGTTTGGCACCGTTGACGAGGGCGATGTGATCACGCTCAGCGCAGGCACCTTGACGACGGTGGCCAACATGCCCGGCGACTTCATTCCCGCCTCCGGCCCGCGCGAGACATTCATATCGGACCAGCCCGGCAATGAAATCGGTCCCGGCGCAGCGGTTCCCGAACCCACCTCGATGATGCTCGGCGCTGCCGGTCTGGCGGGACTCCTCCTGTTTCATCGCACGCGAGCGAAGAAAAAGGCCTGATTCCCTTTCCGAAGAAAACTTCCTCACGAGAAATTTCCGTACCATCTCGATTGGGCGAGACGAAGTAAAAGACGGAAAGACGACTTAGTAATCGTTCCGATGGGAGTGGGCTTCTTCCATCGTTTCCCGCTGCTGCTCTTTCCTCTCCTTCCAGTTTTCCGGTCGCGCGACCTCTCCAGAATCCTCAAGGGCATCCTGATTCTCTTGTTCCGGACGTTGTCGGCCATCTCGTGGCAACCTGCGCAGAGACCAATGACATCGGCCAAGGTTTCGTGTCCACGGCAGAATAGAGCTTGGCACCGAAAGCTGATCCTCCGTTCGAAGCTACGCCCCGAAAGCCTCCCAACACCAAACCCCTTCAACTCTCAGGGAAGGGGACCGAGGTGGGAAAAAATGGGACCGAGGCACGGCAAAATCCCCCCGGCAGGAGGATTACGAGCCCCCCTCAACGGCGGCGACGATAATACACCAGGAGGGACATAAGACCGAGGCCAACCAGAGCGCAAACCCCTGGTTCGGGGACGGCCGTGACCACGGTGTAACCGCCGAGGCCTTGGTAGCCGGTGGCCGCAAAACCTTCCGCGTCGGTCGCGTAGACCGCCATGAGGAGGTCGGCGATGTTGGCCGCTTCCCACAGTGAGCCGTTCCACGTTTGGATGAGGTTGTTCCCCACGAGGGTGTCGGTCACGTAGGTGGTCTGGTCGCCGTAGAGGGCGATGTAGCCGCCGTCGAGCCGCAGGAAATTGCCGGAGCCCGAGCCGGTGGAAAACTCGATGGTCTCGCCGGAAGAGTCGCCCACCTTGACCAGGCCGGAGTCCTCGATGGTGAGAATGTTGCCGGAGCCCTGGCGACCCACCGTGAGAGTGCCCGTATTCAGCCACTGCGAACCCATGCCTGAGACCAGGACGCTGCCATGGCCGGAGGCGGCATCGCCGATCACCCCGTTCTCATTCGTCACCACCCCGCCGTTGACGACCAGGTGGCCGGTTCCGGAGTGGCCCACGGTGAGGGAAGAGGTGTTCTGCCAAGTGCCGCCGGAGATGGTGGCGCTGCCCGAACTTCCGTTCTCCTTGCCGATGCGAGAAAGGTTGGCCGAGACCAGGCCGCCGCTCACCTGCAGAGTGCCAGAGCCCGAATTGCCCACCACGAGCTCGGCCGAGTTTTGCCAGGTGCCGCTGGAGACCGTCGCGCTGCCATTGGCCCCGGCGTCGAAGCCGAGATAGGCATCGGCGTTGGCCACCCGGCCGCCTTGGACCGCGAGAGCGCCGGAGCCCGCGTAACCGATGTGCAGGTTGCCCGAGGAACTCCACGTTCCGCTCGCGACAGTCGCGACGCCCGTCGCGCCGGACTCATCACCGATGTACGCATTGCCATTCGTCACCTGGCCTCCATTCACATGCAGACGGCCCTGCCCCTGCGCTCCGATCCGGAGCGCATCCCCATCCATCAGCCAGCGGCCTCCGCTCCCGATCGTGGCCGTGCCCGATCCGGTGGGGCCGGCGCCGATCCGGCCGCCCGCACTGGTGATGAGACTGTCCGTGGCGGAGAGCGAGCCCGTGCCATTCGAGCCGACATAAAGAACGCTCGAGCTTGACCATTGGCCGCCCGTCACTGAGACCGAGCCCGAACTCCCCTGGTTCAAACCGATCACGCCCATGGCGTTGTTGATCGTGCCACCGCTCAGTTGCAGGCTGCCCGTTCCGGAGTGGCCCACATAGAAGGAGTTAAAAGTGCGCCAGAGGCCGCCCGACATCGCGACTGTGCCCGTACCAGCCGTCTCATAGCCGATATAGGTGCTGGCGTTGATCATCACACTGTCCGATCCGTTCATTCGCAGGGTCCCGGCGCCCGAATGCCCCATGTAGAGATTGCTGTTGGAGCCGGTGAAGACTCCATTGCTCAAGGTCATGGTGCCCGAGGCGGTGGTGGTATAGCCCGCGATGAAGTGGTTTTGCTCGATCCGCATCCTCCCGCCATTCTCGATATTGAGAACGCCGGTGCCCGCATAGCCGAGATAACTGTCCAGAAGACTTTGACTTAAAATCCCAACCCCCGTGTCCTTTTGGACCGTGAGGGCACCATGACTTCCCTGAGCATAACCCAGCAGGGCGTTCTCATAGATATTAAAAGTTACAAAATAACCATTCACTGTCAGGGCGGCGACGGCGCCCGATCCTCCCTGCGTTGAGCCGAGTAGCAATTGCCTGCTTTTATTCTCTACCGAGACGGTTTGAACGAAAGCTGTTCCGCCATTATTGATGACCGTATAAGAAGTGGAAGAAGGGCTGTGAAAGCCCGATATGTTATCCCAGTTCGCAGCGTCACTCCATATCCCGGAAGTGCCTATCCAGGTAAGATCATCCGCAGATGCTGAGGAAAATCCTGTGAGGCAAAGTGCGGCGGCTGCGAGCATCGGACGCCAGTAAGATTGTCGCGCATTCATGAGAGGTGTTTGACCGAAAAATTCGCTGTACGGCGGCGCAGGTTACAGAGAGAAATAATAGAGTAAAGTGGAAAAAGTTAGTTTTAGAAAATTATGCTTTTCCGTTGATTCAGGCCGCCGTCGGCGCGGATTTCTCCCGGGTTTGGGTGAGATTTAATAAGACCCGTGAACTCCCTTACATGTTCCGTAAATACGGAAAAAATTCGGCCGTTTAATGTAAGTAAGGATAGATCAATCATTTAACATTGATATCCCGCCGAGTGCCGTCAATTACTCAACTTGTTTCGTTCCTCCACCGTGCAGAGGGCAAACAGCAGGGAGGCGGTGAGGGGAGTATGCCGCTTGGGCCAGGCGAATCCGGGCACGAGGATGGGAGTGTAGATGCCGATCAGCACGAAGGCGATGATGGCCGCCATGAGCAGGCCGAAATTCCTCCACTCGCGGGGCGTGCCGAGGAATTTCTTCGGTGCCTCCGGGGCTTTGCCAATCAGGAGAATTAAACCGATCCCATAATAGAGAAACTGCCCGAAGATATTCCCCCGCAGCAGAAGCCAGAAGCCAAGCGTCATGCACAGCAGGCAGACAGCATAGGCGAATAGCGGATCGGCTTCATCGGACTTCCGCGATCTTTGCAAAGACGCACCCTTTGCGCAAGACGGGGCGCATTTTCCTCGGAATAGGTCTTTCGGAAAACCCCCTCTATTTAGAGGAGTTGTGGCATTGTGGAGAAATCTCTAGTATGCACGCGCCTCGATATAACTGCTTGCATGAAAGATCGCATCTTCGATTTCTTCCAGGATATGCCTCTGCCCTTCCCTTGGGCGGTGGCCATCGTGGGCGTATTGGCCGGATCGGGCCTGCTCGTCGGGCTCGGCAAATTGGTGAAGGTCACGCGAGCTGCCCGCCGATCGCAGATGAGATACTGCAAGCCTCAGATTTTGAATCCCGTCATCCGCAGGATATAATCCCCGAGGAAAATGTAGATGGCGCAATTCGCGCCCGAGCCCAGCGCGACGCCGAGCATGGTCTTCTTGAAATCGATCCGCAGCAGGCCGCAGACATAGACAATCAAATCCGTGGGCGTGAAGGGCAGGAAGCTCCACGCCGTGATGACGGGGAGTTCGGCGCGGTTCAGCAGCATATGGATGCGTGCGACCATCTTGTTGTGGTTGTCGCTCAGGATCTCCTTGAGATGCAGCTTTTCCGGGAAAAGATAGATGCACGCGGCGGGGATGAGATTGCCGACCAGCGTGAGCAGGAAGAGGGGCAGGGGTGGAAAGAACGCGATGCCGAGCAGCACCAGCGGAGCCGCCGGCATGAAGACCAGCCCGCGCAGGATCGTGAGCGTGAGGTAGATCGCTCCTGCCACCCACAGCGAAGTCGACATGAGATCGTGCAGTTCCCGCTGCGTTGCCTCGCGGTGGAAGAAGAACAGATACACCGCCCCCGCCGTCACCGCGACCCATAGGGCAATGAGGGCCAGGCGATAGCGAAAAAAGAAAGGGCGGGATGGATCAGGCACGGAGCCCGGTACTGTAGGGCAGGCGGTGGCTTTTTGAAGAGAAACGTGTGCGGCTGCTCCCGAGGGGTCGCATCCCTCCGCCCCGGTGCATCATCCCGCAGAGTGAAGCGGTGCTTAAATTGATCGTTCCCCTTGCCCCATGTTGTATCGTGTCCCCGCGCTTGTGACGTAATGATAAACACTCCCTGGCAATTTGTGGTCCTGATCCTGGCTGCGTGCATCACGCTGCCGCTGGCCATTCTGATTTGGAGGTACTGGGACGTGCCGATGGCGCGGCCCTTCGGCGCTGCGCTGGCGCTCTGCTCCGGGTGGTGCATCATCGCCGCCCTGGAGGTCTCCGCGGTCAGCCTGCCGGAGAAGATCTTCCTTTTTCGCCTAAGGCTTAGTTTTCTGCCCTTCGTTCCGCCGCTGGTTTTGGAAGCCTATTACCGGTATGCGAAAGGAAGGAAGCTCCTGGTGGGCTGGCGGCTGTGGGCCATACTGGTTGTTCCGGTGATCAGCGTGCTGCTGGTCTGGCTCCCGGGGAGGCTCTTTGCCTATGACTTTCGCCTGGGCTACCTCGGAACCTTTGACACGCTCCTCTTCTCCCGCGGTCCGGTTAATGTCCTTTATTACTCCTATTGCTCCGCCATCGGCGTTTACACGATGATCCTCATGGCCGCCACCTGGAGGCATTCGCCGCCCTGGATGCGCCGGGGCAGCCTGCTTTTTGTCGTCATCTATCTCCTGCCCGCCACCGTGGATTTCCTGTTCGTCACCGGCTGGTCGCCGACTCCGGGCTTTAACTACACGCCGCTCGTCTACGCCGTGTCGGCCTCGCTCCTGGCCTGGATTCTTTTTGGCGAGCGCATCCTGAATCTCGGCCCCGTGGCGCGCTCCGTCCTCATCGAGCATCTCAAGGAACTGCTCATCGTGGTGGATGGCCGGGGCCAGGTGATCGATACCAACACCGCCGCCGCCAGGGTGCTCGGCGTTTCACCGGAAAAACTCATCGGCCAATCCGCCGCCGCTGTCCTTACCGGCTGGCCCGAGGTATTGTCCCTGCTCGGAACGGGTCCGGTGGAAAATCGCGAGGTCCGTCTTGGCAACACTGCCGAAGCCTGGGAGTGCTCGATTTATCCCATCCCGGAAAAAGGCACGCCTCAGGCCCAGCTCGTGCTTTTGCGCGATGTCACGGAGCGCAAACAGATCGAGGAAAAATTCCAGCGGGCCAAGGAGGCCGCCGAATCCAGCAACCACGCCAAAAGCGCCTTCCTCGCCATGATGAGCCACGAGATCCGCACCCCCATGGGCGGCGTCCTGGGCTTTGCCCAACTGCTGGAACAAACGCCCTTAAACCCGGAGCAACAGGAATACGTGCAGATGATCCTCACCAGCGGCCAGGGCCAGCTCCGCATCATCAACGACATCCTGGATTATTCCAAGGTGGAGGCCGGACGCATGGAGTTGGAGGAACGCCCCGTTTCCCTCCGGGCCGAGCTCGAGAGGAACTGCCTCTTGCTGCTGCCCGAGGCCCGGAAAAAAGGCATCTCGCTGCATTGGAAAACATCGCCGGGCTTCCCTGAGTCCGTCGAAGCCGACAGCCTTCGCATCGGACAGATCCTGATCAACCTGATCGGCAATGCGGTCAAATTCACCGCCCATGGCGGCGTCACCGTGAGCGCCGAGGCCGAGGCGATTTCTCCGGAAAAAAGCCGCGTGCGATTTATCGTCACGGATACCGGCATCGGCATTGCTCCCACCGCGCTGCCATTGCTTTTCCAATCATTCAGCCAGGTGGACAGCTCCACCGCGCGGCAATACGGCGGCACCGGGCTGGGCCTCGCCATTGCCCGGCGTCTGGCCGAGTTGATGGAGGGAGACGTCACGGTGGAGAGCCGTGAGGGGGAGGGCTCCACCTTCGTGGCCACCGTCACCCTGAAAGTCGTCAGCCATCCCGCCGCCGATGAATCCCGGCCGGTCCAGCCATCGCCGGGCACGGACAAGGCCCTCGATCTCCTCGTGGTCGAGGATAACCTCACGAATCAACGCCTCGCCCAGGCCATGCTGCAAAAGCTCGGCCACCGCGTCACCTTGTGCCGCAATGGCGCCGCCGCGTTGCAGGTGCTCAAGGGGCAAAGTTTCGACGCGATTTTCATGGATATCGAAATGCCGGAGATGGACGGCTTTGAAACCGTCGCCGCCATCCGGAAGCTGGAGCGCAGCGGCGAGATCACCCGGCGAAACCACATCGTGGCCCTCACTGCCCACGCCATCGCCGGAGACCGGGAACGCTGCCTCGCCGCCGGCATGGACAACTACGTGACCAAACCCCTCATGCTCGACACCCTGCGGTCGGCTCTCCTGGCTTGCCAGTGAGGAAGCACCGGAGATTTCTTACTCGCGCTGGAAGGAAATATCGCCGTGCCGATGCCCCTTTGTCGGAGCGCTTGGTCTTGCCGTTCCGCGGAGAAACTTAGTATTCGTGCCCATAGAAGTGGCTAATTTTGAGATGCCATTTTCAAGACTGCGTTTTCCATGGGGACGGAAGGCAAAAGAGATAAACAAATAGTCATTTCTGCTATAGCTTGTCAAAACTGACTGGTTAGAATGGCTCCCCATGCAGGTCATCTCCCTCCTTTTTAAAGAGCGATTTTTCGGAAAGGTGTTCGCCGAGCGGACGCTTTTCTCCCGGGCTGCCAGGGGGATGGGAATGTGTCTCTCGGTTTTCCTCATTGTCGGAGGTTCACCCAATGGCGCGCAAGCGGCGGGAGAGGTTTTGCCAAACCTCGGTGGTATGTTGCCGCCGGACATCGACGAGCAAGGCAAGCCCTTCAGCTATTTCTGGCATCCCACGGATATCCTCGGGACCTATCTGGCCAACGCCGCCACCGAAGTGACTCCCGAAGGATATCTCTATAACGGATTTGGCGATCTGATGTTTTTTCTCGGCAACCCTCCCAAGCCGATCCACCAGCGTATCCGTACCCTCTACAAAGGAAGTCTGCCCATCGTTCAATACGAGATCGAGCAGGATCAGATTCTCTATAGCTTCACATGCTTTGCCTCAGATCTGGGTGGGGCCCTGGAGAGGCTGCCGGTGAATTTCGTCAGGGTTGAAGCTCGCAACCTTTCGTCGGAACCGAGGACAGGTTTCGTCAGTTCCGCCTATCGCTTTTCCGCTCCCAGTTCGGATTTTCGCGGAGCGTCTGACTACCGCTTCAGCCAGAATATCGGAGCCCTGCCCAGGCGCTTTACGGACGGGCAGGTGCAGTTTGACCCGGCGTGGAAGTATACCGTGGCGGGCGACTCGCTGCAGCGCAATGGCCGTGTGCTTTATCTTTTTTCCAATGAACCCGAGCCCTATCAGAAGTCGCTTTCGTTAGGCCGGAGGGCGCAGTCCGGCGTCCGCTTTCTATCGGGTCAGATCTCGCTGGGACCTGTGGACGAGTCCAGTCCCGATCCTCAGATGCCACTCGGCTTCGTTACCTATCGGCTAAAGCTGAATCCCGGCGAGGCAAAATCGGTCGACTTCAAATACCCGATCGTACCCTTGCCGGAAGGGTCCCCGGAAATCGGCCAGGTGCGCGCCGCCTCCTACGACGGGGAGTTTCAGCGGGTGGTCCGCTTCTGGGAGAATCAGGTCGCGAACAAGATACCACTCAAGTTTCCGGAGACAAAGGTCCAGGAGGCGTTGGTGGCAAACACGTGTTACGCCCTCCTTTCCGTGAACGAGGTGGAAAACACGATCGTCCCCGTCTGCAATAAGTTCCAATATAACGGCCACCCGATGGGCTATGTCACGTCGCACATCGTGATGGCGCTGGCGGAATTTGGCTATCAGGACCTCGCCATGGAAGGCGCTCTCTATGATGTCAAACTGCAATCCCCCAATGGCCAATGGGGCAACGGCAGCTACTGGGGTTACTTCGGGGAAAATGCCATCACATGGGGGCGGCTTTATGCGTTGACCCATGACAGGAAATTCCTCGAAAAGGTCTTCCCTGCCTTGATGCTCGGGGCTCGCCGCATAGCCGAGGTCATCGAAGGCGATCCCGAGGGAGTGCTGCCCCCGACGACGCTCGATGACGACGAGATGCTTGAGCAGACCCGCTTCACCGGGCAGAATGTGCGGACATTGCAGGGCCTGTTATTCGCGATCGAGATGGCCCAGGCCATGAATGCGTCCGCCGATGAGGCCTTTCTCAGAAAGTTCTATGCAAAATACCGGTCGGCCTTTGATCGCCTCCTCAAAAAACAGACCGACTTAAGCAAAGGATATATCCCCCCGGCGCTTGATGTGACCATTCAGGGAAATGACTGGGACAACCTGCAGCTGCTCTATCCCCAGCCATTGTTTGAGCCCTTCGATCCGCGAATCACCTCCACGATTGCCCACACCCGGAATCGGTATCGTGAGGGAATTTTGCCCTATCTCGTTCCCTACGTCATCGGAGAGAGCAAGGGGGAGGCTGAGTTCAATACGCGGAACAGCATTCACTATTGGCAGTCCTTTAACAATTCCTTCAGCGCCCTCGTGCGCGGCGCTCCGGAGGACCAGATGAATGCGGTGCGGGATCTCTATTCCCTGCTGCTGCACACCACCTCGACGCATGCTCCGCAGGAATACGGCACCCTTCCCTGGGGCACGCGGGATTTTAGTGTGCCAAGTAACATCACCCCGATGATGGCGACATCAGCGCGCTTGATGAGCTTTCTCCGGACGATGCTTGTGCGAGAGGATGCTGAACGGATTTACCTGCTTTCGGCCCTCTCTCCGGCGTGGCTGAAGAAGGGAGAGGAGATCGGAGCAAGCAAGCTCCTGACGTCTTTTGGGACCACCTCCCTTTCGATGAGGGCGGAAGATTCCGGCTGGACGATTCAGCTGGCGAATGAGTTTAACCGTCCTCCCCGCGAACTTATCCTCCGCATCCCCTGGTTCGTTCAGGCCTCAGGTGTCGAGGTGGATGGCAGTCCGGTGACCCTTCCCGAAACAACTCCCGAGCGGCCACTTGAAATCGCGCTGCCTCTCGATGCCAGGACGGTAAAAATTCGCGGGACTTATGATCCGGCGTGGGCTGATGCCTTCAACTATGAAGCCTTGGTCGCGCAGTATAAGCAGGCGTACTCGCAAGCCTATGCACGTTTCCTGGAGACCGGAGAGGTGGAACTGCGCCCGGATTCCGAAATCGGCTTTGGATTGAAGACCCCATGATGATCGACCAACCTCGAAAAGAATGAATGCCGATAAAGCCATGACAACTTTCCAAAGCAGACGCAGCTTTTTACCGATATTTCTGATCTGGGTACTCGCGACGGGCGCGATTTCTTACTCGGCCAAAGCACAGATCGTCTTCACCGAGACTTTTCACACCTATACGGAAGATTTTTCCTCGATGGCTTATGGCCTCGATAAACCATGGATCGACAACCGCACCTTGCCGGGTTGGTTTTACCTGCCGACCTTCGGGCCCAGTTCGGCGATGGAAGTCAGCTCCATTTACACCCAGGGACCAAACGGAACGCCGGGCCTGCAACTTTTTACCGACACGGACAACCCGCCGACCATTCGCGCATTGGGCAGCCTGACCAACGGAGCCATCGAAAATCAATATTGGGTCAGCCAGGTCATCTTCGGCTTTTCCATTCAGAACGATAGCAACGCCGTCATCGACGCCATCACCATTTCCTTTGACCAGGTGCAATGGTATGGCGGGACCGCTGCGGCGGCGGATTCCATGGAGTTCTCCTACTCCACCGATGCGACGGACCTAGAGTCCGGAACCTGGATCGCGGTCTCCGATCTCGACCTGAAGGATTTCAAGAACGGGCAGGGCGGGGTACCTTTGACCATAAGGCCGCGCGAGGCAACCCTGTCGAATCTGGCCCTCAAGGTGGGAGGAACGATTTGGTTTCGCTGGGTCGACAAACAAGCCGAGGGCGGCAATGCCGGTGCGGGGGTGGCCAACTTGAAAGTATCTGCTGTCATTGCCAAACAAGCACCGTGAAGGTTCTGTTCCGACATAGGGTCCACTCGGGACGCGAGGCCTTTCCTAGGCCCGGCGGAGCTGCGGGTTTTACCCTTGTCGAACTTCTGATTTCCGTGGCCATCGTCGGTGTCCTGCTGGCCGTCCTGGCGACTTCGCTGCCGAAATTTCGCGAGAAGAGCGAGAGCGTCAGATGCATGGGCAATCTCAAGACCATCTTCCAGGGCTTGTCTGGATATCTGAACGACCACGAAGGCATCTATCCTCCCGCCCAATTACCGGAGCCGTTGACTCTATGGTATCACGTTATTCAGCCTTATGTTGATGGAACGGAACGAAGCGTGGAGTCGGTGGAGCATCCCGGCTGGCTGAACTGCCCCGGCAAGCACTTTACCAGCAGGGATCGGCTGGCGGTTGGCTATGGATGGAACTACGTCGGCTTCGGCGACGTCATCAGCGATCCCGTGGCCAAAGCTCGGATCGTGTCGGTGGACAGACCCTCTGAAACGATCCTGGCTGGCGATTCTCCGGATGTCGGTGTCGCCAGGGAGTGGTGGCAGAATGTCTATATCTACGGAGAAAGAGATCTCATGGCCAAAAGGCATGCCGGCACGGGGAACTACCTTTTTGTAGACGGCCACATAGAGGCGTTTACCCCCGAGAAACTGGCGGAGAAATCGCCCGGAATCTTCCAGTCCCGCAAGGCGAACTAGCCAGAGGCTTACTTATGAATTTGCACGCTGTGGATTGGCTTTTGGTGGCGGTCTTTACGATCCTCCTGATCGGCGTGACGCTTTATTGCCGCCGGTTTGCCGATACCGTGACGGGCTTCCTCGCCGCCGAGCGCGTTGCCGGCAGGTATCTGCTCACCGTCTCTCAGGGCCTGGGTGGCGCGATCTCGATCGTGGCCATGTGGGAAATGATCTATGCCGCCGGGCTGCCCACCCAGTGGTGGGCCATGATGAGTCTCCCCGTCGCGCTGGTGCTCTCCCTCACCGGCTTCGTGATCTATCGCTTCCGCCAGACCCGGGCGCTCACGTTATCCGAGTTTTTTGAAGTTCGGTACAGCCGCCGGTTCCGTTTCTTCGCCGGGCTCCTGGCCTGGGTGTCGGGTATCTTGAATTACGGGATCTTCCCCGCAGTCACCGCGCGTTTCCTTATCTATCTCTTCGGTTTCCCCAGCAGCTTCCACCTCGGCATGGTCGAGTTACCCACCTATCCCATGGTCATGGCCGGATACTTGAGCCTCGCCCTTTTTACCGCTCTGGTCGGTGGGCAGATCTCGATCATGCTCGGAGATTTTTTCCAGGGGATTCTCACGTTGCTTGTCCTTACCGTCATCTTCTTTTTTATCATCGGAAAATTTTCCTGGATGGACATCTCGGCCGGCCTGCAAATGGCGCCTTCCGGGGAATCCATGATCAATCCCTTTCAGACAAGTCACGCCTCGGACTTTAGTGTCGGGTACTTTTTGATCGCGCTCTTTGGGCAGATATACAATGCCCGGTCCTGGCAGGGAAATTCGGGATTCAACGTGGCGGCCAGCACGCCCCACGAAGCGAAGATGGCGGGAATTCTCGGCCAATGGCGGGGGTTCGTCCTTCAGATTTCACTCCTCTTGATTCCGCTGGCCGCCTATGCCGTCTTCCATCACCCCAGTTTCGCGAATCTCAGCGGGCTGATTCAGGCCGATCTGGCGACAATCACCGATCCCACCATTCGCACGCAAATGACGGTGCCGGTATTTGTGACGCACATTTTGCCGGCCGGTATGTTGGGTTTGTTTGCCGTCGTCGTTCTCTCTTCGGCGGTTAGTTGTGATAACTCCTACCTGCATTCGTGGGGTTCGATCTTCATTCAGGATGTGGTTCTTCCACTGCGTCGGAAGCCCATCTCGGCCAAGGCTCATTTGCTTTTGCTGCGACTGTCGATTGTGAGCGTGGCGGTGTTCGGGTTCTGCTTCAGCCTTCTCTTTCCCATCAAGGGATATGTGCTGATGTACTTTGCCGTGACGGCTGCCATCTACGCCGGAGGCATAGGTGCCGTGCTCATCGGCGGGCTCTACTGGGAGAGGGGAACGACCACGGCTGCGTGGGTGGCGATGGCCACAGGATCGTCCCTGGCCTTTGGCGGTTTGCTTCTGGATCAATTTTGGAGCAGCGCGATCGCTCCCGCCCTTCTTTCGATATTTTCGGAAAGTGCCTGGCTGATGGCGCATGCGCAGAAATTTCCTCTCAATGGCCAGATCATCTATTTTCTGGCCATGGTCATAGCCTCTCTCCTTTACATTTTCATCTCGCTCTGGGGCCCGCAGGAAAGGTGCGATATGGATAAGCTTCTTCATCGGGGCGCTTATGCCTTGCCCGAAGACGAACTGGCCGGAAGCGTTCACCAAAAGCATTCCTGGCGGGAATTGCTGGGACTGACCCGGGAATTTACCGTGAGGGACCGGGTCGTTTTCTGGGCCACGGTGGGCTGGAGTCTGGCCTGGTGGCTGATCTTTATGGCGGGCCTGGCCGTTAACTATTTCTGGGGGATTTCAGACGGCGCATGGTCATGGTTCTGGTGGGGCAAGATCTGGCTGAGCGCCCTGCTCGGGATCTTCTTCATCATATGGTTCTCGTTTGGCGGTGTCCGGGATGTGATCTATTTGTTCCGGAACCTTCGATCTCGCGCCGGCGCCGTACCCAAGGAAAACTGTGAGAATCCGCCGGGCGTGGAGGTCAAACCCTCGGAGACTTGAGGTGTTTGCTCCGGTAGCTGGTCGGAGCACATCCTATGGCATTGCGAAACGCCCTGCTGAAAGAAAAGAGGGAGTCGAAGCCGCATTGCTGGGAAATTTCCCCGATCGATTCCTGCCCGTTGTGTAACAAATTGCAGGCATGCTGAAGGCGTAAATCGCGAAGGTGCCGTCCCAGCGAGCGGCCGGTAAAATGATAGAACCGCCCGCGGAGATGGCTGGGGGAAAGACCGATATGGGCGGCCAGTTCCGTCAGGGAAAATGGGCGCGAGATATTTTGCGTGGCGAAAAGATTGATCCGGGCAATCAGTGACTCACCCGGGGTGCTGGTGGCGCGCCGTCGAACGGCAGGCAGACTTTTGACCTTCTCGACGAGGTGATGGAGCAACATGCCCAGATGAAGCGGAATTTGATCCAGGTGTTTCGGGTCGTGCCATTTTTCAAAGATCTCCATGAGTTGTCCGTGGCCATCGTCGCCTAGCGGCACCGGCCCGTAGTTCCGCAGACTCTCCAGGCGTTGATCCTCGGAATGCTCAAAGCCGATGAAAACCCATTGAATGCGCGGATCGACGTTCAGATAGCAGTGGGATTGAAATGGAAATATAAGCACCGCTTTTCCCGGGCCCAGCCGGTAAATCTGATCATCGATGCAAAGAGTGCCTTCTCCCTGAAGCGCTGCGATGGCCACAAAGCGATGATGCTGCTCGGGGGGATCGGTCAGTGACGACGCCTCCCGTCGGCCAAAAAGGAGGATGCTGCGAGGCAGAATCGGCGGGCCGACTTCAACGCCGGAAAAATACACCTCGGGGTCCCGCAACTTTCGGGCCAGGCGCAGCATCTGCGTCAGTGCCCTCTTCTGGCCGCTTGCTGATACTGGGGCAGTCATTTTTGTTAAAAAATACAGCAATGAGGCTATGGCTTGCCATTTTAAAATCGTTACTTTTAGGCCGAATGAGAAAGAAACCAGTTTCAATTGGCTTGCTCGGCGGAGGAAAACGCCTGCGCCTCGTAACGAAACTTTTGAAGGAATTCGCCGGAGACGCCGTTCGCATCTCCACAGTTTACGATCCCGAACAAGCCTCCATCAAAGCCGTGCAGGATGAGTTCGGCGCCGGTGTCAGGGCCGCTGCATCGGAGCAGGAGGCGATCGAGCAGAGCGACTGGCTTTTTATCGGATCGTTCAACTCGGAACATGCCCGTCAGGCCATTGCGGCGATGGATGCGGGCCGTGATGTCTTTTGTGAAAAGCCCCTGGCCACCAACCTGGAAGACTGTCTGGCGGTGCAGGAGGCTTTGGAGCGGAGCGGCCGGACTTTCTTTTTCGGCCTCGTTCTTCGCTTCGCCCCCTTATACCGGAAGGTCTATGAGTTGGTGCGCTCCGGTGAGATTGGAGATTTGATCTCCTTTGAATTCAACGAGACCCTCGGCTTCAATCACGGGGGTTATATCTTCGGGAACTGGCGTCGGAATCGGGCCCTGGCGGGAACCCATCTTTTGGAGAAGTGTTGCCATGATCTTGATCTGGCCAACTGGATCGTCGGCAGCCTGCCGCAACTGGCCGCCAGTTTTGGAGGAAGAAACTTCTTCATTCCGAAGTATGAATCCAACGTGGAAAGAATCGGGCGTGATATCATGGGCCAGTCTGCCTACAGTGGGTGGTCCGATCTTAATCCAATCAATCCCTTTTCGGGGGCGGGGGATATCCTGGATAATCAGGTCGCTATTCTAAAGTATGCCAACGGAGTCCACGGATGTTTCCATACCAATTGTAACAGCGCCATGCCGGAACGCCGCTTTCACTTATGTGGGACAGAGGGAACGCTGCGCGCCGATGCCTATCAGGAGAGCATCGAGTTTTCCCGGATCGGCCACGATTCCCAGCGGCAGGTCATCGATTCCTCCAGCGTGCCCGGCCAGGGTGGCCATGCGGGCGGGGACCGGGTTATGGCCAAAGCCTTGGCCGAAAGCATTCTCGAAGGCGCCCCGCCTTTGGCCACGGTCGAGGACGGACTGCGCGCCTGTGTGGCCGCCTTCGGCATTGATGAAGCCGCGGATAAAAATCGCGTGGTGGATCTCCGCTATCTTTGGGAACGAGGAGGAGTCTCGTTGGATGAGACCATTCCCGAGACGGACTTACCCGTTGCCAGTATTCGCTCCGAGAGGAACGGAAATGCTATCTCCAGATAAACCAAATAAACTATGAATACTAAATCCGGAAACCGAGTGGGAAAGTTGGGCTTCATTGCGGTCGCAATCGCTTTTTTGGTGATAAGCGGTCGATCTTCATTACATGCCCAGGTCGTCCTGACCGATGGGAACTACACCTATAACCAGAACTTCTCATCGATAGCCTACGGCTTCGATGGCCAATGGACCGATAACTCGACCCTGCAGGGGTGGTATTACACCCCCACATTCGGCCCGGGTTCCAGCACAGATGTTCGTTATATCTGGACCCAGGGTGGAAATCCCACACCCGGCCTCCAACTTTATACCAATACGGAAGACCCTCCGACCCTTCGCGGTTTGGGCAGTCTGACCAGCGGGTCAGTGGTTGGTGGTTACAACGTCAGCCAGGTCCTCTACGGATTCCAAACGCTGAACTCCGGCAGCATGACAGTTAGTGAAATATCTCTGGCCTTTAATCAGCTCCAGTGGTTCGGCGGCACGGCCGCCTCTTTGGATTCGATGCAGTTTGCCTATTCCCTGGATGCCACCAGTCTCACCACCGGCACCTGGACCACAGTTTCTGCCTTGAGCTTGGGCGGCTTCGTGGACGGCGAAGGTGGAATCAGCCTGGTGACGACACCTCGCTCCGCTTCCATCACCGGTCTTGAACTCGCCAATGGCCAGTCCATTTGGTTTCGCTGGACAGACAACGACATTGACGGCGGCGATGCCGGCGCGGGAATTTCCAATCTCAGCATGACGGCGGTTCCTGAGCCTCAAGTTTTTGCCTTGCTTGGTATCGGTGCCCTGGTGCTGCTGTTTAGGCGCAGGAGCAATATCTGCATGCAGAGATCATAGATACGGCCAGCCAAGGATCTTACGCCGGTGAACCCGGCATGAGCGGGTATCGTTCTGGCGGGTGCTTAAACTTTTCCCGCCGCCGAGAACTCAGATGAGGGAGTGCGGAAATGCAACTCCCTCATCGATAAGCAGGGCGTTTACGGTTGATCCGGGATTTCCGCCTCGACCAGTTTGGCCAGGAGGATCAGGGATTCCTGCCAGCCGAGATAGCACGCCTCGGCGGGAATGACCGCGGGAATTTCCTCCTGCGTGACGTTTAATTCCGTTCCGCAAAAAATCTCCTTCAATGTCACCGTCGTGATCATTTCTCCGGGGAGATTCGCGTCGTCGAATTTGTCGGTGTAGCGCAGGAGCTCGTTGGGTTTGAGTTCGAGATATTTCCCACCGAAGGAGATGGTACTGCCGGTGCTGAAGTTGGTGAAGGACATCTTGTACGCGCCGCCCACTTTGGCATCGAGTTGATGCACTTTGCCGGTAAATCCATTTGGCGGCAGCCACTTGGCCATCGCGTCCGCATCCAGGAACGCGCGGTAGACGCGCTCCGGCGTGGCGCGGAGCACCCGGTGAAGCCGGACGGTATTGGTGGTGTTCGTAGTCATATTTTGTTTGGTTTCGTTTTTCCATATGACAATGGACGGATCGGTGGCTGGAATCCCAAAAACTTTTGCGCGGCTAAAGCCAAAGGAAGAGCAAGATCCCGTATGGAATGGTTTGAATGCAGCCTGTTTCAATATTAACCAGATTCAGGCCAATTTACGTTAGGCATCACATCATATGAGCTACGACCTCATGGTTTTCGATTCAAAATCCGCGCCTTCAAACCGGCAGGGATTCATGGACTGGTATCGCCGGCAAACGAAGTGGGGTGAGGGACATCGCTACGACAATCCCGACATTTCCACTCCCGAGTTACGCGCTTGGTTTCTCGACATGATTAGCCGCTACCCCATGATGAACGGGCCGTATGCGTCGGAGGAAGATAGTTCCAAAGTGACTGATTACAGCATTGGCCGCGCTGTGATTTACGCGGCATTCGCATGGTCAGAGGCCGAACAAGCCCGTGAGCTCATGTTCAGCCTGGCTCAAAAGCACCGGGTTGGCTTTTTTGATGTGAGCGTCGGCAACGGCGGAGTATGGATGCCCACTGCCGACGAACAGTATTCTTGCATTCATGGTCAGGGAGCACAGAAGCACAGCAAGAAGTGGTGGGCATTTTGGAAAAGAACATGAGTCGATCGGAGAGAGCAGGAGTGCTTGGAAGTTTCTTTTTTCCCGGAAAAACATGGGGTGACCGACAGGACTCGAAAACGTATCCATCAAGTGCGTCTTGTTATGCTGACTTCGCCCTCGCTTAAAGCCGCATCGATATTGGTTTAAGAGAGGGTGAAGCCCGCATAATGGCTCGCGGAGGCTTTTCCTACGGTCAAAGAGGCCATGAGGTTTTTATGCAGATTCGGTTCCCATTGGCTTATCACTTGTAAAAAATCGCGAGTATTCGGGTCGGATCAGCCAACAGGAGTGCCCCCACAAGGCGAGTCTGGATACCAAACGGGACCAGCCGAGGGTTCTGCTAACTCTGCCGGACCTCCACCGTGTGCTTCTCAACCCATTCCCAATCGAGTTCAACGCCCAGGCCGGGTGCGGTGGGAAGATGCACCAACCCATCGCTGCCTATATCGAACGGGTGCTTTTGCAGAGCGAACCGAAAAACGGGATGATGAACCTCCAGCCAGGTGGTGTTACGGGCCGCACAGGCGACATGCAGATTGGCCACATCGAGAAGTGGCGTGTTGGCAGTATGGACTTCCAGGTTGATCCCAGCGAGTTCGCAGGCGGCAAATGCCTTTCGCAGGCCGGTGATGCCGGCTTTGATCAAGACGTCACCACGGGCCATGGTCATCGAGCGATTGCCAAAAAACAGCGGCAGAGCGGTAAGTTTGACGGTTTCCCCGGCAAGCACGGGAGTGCGAATCTTTGAAATAAGATACCGGTAGTTTTCCACCTGTTGCTCGGGTAGCGGTTCCTCGAACCAGTGGTAACCGAGTTCGTCGAGGGCATAGCCTACCATGAGTGCCTCCGGCAGGGAATAGGCGGAGTTCGAATCCTGCATCAGCGGAAAGCCGGGTCCGATGGCCTCGCGAGCAGCCCGCAGCCGGGGGATGTCGACCGCCGGTCCGCCGCGTAACTGCAGTTTGTAACCGCGATACCCGGCCGCTTTGGCCGCACACACTTCGGTGGCGATCTCATCGGCGGTGGCCTGCTCGGATCGGGCCGAAAGATACGCCGGACATGATGCTGAATATTGCCCGAGCAGGGTCGCAATGGGCTGCCCGGTGACTTTTCCCAGGATATCCCAAAGCGCGACGTCAATAACTCCGACCAGCGTGTCGGTCTGATTGTATAGATGGCGCTGGCGGGAAAATAATTTCTGCCACAGCGCTTCAATCTGCGTCGGATCGGCTCCGGCGATCTGCGGATAATAGCTGTCATGCAACAGGGCGGCGCAGGTTTTTCCGTCGGAGTGCGGACCATAAGCCATCGAGTATCCGTCAACCCCGGCGTCCGTATGGATGGTGACGAGGGGGAAATACCAGGTGGGCGGGAGGCCAGCCGGGACGACGCCTCCGCGGTATCGGGGAGCTGTATCGATCGAGAGCAGCCGAGTGGTGAGTCCGCTAATTTTCATGAGGTCAGTATCCCCGCGTGAAATCGGCGATGTTTTTCAACGGCCGGTCGTCGAGAAAATGTCGCAGGTTCTGTTCGAACAGGTCAAGCGTGGCCACGCCCAAGTCACGGTGATGCCCGGCGATGTGCGGTGTGATGATGGAGCGAGGGGCGATCCACCATGGGCTGTCGGCGGGGAGGGGTTCCTGTTGGAACACATCGAGGGCGGCGCCGCCAAGCGTGCCAGAATGAAGCCGGTCGAGCAGCGCAGCCTCGTCGACAAGACCGCCGCGGGAAGCATTGTAGAGAAAGGCCCCCTGGCGCAGAAGTCTGATGCGGCGGGAGTCGATCAGGTTGCCGGTGTCACGTGTCAGCGGCAAGGTCAGGACGAGATGGTCACTTTCCGAGATCAGGCGGTCCAGTCCGTCCAGTCCGTCCAGTCCATCGACACGATCCACGCCTTCGGCGGGCGATGGCGCGCGGCGCACGGCGATGGCGCGCAGGCCGAGTGGAGGAAGGAAGCGGAGCAATTCGCGGGCGGTGGTGCCCAAGCCCACGAAGCCGACGGTTTGTCCAGCAAGTGAGAAGGGGATCACGGGATTCCGATCCCAGCGGCGTTCCTGGCGGCAGGTGTCGAAGTAGGGCTGGCCGCGGGCGAACATGAGCATCGACATCAGGATGTGCTGAGCCAGAAAGGGAGCATGCACGCCATGCGCGGTGGTGAGGGCCACTCCGGTTCCAGCCAACACAGCATATTCATCAAATCCCGACGACACGATTTGGACCCAGCGCAAACGCGGTGCCCTGGCGAGGAGAGAGGCAGGAGCGTTGCCGAAAAGGACTTCCACGCGATCGATCTGCGATTCGAGCACGGAAGAGTCGGTGGTTTGGAAAAATTCACATTGAGGGTAGTCGCGACGCAAGCGATCAAGCACTGGGGGAAGGAGGGGGCGGAATAGAAAAATATTCATGACGGCGGTTGGACATCCATCGCACCGTAAAAGGGACCGGTCATGAATCCGCATGATCCGGAAACATTTTGAGGCCAGTCTCTAAAGAAAGCTTTTCGGCTAGGCTTTCGCCAGAGACTCGCCCCGGATGAATCGGGGTTCAATGCGGACATGACGGAGGGAAAGAGATTGGCGGGCGGCAATAGAGGTGATCATTTTGAACAATTTACTCGCCTGGAGATGCGGATCGCATCGGTAACGGGTAGGTGTCGGGAAGAGTGCGTCCAGAAAGGCGTCATCATTCCGAGAAATCACGGACACCTGGTCCGGGATGCGGAGCCCGCGCCGGGCAAGGACGCCTGTCACAGTCAGATAATCCATCCCATGGGTGACGAGAAGCGCGGTTGGTGGGGCCTCTGCGGCAAACAGCCGCTCTAGTACGCGGACCAGATGATCACGTGAGCGTTGATGCCAGGCCACCAAGGGAATGGCCCCGGGAAGGTTGCGTTGTGTAAAAGCCTCCCGGAAACCTGATTCGGCGGCAACCTCGCTGGCTACGAAACCGGGAGACTCAGTAAGCAGCAACGCGATCCGGCGATGGCCGAGCGATAGCGCGGTGTTTGCCGCGTGGAAGCACAGGGCATGCGCATCGAAATCGACATCGGGAAGATCTACACTCGGGTGGCGTGTTCCGGCCAGCACGCATGGGATTTCCTGTTCCGCAAACCATGCTTGAGTTTCATGCGTGGAATGGGCCAGCAGCCAGCATTTTTGGGGGGAACTGGCAATGAGCCTTCCCAAGGCATTGGCCGGACGTTTGGAAAAAAATCTGTTGCCATGAAAGGGCGTGAGGCGCCCATGATTTTCCTCCAACAGAACTTGGAGGGCATGCACCCAGATGGCCGTACCCGGCCGCATGTCCACAAGAGGTGTGGGGGTCAGTAATCCGACCGAAAGGGGCTCATGGAGGGCGCCGGTTTCGGCTATCTGAAGGATGCGGTTGCCACGCCCCTTCTCGGTACAAATCACTCCTTCCTGTCTGAGCTGGCTCATTGCGGCTCCCAAGGAACGGCGGCTAACCTGGAGAAGGTCGGCCAGCACACGTTCCCCAGGCAACCAACCATGCCAGCGGCCTTTCGAGATCTCAAATTTCAGGTGGGTGGCAACTTGGGAGGAAAGGTTATCGAATTTCATGGGGCCTTGGGCTGGAGGTGGAAAAGCTGTAATCCAGATGGCGAATATACATGGAATCAAAATGTGTCCACTATAACGCATTTGTTTGTCGCTGTGTATTGCGGCAATAGTCCGTCTAGTTACTTCCACCCTTCAGCGCTCCCCCGTTTCTCTATCGACTGTCGTTACTAGCTGGTAAAATTCCGAAACCCTCATGCAAATCAAAAGCTATTTCCTCCCACTCTTCCTGCTCGCACTATTGGCCAATTCGCCGCGAGCGAAATCGGAGGAGCAGGTTCTCTTCGGGTTTGATGACACCGCGCTGCCGCTGCAGCAGTGCATGCGGATGCAGCTCATTCCCTATCGCTCTCCTTTGGGGGACATGAAGTCGCCCAGCCTCGTTTTGCCACCGGGAGAGCCCGGCACACCTGATTCTGCCGGCGCTTGCTATTATCCCGGGACGGTTTGCCAGGTGGGTGACGAGCTGTGGATGTGGTATGGGGGCGTTTCCAATCAGGACAAAAAGCGTTCCCCCCGGCTATGCCTGGCCAAGAGCAAAGATGGGATTAACTGGGAAAGGCCAAATCTGGGTTTGGTCGAGTTCAATGGAAACAAAGACAATAATCTGATCGAATTTCCAGGCCGCACGATGGGGGCGTTGATTTTCCATGATCCGGATAGCCCGGACGAATCCAAGCGTTTTAAAATGGCGTATATCAAGGGACCGGGGCGTTTTCTGAATGTGGCTTACAGCCCCGATGGCGTGCGCTGGACGGACTCCCCGAATAACCCGCGAACCGGGGTCACGATCGAGCCGAGTGGCGGGGTTAAATGGAAAGGGGCCTATTATGTAAACGGACAGGGATTATTAAATGACTCTCCGGACGGATACGGACTCAACCGGATGTTGGGCACGCATATTTCCTACGATTTCGAGAACTGGACCGAAGCGACTGTCATGGGCTTCAGAAGAGATCCGCTGCCGCCGAGGCCGCTTACGCGGCAAGGGAACCGTGACGGTGAGCAGGTTCACGCGGGAGCGGCACTTTGGAATCGTGAGAACGTCATTATCGGATTTTATGGGCAGTGGCACGGACACCCCAATAACGATCTGCGCTGGGTATCCATCGATATCGGTCTGGTGATCAGCCATGATGCCCTGCACTTTCGCGAACCAGTCCCCGATTTTAGGATGATCGAAGCGGCCGGCAACGTTCCTTGGTTTGAGCCCTACGCCGAACCGATACCGATCTATCGCGCGCCGGCGCTTACCCAAGGTCAGGGCTTTGCCAACGTGGGCGATAAGACCCTGTTTTGGTTCGGGATTTGGGGTTCTCCAGGCGAAGGCATTCATGTGGCGCAATGGGATCGGGATCGGCTCGGGTATTTGCAGGCGGTTGAGGGCGCGAGGAAACAGCCACACGTGATATCGGCGCCCGTGACCGTGAGCGGTAAAAACCATCAGATTAAATTGAACATTACCGGAATAGGGGAGAATTCCGAAGTCAAGGTATCGCTGCTCGACGAGCAATTCAGGGAAATTCCAGGATATACTGCGGTGGAGTGCAAGGGACCGCGCAAATCGGGTTTCCGGGAACTCGTGACGTGGGACAAAGGCGCTACGGTCGAGGCCACGACATTTCGTGTGCGCATCGATTTTGGCGGAAAAGACGCACCAAGAATGAGACTCTTTGCCGTGTATATCGACTCCGAAAAGTAACTGGGAGTTGGGGCTTCCGACTGGGCGTGTTTAGCCAGGAGGATTGGGGATTCCTGCCAGCCGGGATAGCACGCCCCATTTCGGGTGCGTTCCATCCGGACGAGCCGCTTGCGAAGCGGCTTTTCGCAATGGCGGATAACGGCGGTGAACTTCGTGAGCTTTCGCAATTGATACGGCTCAAAGAACGGCTTGATCTTCTGTTGGTAGTTATAAGAGCGTTTCCCTGAGCTCCAGCCCCACGATTTTTCTACGGCTTCGCGCTCACCGATGGTCTTGGATGCGATGACAGCGGAATCGTGATTCGCCACCGTGAAGAGCTCGTTCGCGCAGAAAACCTCGGAGATTTCGGGATTGAGGAAAAATTCAAGATACGTGGTTAATGTTCCCTGGACACCGCCCAACTACTCCGCCGGCTGATCTAGATAACTGCGGAAAGCTGCGACCAGATCCCGCGAGCGCTGATCACCCTTGTTCATCAGAATTTCAATCGTGGCGTTCGCATCCCCCGGATTGAGCAACAGCCGATGAATGTTTGGAATCGTGACGTATACTGCCATGTGCCGGAGGATTTCAAATCCGGTTTGAATCGCGAACTGGGCCTTTGGTCGGAAAGAACGGATTACCGCCGCACCCGCCGGTCAGCGACACCGCCGTATCCACGATCACCTTGGCATAGCTCGATGCGGTAACCCAAAACGGCACTCAGTCGCAGTTTTGAATTTTCGCCCTCATGGCTCTTAGATTCTTTATTTATCTGGGTCTGTAGGCTTTTTTGCCTCAGTAAGAGATGGGGTGACCGACGGGACTCGAACCCGCAACAGCCAGAACCACAATCTGGAGCTCTACCATTGAGCTACGGCCACCATCTGTTGGTCGGCTGGGTTTTATCCCGGCCGGTCTGCAAAATGCAGCCTTCCTTTTTCATTTCTCCCGGCGGTTTTGTCAACGGGGATGTTTGGGCGAGAGGGACATCTGTTCCTCGTTCAGAAAAAAGAGGCGGCCTTCCCGGCCCTTTTGGAGCCGTAGGGAAGGCCGCGCTTCTTCGGGGGAAATCAGCGTTTCCAGCCAAACGTGCTGACGGGGTAGACCTTCAGCGGTTCGGCCGGGATGATCGGCGGCGGCACTTTATAGACCGGTGCGCCGTCGGTGTAGTTCATCATCGGGGAGACATTGCTGAATCCCGAGGACGGACCGCTGGTGTAGCTGACCGTGGTCGGCCCCCAGTAGTAAAAGGAAGGTTGGTAGTATCCGAAGTAGGCCGGGCGATAAAAGCCGGGGCCACAGATCGGGCCGGGCCGGTAACAGCCGCCGCCTCCCGCGCCGATGAAAACCCCGACCCTCGGACCGGCCAGCGCCGCTCCGCCCAGGCCGAAGGAGGCCAACACCAACAAAAGCATCACTTTCGTTTTCATGGATCGGTTGTACTTTAATAACGTTCATGCGCTTCCGAAATTCAATGGCTATTTTAGTCGTCCTTCTGGCCATCGGAGGGTTCTCGGGCTGCGCTTCCGTGAAATCCACGGCGCAATATTACATGCCCTACACGGCCAAATATTTTCCGCCGAAGACCAAGGACACCCCCATTCCCATCTTGGGCCGGGCTCCGAAGGAACCCTACACCGCCATCGGCAAGCTGGCCTTCGAGACGGATCTTGGCTGGAATTTCCTCCGCAAAAGCATGATCTACAACGCCCAGATGAATGGCGCGGATGCCGTGATCCTGAAGAAGACCAACTCGCGCAAGGAAACCTCGCTGGTCAACGTCCCTCCGCGCATGGACTACATCCCGAGCACGAGCTACTACCGCGACCGCTGTGGCCGCCTCCAAGCCTATACGAACTGGATACCGATCTTCCAGCCCGGCTACGTCATGCCGGTGACGGACACGATCATGGGTATTGACTCCGAGATGATCGTTCTTATCAAGTAGCCCTTCATGTCATCGTCCGAACCATACCAGCGTCCTGAGCTGGAACCGCCCCAAGGCGCGAAGAAGGTGCTGCTGCACTCCTGCTGCGCGCCATGTTCCGGCGAGGTCATCGAGGCCATCCAGGCCTCCGGCGTGGAGATGACGATCTATTTCTATAATCCCAACATCCATCCCCGCGAGGAATACGAGTTGCGCAAGACGGAGAATATCCGCTTCGCCGAGAAGCTCGGTATTCCCTTTGTCGATGCGGACTACGACATGGAGGATTGGTTCAAGCGGGTGAAAGGCTTGGAATGGGCCCCCGAGCGCGGAGAGCGCTGCACCATGTGCTTCGACATGCGCTTTGAGCGCACCGCCCTCTATGCCCATGAGCACGGATTTCCCGTCATCACCAGCTGCCTCGGCATTTCCCGTTGGAAAAACATGGAGCAGATCAACGGCTGCGGGGAACGCGCCGCGAATCGCTACCCCGGCATGTCCTACTGGACCTTTAACTGGCGCAAAAAGGGTGGGGCGGAACGCATGGTGGATATCTCCAAACGCGAAAACTTCTACATGCAGGAATATTGCGGCTGCATCTATTCACTGCGCGACACCAATAAGTGGCGCATCGCCTCCGGGCGGCCCAAGATTGTCCTCGGCGAGAAGTACTACGGCCTAAACGAGGGCTGAAATTTGATTTATGCAAAGGGTTGCGTAATTGGCGGCGGATTGCTAATTACCCCGCCATGAAATACGTCCTTCTCCTGCTGACAGCCGTCATGTGCTTCGGTCTTGCCGGATGCCAGACCTCCGGAGTGGGCGGTTCCGGCACGGTGCGCGGTGAACAGGCGGTCGCCGCTTTCAACGTGGGCGGCCTGAAGATCGGGGACCGCACCAAGTCGCTTTCACGTTTCGCTCAGGTGCAAAAACAGCCCTTTGGCCGCACCGACTACGAGATTTACGAGATCTATAATCCCAACGACCAGATCTCGATCGCCATTGCGTATTTCCAACACGATCGGCTCAAGAAACTGGAGATTCGTTACTTTGACGGCTCCGGCATCTCCACCCTGTCGCGTGCGGGCGGTTGGGAAGGCTTGAGGGATTACATCTGCTCCCGCTTCGGTCCGCCCTCGCGCACCGGAGCTGGCGTGGCCCTGGCCACCGACTACTACGGCCTCAAGCCGGAGGGTGCGAAGTTCAACGGCGAATGGGTCTTCTCCCGCAAAAACCGCAAGGTCAACTACGTCGCCTTCTCCGAAGCCAAGGGCGGTCTCGGCATCGTGACCGTCTCCGATGTCACTCCGATTGTGGTTCCCAAGCCCCGGCCGACGCCCACTCCCGTTCTCATCCCCAAGGTGAAGACCGTTCCCGTACCCGCTCCCGGTGCCCTGACTTCCACTGTAGCGAAGCCGCTCCCGACGCCGCCCCCTGGTCCTCGTCTCATCATCCGGCCTGCTCCCGCCAACCCCGGCTTCTAGCCCGGCTAGGCCGCCGTCCTTTTAATCCAGCGGCTGCGGCGGCAGGAACATCGTCTCCTCTGCGCTCCGCTTGAGCAGCGCGCGCACTTGTTTTTCCGCCTCTATCCGGGCCTCACCCAGCAGGCTGGAATCCGCGAATTCCTCCCGCGCCTTCTTTTCCAGTGCCTGGAAAGCTTTCTGCCGGTCTTCGGCGGTGAGCTTGTTCCACAGACCGTCCTCGTCATTGAGGATGCGCACATCGCTCATCCCCATGGACAGGATTTGCGGCGAGGGAAACTCCGCGCCCACATTGCGCGTACGCGGGTCGATCTGGATGCGGAAGGGCTCTTTCAAATCAAAACCCGCCTTCACCGTGAAGGTCGCTTCGATTTCGAGGGCCTTGGTGCTGTGCATCCACGTGTGGCTCCACCGATGCCGCACCAGCGCCTTGCGCTCCAGCGTGACCAATTCAAATTTTGGCGTCGATCCCGCAATGACCAGCACGGAATCCACCCGCACCTCCGGTGTGAAGTTCAGCACACGGTCAAACTCATGCGCGATGCCGTTGGCCATGCGCCGGGCCTCGTCGGTGACCTCCTCTCCCATGCGCCAGAACAGCACCGACGTGCCCGCGACGGTGATCAGCGCCAGCAGCGCCACCACGCCCAGCATGGTCCATAACCCGGACCGGGGGGAGGTTAATGGATCTGGGTCGGACATTCGGGCAGGGCGCGCAGGAAGGCGCGGCCATAGGGTTTGGTCAGGATGCGGCTGTCGAGGATCACGATCATCCCCGAGTCGGACTTGGTGCGGATCAGCCGCCCCACGCCCTGGCGCAGTTTCAGGATCGCCTCGGGCAGCGAGTATTGTTCAAAGGCCCTTCCGCCTTCCGCCGTGATGGCATCGAGCCGCGCCTCGGTCAGCGGATGATCGGGAGCCACGAAGGGAAGGCGGGTGATGATGACGTTGGACAGAGCATCTCCCGGCACATCCACCCCGCTCCAAAAGCTGTCCACTCCGAAGAGCACGCTATGCGGGTTCTCGCGGAACTCCTGCACCATGCGCAGGGCCGGCATGCCGCTGCCCTGGACAAGCAACTGCCAGCCGCGCTCGGCGAAATGAGCCTCCAGCGCCTGCGCGGCGGTGCGCATAGTCTGGTAGCTGGTGAAAAGGACAAACGCGCGGGCTTTGCTTTGATCGGCAAAATGCGCGATCCATTTTTCCAGCGCCGCATCATAGCCGGGATCGCGCGGCTCGGGCATCTTCTTCACCAGATGCAGTTGCATCTGCTTCTTGTAATCAAAGGGGCTCCCGATCTGCATCGCTCTGGCGTCCACCGCTCCCACGCGCTTGCGGAAATAGTTCAGGTTCTCGCTGCCCACCGAAAGCGTGGCACTGGTCATCACCGTGCAGTTATTGTCCCGGAAAAGCATCCGCCGCAACGTCTCGGCCAGGTCAATCGGCGCGGCCCGGAGATTGCAGAACTGTTCTTTCCGCCCAGCCTGCTCCACCCAGTAGACGTGGTCTTCCTGCTCCAGGCGAAGAAAATCCTCGATCCCCAGCCGCGCATCACGCAGGCGGGTGGCCGCATCCTGCAATTCGTTTTTGCGGACCTCATCCTCTTCCTTGCCCGCCTGGATTTTGATGAACTCCGTCAACCGCGCCAGCCCATCGCTCAGGACCGACGCATCGGCAATGCCAGCCTCACGCACGCGGAACTCCCGCCCCCGTTTGAACAGGCACTTCTCCGCCACTTCCTCGAAAAAACTGTCGGACTTCGGCATCAACTCCGCCACCACGCTGCAGGCCGGGCCGTTTTTCATGGCCTGAAAAATGCCCTTTTTCGTGCGGGGATTGTACAGCCGTTGCATGCTGCGCCGGAGCCCCATCTGGGAAATCTCCATGCCGATGTGCTTTGAGGCCACGTCCTCCACCGTATGGGCCTCGTCGAAGATCACGAAATCATTCGGAAACAACAACCCACTGGAGCGCCCCTCCTGCTCATCCACCCCGCCCAGCAGATTGAACAACAGCGCATGGTTGAGGATCACGATGTCCGCGCCGATCACCCGCCGCCGCAGCGCCTGGTAAAAACACCGAGGATTCTTCGCGCAGATCTTCTGCGTGCAGACATGGTCCTCGCTGCGGATTTCCTCCCACACCGAATAATCCGGCTGTTCCACAAAATCGCTCAGCGACCCATCCCGTGTGGTGAGGCTCCACTCGTGGATGCGTTCCAGCTCCATTTTCTGCTCCGTGGTAAAGAGATCGGTGGCCTGCGTCAGGGCACGGTCCAGCCGGGTGCCGCAGAGAAAATTGTTCCGCCCCTTCAGCAGCGCCGCCTCAAATTCCACCGGCAGCATCTTCTGGATCAGGGGAATGTCCTTGTAAATGAGCTGCTCCTGCAGGGCGATCGTGTGGGTGGAAATCACCGCCTTGCGCTTGTTCCTCACCGCAAACAGTGCCGCCGGAATGAGGTAGGCCAGCGATTTGCCCACCCCAGTGCCCGCCTCGACGACCAGATGTCCCCCGTTTTCCAGCGTATGGGCCACTTCCCGGGCCATCTGCTGCTGTTCGGCCCGGTATTCGTAGTTGGATGCCGTCGCCAGCAGACCCTCGGGCGAGAAGATCTTTTCGACTTCCCGGGTAAAGGCTCCTTCCTCCGGGCTCTCCCCGTGTTCATTCAGAGAGATCATGGAAAAAGCGGTGGCTGGTTGACGGAGAGAGGGCTGGACATTAATGATTACCGATTCGCGACTGATGAGAATACTCGACCGATACGTGCTGGCAAAGTTTCTGCTGCCGTTCATTTACTGTTTTTTTGGCTTTGTCGCCATCTGGTTCATTTTTGACCTCAGCGACAACCTTCAGGACTTTTTGGGCGCCAAGACCAATACCCCCATGCTGCCCATGCTGCTGACCTACTATCAGTCGCAGATTCCGCAGATCATCCTGGTGAGTCTGCCCATCGGCATGCTGCTGGCCCTGCTGTACTCGCTCACGGCCATGTCCCGCACTAACGAGATCATCTCCATGCTCGGCGCGGGCGTCAGCGTCAGCCGTATCCTCGTCCCTCTGTATCTGGTCGGCCTGTTGCTGGTGGCCGTGACCACCTGGTGCAACTACGAGAGCGCCCCACACGCCGAAATGATCAAGAAGGACATCCTGAATGAGATCAAACGCGGCGAACGGCGGGAGCCGGGCATCAGCGGGCACCTTTATCGCAACCGCGAAGACAAGCGCACCTGGTTCATGCGCCGCATCCTGCCCAACAAGAATGTCATGCGCGACGTCCAGATCCTCCTGCAGGACGACGAGGGCAACATTACCAAGGAATGGTTTGCCCACGCCGCCGAGTACAATGCGGAAACCAAGGACTGGGTTTTGTTGAACGCCAAGTACCTCGAACTCGGCCCCGACGGTCGTCCCGTCAACAATACCAATGAGATCAAGGATCAGATCGTCATCTCGGGCTGGCGGGAAACCCCCTGGCGTATCGGCAGTTCCATCTGGATTCCTGAATACCTCTCGGTCGACGAACTGCGCGACTACTTGTCTTACAACAGCGACCTGCCCTCGAATCTCCTGGCTCCCTACCGCACCCACCTTCAATACCGTTGGGCCGTGCCGTGGAGTTGTTTTATCGTCGTCTTGCTGGCTGCGCCCATGGGCATCGTCTATTCCCGGCGGGGCATCCTCGGCGGTGTGGCCGTGGCCATCGGTCTGTTCTTCAGCCTCGTCTTCGTCAGCAACCTCTTTGTGGCGCTAGGCAAGGGGAGCCGTGTCTCTCCGGAGGTCGCCGCCTGGGCCCCCGTCATCTTCTTCTGCCTCATCGGTGTATGGCTGCTTTGGTATCGCTCTACCAACCGCGACCTGCCCAAAATCAAATTCCCCTGGACCTCCTGACCTATGCAAGCCGACTGGGACATTAAATCCCGCACCCACACCTGCGCCCGCTCCGGCCACGAATTCACCGAGGGCGAGTTCTTTTACACTCTGCTTTTCCGCGACGGCGAGGGCTTCCGCCGCGAGGACATCAGCGAGGAGGCTTTTGCCGGTCGCAACGACAACATCGAGCCGTTTTCCTTCTGGCGCTCCAAATACGAGCCGCCGACCCCGCCTCCGCCGGAAGCCATGAAAAAGGACGACGCCGAAAGCCTGCTCCGTCGCCTCATCGAGGAAAACAACCCCGTTTACGCCAACGCCCGCTACATCCTCGCCCTCATGCTGGAGCGCAAAAAGGTCCTCCGCCCCATGGAATCGGCCGATGACGACATACTGGTCTACGAGCACATCGAAAGCGGTGAAACCTTCGTCCTGGCCAATCCGCACCTCTCCATGGAACGCATCCCTGAGGTCCAGACCGAGGTCAGCGAATTGCTGGCCGGTTCTTTCGGCTAGTGCTAGGGTGGGCGATGCCTGCGGAGTTTCCACTCTTCCTTGCGCCCATGGCCGGTGTGACCAACACCGTCTTCCGGCGTATTTGCAAGGCCAGGGGCGCGGATGTCCTCACCACCGAATTCGTCTCCGCCGAGGGCATTCTCCACCGCAACGAGCGCACCAAATATTACCTGGAATTCCAGGAAGAGGAGCGCCCCCTCGGCGTCCAGCTTTTCGGAGCCGAACCCGAGCGGTTGGGGGAAGCGGCCCGCGCCGTCATTGATTGGGTCGGCCCCGACTTCATCGATCTCAACTTCGGCTGCCCGGTCAACAAGGTCGTCTCCAAGAACGGCGGCTCCTCCCTACTGCGCGACTGCCCTCTGCTCACCCGCGTCGCCGAAGCCGTGGTGAAAGCCGCGAGCCCTGTTCCTGTCACCGCCAAGATCCGCATCGGCTGGGATGAAAACACCGTCAACGCCACCGAAACCGCCAGCCTCCTTGAGCAAAGCGGCATCCAGCGCATCGTCGTCCATGGCCGAACCAAGGCCCAGGGCTACACTGGCGAGGCCGATTGGAACGTCATCGCTGCCGTCGCCGCCAAGGTGAAAATCCCCGTCATCGGCAACGGCGACATCACCACCGGGGCCGACGCCGCCAAACGCAAAGCCGAAACCGGCGTCTCCGGTCTCATGATCGGCCGCGCCGCCATGGCCAATCCCTGGGTCTTCACCGAAATCCGCGCCGCTCTGGACGGCCAGGAATGCCCGCCGCCCCCCACGCTGGCCGAACGTTGGGCTCTCATTTGTGATCATTGCGCCCAGGAAATCGCCTGGCGGCAGAGTGAGCTCATGGCCATGCGGTCCATGCGGGCCCGGCTCATGGCCTACACCCGCGGCATGACCGACAGCGCCCGCCTTCGGGAGTCCTTCTCCCGCGTGGCCAGCCTGGCGGAGTTGGAGGACGTCGCCGCCCGGCATCTCGCCGCCGCCTCCGAACCCGCCCTTTCGGCCTGAATCGCCCTTCTCCGGCGCGTTTCCCTCTGAACGCCGCCGTTTTGCCTTCTTCCTTATCACCTAATTCTTAAAACTTAAATCTCCCCCTGTTTGACCCCCGGCCTGTGTGCTGGTAGGTATTTCCCCCTTTTCCAATGAGCAGTTACAAGGACACCCTGAATCTCCCGAAGACCGACTTCCCCATGAAGGCCGGCCTCACCACCCGCGAACCGGAGATGCTGGCGCGCTGGGAAGAAGCCGGTCTGTACGCTCAGATTCAGGAAAATCGCAAGGACGCCCCGCTTTTTGTCCTCCATGACGGCCCGCCCTTCGCCAATGGCGACGTGCACATGGGCACCGCCCTCAACAAGGTGCTCAAGGATTTCATCGTCAAATCCCGCACCATGCTCGGCTTCCGCGCCCCCTTCGTGCCGGGCTGGGACTGCCACGGCCTGCCTATCGAATTCAAGGTCGTCAAGGAAAGTACTGGCCTCTCGCCCGTCGAGGTCCGCCGGAAATCCGAGGAACTGGCCCGCAAATTCATCGACATCCAGCGCCGCCAATTCCGCCGCCTCGGCGTCTTCGGCGATTGGCAGAATCCCTATCTCACTCTCGACCCCGGCTACGAGGCGGAGATCATCCGTTCCTTCGGCCGCTTCGTGAAAAAGGGCCTGGTCTACCGCAGCAAGAAACCCGTCTCCTGGAGCACCGGCGCACAGACCGCGCTGGCCGAGGCCGAGGTGGAATACGCCAAGCGCACCGATCCGGCCATCTATGTGAAGTTCGACCTCGTCAACGCTTCCGGCCCGTTGCAGGACGCCGCGATGGTCATCTGGACGACCACTCCCTGGACTCTGCCGGCTAATCTCGCCATCGCCGTCGACGCACGGGCTGATTATGTCGTTGGCGATTTCGGCGGCAAAAAATTCATCGTGGCCAAAGCCTTGCTGGAAGCATTTGTCGCCGATACTGGTCTCGTTCTCACGGCCGAGGTCGCCACGCTCAAAGGCGAGGAACTCAAGGGCCTTGAAGCCCAACATCCTTTTCTGCCTCGCATCTCCCGCGTCATCACCGCCGACTTCGTCACCATGGAAACCGGCACCGGCCAGGTTCACATCGCGCCTGGCCACGGCAAGGACGACTACACCGCCGGCCAGCAAAACGGCCTGCCGGTTCTTTCTCCCGTCGACGATCACGGCAAGTTCACCGAAGAGGTGGGCATGCCGCAGTGGACCGGCAAATACGTCTTCGCCGCCAACAAGGAGATCGTCGAGTTTCTCCGCGAAAACGGTTCGCTCCTCGCCGCCCACGATTACACCCACGACTACCCGCATTGCTGGCGTTCCAAGACGCCGATCGTTTTCCGCGCCGTCGAGCAGTTCTTCATCAGGGTCGACGACATTCGCCAGCCTGCCCTCGGTGCGGTGGATCAAACCAAGTGGCTGCCCAGTTGGGGCCGCAATCGCATCGCCGGAACCGTGGAAGCACGGCCCGATTGGTGTATCTCCCGCCAGCGCACCTGGGGCGTGCCGCTGCCTGTCTTTTATCAGGCCACCGGCGAACCCATCCTCGATCCCGCTGTCATCGAAAAGGTGGCCGTGTTGGTGAAAGAGCAGGGGACCAATCTCTGGTTTGAAAAAGATGACGCCTGGTGGGCCGAGGCCGTCGGGCTTCCCGCCGACACCAAGCGCCGCAACGACACTCTCGATGTTTGGATCGATTCCGGTGTCTCACACGAGGCCGTCCTGCGCCATCGGCCGGAACTCCATTTCCCCGCCGACATCTATCTCGAAGCCACCGACCAGCATCGCGGCTGGTTCCAGAGTTCGCTCATGACCAGCGTCGCCCTCAACGATTGCGCTCCTTACAAGGAAGTCATCACTCACGGCTTCGTCGTGGACAAGGACGGCAAGAAAATCTCCAAATCCGCCGAATACAAAAAGCCCACCCACGCCGAGCATTTCGTCGATCAATACGGCGCCGATATCCTGCGCCTGTGGGTCGCCACCGTGCAGTACACCGACGAGGTGCCATTCGGGGAGGACATGTTCAAGCAGGTGGCTGAGCGCTACCGCGGTTTCCGCAATGTGCTCCGCATTCTCCTCGCGAATCTCAATGGTTTCACCGGCGAGGACCTTTCCGGCGCGACCACCATCGACCGCTGGGTCCTCAGCCGCCTGCAGGAAGTCATCGCCAAATGCCGCGCCGGTTATGAGGCCTACGACTTCCGCGCCGTCTACGAAACGCTGAACCAATTCTGCACCGTCGATCTCAGCGCCGTCTACGTCGACATCACCAAGGACCGCATGTACTGCGACGCTCCTTCCAGTCCGCGACGCCTAGCCACCCAAAGCGTCATGCAGGCCTGCTTCGAGGCCGTCACCCGCCTTCTTGCGCCCATCCTGGTCTACACTGCGGACGAGGCCTGGGGTTACGCCGGGCACACCAAGAGCATCCATCTGGAAGCCTTCCCCGAAGCCTCCGCCTCCCTGCGCGACGAGGCCTTGGAAAAGAAGGTCGAGGAATGGCTCAAGCTGCGCGGCGTGGTTTACCAACAAGCCATCGAACCTGCCCGCCAAGCCAAGACCATTTCCAAACCGCTGGAAGCAAGTATCACTCTCGAGGCTCCCGCCGGACAGATCCCCGCACTGGAATCGAATAAATCCGAACTGGAGGAATTTTTCATCATCAGCGAATTGCACCTCACCGCCGGAGCCGAGCCCGCCGCCAGGCTCGACAAGTCCCCGCATGTGGGCTGCGCGCGCTGCTGGCGCTTCCTGCCGGACGTCGGCCAAAACGCGGCCCATCCCGATCTCTGCGAGCGCTGCTCCGAGGCCGTGGCTGACATCACTCCGGTATGAAACTCTGGCTGACCTTGGCCCTGCCTTTGTACGTGCTTGATCAGATCACCAAGGCGCTGGTGTTGAAGCATATTCCCGAGCACGACATGATTCCGGTCATTCCCGGTTTCTTCAATCTCGTGCAGGTTCACAACACCGGCGCGGCCTTCGGCATGATGCGGAATAATAACTGGTTTTTCATCGGGCTGGCTTCCATCGCGCTCATCGTCCTCGCCGTGCTCACCTGGAAAAACATGTTCCGCGACCCGCTCTCTCGCGTGGCCTCTGCCCTGTTGGTTTCCGGCGTGGTGGGCAATCTGACCGACCGCATCCTCCACGGCTTCGTCATCGATTTTGTCGACATCATTCTCCCGTGGTACGGCCACTGGCCGGCCTTCAATGTGGCCGACTCCTGCATCTGCGTCGCCGCCGGCCTTTTCATTCTTTCCTCATTTCTTGATGGGAACAAGAAACCGGCTCCGTCATCCTCGGCCGCATGAAACATCCCCGTAGTCCCTACGATCAGGTCGGAGGCATCGTCTACTTGGGCCGCATGCTGGATAAGATTCGCCTGCAGGCCGCCGATGAACTGCCCGCCGACTGCGTGGAAAATCTCGGCAAGGGTTTCGACAAACGCTGCGCGAGTTTTCTCCGCGTGTCCTACGACGACCTCGCTGCCGAAGTACGCAGCGGCCTTTCCGACGAGGAGGTCCTCGACTGGTGCTATGTGCACGGGCAACAGCCCGACGAGGAACAGATCGAGATCTGGAATGAGTTTATGCGCAAGCGCGGCTGGAATGACGCCGGGACCGAAACCTTGATCATGCGCAAGAAGCAGAGCGGGTTGGAACACCGCGACGATATCGTCACCATGTTCGGCTACATCGACGCGGACGAAGGCCGTCCGGTTTCTTAAAACGTAATCGCCGCGCGGCCGCCGATCACAAAAGCGTTGTTCAAATCCTGCGTGCCACCGGGATTGATGATGAACTGCGCGTTGGGCTGGATCGTCAGCCAGGGCGTGATCACGGCTTGGTAAGTCGCTTCAAGGACCATTTCCGCACCCACGCCGCGCGAACCCTCCGCTTCGAGATTTTCGCGGGCGCCGTTGGTCAACTGGCCATACCCGAAAGCGAGGCCGAACTGGTCTTCATCCCGCGTGGGAATCAGCCCGGTGTAGACCACCCCGGTATCGAAGTAGAAGCCGACAAAATTACGATTCTGCGGTTCAAAGGCTATGCGGCCGAACCAGCCCAGGCCTTGGTTCGAAGCCTGCTGGACCACACGCTTGCCGCTCTTGAAACCGGTGACGGTCTTGCCATCCTTGCTCAGGCCGGACACCTCCGCCGCCTCACTCGGTTCGCGATAGACCATCTGGTCCACGATGCCGTAAAAGCCGAAGTTCCATTGGCGGGTGAGGGGATCGCCGTTGGAGCCTTCATCCGCCAGCGGGATGCCGGCGCTGTCGAAGTACGGATCGGAAAAATTGCCGGTGTGAAACCACGCCCCGGCCTTGGCCTGTCCGGGCAGGCCCGTCGCCTCTTCGCCGTGGTTCCAGCGCACCTGCGCTTCATTGATCCAGAAGTACCCTTCGTTCGCGCTCAGATCCCAGTCGAATCCATGACGGTTCACATTTTGCGCGAAGACATTGCCTTGGAACACCGCGCTCTGCAGCGTCATCCACTCCCATGGACTTACCGCCACGCGCACGCCCAGCGTGCCCATCGGATAGCCCGGACCGCCTTCCGGCAGGTTGGTGTACATGAACGCCGGCCAGCCGAACGTCCCGTTGATGAACAGCGCCCCATAGTCGGAAATGACGAACTCGCTGTCCGCCGTCAACTGTCCCACCCGGATCGACAGACCCGGCGCCGCATCAGCCCCACGCTGGAAAAAATCCTGCTGGAACCACAGTTCCATCATGCGCAGCGTGTTGAAGCCCGCGAGATTCGAGATGGTGAAAAAATTGCCCACCAGATCCTCCGAGGCATCCCGCCCGCTGATCCACAGCCAGGTCGTGCTCACTTTAGCCCCCTGCCACCCCACCAGCTTTTCCAGATCTACCGTCGTGCCGAAATCCAGCAGGCCCGTATAAACGGCACCCTGTTTGATGCCCCCGGTGGTGTTGCCCCAGACCTCAGCCGAATATCCCCCGAAAACTTCGATGCCTTTGTCCTCCAGGGTTGTGCGGACTCCGAACCAATCGCCGGTCGCGGTGTCCCATTCCCACCAAGGGTTGGCATCGTTGCTGATCTGGCCGGAAGAGGCTGTTCCAGCCCAGGCGGCCGAGACGCTGGCGAGGAAGGACAGGAGAAATTTGCGGACCATAAAAGTGCTCGGCAGGCTGGCTTTCGGCCCCTTGGTTGTCAATGGCAAATAGTTTGCATTATCAATAAGGCCATTCCGTCTGTTTTCTCATTTGCGTGAAGAGTAGAAACATGGGAAATAACGCCCCATCAGTAGACGTTTACACAGTTGGGAAAAACCGGTCAAACGGGGGAAGCGCAAGCCGCTCTATACGCGGTGGTGGTTCTATACGCCGATAGCTCTCGTATTATTGGGTGCCATTGTCGCATGGGTCGGGTGGATTTATGTCACGACCGAATACGAGCGTCGCGCCGCCGAGTACAATCTCGAGGAGATGGAGCACATGGAGGCCGCCTCCATTATCTACGACCGCGAAGGCAAGGAGATGGGCAAGATCTTCATTCAGAATCGCCATCCCGTTCCGCTCGATAAAGTCTCACCGATGATGGTGAAGGCCGTCATCGCCGCCGAGGACAACAAGTTCTACAGCCACGATGGCGTGGATTATATGGGCATCCTTCGCGCCGCCATTACTAACTACCGCCGCGGCAAAATTTCGCAGGGCGCGAGCACCGTGACGCAGCAGGTTGCGCGCAATTCCTTCGAACTGCGTGAGCGCACCTACAAGCGCAAGTTGGTGGAAATGTTCCTGGCCCAGCGCATCGAGAAAAATTTCTCGAAGGAAAAGATCATGGAGCTCTATCTCAACCGCGTTTATTTCGGCAGCGGTTTCTACGGGGTGGAGGCGGCCTCGCGGGGCTACTTTGGCAAGTCGGCCAAGGACCTCGACATCGGCCAGTGTGCCACGCTGGCCGGTCTGCTCAAGAGCCCGCAGGCGCTGTCGCCGTGGAATAATAAGGAGGGCTCGACCACTTCGCGCAACAGCGTGCTGAAGAAGATGCGGGAGCAGGGTTTCATCGATGGCAAACAACTGCAGGAGCAGACTAATCTGCCGATGTATGTGATGAAGCGCACCAACCCCTTCAAGGTTTCTTACGCCATCGATTACATCCGCCAGCAGGTCATCGCGGCCTTGGGCTTTGACCGGGCCATGAACGGCGGCTTCCGCATCGCCACCACGCTCGACATGAAAATCCAGCGCGCCGCCGAGCTTTCCATGCGCGATACCCTCGCCGCCGTAGAGTCTCGCGACGGTTATCCCCACTCGACTTTTGAAACCTACCGCAATTCGGCCAAGGCGATCGAGGACCAGATCAATCACGGCAATATGTCGATGCGCATGCCGGAGCCGAAATATCTCCAGGGCGCCGTCATGGCATTGGAAAATTCCACCGGCGCTGTCCTCGCCATGGTGGGGGGTCGTGATTTCAAGCACAGCGAATACAACCGCGCGACCATGGCCAGGCGCCCTGTCGGCACGGCCTTCGTTCCGTTTGTCTACGCCGCTGCCTTTGAAAGCGGTGTTTTCCCCGGCCAGACCCTGGATGACGCCTGCATGGACAATCGCTACGTGATGATCGGCGGCAACGCCGGCATCCTTGGCGAATGGGGCGTGGAACGCGCAGGCAACGAATACGAGGGCGGCATCCCGGCCCGCGAGGCTCTGGCCAAGGGCAAGAATGCCGCCACGGTTCGCCTCGGCATGCAGATCGGCCTGGACCCGGTCAAGAAGGTCGTGGCCGATGCGGGCATGACCGCCCCGTTGCGCAATTACACGAATACCTACCTCGGCAGCAGCGAAGAGACGCTGGAGAAAATCACGCTGGCCTACACCATTTTCCCCAACGGCGGCCTGCGGCCGAAGCAGCCCTATATCATCGAAAAAATCAGCGACGCCGGCGGACAACAAATTTTCAAGGCCACCACCGAGAAGGTGAAGGCGCTCAGCCCTGAGGCCGCGTGGCAGACACACGTGGGTCTGGAGGATGCGCTGCGCCGTGGCACCGGCTCCGTGGCTTTCTCCGACTACGGACTCAAGGATATGCCTGCCGCAGGCAAGACCGGCACAGCCTATAATTTCACCGACACCTATTTCTTTGGCTACAACAGCTCGGTCACCTGCGGCGTGTGGGTCGGCTTCGACAAGCCGACCAAGATTTATCGCGGAGCCTTTGGCCGCGACCTGGCCCTGCCTATCTGGACGAAGATCATGAACGTGGCCAGCGAGGAACTGCCCGCCGTCAAGTTCATGAAGCCCGATACGCTCAAGACCGTCGAGATCTGCCGGACCACCGGTCTGCTGGCGACGCCGAAATGTGCGGAGGCCGGCGTTTATGCCGAATACGCCACCGAGGCGGAGATCCCGAAGATTCGCTGCGACGTCCATGGCGGAGGCATTCGCAATTATGCGAAGGAATACGGGCAGGAGGAGTGGCCTCGCGCCGCCGCAGCCGTTGATCCCGCGACCATCCGGCCCATCGCCGTGCTCGCGCCGACGCTACTTGGCCTTACCGACGTCTATAATTCGGTGAGACCCGCCGCTCAGAAATTCGATGAAAGCATCCCCGTCGCGCGCGCCATTGCGGTCAATCCGGAGCCACCGGCGGCGACTGAGGGCGGGGAAAACGGCGAACCGGCCGGCGGTGAAGGCGCTCCCTCCGATCAACCTTTCTCTGGTCCCGTCGCTTCGGAAGGCCCGCCGGAACCCGAGCCCGAGGTGCGCAAGGCCGAGCCTGTGAATCCCTTGGACTCTCCGCTCGACGAACCGGCCATCAAGATGCCGGAGCCGCCACCGATCAACTTCTGACGACCTTTCCGGTCAGTCGCACATCGGCGCCGATGCGCCGGAACTCAGTTTCCGCGAGACGGATCGCGTTCTCATTGTCCTTCACGCCCCGCCCCCCGACCGTGGGCGTGGGCCCGCCGGTGATCAGAGGGGCCATGTAAAAACACACCTCGTCTACCAGTTGCCGGTCAAAGGCTTCTCCCAGCACATGAGCCCCGCCTTCGATGAGCACGCAGACCACCCCGCGTCTGCCGAGATCACGCAAGGCCGCCCGGAGGCTCATGCCTTTGAGCACGATGGTGCGGTCCTTGTGTTCGTCGGTAAAAAGATGAGCCATTACCGGCAATCGGCCCGTTTTCGTCCAGACCACCCGCAGTGGCTGTTGGGTCGCCTTGCCGCCCCGAATGGTCAGCTTCGGATTGTCATCACGCACCGTGCCGCCGCCGACCAGGATGGCCTGCACCCGCCGTCGCAGGTTCATGGCGTCGCGGCGTGATGCCGCCGACGTAATCCACCGGCTTTCCGGCGGCGAATTGATCCGCCCGTCGAGCGTCATCCCGGCTTTGGCGATGACATAAGGCATGCCGGTCGCGATCCATTTATTCCACTCCGCATTGAGAGCCTCGCACTCTGCCGCCAATACCCCGCTGGTCACCGCCACCCCGGCTCGCGTCAGGATTTTTTTGGCTTTCCCGGCATGTTTCGGATTTGGATCGGTCGCCCCGTAAACCACCCGGGCGGCTTCCGCCTGCAGCAGGGCTCCGGTGCAGGGAGGTGTCCGCCCTTGAGTGGAGCAGGGCTCCAGCGTCACATAAACCGTGGCTGCCTTGACCCGGCCCTTGAGCGCCTTTAACGCCTCGATCTCCGCATGGGGACACCCGGCCGCCCGGTGCCAGCCTCGGGAGAGGATGCGCCCGTTCCTCACGATCACGCACCCGACCGCGGGATTCGGCAGGGTTTTGCCCACGCCCTTACGCGCCTCGACGAGAGCCGCGCGCATGAACTTTTCATCGGCCTTGATTGACGGGGACCCGCTCACGGGTGCAGGGTTCCGTAAACCACTCTTCCGTGCAACCCAGCTTTCAGCAAAAGGCCCAACTTTTTCACGAACTGGCCCAGCTGGTCAAAAGCGGCATCCCGATGAACCGGGGACTGGAGATCATGTCCCGCGGCTCCAACGCCATCGCCCGCATCTCGCGGCGCATCGCCGAGGAACTGACCGCTCGCGGCTCGGTCAGCGCCGCCTTTCACGCGTCCGGATTCGCCACCGCCGATGGCGTTGTCATCGAAGCCGGCGAAACCACCGGGCGGCTTGAGCAGATTTTTCTGGAACTCGAGCAGTACTACGGGGAACTCGCCAAGGCCCGGAAATCACTCATCAAGCGTTGCATCTACCCGCTCCTGATCCTGCATCTGGGCGCCGTGCTCATGGCCATCGCCCCCGCCATTCTGGGGGACGGCTGGCCGACCTTCTGGAAAGGCGTCATCTTCCTGCTGGCGAAATTCTATGGCGTCTTCATTCCTGCGATCCTGATCCTCTGGGGGATGCGCAAACTTTTTGCCGCCAACACCCTGGCCGGTCAGATCATCGCCGCCATCCCCATGATCGGGGGATTTATCACCGCCTGGACCTCCTGGAAGTTCTCCATGGTCTTCTCCCTCTACGTGCGCTCGGGTGGGGGTCTGCTGAAGGGGCTGTCCTTCGCCGGAAAATCTTCGGAAAGCGCCATTCTGGAAACGGCCAGCGCCCAGGCTGTGCAACGCGTGCAATCCGGGCAGGGATTGGCTGAGGCCCTGCGGGGCTCCCGTCTGCCGGACACTTTGGAGCGGGCCATCGAGGTGGGGGAGGAAACCGGACGGCTCGATGAGGAGATCCAGCGGGCGGCGGAAATCTTCAAGGACCGCTTCTTTCAAAGCCTGAATACCTACGGTTTCTGGGTCCCCCAAATCATCTACATCAGCATCATGCTTTTGGTCGGTTATCGTATTATCCAGAGCTACACCCAGACGATGGGCACCATTCAATCAGTGATTGATGGGTCAATGTGACGCGGTTCTGCCTGCGCCAGATGGCGCGGATTATGTGTCGAAATGACGCAATCTGATTTCACGGTATTTTCGTGTAAACTATACTAATTATCTTCACGTAAGATAGATACGCAAAATTGATGTCGGCATTTTCCGCTGGCATGCTTCTGGCTATTTATGGTGGTGAAGTAAAACCAACCATGAATATCATCCGATACCAAACATCCGATCTGACTCCGCGATCACCCTTTGATCGCCTTCCGTCCCTGCGGGATTTGTTCGATTCCGCCTTCCCGTTGACCAGCCCGGTTTCGGGTCGGTCGGCAGGGTGGTCCCCGGCTTTGGACGTCTACGAAGACGGCGAGAAAATCACCGTCCAAGTGGAACTGGCTGGCCTGAAAAATGAGGATTTCGACCTTTCTCTGGAGGACGATGTCCTGACCATTTCCGGCCAGCGCAAATCCGAAACCAGGGAAGGCGAAAGCTTCCGCCGCGAACGCACCTCCGGGTCATTCCGGCGCAGCATCACCCTGCCGTCTCCGGTCAAACCCGAGGAGGTCAAGGCCGCCTATCAGGACGGCATCCTCACGGTCACCTTGCCCAAGGCCGAGGAGGCCAAACCGCGGAAAATCCAGGTCGAACTCAACTGATCAACCCAAAACCAAGGAATTCACCATATGAGCACATTACAAACCCCACCACCCGCCACCACCGGTCGCGTCGCCTACGCCACGCCCCGGGTCAATCTCCACCAGACAGCGGATACCTATACGCTCGAAGTCGAGATGCCCGGTGTCAGCAAGGACGGCGTGGACGTATCCGTCGATGACGGCCAACTCGTCGTCACCGGCACCCGCGCTTCGGTCGAACATCCCGGCCGGCCGGTCTACCGCGAACGCGTGGCCACCGCCTACCGCCGGGTCTTCGATCTCGATCCCAGCATCGATTCCACGAAGATCGCCGCCCGCCTCGAGCAGGGGCTTCTCACCGTCAGCCTGCAAAAGGTCGAAGCGGTGAAACCGCGCAAGATCACCGTAGGGTAACCCTTTGAGGTAACCGAGGACATCCCGTCCCGCCGCAACGCGGGGCGGGATTTTTCGTTTGTGGGAGACGGCCCGGTGCCTGATACTGCCGCCTTGGAAATTTCTCTGGTCGTCGAACAAGTAGCCTTCGGGGGGCAGGGTCTCAGCCGCCTCGATAATGGCAAGGTGTGTTTCATCCCGCAGGTCATCCCGGGGGAGAAAATCGTGGCCCATATCACCAAGGAGCGCTCCAGTTTTTCCGAGGGAGATCTGGTCCGCATCGTGGAGGCCTCTCCGGATCGGGTAAAGCCCCCGTGCCCTGTCTACGGCCGCTGCGGCGGTTGTCATTATCAACACATCGCCTATCCGCGCCAGTTGCTCATCAAGCGCGATCAGGTCGCCGACGTTCTGCGCCGCCTGGGTGGATTAGCCGATCCTCCGGTCGAGGAGGTCGAGCCTTCTCCACAGGAATTCCATTACCGCAACCGCATCACCGTGCATGCGAAGTCCGGCTATGTCGGTTTCTTCGGCCCCAAAAGCCGCAAGATCATCGAGATGTCGCGATGCCTCATCGCCACCGATCACGTCAATGCCATGCTGGCCGAACTCCGTGCCTCCCGTCCCCATGATGGCGAACATCCCCTGCGCGAGCCCGGCGAATACTTCGGCTTCCGCCAGGTGAATGACGCCATGACCGGCCGGATGCTGGAGATCGTCGAGGAAATGGTCCGTCCTGGAGGCGGGCTGTTGATCGATGCCTACTGCGGTGCCGGATTTTTTGCCAAGCGCCTGAAGCCCCTCTTCCGCAAAGTCATCGGCATCGAGTGGAGCGCCGACTCCGTGCGGGCGGCCCGCGAAGGCGTCAGCGAGGAGGAAACCTATCTGCTCGGCGATGTGAAGGCGCATCTTGGCTCCGCCTTGGATTCCGGTGCCCCGGCCGAGACAACCCTGCTGCTCGACCCCCCTGCCGAGGGCCTGGCCGGTTCTGTTCTGGAGCAAGTCCTGGAGCGCCGCCCGGCCCGTATCATCTACGTCTCCTGCAATCCCTCCACCCTCGCTCGCGACATCAAAAGGCTCAACACCGCCTACGCGGTAAAGCGTGCCAAGCCGATGGACATGTTTCCACAAACGGCCGATATCGAGGTCGCGACCCTTTTGGAGCTGGTCTGATGCGATACCGCCGTTTCGGCCGCACCGAACTCTCCATGCCCGTCTTTTCCTGCGGCGGCATGCGCTACCAGCAGAGTTGGCAAGACGAACCGCTGGAAAAGATATCCGCCGAAAGCCAGCAACTCGTCGAGAGCTGTATACGGCGCGCCCTGGAACTGGGCGTCAACCACATCGAGACAGCCCGAGGCTACGGCAGCTCCGAGGTGCAACTGGGCCAAATCCTGCCCACGCTCCCGCGCGAATCACTCATCGTGCAAACAAAAATCGCCCCCGCCGCCGAGGAGGATTTTCTCAAGGCCTTCGACCTGTGCATGTCCCGTCTGCGGCTGGACTACGTCGATCTGCTTTCCGTTCACGGCATCAATAACCGAGACCTTCTCGACGTGACTTTGAAAAAAGGCGGGTCCCTCGCCGCTGCTCGCAAATTGCAGGCCGAAGGCCGCGTGCGCCATATCGGGTTTTCCACCCACGCCTCCTGCGACGTCATCACCGAGGCCAACGAGACCGGCGAGTTCGATTACTGCAACGTCCACTGGTATTGGGTCAATCAGGCCAACTGGCCCGCCATCGAGGCTGCGAAACGCCACGACATGGGCGTCTTCATCATCAGCCCGAATGACAAGGGCGGAAAACTCTACGAGCCGCCCGACAAACTGCGCCGTCTCTGTGAACCCCACTCGCCCATGGTCTTCAACGACCTCTTCTGCCTCCTGCGTCCCGAGGTCCAGACTCTCAGCCTCGGCGTTTCCAAACCGGAGGATTTCGACGAGCACATGCGCGCCGTGGATCTCCTCGACCGCGCCCCGGAAATCGTCCCCGTCATCGAGGCCCGCCTGCGCACCGCCATGGACGAAACTCTCGGCCGGGACTGGACCGAACGCTGGGCCGAAGGTCTCCCCGCCTGGGAACAGGTTCCCGGCGAGATCAATATCCGGGAAATTCTCCGCCTCTGGAATTTCGCCACCTCCCTCGACATGACCGTTTTCGGCAAGATGCGCTACAACCTCCTCGGCAACGCCGCTCATTGGTTCCCCGGAGAAAACGCTGGCACCGTGGACGCTCCCGCCGTGCGTGCCGTATTGGGAGACAGTCCCTTCGCCGACCGCATTCCCGGCATTCTCCGCGAGGCCCACGAGCTTTTGTGGGACCAGCCGGTCGAGCGGCTCAGCAAATCGAAATCCTAGGTCGTCTCCGGCGCCGCCGGACATTCCGGCAGGTGAATATGCACGCGCAATCCCGCTCCGGCCTGGGAAAGCGTAATCTCCCCGCCATGGCTGCGCACGATGGATCGCGCGATGGAAAGCCCAAGCCCCACTCCGCCCGTGTCGCGATTTCGCGAAACCTCCAGGCGCACGAAAGGGTCAAAAACCCGATCCCGATCAGCCTCCGGGATTCCCTGCCCATCATCTTCCACCATGATCTCCACCCCTTCGTTCGAAGGCCGCAGCGACACTCGCGCCTGATCGCCATAGCGCACCGCATTCTCGATCACGTTCCGGATGGCCCGGCGCAGCGCGGCGGATCGGCACGGGTAGGGGAGCCGTCCATCGCCTTGGAGTTCGACCTTCCAGCCCAGTTCCGTCAGATCATCGCAAATGCTTTCCAGTAACGCGTTGAGATCCACCACCCGCGTCGGCTCCACCGTCGATTCGGATTGCGCGAAGGAAAGCGCCGCCTCCGCCATGCCCTGCATTTCATCAAGCGTGGCCTTGAATTTCTCCCGCATCTCCGCATCGGCGATGAACTCCGTGCGCAGTCGCAATGAGGTGATCGGCGTGCGTAAATCATGGCCGATCGCCGCCAGCATTTTTGTGCGGTCTTCCAGGAAACGGCGCAGCCGCACCTGCATGCGATTGAAGGCCGTGATCGTCGAGCGAATATCATCCGGCCCTTCCTCCGGCAGGACTTCCAGTTCCTGTCCCCGGCCCAGATGCTCCACGGATTTGGTCAGGTGCCGGAGCGGGCGGGAAATACGCCGGGCCACAAAGATGGCCGCCGAAGCAAAGATGAGCACCGTGATGACCAGCGCCGCATAGTAGCCGGGCGTCAACGTCGTCTGCATCAGGAACCCCGGCTTGGCGTAGACCATGTTCAGCCAGCCGCCCTCGCTGAGTTTCATGGAAAACCCGAAGCCATTCCACTGCGGCAAATCGAGAATATGAATGGGCTGCTGCAAAAGCCACGATCCCCCCGACATCTCCTGCCACTCCTTATCCGAAACGCGATTGAGCATCGGATCGTTGGCAAACAAACTCGACGTTGAGGAATGCCGCCCCGTCGCGGAAGTCGGCTTCAGCAAATGCTCCCGCGCCTGCCTCTGCCAGTCGGCCGGGGCCAGTTCCTGGTCGGTGATCCAATAGCGGGTGAGGGGAGTCTCGACCGTATCCAGCGTCTCCCCGAGTTGGCTTGGAGAAATCCCTTCCGCCAGACGAAAGGCCGAGGCAGCGCGGCCCAGGCATTCCTCGCCCACTACTCCGCGCACCGCCTTGGCCCGCTCCACACGATAGATCACCAGCGTCACCACCTGCGAGATGGCCACGGCCAGAAGCATGAGCAGGATCAGCTGCCCGCTCAGCGTTCGGGGGAAAAGTCGCCTCATGACTTGCTCACCTTTCCGGCAAATTGATACCCATCGCCCCAGCACGTCTTGATCAACTCCGGCTGGGCCGGATCATCCTCGATCTTGCGGCGTAAGCGGCTGACCTGGTTGTCGATGCTCCGATCCCACACCTCGGCGGTACGGCCGGAAGTAAGATCCAGCAACTGATCGCGCGAAAGCACGATGCCGGGCCTTTCCAAAAAAACGCAGAGCAACCGAAACTCCGCATGGCTCAACGGCACCGCCACGCCATCGTGGCCCACCACCTCGCGGCGGCTGACTTCCAGCGCCTTGTTGCCGAAATGGATTTTTTCCGCTCGCACCGTTTCCCGCGTCGGCGGCAGGCTCTGCGTTCGCCGCATGACCGCCTTGATCCGTGCCAGCAGTTCGCGTGGATTGAAGGGTTTGGTTAGATAATCATCGGCCCCGATTTCGAGCCCGATGATGCGGTCGGTATCCTCCGCCATCGCCGTGAGAAAAATGATGGGGATTTGCGATTTGGCCCGCACCTCCCGGCAAAGCGTCAGTCCATCGTCGCCCGGCATCATGATGTCGAGCACCAGCAAATCCGGCGCGCTGGTTTCCCACTGTCGGCGAAACGCCGCCGCGTTTTCTGCGGCGCTCACCCGGTAGCCGTGCTCGCCGAGATAACGCACCAGCAGTTCGCGAATGTCACGGTGATCGTCGACCACCGCGATATGGAGAGCTGAGGACATGTTGTTCTTGGAGAATAATCGGTTTTTCCCCGACGAAATCACAAAAAATGTATCAACCTGTATCAGCCGGCCCCGATCCGGCACTTTTCGTTACAATATAGGCTCCCCGCTGACACACTTTTCCCTTTCGGCGGTGTTAGGCTCTCCGAAATCAATGACCGGCTGACGCCATGTGGATTGTCCTTTTTGCCCTGCGCTATAAATATTCGATCGCGGTTCTCGCGATTCTGATCCTCCTTTTTGGCGTGATGTCGGCCCGCCGCATGTCCACCGACATCCTGCCGCGCGTGGACAGTCCCGAGATCACCGTGGTCTGGACCTACACCGGCCTGAACGCCTCGGAGATGGCCTCGAAGATGACCTCATTCTCTGAGATCGCGATCATGAACAACGTCGATGACCTCATCGAGGTCCGTTCGGAAACTTCCAATGGCGTCGGCCTCGTGAAACTCATCTTCCAGCCGTATGTGGATATGAACACGGCGCTGTCCCAGACCACCGGCGTGTCCCAGACCATCCTGCGCCGCATGCCGCAGGGCACCACTCCGCCTCTGGTCGTGCGAACCAGCCCCTCCAGCGTGCCGATCGTCCAGTTGGTCATGTCGTCCGACACGCTCTCCAGCGGTCAGCTCTTCGACTACGCGCGATTAACCTTGCGCGGCCAGCTCCAGAGCGTGCCCGGCCTGCGCATCTCCCTGCCTTACGGCGGAGCCTCGCGTCAGGTGATGGTCGATCTCGATCCCGATTCGCTCCACGCCTTCAATCTCACCGCTTCCGAGGTCGCCGCCATTGTCGGTCAGCAAAACCTCACCCTGCCTTCCGGCTCATTGCGCGAAGGTGGCCGGGAATTGCCGGTGGAAATCAATGCCAGCCCCGAGACCGTGCAGGCCTTCCTCGATATCCCCCTGCGTTCGGTCAACGGCCGCACCGTCCTCCTGCGCGACGTCGCCAACGTCCGTGACGGCGAGGCCGTTCCCACCAACATCGCCCGTCTCGACGGCCAGAATGCCGTTATGATTTCCATCCTCAAGCTCGGCAATGCTTCCACCGTCGACATCATCGACGGCATCATGGCCCGTCTCCCGGAGATTCGCGCCTCCGCCCCTCCGGGCATGAACATCGAACCGATCTTCGATCAATCCGTCTTCGTCCGTGCGGCGGTGAAGGGCGTGGAGCATGAGATACTGCTGGTCGGCGGCCTGGTCGCTGCCGTCGTGCTGCTCTTTCTCGGTTCCTGGCGCTCCACCCTCATTGTCCTGACCTCCATTCCGTTGGCGCTCTTGTGTTCCATCATTGGCCTGAATCTCGCCGGCGCGACTTTCAATCTCATGACCTTGGGCGGCCTGTCGCTGGCCATCGGCATTCTCGTGGATAACTCGCTGGTCGAGATCGAAAACATTAAGCGGCAGATCAGTCTCGGTAAGGACGTCCGCACCGCCATCCTCGACGGCGCTCGCGAGGTGGCCTTTCCGGAATTCGTTTCCACCATTTCCATTTGTATCGTCTTCTTGCCGATCTTCCTGCTCACCGGCACAGCGGCGGATGTGTTCCGGCCCCTGGCCATGGCCGTGGTCTTCGCCATGCTGGCCAGTTACCTCCTGGCCCGCACCTTGGTGCCGACCCTGGCGTCCATGATCCTTCCCTCCGAGCTTCGCGCGGAAAAGAAGAACGCCCATCACGGTCCGCGTGGTTTGGGCCGCATCCACCATGCCATCGAGGGCGGGCTGGATCGTGTCATGGAATTGCAGCGCTCCGTTTTGCATGTCCTGCTCCAGCGCAAGTTCCTCATCCTTCTGCCCATCGGTCTTGCCCTCGTCCTTGGCGTTTTTGCCGCCACGAAATCGGGCCGCGAGTTTTTTCCGAAAACCGACGCCGGCCTGTTGCGCCTGTTCCTGCGCATCCCCAGCGGCATCCGCGTGGAGGATACCGCCCGGGAAATGGGGGAAATCCAGCGCGAGATTCGCGCCATCATTCCCGCCGATGAATTGCAATTCATCGTCGAAAACATCGGCGCGCCCAATCCTGTCAATCTCGCCTGGGTGCCCAGCGCGGCCATCAGTTCCGCCGATGGCGAGATCCTCATTCAGTTGCAGGGCGAGCACGCTCCCAGCACGGAGTACGAGTCGCGCATTCGCGCCATGCTGCGGGAAAAATTCCCCGACACTCAGACTTTTTTCCAGCCCGCTGATGCCACCAGTCAGACCCTTTCCTCCGGCGCACCCACCACCTTTGAAGTCCGCATCGTAGGCCGCGACCGCCCCGGCAATCTGGCCATCGCCCAGGAAATTAAGAAACGCTTCGGCGAAATTCCCGGTGCGGTTGATGTGACCTTGCGCGAAGTCCTCGACCAGCCCGGTTACGCCATCCGGGTGGATCGCGTGCGCGCCGCCACGTTCGGCATCAACCAGCAGGATGCCTCGCGCGCCGTCCTCGCCGCTCTCGGCAGCGGCGGTACGGTCACTCCGAATTTCTGGTCCGATCCCGGCACCGGCTCATCCTACGACGTGCAGGTGATCGCGCCGCCCAATAATCTCGATTCCGTCGATGATCTGCTCAACCTCGTCATTCGCCCTTCCGCCGGTTCCGGGGTGGGGGTGCCATTGCGTTCCTTTGCCACCGTGGCGGAGAAACGCGCTCCCGCCAGCGTGTCCCGCACCATGATGCAGCCGACATTCACCGTTGTCGGTAACGCCTATGGCCGCGACCTCGGCAGTGTCACGATGGACCTTGAAAAAATCCTGGCCGAACTCCGCGGAAAACTGAAACCGGGCAATCGCATCGAACTCGCCGGCCAGGCCGCCCTCATGCACTCTTCCTACACGGAACTCATCGGAGGCCTCGGCCTCGCCGCCGTTCTCGTCTTCCTCGTCATGGTCGTGAATTTCCAATCATGGACCCTGCCTTTCGTGGCCATTAGCGGTCTGCCGGTGGCGATTTCGGGCGCGCTCTTTTCGCTCTGGCTCACCGGCACTCCGCTCAGCGTCCCCGCGCTCATGGGCATCATCATGGTCGTCGGTGTTTCCACGGCAAACAGCGTGTTGGTGACAACGTTTGCCCAGAACCGCACCGCCGAGGGCCTCGTCGCTGCCGAGGCTGCCATGGAGGCCGCCACCACGCGTCTTCGACCCGTCTTGATGACCGCGCTGGCTATGATTCTCGGCGTCATCCCGATGGCCATCGGCCATGCCGAGGGTGGGGAACAGAATGCTCCGTTGGGCCGCGCCGTCATCGGCGGCCTCGTCTTCGGCACCTGCGCCTCACTCTTTCTTGTCCCGGTCATCTTCGCCGCCATGCGCCGGCGTTTTGATCAAAAGAACAGCGCAAAGCCGGAAGACCCAACTTTGCTCAAAGACTCCGCCGAACTCGCTCACTCATGAAAACGCTCACTGTCTTTCTCGCCTTGGTCACCGGCCTTTATGCCGCCGAACCGGCCGAGGTCAAAACCGTCCTGCCCGCTCCATCCTCGCAATCCGCCCGCTATGAGGTACCCGGCCGCACCGAACCTTTCGAGTCCGCTACCATCTTCACCCGCGCCACCGGGGTCATTAGCGAACGCAAATTCGAAATTGGCGATACCGTGAAAGCCGGTGACATCCTCGCCGTCGTGTCCGCGCCGGAAATTGACCGCGCGGTTGATGCCGCCCGTGCCAATGTGGAGCAGGTGAAAGCTCGCGCCGGAATCGCTCAGACGTTATCCGACCGTTCGACACGATTGCTGAAGTCGGAGGTCGTTTCCAAGGAGGAGACCGAGCAGCGGCAAACCACCGCCAGTGAAACGTCCGCCGCCGTCCGCGTGGCTGAGGCCGATCTGGCCCGCCTGCAGGAACAGCAGCGGTTTTCCACCGTCCGCGCTCCCTTCGATGGCGTGATCTCGGCCCGGAATTTCGACCGTGGTGATCTCGCCCGGGGCGATTCCGCCGGCACCGACGACTGGCTCTATCGGCTGGATCGCCTGGATACCTTGCGCTTTGTTGTGCACGCCACCCCCGATCTTGCCCTGCGGTTTTCGAAGGACGGCGAAGCGGCGGTGCGTTTTGGCGAATTTCCCGGCTATAATTTTTCCGCCCGGGTGGCCCACATCAGCCGGGTCTTTGATACCGCCTCCGGCACCATGCGCGTGGAGTTGTTGCTGGAAAATAAAGACCTCGCCTTGCCGTCCGGTCTGACGGGTTCGGCGACCTTCGACGTCAAGCCCGCCGCCAATACCTATCTCGTGCCGACCAATGTCCTGATCAGCCGCGAGGGGAAAAATTTTGTCGCGGCCGCGGATGATAACAAGGTGCGCTTTTTGGAGGTTCTCCCCGGCCGCAATTTCGGCCGCGACGTTGAGGTGGTCTCCAGCCGCCTGTCCACCGCCACCCCCGTCATCCTCAATCCTAACGCCATGTTGCGCGAAGGCGATCTCGTCTCCGCCGCACCACTGACCGCTGCCAAATGAATACGCTTCTCTCTTCCGTTCTCGCCGGCCAACGCATTGCCATTTTCGGCGGCAGTTCGGGCATCGGCCTCGCGCTGGCCTCGATCCTTGGTCAGGCTCGGGCCCACGTCACCATCATCGCCCGCACTGCTTCCTCGCTGGAAAGCGGGATGGAACGGCTGCAGGAACAAGCCGCCGGGAAAGTCATCGATGCCCGTGATGAAGATGCGGTGGCCGATTTCTTTGCCACCCACGAGGGGTTCGATCATGTCATTTCCACCGTCGGCATTCCCTCCCGTCCCGTCAAAATCCTCGAAACCCGCCGCGAGGACGTCGAAGACCATTTTCAACTCAAATACTGGGGCCAGTTTTTCGTGATGAAACATGCCGCGAAAAAGCTGCGGCCCGGCGGTTCTCTGATTCTCACCACCGGCATCTCACCCGCTCGCCCCGTGGTCGGCTACGCCTGCCACGGCGCCATCAGCGCCGCCCTGGAATCCCTCGTGCGCACGCTCGCTCTGGAACTCGCCCCCTTACGCGTGAATGCCGTCTGTCCCGGCGTCATCGAGACCGAAAAGCTCTTCGCCGAACTTCCCGCCGAAGCCCATATTTCGCGCGTGCGGTCGGAGAGCGTGCCGACCAATCGTCTCGGCCTCCCCGAAGACGCCGCGCACACCTATCTCTTCGCCCTGACCAATCCTCATCTCACCGGCCAGATCCTGGTCGTGGATGGCGGCAGTTCGCTGCGATAAGACCTTCCGCTTTTTCACCGACTCGCTAGACTCACGCGAAACCCACGCGCACTTTATGTTTATCACCACGAAGGACGGCACGCAGATTTACTACAAGGATTGGGGCCAGGGGCAGCCCGTTGTTTTCAGCCATGGCTGGCCGCTCACCGCGGATGCCTTTGAAGCGCAGATGTTTTTCCTCGCCTCGCACGGCTATCGCACCATCGGTCACGACCGTCGCGGCCACGGCCGCTCCAGCCAGCCTTGGGACGGCAACAACATGGATCAGTACGCCGACGACTTGGCGGAGCTTTTCGAAAAGCTCGACCTCAAGGACATCGTCATGGTCGGCCACTCCACTGGGGGTGGGGAAGTCGCCCGCTACATCGGGCGTCACGGCACGAAGCGCGTCGCCAAGGCCGTCCTCATGGGCGCGGTCCCTCCCATCATGCTTAAGACCGAGGCCAATCCCGGCGGTCTCCCCATCGAGGTTTTTGACGGCTTTCGCCAGGCCTATCTTGCCGACCGCTCCCAGTTCTTCCTTGATGTCGCCAGCGGACCATTTTTCAATTTCAACCGCCCCGGCGCCAAGGTCTCCCAGGGTCTCATCCAATCCTGGTGGATGCAGGGCATGATGTCCGGCCACAAGAATGCGTACGATTGTATCAAGGCGTTTTCGAAACCGACTTCACCGAGGATCTGAAAAAGTTCGACGTGCCCACGCTGATCATCCACGGCGACGACGATCAGATCGTCCCCATCGGTGCGGCCGCCATGCGGTCTTCCAAGCTCCTCCCCAACGCGACCTTGAAAATCTATCCCGGAGGCTCCCACAGCCTCGGCGATACCGCGAAGGACCAGCTCAACGCCGACCTCCTCGCCTTTATTCAGGGCTAGGCTTCCAAATCTGAGGACGTCACGCTCGTCTGTGCTCGGGAAGCCAGCAGCCTGGCGTGGCTGATGACCTCCGTCGGGTCTTCATTGAAGCGATAGCCGTGGCAGTTCGGGCAGTCCGTCACCCGGCTGGCCACGATGGAATCGCACCCCTCGCAGATTTTATAATTCTCGACGTGGGCGATGATTCTCTCCGCGCGAGCCGCGCGGTCAGCCAGGTGTGCGTCCGACATATCCCTAAGAATAAGCCATCCTCGCAGGGGACTCAAATATCTTCTCTCCCGCTTGCATATTGGCCCCCGGCGGCTACCTTCTACTCTGTTATGAAACACCTCCTCCTGACCCTCAGCGCTGTCGCTTTCCTCGCCGTCAATGCCCTTGCCGGATCGGCCTTCCCCGATATCAGCACCGCCGACCTGAAGGCGGCGATTGAAAAGAAGGATGTCACCATCCTCGATGTCAACGGTTCCGATACCTATAAGGAAGGACACATTCCGGGTTCGATTGACTTCGTCGCCAACAAGAAGGACATCGCCGCCAAGCTTCCTGCGGACAAGGGTGCCCTCGTCGTCGCCTATTGCGGCAGCGAAAAATGCGGCGCCTACGCCAAGGCCGCCGAAGCCGCCAAGGAACTCGGCTACACCAACGTCCAGCACTACAAACCCGGCCTCGCTGGCTGGAAGGCCGCCGGTGAGCCCCTCCAATCCGCTCAATAACTTAACGATCCTTTAACTCAACCCCGGGCTTTCATCGGCCCGGGGTTTTCTTTTTTACCGGGCTCCGAGTGGTGCGATCAGCTTCTCGGCCAGATTCGGATTCTTCGCCCGCAACTCGTTCACGAGTTCATTGTACAGGCGTTCATTGGTGGCCTTGACGACCACCGCGACGTTTTTCACCCGATCATCGGCCGTCCCTTGGATCATGTAACTCCCCTCCAATTTGATGTCCTCATTGGGTTTGAAAAGCTGTTCGGCCTGCTCGCCCAGCTTGGCTTGCTCCAAATCTTCTTTGGTAATGTAGCCCCCCAATGGTGTGGCGATGTAGCGGGTGAAGCCAAACAACTTGCCTTGAAAAAACGAGTATCTCGTGGCGACATCACCTTTGGTCGCCACGATGGCGTCCTCCACATAGCCGCCATTGGTTTCCTTTTCTTTCGTCAGCGTATTGCCCTGTCCCGCCGCCCTCTGCCACGCTTCCTCCCGGCTGATTCCCCAATCCATCTTTCCCAGCCCCCGGCTGATGTCGATGGGCTCAGCCCCCTCGACCAGACTTGCACCGACGAATATCAGGACGGCGAAGAGACTCTTCATGGCCGCGAAAGTGCCCCTTTTCCTGTGAAATTTCCACCCTGGAATTCTCCGATGACCCTTTCGCCTTAAGATGCTACCTTCTTCCCCGATGGATCTTCTTTCGCTGACCCGTGACGAAATGGCTGCCGAGCTCAAAAAGCTCGGCGAGCCCGCCTTTCGTGCGAACCAGCTGTGCACCTGGCTCTACGAAAAACGCGTCTCGGACTTCTCCGCCATGTCCGACATGCCCGCCGCCCTGCGCGCGCGTCTGGCGGAGCAATTCCAACTTCGCCCGCTCAAAAAGGTCCGCGAAACCGGCTCGAAGGATACCACCCGCAAATTCCTTTTCCAACTCGAGGACGGCCAGATGATCGAGACCGTCCTCATTCCCGCCTCGCCCGCGCTCTACGGCGAACGCGCCGACCGCCGCACCATCTGCATCTCCAGCCAGGTCGGTTGCGCCTACGGCTGCCGCTTCTGCGCCAGCGGCATCGACGGCTGGAAACGCAACCTCACCGCCGGCGAGATCGTTTCCCAGTTTCTCGCCGTCGAGGAAATGAGCGGCGAAAAGATCAACAACATTGTCTTCATGGGCATGGGCGAGCCCTTTGCCAACTACGACAATCTCATGCGCGCCATCGGTATCCTCAATGCCCCCTGGGGCATCGGCCTCGGCGCGCGCCACATGACCGTTTCCACCAGCGGCCTCGCCCCTCGCATCCGCGAGTTCGCCGACCAGCCCCTGCAAATCCGCCTCGCCATCTCCCTCCACGGTGCGACCGACGAGGTCCGCGCCCGCATCATGCCGGTGAACCGCAAATACCCCCTGGCGGAACTCCTCGACGCCTGCGAGCACTACACCACCCAGAAAAAGCAGTACCTCACCTTCGAGTACATCCTCATCAAGGACGTCAACGACACCGAGGAGCAGGCCCTCGCCCTGGCCAAACACGCCCTGCGCCTCAACGCCAAGGTCAACCTCATCCCGTATAACACCGTCACTGGCCTGGAATGGGAGCGTCCGGAAATCGCTGTGCAGGAGCGTTTTTTGCGGCTTCTGCTGGTCCGGAAGGTCCAGGCCACCCTCCGCCGGGAAAAGGGCCACGACATCGCCGCCGCCTGCGGCCAGTTGCGCCTTCAAACCGCGCGTGAAAATCCCGTTGCGTCCCAAAGCGCGGTGCAGTAAGGGTTTGGCAATGGCTGACGACGATTTCGAGACGCCGGAGGTCTGGGATGAATACCAGTGGGAACGATTCCTCCAGCAACAAGACCGCAACACCGAGAAATACTTCGGGTTGTTGGAAAAATACCTCGACCACCCGGACCGCGATAAAATCATCGCCCGCGAGATGGGCTGGGAGTCCTTTGACGAGGACCGCGACGCCGAGTGGGACGAAGCCGCCGAGAGCGTTTGTGAGGAGGAACTGACCCTCTCCCGCGACGAAAACTCCGAGGAGGACTTCGACGAGTTCGCCAAATCCCCGATTTATCAGGACACCCTGAAGCTCCACACCTGGATCAACGCCTGGCTCGACCGCGATGGTTCGCTCAAGGACCACCCCGAGGCCATCCGCCTTGCCACCCGTTCCGCCGTCTGCGGCGCCAAGCTCGCCGCCGCCCTCTGTGGCGACGACCATACCGAACTCGGCATGACCATCGCCTACCTCAAGCGTGGCCTGAAAGCCGCCAACGACGCCCTCGACGCTGGTTCCCGCCTCTGTCAGGAGGGCAAAATGTCCGTCCGCCAGCGCGTCTGGCTCAACAAACTCCTTTTCCGCGTGCGCAATCGCATCGTCGACCTGATGAGCGAATATCGGAGCGAGTGGCGGAAACGCTACGGCAGCTTCTGAATATTTTCCCGCCCCGCGCGTCTTTTACCTATGGGTGACAATCCCGAGGAAGCCCGGCTCCTGGCCGGGGCCCGCGCCGGCGATACCCGGGCTTTCGACGCGTTGATCACCCTTCACCGCGAAAAAATCTACATGCACATCTACCAGATCGTCCGGAATGAGGAGGATGCCCTCGATCTTACCCAGGAGACTTTCATCCGGGCCTGGAAATCCCTGCCCCGTTTTGATGGCAAGGCCTCGCTCACCAGCTGGCTCTACCGCATCGCCACCAACGCCTCCATCGACCTCTGCCGGAAACGCCAGCATCGCCCCCAGACCGAGCTCGAGACCGGCCCGATGCACATCGACGCCGCCTCTCGCACCACCCCTTTCCAACCCGATGCCCCCGGCACTGGCCACGACCGCGCCGAGATCCGCCGCCGCGTCGATCTCGCCTTCGCCGAGCTCAGCCCCGAACACCGCGCCGTCATCGCCCTCAAGGAAATCGAGGACCTCTCCTACGAGGAAATCGCCCACCGCGTCGGCTGCTCCGTCGGCACCGTCATGTCCCGGCTTTTCTATGCCCGCAAAAAACTCCAGTCTCTCCTGAGCGACCTCCATGAAGAACTCTGAAGACCCCTCCTGGGAAAAGACCCGCTCGCTCCTGCGCGAGAACCTCTCCGTCCCCCCGCTGCGGAATCCCGATTTCATCAACACCCGCGTGATGGAAGCCATCGAGCGCGCCGAGCGCGAACCCGCTCGCGCGCCGCTCTTCTCCCTCCGCTGGCTCGCTTTTTCAGGTGCGGGCATCCTCACCGTGGCCCTGTTATTGTCGATTTTCGTCCTGCCTTCGCAATTCCCCCCCCGTAGCGAGAGCGAGTTTATCTCGCAGGTCATCGACGCCCGCGCCGGCCTGCCGCGCGTTTCCGTCACCCAATTCCGCGCCCCCGACGAACGCGGAGTCGTCCTCTGGCTCGACGGGGCCGACTACATTCCCGCCGACGCCCCCGTACGATGAAGCACCTTCTCGTCGCTCTTTTTCTAACCCTCGGCGTCCTCTCCGCCCAGGCCGATGGCGACCGCATCTGGAGCGCGCTCGTCCTCGCCACCAGGGAAAAACCCGCCCGGCCGATCCCGGAAAAACTCACCCAGTTTGCTCCCACCATCGAGAAGGTCTTCGGTTACAACTCCCTCTATCTCCTCGGCGAAAAGAAGCGCGACCTCGTCTCCGGCGGTGAGGAATGGCTCGTCCCCAGCAAGGAATTCTTCATGAAGGTCCTCGTCCTCGAGCGCAAATCCACCTTCTACCGCCTCCGCCTCGAGCTCTATCGCGATAAAGATTTATTGGTCGCCACCGACGTCAAACTCGCCAAGGACGCCCCTCTGTACATCAGAGGGCCCCAGTGGGGCGGGGGACAGCTCGTTTTCCTCGCCGAGGTTCAGTAGAAACCGTCCTTCCCTTGCGCTCCGCCCTCGTTGTGCGACATTGGGGTGTTATGAAAAAAGGGAAATATTACCAGGGAATGTTCAATGATTGCGCCGGCGCCATGTTGCAGGCCGGCCTGCTCGTCGGTGTCGCCCTCGCGGGCGCACTGGCTCTCGTCAGCGTGATCTAAAGGTCGTTCCGCGCCGGCCTCACCGAACCCCCACCGGCGCCAAGCCGACCTTTTTTTACTTTCCGAAGAGCAGGATCATCTTCGCCAGCGCGCCGCTGAAGCCCGCGTTGTAGTCCAGCGCGACCTCGTTGCTGATGTAATTATTCCGATCGTCCTCGTACGAATAATCATCCGGCATCGACGGCCCGCCCACCAGCGCGCCCTCCAGTACATGGCGATTCTCCTTCGGTTCGTGAATCGAGTTCGTCGTCGATCCATGCGCCGCCCGATGGTGCGGATTCCTCGGCGCATTGTTCCCATACCCCACCACGTAACTCCGCTTCGGCGGATTGTCCCCCAGAATGTACGTCATCTGCCGTTCCGCGAACGCCCGATACCGCTCGCGATTGTTGGAAAACGAATCGCTGTAAACAAACGCCAGGAACGCCGTATTCGCCGCATACCGTAGCGAACCCCACTGGTTCAGCCACGCCAGCCCGCCCGGCGTATAATTCACCCGCCGCCCATTTCGCCCCACCGTCCAGTAATCAAGAAACGCCTCCGCGTCCCTTTGGTACACGTCCTTCTTCGTCAGCTGCGCCAGCAACACCGCCGCCCCATACCGCTTGTCATCCCACGAATGCGTCCACGCGATCAGCGTCCCCTTCAGGTGTTTGTCATAGATCGCCTCCGCCTTTTCCAGATAGCCCTTGTCTCCCGTCGCCTTGTACAGCCACGTCGCCGCCCACGCCAATTCGTCCTCATAGCCGGTGAAGGAATTGTAAAAATTCCGCGCATCCGGAATCGCCTCCGTATACGTCCCGCGATATTTGTCCGCGAAGGCAAAGAGCTGCTTCGCGTGCTCCAGCAGCGTCGCCGCATACGCGTCATCCGTCCCGCGGAAAAGCAGCGCTCCCGCCGCCAACGCCGCCGCCGCCTCGGCCGCCAGTTCCGTCCCCGGCTTGTCCGCGTCGATTTTGTACGCGGGCCGCGCCATCGGCATCGCCTCCGGCGGCCCCCAATACGCATGATCCGCCGCCCCGTTCCCGACCTGGCCGTACAGCTCATTCGGCCCCGCATGCGCCTTCAGCAGCCAGTCCGTTCCCCACCGCACCGCCTCCAGCAAATCCGTCCACGCCCCCGCCTTCCGATAGCCCTCTCCATATTGCAGGCCGCCCCACGCCAGCACGCTCAGCGTCGACGCCATCGGCAGGCCGAATTTCACGTGATCCCCCGCATCGTAGTACCCCCCGCTCAGGTCCCGCCCCACCGCCGCTCCATCGTTCAACGCCGAGTCCCCCCGCCACGAAATCCGCTTGTTGTCCGGCAGATGCCCCGACCGCTGCGCCTCGTAAAACAACAGCGATTTCCGCAGCACCTCCCCGTATTCAAATTCCCGTGGTGACATCGGCGGAACGACTTCCGGCGTGGCCGACGGGGAGGGGACCGGCGGCGTCGACGGGAGCCCGGCCGCCGGCGGTGAAGTCGCCGTCGTTTCCTTCCCCTGCACCCGGAACATCATCGGCGCATTCGCCAGCGAACCCGGCTGCGCGAGAAAACCAAACTTCACCGTCCCGCCCGGAGGGATGTTTTTGTTCCACTCAAAGCTGCCCGCCCCGATTTTATAGGTCTCCCCCTCGTGCGAGAGGATCGCCGCGTTCCACAGGCTCGCGATCTCGCGCGGCAGATCAAATTCCAGCGTCCAGTTGTCGACGGGTTCGGTGCCGGTATTGGTGAGGGCGACGTCGGCCTGGAAGCCTTCGCCCCAGTCATTGTTGATCTTCCAAGTGACTTGCACGTGGCCGGCCTGGGCTTGAGCGAGGCCGGGTCGGGGCGCGCCGGGGGCGGGTTCGACCGTCTTCAGTTTTATGTTAGTGGGTTGGACGCTGCCGGGGCTGGCTTGGAAGCCGACGACGGTGCGGCTGCCGGGGTAGATTTTCTGGTTCCAGGACTGGGGCTTGATGACGTAGTGGCCGCCTTCCCGCGACACCACCTGCCCGCCCCACACATTGGGAATCTCGCCCGGAAAATCAAATTCCAGCGTCCAGTCAAAGATGTCATTCGCGCCCGGGTTGGAGATGGTGAATTCGCCGACGACGCCAGCGTCCCATTCGCTGGTGGGGCGGTAGAAGACATTGTTGTCCGGCGCGGCGGATAGTGAGGCGAGGGGAGCGATGGCGGCAAGTGCGGCCAACAGGAGAATCTGAAAAAAACGTGCGCTTTGCCCCGGCGTGTGCAGAATTTCCATATGCTTAACGCAGTCCAACAAGCATCACGCGATCAGTTTGAGAAGCAAAGCGCCAATTACGGCAAGTCGCACATTCTGGCCGACACCGCCGACGTGGCGAAGGCGTTGGAGAGCGTTCCGCTCCAGCCCGGCGACAAGGCGCTCGATGTGGCGACAGGGGGCGGGCATACCGCGCTGTATCTGGCCGGTCAGGGGCTGGAGGTGACGGCGGCGGACATCTCGCCCGCGATGCTGGAGAATGCGGCGAAGCTGGCGGAGGAACGCGGGCTGAAAATCGCGACGCAGTTGCACGAGGCGGAGAAATTTCCGTATGAGGATGAGTCCTTCCACCTCGTCACCTGCCGCGTGGCGGCGCATCATTTTTCGGACACGACGAGTTTCATCACGGAAGTGGTCCGGGTATTGAAGCCGGGCGGGCATTTCCTCCTCATCGACGGCAGCGTCCCCGACGACGAGTCGGAGGCGGAGGAATGGCTGCATCAAGTGGAGAAGCTGCGCGATCCGAGTCACGGACGGTTTCTCTCCCCGAAGGCGTGGTCGGCTTTGTGCGAGCAGCATGGCTTGAACGTGCTGCATTGCGGCACGACGCCGTTCAAGCAGCCGGATCTGGAATGGTATTTTACGACGGCGGCGACGACCCCGGAGAATCGGGCGAAGGTGGTGGCGTTGATCGAAAGCGCGCCAGAGGCGGCGAAGCGGGCGTTTGGGTTGACGGTGGAGGAGGGAAAAATCGTCTGGTGGTGGCCTAGGCTTGCACTCCTTGCGCGCAAGGAGTTTTAAGTTTTAAGAATTAGGAATTAAGAGAAAGGCAGGGCTTTGCGCAAAGGACGCAAAGGGAAAGGCAGAAGGGGCAGGGATTGAGGGGATTAGCGTTTTAAAGGGGCGGCCTTTTGGTGAAGACGGGCAGTGAGGTTTTAGGGCTTGGACGGAGCCTCGGTGACGCTGGCCTCCCCAGAGTACAGCGCCCTGCGGGGCAAGTCCCGCAATGGCGGGAATGCTCCATCGCGGCGAGTCCAGCTCGCCTTGATTCCCGATTATACAGGGGGCTGCGCCGAGCTTGGCGGCTTTGCCGCTATGTGGTCAGGAGGTCGCTGACGGATTGGACGACTTTCATGTAGCGCACCCCGTCCGCAAAATCCGGATGAGGCCGGGGTCCCTCATTGCGCACCGCCGCGATAAAATCCGCCTCCACCTGCCAGTCCCGCGCACAATCCACCGGCGTCTCCAGCACCTCCCAGGCATTTGCTCGCCACAGCCGGATTTCATCCTTCGCATAATCCAGCAACAGCACCCCCTCGCTGCCAATGATCTCCAACTGCTCCACCGCCGGCCCCGGATAAACACTGCTGAATTCCAAAGTCGCCGCCACGCCGTCCGGAAACCGCCCCAGCACCTGCAAGACATCCGGTACCTCCACCGTGTAACCCTCCCGCACCGGCGTGAAAACCGACCCCTGTGCGCTTGTCACTGTGAACTCTCCAAACCATCGCTGGATGACTTCCGTGTGAATCCCCAGCGACATGATATTGAGCCCGCTGACTTCCTTCCGCTGACGCCAATGCGCCGGCTTCGACGTATCCAGAAACGCCGCATTGAAACTCTGCAACCGCAGCGAACGAACCTCCCCCACAATCTTCTCTGAAAGCAGCTTCTTGATAAACGCATCCGAGCGCAGTCCCTGCGGCGGCGGACACAGCATATTGACCAGATGCAGCCGCGCTTCGGCGACGGCCAGCATGGTATCGGCATCGGCGAGATTCATCGCCATCCGTGCCTGGCAGAAGGTGTGTTTGCCGGCTTCGAGGGCGGCGATGGAGACGGGTTTGTGCAGAAAGGGAGCCGCTCCGATCCAGACGACATCCAGCTCGGGCAGATGAACCAGTTCCTCCCAATTCTGCGCCACCTTCGCTTCCGGCGCGTGGGCCGCAACGAATTTCTGACTGCTGGCCGGAGTGGAATTGGCCACCGCCGCAATTTCGATGCCGGGGAGCTTGCGCAGGCCGGGAAGATGACGTTGCAGGACAATGCCGCCCGCGCCTACGATGCCAACTTTGAGGGTTCTCATAATGTTGTGAGCAAAACGCGTTTTGGGGCTTTGTGCAAGGGCTGGAGTTTACGAGAGAAATATCAATATTAAATGGCGGGCCCATTGTTAGACGGACTCGACATGACAGCTTCCTGCGATCCTGATATGACGATGCCATGACGCCATCCCTGTCTGCGCTAGAAATCGAAGAGCTAATTCTGACACCGAGTTGGTTCGGTGAATCGACGGTGGTGTATTCGGTGACGAGGCATTCGCAATCGCTGATACCGACCAGACACCTGGGCAAAATATGGGTGGCTTATTCGCAAACGGAGGGTGTTCCAGTTTGTATTTTGGGAAGCATTCCAGAGGACTGGAAGGATGGGAAACCGATCGTTGCTTTGTGCGAGGCTTTGCTGGCACATGTGGGATTGCCCATCGATACGCCCTATGACGCGGACTTCCATTATGGGCCTCCCAAGATTTGTATCGCTACGCAAGTCGATAGGGACGGGCTGCAGTTTCGGATTTAGAAAGCAATGGCCTCGGGCACGAAAGGTCCAAAACAGCAAAACGGGGTCAGCCATTTAAAATTGATATTATTGCCATCAAGAAAAAACACGGCCCACGGCCGCTGCCAGTTGACCCTTTTCAATCCGGTTACGAATTTCTGCCGTTGCCCAGGTCGTTCCGGAGCGGGTAGGCTGGCTTATGCAGAGACGCGAAGTTGCCGGGGATGACGGCAAATATCATCCGCCGGTTGAGCGGCACGGCCATGTCTTCACCTGGCAACAGTGCTTTGCGCAGGTGGAAAAGGGCTTTCGGGTTTACCGGTTCGGAAAGGTCGGTGACAGGGAGGCATGGCATTTCCGGATTTTTTTCCGACGCGCCGATTGGCTCAATGGGGTTTGGCGAGCCTATGATATGACGCGGGCGGATTCTCTCGAATTGATGGTAACGGTGGAAGCGATCCGCCTGCCGCTGTGCTTTGAAGCGGAGTGGGAGAACTCCCTGCATGACAATAACTGCTTGCTGGTGCCGAGGCGGGGGGCTTCGCTGGATATTCGATGGGACAGTTTTGGGAATCCACTGGTGGAGCCTTTACGGCCTCTGCTAGCGCGGCTTCACAAGATTCGGGAGGTTTTGAAGGACGAATTTTCGGCGGGGGATGAATTGGCAGAGGGCGACGCGGTGTTGTGAAGTCCCCGACCTAAGTGCATTGGACGAGGCCACCCCGCCCGATAGCCTGGAGGGGGCAGAGCCTCAGGCCGCCTTGCGGTGGCGGATGAGTCAACGCGCAATCAAGAGTGCGGTCTTCATTTGCTGGCACTGTCGAGCGAGCGAAGAATAGCCAGTTCCTCATCGACTCGGCGTCGCCATTTTCTCGTTTCCTCGGTGTCGGCGCTTTCAGCGTATTCAAGGGGTGTCATGGGCTTGGGCTGAACTTCGCCGTAGGCCCACCAGGTGGCGCGGACGCTCATGTCGATCTGGGGGCTGAGGTGTTTGAGCAGGTATTCGAGAGTGTAGAAATTGCCGTCGCCGCAGGTATTGATGGCATGGAAGAACGGAGTCTGTCCGCCGATGCCGTCGATAATGGCGGCGGGCCTGTTGATATCGGCATGGCGTTTGAGAAGTTCCTCGATGCATGCGATTTCGCCGAACTCGACGGCACAGTGGAGGAGGGTGGCTCCGCGCAGGCCCATGTTGCCGTAGGGCATGTCGGGGAAGCGGTGGGAACAAAGGCCGGGATCGGCATCGAGCAATTCTCCTAAGGCCCCGGCATCGCCGCGATGGATGGCCAGGATGGGCGGGGTGACCTCCGGCGGAATCCAGGCATTGTGACGCAGGAGGATGTCGATGTAGCGGTGTTTCCGTTCGTTGCGACCGCGCACATAAGTGCCAGTGTGAGAATAGGGACATGCGGGTCCGTACTTCGTCCGGATCGGCGGAAAGGTCACGTCGGCTCCGGCGTCGATCAGGTATTGCAGACCTTCGGGCTGGAGGCATTCGGCCGTGCCAAAGACGATCGGCCCATAGTCGGAACCGTACTGGCCATCGGGATCGGCTCCATGGTCGATAAGGAGATCGGCCAGGGCCTTGCGTGCGAGCCAGGTGGATTCATCCCCATACCAAAGGGCATGAGCCAGCGCCGCATCGAGATCGTGTTGGGTAAAGTTTCCCTCGGCCAGAATCCGCTGGACCGTTTCCGTATCCACTGCCCGCGCGGCCTTCGGCAGGGCCTCGACCTCCTTTTTCACGTTCGCCAACTGATCGGCTCCGCGCAGCATCGTCTCGACTACGTGGGCGAGTTCGGCCCAATTTTTGCAGCCGTATTCCCGGGCCAGCTGATGCTGGGCTTCGGCGAGCTTGAGGGCGGAGTTTTGTTTGACCCGGCGTTTGGCCTGCTTTTGCAGGTGTTCGAGACTGGGGGTGACGGGCAGTTTTTTACGCAGCCCGGAGGCGGAGGCGTCGCCTGATGTGTTCATAAGGAACCCTTTCTTTGTTGGGGCCCACGATCCGCAAATCGGGCAAGAAATGGTTCTGGTTGATCTAAGAGCTGACAGGTGGGTTGAACCCTTTCCGCGGACCCGGATGCCTCCCGTTGAGGCTAAGCGAGCATCGGAAACAGGCCGTTTTTGTCAAGGACGAAGGGGGCGGAAAATGGATGGGCGGGCTCAGTTTTATTAGTATCACGCAAAGGCCGCTAAGGGCGCAAAGAGAAGTCCACGCTCTTAAGGGGGCCGACTCGGGAGGCATGGTTAGTTGCGTGGCTTCAGGTGGGCTGGCCGACGAGGGCCCATATCGCGACAACAGAGAAGATCAGGCACATGACCCCATTCGCGCGAGACCACCAAATCAGTTGTTTGGTATCCGAGCACATGGCCGGAAGGCGGTTTTTCAACCAGGGTGGCGAGAGCGCAACGCCCTTTTGCCAATCCCGAGCGAACTTACGGGCTCCATGGGGCGAGATTGAAAATATCCCAAATGCGATAAACAGAAGCAAGACTAGGTACTGCATGCGGTGTCCCGCATTATAGCTTTTAGAAATCGGGTCGGGCAAGCGGGTATCGGTAGCAGCCGGGGAATTGCGCGCTGACTTTCGGCCCAAACTCAACTAAGCAGAGAAACTTATGAGTGATGTTTCAGACAAAGTGATGACGATCTTCCGCGAGATGGCGGGCGACGCTGCCGATCGGCTTTCTGGCAGCAGGTACCTTGCGGATGTGAATACGAGGATCACCTCGGCCTTGGCGGGAGACAATGCTTCGGAGGATGTGATTTTGCGTCAGGACGGAATCGGCTTTCATACCGTCGACTGGCAGAACGAAGCCGCCTTTGTCGTTGCAGTGTGCCTGTACCCCGACCGTTTCACGGATGAAGAGATTCGCGACGGCGTGGAATCACTGTTGCTTCATGCCCCCGCGCACCTGCTAGAAGCAGCTCGCCTTGGCGGATATTCCACCGAAAATTTCTTCCATAAAAAGGAGGAATGATGGACGTGACATAACCTCTGTCTGCCGCCCAACCATTGGAGCGGCCAATTCTCCTTTTTGATCGTCAGCATCGACCCATTGACTTAGCCTTACGGACCGCGAGGCGCTATGATCCTAAGAATCCTACTTCCGATGATGATGGCGGTTTCGACCGTGGCGGCGGAGCCGACCGACGCGAGGGATATCCTGTATTATCCGACGAATCCCTTGCGCCAGGCGGGCCCGTCCTCAAGCACCTTGACGGCGAAAGCGTTGGAGAGACAGGAGACGTGGGGGGAGGGCCAGGAAAGATGGAATCTGCCAACCAGGACGTACATGGCTGACGGCCCTTCGAAGGACGCTTATCTGCGCGCCTCTAAAAAGTACCGGCAGGGGGAACAGCTCAAGAACGCGGAACCGCAAAAAGCCGTCGACTGTTTCGCCGAGGCGCTGTCAGAACTGGTCGGCCTGCAGCGCGCCGACGGAGCCTTTCAACCCCAGGCCGTTTCTTATCGCATTACCAGGACGCAGGCTCAATTGGACGAACTGTTGGCGGATAAATAGCCCGGAGAATTGGTCTCACGTCCCGCAGTCGCGGGACTACACCTTGCGTAGCGGATGCAGGGGAGAGGGTTTTATTTTGTGCGCCGGTTTTTTTCTACGCGGCTGGGAGCAGGGCTACTCGAAGTAGGGCGGGAGAGTGGGAGTGGCGAGCGCACGGAGGGCGTAGTCGATGCGCGGGCCATGGCCGTCGGAAAGCGGCGGGAGGGCGTCCAGGGAAAAGAAGGCGACTTCGGTGGTTTCGCTGGAAGGACGGGGTTCGCCCGAGAGGATGCTGCCGTGGAAGAGGAGGTGGGTGAACTGGTTATCCTTCCACGGGTAGTGGACGTATTCGTAGCGGGTGGAACTGAAGACGCCCAAGAGGCGGACGAGTCGGATGGTGTAGCCGGTTTCCTCCCGGCATTCGCGCAGGGCGCAATCGGCGGGAGATTCGTCCAGGTCCTGACAGCCGCCGGGAAGGGCCCAGAGTCCGTTGTCGTGGCGGCGGATGAGGAGGACACGGTGATCCTCGTCGGTGACGAAGACATCCGCACCAACGAAGGGCGTGATGGGCTTGGGCATGGAGGCCGGAAGAGTCGCATCACGCAGGCGAGCCTGAGAGAAAAAATTTGCGGAAAAGCAAGGCCCGGAGCATCGCCCCATTGTTTGCCTCGCAAACCGGCCGGGCCCGGCCGGTCTGACCTACGAAGAGCGGCGCCGTTTCACGGCAGCCGACTCAGGCCGCCTGGCGGCGGCGCATGAGGCGGAAGCCCACGAAGGCTGCGCCGAGACCGAACAGAGCCCAGGTGGAAGGCTCGGGCACGGCGTCACCGGAGAACCTGCCGGTGGTAAATTCATCCACGGTGAAGACCATGGTCCAGGTGGACGAGGAGAAGGTGCTGCCGCCGTTGGTGGCGTTGGCGAGGAGATTGCCCCACACATCGACCGAAAGGCTGCCCACGGAGCCGGCTACGTTTGCGGTGCCGGAAGCGGTGATATCATCCAGGGATGCGCTGGAGGCGGAGACCGTTGAGAACGGCATGAAAGTCAGCGGTTGGCTATCGGATTGCCCGGCGGTGCCCGCCGTGGCCCCGGAAGAGACCGAGCCGGTGATCGAGACAATGGTGATGGGCTCGAAGACCCCGGTCCTGATCTTTGCCGAAAATTGCGTCTGCGCAGCTTCGTCGCCTTCGACCCCGGCGAGGCCTTCGATGGTGAAAAAGTACTGGATGCCGGCATTCAGGGAACTCTCGAAATAGAACGACCCTCCATCCGGATTGTAAGGGCCGGATACTTCCGCTCCGCCTTCCACGGTGCCGAACGCGAAGCCGATGCTGCGTTCCGCCGCCAAAGCGGGAGCAGCGGATATGACAGTGGCGAGCAGCAGCGAGCGAAGGTGTTTGAGCATGATAGGCGCCTTACATAGGGAAAGGGCGAAAAGGCGAATAGCCTCTAAATAGAGGGAGATGCTGAAGGAAAACGGAGGAGGGACGGTCGTCTGGTATCACGCAAAGGGCGCAAAGGCGGGATGTGACCAGCGCGACTACGGGAATTGGCGGATCGCTGGGTAGGGTCGACGAATCCCGGGAGTAAGACAGGGCCGGGATTGGGGTGAGAGGCGATGTCCCCACACTATGAGCGAAGAAAATTTTGAGCAGACGGAACCCGTGACCCTTCATGAACTGACCGAAGTCGGGCGGGAGAAGCTGGCGGAAGCGCAGGATGGGGCGAAGGACGCGCTGGGGGCGACGACGGAGTACCTCAAGGCGAATCCGTGGACCGCGGTGGCGGGTGCGGCGGTGATCGGAGGAGTGTTGGTCGCCCTGCTGCGGCCGAGCAGGCCGAAGACGCCCAACATGGAAAATCTGCGGGATTGGATGGGGGAGGCGGTGGCGAAGCTGCCGTCACAACGCGATGTGCAGGCGATGGCGAAGTCCTCGGGGGCGCAGAAGCTGCTGAAGCAATGGGCGAAGTCGCTGCATCTCGCGACCTGATGGAGCGGGATCTTTTTACGAAAAGTAAGATCTCGCCCTTCTCGGCGATGGGGCTACTGCTGGGGATTACCTATCTGCTCACGCGGGCTCCGGTGGTGGCCGTGATCAAAGGGATCGTTTGGCTGGGGGCGATGCTGATTCGCCCGGTGGTTTTCCTCTTTGGGATGGTGAAGGCGTGGAGGGCCGCGCATCGGCCGCCGGCCGGGAAGGTCCAGGAAGTTGACGGAACGGAGACGATGCGGCTCTCTCCCCGAGAAAGGGAGGCCTAGATGTTTGCCTTCTTCTCTTCCAAGCTGGGGTGCCTCGGCTCGATCGTCATTTCGATTATCGGAACGGTAATTCTGGTGCTGGTGATGCGGGGATGTTCATAGGGCTCGCCTTTGGAGAGCGAAATTGGCCGCCCATGCGGGTTGAGAACCGCCGACCGACCCATGAGCTTTTCCGAAGAGGAGTAAAGCGGGGCTGAGGCAGGGCAAAAGGAGGGGCCTTCGAGGGGAAGTCAGGGGGGTAAAAGGGTGGATAAATCGGAGGGCAATTCACCGGGCCAAAGCGGGGCAAAAACCATCGCATAACCTCCGTTTACTCTGACGAATCATCGCCTCCATCCCGAAAAAGTTTTGCGAATTTTCCAGAAATAGGTATAGTAGAAAACGAATAGAGCGGCATGCCGACCGAAAGGACAAAGGCGTCGCCTCCGCCTGTTCCAACGATGTACCAGCTAGCGAAAACCGTGATGAAAGATGACGTAGATGGCCACGACTTCAATCGCATAAAGACCCGCAATAGCCGCGATGCCCATTAACTCTTTTGCGCGATTCACCGGACGCGTGGCATAGAGCCACGGGCCGAATACCTTCACAAAAAAAGGCATGAGGAGATAACTAATGATGATGACGCCAACGCAATACGGAATGAAATACGTAAGACCCCAAGGCAGTTTCGGCACCAGAGGGTAAACCAGAAAGAGGTCGATATTCGCCACGGGATACAAGCTCAGCAGGACGAGCATGGTGGTCTTCCAGCGCGGCGGCGGCTGCCCCGCCGCATCGACGCCGACCCAGCCGGGAAACGAGGGTTCGATGCGGTGGATGTGCACATCGGCGATAAAGTCCTCGGCCTCTTCCAGCAGCGCGGCGCGGGTGGGAGAGTTGAGCCATCGATCCAGATGGGCGTCGGTATCGAAGCGCACCAGCGAGGTCCAGGCCTGGCCCTGACCCTGGCGCTTCGTGTTGAAACCCTGAAACCCGGGAGCATGGGCAAAGGCCTCCTGAATGCGTCCGAGCCAGGCGCTGTAAGCGGCCTCCTTGCCGGGAACGACCTGGGTGACAACGACCTCGGTCACACTCTCCGGGACCGCCACGGTCCGGCCCGCGTTGCCCCGCAGGGTGATGAGCCGCCCTTCCAGCAGCGGAGCGGATTTTTCGACCAGGGCCGCGTGCGCGGGAGAATCCATCCAGGCCGTCAGCGCGTCCTCGGATTCAAACTCGATGATGTTGAGCCATTCCCGCTGCAGCGGCGGCTGCGGGCTGAGTGTCTCCAGCGCGCGAAAGCCCGCGGCGGGCATCAGTGCGAAGTTCAACGCCGTCTGCCAGGCGGCGAAGTCGGGTTCCGATCCCGCGCGCACCTGAGCGATGGTGACCAACCGTCCACCGGTCTTGGGTCCGGCCGAAAGCGTGGGGTCGATGGATTGAGCCATGGGGATGAAATAGCGGAAAGGAGGGGAATTTTAAGGTTTAAAAAAGTAGGGGCCATTCCGTCCTGGATCGAAGGCCTGCGCCTTTGAATAGATTGATGGAATCGGCGATTAGGCTAGAACGGCGGGATGCCCCTGTCCGGACAGCCACGTGCAGCCATGAATTTTGCGTACCGGATTTTCCCGGAAAAACGCTGCATCGTGCAGTGTTTTTGGGGAGATGTTTCCCTGCGGGATGTCATCGAATGCTCCAAATCGATGTGGGCGGATGCGGCCTACGACCCGGCCTTTGACGGGATTTCCGATCTGCGCGGATGCACCACCCGGGCGGTGCCGTCGGATGTGCCGGCGCTCATCGCCTTCCTCAGGAATCCGCAGGCGAGTTCGGGACGCTGGGCGACAATTTTCACCGATCCGAGAGGAACGGCTCTGACCATGCTGTTCAAAAACGCGATCTTCCCCAAGTTGTGGATTGAAATCTATTCCTCCTGGGAAGGAGCCTGCAAGGCGCTGAATCTCAATCTGCCGGACGCCCTCAACGATCCGAAGCTGGACGAGGAGTAATAGGGCGCCCTGGGAGGCGTTAAGCCTCTTCGTCCGCGAGGTCGAGGGCTTCCTTGATCTTAAGGGCAGCGTAGGCGTCATTGGCCGCGTAGGTGAGTTGCTTCGGCGTGAGTTCCGCGGCGGCCCAATTGCTGGTGGTGGTGGACTTGGACTTCGGGAAGCTGCGGTTGAGCACGGCCCCGATGGCGCCGCGCACGCCGATCTGGCCTTTGTAACCCTGTTTCCGAAAGACGTGGTCGAGGTCGATGACGTGGTGGAGTTTGACCCCGAGACGGTTCCGGATCTGGCCGTGATCGTTCCTCAAGCCGAAGCCCACTTTCAGCACATGGTCAGAGGCGATGAGGTCGGCGGCAACATGAAGGCATTCGTCGCGGCGGAGCTGGAAGATGAAGGCTTTATCGGTGAGGGCGAACTGGACGACGTGCGGGCCGGTGCTCTTCTGGCCGACGTTGAAGGTGGGCTTGCTCTCGGTGTCGAAGCCGGCGACGCCGGCGGCAAGGATCTCCGCGGCGGCGGCTTTGCATTCGGCCTTGGTTTTGGGGACATGAATGCGGTCGAGGGGGAGGCCGGCAAAGGGCGGGAGCAGAGCGGTCTCGGTTTTGGTGGGGGCGATGGGACGGCCGGGATGGACGGAGGCCTTGGGCGGGGCGGTTTTTTTTGGATGACGGACCGGTGGACGAGGAGCGGGAGCAGTCTCCTTTTTACCAAGCAGACGGGCGACGGAACGGGAAAGCCAGGACGACGCGCGAGAGCGGCGGGAGGGTTTTTGGGCGGGCTTGGTCATGGATTTTATGAAGCCACTAATTGGCACTGATACTCACTAATGAAGAGACGGGCGGAGCTTGGCTAGGCTTTCCTTGCGACGTAGACGGTGCTGGCGGAATCGGCATCGAGGAGAGGGTTGTGAAATTTGACGATCTGGGCCTGGGTCTCGGCGAAGACAGCTTTCAGCGCTTGCAGGAATTCGTCGTCTGGCGGGTCATCGGACCAGAGGCCGAAGACGCCGCCGGGATGGAGCTGGGCGGCGAGCTGGCTCAGGCCGGCGGGCTGGTAAAAGGAGTTGTGCCTGGGGTGGAGCAGATTGCGGGGCGAGTGGTCGATATCCAAAAGCACGGCGTGGAAGAGCCGGGCTGGGGACTCGGAATCGAAGCCGGGGTCGGGGGTTGACGCGAGGGCGAAGAAGTCGCCGTGGACGAAGCGGCAGCGGGAGTCGGCGGTCAGTCCCGCGCCGAGGGGCACGAGGCCGCTCCGGTGCCAATCGATGACCGGCTGGAGCGCATCGACGACGAGGAGGGAGCGCACGGCTTCATGCCGCAGAGCAGCGGCGGCGGTGTAGCCGAGGCCGAGGCCGCCGACCACGACATCGAGGGGCGTCGGCTGATTGGACAGACAGAGATCGGCGAGGGCGACCTCGACTTCATGGAAGAGGCTGGACATCAGGAACGCGTCGCCGAGTTTGACCTCGAAGACCTCCAGATCGTCGAGCGCGCGCACGATCCGGCGACGGAGCGTGAGGTCCCCCATGGGCGTGGGGCGGAAATCCAGTTCTTCAAAGTCGCGTTTCATCAGGCAGATATGAGGGCGAGCGGGGCGTTGTCAAACATAGTCGGGAGAGAGGGAGGTGGGTTAAAAGACTCTGGGGTGAAAAACAACTTGAAGATTGGTTGTGATCGTTTATGACGTTATAGCTCATTATAGTGTCCCCCCCTTATCTGTTGTGAAGACCTCATTTCGTATCCTCGCCGTTGTCATTTTAAGTTGTTGCGGACGGGCTGTAGCAGCCCCGCAGAATGCCGATATTATTATCTATGGCGGAACACCGGCGGGCATTGTCGCCGCGGTGCAGGCCGAGCGGATGGGCAAGAGTGTGATCCTGATCCAGCCGGGCCGTTATCTTGGCGGAATGGTGGCCGGTGGCCTCGGGGCGACAGACAAGGGCATTGTGACGACGGTTGGGGGTCTTTCGAAGGAATTTTATCAGCGGATGTATAAGCACTATGAAGATCCCTCGGTATGGAATTTTCAGAAGAAGGAGGAATATCTGCCGAAGCATGGCCAGATCCGGACGGAGCCGATGAAGACGCAGTGGTACCACGAACCCAAGGCGGCGACGAAGGTCTTCAACGACATGTTGACGGAGGCCAAGGTGAAGGTAGTGATGGACCAACGACTCGATCGCAAGGATGGGGTGGTCAAGAAGGACGGGAAGATCCAGGCGATCAAGATGGAGAGTGGGGACGAATACTCCGGCGAGTATTTCATCGATGCGACTTACGAAGGCGACCTGATGGCCGGTGCGGGTGTGGACTACATCGTGGGGCGCGAACCGATCAGCCGTTACAATGAGTCGATGAATGGCATTCGCGTGGCGAATAAGCTGCCGATGCTCGGCATCAGCCCCTACAATGTCGATGGCAAGCCGGAGAGCGGCTTGCTGCCTCGGGTATCGCCTCAGCCTCCCGGAGAGGCGGGCGCGGGAGACCATCGCACGCAGACGTATAACTACCGCATGTGCCTGACCAACGTGGCGGAGAACCGGGTGCCATTCGAGAAGCCGGCGGATTACAATCCGCTCCAGTACGAGATCCTGCTCCGCATGTTGACGAAGAAGGGGCGCCCGATCATCCCGTTCAAGCTGACGCCGATGCCAAACGGAAAAACGGATTCCAATAATGCCATCTACATTTCCACCGATTTCATCGGCGGCAGCCATGACTATCCCGAGGGTTCCTATGCGGAGCGCGAGAAAATCGCCGCCGAGCATAAAACCTATATCCAGGGATTCTTCTGGTTTTTGCAGAACGATCCGAGAGTGCCGCAGGGAGTACGAGATTTAGTGGCGCCATGGGGTCTGGCCAAGGATGAGTTTGTCGATAACGGAAACTGGCCGACCCAGCTTTACGTGCGGGAAGCCCGTCGCATGGTGGGCGAGCACGTGATGAAGCAGGCTAATTTTTCCGCGAAGCCAAATTCGAAAGGCGAAGGCAAAAATCCGTTGCCGATGGAGGCGCCGGAACCGATCACCGATCCGGTGGCGGTCGGCTCGTATGCCCTGGATTCCCACATGGTGAGCATGTTCACGGACGAGTCTGGCGGACTCTTCCTGGAAGGGAACTACTCGGGAGGCCCCCGGCCTTATGGGATTTCGTATCGTTCGCTGCTGCCGAAGGCGGAGCAATGCACGAACCTGCTGGTGCCGGTTTGTTTGTCCAGCAGCCATGTGGCGTATGGCTCGATCCGGATGGAGCCCGTCTATATGGAGCTCGGCCAGGCGGCGGCGACAGCGGCATGTCTGGCGATCGACGAGAAGACGACACCGCAGAAATTACCTTATGAATTGGTGCAGAAGCGCCTGCTGGCGGACGGGGCGGTGCTCGATCCCGAAGCGCTTCCCAGTCTCAAGAAAAAGTAGGCCTGCGCGCTATTGCCGCGTTCTCGTATAAGCTGGCGACGGCATAATTTTTATTCCCCTATGAGCATTCCACTCTCAAAACGCAGCAGTCTCGCGCTGTTTCTGACGCTCGCGGTCCAATCGCTTGCCCTCGGGCTGGAGCCCGTCAATTTGCGCTCCGAGTATTTGGTTCAGCCCTTGGGGTTGGATGTGGAGAAGCCGGCGCTGAGTTGGAATCTGCAGAGCCTTCAAGCCGACCGCCGGGGAATTGCGCAGTCGGCATATCGAGTTCTCGTGGCTTCTGATGCAAAGACGCTGGCAGAGAATCGGGGAGACCTCTGGGACAGCGGAAAGGTTGCCTCGGATCAAATGGTGAGTATCGGGTACGCAGGCCAACCACTGAAGAGCGGCCAGCAGTGCGTCTGGAAAGTGATGGCTTGGGACGAAAAAGATCAAGCCGGCGAATGGAGCAAGCCGGCTGCATGGACGATGGGGTTGATGTCGGCGTCGGATTGGAAGGCGCAGTGGATTGGGGCCAAGCCCCGGGTGCAACCGGGGACGCCGGAGAATTTTGGCTATCGGAGCACCACGGTGAAGAAGAAGGAGACGCCGAAGTGGGTCCAGATCGATCTGGGCAAGGAGCAGGAATTTACCGCAGTGAAACTGTGGCCGGCGTGGCCGCTCGATATCAAGTCTCCGCCGGGCGATGGCTTTCCGATGCGGTTTAGAATCGAAGTTGCTGATACGGCGGACTTCGCGAATCCACGGCTCGTGGTGGATCGGACGGGAGAAGATGTGGTCAATCCCGGAGCCGAGCCGATGATGCTGGAGTTTCCGGCAGTAAAGGGGCGCTATCTTCGCCTGACGGCGACTCACCTGGGGGGCGAATGGAGAGCTAAGTGGGAGCAAAATACCTGGAAGCCCGAACCTCTGGCCCGCAGTGAGTGGAAGCTCGCGCTGGCGGAAATGGAAGTCCAGAAGGACGGACAGAACATTGCCCGAGGTGGAGCGGTGACGGATTCGGACAAGACCAAGGATACACTCCCGGGCGGCTGGTCGCGCAGCCGGTTGACGGATGGCCAGACCAAAGGCCATGCCGGCAGCGATTACGAAATCCGGTCGGCGGTGCTCATGCGCAAGCCGTTCGCGGTGAAAAGCGGACTGAAGCGGGCGACGCTGTATGCGTCCGCCCTAGGCTGCTATGATCTCTCGCTGAATGGGAAGCCGGTGAGTGACGAGCAACTCGCGCCGGGCTGGACCATCTACGATAAACGGGTGCTCTATCAGACTTATGACCTGACGGCGCAGCTTAAGGCCGGCCAGAACATGCTCGGAGCGCATGTGGGGGATGGGTGGTTTCGCATGCCGAAGGAAATGTTCGATCAGTTTGACAGCGCGAAGCGCTTTGCCGGTTACAAAAGCTATCCGGGATCGGAATCACTCTGGTTCCTTGGCCAATTGCAGCTGGAGTACGAAGATGGCTCGACGGAGTTGGTAAAAACGGATGAAAGCTGGCTTTGCCAGCCGGAGAGTCCGGTGCGCAGTTCGTCGATGTTCATGGGCGTGGTTTATGATGCCAATTATGAAATCGCAGGCTGGGATTTGCCTGGAGCGGTGGACAACGGGTGGCAGCCGGTCGTCGCGCGGCCGCTGGTCGATGACCAAATCGTCTCGTCCCAAAGAATGGAGCCAATGCGGGTATTGGAGGAGATCAAGCCGGTGAAAAAGACGGATATCGGGAACGGTCGGACGGTCTATGATTTTGGCCGGGTGATTGCCGGCATCTGCCGGGTGACGGTGGAAGGCAGCAAGGGCGAGATCATAAAACTCCGTCACGCCGAAGCGCTCCAACCGGACGGAAGCCTATATGTGGGTAATCTCGGTGGGAGTGACGCGAACAACGATCAATTTGTCCTGGCGAGAAATGGCAGCAGGACGTTTCGGCCGCCTTTCACCTACCATGGTTTTCGCTACGTCGAGGCCAGTGGGTCGGCGAAGGTCGAAGACATCACGGCGTTGGTGTTGGGGAGTGACGTGAAGCAGGCATTCACCTTTGAATCGTCCGATCAGCGCATGAATAAGCTCTGCGAAATCGTGGAGAATGCTTATCGCGCCAACCTGGTGAGCCTGTTGGTGGATGTCTCGGGACGGGATGAACGGAGACCGTGGTTGGGCGATTCCTTTACCGACGAAGTGCAGTCATTGTCCTATCTCTATGAATTCGCGGCCTTCGGTGCGAATGAGGAACAGGTGTTGCTCGATGCGATGGGACCCGATGGGTCCTGTCCGCCACATTTGCGGAATGCCAACCGGCCCGGAGCCAACTCTTCCGCGGGCTGGTCGGATGCCTGTGTGGTGATTCCTTATACCCTGTGGCTGCACTATGGGGATCGACGCACTCTGGAAGCAGGCTATCAGGGTGCGAAGGCTTTCATGGATATGATTGTGCGGAACAATCCCGAATATATGCCCGGAAAAAAATACACCGGCGCCTTTGGCGACTGGCTGAGTTCGCGTAATACGTTGCGACCGGGAGCCAAAGCGTGGAATGAGATTGGCAACACCGGAGCGCCGGCCGACTTTTTTGCCGCCAGTTGGTGGGCTTATTCGGCGGGCCTGGTTTCCAAGATGGCTGAAGCTCTGGGCAAAAGCGAAGAGGCCAAAACGTATGGCGATATGTCGGCACGGGTCCGCGGAGAGTTGCTCAAGAAATACGCAAAATCAGACGGCACCATCGCCAACAATACGCAATCGGTCTATGGCGTGGCATTAAGCTTTGGGTTGTTGGACGAAGCGGCCCAACCAAAAGCGGTCGATCACATGGTCAAGGCAATTGTCGCCTATGATAGTCATTTTGCCACAGGTTCTTTCACCACCATATATCTATTGAATGCCCTGGCCCAGGGTGGGCAGCAACAGCTGGCCTATCAAATGGTGATGCAGCCCACCTTTCCATCCTATGGCTACATGGTGGATCAAGGAGCCACGACCACTTGGGAAAGGTATGACGCGTGGACGCCGGAGTTGGGCTTCAATCCCAACAAGCTGAACGGCCTTTCCCATGTGGGCCAAAATTCAGTCTTCGAGTGGATCGTTTCCACGGTGGCCGGTTTGACCCCCGACTTGGGGAATCCAGGCTACCGGCATTTCTTTGTCCGTCCGCAGCCACCTTCCAACGATTTTTCGACGAACTGGAGCTACCAATCGGTGTCCGGGCCGATCCACAGCAAATACTTTACGAAGGAAGGACTGTTCCATCTTTCCTTGTCGGTGCCGCCCAATACGCGGGCGACCGTAACTATTCCGGCCGGAAAAGGAGGAGCAGTGCTGGAGGGCGGGCAGCCCCTGGAAAAGGTTGCCGGCGTCAAGCTGGTGCCGACGGATGACAAAAATTCCGTCACCTGTGAGGTCGGGTCGGGGGAATATAATTTCCAAGCCAATTTAGGGCAGAACTGATAGACTGCGAAGCGTTGACGACCCCCACGACATCGTCTGAAAAAAATTCCATCGGAAGCGCTTTGCGTCCATCTGTAGTGGGCCGCCTATCTGGGGTGCAAGAGCTTGGGCTGGTGGCGGTGGTGCTGATTCTGGGAGCCATTTTGAGTTTCCATGGCTGGCAAGATGCGGCGGCGGGCCGGCCGAATACCTTTTTGAACTTCGATAATCTGATCGATGGGATTGCCACGCCGATGTCGTACTACGCGATCATGGCGATCGGGCTGACGATCGTGATCATCACGGGAGGAATCGATATCTCGGTCGGGTCGGTGATGGCACTTTCGGCCCTGGGTTGTGCCGGCGCGTTGCAGATGTTGCCGGCGGATGCGCCGGCTTTTCAGGTGCTGCCGATTGCGATTCTGGTGCCGATGCTGATCGGGCTCGCCTGCGGGCTGATTAATGGCGGACTTATTGTCGCCCTGAACCTGCATCCGTTCATCGTGACGCTGGGAACGATGAGTATTTTTCGGGGACTGGCGAACGTGCTGCCGGTGGAGAAAACACTCCCGGCGGCGGGCAAACGTTTGCCGGCCGCGTTCACGACGGACTTCATGAGGATCGAGCTTTTCGGTCTGCAACCGATGCCGCTGGTCATCATGCTGATTTGTACGGCGGTGGGTGGGTTTTATCTGCAAAAGATGATCGCGGGTCGGGAAACCTATGCGATCGGCGGGAACGAGGAGGCGGCGAGGTTTAGCGGTCTCAGTGTCAAATGGATCAAACTGCGGACGTACGCGCTGGCGGGTCTGGCGGCAGGGATCGCCGGGATGGTATCGGTCGGACGATTTGGCACGGCCTCATCGAGCACGGGTTCCGGGTATGAACTGACGGTGATTGCGGCGGCGGTGGTAGGTGGCGCGAGTCTGGTGGGTGGCCGGGGGACGGCGGTCGGCGCTCTCCTGGGCACCCTCATCATCATGCTGATCGAAAATGGCATCGTGATTCTGCGGATGGAACAGGAGTACCGGCTGGTCATCATCGGTCTGGCGATCATTGTCGCGGTTTCGACGGATCGTCTCAGCGCGGTGTTCCGAAATCGACCCCGCCGGACTTAGCGTCAAATTTTTTCCCCTCGTATCCTTAACTTCACCCCCACTGTTCATTATGAAAATTCGAATCCAATCGCTCTTCACAACACTGTCGGTCATCGTGCTGCTTGGCACCGGTTGCTCCAAGAAGGCACCGCCGGAGGAGGGGCAGGCCGAAGGCCGCAAAAAAATCCTGATCGGATTTGTCGGGAAGAGCCTGACAAATGACGTTTTCCAAGCGGCCCAAGCCGGGGCGAAAGATGCGGCCAAATCGCTGAGTGAAAAGTACGGGGTGGATATCGAACTGGAGATTCGCACGCCGAACGAGGAGGACGCGACCAAACAAGCCGAGGCGGTGGAAGCGCTGGCGAGGAGAGGTGCGGCGGGCATCGCGGTCTCATGCTCGGAGGCGAATACGCTGACTCCTTCGATCGACAAGGCGGTGGGAAAGGGCGTAGCGGTGGTGTGCTTTGACTCGGATGCGCCGCAGAGCAAGCGCTTTGCTTATTACGGGACGGATGACCAATCCTGTGGGGCGCGCATCATGGAGGAGCTGGCCAAGGTGATGGGTGAAACGGGGACGGTGGCGATCCTAGGGGGGAACCAGAGCGCGCCGAATCTGCAGAATCGGGTGAAAGGAGCCAAGGACGCCCTGGCCAAGTATCCCAATATGAAACTCAATGAACCTGGTGTTTTTTATCATGTCGAAACTCCGGAGAAGGCGGCCGAGGCTGTGCAAACAGCACAAAATGCGAACCCCGATATCCAAGGTTGGTGCATGATCGGAGGGTGGCCGCTCTTCACCGCCGATGCGCTGAAGTGGCCGCCAGGAACGATCAAGGTGGTCTCCTGTGACGCTTTGCCAGCCGAGTTGGGCTATCTTCGGACGGGGCAAGTGCAGGCTTTATTTGCGCAGGACTGCTATGGATGGGGCACAAAGTCGCTGGAGCTTCTGCTGGAAAAAATCGTCAATAATAAGAACCCGCCGGAAGCCCGCATTGTTGATCCGCTCACGCTCGTGACGAAGGAGAATGTGGATCAGTTCGCGAGCAACTGGGACAAGTGGCTGGGGAAGAAATAGCGGCCATCGTCGCCGGAGATGTGAGCGATGTTTATTGAATTCCAGGGGATCGCGAAAGCGTTCGGGGGAGTCATCGCGCTCAAGGACGTGACGCTCGGAATCGAGCGGGGCGAGTGCCATGGGTTGATGGGGGAGAATGGGGCGGGAAAGTCCACGTTGGGCAAGGTGCTGGCGGGCATTCACAAGCCGGATCGGGGCGAGGTGGTGATCGACGGGAAGACGCAGGTGCTCTCGTCGCCACGGGATGCGAAGAATGCGGGCGTGGCGATGGTGCATCAGGAACTGGCCTTTTGTCCGGACCTGAGCGTGGCGGAAAACCTGGCGGTGGGAAGTTATCCGAAACGGTTTGGCCTGTTGGATCGTGCGGAGATGGCGCGGCGGGCGGAGGGATTGCTGGCGGCGATCGGGACGAAGCTGGATGTCTGGCAGACGATGCGGAGCCTTTCGACGGCGCAGGAGCAGCTGGTGCAGATCGCCGCGGCGGTGGGGTCTGATCCTCGAATCCTGATCTTCGATGAGCCGACGAGTTCGCTCTCGGAGCCAGACGCGCAGAATCTTTTCCGACTGATCGAGACGCTGAAGGCGAGAGGTCTGACGATGATTTATGTGTCGCACCGGATGCCGGAGCTTTTCCGGCTGTGTGACAAGATCAGTGTGCTGCGAGACGGGCAGTATGTGGGCACGCTGGGGCGGGGTGAGATGACGCAGGATGCGGTGGTGCAGTTGATGATCGGGCGGAGTGTGGAGGAGTATTTTCCGGCGCATCAGGCGGCCGGTTTCGGTAAGACGGTGTTGAGCGTGAAGGGACTTTCTTCGGCGGGGCGCTTTCGGGATGTTTCCTTTGAAATTCGGGCGGGAGAGATTGTTGGTTTTGCGGGGTTGGTCGGCTCGGGGCGCAGTGAAATAGCGCAGGCGATCTTTGGGCTCGATGCGCGCGCGGTGGGACGGGTGGAGATCGGAGGGATGGCCCTCAAACCCGGCTCGGTGCAAGGGGCAATGCAGGCGGGTGTGGGACTGGTACCGGAGGATCGCAAACGGCAGGGGTGTGTCTTGGGAATGGCCTGCAGGGCAAATATCTCAATGGCGGTGCTGGATCGGCTGGGAAGATTTGGGGTGCTGGATGCGATCGGTGAAAGGAAGATTGCGGCGCAGTATTTTGAAGAGTTGCGAATCAAGGCGGCCTCGATGGAGGCACCGACGCAATCGTTAAGCGGGGGGAACCAGCAGAAGGTGGTACTGGCGAAGTGGCTGGCGCGGGGAGGAAGGCTGCTGATTGTCGATGAGCCAACCCGGGGGGTCGATGTGGGCGCGAAGGCCGCCATCCATGCGTTGATCGATAACCTGGCGCGTCAGGGATTGGCGGTGATGCTGATCTCGTCGGAGCTTCCGGAAGTGATCAATCTTTCCAATCGGGTCATCGTGATGCGCGAGGGGCAAATCGCGGGGGAGCTGGCGGGGGAGCAAGCCACGCAGGATGGAATTCTGAGATTGATGGCCGGGGTGGCCCAGGCGGCTTAGGCGTAGGTACCGAGCATCTGGTGGACGTTTTCGATGGCCATGCTGCCTTCGCCGACGGCCGCGCCGCAGCGTTTGACGGAGCCGGAACGGACGTCGCCGGCGGCGAAGATGCCGGGGCGGCTGGTTTCAAAGGCGTAGGGAGGACGGCTGGCGGATTTCCAGGCGGGAGTATCCGCCACGGCGGGGCCGGTTTTGATGAAGCCGCGGTCGTCGAGGAAGATCTCGGGTGGAAGCCAGTTTGTGCAGGGCCGGGCACCGATCATGGAGAAGACGGCGACAGTCTCGATGGTGCGGCGTTCGCCGGTGGCGGTGTTTTCAAGTTCCACGGTTTCGAGGCGAGTGTGGCCGGTCATGCGGCGTATCTCGGTCTGGTAGAGGATTTCGATGTTGTCCTTGGCCTCGACGCGGTTCGACAGATAGCTGGACATGCTTTTGCCCAGATCGTCGCCGCGGACAACGAGGATGACCTTGCGGCCGATCTCGGAAAGGAACATGGCGGCCTGACCGGCGGAGTTGCCCGCACCGGCGACGATGACGGTCGAGCCGCGGCAGTATTGGCCCTCCATGGGGGTGGCGGCGTAGAAGACGCCCATGCCGTCGAAGCGTTCGCGGCCCTCGGCCTGGATGAGGTTGTACTGGGCGCCGGTGGAGATGATGACGGACTTCGCGCGCAGGATGGTGGCGGTGCCTTCGATTTGAATGGCGGCACCGTGTTCGCGATCGGAGAACGTGAGGGAGAGGACTTGTGAGGGGGTGGAGAATTTGGCGCCGAAGCGAAAGGCCTGAAGCTGGGCGCGGCCGGTGAGTTCGCCCCCGCTGATGCCGGTGGGAAAGCCGAAGAAGTTCTCGATGAGGGAGGACATGCCAGCCTGGCCGCCGGGGGCGTAGCTTTCGAGGACGACGGTCTTGAGGCCCTCGGAGGCGGCGTTGACGGCGGCGGCGAGTCCGGCGGGGCCGGCGCCGATGATGGCGAGATCGCAGAAGAGCTCGGCGCTTTCCTCGCCGCAGAGGGGGCGCAGCAGGCCGGCGACGCGAGCGATCTCGAGGATGGTCGGCTGGGAATGAAGGGTCCCATCGGCGGCGATGAGAACCGGGAGATCCTGTTCGGTAATCTTGAGCTTTTCCTGGAGGGGGCGGCTGGCTTCGCTGGACGAATCGATGAGGCGGTGCGGGATGTGGTTTTTATCGAGGAAGTCGTCGATGCGGTGGCCGAAGCGACAGCCGGTGTTGGCGATGATGCGCAAGCCGGTGAAGTCGGGGTCGCGCAGCAGACGTTGTCGCCGCATGATGAAGGCCTGGACGATGGGTTCGCCCACACCGGGCAGATCGGCGAGGGCTTTTTTTAGTTCGGCGGCGGGAATGAACAGGACCTCCGATTCCCCAGTGCCACCGCGTATGCTGGCGATGGAGGAGGTGCCGGTGAGCATGGAGACGTCGCCGACAAAATTGCGCGGGCCGGGGGTGGCGAGAATTTGTTCGTCGCCATCGCGGGATTCGTAGACCTCGAGGCCACCGGAGATGACGAGGGCCATGGGGAATTCCCGTTGACCCGCCCTGACGATGATCTCGCCGGGGAGGACCTTGCGGCGGCTGCCCAAGGGCTCGAGCAGGGCGAGCTGGCGGTCGCTCAAATGTGGAAAAGCGATGCTCTCGGTGTCGCGATAGAACTTCTCGTCTTCTTCCTTGGTGGTCATGGCTGAGATAGTCTAGGTGATTTCAAGCCTGTGTCAGGACTGAATCGGCGGCATTTTGCGGCGCGGTGAGT
>CAYUMP010000002.1:315809-331313 GCA_964445975.1 uncultured Chthoniobacterales bacterium | reverse complement strand
TAACCGCGCTTAAAGCGGCCACGCGTCGTGGACCGATGTTGTCAGACAGTCGACCGGCCAGTGCGGCTGCCATCGCTCCTACGGCTCCGATGATACCGAATGCTCCGGCGACTCCGCTTCCCAAATGAAAAGGTCCTCCCTCTAAGAGGGTAGGCAGGGTTGCCCAAAATGCATTGAAGCTGCCAAATATGAGCACCTGCAAAAGCATCGCCTCTCTTAACGTGCCGTGATCGCGTACTAGCGGCCACAATGACGCCATCAATTTGGGATACGACAGATCGGTCGTGCGATGGCTGTTCGGCAGACGCCAATAGACTAGCGCTCCGATGAATGCCATCAGCGCCGCCGCAGCTAAAAATACGGCACGCCAGCCGAAAAACTGTGAAACAATGCCCGACACGGTGCGCGCCAGCAGGATACCTAGCATGATGGCACTTACTACGGTACCGACCACTCGGCCGCGCATCTCCGGTAGTGCGAGGCTCGACGCGAAGGGAGGGATTTGCTGAGTAAACGAAGAACAGATGCCGACTACGAGCCCGCCGATGAGAAGCATCGCTGCGTTCGGCGCGACAGCCATAACTAATAGAGCCACGATTAAAGCTCCAAGTTGCAATAAGATTAATCGTTTTCGATTGAAACGATCCCCTAGCGGCACGAGGAAAAACAGCCCCAGGGCATATCCTCCAATTGTCGATGCCGGAAGAAGGCCAAGTATGGACGGTGACATCGCAAGCGAGCGGCCAATGACCTCAACCATCGACTGTACGTAAAAGACGTTACTGATACCGGCCCCTGCGGTAAGCGCCATTATCCAGAGCACACGTGAGATCTCTGATTTGCCCGCATCGAATGTCGAATCACCTGTCGGCGCGTTTTCTTGGATTTGCATAATTCTACAAGGTCTCAAACGTTGCTAGGGATCCAAAGAGTAGGATTGCCATTGCCGAAGCGCCGAAAGCAATTGGCGGGTGTTTGATGGCGGCCGCAGTGACTTGAGACGCAGAAGTTATCATGGAAACAGTTTATCTGCACGGCATGTGGCCGAAATGTAAATAACAGTGAAAAAACGGACAAATACTATGCAGCATCCGCCAAAAGTCCTCTTCCGTGTTTACGACTATTGCAAAAGCTCGCGACCGAAGAATGCAGTGCATTCTTCGCTAAAATGCCGTTCGCAAAGATGAATAGCACGCCTTGAATCCATCACTTCGACGGGTGCACATAGCTGGTCAAATAGTCGACGTAGTCCCAGTCCGGACTAACCGCCCTGGATGTGGCGACGAGGCAGATAGCATCACCACCTGAACTTGCGAAATAATACCGAAGCACTCGAACCTGTGCCCCGAGCGGATTTCCCAGCTGTCCATACGCCGCTTTAATTGCGGTCATCTTCTTTCCCTGCTTGATTCGGCGGATGCTCAACAGCGCGTCCTTCGACGTTGCCGTGCTTGTTGCGATGTCTTCAAGCGATGTGTTCGGCCATGCCGGAACTGTTGAGATAGTAATGTAAATCTCCTTGCCCATCATCACTCCTAAAATGCTGCCTTGAGGCTGATCGAAGATGGTCGCTCCAAGTTGCGTACGATCAAGCCAGAATGCAAAACCACCCACCATTATGTGTTCTTCAACCGGCGGGCTTTGGATCTCCGAGGACACGTCTTTTCCGGCGTCTTCGTATTTCATCCATGCGTTAGCACGGGGACCAAGAATGGCGATAATCGCGGCAAAAAGGCAGAAACACACGGCACGGAGAATCAGATGTTGGATGGCTTTCATGACCGCTGGTTACTGAGCTTGGGTTCGAAAAAGGTTTAACATCGTTGTTAGCTGCGATTTGGGCTCGGGTGCAGATATTGGCGTAATAAGGACAGAACAGGTTTGTCCTGCAAAAAGCCGCACGTTCGGTGGAAGGTTAGTAACGTGAATTCGGACAGGTATTCGCTGCGCGAGACGAACCCATGTAAAAACGGGATTTACTGCGGCAAAACCGGTGAAATGTTCCTGATTCTCGTCTTGAATACCTCCGCTGACGCTGTCGACCGTTCCCTGGATTTCGGTACTGATTCCCATGAGGCGAATATGGGCCCGATCGCCGGCCTTCACGTTGGTCAGCTTGGTTTCTTCGAGATACGCGGCGATCCAATAGGAGTCGTTGTCAATGATGCTGAGTAATGGAATTCCCGGTTCAGCGTAGCAACCGATGCGGGCATGAAGGTTAACAATGACGCCATTCGTCGGAGCCCGGATGACGGTCCTCTCGAGATCGAGTTGTGCGAGATTCCTGGCAGCTACGGCCTCGTTGTATTCCGCCAGTGCGACAGTGACTGCGGTATTGGCTATTTCGGATTCCTCTGTTGAGACAACCATACTTTTAAGAAGATTGTCCCGGCGTTTGGCCTCAAGCAGCCTTTGCGAATGAACCTGTTTGCAGTTGGCGACCTTTGCTTCAGCTTGCGCTAAACAGAGCTTGTATCGCGAAGGATCGATTACGGCAACGATGTCGCCTTTGCGGACCTGTTGATTGTCAACCACTGGGATCTGGACGATTTTATCGGCCACCTCGGGCGCGATTTTAATGACTTCTGCGTTTACTCGTCCGGCCCTTGTCCACGGGGTGTAGAGGTAGTCATGCCAGACCGTCACGACGACTACAGTGGCAATCAGCGCGGCAGCAACAGTTCGAAGAACCCTGAACGAAAGTAGCTTTCTGAAAGACGTATTCATGAAATTTGCGTTACCAGCCCGAAAAGCATGAGGAACACGCATGCATCGAAGACCGGGCGATTGGCCACCCAACGTTGAATCTCAATGCGGTCGAAGTACCAACTGATCGGAATAAACAGGATTGCTGTCAGGACAAGGCATCCGAAGATTGGCGCAACGAAGATCCCGCCTAAATCGAGTTCTTTATACATAGACTGAATGAGAGGTTTTTTTGACCGTTAAGCAGGGCGGACAATTCGTGGAGTTCCGCCAACATTTCCTGTGCTAATGGCCGGTTTTGCGTGTGTTTTTCGAGTCGCTGGCATGCCCGCCCGATTTCTTCGACAACGATGTATGGGGCCGATGAGATGCACATCATGCGACGCAATACCGGTTGGATGGTAGGGTGAAGGCTTGCCGAATCTGTCTGGTGAATCAGGTGCTGAAGGCGAAGTCTCCGCAACCCAAGTTGCAATCCAAGGTGAGCCTGCAGGTCATTCGCCAAACGCCTCTCCGGAGTGCTGAAACGATGTAGTAACCGGATTCGATCGCCAAGAAGGCTTACCCATTTTTGTTCCCCCAGTGGCCCTGAAGTGTCCACCATCTGTTCCAAATCCCTCCAGATATCTTTCAGCAGTGAGAAGCAACGAGCGGCAGGAGAGGGCGGTAGGATTACGTGAAAGGCGAAAAATGCGAATCCCGACGCGAAAAGCAAGCTGACCGAGTTATTCAAAAAAGAGATGACGTCGTACGTCATCTGGTTGGATGGAGACAACAGCGCGTAGAATAGCAGCACGTTGCAAGCACTACTGCCGCGCAAGGCTGGCTTGCGATAAATATAGCTAGCTGGCACGAGAAAGAGACCGAGGGCTATGGCCATGAGAAGAAAACCTTCTCCTCGCTGAAGGAGCCAAAAGAGGTCGAAAAATGCAACTACAGCGCAGATGCTAGCACCCTTAAGAAAATTCCAGCCGAGGGTTCTTGGATCTTCTTGTAAGGAAAGAAGCCCAGCGACAACGGCGGTAAACAGAACAAACCCGGCTCCTGACGACCATCCGACGACCACCCAGAATAAGCTCGCGAAACCCATCGCCAAAGCCATGCGGAGTGCAGCCGCCATGGCAACACCCCTGTCTTGGTGGAAGATGAGCTTCGACGGGCAGGTTCCCTTTTGAGGATTGTCGAGGCTATCCCACGCGTTTTCGAGAGCCTCTATCTCGCGCAAGACTTCTTCCACCCGCAGCAAGATAAAGGTGCAAGCGGGGTCCAGGGTAGAAGCGAGTCGCGCCTGCCTAACGCACTGGGATATCTCTCGAATTTGGTTGGCTGCGGGAAATCTGGTTGCGGCTTCGCCTGCGCCGTGGAGCTCCAGAAGATTGCGGGTGTCCGCAAGGAGTCCTGCAACCCCGCCATACTGGTTAATATCGAGCCTACGTAGGCTTTCCTCGATCGATTGTGATTTTGCAAGCAGGCAAAGCAGGCGTGCGACTATGTTTCGAGCTGCCGAAGCTCGAACTCGCGATTCTGCCGACTCCGCGGTTGTTGCGGTGAGGGTGTGTTCGAGACGCGTTACGTGGTCATTGACCTTGCCCCATGAGGAGTGTCCTTCCGCAGCCGTGGTAGGAAGCATCGAGTCCGCGACGCACGCGAGTACTTGTTGGGAAAGGCTTTTTAGGTGCTGGCCGGTTTCCTTCCAGTGAGGGTGTTTCGGCAAGAACACGATCATTGCGGCCACAGCGGAAGCGATCGCAATGAAGATGTCCGACACGCGCACAATCGCGATGTGGAATACCTCTTCGGGTTGTTCGATGGCTGACAGTGAAACAATGGCTACCGTGAATCCCGCCAACACTACGCCGAACGCGAAGAACGATTTTACCATGTTCGCCGCGTAGGCGCATGCTGACATCCACACGACCAAGCCGACGAGAAAGAGAAGGCGGTGCTGACTTGCGACAGCGATAAGGAAAATAGCAAATGTCGCCCCGGCAATTGTACCAAGACCCCAAGAGAGGACTTTTAAGTAATTGAGGCGTGGCACCTGCATGAAAATCAGCCACACGGTGACTGCCGCCCATTGAGCGGGTTCGAGTTGGAGAAAGAATGCCGTATATAGACTGAGCAGGCTCCCGGCCCATACGCCCATCGCGTAGCGAAATGAGCTGTTATGAAGTAAGGAATTTCCAGACATACGAGAATCGAAACTCAGTATATCCGGCTTCGGAGTGGCCGAAATACGAATGAAGGTGAATAAACGGACAAAGGCAACGCAAGCTCTGCCACCTGGCCGCTTTTAGATAGAGAGGGCAGGGGAAGCGGCGAGTTCTGAAAAAATTTCCCGGCCTGACGGAATGATCAGCGCGGCGAGGTTTTTGACAGCGCATGATGGCCCAGGCAGTCCGGCTTGGTCTCCGAACCCGCACATGTCGAATGTCTTTATTCCCGCTGCGGATCGCGGATGAGCCTCATGAAGGTTCACTTCCCTGCCCGGCTTCAGGTTCAAGACGGCTTACGTTTAATGCTTGGGTTACTTCCGCTGATATCCTTATCAGTAGGGGTTTGATGCGGCGCGAAGCCTAATCAATCATCTTATTCTAAAAATCCTCTCGTTTGAAGCAAGCGTCCCAGGCGCACCACTCACGAAGGTACAAGCGGTCTGAAAAATCAGGATGCCGGCTGAACAAACTTCCGGCCGCCATTCTTTTAAGTTCTTTCCACGATGCACTGGTAAAGATCCGGTGGCCATTTTCTCTATTTTGCGACGAGACCTCCAACGCGAGGCCGGTGTCGCCGGTCAAAACGATTGAGCAGCCTCCTTTCCAAGTCACTGCTCGCTGTATGGCAACGGTAAGGAGTTGGTGATCTGTCGGAGAATCAATGCCAAGCGAGCCCTCCGCCAAGGGAACGGGCTCTAGGTCGCTGCCACGGACACGCTCGAAAGTCGTCTTCTCCATGATTTCGCGGATGAGGCGCTTCGCATGACCGGTTCCCGCGCGCTTCTCCCTGGCGTTCGCGTGAAGATCTGTAACTTCAGCCAGGACCTCTTCGAGTAAAATCCAAGTGTGAGGGACGAGGTAGGGTTGAACCGCGTCTTCTCTCTTCGCATTCAGAAATAGCCAACTGAGGAATGCAGGCTCTGTGCCGCGGATTTTAGAGAAAAGTGAGGTGGACGTTCCAGCCGGCTCAGCAGAGCCATCGCCTTTGATGACATGAACGGCATTCTCCACGCTGGACGAGGGATTCAACAGCCAACTCGTATCAGGTACAAAGTTGATCAGGTTTGGGAACGGAACCGAAATTGGATCGAAAATCGTCATGGCGCTCAATTGGAAGCCGTAGCGCCACCAGCTTTTTCGATGCAGTACAGGATAGTCTGCGCCAAAGGCAAGGGCAGGTACCAACGCACGGCCTCAAGCGGTTTGCTCTCTACTCCGAACGATCCGCTCTTCTTCGCCTCAGGGTCCATGAGCACGGTCTCAATCCGGATGTTATTGTAGTTCTCTGGAAGTTTCATGGACCCAAGGCCGTACTGTTTCCAATGCACCCAGTCCGACTTGGTCTTCCCAATGGCATACAGGTCGACGTTGTGATGAATTTTGAGCTTTTTGACGGCTTTGTTGCGGTAGCTGACGAAGTTGTAGGTCCTCCAGCCCTTGTCTGGACCGGCCCAATCCACCATTTCAAAGAAAGCTTTGGTGGGTGTCTCTGAGACAAGCTGGATGGAAACGACCTGATCGGCCTTATCCACGACAACGTTCATGATGTTGAAGCCGCTGTCGAACTGGCCCGAAAACGTGTAGAAAAAGAAGGCCAGGCTTTTGTAAATGCCTGGCCTTCAGAAACTGGAGCGGGTGAAGGGACTCGAACCCTCGACATCAACCTTGGCAAGGTTGCACTCTACCAACTGAGTTACACCCGCGAGAGAGGGGGAAAGAATACCCGCCAAACCGAAAAGGTCAATGGGACTTTTTGCCTACAGTTTCCCGACGTAAACCACCGTTGTCGGCGTGGGGGAGCCCCCTTTGGGTTCCAGGGAAATCGCCAGGGCCGCCACCTTCACCGGGTAGGGCGCTTTGAATGCAAACCTCGCCGTGTCGCTCACGATCACTCCCGCATCCACCGGTTGGGGTGCATCAGGAGTGATGATCCAGAGCTGGTAGCTCTTGTCCGCCGGCGGCAGGGGCAGGCGGGAAAGGTTGAGCACGCCCTGTTGGGCTTCCGGGTCCCAGGCCGCGAGCACTTCGGTATCAGGCTGCACCTGCCCTTGCGGGGCCAGTCGGACCGTCTTCAGCGATTCCAGCGGGTCCTGGGCGGCTGGTTGCAGCGAGGCGATCCGCGTCTCGATGCTCTTCTTCTCGGATTCTAAAGCATTCACCCGCGCGTCCAGCCGGTCCCGCTCGGCATCGAGTCCGGCGATGCGCACCTGCAAGGATTTGTTTTCCTCCGCCAGCCGTTCGTTCGCCCGCGTCTGTTGTGTCCTTTCGAGTAGCAACACTGCGCTGAAAACCGCCAGGATCGCCGCAATGCCCCAGGGTATCCACAGGGGCGAAAACTGAAAACGCTTCACTGGCTCCGTTGTCGGCGCCTTGCTCTGCACCTTCTCCAAAATCTTTGTCCGTAACGTCGGCGGAGCCGTTCGCTGCGGTAGCGAGCTCACCAGCAGCGAGGAGGCCCGTTCAAACTCCGCCACCATCGCCCCCGCCGCGGGGTTGGTCGACAACTCCTGTTCAAAGGCCGTCTTTTCCGCTCCCTCCAGCAGCCCGAGCGCGTACAGCGCCGCGTATTCTTCGCAAAGTTCCGGGCTCATGCGGAGTGGTCCCTCAGGATGTGCCGCAGTTGGATCATAGCCCGGCGCATGCGGCTTTTTACGGTTGTCAGGGGTAGCGAGAGATGTTCCGAGATCTGGCTCTGCGAGAGCCCGCTGAAGTACGCCAGTTCGATGATCTCTCGCACATCCGGGGCCAGGTCTTTCAGCGAATCCTGCACCGCCTTGGCATTTTCAGCCTTCGTCGCCGCCTGCATCGGGCCGGCTCCAGTGGGTGAGGGGGCGCCTGCGCCCTCCTGCTTGGCCGCTTCCTTCAAATGCAGCCGCCGGTTGATCGAGCGAATTTTATCGATGGCCCGGTGGCGGGTCATGGTGATCGCCCACGCCAGCGGTGCGCCGCGTCTCGGATCATAACGGTCCGCCTCTTTCCAGATTTTGATGAAGATTTCCTGCAGCAGTTCCTCCACGTCCTCCCGTCGCTCCAGCATGCGCACCCCCAATGAATACAGGATGCCCGATAACGCATCGTACAACAGCTCAAACGCCGCCACATCCCCACTCGCAATGCGCCGGACCACATCGGGGCCGATCTCATCGTTGCTGTTGGGCGTGGGGTTCATCGGGTCGGTGTCGCGCAATGGCGTCAGGGTCTGCTTAGTTTCCTCCCTAGTGAAGGCAAGCAAAATAGCAGGCAGCGCTGTCCCATGGGCCGGATCGTACGTCACTCCACTAGTTATTGCGTCTCAGGCTGCCGCTTGGATTCGGAAAAAATCAGCGCCCGCCCGTCTTGCGCTCCCGCGCATGGCGCACCGCTACATACGCCGTATCGGGCAGGATGAATTTGCGCACCTCCACCTCCACCCGGTCCGCCTCAAATTCCTCCAGCAACAAATCAACGATCTCCACCGCCAGCGTCTCGATCAGTTGGCGCGGCCGTTCCCCCGCCAGTTGGATGATCCGCCGGCTTGCCTTGTAATAATCCACCGTCCGGCTGATGTCGTCCGCCAGTTCCGTGAAGGCCCGGCTCGGCGTGATCGTCAGGTTCACCAGCAATCGCTGGGCCTCCCGCCGCTCCTCCTCGGTGATCCCGATCTGTGTGGTCACCGCCAGTTCTCGGATGATGATTTCGTTCATGAGAGCAGGCGTTGCAGGATCGTCAGGTTTTCCACCATCACCGAGGGATTTACCGCCGCCAGTTTTTCGCGCGAATCAAAGCCCGTCAGCACCGCCACATCCAGCACCCCGCCGTGTCGCGCCGTCTCGATGTCATGCACCATGTCCCCCACGAACATCGTCTCCGCCGGATTCAATTCACGCGTCTGGAGGATCTCCCGGATCTTCTCCCGCTTGTCCATGATCCCCACATACGGATGCTCAAATGCCTCCCGTACCCCCAACGCCGTCGCCTGGATTTCAAAATGCGTCGGTTTGATCGTGCTCAACAAAAACGTCCGCCGGTTTGTCGCCTGGCAGAAATCGAGAAACTCCCGCGCCCCCGGCAGCAGCACCACCTCGGTTTGCAGGTTCGTAAAAAATCGCTCGTAGAGCACTTCCAGCCCTTCCTCCGTCGCCTCTGGCAAAAACTCCGCGTAGAACCCCGAAAACGGCAGCCGGAAGTGCCGGCGGAAATCCTCCAGGCTCATCTCCGCCCGCCCGAAGTCGCGGAAAATCCCGTTCGTCGCTTTTAGCACCGGACCCAGGTCGTCGGCCAGCGTGCCCGACCAGTCGAGGAGAACATTCTTGATCATGAAAATTTAGCGGAATCGCACTTCCTTCACCGATTTCGCGCCGAAACGCGCCTTCAATTTTCGCAGGATTTCCGGTTTCCACGTCCGATCCAGTTCATAGCGCACCGTAGGCTGCAGCACCTGGATGATCAGCACCCCCTCCTTCAGCGCTACCGGCACCGAATGCTCTGCCAGGAAATCGCCCACCACCTCGCGCCATGCCGTGATCACATCCTGCTCGTTCAGCCGCTCCGTCAGCCCCAGCTTCGGCAGCAGTTTCTTCAGGGCATCGGCTGCCAGCATGCAACGTTCGGGGCGTTCCGGTTTGTCCGGCATGCCCCGCCATTCGTCCAGCACCCGTTGGCGGATTTTGTCGATGCGCATAAAAGAAAAGGCCTCCGCTACGGCGGAGGCCTTCAAAAATCCTGGATTCCGGCGGCCTTATTCGCCGTCATTGCCGATCGCTTCGACCGGGCAGCCTTCCATGGCTTCCTTGCACAGGGCCTCCTCCTCGGGAGATTCGGGTTGTTTGAACACAAAGCTGTGCCCCCCGTCATCGTCGCGCTTGAAGTTCGCCGGTGCGGTTTCACGGCACAGATCGCAGTCGATACATTGATCGTCCACGTAAAAGGTGCCTGTTGTATTCTGTGCGTATTTGTTTGCTACGTCTGCCATAAATTCCTCCTCCGACGCCGCAAACTAAGGTCACGACCACGGATTGCAATCGTTTTTTCACTGTGCGAGTGGATAATGGAGCCACGCATGCAAACACCCGCGCCCGAACCCGTTTTGCCCATCGAGGGCCGTCACGTCCTCCACCTGTTCTTCCGCGTCGACTACAGCGCATGGGACCTCCTCGACGGCGCGCAGAAAATCGAGGCCAAGACCACCCTTGCCGCCCTCGTTCAGGACGTCCGCGCCACTCCTGACACTCAGCTCCTCACCTTCAGCGTCGTTTCCCCCAAGGCCGACCTCGGCTTCATGCTCCTCACTCCCGACCTCCACGTCGCCGATGCCCTTTCCAAGCAGCTCGCCCTCGCCCTCGGCCCCGATATCCTCTCTCCCGCCTACTCCTGGCTCTCCCTCACCGAACGCAGCGAATACACCACCTCCGAGGCCGAATACGCCGCCACCCTCGAAAAGGACGAAAAGCTCACCCCCGGCACCCCCGAGTTTCAGGAGAAAATCACCGCCTTCAATGCCCGCATGACCAAGTACCTCAAGGACCGCCTTGAGCCCAACCTCCCCGACTGGCCCGTCATCTGCTTCTACCCCATGTCCAAACGCCGCGGCGCTCCCGGCCAGAACTGGTACGCCCTCGACCACGCCGCCCGCAAGGCCCTCATGGCCGGCCACGCCCGCGTCGGCCGCACCTACTCCGGCCGCATCCTCCAGCTCATCACCGGCTCCACCGGCCTCGACGACATGGAATGGGCCGTCACCCTCTTTGCCAAAACCACCTCCGAGGTGAAGGCCATCGTCTACGAGATGCGCTTCGACGAGGTTAGCGCCCAATACGCCGAATTCGGCGACTTCTTCATCGGCCTCCAAATGCCGCTGGACACCCTCTTCGCCCGGCTGACCTTGTGACATGACCCTGGCCGACAAAACCGCCGCCTTGCAGGACATCCTCCGCGCCCACGCGCCCCTGCTCGTCGCCTATTCCGGCGGAGTCGACAGCGCCTGCCTCCTCGCCTTCGCGCACAAAACTCTCGGCGCTCAGGCCCTTGGCGTCATCGCCGACAGCCCCAGCCTTCCGCGCGCTGCCCTGAGAGAAGCCTTGGAAGTCGCCCAGGCCCTCGGCGCAAAAGTCGAAGTCGTCGCCACCACCGAGTTCGAGGACGACCGTTATCTCAGCAACCCGCCCAACCGCTGCTACTTCTGCAAGGCGGAGCTTTTCACCCGCATGGATCAGCTTGTGCGCGAGCGAGGTTTCGCTGCCATCGCCTACGGCGAAAACGCCGATGATCCCGCTCACCTCCGCCCCGGTTCCCAGGCCGCTAAAGAATTCTCCGTCATCGCCCCCCTCAAGCAGGCTGGCCTCACCAAGGCCGACGTCCGCGCGATCTCTCGCGAAATGGGCCTCTCCACCGCCGACGCGCCCGCCCAGCCCTGCCTCTCCTCCCGCATCCCCCACGGCACCCCCGTCACCCGCGAAGCCCTCGACCTCGTCGAGCGCGGCGAAGCTTTCATCCGCACCCTCGGCTTCCGCATCTTCCGCGTTCGCTTCCTCGCCCCCGCGTCCGCTCGCCTGCAAGTCGCCCCCGACGAAATCCCCGCCGCCGAAACCCAGCGCGAAAAAATCGAACACGGCCTGCGCCAGATCGGCTTCACCGCCGTGGAGATCGACCCCGCCGGCTACCGCTCCGCCGCGGTATGAAGCCCCCCCGCGTCTTCACGTCCCGCTTCGCCGAGCACAACCGCAGTTGTTGGGTCGCCGCCGCCCTCAGCCTCGTCGGAGCCTTCCTCGCCTGGCTCCTCATCTTCGCCCTCTACACCGCCGCCGTCCTCTTGATCGAGACCCTCCGCACCGGCGACACCAACCTCCAGAAAACCCCGCCCTGGTATCTCCCCGCCGCCACCACCGTCGTCGGCCTCATCTTCCTCGGTGCCATCATTGACCGCTGGCGCAAGCGTTACCGCCCCGTCACCGACCGCACCATCATCGGCCTCCACCTCATCCCCGAGGTGCTATTGCTGCCCGCCCGCCTCACCTTCGCCATTTGGGACCACATCCAGGGCCGCATCCTGCTGAATCGCGCCGAACGCGATGAAGCCTGGCGCCTGCTCCAGGAAATCTTCGAAATGAAACGCGCCGACAGCGCCCGCCTTGCCTACGAATTCCCCGACCTCGATCTCCTCGGCAAATTATTGCTCTCCCTCCAACTCAGCGACTGGATCGACCTCCACCGCGGCGAGGAAGACTGGTTCTACCGCATCCGCAGCGACCAGGAACCCCTCATCAAATCACTTCTCCTGCCCGATTCTCCTCCGCCGGATTTCGACGCCGATTGATCATTTTTCGGGTCAGGCCGATAAGTCCGCCGACTAATATTCCCACCAGCGTCCATCCCAGAAAAACGAGAGAGTATCCCACGGTACTAAGATCAAAAATAATGAAGGCGGCCCCGCCTTTTTCGATGGGCCACCCCTGCGATCGACCCAAAATCACAACGGGCATCTCCAGCAAGTGCACCCCGAAAACCAGGACTTGGCTTACAAAATAGCGACCCATTTCGATGTGAAAAGGGTCGCTAGCATCGCTAGCCATAAGAATCCAAAGAACGTCCCTGGCAGGAAAAATCCCGGCACGCCGCCAATGATAAGAGCGCGCCTCATGGCCTTGTGGAGGCTCCCCCTACGACACCAACTCCGCCTGCGACTTCCGCACCTGCGAACCCGGCCCGCTTTGTCCCCGCTGCCGCATCACCGCCAGTGCCACAAAGATCAGCTCCACCACCACAAACGTCGCAGCGTACCCAAATCCCCCGCTGCCAAATCCATAGCTGTGCAGCCCCACGCCCAGCACGAAGTTCACCCCGTACCACGCCATCAGCACGCATTGGAACGCCAGCACCGAACCCACCGCCAGGCCGAATCCGCCCCACTTGCCCGCGATGCGGCCATGCAGGATGAACAAATACCCCAGCAGCGTGATCAACGCCCAAGTTTCCTTCGGGTCCCAGTCCCAGAACCTTCCCCACGAATAATTCGCCCACACCCCGCCTAGGATCGTCCCGATCGCCAGCAATAAGACCCCCACCTGCAGCGTGCGATAAAGATAGTTATACAGCGCCCCGCCCGGCTTGCTTCCCGCGATCACCTTGCCCAGCGCGATGTGCCCGATTCCCAGCGCCAGCGCGAACGCCGCATAGCTCAGCGTGATCGTCAGCACATGCGTCGTCAGCCAGAAATTATCCCGCAGCACCGGCACCAGCGGATTGATCGCCCGTGGCAAAGCCAGCGGCTGCGTATCTGCCAGAATGAGCGTCACCACCGCCACCGGGATCGCTCCCAGCAGGAAATACCGGCTCCGATAAATCGCCTCAAAAATCAGCGCAAAAAGAATCGTCCCAAACGCCACCCAGATGATCGACTCATACATGTTCGTCACCGGCGGACGGCCCGCGATCGCGATGCGTGCCGCAAACCCTCCCAACTGCAACAGAAAACCCAGCCCCACCAGAATCCACGCCGCCACATATCCGCCCGTGCGCAATCCCGAGACCAGCAGAACGATTCCCGCCACCGCGTAACAAATCCACGCCCACCGGATCGGATGCGCCTTTTGGTAAAACGTCTCCAGCGCGATCTTGTCCGGCGAAGGCTGAAACTGCGGCTGAATCTTCGCCATCTCCACGCGGAAACTCTCCGCTGCCTTCGCAAATGCCGCGTCATCTCCCGCCAGGAACGCCTGCCGCAGCGGCATCAGCAATTCCGGTGGGGCAGGGGACCACGGCCCGTTCGCCATGTCCGGATTCGCCACGAAACGAAACGCCGACCCGTTCACCATCTCCTCAAATTGCCCCAGCCGCAGACCCACGTCCGCCGCTTCCTTCGGCAGACCGCTCAGCCGATTATTGCCCGGCCGTGCCCTCAGCGCCTGCGCCTCATTCAGCAGCTTCAGCAACTTCGCGTTCCCCGTCAGTTCCTTGTACGAAAACAGCTTCCTTCCCGCCTCCAGCCCGATCTCATCCTTCAGCGGCTTGTGATTCACCAGGACCACCGCCTTCTCGTCCCACCCCGCCGGATTCAGCCACAGCGTCGTCGCCAGTTCCCGTGCGCCGATCTTCTTGTCATCCACCTTCGGCGCGGTTTTTCCCGACAGCGCCAGCACCGATTCCTCCGCAAAAACCACATAGGGCTTTTTGCGTCCACCCTCCTGAATGGGCACCGTATCCAGCGGCGAAAAATCGAGGGCGCAGGCTGCTTGCACCGCAAAAAGCAAAACGAGGAGAGGGCGGATCATTTGGCCGATAAGGTTGCTGCTCCCGCCCCCTTCTGCAAGTCCCAAGGAAATGCCCGCTCCTCCCGGCCATCCTCCTTTTCTCCGAAACCAGAATCTTTTTATTTTTTTCACCACACCCATTCCTAAGCGCAACCGATTGTTATCCCCATGTCCCAAAAACCACGCAACCCCTGTCATGCAACGGTGCAACCAATTGTTGCATACGTCCTTAATCTGCCTCCGAAACCCGTTGATTTGTAGCCTCTTGTGACAACTTGTGAACAACATGTTCGCTTGAAATTTCCGCGATCCCCGCCATGGTTCCTGCATGCATCCTAACCGCACACGCTCCTGGCTGGCGGAGTACATCCGTTTCCAGTCTCGCTACGGCTACGAGCCCATCGTCTTGACTCTTAGTGTCCTCGCCGTCCTCACGACCGGCATCGTCCTTTGGTGGCTTCTCGCCCCCGAAAACTTCACCCACATCTTCCGTCCTTAGGCGGAATGGGCACAGCCCTATTATAATGGATGGGCCGGCTCCGTCCGGTCCGGTTTTCGAAGGAAACATCCAAGGTCACCGCCACTTCCCCATCCTCTCCCTTTACGCTCCCTCGCCACGCAAAGCGTGGCCCGCGGCTGCGGGACGTGAGGCTCAATCTTCTCCCCCTTTCCACATTCCCCGCTTGCACTCTCGCCGCCTAAGGTGAATCTCTGAGGGCCTTGCACTCCATCTTCCGCTTCTGCTTCAGCCTTCTCCTCCTGGCGCCTCTTGAAGCCGCCGACACCGTCCGCGAGGCCCAGTTCGCCCGTCTCCAAAAAGAATCCCCCGATTCCCCCGAGCGTCAGGAACTCCTCAAAGTCCAGATCCTCCTCGACCGTGCCAACTTCCGCCCCGGCAAACTCGACGGCCTCGGCGGCGAATTCACCCAAAAAGCCGCCGACCGCTACTGCCTCGCCTACAGCCTTCCGCCCGGCACCCGCCTCGACACCTCCGCCATCGCCAATGCCTATCGCGACTACACCATCACCGCCGCCGACCTGAAATGGGTCGGCCCCCAGGCCTCCGGCCCCGCCGCCCAGGAAAAACTCAAGGCCATGCTCTACAGCAGCCTTTGGGAGTTGGTCGCCGAACGCTTCCACAGCGACCTCGACTTCCTCCACGAGCTCAACCCCACCATCCCCGAGGACGCGTTGAAAGAAGGCACCACCCTCCGCGTCCCCGACGTCGGCGAATTCCTCCTCACCGACGTCACCGCCCTCGAGAAACAACGCCGCGACGAAGAAAAAGCCCGTAAAGCTGCCGCCCAAGCTGCAACCCAAGCTGCAACCCAAGCTGCAACCCAAGCTGCAACCCAAGC
>CAYUMP010000002.1:34329-315709 GCA_964445975.1 uncultured Chthoniobacterales bacterium | reverse complement strand
CCCAAGCTGCAACCCAAGCTGCAACCCAAGCTGCAACCCAAGCTGCAACCCAAGCCGCCGCATCCCCCAGCGCATCCACCACCACCCCCGCCGTTGCCACACCCACCGCAACGCCTAGCCCCACCCCCGCCGGCCCCGTCCGCCGCCTCGTCCTCCTCCGCCCCGAGCGTCTCATCGAGGTCTACGAAGACGACCGCCTCATCGCCTGTTTCCCCTGCACCCCTGGCTCAGCCAAGACCCCCGTGCCCGAAGGCACTTGGAAAATCGTCGGCAACGTCCTCCTCCCCTACTTCCGCTGGGACAAATCCGTTTTGGAAAGTGGCGTCCGCAGCGAAAACGCCTTCAACCTCCCCCCCGGCCCGAACAACCCCGTCGGCATCGTCTGGATCGCCATCAACCGCCCCAGCGTCGGCATGCACGGCACCCCCACGCCCGACCAAATCGGCCGCAACGAAAGCCACGGCTGCATCCGCCTCGCGAACTGGGACGCCTTCGTCCTCTCCCAACTCGTCCAAAAAGGCACCCAAGTCGAAGTGAAGTAATAGGTCTTCCAAGTCGGAAATTCTGCCGATCAATTGCCTCCGCGATACGTTCGACTGGGAGGGCGAGGCTCCCGCCGAGCTAGTTTGCGAAGCAAACCTCCAACCGTTCTTCATGGAAATCGCTTAAGGTCTCGCAATCGACCAAGACCCTCGCGCGACACTCGGCGGGGAGGGAGAGGCTCCCGCCGATCCCTAAAATCACTCGGCCCGTTTTGTAAAATGGAACGGCCCCGCCGTTATCTTGCCCGATTCTCTATCAAAATTCCCCCTTAGCGACCTTAGCGTGAGGCCCTTTGCCTTCCCCGCTTGCTACACCCCGTAAATGGCCCCCATAATCTGTGCTAATCCGTGTTATCTGTGGACAAACTTCGGCCCCTCCACCTCACTCGCCTCCGCGCTACACCCCCTTAAAACCTAATTCTTAAAACTTAAAACTCTATTAGCCAACCCATCCCCCCCATCATTCCCCGCCGGCTTCACCCCCAACACCCGGCACACCAGATTATACACATCCACATTCTCACACTCCCCGATCACCGCGCCTTTTCTGAACGCCGGCCCCCACGCCACGAACGCCGCCCCCATCGACGCCAACGCGGGATCAAACCCATGCCCCGCCTTCTGAAAAAGCATCCGCCGTGCCGGTGACACCGCCTCCGGAAAAATCAACCACCCCTCATCCGCGATCATCACCACCGGAGGAATCCGATCACTCGCGCGGAAGTGCAGCCGCTCCGGCATCTCCTCCCGCCGATACACCTGATAATGCTCCGCCCCCGCCTTCAGCTTGGCATATAGCTCCTCCGCCGTCCCCGCCAGCGGCCGCAGCCCCGCCACCGGCCCCGAGAAATCCACCTGCACCGATTTCAGGTCCACCAGCGAATTCAACGCCACCACCCGCTCCGGACTCAGCGCCGTCATCCCATGATCCGACACCACCACAAAATTCGTCACACTCTCCAGTCCGAGTTGCCGCACCCCCGCCACCAGCTTCCCGATCGAGAGATCCACCAGCAACACCGCCTCCCGCACCTCCTCCGAATCCACTCCGAAGCGATGCCCCGCCGTGTCCGCCTCATGAAAATACATCGTGATCAGCCGCGGCCGCGTCGCCTCCGGCTGCGCCAGCCAATCCAGCACCGTCTGCACCCGCTCATCCGGCGGTAGATTCTCATCATACTTCCGCCACTCCGACGGACGCCGCCCCCCGATCGCCGCTTCCGACCCCGGCCAGAACAAAGTCGCCGCCCGCACCCCCTGCCTCTCCGCCGTATTCCAGATCGGCTCACCGCCCCACCACTTCCCGTCCTCCACCGACGCCGTCCCCAGCGCGAATTTCTCCTTCAGCACCGGATCATACATCCGGTTATTGATGATCCCGTGATGCTCCGGCCTCAGCCCTGTCGCCAGCGTATAAAAATTAGGAAACGTCAGCGTCGGAAAACTCGCCTCCATCCGTTGCGCCCGCACCCCGCCAGCTGCAAGTTGCAACAAACTCGGCGGCCGAAACTTCTCCAGGTAATCATACCGAAACCCATCCAACCCGATCAGGATCACGATAGGCTCCGCCCCCTTCGCCGAAAGAGCCATCACAGCCCACGCGCACAATAATCCCAGATTCAAAAAAAGCCGCAGCATCCCTTTTTCCTAGACTTCATCGCTCCCTCAGTCTCCCAAAAATTCCCATATTCAATGAAGGTGCCGCAACACTTTCGACTGGGAGGGCGAGGCTCCCGCCGAGCTTGTTTGGTATAGCCAATCAGCAAAGACCCTCCTCTCTCAAATATTAAAATGAGACCACCCATCTATTCCACCCGTCAGAATCCCTCGCAAGCCACCCCCAACGAAATCTTCGCCAATCCCTGAAAATCAGAAGACCGCCACCGTCGCGTTCCGCTCCGAATTTCCTTTCGACTTCACGACCCCTTAAAACTTAATTCTTAAAACTTAAATCTTCTTTCCCCCATGCGCCGCTTCGACCACATCGACCTCCGCGTCCCGGATCTCGCCGCCGTCCAGCCCTTCTACCGCCGCCTGTTGCCCGCCCTCGGCTTCACCGAAGACGTCAGTTGGCCCGACTGGCTCCAATTCACCGCCCCCGGCGCAGGCGGCACCGAATTCTTCGGCGTCACCGAATCCCCCCATCACCTCCCCAATGAAAACCGCATCGCCTTCTGGGCCGAGAACATCGAAGAAGTCGACCGCATCGCCGCCTTGCTTCCCGAGATCGGCGCCCGAAACATCGAAGGCCCCGAATGGTACGAAGGCGACCACTACTACGTCGTCTTCTTCGAAGACCCCGCCAGTAACCGCCTCGAACTCTGCCACCGCCTTCGGAACTAATCACGAGACCCGAAGCTCTCCCTACCGAAAAGACCCTCGCGCCCTATGCTCGGTAGATGGAGGGGCCGGCTCCGCCCGGACCGCCTTGCGTAGCAAGGATCGTGTGGGTGGAAGGGCGAATCTCCGTATGAGCCGTGGAAAACTTCTCCATTTTCACTTCTCCCTTTCTCTCCTAGTCTCCCCGCCATGCGCCCCGCCACCAAAATCCCCTCCGCCCTGTCCGCTCTCGCTCTTCTCACCATCCTCGGCCTCACCGCCTGCTCCACCCAGCGCACCGAGGCCCTGCAAAACCGCCAGAACTGGATGAACAACCAGGCCGACGCCGCCGCCGAGCGGAGACAGATCCGCAGCGACAACATGGACGCCCGCACCCAGGCCACCTTCGACGCGATGTGATTTCTCCCCCGCCATCATGCCTCGCTGCCCGGGGATACGCTTCAAAATTTGGCGGGATCGCACATAGGGCTAATGGAGGGACGACCGCCGCGTCGTCCGATGCGTCAGCATATCGTGATTTTACGGCATGAGAGGCCGCCAATTTGGATAGTCCGGTACTCATAATACCATCGTGGCCTCACGAAGAGGACGCGTTGTCAAAGACATCGTTCCCCCTTTTGCCTCTCCGCTAAGCGAAGCGTAGTCCCGCGACTGCGGGACGCGAGGCATTGCCTTTAGTCCGCGCCCTCCGGACGAGCCCCATTCCTAGCCCCCCAGGAAAATATCCCGTCACAAACCATCCCCGCACTCGCCAAACTCTCCCATCAGTGCGATGCCCTAGCCCAACATGATTTTAGACGCCGGCTGTGAAATGACGATCGAGACCGAGGAACCCGCGCCCGCCCTCCTCATGCTCCTCCCCCAGAGCGGCGACGGCCAGACCGTCGCCTACAGCCAGATCACCATCGATCCCTTCACCGCCTATAGCGACTTCACCGACGTCTTTGGCAACCACTGCCGCCGCATCATCCTGCAGCCCGGCACCTCCACCATCCGCGCCACCTGCCAGGTCACCGCGCCCGACGAAATCACCGTCGACCACGCCGCCCCCTACACCCTCGCCCAGGACCTGCCCGACGACGTCCTCCAGTATCTTCTTCCCAGCCGTTACTGCCAGTCCGACCTGCTGTTCAAGATGGCCCAGAAAATTACCGCTAAGTCCGAACCCGGCTACCCCCAGCCCGAGGCCATCCGCACCTGGATTCAAAAGAAGGTGAAATACAAATACGGCACCAGCGACGCCTCCACCTCCGCGGTCGATACCGCCAAGAAACGCGTCGGCGTCTGCCGCGACTTCTCCCACCTCGGCATCGCCCTCTGCCGCGCCCTCCGCATCCCCGCCCGCATGGTCGTGGGTTATCTCCACGAACTCGACCCCATGGATCTCCACGCCTGGTTCGAAGCCTACGTCGGCGGACGCTGGTACACCTTCGACGCCACCCAAAAAACGCCCAAAGGCAACCGCATCGTCGTCGCCTACGGCCGCGACGCCTGCGACGTCGCCCAACTCACCGAATACGCCCCCATCAAAACCACCGCCATGTCCGTCTGGGTCCAGCCCGCCGCGAATTGAGGCTGAAAACTTGGTAAGCGGCCACCATGTCGTCTTGCCCGGAGGCGACCTGGTCCGGTACTCGAAGCCCTCGACTAACTTCAGCAATCCGGATGAACGGGCTCCGCCCTCCTTATCCCTGAGCAACATCTCAGGGGTCGTCGGCACAGTCGGATAGAGTGTGGGCACCGTTTACCCCGTGATGACTAAACAGCAGGGTGACTTCGACGTGTGGCGTATTCAACTTCGTACGGCCATCGAACCTTCCAGGTAAGCCGCTTGGGAGCATCCGCCAGCCTTGGTTATAGCGATCAACAGCGTATGAAAGAAAATGACACGGATCGTCTCCTTAAGGCGGAATCCGCCTTGCGGCTCAGCGAAGAGCGATCCCGTTTGATTATCGAGAACGCCCGGGAATACGGGATTTTCACGGCGGGACTCGATCGGAAGGTCTCCAGTTGGAACGTCGGCGCAGAGCGGCTGTTGGGCTGGTCTGAAGAGGAGATTTTGGGGCAGGAAATTGATCTCATTTTCACCGCGGAAGACCGCGCCAAGGGAGCGCCGGTTATGGAAGTCCAGAAAGCGATCTCCGAGGGACGCGCGATTGACGAAAGGTGGCATCAAAGAAAAGACGGGTCCCGTTTTTGGGCCAGCGGCTTTCTCATGCCCATCTACGGTCAAGGTGATGAAGTCATCGAAACGGTTAAGATTCTCCGGGACCAGACCGAAGTGCGCCAGGCCCATGATGCCTTGCGTCAGAGCCAATCCGAGTTGAAGCAAGCCCTTGATGAAGCCGTGGCGGCGCGGGAGAGAGCGCAGCTGGCGGAACAAACCAAAGATCATTTTCTGGCCGTCCTCTCCCACGAGCTCCGCACCCCTCTCACCCCCATCTTAATGGCGGTGCATAGCCTTAAGCATCTCAAAGATTTGCCGGAGGAGGTGACCGACGCGCTCGAGATGATCCAACGCAACGTCCAGCTTGAGGCCTATTTCATTGAGGACTTGCTGGATCTCACCCGCATCACCCGCCGAAAATTTGAATTGGATTTGGTCCCGGCGGACCTCCACGTCGCCGTGCGTCAGGCCGTGGAAATCTCCCGCCCGGACATCGACGCGAAAGATCAGCAACTTGAAGTCAACCTCATCGCCGACCGTTATCAGGTTCTGGGGGATGTGCCTCGTCTGCAGCAGACCTTTTGGAACCTCCTCAAGAACGCTTCAAAATTTAGCCCGCAAGGCGGAAAAATTTGGATCAGTTCCCGCAATGACGGAGACCGTGTAGTCGTTGAGGTTCGCGATTCCGGTATGGGTATTGATTCGGATGTGCTCCCCACGATTTTCCAGGTTTTCAAGCAAGGCGGTGAAAATATTACTAAAGAGTATGGGGGGTTGGGACTTGGCTTGAGCATCGCCAAAGCTGCTATCGATGCGCATAGCGGTCATATTTATGCTGTCAGTGAGGGCCGGGGCAAAGGCGCCATGTTTATCGTCGAATTACCGGTTGCCTCATCGCCTAACTAGCGCTTCAGAATCATGAATAACCTCTCCTTGCATGTCTTCATCGTTGAAGACGACCGGGATACCCTGAAATGGCTGATGCACAGCCTCGAGTCGGCCGGTTACATCGTTTCTTCCGCGCGAACTATGGCCGAGGCTCTCGAGACGTTTCCTGCCTCTCGTTCCCACGTGCTCCTCAGCGACATTGGCCTGCCGGATGGCGATGGTTGGGAACTTCTGAAGAAATTAAAAAAAGCTACCCCGCCGCACGTTGCCATTGCCATGAGTGGCTTCGGCACGAAGGAGTATGCCCACCGTAGCAGAAAAGCTGGATTTAAACATTATCTGTTGAAGCCCTTTGATCCTGAGGAGCTGAATGTGATTCTGAAAAACGCCGCGAAATCTTTAAAGGTTGACACAGAAACTAGTAACGAATTTCCATCGCCGCCATCGGTCTAGATTCTCCTGGCAGCGGAATACCCTCCTCCTCAGCGCCCTCAAGAATCGGCTCTCCCCGCTATGATTTCCGCAACCGAGTCGGGGCCGCTCCAGGAAATGGAAACTGTGAGGATTTGCCCCTGCGCCTGCACACCCCGCCAAAAGAACCGAAGTTGCTTAACGGTTTGCCAGGCGCAAAAGCCGGGATCAGCGGAGAGATGATGAAAAAATAAATTCTCCCTGCGCTCATGGTTCCTTCCCTTCCTCCGTAAATCCAGACACACGAAAGCCCTGCGGCTTGGTTGCGATTTGGCGGACGAGGTGCCCTGTTATCGACAGGTAAACTCGCAGTGAAAACAACGCGATATTTTCAAACGCAAAAGCCCCTCCCATCAGGGGATGAATTTTCCAGCCATAACATTGACCGGCGTCCAAAAGCATTCCGCGCTCCTCACAGAGATCCGTCCAGTCTTTCGACAGTTGTTCTTTGCTGAGCTCGAAAAACTCCTGCGCGGAAAGGTCACCTTTACCCAAATTGCTGAGTGAACCATCAAGCGTATCAAGAAAAACGATCTCATCGTCTTCCGACTGGAAAAAGCAGTCGCCAAACTTTGTCACGGATACCAGTTTCAGGCTGTAAGGTACGGCCCATCGCCATTCCGAAATAAGTTCGTCCCGATCCGTTTCGTTGAGGTTGATACTGTAATCTTCAAATTTCATTTCAGCCTTTCCCTTTGCGCCCTTTGCGGACTTTGCGTGAGGCCTTGTCTTTCTCTTCCGGGTCGCCCTTTGCGCGAGGTTCAATCCTACTGCGAATTCGGCTTCCAATAAAACATAATCGCAATCCCCACACAGATCCCCAGCGACCCCAGCCACTTCAACAGCCAGCCCGGATCATACAGCACCTGCAGCGTCGTCTGGACCATGATGGTAATGCGCGCTTAGCGCACTCTCACCCTGGTTTCGAAACCTTCTCCGCCTTGAATCGCCAACCAAAGTAAACCAGCTCCAACCGCGAAAATCACCATAGGCGGAAACACCACCGACCAAAATGTCCACACCTTGGCGGTCTTGGCATCCTCTCCAGGGCAATAGCGAACATCAATGTGCCGTCCGATCAGCGACTCCCGTTTCCAACTTGAGCCCAACCCGCCGACAAAGGTCCGACGTTCTCCCTTTTCACCAATGAATTCGACGATCGGATAGTAATACGTCCTCTTCCTCTTGTATGTAAACAGCCGCGGCTCCAGTCCGATGATTTGTCCCCGAGCCGGCACACTCTTGCGGAAGAAGCGTAACTGTTTCACCGTCTGCCACACCGCAAAAACAAGAATCGGCGGAGCAAGGATGAAGAAGTAGATTCTGCCCGCGCTCATACGAGCCTTCTACCTCGACCCCGCCTTCCCATAAAGCATGATCGAAGACTGTGCCTGCCATTTTTTTGGTGAACCTTTTCGGCGCCGCCGCAGAAAATCCCTACCGCTTCTACAACCCCGAAACCGGCCGCTGGCTCAACCGCGATCCCATCGGAGAGAATGGAGGGCCGAACCTCTATGGGTATGTTGGAAATGATCCCGTAAATAAAGTCGATCCACTCGGAAGGAAGGCCATGGTATCGATGGCAATGACTCCAATTTAGTCGAATGGTCCCATAGGGGTAACCTTGTTTGTTCATGTATCTTTATACTGGGCATGTTCACCAACAAAAAACGGCAAGCCGATAATTTCACTAAAAGAACAACAAAACTTAACAAAGCAGGCACAGCGACGTTGGAACTTCAGTGATTCGAGAAAGATTGGAGATCGCATCGTGAAATATAACGTCAAAACGGTAATTGACGCGAAGTATGCAGATAACGGAGACAAAAAGGAGAAGCCATACTCGGACAATGTTATTTTCATCAAAGAAAATTCTGGGACGTCAGTTGTAGGTACTTATGGTGCTCTCGGGAAAGGAAGAACCGAAATGCGATTTCACCCAAGTTATCAAAGTCTTACTTTCGAGCACGAAATGGGTCATGTTATAGGACATCGTGATTTATACTGGGACAACGGTCTTGAACCGCCCGATAGGAGAACCGTCCCGGTGTCAGGATATTCTGGGAATTTAATGTCAGATAGAAGACCTATTCTTCAGTGGTGGAATGCTGAGGAAATTATGGGACTTCATGGTATCAAACCACCCCTTTATAAATTAAATTTGTATCCGCCATTCATCACAGTAAAGCCACCCCCCGGAACTTTTTGAACCATGCGCTCTAAATATTTTCAGCTCTCTCTGTTTTTCTTCATTGTGTGCATCTCAGCATATGGTGAAAAAGTGCCATACTACTTGCCAACGGTTTTTAAATTAACCAATGGTGGTCCTATCGAAGGATACAAAATTGAGCTAAGGGCAGATGGCTTCTGGCACTCAACCGGAAAAAACGGCAAAGTACGTGGAAAGAAGCTAGTGACGCCAAGCGAACGTGAGTGGGTTCATTTTTGGAACGTCTTGAACGAGGGAAAAATCTGGAAATGGAAAGGTACTTACCGTGTTAAAGATGGTGTTGTCGTCAACGATGGTCCAGTTTGGAGCGTTCATATTGTTTTAGACAATAAACATATCGTCGAAGCCAAGGGCCGCGATGTATACCCGTCTGCGAAAAACCCGCTGAAATCGGAAGACGATATAGGAGAGTCCTCTTCGTTTGAGAATCTGGAAAAGGCTCTTCGGCAGCTTTTCGCGATAGAGAATCTCTATGCGCTTTAATGCACAGATTAATCATACGAAACGGGGAAGAGGGAGTCCGGAAAAAGGCGAAAAAGGGAAGAAGGAGTCTGTCAGCAACACTTGACTGACGCTCCTTTCAGTCACCCGCCTTGCCTCAACTCCGCATCGTGGGATAAGCAAGTCGGCCTCCATGAAAGACCCGTTCTGGCAAATCATCGCCAAAGAAAGCCGAACGCACTTCGCCGCCTGCTTCGGCGCCTACCTCGTCCTATGGATCAGCCGCTACCTTGCGCTGCGGTCCGCCCCGTCCGACGCCATCCTCCTCTGGGCCTCCGTCCCCGCCGTATTGGTGGACTTCCTCACCGCCGTACTGATGCTCACCTTCTTCCGCGTCCTGTACGGATTCCCCCTCTGGTTCGTCCGACCTCGCCTGCGAAAAATCGGCACCTACGTTTTCTTCACCCTGGTCTTCGCCGTCATCTTCACCCTGCGAACCAACCAAGCCATCGGCGTCAAATTCGAACCCGCCGGAGCCACCATCTACTTCCCCTATCCCTCCTCCCCGCGATTCCTTCCCCTGCGCGAACTCCAACCTGCCGAACTCCGCCACACCGGAGCCGTCCAATCCCTCGAACTCATCGACAACAAAATCACCTTCGCCCCCGCCTTCAACTTCGACCACCCCGCCCTGGCCAACCTCCACCGCATCGACCAAAGCCTTAAAGAGCTTCGCGCGGAAGCCGCTGATTGATAGTTTTGGATACGATTTGCCTTAAATGATAACGAGATTCTTCCTTATTCTTTTAACCCTTGCTCTATTTGGTTCCGATGCCATTTCTGGTGAAAAGTCAGAAGCTGCGGTCCTGAGCTACCAGCGGGACAATGTTGCCCGAGAGGGAATCATTGCGGAACTCACCACTGACGGAAAAATACTTCTGGATGACGGGAAACTTATTTCGTCTCTCGCCGAACTAGAAGTCTTCATGCGCAGCATCGATTGGCAGAATATGTCTCCTCGGCTCATTGTGAAGTCCAATGCCGCCTCTGCCGAATACTACCACATGGCGACAGAGGCCCTGCTACTCTTCCAAAAATACTGTCCATCCTACAGCCTGGTTGTGATTAAATAGGAGTTCCCTGAGGCTTTTGCGACCTTAGCGCGCTTTGCGTGATGCACCGTTCCTTTAATCGGTGCCAATCAGTGCAATCTGTGACCTTTCGAGACGGCCAACGCGCGCTTCTCACCGGTTCCCGCGCCACCTCGCTTAAATCTAAATTCGTAAAACTTAAAACTCCGGCCTACGGGCCGGAAGGCTTCCAATAAAACATAATCGCGATCCCCACACAGATCCCCAGCGACCCCAGCCACTTCAGCAACCAGCCCGGATCATACAGCACCTGCAGCGTCGTCTGATCCAGATCGCGCGGATTCCACTCCGCCTGCGAAAACTTATAGTTAATCCCCGTCACGTTCGCCAGCAGCGTCCCCGGATAACTCGCCGGATGATTCATCTGCGCCACCCCCGTTTTCGTTGCCCCTGTCTTCGCATCGCGAAACTCCACCGTCGCCAGGAAATTCGACGGCGTGTCCGAACCCTCGTCGCGCGGTACGTCAAATTTCACCAGCCGCAGCGAGAACGGCACCGGCTTCGTCTCCAGCCCGTAACCCACGCGAACCACATTGCGCCCGTCCGTCAAAGACAGCACCTGCCCCGACTCCACCCAGCGATTCGGCCCGGCCTTGCCTTCCGGCGAGACCAGATGTGCCCGAAACCCTGGCACCCCCTGACCGCCCTTCGGCAACTCCGGCCCCGGTTTCGTCTCACTCACCACCACCGCATTCGGCATCGCCTGAACGATTTCCGCCTGCCAGTCATTCCACCCCAGGTTGAACGACTCACCCGCCTTCGCCGTCCCCGACGCATAAACCTGCCCCCCGCGCCGCAACTGATAGCCGACCCCGTCGCCCTGCACTGCCATCTCCAGCGAAGGCTTCTCCGTCGACGCCCCCGCCTGTTTCGAAATGTGCACCAGGATTGCCGGATTGTTGAAATTCTCCGACTTGCTCACCGGCTGCCCGTTCTCCATCGCAAAATCCGGCCAGAACTTCTCCACCGAGATCATCGCCCCCGCCTCCGTGATCGACTGATCCAGCAGATCCTTCCGCAGATACGTTGCCCCCACACCCTCCGCCGAAACAATCGTCACCTTCTCCCCATCCTCGCTCAGCCGAATGACCACCCCCGAAGGCGTCCCGCCCGGCTGAATCACCGGAGCATACTTCGAAAAAACAATCTGCGTCTCCCGATCCGCCGGAGCCGTCGCCGGCGGCAGCGTGGGGCGCAAATTGATCGACGCCAGCCCGAAGAAATCCTCCTCATCCGGTTTACCCTGTTCCAGATGCAGCGGCATCTCCAGCGACTGCCCCGTCATCTTGCTCGAGAGCTTTAGCAGCACCGCCGGCGCCGCATCCGCCGTCTCCGAGACCATCAGCTTTTCCTCCCGCACCAGATTCGGACTGAACCCATCCGCCACGATCTTCAACTGCGTATCCGGCACCGGAAACACCCGCGGCCGCTTCTCCGACAGCTTCGCCGTCTCCGCGTCGAACGCCATGATATACAGCCCATTGTCCGCCGGACTCTCCAGCTGGATGATGCTCCGGCTCGTCGTCACCCGCGACACCGGCATCGCGTCCTTCTGCAGCGTCACATTCCCCTCAAATCCCGTCTGCGTCCCGATGATCGCCCCGATCAGCAGCGTGATGATCCCGTAATGCGTCACCACAAACCCGATGTGCTTCTTCTGCCACGGCCACCGCGTCAGCGTCACCGCAAAGAGATTCACGCACAACACCCCCAGCCACACCATGAACCACGGCGCCCGGTAGATATACTCCCGCGCCACCTTCGAACTGAACCCCGACTCCGCAAACGTCGCAATCGCGCACGCAATGCCGATCGTCGCCAGCAGGACCAGCGCCAGTTGCAGCGACCCCAGCCAGTGAATCACCCTCCACACCGCCGAGCGCTTCTGGCGCTCCGCGATCAACTGCTTGCGGGTGGGTCGGGTTGGGGCTGAGACACTCATGAAAAAATACTGCGCACGAAACTATTAGGTCGTGGCCGTATTTCAACCATTGGCGGCAAAGAATCCTCCAGTTATTCTGGATCCATGTCGAAAAAAGGCATCCTCTGGATCTCCCTCCTCCTCATCCTCCTCCTGATCGGGGCCGCCGCCGTCGGCACCTCCCTCTGGATCAAGGGATACCTCCGCAGCGAAGCCTTCCGCCAGCTCGTCGCAGCCAAAACCGGCGACGCCCTCAAAGTCGACGCCACCTACAGCCCCTTCCGCTGGGCCGGCCCCTCCGTCTTCGCCGACACCCTCAACGCCACCGGCCGCGAAGCCGGCATCATCGACACCTTCCAGGCCGACCAGATCCGTGCCGAAATCAACTGGCGCGCCATCATGGACGGCGCCTGGAAAGTCGACCGCATCGACGTCGTCAACCTGGCAGGGACTTTCCACCCGGGCAGTATTGGCGCGGGAGGGGTAAAAGGCGGGGCACCCGGGGGTGAAGCAAGCGGGGTGACGGAGGGGCGAAAAGGGGGCACAAATCTCCCATTTTCCGCCTGGCTCCCCAAACGTTTCGAGCTCGGCCAGCTCAACGTCCAGACCGCCCGCCTCGCCTTCACCGGCACCAACAATCAGCCCGTCATTTCCTTGGATAACACCGCCCTCCGCGTTCGCCCCGACGGCGCTGGCTGGTCCCTCGAGGGCAATGGCGGAACCCTTAACCTTCTGAACCAACCTAACTTAAGCGTCGTCAGCTTCCGCTCCCGCCTTCAGGGCACGACCTACTTCCTCACCGATTCCCAATTCCTCCTCGGCAACGGCAAAATCTCCGCCTCCGGCGAATTCGCCTCTGCCTCCAAACTCCGCGTCGAATTTACGCAAATCGATATCTCTCAATTCCTTGATGCCTCTTGGAAATCCCGCCTCAGCGGCATCCTCGCCGGCAACGCCGAACTCAACTGGCCCGAGTCCGGCCTCGCCGCCGGCAAAGCCACCGGTCACTTTATTCTGACCGAAGGCCTCGTCCAAAACGTCCAGACCCTCGACAAGATAGCCACCTTCACCGGCGCCCCCCAGTTCCGCCGCATGCCCCTTCAAGAGTTCTCCGCCAACTACTTATGGCAGGCCGGTAACATCACTCTCACAAACATTGTCGCCGAATCCAAGGGTCTCCTCCGCGTCGAAGGCACCTGCTCCATCGGCGCGGACGGCGCCGTGGCCGGCACTCTCCGAGTGGGCGTGACTCCGCAGACCCTTCAATGGCTCCCCGGCTCCCGCGAACGCGTTTTCACCCTCGCGCAGAATGGCTACCTCTGGACCGACGTCCGCCTCGCCGGCACCACCCAAAGCCTGCAAGAAGACCTCTCCTCCCGCCTCGCCAATGCCATGAAGGATCAGGTCATCCAAGAGGGCACCAGGGTGCTGGAGGTGCTGCCAGGTCCCGCCAAGGAGGGCGCCAAGGGCGTGCTCGACATGCTCACCCCATTGATTCCCTGAGTCTTAACTCTGCCGGAGAGCTGAAAAAGCTGGCACGGCTGATGCTTGTTCAGAGATCCCGATGATCCATGCGAATTGCCGGGTTCGACTGACAGCCGACGACTTTAACTTCATCGTCGGAGTACTAGCAAAGACCGAGGCGGACTCCGTCTCCCTCGTCAAACTTCTCACCGACGAGGAAACGCGGGACGCCATTCTCGATCACGACGCCCTGGCCAACGCCATCCTCAACTCTCCGGAGCGACTGTCCATCTCGCCTCAGCTTCTCTTTTACGTATTGTGCCGCAAGGTGTTGGCCGGCACGCCGGTGAAGAGCCGGGAGACGTCGGACTACGTGGCCTCCATCCTCCACGCCTTCATGCGCACGGTACGGATGGACTCGCCCGACGAGGCCGGTCACCGCAGCATGCGCTATCTCTCCGACATCATGCAGGCCACGAGTCAAGTCAGCACCCGCGAGGCCTTTATGCTGCGCACCCACGCTGCTAATTACGCGCTCTTCGTCAGCGGTATGTTTGCCGAGAATGTCGAGCAGCGCACGCACAGGAAGGGTGCGCCGAATATCTCTTTTTACGAGGCGGTCGGGCAGATGAATTATCGGGCGGCCTCGGAGTATCGTGAGGCCAAGAAGTTCAATCTGCAGGTTGTCTATGAGGAGCTTGCGGGTGGCTTCCGCGAGGTCCGGCTGGCCCTGAACGATCTGGCCACCCGCTTGTTACATCTGGATGCTCACGCACATGGTGGCATCGTTTCGTGAATACGCTGTTTAGCGATATTCAGCGTCTCTTCGAGCGCACCTACGCCAGCGTCGGCGTGAATCTCGAGGATTGTCTGATTGATCGCAAACGTTGCCGCCAGCTTTCCCTCCTCGCCGGGGCTCAGGCCGCCGAGTTGAGCATGCTGGCCCGCACTTTTCTACGGGCGGCCGACGGCCATCTGCGTGTCGGCATTTACTATTCCAGTTGGCTCATCGAGCAGTTGGAGAAAAACGACCCGCGCTCGGGCCTGAGCGATGCGAATATCGCCCCGCTGATCGCCTTCGTCGAAGAGATCGATCACGCCCTGCACGCCGCCCTGCGTTTCCAGCAGGGGCATTTCCCCGGTCGCGAAGAGGACTATGCCCGCAACCTTGAACTGCAGGCCCAGGTGGATACGTATTTAGTGCTGTTGCTCTTCGTTGCCTTCTTCCGCAAACCGGGGCGCATCACGCGGGCGGATCGGCGCTGGCTGCGGTTTCACATGTTTGAGTCGCGCATCGGCCAATCCTTTCGCGATCGTACCCTGGCTGCGCGCTACGCCGAAACCACGCTTTTAGCGAAGGACTACACCCGTTTTCTCGAAGGACTCGCTGATGCGCGACGAGTCGAAGAGATCCGCGTCTTTCATGCTCTTGATTACGATAAGAAGCGCGAACGCATCCTCGCCCTGATGGATAGGGTCGCCTGAAGGTTTCCAGCGTTAAGACTTTCTTTTGAGAGAATCCCCAAACTTGGCCCGGATTATGCGTATGGATTGTAGTTACACTGTAAATCTGAGGGAACTGATGAAGGAATGGATTTTTTTGGCCAATAAATGTGACAAATTTGTCACATCAGGCTCTTTGAGAAGGGTCGAGGGCGGCGACATCGTAGGAGACGTCGTCAAATGAAAGTCATACATCGTAAATACAGCGGCTTCAGTTTGGTGGAGTTACTTACGGTCGTTGCGATCATAGCGATCATGATGGCGGCGTTAGCTCCTTCTATTTCCAGTTTTACCAGTACGGCGGGTCGACGTGGGGCGGTTAATTCATTAATGAATACCTTCGAGCAAGCCCGGGTAGCAGCTTTGGAGGTAGGGCGTCCTGTCTATGTCATTTTCTGGCGACGCCTTTTCCCGGAGCCAGATGCTTTTATGGTGGTTCGAGAACCAGAAAATACATCTCTTGCTGGTTGGAAATATGATCAATTGACCAAATGGCAGCAACTGCCGAAGGGGGTGCTCTTGCATCAGCCAGCTGCCGGCCAAAGTCTTCTCTCTGTAGCTGGCACTGGAAACTTTTTGCCGGAGAACCTAGTAAAACCACCTGTTGTTGCTCCGGGTGAAAGCCTGAATGTATTAGGTTTCAACGAGGCTGGCGCGGTTGCTTTTCCTGCCGGTGGCAATCGTGCCCTGTTGAAGTTGATCATCAGCGAGGGAGTCCGAGGTGCAGGTGGCACCGAGGCTGCCATCAGCAATAAAAAATCCGCTGCAGGCGGATTCGAAATCATTTCCTTCTCCCGCTTCACTGGTCGCTCCCAGTTGGACGTTACAACCATTTCGAATTGAATACTTTCGCGCCGTCCAGTCCTGTCTCTATGAAGTCCCCGCGCATCCGTGGCGGATTTTCTCTGGTGGAGATTGTCATGGCTCTAGGCATAGTTTCCTTCGCCATTGTGGGCATTATGGGACTCTTTCCGGTGGCCATGAAATCTGCTTTGGAGAGTCAGCGGGAAACACGGGCGGCCCAGATCGCGCAGCAGATTTTCAGTGATCTTCGATCGGGTCCACCTAACAGCACGTATGTTGCCACTGGCACAAATATTTTGAGCGGCGGAGATCGCACTTTGGTCAATTTGGCTGTCCCGGGAACATATACCGTCGGCTACGATGGGAACTGCCAGCCGATCGGGGCCACGTTGAGCTCTTCAACTCTCTTTCTGGCCACCATCACGGTCGATCCCAACAAGCCGTTTGATGGGGTCGCCACTGTTCTGGCGACCATTAAGGCGCCGCCTGCCGCCAACACCCCGTCGGTGCAGCCCTATATGTTTTCCACCGTTCTTGGTCAGCGATGATGACCGCAAAAAAGGCGCCGGCCTTCACTCTCATTGAATTGCTGGTGGCCATGGCTGTAATGGCGGTGCTGGTTGTGCTTTTGCTGACGCTGGTCGATAGTGCGTCCAAACTCTGGCGGGCAAATGAAAGTCGGGTGGACGCCTATCGTGAGGCTCGGGTTGCGATCAATCTCATCTCCAAGGATCTGCAAAATTCGCTCGCCGGGCCGAGTTTGAAACATGTTCGCATCAACGATGATGCCTTTTCTCAATTGGCGCTGCCAAGCACGGCAATCAAGAATATCACGAATGCTGGAGCGATCTTCTTTCTTTCGACTCTGCCTTCGGGGGCTCAAGACGCCGGCAGTAGAAGTGATGTGTGCGAGGTGGGGTATTTCCTGGCTTATGGTCAGAGTGCGGCGACTTCAGGAGTGGGGGCCGGGATGGGTTCCGGGGGGCTGAAGGACACGATGAATTTATACCGCTACTTTCGGAGTAGTGACGCCACCTATTTAAACACAAAAGAGGATAAATCTTTTCAGGGAAACATCGCGCTGACTGGTTCGGAGGTCGAGCTACTGGCTCGGAATGTCAGATCCTTTGTTGTCACGCCCTATAGTACGAACGCCGCTGGGATTCCAATGGCTTATATACCAAGCTTGACCGCGCCACTACCGGAATTTGTCGAAATCAAGGTCGTAGCGATCAATCAGGAAACGGCAAAAAAAATCTCCAGTAGGGACGAGTGGCTATCGCCCGGGGACGGATTGAAAAATCTAATTACGCAAAATCAGCAGGTCTTCGTGTCGCGAGTCAAGCTGAACAGCAAGCCATGAAAATTCGCCGCCAAGCTAAAGCGTCCTCTTTGATCATCACCCTTTTGGTATTGGTTGTGCTGAGTACCATTGTGGTGGCTTTCATGCAGAGCATGTCGATTGAGCGCATGACCGCCAAAAGCGTGGCTAATACCTATCAAGCGCAACTTGCCGCTGAGGCCGGTCTCGCCGCTGCCCTTCAAAAAATCAAGGCGGCGGCTACCACAAATTGCGTGGTGGCTTATGATAATCAGATTGCCGATCCTTCGCTGCGTCCCTTGACTTTCATTCCTCTCGACTCACGCGGGATTCCCACGGCGACCAATAGCGTTGCGCTCACGAATGCCGAGGTGCTCGCCGGGACCAACCACGCTTTTCAACTTGGGGCTGATACGATCAAGAGGGCGAATCTTTATATTCTTCTTAATTCGGCGGGAAAGACCAATGGCGTTTATTCATATGTGGTGCAGGACAATGGGGCCAAACAAAATCTCCTCAGGTATCCCAACCTTAGCTATCGTGCCTACGGTACAACCTTGAGAGAGGTGCCGCTCATTGGCGACAGTGGCACTACCATGCCAATTGTGGCCAGCAATACGATCAACGCTCTTGCCCAGGTCAATGTCAATTGGGTCAGTAATCTCCTTACTCCGGCGACCTTTAACCAAGCTGTGGGAACGAATTTGGGGGTCAGCGAAAAATGGGCCGATACGGCGAATTGGTCGCGTTTGATGGACCGTCAGGGCGGACCGAAACTTAACCTCCGACGGCTGAAGTTTTACCTCGATTCCCTGGGTAACGGACAGGGTGCGACATTTGCTTTGAATCCGAAATCTGCAGTGGTGGAGGCCTTGCTGGACCGTCCGTCCAATGTCGATCCGGTGGCCGCCTGGGGTGGAGGTACCTTGCAGTGGTTGTTGAGTGAAAACGAGGGTAATTCCGGCAATTACACGCTGACCGAAGCCCGCCAGATTGCAGCGAATCTCATTGATTACCTTGATGCTGATTTGCACGCGACTACGGACAATGCGAATGCGCCTACATATCTTGGTGTAGAAGGGCGCCTCGAATCGGACGGCACCATCACTGGTCACCCCTACGTAAGTGCCTTGGGATTTGGGCTGATCTTTAATATCAGCGGTGCTGGCGGCAGCGATCTCTCTAAGCTGAACTCTACTCGCGTCTTGCTCTTCTGGGCTTTAGTGAATCCTTGGTCTCACGAAACGCTGACCTTAAATTCAAGTTATACGCCGGAATTCGATATTGAGATTCAGGGGCAGGTGACCGGAGGGGGAAGTCTGGGGTCCGATGCCAAGAATTATTTTTTACTTACGCTGAACGAGAGGCTGACCGAGGGGCCAACGAAATTGGGAAAGAACCGAGGGAATGTTTTTCCGATCTCTCCTAGCGCAAATAGCTTCGCAAATTTTTACGACATCAATAATGGTCCAGGGCGCCAGCCGGCAAATATGACATTTTCTAACATGAAATTTGTCATCCGTAAAATTCGACTGAAGTTCAGATCTACGGACAACACGCAGTCTTACGTTCAAATTTTGGATGGATTGAACAGCAAGACGGTCGATATGAATCCTGCAACATTCACCTTACCCAGCGCTACACCTGGAAATGGTTTTGCGGTGAACTACAATCCAGGAAATACGAAGAAAGGGTTATTTTTGAACAATGACCCCCGTTTGAATTTTATGGCCTCCTCGTGGATCCCGGGAACTATTACCTCTGATACCTATTCGACCAATCCTCCAGTATCATCTCCCACGGTGAATGTGTTTGGTTCCATGCATGCCACCGAGGGGGATGGCCTGCAAGGAATGTTGGCGGATTCCACCTGGTATGCTCAGCCTGCGACTACCAACCATTTCTTCGTCAGGAGTCCCCAAATAATGGCTGATCCCAAAACCACCGTTTACAACCCACAGAACACTCCGACGAATCTCGCGGTGGATAGTATTGCCGAACTGGGCTACCTGCACACGGGCCGGCCTTGGCAGACCCTGAATATCCTTAACAAAATCGAGTCCGCCGCCCGCCTTGATTACAATCTCCTGGATTATGTCGATGCCGATACCATGCCATCGACCAATTCAGGGGGAGTGGGCGCCATCTCGCGGGTCAACGGCAAGATCAATCCAAACACGGCGAGTCCCCAGACATTGAGGGGTATTTTTACGGGCCTTCCCAATGTTTCGGAGGCCAATATCCGCACTTTCATCGACGAAATCGCCACCAATGCCCTGGCGACAACGAATTATCCCTATATTGGTTCGGCAAACTATGGAGCACTTGTCCCATTGGCGCGAGGCATCGCCAATAAATTTCAAAGAGAAGATATCATGCGCAGGATGGTTAACATGACTACCACCCACTCAGATAATTTTACCATCTATAGTTACGGAGAAGCCCGGCAGGGTTCAAAAACCGTCGGACGTGCGAATCTCGCGGCAGTCGTCGAACTCGGACAAGACGCGACCGGCAATGTAACCGTGAAAGTGGTTCGGAGGTCCTGGAAATAATATGAAATATCTCGCTCAAATCGTAACGATCGTAGTGTTGGCTATTGGCGTGGCCAAGGGTCAAACTCCACCCGCCCCGCCCGCAGTCTCGCCGGTCAAAATGACCGGCATCAAAATCGAGACAGCTTCTTTACCGGGGTCATCGCTACAGTGGACGAAAATTATTATTGGGTTTACCAGCACAGAGAAATGGGCTGATGGCATTGTTTTTAACGTATCGGCGGTTTTGGGAGAGCAACTCCAATTTCGATGCGTCACCGGCTTGGCAAGGTATGTCAATGTGCCGGCCGGGACGCACAACGCGATTCTTTACATTAGTCCGCGGGCGACCGCGCGATTTGGAAAACCGATCTTTGTGCAGGCAAGTTGTATGTTCAAAGATCAGGAGGCGGGGACGATAGAATGGAAGGATTCGAATACTTCTGCCCCGGAAGATTGGCAGGCTCTCAACCGCTTTCCCGGTGTGATGGTTGACGTTCTCAGCACTCCCTGGCTGCTCATCGATTACGAGAAATCTCCCGACGTTGTGGCCGGGCACTGACAAAATTGCGCAATCGGGGGGCGCGTTTTGCACATATCGGTCTTTGCGGCTGAGATGGGTAGGGGAACCAAGCGAGTTTGCTTTTAGCGTCTTACGGTCCGGTATGCGCAAATTGTTTGTCCGTGGGAATTTGCGATGAACTTACCCCCCGGTTGTTTCGTTGGATAAAAATTTCTCGGGAAGTTGGCACATCAGTTGCTTTCTTTGAAGGGTTACAATTTCTAGATGGCAACAGGGCAGATACGGGCGGGTTTTCGAAACATGGGGGAAGCGAGAGTGCTTTCCTCATCGGCTTTCGGTCCCCCCGAGGCTCTTCAGGGAGTTGGGACGGGTTTTCTGCACGATACGCACTGTGTTTGCAGGGTTTTGCGGCAGATCGCCGCGATGAATTTTGCCTCCATGGAGGAAGTGAAAGTGAGCGTGGGTATTAGTGATCCCACTTTCTCAGGTCACTTCCATTCGATGGCGGGCACAACAGGCCGGGACCGCACCTGGCCGTTTCGACCGAATGTGTCGGGGCGCGAGATGTATGCGGTTAACAACCAACAAACTACGTGCCAGTCAACGGGCACCATTCGTTAAACCTGATAAGATCATGAAAAAATTAGTCCTGGCATTTACATTGGCTGTAGCGGCGGCTCTGCCCGCGAGCGCGCAAACGGTTATCTTCTCGGAAAACATCGGCACCGGCGCGACTGGAAATCCTGCTGCTAACACCTACACGGGCTATCAAAATTTTGGCACGTTGACCTACGCGGGTACGGCCGGAGCCGATATTCGCACAACTAACCCAAGCAATGAGGCGGGTTCTCGCTACGCAGGGTCCGGCGGAAATAACGTCTTTTTTTCCCAAGCGGGCTCCGCTAGTTTCACCATTAGCAGTATCAACACTACAGGCTACGAAGCGAATGAGTTCACCTTGTCTTACGGAATTCGCAAGCAGGCCAACGCGAATGACGGTTCCGGATTCCTGGTAGAATATAGCACGACCGGATCGAGTTGGATTTCTCTGGGTTCCCCATCCCTGGCTACGGGAAGTGGCTCCACCGGGTGGTATTTGGTTACGCTCGCCGACATTACATTGCCGACCAGCACGACGCTCTTCCTGCGTTTTTCGGACAGTTCGGCAAGTTACGACTATCGCCTCGATGATATCACCTTGTCAGGCGTGGCAGCCGTTCCCGAGCCTTCTACTTACGCAATGGTATTTGCCGGTCTTGGGGTCATGGTGTGGACGTTGCGGCGCAAGCGGGCGTAGTCAGGGAGTGCCTGGTGATTCGTTGGGGGTGGAATTTCGTAAAACCAACGAATCATCTCAAATCTAAAGAACACAAAATGAAAAAGTTGATAGGATGTTCAATTATAGCACTTGCCTTGGCAAGTAGTGCACACGCGACCGTTTTGGCTCAAGATAGCTTTAACTATGCCGATGGGAATTTGGCAACTGTTTCGGGAGGCGCCTGGACGGTATTCAGCGGTGCCGGCGGAACGCCTATTTCTGTAGTTAGTGGTGAGGCCGTCCTGACTCAGGGAGCAGGCGGGAGAGAGGATGATAGTATCTCGCTCGGTGCAACTATGGGAGCTGGCGATAAATGGTACTATTCGCTGGATGTTTCTGTATCCGGTGGAAATACGGCTGTGTATTTTGCGATGCTGATGCAAAATACATCAACCTTTAACGCGCGCCTCTTTGTCACGCCGTTGGAGGGTTCAGACTACACTTTCGGGGTAGGAGCGACCAGTTCTGTGGGAGCTAGCTGGGCGACGGGCTTTACTTTTGGAAGTATCCATAAAGTTGTCGTGGCCTACGATTACGATTCGGGTGACACCACCCTCTGGATAGATCCCACATCCGAGGCGAGCACATCGGTAACGTTTGACGGGACGTTCCAGGACGAAGTTGTGTCATTTGGTTTTCGGCAGGCGGCCGGCAACAGTATTCAAAATGTCACAAGTTTCATTGCGGGAACAACTTTCAATGATGTGGTCCCGGTTCCGGAGCCCTCCACCTACGCCATGCTTTTGGCGGGTATCGGCGTGATGTTCTGGGTTGTTCGCCGCAAACGGGCCGAGGTCTAAACAGATACAATAGCCAATCAAACTCGGAAGAGGCGGAGGAAACTCCGCCTTTTTTTATTTGTCAGAGCGGATATTTTTGGTGAGCAAAGGGCCTCCTTTTTGATGTGGAAGAAAAGCGCTGTACAGGTTTTACAGCGCTGATCGTGGTGGCCTCTGTCTCTTTTCGTCGCGAGATGGCGCTATCTGGCTGCGGTGTAAGGGACAGGGTCCGAATGGGCATATGTCACGATCTTGTTACAAGAAGTCCATTGAGCTCCGCACGCTGCGTGACAATCTCGGTCGCAATGGAACCTTCATTGGGGAAGTGAAAGCGAGAGTGGGTATATGCCAATTCAAGACGGTTTATAGCCCACTTTCACAAGCCACTTCAACTGAATGACTGGATGGGCCGGGGCCGCACCTGGCCGTTTCGACCTATATGTGTCGGGACGAGAGATGTTTGCGGGTTAACCAAAAACGAAATCTGTGCCTGCTGGGCTGGCACGCCTTAACCAAAAAAACTTAAATGAAAAAACTTCCAATTCTCATTGCCGTGGCAGCGATGGCGCTTACGGCGATTCAATCCCAGGCCGGCACCATCCTTTGGGATGGTTCGTCAGCAGTGGGATCTTTCTCGACCCCTGAGGATTTTTCCTCCGGCGGTTCATTGTCTCTCTACGGAAATGGTTCCGGAGCGCCTCCGATCTTCAGCAATAGTGTGAGTCCTTCGGGCGGCAATAACTATGGAGCCGTCGTGCCGGTGAACCTGCACACGGGTTTCGCCTTTAGCCTGACGTTGGTTGATCCGTCGGCCCAGTTGCAGTTTGACAGCTTCAGCTTTGAATCCCGCAGCACGACGACCGGTCCGGCCACGCTGACGCTGTATGTGAGCAATACCAACGACTTCAATTCGGCGACGGCCTTGTTCTCGTCGGCTTCGCCAACCAATAGCAGCTACGCTACCTATGGCACTTCGTCCGCCTTGTTCACGAGTTCGGGCGATACGTTGTATTTCTGGATTGACGGGTTCCGTACGGGTGGTTCGACATCGTCGTCGGCCAACTGGCGCGCGGATAACATCAATCTTGGTTACACGGTCGTGTCCGTGCCGGAACCTTCGACCTACGCCTTACTGGCCATCGGCTTGGGAGGTATCTTGTTCTTCCGACGCCGCAGCAAGAGCGTTTCTCAAAAAACGCTTTCCTGAGCAGCTTATTTAGAAAGCTCTTATCATGAAAAAGAGCGGCATTCAGGTGCCGCTCTTTTTTTGTTTTTTTCGGTAGATGGCAATGAAAGGCAGGTTTTCCGGGGTGATGGTGGAGATTCTCTTTATCTCCGCGGTAATCCTTTATGTTGTTTGCCAGCATACGATCCTGGCGGATGCCACTTTAAGGCATCAGGAGATGCTTTATACGGATGGCCAGGCAGCATCGGCCAAGGTGGGGAATCGTGTCTATCTGGAGCATGATTCCTATACCTGGCTGACCTATGCCAAAGAGATGCTTCAGACCGGTGCATGGCGGATCAATTACACCTTTTCCGACAACCCGCCCTTCGGCCGAGAGGCTCACTGGAGTTCGCTACTTTGCTGGATATTGGTGGCGGCTGGCTGGTTGAGGAGAATGGCCACGGGTGAACCGATTTTTACGGCGCTCGAAAATGCGGCCTTTTTTATCAATTTATCCCAGCTGCTGCTCGCCATGGTAGTCTGGTATGCCCTTATGCGGAAACTTCTGGGCCGGGGGTTCACTTTGGTCGGATTGTTTTTGCTGGCCTTGTTGCCCTCTATCGCCTGGGCTTTTCATCCTGGGCGACCGGATCATCAGACGCTTCATTTTCTGGCCGCGCTAGGCAGTGTCGGCCTGCTCATTTGTGGAGGTCTGGGCTGGACCCGAAGCACGATGAATTCCGGACAGGATTCTTTCCTTGAAGTTCCGGAGAAAAAAAGAGCCCTGGCATGTTTTCGCCTTGCTGGAGTGATGGGGGCTCTGGGCATCTGGGTGGGAGCGACGGTGCAACTGACGGTGTTATTTTTTGCCGGGTGTAGTGTCGTGGGTCTGATTTTTTTTGTGTCACAGAAAGAAATCGAAGAGGCGGGCAAACGAGGGCTGAGTTACATGTCGGAGGTCTGGTGGATATGGGGGAAATGGGGGGCCGCCTTCACGATCCTATTTTACCTTCTCCAATACTTCCCTTTTGACATGAGGATGCGGCTGGAAACGATCCATCCTCTGTATGCGGTTTCATGGGCGGGAGCCGGCTGGTTGCTGATGCGATGTTGCCAGTGGCGGATCTCGGGGTCCCGGTGGCTCTTGCGGGACTGGCGATTGTGGCTGGCCCTGGGCGCATTTTTGGCCTGGCCCGTGGCGAGTCAGTTTGGGCCTTCGGAATGGCATATCCTGCGAGACCAGTTGGTGGTTCGTTTTCAGACCCATACCACGGAGGGAAGATCTTTTCCGTTGTTGATGGGGAGGGACTGGCTTTCGGCGGGTTTTCAGGAGGTCGGCCTTTTGCCGCTGTTTTTGCTGGCGATGCCTTTGTTCGCCGGTAATTCCAAGTATAATCGACATGAATGGATGGTGCTGTTTTTCGTGTGGATCACTGGCACGGGTTATTTTATTTTGGCGTACTGGCAGGTCCGGTGGCTGAGTTTTGCCGGGCTGGCGTTTGTCATCCTGATCCCCGTTTTCCTCAAGTCGCTGTCGCGGCTATACCGAGGCATGGAGCTTTATGTCGCATGGGCCGTTTTTGGGCTGGTCCTGGTCGCCAGTGGCGGGCTTTTCCTTTGGAATTCCCAGCTGGCCCTTTCCAGAACGGTGCGGGATATCATGCTGCACCCGACGATTCCGGATATGATTTCGACGAAGCGACTGGCTCGGAGTTTGAGAGCCGGAATGCCGGATGAAGAAATCCGCGTCATCGCTGATCCGGGCGCGGCGCCGGCGCTTTATTATTTTAACGGCATCAAGTCGGTCGGCTCCCTTTTTTGGCAAAACTCCGGCGGGCTTCGTGATACCAGGGACTTTTTTATCGCGACCAATGACTATGAGGCGGAGGTGATCGCAACGGCGCGGGGGGTCAGCTATATCCTGGTCGGAAGCAAATCTGATGACGTTATGTTCCAGCTTTACCTCAAATATGGGAAATCGTTCAATCAAGCTCAGGGAGATTTTCTGATCGTGCGGTTGATTGATGGAGTGAGAACGCCAGCCTGGGCAAAAGAAGATTTCGTTTTGTCCGCGAAGGTCAGCGCGCCATTTAAAATGCGCATTCCAGGGCCGGTGCCCCGACTTTCCGTTTATCGGACAGACTTTCGGTAGTTCACACCGGTTGCAGGGAGGGATATTGGGAGTATAGGCCAAGTGCCGGGTCCGGGAATGGTGTGCCTTTGCGCGCCCGATGCGACCAAGCGGTATTGGAAAAACGAATGAACGGCTTAGTCTCAGGGGGTTGGCATGGTTGCTACCATTTCTTCCGAGGTTCAAATTTTTGAAGGGATTTCGAGGTGAAGCGACTAAAATGATCAACAGATCAGGGTGGCCGGTGGATGGTCGCTGGTAATCGTTAGTTCACGGAGTGGAACTTCGAAAGATGTGACGGTCTTGTTACAAGAAACCCGTTGTGTGCCAGAGATGACGCGGCAAACTGCGGTCATAAATTTTGCCTTCACGGAGGAAGTGAAAGCGAGTGTGGGAAAGGGGCGGTTTTTGATCGTCAGGCCCACTCTCACAGGTCACTTCCACTTTGTGACAGGCGTGGGCCGGGGCCGCACCTGGCCGTTTCGACCTATTGTGTCGGAACGCGAGATGTATGCGGGTTAACCAAATAACTTAGGTGCCTCTGGGCGCCTTAACCCAAAAACAAAATGAAGAAGACATTTATCACTCTGCTCGCAGTTTCTGCGACCATGATGGTTGCTAATGCGGCAGTCATCTGGACAAATCCCATCACCGATGCAAACCCGAGCGCCGCAAACCCATTTACGGCCGGTCAGACGGTAGCCAGCAACCTGACGGTTTCCGGCATTGGCCGCGGAAGTGGAGTCTCCGCGAACGCGGGTTCGAATCGCTATAATGCGGTTGGATGGACTGGCAATGCTACTCCGGATCTTAATGATTATTTTTCCTTTACCCTGGATGCGGCCAATGGTTTCGAAATCGATTTCACCAATTTTGTTTACACTGGCCAGGCGTCAGGCACAGGACCAGCGGCCTTCGCTTTTCGGTCGAGTCTTGATAACTATGCGACAAACATTGGCACACCCAGTGCCAACGGTACGACTATCAGCCTTGCGGGGGCGAGTTTTCAAAACATCACGGCACCCATCACCTTCCGCTTCTATGGCTTCAGTTCGGGCGGTGGAACATACAGCATCAATGATTTTACTTTTAACGCGACTATCGCGGCTTCGGTTCCCGAACCTTCCACCTATGCCATGCTCTTCGCCGGGGCGGGTCTGATGGTTTGGGTCTTCCGCCGCAAGCGGTCGAACAGCTGAGTTGAGTAATCAGTTCAAACAATTCGAAAAGGCGGAGGCAACTCCGCCTTTTCTGTTTTCCAGTCCCGAAGATGAGCGAACTATAGGCCCGCCGATTGCCCGGAAGAAGGCAGGACGCTGAAATACCTTACAGTTTGCTGACCATCGACAGAGAATCGGCCATTAAAGTCCGATGAGGAAATCGAAGGCGCGGTCGTTGAAGCCGGGGAGGGCTTCGTGGCCGAAGTCGGGGTAGATGATGCCTTCTTTTTTCGCGGTGATGGCGTTGTAGGCGGCGAACTGGGTGGAGGGAGGGCAGATGGTATCCATGAGGGACAAGCCGAGGAGGGTTTCGGCTTTGATGCGGGGGGCGAGGTTCTTGATGTCGATGTAGCCGAGGCGGGTGAAGATCTCGTCTTCACGTTCGTGGCGGGGGTCGAAGTGGCGGAAGAAGTGCTTGAGCTCGACGTAGGCGTCTTTCGCCAGGTCCATTTCCCAGACGCGGCGGAAATCGGAGAGGAAGGGGAAGATGGAGACGCAGCGTTTGATCTGGGGGACGAGGGAGGCGCAGGCGATGGAGAGGGCGCCGCCCTGGGAGCCGCCATAGGTGCCGACGCGCTCGGCATCGACTTCCTCGAAGCCCATGATGACGCGGGCGAGTTGGGCGGTGTCGAGGAAGATGCTGCGGAAGAGGAGTTTCTCGGGGGCATCGTCGAGGCCGCGAATGAATTGGCCCTGCATGGTGTTGCCACGCACAGGGGTGTTGTCTTCGCTGCGGCCGCCCTGGCCGCGGCAGTCGAGGGCGGCGGTGGCGAGGCCTTCGCCGACGTAGCTGAGTTTTTCCTGCCAGTCGCCGCTGTGGCCGGCGTAGCCGTGGAAGAAGAGGACGGCGGGGTGGGGCTTGGGGGCGTTCTTTGGGCGGAGGTATTTGGCGTAGATGCGGGCGCCGCCGATGCCGGTGAACCAGAGGTCGAAGGCCTCGGCGTTGCGGGGGTGGATGTTTTTTGAGGGTTCGAGGATGGGCTTCGGATCGGTGGCCTCGAGTTCGGCGAGGGCTTTGGCCCAGTATTCGTCGAAGTCTCCGGGCTTGGGCGAGATGCCGTAGTATTCCTTGAGTTCGTGAAGGGGTTTGTCGACGAGTGGCATGGGATGTATCTGGTGAAAGAGACGACCGCCTTTCGCCGGGCCTACCGGTGGCTGGCCGCGATGGGCGGCTTTTTGGCGGAGCCGGACAGCCTGGACAGCACGGGCTGGGGGAAGATGCCCAGAATGATGATGCCGGCGCTGAGGATGGCGATGAGGAACTTGGTAAAGGCGGGCACAGGAATGGCCGGAGCGGCGTCGGGCGTGGGCTGCCAGTACATGGCTCGCACGACTTTGAGGTAGTAGTAAAAACCGCAGGCGACGGTGATCATGCCGAGGACGACCAATACGTACTGGTGGCTCTGCATGGCGGCTTCGAAGATGAGGAATTTACCCAGGAAGCCGACGGTGAAGGGCATTCCCGCCAGCGAGAGCATGGAGAGCAGGAGCGCGGCGGCGAGCATGGGGGAGCGGCTGCCGAGGCCATTGAAATCCGAAATGTCGTCGCCGCCGGTGACGTTGCTGACGAGGACGAGCACGATGAAGGCGAGGAACGTCATCATCAGGTATCCCGCGAGATAAAAGGCGATGGCGGTGAGGGAATCGCTGGCGGTGACGCTGGCCACGCCGATGAGCAAATAACCCGCATGGGCGACGCTGGAGTAAGCGAGGAGGCGCTTGAGATTGGTCTGCGGCATGGCTGCAAGGTTGCCGTAGATGAGGGTCGCTCCGGCCAGAATGGCCAGAATGGCCAGGACTTTGGGTTGCAGACTGGGAAGCGCAAGGAAGGGCTCGATCACGCGCAGCAGGACGATGAAGCCCGCGGCCTTTGAGGCGACCGAGAGGTAGGCGGTCACGGGGGTGGGCGCGCCCTGGTAGACGTCGGGCACCCAGAATTGGAAGGGCACGGCGGCGACTTTGAAGCCGAGCGCCACCAGCACGAGGCCGAAGCCGAAGAGGAGGGCAGGGTGGTAGCCTTGGACCACGAGGGGCAGGGCTTTTTTGATTTCTTCCAGTCCGGTCTGGCCGGTGATGCCGAAAATCCAGGTGATGCCGTAAACGAGGAAGCCGGTGGAGAGCGCGCCCAGCACGAGGTATTTTACGCCGGCCTCGAGGCTGTTCAGATTTTTCCGCATGCTGGCGACCATCACGTAGAAGGAGATGGTGACCAGCTCGAGGGACACGAAGATCATGATGAAGTCCGCGGCGGACACCATCCACATGAGGCCGGCGCAGGCGAAGATCGGGAGGATGAAAAATTCTCCGACCCCGGCCTGATAACTGCCCGAAGGAATATAGCGCTCGTAGACGGGCACGTAGTCGATGGCCAGCGCGATGGTGAGGATGGTCGCGAGCAGGATGAACTGCTTGAAGAACAGCGCGAGTGGATCGTTGAGATAGAATTTCGCCGGGATGTACTGCTCCAGCATCGGGCCGGAGAAAAAGGTCATGAGGAAGACAAAGAACAGACCGGAAATGGCGGCCCGACCGATCGAGCGTTTGTCTGCCTTGGTCAGGGCGTCGGCCATGAGCAGGACGATGCCGACGACCACGACGCCGACTTCAAGAGCGTAAGGCGGGATTTGGAGAAATTTACTCATGGCCAGTTAAGAGCGGGCAAGATGTGGCTGATGAGGAGCTGCGGGAAGAAGCCCACGATGAGCAGCAGCAGGATCAGGCCGGCCACGCAGAGCTTCGGCAGGGGGAAGATGTCGGGCAGGGCCTTCCATCGATCGCTGATCGGTCCCATGAACACCCGGCGATAAGCGCGGAGCATGTAGACGGCGGAAATGACCACGCCCCAGACGGCGAAGACGGTGGCGATCTGGAAGTTGTTGAATCCGGCGCGGGTCGGCTCTCCGGCGGAGAAGGCTCCGAAGAAAATCATGAGTTCACCGGCGAAGTTCGCGAAACCAGGAAGGCCGATGGCGGCCATGGTGGCAAAGCCGAACAGCAGGCCCAGGGAGGGCATGGCCTTGGCAAGGCCTCCCAATTCGCTGAAGTCCAGCGTGCCGGTGCGTTCGCGGAGTTCTCCGTTGAGGGCAAAGAGGGCGGCGACGGACAGGCCGTGGGCCACGAGCATCAAGGCGGCACCGGTGAGGCCGAGGGTCTTCCAGGAGAGGATGCCAAGGAAGATGTAGCCCATGTGCATTACGCTGGAGTAACCGAGCATGAGATCGAGCTTTCGCTGCGAGATGGTGACGAGGCCGACGTAGATGATGTTGCCGACGATGAGGACGAGCAGAAGGTTGTTAAGGGGATCGGCGATGTGGGGCGGGAAGATGGGCGAGACCAGACGGAGGAGGCCGTACAGACCGAATTTCTTCAACACGCCGGCGTGCAGCATGGCAGCCGGGGCTGGGGCGGAGGCGTAGGCTTGCGGGGCCCAGGTGTGGAACGGGAAAAGCGACACCAGGATGCCGAAGCCGAGGAAGAGGAGCAGATAGACGATCTGGCTGTCGCTGATGGAGCAATGCCAGTTGCACAGGGAGAAGGAATGTACTCCGTCCTGAAGGAACAGCGTGCCGGTTTCGGCATGGTCCAGGATTGCGCGCATGTCGAAAGACCGCGCGCCCGCCGGCATGGCCAGGTAGAGGCCGATGAGGCCGATCAGAAGTACGAAGCTGCCGAAGGCGAGATAGACGGTGATTTTCCAGGCTGCGGCCTGCCGGTCTCCCGAACCCCAGATGCCAATCAGGAGGAAGGTCGGAATGAGCGCGAGCTCGTGGAACATGTAGAAGAAAAACGCGTCTACCGAGGCGAAGGCTCCGATGGCTCCGGCCGAGATGAAAAGCAAGCTGGCGTAAAACCAGTTAGGCCCTTTCTCCGGAGTGCGGGCGATAGTGACAGCGGCCAGTGTCACCACGGTCGACAGCAGCAGCATGGCCAGGCTCAAGCCGTCGGCTCCCAAGGTGAAGCTGATGCCGAGCGAGGGCAGGACCGGGCAGGTGCTCAGAAATTGATATCCCGGTTCGGCCTTGCTGACGACGAAGAGGCCCAGCGCGACGAGGAGGTTGAGCGCGGCGGCGAAGATGGAAACCTTGCGGGCGGGGAAGCCGACGATGATAAACGCCGCGGCAATGATCGGCAGAAGTATGAGGATTAACAGCGGGCTCATCGGGCGATCAGGAAGTAAATGAGGCCGACGACGCCGGCCCCGAAGAAGAAGGCGTAGGCCTGGATGTTGCCGAGCTGGAGGAAGCGCAGCACGTACCCGCAGAACCAGACGAGCTTGCTCGGCACCTGTGCGACAAACAGGTCAATAATCCAGCGGTCGGCCCAGCCGCTGAGCCAGGCGACTCCGTCCTGGAAGGTCTTCACCAGCCAAGCGTAGAAATTGTCGATATAGAGACGGTTGGCAAAGAGCGGGATGTTGATCGGGTCTTTGGCGGCGTTGCGGTAGAGCAGCCAGGCGCTGATGAGGCCACCGAGGAACATGAGCAAGAGCGCCCAATGGGCGATGTGCGGCACATGCTCGGGTTCCTGCACATGGAAGAAGGCCTTCTCCACGAAGGGCCATCCGGCTCCGATGGCTGGCAGGGAGAGCAGGATGAGCGGAATGACCATGACCAGGGGCGACTCGTGCGCGTGTTTGGCGTGATCGCTGCGGGGCGGTCCCATGAAGACCACAAAGAACAGGCGGAACATGTAGAAAGACGTCAGCCCCGCCGTGATCACCCCGATCCAACCGAGGATCGGAGCCTTCTCGAGAGCCCACAGGATGATGAGGTCCTTACTATAGAATCCGCTGAAGCCGAAGGGGCCGAAGCCGAAGCCCGTCAGCGCGAGAGTGCCGGCAATGAGGCAGAGGAACGTAAACGGCATCTTGTTTTTCAGAGCGCCCATCTTCCAGATGTCCTGCTCGTGGTGCATGCCTACGATGACCGAGCCGGCGCAGAGGAAGAGCAGACACTTGAAGAAAGCGTGAGTGAAGAGGTGGAACATCGGGATGTCCCAGGTGGGGGCCACTCCAACGCCCATGACCATGTAACCAAGCTGGGAAATGGTCGAGTAAGCCAAGATGCGCTTGATGTCGTTTTGCTGGGTGGCCATCAGGCCGGCGGCCAGACAGGTGATGCCGCCAACCCAGGCAATCACGGTCATCGCCATGGGAGCCGCGACCAGCACAGGGAAGAAGCGGGCCAGCATGTAGACACCGGCCGCGACCATCGTGGCTGCGTGCAGCAGCGAGGAGACCGGGGTGGGGCCTTCCATCGAGTTCGGCAGCCAGACGTGCAGCGGAAGCTGGGCCGATTTGCCCACCGTGCCGCAGAAGACGAGGAGGCAGGCCACGGTCAGGTAGATGCTTTGGGTTTCCAGCAGAGGGACCTTCGCGGCGATCTCGCCGAAGACGACCGTCTGCGTTGCGGACCAGATCATGAGGATGCCCAGCATGAAACCGAAGTCGCCGATGCGGTTGACCAGAAAGGCCTGTTTGCTCGCATCCGCGGCCGAGTCCTTGGAGTAGTAATGGCCGATGAGGATGTAGGAACTGACTCCGACTAACTCCCAGAAGATGAACATCATCAGGAAGTTGTCCGCCAGCACGATGCCGAGCATCGAGAAGAGGAACAGCGAGAGGCCTGCGAAATAGCGCCAGTAGCCCTCTTCCTTTTCCATGTAGCCGATGGAATAGATGAAGACCAGCGGCGCGATGGTGTTGACCACCACGAGCATCACCGTGCTCAGGTGATCGATCGTCATGCCGATCGGAATGGTGAAGATTTCGGGCAGGAAGATCCAATTGAGCTGATTGACCTGGGGAGGCTTGGTCTCGCCGAGATTGAGGAAGAGCCACCAGCTCAGGACGCCGCACAGAACGGCGCTGGCGATGGCGAGGCCTGCGCTCAGCGGTTTGGAATACTTGCCGAGGAAAAGGATGAGCACCGCCGAAACCAGCGGAGCGAAAAGAATAATCCAGGGAATCGTCTCCGCGCTCATCAGAATTTCAAACTGCTGATGTCGTCGACGTGCGTCGTCTGGCGCGCACGGAAGAGGGCGACGATGATGGCGAGACCGACCGCGACCTCCGCAGCGGCGACGGTGATGATGAAGAACACCAGCACTTGTCCGTTATAGTTGGGCAGGCCGGAAGTGGTCGGACTGAAGCGTGAGAAGGCTACCAGGGAAAGGTTGGCGGCATTGAGCATCAATTCCAGGCTCATGAAGATAATGAGGACATTGCGGCGCAACAGCACTCCTGCCAGTCCGGTGGCGAATAGCAGTCCGCTGGCGATGAGGTAATGAGCGAGCGTTGGCATCATTTCAACTCCTTCTTGCTCAGCAGCACCACACCCACCGTGGCCACCAGCAGCAGAATGCCTATCACCTGCAGCGGAAACCAATAGTCCGCGAAGAGGAATCCTCCCAATGCATACACATCCCCCTTTTTGAAATAGGGAAGGACGGGCTTGGTAAATGCCATGCCGGGGTGGGTGAGGACGACCTTCACCAGCAAACTGACAAATCCTATGACCACCAAAAAGCCGCCGGTGAGAGCGGCGAAATTCAGTCGGCGCATCTGTTCATCCCGCAGATTGAGCAGCATGATGATGAAGAGAAACAGCACCATGACCGCGCCGGCGTAAACCAGCACCTGGATGACCCCGATAAAGAAGGCGTCGAGGGTCAGAAAGAGAGCGGCGAGAAATACAAAGGACATCACCAGGCTCAAGGCACTCGAGACAGGATTTCGGAGCGCCACCACGCCTACTCCGAAAAGGAGCATCAGGATGGCAAATACCCAGAAAAGGACGAGCTGCATGCGGTAATTGGTAAGGCGGCGGTGGTTTTAACAACCCCTGCGCGGCGCGGCTACTTTTTTTCGTTCCACTTGTTTACCAAGCCCGTGACCACTCCGCCCATTTCGTAAAGCTTCTCCTTATTGTGCTTCATCTCCTGCCGGCTGTAGCCGGTGATGGAGTATTCCTTCTTCAGGAAAATGGCCTGCTCGGGGCAGACTTCCTCGCACAGGCCGCAGTAAATGCACCGGATCATGTCGATCTCGAATTCCTTGGGCCGTTTTTCCACTTTGGCCCACCGGTCGGCGGCCGGGATTTCCATCGGCGTGATGGTGATGGCCCGGGGCGGACAGATAAATTCACAGAGTTGGCAGGCCACACAGCGGTCCTTGCCGTGCTCGTCCTTGACCAGCGCCGGGGCGCCCCGATACCAGGCGGGCAGCTTGGAGTCCCACTTTTCCTCCGGGTATTGCATCGTCACCTTGGTTTTGCCGGCCAGGAGGTTCTTGAAGTGCTTCAGGGTGATCGCCAGACCGGCGACGATCGCCGGGAGATACATCTTTTCGAAGATATTGAGTTTGGGACGTTGGACAACCAGAGCCATGCTTACTCTGGAAGTAGAGGACAACCGGCCCCCCACGCAAGCAGATATACGGCGAGATTGCGTCTCAATTACTGTGCGGGTGACGAAATTCCCCACAAAGCCAGTTCCAACTGCCAATCCGGGCTGCTGACCCGCTCGATGATCACGACATTGATCGGCTGCAAAAGAGGAAAATCCGGCCGCGTGGCCATGGCAAAGGTGAGGTGCGTGGAAGGGAAGTCCGCCACCCGGAGGGAATCCGGGTATTGATGCTGCACGATATAACGGAGGGTCACGGCGTCTCCGGAGAAGGCGGTGATCTGGTTGTGCTGCAAGGCTTGGACGCCCTCCTCGACCGAGGGATACGTCTGGGAACGGATGCCGTTCCGTGTCAATACCTTGGCGGCAAGCGACCCGTCCAGCACGCCGTTGCGAAAGCGGGCCAGGTCGGACACATGAGTGATGGTATTGTTGAGCTCCGCGACGGTGATGCTCGAGGCCACCGAGCCGGTGAAGGCACTGACCAGCAGGATGCCCAGAAACATCCAGACAAAAGCCAGAAAACGGCCCATGGGTGTCTGGGGCGTTTTGTCGCCATAGCCCACCGTCGTCATGGTGACCGCAGCAAACCACAGGGCGGAGCCGAAGCCATGGATTGGCTTTCCGCCGAAATGCGTGCTGTGGACTCGCCGCTCGATCCACCACAGGAGGAAACTGAAGACAAAAAGCGTCCCCATCATCACTACGACCACCGGAGTAAGCCCGTGGTGGGTGATCCCGCTGAGGATCTGACGCCAATAGGACAGAGGAGCGCTCCGGGAAAACGCCACCGCCGCCGTCGTGACCAAAAACGGCTGGGTAAAATCAATCAGGCGCTCCCGTTCGGCCGAGACGCCCAGCTCTCCCAGGGAAATGTCCACTTCGCCCCGGTGAAGCTGGTCCACCACATTTTCCAGGGGCACCTCGACATATTCATAGTCGAGCTTGAGCGCACGGCTGACGTCCTCCCAGAGATCCACGGCCAGGCCTGTCCAACGGCCGTCATCGCTTTTCGTGGCAAGAGGCGGCTGATCAAAGACCGCCACCTTCAACTTGCCGCGAACTGGGGGCTGATCCTCCGCGCGTCCCATCCCGGTCAGGGCAGTGAGGAGCAGCAGAATGAGGGCAAGGCTTCGCATCAGGCCTTGTTTCTGCCACGATTTCTTATCTGTTGTCACTCCCGACTCTCGTGGAAATCACCGAAAAATCCCTCCTCGCCATGGGTGGATGGCAGGCCTTCAAGGAGGCCCGCGCCATCCACGCGGCCGGTCGTGTCCTCGAGGCGTCGTATGAGCCGCCGGTGCTCAAAGGCAAGCTGGCGGAGGGAGGAAAACAATTCCTGGCAGGCCTGCGGATGCAAAATCCGATCGATGTGGAGAACCTCTGCCCATGCCGGGACTCGCGCGTAAGGGGGATCATTTGTGCGCACTCGCTGGCGGTGGGACTGCAGGTGATCCATCCGCGCCAGCGCGAGGCGGAAAGATCCGTCGCTCCGGTTGTTCGAGCGGCAACGGAGACCACGGCAGAAGCTCCGGTGGTGGCTCTCACCCTCGAAGGGTCCTTGCGCCACCTAGAGGCGGAGATTTCCTTTCAGTACAGCCGCCCCGGCGTGTCGAATCCCGCGAAGGAGGCGGAGGCATTGGCGCAGCTGATCGAAAGCGGCTTTCGCGAATACAAAGGCAAGGCGGCGATTCAGGGCGAGGCGGAGGTTGTCCGTTTTTTTGCGACGACGATGCCGCGATTAAAAAAGAAATGGCAGGTCAAGGAGGGCGAGCGATTTCAGCATGTGACGCGCGATTTTGTGCGCATCGAGCCGCAGTTTGCGATTCGGGAGCAAGGCGACGGATGGCTGGATTTTCATGTGCATTACACGGCGGGCAAGGACGCGGTTTTTTCCGCGGCGGACCTCACGCGTCTGCTGCAAAACGGGCATGGCCACGTAAAGCTGAAGGATGGCCGCATCGCGGTGGCCGATGGCGCGCTGGCGGACGATCTCGAGGAGGTGCTGCGCGATTGTGATCCGCGGCAGGAGCGGGGCGCCTATCGCGTCCCGGCGGCGCAGCGGGCTTATCTGGAGGCCAGCGTGGCGGGGTGGAAACAGACGGAGGCATATACGCCGATCGCGGCGAAGATTGTACTCGGCCCGCTGCGGGAAAAGCTGCGTCCCTATCAGATCAATGGCGCGGAGTGGCTGCTAGAGAAAGCACAGGCCGGGCTGGCCGGTTTGCTGGCGGATGAAATGGGCCTCGGCAAAACCGTGCAGACGCTGGCGATGATCGAGCAGTTATCCGGCACAGTGCTGGTGGTCTGTCCGTCCTCACTGGTATGGAACTGGAAGCGTGAGGCGGAGCAATTTTTGCCGGGCCTGCCGGTGCTCACGCTCGATGGCCCGGAACGGGAGAAACGCTTTCCGCAAATCGCACAACATCGTCTGGTGGTGACCAGCTATGCGCTGCTCCGGCGGGACCTTGAGCATTACAAGGCGATCACTTTTTCGGCGGTCGTGCTCGATGAAGCCCAGCACATCAAGAACCCCGACAGCCAGAATGCCAAAGCCGCCTGTGCGCTGCGGGCACAGAGCCGATTCATTCTTACCGGCACGCCGATAGAGAATTCCTTGCGCGATCTCTGGTCGCTGTTTGAGTTTCTGCTGCCGGGCTATCTCGGCGGGCGGCAGGATTTCAAGGATCGCTATGAAACGCCGCTACTCAATGGCGAACGGGGGTCGGTGTGGGAACGACTGCAACGCCGGACGAATCCGTATCTGCTGCGCAGGCGGAAGGCGGAAATTCTTACCGAGTTGCCCGACAAGATCGAGCAGGTCATTGAGGTCGAATTAAGCGAAAAGCAAAAGGCCGCCTACACGCAGTTGCAGCAAACGGCGCGCGCCCAAATCGACCAACTCAAGGACCAGGGTGGCGCGGCACGCATGCGCGTGCTTACCGCGCTGCTGCGGCTGCGGCAGGCTTGTTGCGATCTCCGGCTGCTCGGCGCGCAGGAAGGCTTCTCGGCCAAGCTCGATGCCTTGCTCGAACTGCTGGGCGAATCCATCGACGGCGGCCATCGCGTTTTGGTCTTCAGTCAATTTACGGCCATGCTTGATCTCATCGGACCTGCACTGGAAGAAAACGGCATTGCCTATTGCCGATTGGATGGCTCGACCAAAAACCGGGGTGAGGTGGTCGACCGCTTTCAAAACGATGGGGCGATACCGGTGTTTCTCATCAGCCTCAAGGCGGGCGGAGTGGGGCTTAACCTCACGGCGGCCGATACCGTCATCCACTTCGATCCATGGTGGAATCCCGCCGTTGAGGCCCAGGCGACCGATCGCGCCCACCGCATCGGCCAGAAGAGCGTGGTCACTTCGATCAAGCTCATTGCCCGCGACACGGTCGAAGAGCGCGTCCTGAAGATGCAGGCCAAAAAGCGCGAGCTTCTCGCCGGCATGATCGACGGGGATACGGCCCTGGCGGCGCTCTCTTCGGAAGATTTTCAGGAGTTGGTGGGTTGAGTTGATTTGCCAGCGGACTTCGCCCGCGCTATGGACAGTCCATCTATGAAACTCCTCGCCTTCGCGGCCGCCCTGCTTTGCGCTCAAACCCTTCATGCCGCGGCCTTGCAGGACATTCCTTTCAAAAAAATGGACGGCACCGATGCCTCCTTAAAGGACTACGCGGGCAAGGTCGTTCTTGTGGTCAATGTGGCTTCAAAATGCGGCCTCACCAAACAGTATCCGGCGCTGGAGGCTCTTTATGAAAAATACAGCCCGCAGGGTTTTGTGATCCTTGGCTTTCCCTGCAATGATTTCGGCGGCCAGGAACCTGGCACGAACGAGGAGATCCAGACCTTTTGCACGAGTGTCCAGAAGGTCACCTTTCCGCTCTTCGACAAGCTCCACACTAAAGGACCCGAGCAGGCTCCGCTCTACGCCGCGCTGACCGGTCCCGAGGCGAAATTTCCCGGCCCGGTGAAATGGAATTTCGGGAAATTCCTCATTGGCAAGGACGGTGAAGTGATCGCGCGCTTTGAGCCTAAAACCACGCCGGACGATCCCACGGTCGCCACCGCGATCGAGCAAGCGCTGAAATAATCAAGGGGCGGACTTGACCGCCTTGTTCATGGGCCAGGAGCTCGGCAGCACCTGCGTATTTCGAAGGATCACCGCGCTGGCCGGAGTGTCCTTATCGCCTTTGATCATTTGAAGAAATTGAGGAAATCCATCCCATGCGGTGGTGGCGCCCTTGTATTCCAGGTCGAGCGGCGGCTGGTTTTGGTCCGGCCTTCCCCGATAGCGAAACCAAACGTCCACATCCATGGAATAGCCATCAGGATTCAAGATGGTCTCTATTTCGCATGAACTGCCCCAGGCTCCGTCCGGAAATTTTGCCGTTTTAGCCTCTCCGCTTTGCGTCGTCTCTCCGTTGATGGCCGAGGCGCTGGCGTTCATGCCCGATTTGGAAAGGATCTCCAGTTTGGCGATTTCCCGCCAGGAATCCCCGGCGATTTTTTTCAATTCGGACAGAGCCAGGGAGGGGTTGTCGAGGAGTTCTCCCGGAGCGTGAAATGTCGCCACGACAATTTCACTGCGGATAGACGCGGGCTGGTCCCTAGGCGCCCCGGAATTGAGTAGCACATCGATCTTTTCGAGGTTGTCCTTGGAATTTCGAGAAATCAGCAATGATCGATCGGCCACATAGGTAGCCTCGCTGCCTTGGGGAAAGGTAATCCCGGAGCGTTTCAGCCATTCCACCACGCCATAGATGCCCTCGGACTCCTGGCCGCCGAGAGAAACGACTCCCGGTCGAGGCACGACCTTTCTTTTGGCCTGAGATTTATCCGGCACGGAAAGAAACGCGTTGGGAGGAACATGCAGGGTTGAGTAGTGCATATCCCCGTCCTCCGCCGTCGCGGCGGAGATGCCGGTTAACACCAGGGCGAGCATCGAGGGAAGGACTCTTGGCATGGCGCGCAGTTCTTGATTGCCAGCCTATTTCATGGATGATGCGCCCGCGATCCTTTTGTGCTGCTCATGAAAAAACGAACTTTTGGAAAAACCGGCGAAAAAGTCTCTGAAATCGGCCTTGGCTGCTGGCAGTTGGGCGGAGCGGACTGGGGTGATATTTCGGAGCAGGTCTCTCTCGATATACTCAACGCCGCCGCCGACACCGGTGTGACCTTTTTCGACGCGGCCGATGTCTACGGAAGTGGCCGCAGCGAATCCGTGATTGGTAAGTTTCTCAAACAGCGTTCCGAAAAATTTTTCGTGGCGACCAAGCTAGGCCGCTCGGAAGATCTTTACCCGGACAAATACACCGAAGCGGGAGTGCGCGCCGCGACCGAGGCCTCGCTGCAGCGTCTCGGTGTGGACACGATCGATCTGACCCAGCTTCATTGCATTCCCATCGCCGAACTGAGAAAGGGTGAGATTTTTGAATGGCTGCGCAAGCTGCAGCAGGAGGGAAAAATCCGCCATTTCGGCGCGAGCGTGGAAACAAGCGAAGAGGCGCTCATCTGCCTGGAGCAAGACGGCCTCGCCAGCTTGCAGATCATCTTCAACATCTTCCGCCAAAGCCCGATCACCGAGCTTTTCCCGGCGGTGCGCGAGAAAGGCACGGCCTTGATTGTGCGGTTGCCGTTGGCCAGCGGACTGCTGACGGGGAAGTTCACCAAGGACACGATTTTCGGCGAAAACGATCATCGAAATTTCAATCGCGACGGCCAGTTTTTCAATGTCGGCGAGACCTTTGCCGGATTGCCCTTTGACAAGGGAGTGGAATTGGCCGGGGAGATGCAGGCCTTCGTGCCGGACGGCCTCACCATGGTGCAGATGGCCCAGCGGTGGATTCTCGATCACGACGAGGTCAGCGTGGTCATTCCCGGCGCGAGTACGGCGGAGCAGGCGCAGGGCAACGCCTCAGTTTCGGACCTCCCGGAGTTGCCGCCGCAATTGCACGGACGCCTCGCCTTCTATTACCGTACTCAGGTCGCGCCGCACATTCGCGGCGAGTATTGAAGATTTTCCGCTTTTGAACGCCCGGCACCCGCAGCGGTCAAATGTGAACGGGCTGGGCATTCTCGCTTGTCTCGTTCATCCTATTAATTCTATTACCCATATGCGCATCGCATCCCTTATCACCCTCGCCACCCTCACCCTCAGCCCACTCTCTCTCATGGCTCAATCCGCTCTCGAAAAAGGTCAACAATTTCTCCAGGAAAACGCGAAAAAAGAAGGCGTCAAAAGCACGCCCAGCGGCCTGCAATATGTCGTCCTGACCGAAGGCCAGGGCAAGAGCCCGAAGGCCACGGACACCGTCCTCGTGCATTACAAGGGCACGCTGCTCGACGGCACGGAATTCGACAGTTCCTACAAGCGCAACGCGCCGATCTCCTTCCCGCTCAACCAAGTCATCCCCGGCTGGACCGAGGGCGTGCAGTTGATGAAGGAAGGCGGCAAGTATCGCTTCTTCATCCCTTCGAATCTTGCCTACGGTTCCCGAGGCGCGGGCGGAGCGATCGGGCCTGATGAGACCCTCATCTTCGACGTCGAGCTGCTGAAAGTTCAGTAAGCCTCCGTGCTGAAGGTTTACACCTACGCCAAGTGCGACACCTGCCGTAAGGCGGTGAAGTTCCTTAAAGGCGAAAGCGTGGCGTTTCACGAGATTCCGATCCGTGAGACGCCGCCTTCAGTTTCCGAGTTGAAGGCCATGCTCAAGGTCCACGACGGCGATCTGCGCAGGCTCTTCAATACCTCGGGCGGTGATTACAAGGCCCTGGGGTTGAGCACGAAGCTGCCGTCGCTGTCGGAAGGCGAGGCGTTGAATCTTCTGGCCGGCAATGGCAATCTGGTGAAGCGGCCCTTCGCGCTTGGCGAGGGGGTTCATCTTGTCGGCTTCAAGGAAGACGAGTGGCGCGCGGCGCTGGCTTAAAATCTTATTTCTCAATCTGCCCGGCCAGCGCGGGATGCTTGGCGACGAGTTTGAGCGCCTGAGAGAGGAGGGCTTTTCCGGGTTCCATGCGGTGCCAGGTGGAGGCGCCGGAAGGATGGGGCAGTGGAATCACTTCGGCCTGGTGGCCATGATAGTCGATGGGCCAGGCTTGACCGACGACTGCGGCCAGCGAGTCGAATTCCAGAAACTGGCGGATGGCCAGCTTGCCGACGGGGAGGACGAGGGTGGGCTCGAGGAGGGTGAATTCGCGGCGGAGCCATTGCGAGCAATTGGCGATTTCCTGTTCATCGGGGACACGGTCGCCACCCTTGGGATTTTTACCCGGGAAGCAGCGGCAGACGGCGGCAAAATAAATACGCTCGCGCACGGTGTCCTCGTTCCAGCCGAGGGCGGAGTCGAGCCACTTGAAAAGCGTCTTGCCGGCGGTCCAGGCAAAAGGGCGGCCGAGTACGGGCTCCTTGACGCCGGGAGCTTGTCCGACGAGCAGGACCTTGCTCGTGACGGGGCGGCCGACTACCACGGGCTTGTGCATGGCGGGGCACTTGCGGCACTCCGACAACATCGCCAGATGTTTTTCCACCGGGGTCGCCATCAGCCGAAAATCAAAGCAAGCATTCGATAGGCGAGATAACCGAAAGCCAGGGTCATGGTCAACGCCACGACCAGCACCACGACTAAAATCGCGATGAGAAAGGCCCAGTCGCCTGCCGTTGAGGCCCGGCGGGTTCCGGCATGCTTCTCTAAGAGTTGATAATTTTTCCGGTTCGACTTGAACCAAGCCGAGAATACGTCGCCGATGCCGGGGACGGCACCGATGAGGGCATTGATCAGCATATTCACGCCCATGCGAATCAAGACGACCCGGGGCACGCCGGCCTGCAGGCCGCGCACCAGAATCAGCCCTCCAATCGCGGTGGCGGAGGTGTCGCCGAAGCCCGGAATCAAGCCGATGATGGGATCGAGCCCGATGCGGTAGGATGTGCCGGGGATGGGGATGAGATCGTCGAGAATATAGGCGAGAAGGCGGGAGAATTCGTTGCCGGGGTCCTGCGCGGGCGGCAGGACCTCCGTTTCGACTTCCTTCACCTCGGGTTTCATGGGGGATTCATCGCATGGCTGGCGGGGACTGCAAGCGCGGGTTCTGCTTCCCGCGCGGGACTTTTCCCGCTAAAAGCCCTGCCCATGAAAGCTGGCTTGTCCCTTGTTGCCCTGGCGGTGGTGTTGTCCGCGTGTTCGTCTACGCCGAGCGCTCCTCCCAGCGTGGCGGAACTGCAAGGCGAGGGCTACGAGACCCTTTATCTGGGCGCGGATGGGCGGGTGGCGAGCACCCGCGTGAAGGCGGCGAAGAGGCAGGAATCGGGCTTCTGGCAGGGCGACAGCATGTCGGGTGCGCCCTCCATCCTCATCGACCTCGGCCGACAGGAGGCCGTCTTTTACAAGGGCGGGCAGGTTGCTGGGGTGTCGCCGATTTCCAGCGGACGCGAGGGGTATGCGACTCCGACCGGCAATTACAGCATCATCCAGAAAAATCGAGACCATCGGTCCAACCTCTACGGCAACTATGTCGACGGCATGGGCAATGTCGTCGTGAAAAACATCGGTGTCGCGGAAGATCCGCGGCCGGCCGGAACCCATTTTGAAGGAGCCTCGATGCCTTACTTCATGCGCATCACGGGCGGGGTCGGCATGCATGCGGGCTACCTTCCCGGCGTGCCTGATTCCCACGGCTGCATTCGCATGCCGGAAGAGATGGCTGAGATTTTCTTCGCCAATGCACCGGCGGGGACGCCGGTGGCGGTGCGGCACTGATTTATTTGACGAATTCCACGCAGATCGGCGACCAGGCTTCGGCGGTATTGCCGGTGGCGGAGAGCTTGCCCGTTTGCGGATCGATTTTCAGGACAGCGAGTCGGTTGTCATCCTGGCCTGCGGCGATAAACCATTTTCCCGTCGGGTCGATGCCCATCCCGCGCGGGATTTTGACTTCGGCGGTCGCGGTTTGAACATAGGTCAGCAGTCCGTCTTCGCCGATGGCATAAACTGCGATGGTGTCCGCGCGGCGATTCGAGACATAGAGCCACTTTCCCGTGGGATGGCAGAGGATCTCCGAGGTGCTGACGTCTTCGGTATCTGCGCCGTCCGGCTGGGTGGGCAGCGTTTGCAGGGCGGTTAAGACGCCAGTCTGGGGATCGCGAGAGAATGCGGTGACGCTCAGGGCCATCTCATTGTTCGCGTAGGCGAATTTTCCGTTTGGATGCAAGGCGAGATGGCGCGGGCCGCTGCCCGGAGGGGTGATCCCGGCGGGCGGATCGGTCGGGCTGAGGGTGCCTTTCGCGGGATCGAATTGATAACTCCAGACTTTGTCGGTGCCGAGATCGCAGACATACACAAACCTGCAATCCGCCGAGGTGTAGACGCCGTGGGCGTGGGGAGCGGTCTGGCGTTTGGGGTCGGGGCCGGAGCCTTCGAGTTTGAGGAAGGCGGTTTTTCCTCCGAGCGAGCCATCGGGTTGAACCGGGAAGCAGGCAATGGTCCCGCTGGTGTAGTCGGCGGTGAAAACATGGCCGCCAGTGGCGGTGATCCACACGTGGCAGGTCCCCTTGCCGTCGGTGGGTTGGGTGTTGAGAAGCCGGAGCGAATGGTCGGGCTGCACGGCATACGCGCCGACTGCACCTCCGTCGGCCTCAAGGGAGGCATAGACGGATTTCTGGTCGGGCGAGATGGCGACGAAGCCGGGATTGTTGGCTTCGATCGCCACCTTCACCGGCCCAAGCCGACCGGTGTCGGTATCAAGCGTGCCGGTTTGAATGCCCTGCCCGGGCGTTTTGCGGGTGTTGGTGCCGAGATAAAATCGGACCTCGGCCGCCTGGAGGGTTGTGGCCATCAGCAAAAGCGCCAGAGCGCGGTTCATTCAACCGTTACTTGGTCACGTACTTCATTTCGTACGCGAAGAGTTCATTGGGGAGGAAGAAGCGCTTGAGCTCGATCTCGGCGTTTTCGAGCGAGTCGGAAGCGTGGGCGATGTTGACCATGACGTCGACTCCGAAGTCGCCGCGGATGGTGCCTTTATCGGCTTTTTTGGAATCCGTGGGGCCGATGATGGTGCGGATTTTTGCCACGGCGTCTTCACCGGCGAGGGCGAGAGCGATCACGGGAGTGGAGGACATGAAGGTTTCCACCTCGGGGAAAAAGGGTTTGTCCGCGATGTGCGCGTAGTGCTCCCGAAGCAGAGCGGAAGAGGCGGTGAACATCTTGCAGCCGCGGATCTGGAAGCCGGCTTCTTCGAAGCGTTTGATCACTTCGCCCACCTTGCGGCCGGCTACACAGTCAGGTTTCAACAAAAGGAGACTCGTTTGCATGGGCGCAGACCCTAGAGAATCCCCCGGCGGGGCGGAAAGGAGAAACTGCTAGAGGGCGTATTTCCAGATGGCGTAGGCGTGGCAGGCGGTGCCGGCAAAGACGAACAGGTGCCAGATGAAATGGGTGTAGGATCGCCCCTTCATTTTGTAGAAGACGATGCCCACGGTGTAGACCATGCCGCCACCGAGTATCCAGTAAAGGGCGGTCCATGAGGTTTCCTCGGCGAAGGGCTTCAGCCAGAACAAGCCGAGCCAGCCCATGCCGACGTAGATCAGGTCGGTGATGCGGTGGAAGCGGAGTCCGCCGGCGATTTTGAGCACGATGCCGAGGAGAGCCAGGCCCCACTCCGAGGAGAGCAGGAGGAGGCCATGGTGATTCCATAGCGGGCCGACGATGAGCGGCGTGTAGGTACCCGCGATCAGGACGAAAATCGCACAGTGGTCCAATACGCGGATCTTGCGTTTCAGTTCACCGGCGGGCAGGGCGTGGTAGATGGTTGATGAGGCGTAGAGTAGGAGGAGAGAGCCGCCGAAAATCACGGCTCCGATCAGGGCGTGGGGGTGGAGGCTTTTTTGTGCGGCTGAGACCAGAAAGGGAAGAAATCCGATGGCCGCGCCCAGCGCCAATGCGGCAGTCCAGGTGTTTAGGCGTTCCTCAACCACCGAGTAGCCCTGATCGAGAATGGGGGATTTCACTTCAGCTCATCCTTTGGGAATGGGGCATTGGAGGAAAGTCTTTCGATGCGCTGAATTTTTCGCAGCACGGTGGAGTTGGGTTTCACCGGTGACCACTCCAGCGGGTTTGGCAGGATAGCGGCGAGGGCGATCATCTGGCTGCGGGTGAGTTGAGTCGGGGTTTTGTGGAAGTATTCTTCGGAGGCGGCGCCGATGCCGTAGAGGCCGGGGCCGAGCTCGATGTGGTTGAGGTAGAGTTCAAGGATGCGTTGTTTGCTCAGGAGGATTTCCATCCAGAGGGTGTAGTAGGCTTCCAGGGCTTTGCGCAGGTAGGAGCGACCCTGCCAGAGGAAGACGGAGCGGGCGCATTGCATGGTAATGGTGGAGGCGCCCTGGACGCCCTGGCCTTTCTTTTTGGCGGCCTCGATGGCTTTGAGCATGGAGTCCATGTCGAAGCCGTCGTGATTGAAGAATTCCTGATCTTCGGAGGCCCAGATGAAGTGGACGAGGCGGACGGGCGTTTGATCGAGCGGCACCCAAAGGACGGATTGGTTTTTGCGGCCTTCGAGCTTCCGCTGGAACTGCATGGGGCTGTAGGGAGGATTCCAAACCATGGTGAGGGCCACCTGCAGGGGCGGGATGGCGAGGGCGACGAGAAGCAGGATGGCTGTCCATTTCAGGATCTTGCGCACTCTGGAATTTGATTTGGCCACGAACCCCTACCAGACCGTAGATTGTTCCGCGAAAGAAGCCTGAAAAACGAACTCATTCCCATGAAAAGCAGAATCGTGATTCTCACCGGCTGCACGCGCGGCCTTGGACGCGCCCTTCTGGAGTATCTGGCGGAACACGACTTTCAAGTCGTGGCCTGCGGCCGTTCAACGAAGTCTATTGCGGAGATCAAAAAGGAATTTCCTTCGCATGACTTTGCCACGGTCGATGTGGCGAACGATGCCGCCGTCGCACACTGGGCTAAAGAGGTATTGGCCAAACACGGGCCGCCGGATTTGGTCATCAACAACGCAGCCGTCAATTGGCCCAACGCCTCTCTTTGGGAGTTGCCGCGTGAGAAGTTCGACCAAACGATCGACGTGAATATCAAGGGCGTAGCCAATGTGGTGCGTCACTTCGCTCCGGCCATGATAAAGCGTGGACAGGGCGTGATTGTAAACTTCAGTTCGGGTTGGGGGCAGACGACTTCGCCGGGAGTCGCGGCCTACTGCGCCAGCAAATTTGCCATCGAAGGTCTGACGCAATCGCTGGCGCAGGAATTGCCCGTCGGCATGGCGGCGGTGGCGCTGAATCCCGGCATTATCGATACCGGGATGCTGCGCGATTGCTTTGGCGCCCACGCGGCCGATTATCCGGGCCCGGTCGAATGGGCGAGGCTGGCGGGACCTTTCATTGCGGGACTCAAAGCGAAGGACTCCGGGAAGACGCTGGTCGTTCCCGGAATTCCCACGACGGGCTAGCGGCAGTTGCCGCCGCGATTCCAGCCTCCACGATTCCAACCGTTGCCACCACCGAAGGAGAAGCCGATCTGGAAGGTCGGCCGTTGGTAGTAGCCATAGGAAGGGGCGTATTGGACCGGACGGTAGTACCGCACCGGCCGTTCGTAGACATAGCCGCGGCTGTTGTAACCGCAGTTGTTATTGTAGCCCCGGTAGTTTGGCCCCGCCTGCGCAGGGAATGGCATAAAGGCGCATCCCGACAAGACCAGGGCCAGACCGAGAGCGAGCGATTTTGTTTTCATACTATCAACAAAACGCCGCACGCCGGGGTTTATTCAAAAACCCCGAAAAAATCTTTTAGAAAATCGCTGCGGTCAGGCGCTCCTTCAGTTCCGCAATCGGGATGCGCTCCTGGGCCATGCTATCGCGGTGCCGCAGAGTGACGGTATCCAGTTTCTCGGGACCGTTTTCTCCGACGGTGTCGAAGTCGATGGTCACTCCGAAAGGCGTGCCCGCTTCATCCTGACGACGGTAGCGACGGCCGATGGCCCCAGCTTCGTCGTAGAACACGTTCATGTGCGGACGGAGGGCGGTGGCCACTTCCTTCGCCTTGGCGACGAGCTCGGGCTTGTTCTTCAACAGCGGGAAGATGCCGCACTTGATCGGAGCCATTCGCGGATGGAAACGCAACACTGTGCGCGTCTCGCTTTTACCATTTTCATCGGTGACGGTTTCTTCGTCGAACGCCTCGCAGAGCAAAGCCAGCGTCGTGCGATCCACGCCCGCGCTCGGCTCCACGACATGGGGAATGAACTTTTCCTTGGTGGCGTCGTCAAAATACTCGAGGGGCTTGCCGCTGTGCTCGATGTGTTTGCCGAGGTCGTAGTCGGTGCGATAAGCGATGCCTTCCAACTCGCTTATGCCGAAGGGGAATTCATATTCGAGGTCATACGTCTTCTTGGAGTAGAATGCGCGCTCGCCATCGGGGATGTCGTTGATATGGATCTTGGAACGCGGAATGCCGATGTCCTCGTAAAATTTCAGGCGCTGTTCCAACCAGTAGTCGGTGAGTTGCAGGCCATCCTCGGCGCGGCAAAAATACTCGATTTCCATCTGCTCAAACTCGCGGGAGCGGAAGATGTAGTTGCGCGGATTAATCTCATTGCGGAAGGCTTTGCCGATCTGGGCGATGCCAAAGGGTAACTTTTGACGCGAGGTTTCCTGGATGTTCTTGAACTGGACGAAGATCGCCTGTGCGGTTTCGGGACGGAGGTAAACCATGTTGTCGTCGCTCTCCACCGGACCGGCGTAGCTCTTGAACATGAGGTTGAAAGCGCGGGGTTCGGTCAGATCACGGCTGCCGCAGTTTGGGCAATATTTGGCGCCATCCTTTTCCGGCAACTGGTCGGCGCGGTGCCGCGCCTTGCATGCCCGGCAGTCGACCATGGGATCGCTGAAAGTCGCTTCGTGGCCGCTGGCCTTCCAGACCGCACGGTTCATGATGATCGAGCCATCCATGCCTTCCATGTCGTCGCGTTCGCGCACGTTGCGGCGCCACCAGAAGTCCTTGAGGTTGCGCTTCAGTTCGACACCCAGCGGACCGTAGTCCCAAAAGCCGTTCAGGCCGCCGTAGATTTCGGAGGATTGGAAAATGAAGCCTTTGCGTTTGCAGAGGCTCACGATTTTTTCCATGCGCTGGGTATTGGCGTCTTTGGACATAGAAGAAGAGAAGCTGTGGAATGCCGTCAGTCCCCGTGCTGGCTGGAAGCCTACGCGGCGGAATGGGCCTTGATGGTTTGTTTGGCGGCGGGCAGGACAGAGAGGATTTTCTCCACCGCCGCCTCGGCACTGATGCCATGCTTCTTGCGCAGAATGGCGATGGTGCCGTGTTCGACGAATTGATCGGGCCACCCCACACGCACCACCGGGGTGGGGATGTGCTGTTCCGAAAGATGTTCCATGACGGAGCAGCCAAAGCCGTTTGGCAGGACGTGATCCTCCATGGTGCAAACGACTTCGCAGCCGCGGGCAAAAAATTCCAGCGTGGAGGTATCCAACGGCTTGATCCAGCGGGCATTGACCACCGCGGTTGAAATTCCCTGTTTTTCCAGGGTATTGGCGGCTTCCAGGGCCAGTTCCACCATGTTGCCCAAAGCAAAGATGGCAACCCGGGAACCGTGGCGCAACACCTCGGCTTTTCCGATTTCGAGAATCTTTGGCTGCGCCTTGGGCTGCGCGCCGGTGCCGGAGCCGCGCGGATAGCGGATGGCGATGGGACCGTCATGGTAGTTCGCCATCGTCCAGAGCATGTCGGCAAACTCCTCCTCGTCCTTGGGCTGCATGTGAACGAGGCCGGGAACGGGCCGCAGGTAGCCGATGTCAAAAAGGCCGTGGTGGGTGGGGCCATCGTCGCCGCTGAGCCCGGCGCGGTCCATGCAGAGCGCCACGTTCAGGTTTTGCAGGGCGATGTCATGAATGATCATGTCATACGCCCGTTGCATGAACGTGGAGTAAATGGCGAGAAAGGGCTTCATGCCCTGCGTGGCGAGGCCACAGGCAAAAAGCGCGGCATGCTCCTCGGCAATGCCAACATCAAAACAGCGATCCGGATGCCGCCGGGCAAAGTTCACCAGTCCCGTGCCGGTCGGCATGGCGGCGGTGATGGTGACGATCTTGTTATTGTGATCGGCGAAATCCGCGAGGGTTTTGCCCAGCAACTCCGAATAGGTCGCAGTGGGGGATGCCACCGTTTCGCCGGTATCGAGGTGGAACTTGCCGAGGCCGTGGAATTTATCCGGTTTCTCCAACGCCGGGGCGTAGCCTTTGCCCTTCTTGGTCAGGATATGAAGGATGACCGGTTCGTTCTGCGTCTTGAGAAACTCAAAGGTTTTGACCAGCAGCGGAATGTCATGTCCGTCGATCGGGCCATAATAACGCAGACCGAGTTCGTCGAAGATCACACTGGGGGCGAGCAGATTTTTGACACTGGCCTCGACCTTGCCAGCCAGTTTGCGGGCCTTTTTGCCGCCGATCCACTCGACAAATTGCGCTGCCTTGTCGTGCAGATGGGCGTACGAGGGATTGGCCACGATGCGGTTGAGGTATTCCGCGACCGCCCCGACATTTTTGGCGATCGACCACTCGTTGTCGTTGAGCACGACGATGAGGCGCTTCGTGGTCGAGGCGACATTGTTGAGCGCTTCAAAACTGACGCCACAGGTAAACGCGGCATCGCCAGCCACACAAACCACATGCTCGTCGGTGCCAAGCATATCGCGAGCGGCGGCCATACCGAGGGCGGCGGAAAGGGCTGTGCCGGCGTGGCCCGCCCCATAACAATCGTGTTCGCTCTCCGTGCGAAGCAGGAAGCCATTCAGTCCCTCATATTGCCGGATGGTGGAAAACCGATCCGCGCGGCCGGTCAGCAGTTTATGCACATAACCCTGGTGGCTGACGTCAAAGAGAAACTTGTCCTTGGGAGTTTGGAAGACCCGGTGCAGGGCGATGCTCAGTTCCACCACGCCGAGATTGGGGCCAAGGTGGCCACCCGTTTGGGAGAGGACGCGGATGAGTTCGTTGCGTACTTCCTGGGCGAGCAGGGGCAAATCCTTTTCGTCGAGAGTTTTGACATCCTCGGGCGAATGGATACGAGGAAGGAGCGGTTTAGGATTCATCGGCGCCGGTGGAAAAATCCTCCAACCCCGCAGGGCCGGCGGCATTTCGTGTGATAATCTGAATCTTTTGCTGGGCGGCGTCGAGTTTTTCCTGACAGAGCCGGACCAGCTTCACGCCCTCTTCATAACGGGCAATCAGTTGATCCAAGGGCAGTTGGGCAGACTCCATTTCGCCCACGAGGCTCTCCAGCCTCTCCATCGCCTGCTCCACTGAGAGAGGCGCATCGGCCGGTTTCTTTCCGTTCACTGCTTGTTGGCTCGTGGCTGGCTCCAGCGATCACGGTCCGAATAAAGAATGCACTCGTTGTCGATCGGGAGTGGCACAAACGCGCTGAAGGGGAACCCCTTGGTCTGCGGCGGGCGCGTGATCAAAGGAGACCATTCCTTGTAAGCCCCCTTGTAAATGTCGGAGAAAAGACGCTGGTTGCCAGTGATTGGCGTCATGTACAGACCGCGAATCGGTTGCTGAGTCACATTGTAGTCGTGCAGGCGATTGAAGGTGCGCACGGTGTCGGGCAGCAGGAGAGAGCTCCGTTGCGCATACCACGCCACGGCCCAAGGCATGTCCGAGCAGATGATTTCGTCCTCCGTATACATGTCTCCCAGAATGCCGATCATCGGCGGCACGTAAGGCGGCCATTGGATGCGGGTCGAGTCGCTGGCCAAAAGACGGAACAGCATCGGGAGGGCGCAAAGGAAAAGCAGGACGGAAATGAAGATCGTCCGAAAGATGGGTGAGCCCATTTCCAAGCGATTCCACAGCACAAAAAGGAAGGCCAGGCCATAGGCGGCAAAAAGAGGAATGAATAGAACGTGGAACTGATTGGCCGAGACTGCGTCCGTCGGCTTGAAGAACGCCATGCCGACGGCAGCGGAAAACCACATCAGCAATACACACCATTTGAACATGAAGGTCTGGCGATTGCGGAAGGGGTGAAAGATGGCCAGGAAGAAGGCGGCAGCGACCACGTTCAGCCCGAGATAGCCGGCAATGGAGGAAAATTGCTCCTGAATATTGGCCCGGAATTTTCCCTGCAGACTGATACCGGAACCACGGGGGTTGATATCCAGATTCCGGAGGAACGTTTCCTCCGGTTTGTAGCTATAGAAGGCTTCGTAGATCGACAGACCGAAGGGATTCCCGCTCACCTGGTAGTTGCGCACCAACCATGGCGACACCACCAGCACATAAGCGGCCAGAGCGGCCAGGGCAACCAAGCCCATGGGTCGGAAATACAGAGCGGCAAAGATGAGCCAGCCAATGAAAATCCACACGGCAAGTCCATGGCTCAGCGTCATCAGGCCAAGGAAGAGTCCGGCGGCGGCAAGCCACACAATCATCAGGGTTGTATTTTCCCGATCCTGGGACTCCATGGCAAAGAGTGTGAACAATATGGCCAGCGAAAAGAGGAATAGCGTCAGCATCTGAGGGAGACCCGAGAGGGAAAAGGACCACATCAGGTCGGTCAGCAAGACCGCAGCGCAGGTGAACAAAGCCAGCTTCGGATCAAATAACCGGGCCAGGCAAAAATACCAGACTCCCACGGAGAGAAGGAAAAAGAGCACCCCCATGATGGCCACGGCGCGATCGCCGGAATAGATGATATCCGTCGGCGTCATCTTCCAATCCTTTTTGATGAGGCCGAGGGCGAAGGAATTGATCCACGGATGCAGCGGTGCCTGGCTGAAGTCGGGGAAGCTGGCCACGTCCACCTGGGCGCCGCCGTTTTTCTTCAGGATTTTGCCCAGCGCCGCAGTGCGGATATATCCAGTCGTAAAGCCTTTGCCGTCCGCCAGGCGGCGGGCGATCTGGGCCTGGTCCATCGCGTCCGAAGTGGAGAGGCCCTTGAATTGAACGAAGAGATACAGAAGCGAGAGCACGACAATGAGCGCCGTGAACATGCTTGCCTTAATAAGGGTGGCAAAAGTCCCCTGATCCAACGAGTGAACCGCTGATTGAACATTAACGTCGCCGGCTGGCATGTGCGTGTCTTAAGAAGTGGGTTTCTTGCTGATATGAAGTTCCTTGAGTCGGCGATGCAGGGTGCGGCGGCTAATACCGAGACTTTGGGCTGCCTCGGTACGATTGCCTCCGCTCTCCTCCAAGGCGCGGAAAATAAGGGCTCGCTCGGTTTGGTGCAAATTTAATCCGTCAGCCTCCTGAAATCGGTTGTCTTCCCGTAAAAGCGGTGCTTGTTGACGCACAGAGGCGGGAAGATCGCGCACCCCGATGCGGGTCGAATTGCACATGACCACCGCATGCTCGACCGCTCCGCGCAACTCGCGCACATTGCCGGGCCAATTGTAGTCCAGAATGCACGCCATTGCTTCGGGTGAAAACTCCCGGTGGGGTTTGCCATTTTCCTCCGCGGATTCCTTCAGGAAAGCCTGTACAAGCAAAGGCAGATCCTCCTTGCGCGTGCGCAGGGGGGGCATGGTGATCTGGACCACATTGAGCCGGAAATACAAATCGTCGCGGAATTTGCCCTCCTGAACCAGAGTGGCGAGGTCCTTGTTGGTGGCCGCCACCAGCCGGACGTCGGCCTGGATGGTCTGGTTGCCGCCGACTCGCTCGAAGGTGCGCTCGCCGAGGACGCGGAGGATCTTCACCTGGGTGTTTTCGTCGATTTCTCCAATTTCATCGAGAAACAGGGTGCCCCCGGCCGCCTGTTCAAAACGCCCGGCGCGGCGCTCAAAGGCTCCGGTGAAGGCACCTTTCTCATGGCCGAAAAGCTCGCTTTCCAGCAGGTTTTGGGAAAACGCCTTACAGTGGACGGCGACGAATTTTTTGTCGGCGCGATTGCTCAGGGAGTGAATGGCCCGGGCCGCGAGTTCCTTGCCGGTGCCCGTCTCTCCCTGGACAAGCACGGTGGCACGGGAGGGCGCCACCTGCTTGATCGTCTCGAAGACCTCCTCCATGGCCGGCGATTGCCCGATAAGGTCCTCCAGGCCGGTGCGTTTCTCCACTTGGCTGCGCAGCCGGTCGTTTTCCCGCCGGGTATCCCGCTCGCGCACGGCGCGGTGGATCAGCATTTCGAGCCGGTCGATATTCACTGGCTTGGTGACAAAATCGTAGGCTCCTCTTTTCATGGCCTCCACGGCGGTGTCGACCGAGCCATAGGCGGTCATCATGATGCAGATGGGTGGTTTGGGCAGCTTAAGCGCTTTTTCAATCAGCTCCATGCCATCCTCTCCACCCAGGCGCAGGTCGGTGATCATCACGTCAGCCGGCTCGGCGGCAAGCGCAGCCAAGGCCCCGGCGATGTCCCCCGCCACATAAATTTCAAAATGGTCCTCCAAGGCATCCCGCAGGCCATCACGGGTGTTCTTTTCGTCATCGACGATCAGAAGTGTCTTTTGGAGTGCCATTCTGGCGCAGTTAAGGCCGGAAAGAGGCAGAAATCAAGAGGCGTTTCTTAACCGGCCGAGGCATTGAGCTTGGCCCGGGAGGCGGCCACATGTTTTCGAAGCTCCTGATTTTCAGGATTTTTCAAATCAGGATCACGGGCAAAAATCTCCGCGGCCATCTTCGCGGTTTCGTGCATCACCTCGGCATCCTTGAAGAGATCGCCCAAGCGGAGGGGGGGGAGACCGGTTTGGGCCGTGCCGATCAGATCACCCGGCCCACGCAGCCGCAAATCCGCCTCGGCGATAAGAAAACCATCTGAAGTGGATTCCAGGACGCCGAGTTTTTTCCGGGCCTCGTCCTCGGCCTTGGGATCGTGGAGGAGGATGCAGAATGACTTGTATTCCCCGCGACCGATGCGTCCGCGGAGTTGATGTAGTTGGGCCAGACCGAAGCGCTCTGCGTTTTCCACCACAAGGATGTTGGCGTTGGGTACGTCCACGCCGACTTCGATGACGGTCGTGGCAATGAGGGCGGAAAGGCGGCCGTCGCGGAACTGCGCCATGACTTTTTCCTTCTCCTCGGCCGGGAGGCGTCCATGGATGAGGCCGACCGAATGAGGTGCGAGCAGGAACTGCCATTTCTCGAACTCCGCCGTGGCGGATTTCGCGGCGAGTTTGTCGGATTCCTCAACCAGCGGATAAACGACGTAAGCCTGGCGGCCTTTTGTAATTTGTTTCCGGACGAATTCCACCACCTCGGGAAACTTGGTGGCCTCTCGCACTGCGGTTTGGATTTCGCCGCGGTTGGCGGGTTTTTCCCGCAGGATGGAAACATCGAGATCGCCGTAGATGGTTTGCGTCAAGGTGCGTGGAATGGGCGTGGCCGTCATCACCAGAACGTCGGGCGCATCACCGCGCTCGATGAGCTTCGCGCGCTGCAGCACGCCGAATTTATGCTGCTCGTCGATCACCACCAGGCCGAGTTTGGTGAACTCACTGGAGTCGTAGAGCAGGGCATGGGTGCCTACGATGATCTGGGGAGCCTCGCCAAACAAGGGCAGGGCGGCCATGTCTTGTTTGCGGTTGCCCGTGCGCAAGGCGACACGGAGGCCGAGCGGCTCCAGCAGGCGCTTGAAATTGAGGTAGTGTTGCTCGGCCAGGATCTGTGTGGGCGCCATGAGCGCCGCCTGCCAGCCGCTCTCAACGGTCAGCAGCATCGCGGCCAGAGCCACCAGTGTTTTTCCCGACCCCACGTCGCCTTGTAGCAGGCGGTTCATACGATGCGGTGAGGCGAGGTCATCCCGGATCTCCGCGATGACGGTTTGTTGCGAGGGAGTGAGCGCGAAGGGCAGGGCCTTGATCAATCGCCCGGCCAATGTTCCGGAGCCGGTTTTGGCCTCGCCGCGCAACTTCCGCCACTCTGCCCGGCGTGCGCCCATGAGGAGTTGGATGGCGAAGAACTCCTCCCGCACGAGGTCCAGCCGGGCCGCCTCGAGTTGCTCGAAGCTTTCCGGGAAATGAATGCCGCGCAGTGCCTCCGCCTTGGGAAACGGCAGCAGGGGTACGAGCTCGGACAGGTCGGTCTCGTGCAAGGTGCGATAGATGAGCGCGCGCAGGAATCGCGGTGTCACGCCGTCGCCGGCCGGATGGACCGGGGCGATCCGGTTCATGTGAATGGTTTTTTCCTCGTCCTCTTCGATGATTTCAAAATCCGGATGATCGATCACGATCTGGCGGCCGCGTTTCTTGGGCCGCCCGAAAACGACCATGCGGCTGCCGGTGGAAATCATCTTTTGGATGTAGGGCAGGTTGAACCAGCGGCAGGTCAGCGGCTGGCTCAGAAGGCCGGCTGACACGTCCTCCAGCGTCATTTCGAACATGCGTTTCCAACCGCCGAAACGTTTGACCGCGGTCTTGGTCACGGTGCCAAAGAGGCAGACCGGCCGCTCCATTTCCTCGTCTGGAAACCGGTCGAAGCGGCGTCGATCCTCGTGGCGGCGCGGATAGTGGACGGCGAGATCAGCGGGAGTATTGAGGCCCAGGCGCGCGAGCGGGGTCAGACGGTTGCGATGCACCCAATCGAGGTCGGCCAGCGGGGTATGCGGGGACAACATCTAGGCAGCGCTGCGGAGACCGACGACATGCATCTGCGCATCCACGCGGCCATTGAACTCATTACGTTCGATGGTGAAGGCGATGTCCCAGGGCGGACGCGGCAGTTCGTCCTCGGCGCCATGAAAAAATATGGCGGTGACCTTCTGGCGGCCGGCGGCGAATTCCAGCCGCAGATGCTTTTCTTTCAAGACGCGCGGAGCGGAAATGGGGGTGACTCCGCGGCTGGCATAGACAGGCTGGGGATTGCTCATGCCATAGGGCTCGAGCGTTTTCTGGGTTTCGAGCAGACCAAGGGAAATTTTGTCCAGCGGCAGTTCCGCATCCAGGCGGAGCTTGGGCGTGAGGATATCTTCGGTGACCAGGGCGCGGGCGGCGGTTTCAAAGGAACTGCGGAAATTCTCGAAGCGGCCCTCCTGCACGGTGATGCCTGCGGCCATCTCATGTCCGCCGAACTTTTCGAGATGCTCAGCGCAACGCCCGAGTGTTTCCACCAGGGAAAAGCCTTCGATGCTGCGTCCGCTGCCTTTGCCGAGGCCGTCTCCATCGAATCCGACCAGCAACGTCGGGCGATGGTGGCGGCGCATGATGCGGGCGGCCACGATGCCCAGGACGCCATGATGCCAGTCGCGTTGTCCGGCGACGATGCTGGCGTCGCGGCTGGCGTCGTAATGCTGGTTCACCCACTGCTCCACTTCGTTGGCGAGTTGCTTCTCCACCGCCTGGCGATCGCGATTCTGGCGGTCGAGGCTGTCGGCGATCTGAGCGGCTTCCTGGGGATCATCACTCAGCAAAAGTCGCAGTGATTCCAAGGCGGTGCCCAGTCGCCCGGAGGCATTGATGCGGGGTCCGAGGCGAAAGCCGATGTCGCTGCCGCGGATGGGGGCTTTCACGTCGGCAACGGTCATCAGGGCGGCCAGACCGGGCCAGCGCGTGTGGGCCATCTGCTGAAGGCCCCGGTGGACGAAGATGCGATTTTCGCCCACGAGCGGGACGAGATCCGCGATGGTGGCGAGGGCCACGATGTCGATGTACTCCTTGAGATCGATGTGAGCGTGTGGGGCTTTTTTCAGCAGCGCGTGCGCGAGCTTGAAGGCCACGCCGGCGCTGCACAGGTGATGAAAATCGTTCCCGAGTTTCGGGTTTACCAACGCGGTGCATTGAGGGAGGTCGCTGGAAGGTTCGTGGTGATCGAGGATGATGGCGTCCGCGCCGCGCCGGCGGATTTCGGCGATTTCTTTGGCGGAGTTGGTGCCGCAATCCACGGCGATGAGGAAGTCGGGCGAATGCTCCTCGAAGCAGCGGTCCACCCCGGATGCGCTCAGTCCGTAGCCTTCCCCGACGCGGAGGGGCAGGAAGCATGCAACCTCCGCTCCCATCGCGGTGAGGATACGCTTGAGCAAGGCCAATGAGGCGACCCCATCCACGTCGTAGTCGCCATAAAGCACGATGCGTTCGTGATTTTGCACGGCCCGCAGGGTGCGTTCCACAGCCTTTGCCATGTCGGGCAGAAGGAACGGGTCCTCCAAAGCGCGCAGGCGGGGCTGGAGAAAATCCGTCACCGCATCGGCTTCGGTGAAGCCGTTGCGTACCAGCACGTGGGCCAGAAAATCGGGCAAATCCAATTCGCGACCGAGCCGTTTCACGACAAGATCTTTCTCCGGGTTGGGAAAAATCCAGCGCTTTTGCATCCGCGGCATCATAAGAGGCGCGCGGCGGGATGCAATTTTATCCCTTGCCGCTGGGAAATTGGGTGATAACTTCGTGGAAATGTCTTTGACCGCGAGCCAATTTCTGCTTCTCGCTCCTCGACTCGGGTTGCTCCCGAGCCGACTTACCCTCCTTTCTTAACGGCATAGGCTGCGTTCCCGGCGGGCGCGGTGAATGCCGTGACCCTTTCCAAAACCTTCGCCGGACAACCAATTATTCCTATGTCAGACAAAGTCATTATTTTTGATACAACGCTGCGCGACGGCGAACAGTGCCCCGGCGCCAGCATGAACCTGCGCGAGAAGATGGAGATCGCCCGCCAGTTGCAGCGACTGAACGTCGATGTCATCGAGGCTGGTTTCCCGGTCATCAGTGACGGCGATTTCGAGGCGGTGCAGACCATCGCCACGGAAATCAAGGGCCCGATCATCACGGGGCTGGCCCGTTGCGTGTCCAAGGACATCGATGCGGCCGGCGCGGCGGTAAAACCTGCGGGTGACCGGGGGCGCATCCATGTGTTTTTGGCCACCTCCGCCATCCACCGTGAGTTCAAACTGAAGAAGGCCGAGGACGAGATTGTTCGCCTGGCGGTCGAAGGTGTCGTCCGGGCCAAATCCATGGTGAAGGACGTCGAGTTCTCGCCGGAGGATGGTTCCCGCACCGAGCCGGAATTTCTGGCTCGCGTCGTGCAGGCGGTCATCGAGGCCGGGGCTACGACGGTCAACATTCCGGATACGGTCGGTTATGCCGTGCCGGAACAATATGCGGCCATGATCGAGTATCTGCGAGGTAACGTGAAGAACATCGACGACGCCATCATCAGCGTGCATTGCCACGATGACCTGGGGCTGGCCGTGGCCAATTCGCTGGCAGCCGTGAAAGCCGGAGCCCGCCAGGTGGAAGGTACTTTCAACGGCATCGGCGAACGCGCGGGCAACTGTGCGTTGGAGGAAGTCGTGATGGCGATCAAGACGAGGGACGATTATTTCGGCGGCATTCATACCGATGTTGTCACTCGGGAGATTTTGAAAACCTCCCGTATCATCAGCCGCATGAGCGGGCTGCATGTGGCGCGAAGCAAGGCCATCGTGGGGGAAAATGCCTTTGCCCATAGCTCGGGCATTCACCAGGACGGCATCCTGAAGAAACGCGAAACCTATGAGATCATGGACCCGGAGGAAGTGGGCTGGGGCGGTACCGAGTTGCCGTTGACCAAGCACAGCGGCCGCCATGCCATGATCGCGCGGCTGGAGCATTTGGGCTTCAAGTTGAGCGAGCAGGAAATCGCGGGTGTCTTCGAGCGTTTCAAGGAAGTCGGCGACAAAAAGAAATTTGTCTACGACGACGATCTGGCCGCGCTGGTGGAGGACTCGATGTCCGTTGCGACGGAAACCTACACGCTGGACTACATTCATGTGACCAGTGGTTCGACCACGGTGCCGACGGCGACGGTGCGTTTGAAAAAGGGTACCGAGACGCTGCAGGATTCCAGTCCCGGCAACGGTGCGGTGGATGCCGCCATGCAGGCCATTGACCGTATTGTCAGCCGCAGTGGGAATCTGGCCCAGTACAGTGTGGAAGCCGTGACTCAAGGCCGCGATTCGCTGGGCGAGGTGACCATCAAGGTTGATTTCGGCAACGGTGATCTGATCACGGGCAAAGGAGCGAGCACGGATGTGATCGAAGCCAGCGCCCGGGCCTACATCAACGCGGTGAATCGGGCGGAAGCCCTGCATGGGCGCAGGCAGACTGTCGCCGCCGCGCCGATCTAACGGCTGTACTCGGCGAAGGCCTTGCGCAGTCTTTCGTGCAATGCACCGGTCCAGGCCGGCGCATTGGGAGGGATCGTATGATCGGCGCCGGTGCGGAAATCCCACGGCGCGATGATGAGTTCGGTGCGATCGAGTCCGGCTCGGTCGACGAGGGCGAAGATTTCCTCGATGGTGGGATCGCCCATGGCCAGGCAGCCGGAGGAACCGGCGCCGCCATGGATCATGATGTCTCCGCCGAGATTTGAAAGGTCGCGGGTTTCCTCCCGAGCGCGGGCGCGATCATCCGGGTTGGGATAGTTGACGCGCAGTGAAAGGTGATAGCTGCTGTTGGGGTTGAGCAACTCGATGCGATAAAATCCCTCGGGAACCTGCTTGTCTCCCTCCTGCAATTTAGGTCCGGCCATCCCACTGGCAGCGAGGATGGGGTAGGAGGTGACGAACTTCATGGGGCCGGAAGTGTCACCCGCAAAAATCTCGAGACGGTTTTCTTCTTTAAGGGCCAGCAGGGTCAGGCGTTGCGGCGGATAGCAAACGCCGGCCTGTGCGAAAAGGGGTCGCAGGCGGTTTTCCATCGGGGCGCGGAGAACCGCGCGGACCTGTTCGACGGTACGTGGTTTGGGGGTCAGGGCAGTGGGGCGCAGAAGCTGGCGAAGGAACCATGCGGCCAGTCCGACAATCACCAACAGGAGGGTGATGAGCAGCCCCTTTTTCACAGGGAGCCTTCGCGGACGTAGTGGTCATGGGCCTGCTGCATGGCTTCCTGCAAACCTGTAGCCGCGTGCCAACCGGTGAATTCCTCGAACTTGCTGCCGTCCACCACCCAGCGAGCAGGCCAGATTTCGCGTGCGCGATCCCGGGTCAGGCTGGGTGTTTGCGTGCGCAGGGCTGGTACGGCATCGACGACGAGGGAGAGCAACTGTACGCAGACTTGGGGCACAGGGACGGTAACACCTCGTCCCTTGATGGACGTGGCGGCGGCGGCGATGAGTTCAAGATCGCTGAACGTCACTGGCGCGGCCACATGGCAGTGCGCCTGGGGCAGCGGCGTGCCCATTTCCAGGGAGGCGAAGATCGCCGCCACCAGATCGTTCACGGCGATGAAGCTGTATTGTTTAGTGTGCAAGCCTGGCTTGATGCGCACGGCGCCGCGGGCCATGCGAAAAAGCGGAAGCGTGGCCGCATCCCTTGCGCCCAGGACCATGGGCGGGCGGAGGATATTGATGAAACGGTCGGGAAACATCCGCCGGATCGCCCGCTCCATGGCGAGTTTGGATTCCCCGTACCATGTAATGGGTGTGTCGGGATCGGAGTCCGTCCGCTGCAGCCGGCCCGGCAGGGTGGGTCCCCCGGCTGATTGAGAAGACAGCACCGTGACTTTGCAGGTGGCGGGTAACTGCCGCAGCACGCGCAACTTCCAATCCACGTTGGTGGAAAAATATTCCTCCCGGGAGCGGGCAAAAAGGACGCCTGCACTGAGGATGGCGTGATCCACCGGCAGGTCTGGCCATTCGGCGGGATCGGCCGGCAGAGGCGCGATTTTGTCATCCACCAGCGCGATGTTTTCCACCTCCAACTGCCGTCGAAGTTTGGCCTCGTCGCGCACCGGCACGAAGATACGGGAGTAGCGGGGCAGGGCCTCAAGCAGCGTGTTGCGGCCGACGAAGCCGGTGGCGCCGGTGAGGAGCAGGTTCATAGTATCTTCTCGTAAATCCTCCAGGTGCGATGCTGAATGGCACCGAGCATACGGGAGTTTTCCAAAATTTCAGTATTTGTATCCTCGATCCAGCCAAGCTCGGCATGGGCGTAGCGCGCCTTGGCGCAGGCGAACTGCTCTTTCAGCAACCAGCCATGCAGTCCCCGGTCGCGAAATCTTGGCGAGATGCCGTAGACGACCTGGCGGGCGGAGTTGATGCGGCGTGTCTTCATGAGCCAGAGGAGATGAAGGGGCCGCAGCCAGCGAGGGGTGTTTTTGATCAGAGCGAGGAGTTCGTTGATGTTCGGAAGGGAGAGTCCCACGCCGGCGTTTTGGCCGTCCTGTTCGGCGATAAGGATCATTTCGGGATCGGCAATGGCGCGCATGTCGCCGGCGGCGAAGAGCAGGTCATCCATGGTGATGGGGACGAAGCCCCAATTGCGTTTCAAGGTGTCGTTATATACCTCGTGAATGATCTGCAACTCCTCTTCCAACTGGGCAAGCCTGATGGGGCGAAGCATCAGGCGGGATCGACGAGTGACCCGGTCAACAATACGGATCAGGCGCCCGGGCAACTCCAGGCGGTGCAACGGAAGCTGAAAGCCGTAACTCGTGCAGACAGGGGCAAAGCCCTCGGCGGTGACGAGATTTTCATAGTACGAAGGATTCCAGGTGAGGCCGATGTAAGGGGGATGTTGGAAACCCTGCACCAACAGGCCGCATTCGTCATTGATGCTGGGGTTGTAGGGGCCGCGCACACTCGCGCATCCTTTGTGGCGGAGAATTTCGGCGGCTTTGGAGAAAAGAGCGTTGGCTGTTTCCTGGTTGTCTTCGCAATCGAAGAAACCAAAGAAGCCGACCTTGTCCTGATAGTGTTCGTTGTGGGACCGATTGATGATGGCGGCTATGCGGCCCACAGGGTTTCCATCCCGCCAGGCGACGAGCGGATGAATCTCACCATGCCGGCGATGAAAGGCGGACTGGGGCGAGAGGTATTTGGCAATGCTGCCCGGGAAGGGCGGAATGAAGGCGGGATCGGCAAAAAGCAGGTCCTCCGCGACCTTTTCAAATTGATTGTTTTCTCGGGACGTCTGGCAGACTGAAACGGCGACCATGGGTACTGAAAAGCAAGCGTGAGATAAAATTCCGGTTAATTCAAAACCTTCTGAAATATCTGCCAGGTTCTTTCCTTGATACCCCCGACCGCCTCGGAGTGCTCGATGATTTCGGTGTTGGTATCCTCGATCCAACCAAGCATGGCGTTGGCGTAACGTTCCTGGGCGCGGACAAATTGCTCGTAGATGAGCCAGACGTGAATGCCGCGGTCGCGATATTTGGGAGAAACGCCCAGCACGGCTTGACGGCAGGAATTGATACGATGCGTTTTCATCAACCAGACGATGTGCAGCAGGCGCAGCCAGCGCGGGGTCTTTTTGGTGAGGGCGAGGACTTCGTTGAAGTTGGGCAGGGTGAGGGCGACCCCGGCATTTTCCCCCTGCATCTCGGCGATCAGTAGCAACTTCGGATCGGCAATCGCCTTGATGTCATCGGCCGCGCCGAGCAGGTCATCCATGGTGATGGGGACAAAGCCCCAATTGCGTTCCAGCGTGGCATTGTAGACCTCGTGAACGATTTTGAGTTCCTCGTCCAAGTGGGAAATATCCATGGGCCGTAGTTTCAGGCGGGCCCGTTTGGCGATGCGCTCGACGATACGGGCAAAGCGGGCGGGGGGCTCGAGCCGGTGCATGGGCAGGAGAAGACCGTAAAGAGTACATGCCGGCGTGAGGCCGGCGGTGGTGACCAAGGTTGGATAATAGGAGGGATTCCAAGTCATGCCCGTATAGGGCGGCAGGTCAAAGCGATCGACGAGCAGACCACACTCGTCGTTGATGCTCGGGTTGTAGGGGCCGCGCATACTGTCGCAGCCTTTGGCCCGCAAGGTTTCCGCGACTTTGGCAAAAAGGGCATTGGCTGTCTCCTGATTGTCCTCGCACTCGAAGAAGCCGAAGAAACCGGCCTGATCGTGGTGATAAGCGTTGTGGGCGCGATTGATAATGGCGGCGATGCGCCCAACGGGTTTCCCATCGCGCCACGCGATAAAAGGAAAAATCTCGCCCTGTTTCCGGCAGAAGGCCGATTTGGGCGAGAGGTATTTGGCGACGCTACCGGGAAACGGCGGGATGAAGGCCTGATCCGTTCCGGTCAGTTCCTCCGCTATCTCCTCGAACCGCTTCCGTTGACTCGTTGTCTGGCAATCTGAAATCGAAAACATTTCTTCTCCGGCCTGGCTCTGCGTAGACCGGATCATCGAAGGTGCCGAGCTCGCGCGCGATTTTTTCAAAAATTTCCAGAACACGGTCGAGATCCTCGTCAGTATGCGTGGCCATGTAGCTGGTACGCACGATGGCTTCGCCATAGCGGACCGCGGGATAAATGGCCGGCGTTGCGAAGACGCCCTCCTCATACAGGCGCTGCGTAAACTGGAAAGCCTTCGCCTCGCTGCCGATCAGGATGGGAACGATCGGCGTCTGGGTGCTGCCGATCTTGAAGCCGATGCGTTTGAACCCCTCGTGCATCTTATGGGTATTGCGCCAGAGATGCTCGATGCGTTCGGGCTCCTGCTGCATGATCTCAAGAGCCTTCAAAACGCCGCCCGCCACGGAAGGCGCCAGCGAAGCCGTGAAAATAAAACAACGGGCGCGATGCTTGAGATACTCGATCATCTGCCCATCGCCCGCGATGAATCCGCCCATGGACCCGAGCGACTTTGAAAAGGTGCCCATGACGATGTCCACATCGTCGTTCAGGCCGAAATGATGCACAGCGCCGCGGCCTTTCGGGCCGAGCACACCGAGCGAATGCGCCTCGTCGACATACAGGCGGGCGCCAAACTCCTTCGCGACTTCCAACTGTGGCGGCAGATCGGCGATATCGCCTGACATGCTGAAGACACCGTCCATCACCACCAGTTTGCCGGATTCCTCGGACTGGCGCTTGAGGCGGTTACGGAGGGAAACCGCAGAGTTGTGGCGATACGGAATCAGCTTCGCCGGAGCAAATTGGCAGCCATCGATGATGCTCGCATGGTTTTCGCGGTCACAAAGAATGACGTCGCCATCTTCGGTCAGAGAGGCCAGAGCGCCCTGGTTGGCAAAAAATCCGGTGGAGAAAAGGAGGACAGCCTCGCGCTGGAGGAACTCGGCGAGCGCCTCTTCCAACTGAACGTGGAGCTTGATCGTGCCATTGAGCAGACGGGAGCCGGTGCAACCGGAACCGTACTTGCGTGTCGCGTCACAGGCCGCTTCGATCACGCGCTCGTCCTGAGCCAGGCCCAGATAGTTATTTGAGCCGATCATGATCTTGGGTTGCCCCTCACAGATCACATAGTTGCCATGGGTTTCGTCGATGCAACGAAAGTAGGGATAAAATCCCTGAGCTCGCGCATCGGCACTATCCCTATATTCCCGGCATTTTTGGTATAAATCTCGCGCCACTTTAGGCATGAACTGAATTGAGCTTAAAGAGTTGCACGAACGCGCTCTTTGTAAATCCTTTTTCCTGAGAACCGCGAAACGCCCAGAGACGAAATCGGGCCGGAAAATACAAATGAACAGGGCATGAATGTTAAAAAAATCGGGGCGACAGGATTCGAACCTGCGACCTCGTGGTCCCAAACCACGCGCTCTACCAAGCTAAGCTACGCCCCGTTGGCGACCAAAGTCGCGGTTTTCCGCAAAAAGACAATGATTCTTCTATTTAATTAAAAAGTTCATGGGCCAGCACACTCAGACAATAGAGTGCGGCTGTCTCGGTGCGGAGGATGATTGGCCCCAGCGTCACCGGGTGGCAACCATGGCTTTTGGCCAGGGATAATTCCGCCGGGGTAAAGTCTCCTTCCGGTCCCACCAGCACACAGACGCTTTTTGGGGCGGGGTATTCGGCGAGCACCGTTTTGACCTTGCGTGCGTCCGGCTGGAGCGAGGCGATCAGCTGGAGATCAAACCGCTCTCCACTTTCAAAAAAGGCCTTCGGCGTACGGGGCAGGGCGATTTCGGGAATGCGGTTCTGACCGCATTGCTTGCAGGCCTCGAGGGCGGTCTCGCGCCATTTGGCCCGTTTCTTCTCCAACTCCTGAGCCTCAAGATGAATGACCGTGCGGTCGGAAAGCAGCGGGGCGATACGGGCCGCGCCCAGTTCCACCGCCTTCTGGATGATGAAGTCCATGTTCTTTCCCTTCGGAATGGCCTGGGCCAGGGTGATCGCGCAGGGCAGGGGTTGGGTGGTGGCCTTTTGCAGGAGGCGCAACTGGGCGCGCTTGCCTTCCACGGCCGTGATTTGCGCGGTGGCCTCGCCGCCCACTCCGTCAAAAACCACGATGCGGTCGCTGGCGCCCAGACGCACAACATCCAGGGCGTGATGCGACTCGCTCTCGCTCAGAGAGGGTGAGGGGGTGTTCCATTCAGGTGGAGGAAGGTAAAATCGATGCATTGGTGAATTTTTTATTGAGGTATTCTTCGAGGGCGTCCTGCCACGAGCGCGGGGTGATGCCCGTGGTGGCGGCCAGCTTGGCCGTGCTCATGGCCGTATGAGGCGGGCGCAGGGACGCAAAATTTTGCAGGGCGGAAAGCGGGATGGGATGAACGACCCTGGAGCGCAGGGGCAGGCCGATCCGGGCAGCGCAATCCAGCGCATGCTGGCCGTAGTCCCGCCAGGTACATACGCCCGTGTTGCAGGCCTGATAGAGGCCGCCGGGCAAGGCGTTGCTCAGAAACGGCTCCAGCCAGTCGGCCACATCCTCAGCATAGGTCGGACAGGACGTTTTGTTGGCGATGGCTTCGACGTGGTCGTAGGTCATCGCGCGATCGAGCATCATGTCGATGAAGCTGGGCTTGTCCGGACCGAAAACCCACGAGATGCGCACCGCCAGGTGCTTGGGCGAAGCCGCCAGCGTCACATGCTCTCCCGCCAATTTGGTGTAGCCATAGTGACTGATAGGCTTGGCCTCATCGTTTTCCGTATAGAGGCCATCCTTTGTCCCGTCGAAAACGTAGTCGGTACTGATATGGATGAAGCGGGCGGCTTTGGCGGCTGCGACACGGGCCATTATCGCCGGCGCATCGATGTTGACCATATTCGCCTCATCCCGGGCGGCTTCGCACTGGTCCACGTTGGTCATGCCGGTGCCGTTGACCAACACATCAAAGTCGGTCCGCTCCAGCAATTGCGATAATGCGGAAAGATCCGACACATCCATGGCGGGTCGGGCCAGCGCGGTGACCTCGTGGTGGGCGGCCCATTTGCGGGCCAGCGCAGCCCCCAGCCGGCCCTTGGCGCCCAGGATCAAGATGCGGTTCACGGGCGGAACAGGATTTTTTCCCACCAGGCCCGGTTGTCGAGATACCATTGGACGGTCTCGCGGATACCTTCCTGCGGGGTGTGAATGGGTTGCCAGCCGAGTTCAGACCGGATCTTGGCTGAGTCGATGGCGTAGCGGCGGTCATGGCCCAGCCGGTCAGCCACATAGCTGATGAGCGAGCGGGGCTTGCCCAGGGTTTCTAAAATGAGTTCGACCACGGTAATGTTCTCCAGTTCGGCGTCGGCTCCGACATTGTACACCTGTCCGGGCCGACCTTCCAGTAGCACAGCCATGACGGCACGGCAGTGGTCGTCCACATGTATCCAATCGCGCACATTGAGACCATCGCCATAGACCGGCAGCTTTTTGTCAGCCAGGGCGTTGGTGATCATGAGCGGGATCAATTTTTCGGGAAACTGGTAGGGCCCATAGTTATTCGAGCAGCGTGTGATCAATACTTCCTGGCCAAAGGTCTTATGGGCTGCCAGGGCCAGCAGATCCGCCCCCGCCTTGCTGGCGGAATAGGGCGAACTGGGGTCGATCGGCGAGGATTCGGTGAATCGTCCCTCCGGTCCCAGGGAGCCGTAGACTTCGTCGGTCGAAATATGCACAAAGCGTTTTACGCCGCACTTGCGCGCCGTCTCCAACAACACCTCGGTGCCCACCACGTTAGTATGGATGAAATTCCCCGGCGTGCTGATGCTGCGGTCCACGTGGGTTTCGGCCGCAAAGTTGATGACCGCGAAAAACTTGTGTTTGGTCATGATCGCCTCCATCGCCGCGCGATCGGCGATGTCGGCCTGTACGAACTCGTACCGCTCACCGTATAGCCCGGCGACGCCCGCGAGATTCTCGGGGTTGCCGGCATAGGTGAGAGCGTCCACATTGGTCACAAATTCCGGCTGGTAATGCTCCAGTACGAAACGCACAAAATTACTGCCAATGAACCCACAGGCACCTGTGATAAGCAAACGCATCGAAAGGGTGTAGCAAACCGTGTTTGTTCGCCGCAATGAGTAAAGTCCACTATCAATGTCAGCGCTGCACGAATTGCTGCAAGTGGCCCGGTTTTGTCAAACTGACCAATGAAGATATTGTGGCAATATCGTCACATCTGGGCTTGAGCGAGTGGGATTTCGTACAAACGCATACCCGCTTGCGGCCGCATCGCGACGGCCTCGCTCTGTTGGATCAGGCGGACGGGGCCTGCATTTTTCTCGATGGCCGCGATTGCCGGGTGCAGGCGGTCAAACCCCTGCAATGCCGCGGCTTTCCCAACGTGTGGAACTTTCCGGGCTGGCGGGAGGTCTGTGAGGCGGTGGAAGTGGTGGTCGATGACGAAAAAGCTTCACCGTCGGCACCGGAGGCCCATAAGTTGCCGCTGTGAGTTACCGCGTCTTTGCCCGCAAATACCGTCCCCAGACATTCGAGGAGGTGGTCGGCCAGGAACATATCACCCGCACCCTGCAGAATGCCATTTCCAATGGCCGGGTGGCGCAGGCGTACCTTTTTGTGGGACCGCGCGGAATTGGCAAGACCTCCACCGCGCGTATCCTGGCCAAGGCACTCAATTGCGCGAACGGGCCCACCGCCGTGCCCTGTGGAAAATGCGATGCCTGCATCGAGATCGCGGAGGGTCGCAGTCTCGATGTGCTGGAGATTGACGGAGCCAGCAATAACGGCGTCGAGAACATCCGCGAACTGCGTGACAATACCGCCTATGCTCCGGCCCGCGGGCCTTACAAAATCTACCTTATCGATGAGGTGCATATGCTCAGCGCAGGGGCCTTCAATGCCCTGCTCAAAACGCTGGAAGAGCCTCCGGCCCATGTGAAATTCATTTTCGCCACCACCGAGGCCCAGAAGGTGCCGGCCACCATCACCAGCCGCTGCCAGCGGTTCGATCTGCGCCGCATTCCGACCAACTCGATCGCCGGTCACTTAATGTCCATCGCGGATAAGGAAAAAATCGCATTGGAGGACTCGGCGGCACAGGCTATCGCCCGGGGCGCGGAAGGCGGGCTGCGCGATGCTGAAAGCATGCTCGACCAGGCCGTGGCTTTCTGCGGCCAAACCATTACGGGCGTGGATGTGATGACCGTTTTCGGATTCACCTCCCGCGAAACGATTGCCGCTCTTATGCAGCACATCCTGGAACGAGATGCGGCGGGCGGGCTCAAGATCATCGCGGAGCAGGCCGAGGCCGGCAAAGATCTCTCCCGTTTGTTGGGCGATTTGATCGGTCATGTCCGCGATTTGCTGGTGGCGGGAGTGGAGTCCAGGGTGGCCATGTCTCGCGCCAAGCTCCTGCTTCTGCTCGACCACTTCGCCGAGACCGAGGCGCGCATGCGCTGGGCCGCCGATAAACGCCTGCAATTCGACGTCGCCGTGATCAAGGCCGTGCATTTGCTCGACCAGGTGAGCCTGGATGAGGTGCTGGAAACTCTCACCGCCCTGCACGACGGCACGCCGCCGCCGCCCCGCCCGGAACCAGCGATTCGTTCGGCGAGCGTGGCGCGCACGGCTGAGGAACCCGCCGCTTCCGCACCACCTCCGCCTCCTGCTCCGACCCGTTCGGTGCCTCCATCTCCCGCCGTGGCTCCTCCGCCGAAAGAGACAGCCGCCGAGTCGACCGTCATCGATGCCTCGGTCGCTTGGGACCGCGCCGCTTCGACTTACGAATCGTCCATCAAATACCGCTGGCTGACGAAGGGCGTATTTGCCCGGGCCGATGCTTCCGGGTCGGTGCTGGTGCAGTTGCCACCTTCCTGTGCTGCGGATTTCAGTTCGGTCGTCGGAGAGGCTGGTCGCCGGGATGCGGAAGCCAAGCTTAGCGCGTCTCTCGGCCGAAAGGTCAAGTTGACCCTGGAGATCGGTGATCACATTCCGGAACCAGCCGGGGAGGAACCCGCGCCCGAACCGGAGCCCATCGCCGCGGTGGAAAAGGCCGCTCCTGTGGAGGTCGCTCCGTCTGTTCAGGAGGCCAATCCTGCCTCCGACTTCAAAAATGATCCTCTGATCAAGAAAGCCCTCGAAATCTTCGCGGGCGAAATCCAGACTGCCACGAAATGAATATTCAGAAAATGCTCCAGCAGGCCCAGAAGATGCAGGCGAAACTCGCCGAAACTCAGGCCGGGCTGGCGGATAAAACCGTCGAAGCCAGCGCGGGTGGCGGCAAGATCACCGTCACGGCCAACGGGGCGGGAGATGTGCTTTCCATCAAGATCGATCCTTCCGTAGTGGACCCGCAGGATGTGGAGATGCTGGAGGATCTCGTGCTCGTCGGAGTCAAGCAGGCCATCGAGGACGCCCGAGCCATGGCCGCAGAAGAAATGAAGAAAGCCACGGGTGGCATGAATATCCCCGGGATGCCGTTTTAGTCATGAGTGTTTGTTCGGATAAATGGATTCGCCGCATGGCGTTGGAGCGGGGCATGATCGAGCCGTTCGTGGATGGCCAGGTCAAAACGCTGGAAGATGGTTCCCGGGCGATCAGCTACGGCCTTTCCAGTTACGGCTATGACTTGCGAGTTTCCCGCGAGTTCAAGGTTTTCACCAATATCTTCAACACTGTCGTCGATCCGAAGGGCTTCGATTCGAAATCCTTCGTGGATATCGACACGGATGTCTGCATCGTCCCGCCTAATTCCTTTGCCCTGGCCCGTAGTGTGGAGTATTTCCGCATTCCCCGTGAGGCCCTGACCATCTGTGTCGGCAAATCCACCTATGCGCGTTGCGGGATCATCGTGAATGTCACGCCGTTCGAGCCCGAGTGGGAAGGGCACGTGACCCTGGAGATCTCGAATACGACCCCCTTGCCCGCGAAAATCTACGCCAACGAAGGCCTGGCCCAAGTGGTATTCTTTGCCGCCTCCGAGGTTTGCGAAACGAGTTATGCCGACCGCGGGGGCAAATACATGCGGCAGACCGGGATCACCATTCCACGCATGTGAAGCTCCCAAGGGGCGCGAGATGAGGGTGGCTGGGTCTGCCTTTCGCAGTCCCACGAGCTTTGTCGCAGGGATCAAAAGCATGGTTTCCGGTGGTCTAGTGACCCTGGAACATGCACCGTCCTTCATTCACCCGAAGCAGCGCAACAAATTACGCAACAGGTTGTTTATTTTTCTTGCCCGCCGGACAGGAAGTTGGCAACCTCGAATTACTTTCCCTGCAACGGTAATTGTTCGGGTTGAAAAGCCGGTTTGGGCCAATGTTTGATGCAACCGGTTTCCAGCCTTGAAAGATTGCTGGAATAGGCGATCGAATTTCATGGCTGAAACGAAAAACATCCTGACCCGACGATTCCTGATCAGCGCCACCTGCAAAGGTGGCGTGGGGAAGTCGTTTTTTCTGGTTAATCTGGCGGACTGGTACGTGGAGTTGGACCAGTCGTTTGTCTTTTTTGATTCGGACGCATGCAATGGGACGCTCTCGCGTTTCTTCCCCGACAGCCAGTTTTTGGATCTGGAGCAAGAGGAGGAGGGCACTCAAAAACTGGCGGACACCCTGGAGAATTCCGAGGTGGTGGCTTGGGACGCCGTCGGTTCCTTCCCGCGGTATCTTCCGGAGTGGCTGGCCCAATCCCCCTTTTGCCAGGCGGAGGCCCACTCTCATTTTCGACCGACCGTCATCCTCATGATCGAGGAGGACAAGGACACGGTTTTTCAGGCTGGCGAAACGGCCCGGTTGCTGGGGGACAAGGTCGATTGGTTGGTCGTGAAGAATCTCAAGACCTGTTCGACGACCGAGATTTACGACAACAGCAAGGCCCGGCAGGAGCTACAGCGTCTTGGGGCCTTGGAAATCACGATGGAGCGCGTGCCTTGGAGTCTGCTCGCGACCATCCAAAGAACCAGCCGCACACTTTCCTCGCTGGTGCTCGATGAAAGTCTGCCCTTCCTGGAGCGTCAGCGTCTGCGGACCTTCCAGCGCCGATTCTTTGAACAATTGGAAACTGCCCGCCACCTTTTGCTGCCCACCCGGGCCCCCGAGGTGGTGGAGACGCGTCCCGAAGTCCGCCCGGCGACTCAAAACCGCCTGCGCGTCGCCCCGGAGGAGGTTTGATGAGTCTGGCCCGGGCACCCTTTTCGAAACTGTCCGCCGGTGGCCGCACCAAGCGGCTCATCATGGTGGCCATTGATAAAGGCGGCGTCGGCAAGTCGTTCTTCTGCATCCGGCTCATCGAATGGCTGAACCTGCACGGGATTGGCTTCACCGCGTTCGACCCGGATTTCAGCAACAGCACGCTCACCCGTTTCTATCCCCCTGCCAAATTTCTGGACATCCGCCACAGCGAAAATCTCGATCAGATCGTGGAATCACTGGACTCGACCGACGTCATCCTCGTCGATGGAGTGGGGGCTCATCAAAGCATCTTTCTCGATTGGATGGAGGAGACGGACTTGCTCAAGGTCAAGCAGCAGCTCGGTCTGGCCGTGACGCTCGTGCTCATCATCGAAGCCGACAAGGACACCGTGCATCAGGCCGGTGAGGCCGCCAAGCGCGCCGGCAACATGGTCGACTGGCTCGTGGTTAAAAACATGAAGCAGTCGGAGGTGTCCCGTATTTACGATACCAGCCAGGCTCGGCAAAATCTGCTGGCCGACGGCGCTCAGGAGGTCGTGCTCGAAAGAATGCCCTCTCATCTGGGGGAGTTGCTGCAGGCCAAATCCTGGACCATCGAACAGGCCATCGAGCAGCCCGAACTTCATCTTCTCGACCGCCAACGGCTCGTGGCTTATTCCCGGGCCTGGTTTGAACAACTCGACCGCGTTAAATCCATTTTGCTTCCATGACCGACAATCCCGAACTCCGCGCAAAAATCCTCGACTGGCAAAGACGCTATAATATCCAGGATGGCGATCCGGCCATTGCCTTGCTGGAACTGGTTCAATTCATGGCGCCACCCGCCCAGTCCGCTCCGGCGGCTGTCACCGGAAGCCATTCGCCCGAGAATGTCAGCGATGTCAGCGTCAAGGCGGAGGTTTCCAGCGAGTCGGTCACCGAGGCGATGCGCACGGTGCTCCTTCCTGCTACCGAGCGGATATCTTTTCAGGGCCAGGAGCTTCAGCAAAAGCTGGAGCAAATCGACTTCGACAAATTTGTCCGGCAGATCGAGGGCTATCATGAAGGCATTGATTACTGCACCAAGAAGCTCGACGTGATCAAAAAGGAAGTGGATCACCTGATTCTGAAGGTTGAAAAGGCAAGTTCGCAAATCAGCCCAATTACTCGTAGCGCCGTGGTGATGCTCATCCTTGGCGCAGGACTTATTGGCTGGATTATTGGAAGAGCTCTCTAAGGTTTGAAACGCGGATCTGACGAGGAACAATCAGCGATTTTTTGCAACCTGATGCAGAACAGTAAATGGATGCCGTAAGAGATTTTTGGACGAGTTTTATGACTCGGGTGGAAAGGAGCCCAACCACGCAGATGGTTTTGGCGCTCGCTTTCGTTGTGGGCATGGTGGCCTGCGCGGCGAGCATCACCACCCGCACGCAGATCGCGGTGGCCTGCGCGGCGATCGTGGCTTTTCTCATTCTGAAACGGTTTCACAATATCGAGACCGTCCGGGTTCTTTTCCTGGTCATCGCCGCTTTCCTGTCGCTGGACTATTTCTACTGGCGCACATTTACCACGCTGGGTTTCAACGACACGCTCAGCTTCACATTTGCCATTCTTCTCTACCTTGCCGAGGTCTACGGGTTCGTCGTCTACATTCTCAGCATCTTCGTAAACATCGACCCGTTGGAGCGACCGATCGCTCCCTTGCCGGAGGATGAGTCGCTCCTTCCGACCGTGGACGTGATGGTGCCTTCCTATAACGAGGCGCCTGAGTTGTTGGAGGTGACGCTGCTTTCCGCGCTGCAGATGGATTATCCCAAGGAAAAATTCATCGTCTACTTGCTGGATGACGGTGGCACGGACCAGCGCTGCGAGTCTGACGATCCGGTCCTGGCGGCCGCATCCAAGGCGCGCCGCAAGGAGCTCTCCGCGCTGGCCGAACGCCTGGGCTGCGTCTACCTCACCCGCAGCAAAAATCTTCACGCCAAGGCTGGCAACATCAACAATGGCCTCGAGCACAGCAGCGGGGAATTGATCGTGGTTTTCGACGCGGATCACGCTCCGACCTCGGACTTTCTACAAAACACGGTTGGCTGGTTTCTCAAGGACCCGAAGATGTTCCTTGTTCAGACGCCGCACTTCTTCATCAATCCCGATCCCGTCGAAAAAAACCTTCAGACCTTTCATCAAATGCCCGGTGAGAATGAAATGTTCTACCGGGTCATTCAAAAGGGGCTGGACTACTGGAACTCCGCATTTTTCTGCGGTTCAGCCGCCGTGCTGAGGCGCACTTTCCTCATGCAGAACGGCGGTATTTCGGGCGAAACCATCACGGAGGACGCCGAGACCGCGCTGTCCCTTCATGCCCGGGGCTACAACAGCGCTTATATCGGAAAGCCTATGATCGCCGGGCTTTCTCCCGAATCTCTCAGCGGTTTTATCGGCCAGCGTATCCGCTGGGCCCAGGGTATGATGCAGATATTTCTCTTGAAGAACCCCCTGCTCATTCGGGGTCTCACGCTGCCTCAGCGCCTGTGCTACTTCAGCAGTTGTTTTTTCTGGTTCTTTGCTTACACGCGAGTCGTTTTCATGCTCGCCCCGTTATGCTTCCTGTTCTTCGGGCTGAAAATTTACAACGCAAACTTTGTGGATTTCGCGGCCTACTGTCTGCCGCATCTTTTCGCGGTGTTCATGGTGTCGGACTTTCTTTTTGGCCATGTGCGCTGGTCGTTTGTCTCGGAGCTTTATGAGCTCATGCAGTCGATCTACACCCTGCCGGCCATGGGCAAGGTTTTCCTCAACCCGCGCGCTCCGAAGTTCGAGGTCACGGCCAAGGGCGAAAAGCTGTCCCAGGACTACATCAGCCCGCTGGCGAAGCCCTTTTATATTCTCCTGTTTTTGAATGTGGCCGCCCTGACATTCGGTTTGTTCCGGGTGTTCGCCTATGAAAGCGAGCGGTTCGCCACCATCGTCACGATGTGCTGGGCGGGCTTTAATATTTTCATTCTGCTCGCCTGCATGGGTGCGCTGCTGGAGCGCCGGCAGCGCCGGGCCACGCCACGCATGCCGGATGAAACGTCGATCAAAATCCGCCTGCAGGACAAGACCTACATCGGCACTTTGCGGGATCTTTCGATCAGCGGCGCCAGCATTGAAATCGACGGGGCGTATGAATCTCTTTTCCACAACGACACCCAGGCCGAGTTTGTGATGCAGGTGCCTCATGACCTGGCGGGAGAGAGTTTGAACTTCGTCGTGCGCAACTGCCGTGCGCAAGGAGGGACCCTGCTCCTGGGTGTGCAGTTCCAGCATCAGGATCTCACGGAAATGAAACGGAAAGTCCGCCTCGTCATGGGCAACAGCCAACGATGGGTGGATTTTCAGGTGAGCCGCGAACGCCGGCTGGGCGTCGTGCGCAGCGCATTTTTCCTCATGAACTGCGGTATCCGTTTTTCCATCGAGCACTTCGCCCATCTTCTGATCGAGTCCAACCTCAAGAAAACTGTTTCCGCCTTCCAAGCTGGCGGCCCATCCAAAAAAAACATATGAAAAACCAGACCATTCGCGCTTACAGAACCGGCCTCGCCTTTCTGTTTGCGTTCGTGCTCGGTGCGGTCGTCGCCCTAGCCCAACAAAGCGTTGTCCTACCCGCCTCCACGCCGTCTCCGGTGGCGGTGCCGTCTCCGACGGTCAGCCCCCGGCTGTCCGCGACGGGGGCGACCAGGCTTCCATCCCCCTCTGCCGCGACCGCGCGGGAGGAAACCATGCGGCTGCCCATTCGCAAGATGATCGGGGTCAAGGATGCGATGCTCCTGACGCACGCGACGAATTACTACACGCTCTTTGTCCCGCAGAGCGCGCGCGTCAGCCTGAAGAGCTGCACGTTGCACCTGGAGTTCACCAACTCCATTGCGCTGCTCACGGAACGCTCCGTGCTGCGCGTCGTGATCAATGACGTCATCGTGGCCCAGTACTATCTCGATCGGAATAAACCCTTCCATTCGGCCGACATCGCCCTGCCGCTCGAGCTCCTGCAGGTGGGCTTCAATCGGATGCAGTTTGTCGTCGCTCAGCACTACACCTGGAAATGCGAAGACCCCGGCGCGCCCGAGCTTTATACGGAGATCAATCCGGACACTTCCTATCTCTCCGCCGTGGGCGAGTTAAAACCCATCCCGGAGCGCCTGTCGTTCCTGCGCTGGTGGATTGATGAAAAACTCTGGAGCCCATACCAGTTTAACGTCTGCATTCCCTCGGGCGCGCAGATGTCCGAGCTTCAGCTCTCGTGGGGGTCCATCGTGACGCAGGGCGTCGCGCTGGCTCTCAACAACGAAAACTTCCGGGTCAGCACCGCCAGCGCGCTGCGGCCCAATATGGATAACATCGTCATTGGCACGCAGGCTGAGCTTTCAGGCTTCCTGACCAATACCGAGATGAGCGCCATCAACGGCAGTTTCCTCGCCATCAAGTCCCTCCCCGGTGACCCGACACACTGCATGATCATCATCAGCGGCCGGAACGAGCAGGAAGTCGGACAGACGGCCCTGGCCTTCGGAATGGTGAACTTCCCGCTGCCGGACTCCCAATATGCCGTGGTGGATCAGATGACCCTTCCGGAAAAGCCGTCTTACATCCGCAATGCACCACTCAACGTCCCCGGCATCTATAGCTTCAAGAAATTGGGCTATAACAGCCGCACCATCCGCGGATGGCACACCGGCGGTTACTCGCTCAAGGTCCACATGCCCGGCGACATATCGAAGGAAGACCCCTCCAATGCGGAACTGCGTTTGCACTTCGCTTATGGAGCCGCTCTCCGCAAGGACTCCACGTTCAACCTGTTTGTGAACCGCCAGTTCCAGACGGCTATCCGCCTTTCCAATGAAGAAGGCGAAATGCACAGCGACCATCGCGTTTACCTGCCGATGAAGGCCTTCCAGCCCGGCCTGAACTATGTGGACCTCGTGCCGGAAATGGTTCCGATGATCACCGCGGAGTGCGAACTCCTGCATGATGAGAATCTCCTCTTCACCCTCTATGAGGATTCCGATTTCGTGTTGCCCAAGGCGATGCGCAAAGCCCGCCTGCCCAGTCTCGGTCTGTTTTCTCAAACGGCCTTCCCCTACTCAGGCCAACCGGACGGCATCGACACGGCGGTCTATGTGACCTCGGGCGATCCCGACACCATCTGTGCCGCCTGGACCCTCTTGGGCAAGATGGCCCAGGTTTCGGGCGCCCTCATGCATCGCATCGAGGTGGGCTTCAAGGCTCCGCGCAGCAAGAAGAGCCTGCTGGTGGTCGGTCCTCGTGATCAGATCCCGGAGGAAGTCATCGCCAAGGCGCCGGTTTCCCCACTCCAAGTGGGTAAGATGCGCTACCTCGTCAGCGTCAGCCCGAAGCCGGAAAAACTCGCCGCCTCGCCGGTCGAGGAATTCCTGGAAAAAATCCGTGGCGTTCCCCAGGAGCGCGCGGAGCCGGAAGCTCCGGCCACCGCCAACCTGACCATGGCCTCCGACCTGGTGGAGGATACTGTGGCCGTACAATACGAATCGCCGTTTGCCCAAGGGTACCCCGTGACCCTCATTACCGCCAATGACCCCGCGCGCCTTCTTGCAGGCATGAATGCCATGCAGGATCGCCGCATTTGGGACAACTTCTCCGGTGATCTCGCGGTTTGGAACACCGATCCCGACTCCTTCGCGGCGTGCAAAGTCGGCGGAGACTTCATTTACAAATCCTCCGGCATCGCGGCGCGGGTGGGCACGAACCTGGACAGCAAACCCTGGCTGTTTGCGGTGCTGCTCATCGGTGTCCTGCTGCTCATCGGTCTTATCGTTCGCGGTGTGCTCAAACGACGTGAGGATATCGCCGAATAGCGGTAATGAGGCTTAATCAGGCTGGGCGGATGGCGCTCGGATGTCTGGGTCTGGCGCTTTTCGGAACGCTCGTCTACATCCTGCTCCATCTGTTCGACCCGTATCGTCTCCGATCCGCCGACTGGCACCTTTTCCAGGAGAGATTCATCTCGCCCGAAGGCCGCGTCATAGACGACGGCAACGGCAACGTCAGTCATAGCGAGGGGCAGGGTTACGCCCTGCTTTTTGCCGTCGCCTACCGCGATCGAGGTGCTTTTGACCGCATCTGGCAGTGGACCCGGAAGAATCTCCAGATCCGGCCCGACGACAAACTGCTCAGTTGGCGATGGAAACCGGACGGCAAGGGGGGCGGAGCCGTGGACGATCCCAACAACGCCTCCGACGGCGACTTGCTGGTGGCCTGGGCCCTGCAGCGTGCCTTCCAACTCTGGAAAGACGATCGGTATCAAAAGGAAGCCCTGCAAATTCTGGCCGATCTCGCGCGCCTTAATATCCTTTCCACCGATCGAGGTCTTGTCCTGCTCCCGGGCACGGAAGGTTTTGTGAAGGACGGGAAAGTGACTTTGAATCCCTCCTACTACGTTTTTCCCGCCTTGGATGAGTTTGCCCGCGTTTTCCCTTCCGGACCATGGAAAGAATTGAAGACGAATGGGTTGGATCTATTGAGGAAGGCTCGTTTTGGGCGGTGGAATCTTACGCCCGATTGGGTGGTAAATGATTCTGAAGTGACCATCTCCCCTGAATTCCCGCCCGTTTTTGGCTATAACGCCGTTCGCGTCCCTCTTTATCTAGGGTGGTCTAGTCCTCGCGCCCCATCAATGCAACCATTTGCGCAATTTTGGAAAAAATGCCGCAAAAAAGCAGTTTATCCAGCCACGGTTGATCTGATCGAAAACACGTTTGGTCCGGACCCAGCCCTGCCCGGAATGCGGGCAATCGCGCGATTCACGGCCGCCTGCACGGAGAAACAAAGCTTGACAGTTTTCTCTCTACCTGTGCTTACAAAGGGCGAAACGTACTATTCCGCCAGCCTTAACCTGCTCACCAAGCTCGCCATCCGTGACACCTTTTCCACGAATTAAAAACTGCGCCTTGCGTAGATTTTTGATGGCCTTGCATCAGGTTGCATTTGAGCTACCTGTTGCAATGAGTGGACGGCTGCTTTTAGCGGGGGTGGTGGGAGGTTTGTTTTCCGCCAGCGCCTTGGCCCAACCTTTTTTTGGCGAGCAACCTCAGCCGGATATTCCTCCGGTGAGTTCCGCTCCCGAACCGACTTCGACCCCGACTCTATTCGTTCCCATTAAACCCGGAGCACCTTCCACCCCGGCCCCTGCGGCCGCCCCGGCTCCGGTATCCACGCCCACTCTCTTTGTCCCTTCCGACATTCCCGCTCCTGCCGTCCAGGCGACGGGCGAAACCGTGGACCTGATTCCTCCGCCCGAGCCGGAGCCGACTCCGATCCTCCGTCTTCCCACCCAAAGTGCGCAGCCGATGCCCATGGGTTCTTCCTCGGGGACGGCGAATTTCATTCCACCAAGCACATCGCCATTCCTGCAAAGCGCCGCTCCCGTTTCAGCCGCATCAGTGCCAACCAGCCCATATGCGCCCGGGCCCGTTCAAACGAGCCCCGTCCAGACACAGACCGCGGCTCCGGTTCTCGCCCCGGCAGCGGTACCTATTCCAAGCACCGAGCCCTCCTTTGGGCCCACGCCCACGCCAGCCCCTTATTACACCACGACCGAGCCTGTTGCGACGCGTCCTGCGCCAACGCCGCGCAAACGTTCCGCGCCGGCGCCCGCAGCCCAGACGGCCAGCCAGTCACAAATCAACTCCTGGGTGGCCCAAGCTACCGAGCGACGCGATCCCAACATGGCGACTCAGATCGGTTGGGCTTATTTCAGCCGTAATGAATACTCTTCCGCTGGCATCTGGTTCAACCAGGCGTTGGAATGGAACGCCAATCTTGGTGAAGCGGCCTACGGGCTGGCCTTGTGCAAGTTCCGCGAAGGCGACGTGTCCTCCGCCGAGGCCATCGCGAACTTCCGCGCCGGGAGCTACCCGAAGATGCGGACGCTGCAAGGGGACATCTACTCCCGCCGAGGCACGGAGGCCTACGAGGGCAAGGAGTACCAGGAAAGCCTGAATCAGTTTAACAAGGCGGCGGCGGCCCGCCCGCTGAGTCGCAACGAGCAGATCATCGTGGCTTGGGACTATTATTATCTCCGGCAGTACGACAAATCCGCGCAGCTTTTTGAGAGCCTCTATCGCAGTTCGCCGGATGACGTCACCGCGCAGGGTCTGTATGCCGCGCTCTCCAAGCAGGGTAACTATCAGCGCATCGAAACCGTGGCGGGTCAGAAGGGCGGGTCGCTGAAAAAGGTCTACGTGACTTATGACTCGCGCCGCTATTTTCAATCGAATCTCTTCATTGCCGCCGCCGACACGGGTGGTTCGAAGGTCTATTCGGTCCTGAAAAACTACACCACGCCAAGCGTGGCGGCAGGATTCACCTACCGATCCAAGTCCGGCACCGAAGGCGAGGGGCAGTTGCAGGCAGTCACGATCCCCGCCATTCAGGGTCAGGTCTACCCAGCCAACAAGTTCATGCTGAGTGGTTATCTGTCGCATCTCAGCCTCGACAGCGGTGATCTTCCCGATGGCGCGCAGGTTGGTACCGTTCCGGTCAACTTTACGCCTTACACGTACGACATGAACACGCGGGAAAACAACCTGTGGGAATTTGCCGTCCGCCTCGAGTATCAGGACTGGCTGAGCTGGTACATCACCCTGGGTTCGACCCCGCTGAACGGCCCGCTGCAGGCGCGGCCGGTGGGCAATGCCGGGCTGATCTATCGCAACGAGAAGGGCTACTTCCAGGCGGAGATTTATTCCAAATCCATCAAGGAAAGTATGACCTCGTGGGTGGGCAGCGTCGATCCGTACTCCGGCAACAAGTGGGGACGGGTGACTGAGACGGGTATTTCGGGTTCCTTCTTTCGCGGTCTGCCCGGAGACAACACGATTTACCTCAAGGCTGGTTATGGCAGCATCATGGGCACGAACGTAGCGGACAACTGGCACGGCTATGCCACTGCGGCCTTCTCGCATGTCTTCAAGATGCAAGGGTTTGAATATGTCACCCTGGGAGCGGCGGTTTCGGGTGAGGCCTTTGACAACAACCAAAACCATTTCACCTACGGCAACGGTGGTTACTTCAGTCCGGAATACCTCCTACAAGGGCTGATCCAGGCCCAGTTCCTGACCGACGAAGGCAAGAACTGGATTGCGGCGGGCAGTGCGGGGGCTGGTTTGCAGAACAACAAGCAGGCGGCTTCGCCCTTGTTCCCGCTCAACGACGACGGGCGGGAGTTTGATTCCGTGGAGTCGACTACCGGCATTGGTCTGGTGCAGCTTCAGGGCGCGTATCTCATCGATGGCAACTGGCTCGTGGGAGCCAGTCTGAACTACGCGGTCACAGCCGACTATAATGAAGGCTCCGTTTCCCTGTGGGTGCGGTACTTCTTCGATAAACGCAACGGCCTGCTCCGAACCGATCTGCTCGGCTTCGACAACTATCAGCAGTAAGGCGGCGCCGTGTCGGCTTCGTAGGAGAGGCCGATGCTTTTCCGCCAGGCGTCAAGCGTCCGCATGTTGCCCAACGTGTCCGCCCAGGACATGAGCGGGCTTTGCCGTGCGGTCAACGATTCCGTGACGGCATCAGCCTGCAGAGCATACCTGAAGGCAAAGGAATCGGTCTCCACGACCTGTGAGGTCTCACTGGCGTAGTCAAGAACATGGATCGGCCCCGGGGGACTCCAAAAAGAGGGGACGGTAATGCGGCCTTTTTCGCCAAAGATCACCAACTCATTGGGTTGACGCAGACCCACCCCGCAGGAGATGTGCGCGAGTATGTCGTGAGGAAACTTCAGGTTCGCGAGGGCGACTGCATCGACGCCCGTTTCGCAGGGCAGGCTGACGCCCTGTACTTCCGTGGGATCAGCGAAGGCCTGGCCGGAGGCCGCACCGGCTACCAGGCGGGCGATGGAAGCGGCGTAGCAACCGACGTCGAGGATGCCGCCGCCGCCCAGAGCCTTGTTGAAAAGGCGGGATTCCTCGCGATAGGGCGCGGCGAAGCCAAAGGTCGCATGAATCAATTTAACCGGCCCGATGACGCCTTCTCCCACGAGCTCCGCGATGCGGCGAGTGCGAGGGTGGAAGCGGTACATGAACGCTTCCATGAGGAAGACATCGTTGGCCCGGGCGGCGGCGACCACCGCCTCCGCCTCGGCGAGGTTCATGGTGAAGGGTTTCTCGCAAAGGATATGCTTGCCGGCTTCCGCCGCGGCAATGGCACAGCGGGCATGCCATGGATGGGGGGTGCTGATGTAGACGACATCCACCTCGGGGTCTTGCAGCAGCGCCTCGTAGCTGCCGTGCCGGGTGCGGACCGGGAAATCCCGGGCAAAACTCTCGGCGCCATCCATCGTGCGGCTGCCGACGGCCTGAAGAATTCCCGTTTGCGAGTGGGGCAGCTCGGCGGCAAACTTGCGGGCGATGGCCCCGGTGCCCAACAGGCCCCAGCGCAGGGAGGGAATCATGTGGCTATGCAAAACAAAAATTTCCCGGGCTAGCGATATTTACATTCCCCCGGCGTGAAGATTTTTCTGCCATTTCAGCCTTGAAGCCGGGGCCCTTGCGGCCTTTTCTGCGCCGATGCCTTTCAAAGCCGTATTTTTTGATCTCGATGACACTCTCGTCGTGGATGAAGCCGTATCCAAGGAAGCCTTGGCTGCGGTGGGAGCTTTTGCCGCCGCCCATCACGGAGCGAAGGCCGATCAGTTTGCCGCCGATGCCGCCCGGCTGGCCCGGGATCTCTGGAAGGTGGGTCCGGCGCAGGCTTACTGCAGGCGAATCGGGATCAGCGCCTTCGAGTGCCTCTGGGGGCGATTTGAAGGAGAAAGCGCGGATTTGACGCAATTGCGCGAGTGGGCTTTGAAATACCGCGAGCAGGCCTTCGACGCTGCTTTGCGCGAGCAGTTGATCGAAAGCGCCGAGAGCGGGCGGGATTTGGCCGAGGTTTTCGGCAAAGAGCGCCGCCGGCTGCAGCGCTTGATGCCTGATGCCCGTGAAACGCTGACCCGTCTGGCCGCCACGCATGCTTTGGGTCTGTTGACCAACGGTGCACCTGATCTGCAGCGGGAGAAAATCGCCGCCAGCGGGCTGGGTTCCTTTTTCCAAGCTGTGGCGGTTTCCGGAGAGTATGACATCGGAAAGCCCAAGCCGGAGATTTTCCACCGCCTGGCGGCGGAGTTGGGCGTCGAACCCCACGAGACAATGATGGTCGGCAACAGCCTGGAGCGGGATATTGCCGGGGCAAAAAATGCCGGGATGACCGCGGTGTGGCTGAAAGTGGCTGGCTCGGAGGAGCATGCCCCAGTTGAGCCGGATTTCACCATCACCGGTCTGGCCGAGCTTATCCCTTTGCTGGAGAAGCTCCAGAATTGAAGCCGACCCCGGTTTTCCCGAGAAAACACGACTTGACCTTTCGGGGCTGTTCCGCCATGCACAGCAGGTTTTCGCCCCCTTCGCGTTCCGCGCGAGGAGCGGCTTGCCTGTCTACCATGAGATTTTGCCGATATTTTGTCCTAGTGACGGCCTTTTTGGCCCTCCTTGCCCCGTTGCGTGCCCAGGTGGGTCAAGGTCCCGTCGTTCGAGACATCGTCGTCGAATATGTGGGGCCGCCAGCTATCACCAAAGCTCGCGTGCTCGACAACTTGGCGACCAAAGTTGGACAGCCCTATAGCGAACGCGCGGCGGAGGCAGATATCCGCTCTCTCTACGCCACCGGTGGTGTGGCCAACGTTCGTATGTTTGCCGAGCCCATGGGCGACGGTGTCAAGGTGACGGTCCTCCTGCAGGGCCGTCCTGTCGTCCAGGAGATCTTGATCGAAGGAGCGGAAGCGATTCCGATGAATCGCGTGCGCCGCGAGATCGGCTCCAAGGTCGGTGACGTGCTCAGCGAAGAAAAGCTGGAGGACGACCGTCAGAAAATCCTGAAGATTTACGAAGACCGTTTTTACTCCGACGTGGACGTCCAATACCGCGTACAGGAGATTCCCAACAACAACCGCGTGCAGGTGATCTTTCAGATCACCGAGGGGCCCAAGTTGATCGTGCGGCGCATGACCTTCATTGGCAATGAGAGCGTATTGCCGCGCGACATCATCAAGGTGATGAAGACGCGCAACTGGAACCTGCTTTCCTTCTTCAACAAGAGCGGCCGTCTCCTGCCGGCCCAGATCGAGGAAGACAAGGTCGCCATCCGCACCCTTTATCAAAATCGCGGCTTCGCAGACGTGCAGATCACGGACGTGCAGACGCAGCCGATGGATACGAAGGGAGTGGAACTGACGATAACCATTCAGGAAGGCATCCAATACCACATCAATACCGTAAAGCTGGAGGGGGTGAACGTAGTGCCGCCGGATGAATTGAAGGCGCGGCTGAAGATGATAGATGGCTCGCTTTTCACCCCCAAGGGGATGGGGGACGATCTCAAGGCCATGCGCGACTTCTATGGTTCGCGCGGTTATGTGGACATGGTCGCCATGCCGGAGGTGCTGCCTTCCGGGCCGGGCGCGGTGGACCTGGTTTATCGGGTGGACGAGGGCGTGCAATCCTATGTGAACCTGATCAACATCCAGGGCAACACTCGCACCAAGGACCGCGTGTTGCGCCGTGAGTTGGCGGTCAAGCCGGGCGATGTCTTTGACACCACACTGGTCGACGTGAGTCGCAAGCGGCTGGAAAACCTGAATTATTTCTCCCGGGTGGAAATGGCCCCGACCGACACCATCGTGCCGGGCCGCAAGGATCTGAATGTCATCGTGGAGGAAAAACGCACCGGTTCGTTTAACTTCGGTGTAGGCTTCAGCACCACGGACAGCCTGGTGGGTTTTGCGGAGTTGCAGCAGACGAATTTCGATCTTTTCAACTGGCCGTCCTTCATTGGCGCCGGTCAGCGGTTCCGTATTCGCGGCCAGTACGGTTTGCAGCGCCGGGACTTTGTCGTCTCGCTCACCGAGCCTTGGTTCATGGGTTACAAACTGTCAGTCGGCGTGGAAGGTTACTACCGCGAGGCTAACTTCCTTTCGGAGGTTTATAACCAGACGAACTACGGCATCGCCGTGCAGGCCCGCAAACAGCTTTGGCGCAACCTGTCCGGCCGGGTGGAGTATCGGATCGAAGGCATCCAGATCTTCGATGTCGACGATGATGAGGCCGGCATTGAGATTCAGGACGCGGCGGGTAATTATACCAAGAGTGCGTTTACTGGTGCCTTGACCTGGGACACTCGCGACAGCCTGTTCCTAACCCGCAAGGGTGAAGTGATTGAGGTGACCGGGTTCATTGCCGGTGGCCCGCTGGGGGGCGATGTACAGGACTACGGTATCTCCGTGGAGGGTTCCAAATTCTTCTCACTGCCATGGGACCTTATCCTGCAGATCAAGGGTGAGGTGGCAGTGGTCAATAGCTGGGGTGACGGCAATGAAGTGCCGATTTTCGATCGTCTTTATCTCGGTGGTGCCAACAACCTGCGCGGCTTTAACTTCCGTGAAGTGGGTCCGGTGGATCAATTCAACAATCCTATTGGCGGCAGCTCGCTTGGCTACATTACGGTGGAGACGACCTTCCCGATCATGAGCAGGGTGCGTGGCGCCGTGTTCGCCGACGCGGGTTTCGTCAATGCCAATGCCTGGGACTTCAGTACTTCCGATGTGAATGCCGATATCGGCTTCGGTCTTCGTCTTGACCTGCCGATCGGCCCGATCCGGGTGGACTACGGTTACCCGGTTATTCACGACGGATGGAACGGCCCTCCGGGTAAATTTAACTTCAATATTGGCTACCAATTTTGAACAGTTTGTCAGAGAGATGGTCGAATCAAAACCAGCTAGAACACCCTTTTACTTACCAACATACCAACATCATGCGTAAACTCATCCTTCCCTGCCTCCTTGGAGCGGTCTCTCTCTGTGCCGCCTCCACCTCCGCCCAAGCCCAGATGAAACTTGGCACGGTCGACATGAACACCGTTTTCACTTCGTACTACAAGACGAAGGACGCCGAGGCCAAGATCAACGAGGCCCGTGCCGGAGCGAAGAAGGAACTCGACGAGCGCCTTGAGACCCTCAAGAAGTCCATGGACGAAATCAACAAGACTAACCAGGAGATCGAAAAGCCAGAGTTGAGCAAGGATGGCAAGGATAAGCTGGCCAAGGCTCGTGATGAAAAGGTCCAGGAAGCCCGCAATCTCGATCGTGAAATCGCCGAATTCCGCCAGACCCGCGAGCGCCAGCTCCAGGAGCAGTTCCTTCGCATGCGCAAGGACATCATCGAAGACATCATGAAGATCGTGAACGAAAAAGTGAAAACCGCCGGTTACGATCTCGTGCTGGACAAGAGCGGCGCGAGCATGGGCCAGATCCCTGTCGTTCTTTACTCCCGCGGCGACCTTGATTTCAGCACCGAAATCGTAACGACCCTGAATAAGAACGCTCCTAAGCCTGCCTCGGCAGCGCAATGACGCTCCGCGAAGCCGCAGAGCTGGTCGGCGGCTGGGTGGCCCCTGAGAATCATGATAAACAGATTCTCGGGGTCGCGTCCCTGACCGACGCCAACGAAGGGGATATTTCGTTTTACGGAAATCCCAAGTATCTCAAGCATTTGCAGAAATGCCGTGGCACGGCGGTGCTTGTCCCACATGGTTTCGGGGAAGCGGTCCCACCTGTCTGTGTGTGGGTGGACAATGCGGCGGAAGCTTTTGCCAAACTGCTGGTTCACTTTGCGCCTCCGACCATTGAACACCCGGTAGGGGTTCATTCTTCGGCGGCGGTGGCGGTTGACGTCCAGATCGGCGAAGGAGTTTCGATCCAGGCCCATGTTGTCATCGAGGCTGGAGCCCAGATCGGGGCCGGTACGGTGATTGGTCCCGGTTCCTACATTGGCCATGGCGCCGTGTTGGGCACGAATTGCCGCATTTTTTCCAACGTGACCGTGGCGGACCGCTCGAAGATCGGGGATCGGGTGATCCTGCATCCCGGCGTTGTGATTGGATCGGACGGATTCGGTTATGAATTCCGCGAGGGCCGCCACCAGAAGATTCCCCAGACCGGCATCGTGCAAATCGATGACGATGTGGAGATCGGGGCCAATTCGACGATAGATCGCGCGCGTTTCGGCCGGACCTGGATTCAGGAAGGGGCCAAGATCGATAATCTCGTGCAGGTGGCCCACAATGTCGTGGTGGGCAAGCACACCATTCTTTGCGCCCAGGTCGGCATCTCCGGCAGTACTCGTGTGGGCAATTATGTCACGATGGCCGGGAAAGTCGGCGTGAATGGGCACATTGAAATCGGGGACCAGGCGATCATCACCGCGATGGCTGGCATCACCAAAACGGTGAAGCCCAAGGAGGTCCTGGTTGGGCTGCCCGCCCGCCCGATGAAGGAGTACAAGGAGAACTTCGTCTACCTGCAAAATATCCGAAAGCTCTACGAGCGCGTCAAAGCTCTCGAAGAGAAGGGAAAATAGGTTCCCGTCTCAGGGCTCGACCAAAAAGTGGGCTTCTCCGACCCGCGTTGCTTCCGAGAGATCAGCGGGAGCGCCGGTTTCCGACCCCACCCAGGAGCGCCTTTGCCAGCCTTCAGGGCCGCGGGCAATCAGATCCACCCAGCCATCCGGCCAGGTGCAGGTCGCGCCTTTGTCGCTGACTTCCCATTTACCCTCCGTGCCACCGTTGATCGTGCTGAGGGCCCGGCCGCTTGATTGCAGTGCGAGGTAGAGATAGGAACCGTCTGGTTCTTTGTTGAGCCGCCAGACGCCGACATAGGCCGCCTTGCCGTCTTCTGGCAGGCGCTGGGCGGGAGCCTTATTCGTCGGAGGGGCATCGAGCGAGGTGCCCGGGGAAAATCCGCGATGCTCGAAACCGTCGGCCGTGGTGGTAATAATGTCGGTCCAGCCATCCTGATAGACCGCGATGAGGCGACCGGTTTCCCGCCGCCAGTAGCCACGTTCGCCTCGGGCTCCCTCGGGGCCTTTGGTCCAGTTGGTGACGGCTTGGCCGTTGGGGAAAATGACAATGTCGAACACCTGCCCCTGTTCGTCCTGAGTGGTCCAGACTCCAGTGAAGGATTCCACGGGGATTTGTGCCGTAGCCGGGGTGGGCTTTTCCGGTGAAGTAGCCGGCGACGGGGTCGGACTGGGTTTCACGGTCGGACTATTTTCGGCGGGGCAGCCGGCCAGTAGCAGGCAGGTGAGAAGGGGAAGCAAGATCCGCATTGGTGGGGATATTCCGATGGCGACCGGGGAAAACAACCTTTTTCAGCTTGTGACACGCGGCGCTTTGAGACCTTCTAACAACTGGAATGATTGATCCTGCGGAAGCCTCCGGGCGCACCGACTATCGAGTGCTGGCCGAACGCATGGGGCGCGACGTCCTGGAGAAGCGCATTCTTAAGCAGGCGGGTCTCTGGGCCCGCGAGGTCCATCAGGGGCAGGGATTTTTCCGTTTCGAACGGATTTTACCCATGGACGATTTCATTCTTCTTGCGCTCAAGTGCCTGGGCCTGGCCGGATGGGGGCGACGAAATTTTCTCGATGTGCAAATCGTGGAGAACGAAGTTGTCCTCGCGGGATTGCCCGAGGCGTTTGAAGGTTTCCGGCTTCTGCAACTGGCCGACCTGCATTGCGACCTTGATCCGGCCTTCATGGACGTGGTGGCGGCGCGACTGGACGGGCTGGCCTACGACGCGGTGGCGCTGACCGGCGACTACCACAACAAGATCTCGGAGAACCACGAAGCCTCGCTGGGTTTGATGGGGAGGCTCATTCCCCAACTCAAAGCGCCGCGTTTGGCGGTCCTGGGAAATCACGACTTCATCGAGAAGGTGGCTTATCTGGAGGACGCAGGGTTGACCATCCTGCTCAACGAAGCCGTAGCCATCGAACGAGGGGGGGAACGGCTGTGGCTCTGCGGCGTCGATGATCCTCACTATTTCCAAACGGCCGATCTTGGGAAGGCGCGCAGGTCTGTTCCGGCTGGGGAAACTGCGATTTTACTCAGTCATGGACCGGAGGCGTATGAGGAAGCGGCGAGGCTTGGGTTTGGGCTGATGTTGTGCGGACATACCCATGGCGGGCAAATCTGCCTGCCGGGCGGCATCATGTTGGTGAGAAATTCCCAAGTACCCAAACGGCTCCTATCGGGCCGCTGGCAGGAAGGGAAAATGCAGGGCTATACCTCCCGCGGCACCGGGGCCTGTGGGGTACCCGCCCGCTTCTTCTGTCCGCCCGAGATCACCATTCATGTGCTAAAAGGCCAGCGAGACGGTTGACGGGAGGGCAAAAACGATCAATTTATAGCCCTTCCATGTCTCTGCGTTATTCCCTCCTCGGCGCCTCGAGCGCACTGGCCCTTTCATGCACCGCTTTGCTGGCTCAAGACAATCCGTCAGTGAACATCCCGGCCATCCTGCGGGAGCTCGACCAAATCGAGGCACAACAAAAGCAAACGATGCAATCCACCAAGCAGGCAACGATTGCCAAACTGGAGGCGGCCAGCAATAGCGGACCGGCGGCGGCGAGCCTTTACCTGGAAGCGATTGAAGCCATCCAGTTTGAAGGGAAAAAGGGCAAGGGCGGATCATTTGCCAATTTCAAGGAGGAGGCGGGAGACGCGGTTCGCAGCAAGGAGTTGCAGACGGTCTTGATGCTGCATTTGAAATACATCGTTCTCTCGATCGAGCGAAAAATGTCGGACAAGCCGGAGTTGTTTGCCCCGCCTTCGCTGGCTTATGCGGTGGAACTTTACAACGCCGATTCGCTTTTTCTGAAGCAAGCTCAGAAGGCGGAGGAACTGGCGGCGATCAGGGAAAAGGGTATCAAGCAATCCTCGCAGGACCGCGAAAATATGGATGTCTTGAAGAAGGCGGGCGATCTCCGGAAGGAATTGCTCGACAAGCCGATTACCGAAAGCGTTTTCAGCAAGTGGCTGCGCCTGGCTCCCTGGTTTCCAAAGGGTGATGATTGGGAAATGACCTCAGGCAATGTCACCGGCGTGCTGGAGAAAAACGTCCGGCCGTTCCTGCGTTCAAGCAAGAACCCCCAACTGCTCGACACCTGGGACTTTGAGATGAAAGTGCTGGCTGATCGGGCCACCGCCAGCCGGCTGGAGCACCAGATGACGGAATTCAATACCGTGACGCGTCCGCGCCTGCAGTTGGGCCGGGCCAATGACATGGTGGAGATGGGCCAGAAAAATCGTGCGATTAGCGAGATTTACTCGATGATCAAAACCTATCCGCAGCATCCCGACTTTCCGAAATGGGTGCAGCGTTTGCGCGAACTAGCCAAGGCAGCCGATCCGACCGCAGCCGCGCCAGCGGCTGATACGCCGACAACTGACACACCTCCGGCCGAGGCTACACCGGCGGCGGGTACATCGCCTCAATAAGCGAGGTGTATTGCTCGGTGACGATGTGTCGCTTGAGCTTATAGGTGCTGGTTAGTTCCGTGCCGGCTTCAAAGGTCTTGGTGATGAAGCGGAAATCGGCGATACGCTCGAAGCTCTTGAATCCGTTTTCCGAGTTGATCAGCCGGCGAATCTCCGTCTCCATGAGGGTTTTGGCCGCAGGGTTGTCGGCGATTTCCTGTAGGTTTGCCGCCGGCAGACCGGCCGCACGGAAACCGTCCGGGCGCGGAACAATGAGCGCGCCGAGGTGCTTTTGGTCCTGTCCCACGACCATGCAGTGATCCACCAGCGGTGAGTGCACGAGGCGGGACTCAAGGGGAATAGGCTCCACATTTTCACCGTTGAGCAAAACAATGGTGTCCTTGGAACGACCGAGGATTTTCAGGCAATCGTTAAAAGTCACCATGCCGATGTCACCAGTGTTCAGCCAGCCATCGCGCAGCACACGAGCGGTACTCTCCGGGTTTTTGTAGTAGCCCTGCATGATTTGCGGGCCGCTGGCGTGAATCTCTCCGCGCAGACCGCGGCCCAAGTCCGGACGGGAAGAGTCCGGGTAAAGGACGCGGTCGTTTTCCAAATCCACGATGCGGACCTTCGTCTCCGGATAAAGCTGCCCGACGGTGCCGATGACCAGATTTTCCTGAGTGCGGACAGCCAGGACGGGGGAGGTTTCGGTAAGGCCGTAACCTTCCAGCACGGGGATGCCGATGAAGTTGAAAAATTCATCCACATGCGGCTGAAGCGCACCGCCGCCGGAAATGGTAAAACGAAAGTCGCCGCAGCCCACGGCCTCCCGCAATTTTGAGAGCACGATTTTATCGAGCGCGCGCTGAGGCAGGATAAGGGCGATCCATTTGGCCAGATGTTTCGTGCCGCGTCCTAAATTTTCCGGCCATGAGCGGCCCACCAAGTCGAGTTCCTGGCCTTTGAAAAACCGCTCGGCGCGTTTCACCCGGCAGGTGCTGAAGCGGGCCGCATGGAAAAGTGTCCGGCGCAAGGGCGGGGCCTGGTCGATGCGGGCCATGAGCTTGAGGTAGAGGCTCTCCCATAGCCGCGGAGCGGAGGCCATCACAGTGGGCCGCACGGTTTTGAGGTCCTCGGCGAAGTGGCGGATGGAGGTATAGTGGGTGCAGGCACCCATGCTCAGGGCCACGACTTCGAAGACACGCTCGTAGCTGTGCCAGATCGGCAGGATGGACAAGGCGCGGTCACCGGGGTCGAGATCGAAGGGGAGATTGCAGGCCTGCGAGGCCATGTTGGCGTGGCTAAGCTGCACGCCCTTGGGAGTACCGGTCGTGCCGGATGTGTAGATGATGGTGAAGAGATCGCCGGGCTTTACCTGAGCCATGCGTTCCTCGGCCCGGCGGTCGCCGGCTGCGCGGAGGGTTTTTCCACGGGCGACCAGGTCCTGCAATTTGAGCACACCCTCGGGGGCGGTCGCCTTGGGGTCCATGAGGATGACTTTTTCGATGCCGGGGATTGCTGACTGGACCCGCGCGAATTTCTCCAGCATCGAGAGATGCTCGATGAAAACGAACCGCGCGTCCGAATGGTTGAGGATGTAGGAAATTTCCGCATCGGTGACATCCGTGCCGCGCGGCACATCAGCGCCTCCAGCGAGGAGCACACCGTAGTCGCAGAGCATCCACTCCGGCCGGTTGTCAGCCAGGATGCCCACATGCTCGCGCGGTTGCAGCCCAAGATCGATGAGGGCGGTGGCCAGGGCGAGGCCGTTTTCGTAAAGCTCGCGATAGCTGATCGGCTGATATTTTCCCGACTCATCCTTGGCGGCGAGGGCGGGCAGGTCTCCGAACCGTTCGGCCGATTCCTGGTAGAGCGCCGTGAGAGTCTTCGCTTTGATGCGAGCCATTTTGTTGGGACTAACGCCTTTTGAAACCGGGCGTCGAGGGTGGGGGGGTAGCCTCGCGGAAAGTGATGCGGGCCTTGGTCAGGTCGTAGGGAGACATCTCGACGCTGACTTTGTCACCGGGCACGATGCGAATGAAGTTCTTTCGCATCTTGCCGGAAATGTGAGCCAGCACGACGTGCCCGTTGGACAATTTTACGCGAAACATGGTGCCGGGGAGTACATCCACGACAATGCCGTCTGTGACAATGGATTCTTCTTTAGACACGGGAAAGCGCAGGCTTTTACCCGATATTGGCCTCAAAATCAACCCATCGCGCCATGGGGGCGAGAATTTGTCGTCCTTCCTGGTGCCAGGTTACAGCAGGGATCTGCATCCGGCCCAGAGGGCAAATCCGGGAAGGGCGCAGCAAGGCGGCCTTTTCCGCATTTTCCGGCGTAACCGGCCAGATTCCCACGGCCGCCAGCCAGCTCAGGGCTGGCCCCATGGCTTCCGCCAGCTTTTCCGGCAGGGGCTTCACGAAAACCACCCGGTTCAGGCACGACGAGGCAAACCAGGTGTCCTCCTCATAAATGACGGTCCATGCGGTTGAGCCAGGGCTCTCCCAAATCTGTACCCGAATGTCGCTGGCGGCGCGGAAGCGGTAGTTGGCCCGCATATCGGCGATCTCCGCTGCTTCCGCGGTGGTGATGGGGCCACGGGGATCGTCCTTTTCGTGTCGGGCCATTTCCTCCGCTAGTTTCATGGCGTAGAGCCGGGCATCGCCGGCCACGTAGATGTCATGCGGGGACAGGCAGCCCTTCTGGTTGAAGAGCGATACGTCCCAGGCCACCGCTGCGGCCGATTGGAAGCCGGGGTCGGCAAAGACCAAGCCCAGGCTGACACGATGCGGGTGAGCTTCAAAAACAACCTGCGCCGGCGCCAGTTTGCGAAAATGCGCGATGGTTTCGTCTGAGCCGAAAACTACCCAGAATTTTGTCGTCCGCAGCCAGTCGTCAGGGAGGTCCCGGCTGAGGGTTACGAGGTTGCGCAATGATTCGGGCAGCAACTCTACAAACTTTTCGACCTCCGGCAGGCCGGCGGAAGGAAGCTTCACCAAATTCCGGGAACCCAGCAGCAGGCCGCGCAGGAGGCTTTGCAGGCCGGCGTGGGCGGTGTTTCCACTAATGATGTGCAGAATCGCCGCCGGAGGCAGAGCTTTGCTGAAATGGGCGCCGTAGGGACGGAAGCCATCGAGGATTTCGGGATGGCCCAATTCCAGGCGCACGCATTCCAGCAGGTCGCCCACGAAAACGGGTCCGAGAATGGGAAAATAAGAGGCGATGTCAGCCAGCGCGGCAGCGCGCGCGGCGGTATTCATGAGGAAAGCATTTCATCCGCGGCGCGGGAGCAACCACGCGGCAGCGCGGCAGGATCACGGCCCAGCAACTCAAAATCTTCGCCCCGACGAATCGCCAGATCGCGCGTTTGGAGGACGCAGCAGGAGCCGACATTGGCCAGATCCCAAATGCGCAACACACCCGTCTGGCCGTCGGGAACTTCGCGACCGGTCTCCGGATCAAGCACCCGAGCACGCACCCAAGGCGCTCCGCGATGGGGACGCCGCAGGCTTCTGGTGTAAAATTGGGAGCTCAATTCCGTCATGCCGTATTCATTCCACATGTCGTCGGGAGAAAGGCCAAGCTTTGCCGTGAAAAGCGCGTAAAGGTCCTCCTTCGGAAGATCGCGGCGGGTGCCTTTGTATCCGCCGGTCTCGATCGCGAGGCTGCCTGCGGGCAATGCCAGCGAGCGATCTCCGAGCCATTCGAAAAAATCAAGGAAGGCAATGGCGGTGCCAAACAGCGCGATGTTCTCTCTGTCGGCGCAGGCAGCGCTGAGTCGTTCCCACTGCCCGGCATAAAAATCCTGCACCAGCCAACCCGCCATGCAGCTTAGCGAGGAATGCGGCAATTCTTCGGGCGAGGGCATCAGACCAAAAACCAAAAGCGTTGGCAGCCCGGCGTGTTTCCATCCGGCCAGCGCGGCAGCGTGGTAGAGTTCCAGCGTCCGAAAATGGTGTTCGCCAAACCCCTCGCCGGTCGTGCCGCTGGTGCGGAAGGTTCGAGCGGTTTCCCCGGCCGGAAAAGACCGGATGGGGGTTTGTCGAAAAGCTGAGAGCGGCAGGGCGGGAATTTCCATCCAGTTCTGAGCCGGCGGGAGGGTTGCGCAAAATGCGCCATAGACCGGACAGGCCGCCCTTTGCCAGGCATGGACCGCCATGGCGATTTCTTCGAAATCACCCTTATCTTCCTGAATAAATCCAAGAACTTTGCGCTCCAAGTGAAGGAGCTGATCAAGCTGGCTCAGTTTCTGCTCTATCATGAAATTATGACGGATTTGTCACATACAGTTTGGCGGGATTCCTAGTAGACAGTTTTTGAGATGTATCGGTCCGTAGTGCGAGTCTGTTTTGTGCTTTTTTTGAGCTTTTGCGCCGTTAGCGCCCAAGCTCAAGAGGCGTCGAAACCCACAATTGCCCCGATGGGAGTCTCCGCGAACGATAGCAATATGACGGCGGAGGAACTGGCGGTGAATGCGAGCCAGGCGTATCAGGCGAGGAATTATGCGCAGGCGCTGGCGCTGTATCGGAAGTTTATCGAGCAGTTCGGGGAGTCGATCGAGGCGAAGGAGCCGATCCGGCAGATGCGGTATCCGATGGCGATGTGTCTTTTTCACCTGAAGAAATTTGGAGATGCGATCGAGGCGATTGATTTTGCGCTGAAGGTCGAGCCTCCTTTGCAGGCGGCGCAGCGGCAGGACCTCATGTTCTGGAAGGGTGTTTCTTATATTCAGGAGCAGGATTATGAATCGGCGCGGAAGACGTTTGAGGAGTTTCTCACAATGTTCCTGCCGAACGGCGAGCGCGACCCGCGTTATGTGCAGGACCATCAGGCGATCCTGAAAGTTCCCGAGGCGAAGCTGCTGATCGGCACGTGTTTTTTGCAGGAAAACAAATACAAGGAAGCGGCGGAGTATCTGGCGCGGATCAAGCCGAGCCTGATCCCGGTGAATCGCGGGCGGGCGACGGTGATGGAGTTGCGAGCGCTGGTGGGCGGGGAGGATTTTGCGGGAGCGAACAAGCTGATCATGGAGGAGTACCCTCGCATGGCGGACATCGTGGAGCTGGTGACTTTCCAGACGCTGATTTTGCAGCTGGGGTCGCTTTATCTGGAGAAGGGCGAGTATCGGCAGGCGATCATTTGTTTGCAGCGGATCTGGGATGCGGAGCGGCTGCTGCGGCATCAGCAGGAGCGGCTGGCGGACATGGAGAGCAAGCTGGCGGCGCTGGAGGCGAGTGCGAATTCGGACCCGTATACCAAACTCGTGCTGAGCCAGCTGATCAGGAGCGTGAAGTATGAGGTGAAGCAATTTTCGGCGATGCCGACGTTTGATTCCGCGCTGCGGCTGCGGCTGGCGTATGCATTTCAAAAGATGGAGCGCTACCGGGAATGTGCGCTCGTGATGGAGGCGATGTTGAAGAATTTGCCGCCTGATCCGGTGGTGGAGTCGGCTTCGGTGAATCTGGTGCAATGCTGGGGAGTGATCGAGGCGTGGCCGAAGGCGGTGGAAGCGGCGCAGATTTTTCTGGAGAAGTTTCCGGAGTCCAAGCAGGTGCCGCTGGTGCTTTATCTCGAGGGCGGGGCGGAGGAGAAGCAGTTCAATTTTGACAATGCGGTGGCGTGTTATGACGAGATTCTTAACAAGTATCCGACGTCGGATTATGCGCCGCGGGCGTTGTTCATGAAGGGGTTTACGATGTTGCTGGCGGACCGGCCGAAGGAGGGGATCGAGGCGTTTGAGACGTTCCAGCGGAGTTATCCGGAGCATGAGATGGCGGATGCTAATGCGTATTGGCGGGGGATGGGATACTCGATCGACAAGCAGTTTGCGAAGGCGCGGAGCGTGATGGAGGAGTATCTGGCGCAGCGGAAGGAAGGGGCATTCCGGGGCGGGGCGACGTATCGGAAGGCGTATTGCGCACAGCAGCTGGAGGATTATCAGACGAGCATCAAGGAACTGACGGCTTTCATTAAGGCGTATCCGAAGAATGAGGATAACACCGAGGCGCGGATTCTTTTGGCGGACGCATTGATGAATGAGGGGCGGATGGATGAGGGGATCGCTTATTTGAAGAGCATTCCGAACACGATCGCGGACCAGGGGATGTATGAGGAGGCGGTGTTCAAGATCGCGAAGGCTTACAAGGTGATGGAGGAGCTGGAGAAGTATCGGATGCACATGGAAGGGTTCCGCGACACGAGCCCGAAGAGTCCGCGGGTGGCGGAGGCGATTTATAATATCGGGTGGGTCTACCGGCAGGAAGGGAAGCCGGAGAAGGCGCGGGAGATTTATTGGGAGGCGATCACGAAGTATGGGAATGATGCGGCGATCGTGTCGGTGGATGAGTTGTTCCCGGCGTTGCTGAAACTTTACAAGAGCACGGACGAGTCGGGGGCTTACATGGCGCGGCTGCGGGATCTGGCGTTTGAGGCGGACAAGAAGGGGCAGAAGACTTTTGCGATGCGGCTGCTGTGGGCGCAGGCAGAGGCGATCAAGAAGACGGAGCCGGACCGGGCGAACCAGCTTTTGGCGGATGCGGCGAGCCGGGTGGATGTGTCCAAGGCGAGCCCGCGGGTGATGGCGGATATCGCCAACGCGCTCATTGCCACAGGCAAGGAGAAAGAGGGCGAGCAGATGTGGAAGGACCTGGTGAAGTGGAATCCGCGCGCGCCGCAGAAGGACCAGGCGCTGGCGGCGCTGGGTCTGAGCGAGATGAAGCGGGGCGACGAGAAGAAGGCGCTGGAGTACTTTGATCGCTTTGAGAAGGAGACGATGGGGTCGCTGCTGTTCGGAAAGATCATGCTGGCGAAGACGGATTTGCTGACGGTGCGCGGCCAGAAGGATGATGCGCGCAAGACTTTGGACACCTTGTTGGCGAACAAATACTCGCAGGGCGGGGACAAGGCGCAGGCGCTGTTCCGGATCGGCGAGATGTACATGAAGGACGACAAGCCTGATCTGGCGGTGCCGTATTATCAGCGGGTGTATGTGATGTATGGCCGCTGGCGCGATTGGGTGGCGAAGTCCTACCTGCGCAGCGGAGAGGCTTTTGAAAAATTGAAGGACAAGGACGCCGCCCGGCGCAGCTACCAGGAATTGACGGAAAACGACACGATGGCCGATTTGGCGGAATACAAAGTCGCCAAGGAACGCCTGCAGGCATTGGGCGGACCGTTGCCGAAGGTCGAGAAGGCGGCTGAACCCGCACCTACACCCGAACCCGCCGCCCAAGGATGAAAAAGCTTTGCTTCCTCTCTTTGGTTTTCGGATCGCTTTGGCTGACGGGGCTGGCGCGGGCTCAGACGGCGGCGCCCGGCATTGACACCATTTTTCTGAGCACGGGGGAAACCCGGGTGGGGCAGATCAAGGGCATCGATGAGAAGAATTTCAGCGTGAGTGTGTCGCTTGATCCGAAAAATCCCGCAGCGCTGGCGACGGTGGCGATTGCCCGCCCGAACGTGGTGCGCATCGAGTTCGCGGCCAACGCGGCCCGCGATAGGCTGATCAAGGGGGCCACGCCCGCGCAGATCGCGGAGCTGGCAAAGCTTTGGGTGCAGTGGCAGCCTTTCATGGGGGTGCAGCGCTCTCCGGCCGGCCAGGTGGCGGTCGCTTATGCGGACCTGCTGCTGAAGACGGGCGATCCGGCACAGGTGGTCAAGGCGCTGGAACTTTACAAGCTGGTGGAGGCTTCAAGCTGGAATGATGACGACAAGGGGCTGGCCAAGCAGGGGCGTCTGCGGGCGATGATCGCCAGCGGAAACGCGGCGCAGGCGGTAAACGAGGCGCGCGAAATCGCCAAGGTTTCAGAAGACCCGGCGGTGCTGATCGAGGCCAACTACATCATGGCCGAAGCTTCAGGGGCCGCTTTTCGCAAGTTGGTGGAGGATAATCCGCGCTGGCAGATCGACCTGAACGTGCTGCCGGAACGCAATCGCCTCTATGCCGAAGCGCTCGACCTTTATCTCTTTCCCTATCTCTTCTTCGGCTCGGATATCGAGCCGGCGGCGCGCGGTTTGGCCGGAGCGGTGGGGATCTATCAATTTACGGGCGAGACCAAGCTGGCGGAAGAAACGGCGAAGGATCTCGTGACCATTTACCCTGGCACCAAGTACGCGGTGGAAGCGCAAAAATTTCTCGATGGCCTCCCGAAAGAAGCAAAGGAAGCCGAGCCCTCAACAAAAAAATAAAACCGAAACACTGATATGAAAAACAAACTGCCAGCCGCCCTGGCTCTGGCCGCAGGCCTGATCCTGGCGGCCTCGATGGACGCCAGCGCGATGAGCGGCGTGGAAAGCAACAAGAGCCTGCTCGACCTGTACCGCGAAGGCGGAATGGTCATGCACATGATCGCGGCCTGTTCGATCGCGACCATGGCGCTCGGCATCTACTGCTTTTTGCTGACCCGGCGCGCGCGCATCATGCCAGCCCCCGTGGTGACCCAACTGATGCACCTGATGGGACAGCGCGACGTGGCGGGAGCCTTCGAGTATTGCAAGGCCAACCCCAGCCCGCTGACCAACGCCCTCTCCACCGCGCTGCTCAAGGCCAACTTCAATCGCGACATGTACAACAAGCCCGCGATGGAAAACGCGGTGGCGGACGAGTGTTTCCGCGAGGAGACGAAGATGATGGCGGTGATCAACTACCTGAACACCTTCGCGGTGCTGGCACCGATGATCGGGTTGCTCGGAACGGTGGCGGGCATGATCACGAGCTTCAGCGCCCTGACGGCAGGCAAAGCTGAAGCCACCGACCTGGCCAAGGGTATCGGTGAAGCGCTCATTTGTACGGGTGGCGGTCTGTTGCTGGCGATTCCAGCGATGTTCCTGTACTTCTATTTCCGCGGACAGGGTTCCATCGTGATGGCGGATCTGCACCAGAAGCTTTCCGAGATGCTGGACGTCTTCACCGGGGAAGTGACCCCGCAGAGCATCTACGCCGTGACCGGCGAGCTCCCGGAAGAGGAAGTCCTGCCCGAACAGGCCTGATTCGATGAGCGCCAAACGTCGTATGCGCCGAGTCGCGCATGAAGAAGTAGGTTTGCAGATCGCGCCGATGATCGACGTGACGCTGCTGCTGCTGTTTTTCTTCATGCTCTCCGGGAAGCTGACCAAGGCGGAGAAGATGATGGACATCAAGGTGCCGAGAGCGCTCACGGGCAAGGTGCCGGTGGACGAAGGCGACCGCGATGTGGTGAACATCGACGCCGGCGGCCAGCTTTTCAGCGGCAACAAGGCCGTGACTTCCAAGGAGCTGACCAAGCACCTGAAAGAGCGGTTCAAAAACTATCCGCCATTGAAACTTTATATCCGCGCGGATGCGACGACGCCGGGCAAGAAGATCAAGGAAGTGATGAGCATCGCCAGTGAGGCGGGGGCGGTGGAAATCGTATTTGGAGTGCTGAACAAATGAGGCGCACCGAACATCCGCAGATTGAGTTGCAGATCGCGCCGATGATCGACGTCTGCTTTTTGCTGCTCTTTTTCTACATTTTGACTTCGAAGCCGATCAAACCCGAGGCCGACATGAGCTTGAGCCTGCCGGGCACAGTTTCGCAGGAAGAGAGCATCGACATGCCCGACGAGCAGCGGATTCTGGTGCAGGCCAACGGCCAGGTGGTGATCAATGAGCTGTCGGTGGACGGTACGCAGGGGTCGGAATTGCCGGTGCTGTATTCGACGCTCAAGCGATTCAAGGAATCGGCCGATGCCAATAAAAGCCAAGCCATGATCACGGTGGATGTGGAGGACGGAGCCATGCATCAACGCATCGTGGACGTGCTGAATACTTGCGCGCAGGCAGGAATTACCGGAGTCACCTTCGCGGACGACCGGGAAGAGGGGGAGGAGTAATCGTGGCCGAATTTGAAAATCCGGAAGAGATCCTCGAGCGCAAAAAGCGCCGTCGCCGGCTGATCATCACCATCGTGGTCATCAGTATCGCGTTGCACCTGGTGGCAGGTGTGGTGGCGGGCGTGGTGATCGTGGCGCGGTATCTGGTGCAGCCTCCGGCTGAGTTCAAGGTGGTGAAGGACATCCGGATTTCGGCCAAGAAACGGCAGCATCAGATGGCGATGAGGGATTTCGATGACATGGCGCCGAAGCCTTCATTTTCGGATCGGATGCAGAGCACGAAGCCGACGGCCTTTGCGCTGCCGGCCCTGCCGAAGCTGCCGCTGGATCAGGCGATGCCTTTGGAACCCGACACCATCCTTTCGGATGTAGTTGGATTCGGTGGCACCGGCACCGGACAGGGTTACGGATCGGGTCGCGGAGGCAGCAAATCGAACTTCAACTTCGATATGAAGTTTTTCGGGATCAAGGATAAGGGCCGTAACGTCCTGCTGCTGATCGATACTTCGGACAGTATGTTTTCGCGGGTGCGCAAGGGGCAGAACTACCGGTTCAATTTCAAGACGATCAAGGATGAGACGATCAAGCTGATTGAAGGGATGAACATCAACGCGCTGTTCAATATCGTGATCTACGAGGGTGGAGCGATGGCGTACTCGGATAAGAGCGTGGCGGCGACCGACGCCAACAAGGCGGCGGCCAAGGCCTGGGTGACGAACCTGGAGGAGGGGCAAATTTCCATCTCCGGTCGCCAAGGCAGCGGACCAAAGCTGATGAAGGGCGGCGGCACCCGCCTGGATACGGGATTTGAACTCGCCTTCCAGATGAATCCGGACCTGATCTTTCTGATCACGGACGGTGAGATCAACCGAGGGGGTTACGAGAATAAGATTCAGGAAGCGGAGATGGTGCAAATCGTCAATGATTTGCAGAAGGCGCAGCGCAAGGCGCGCAATGACGACACGGAGGATGCTGAGGCGCGCATCCATGTGATTCAGTACATGACGACGATCGCGCGGGCGGAGGAAGTTGGCACGTTGCGAGCCGTCGCCCGGGTGGGGCATGGGCGTTATCGGACGCTGCAGGCGGAGGAGATTAAGGACTAGGGTTCAAGGCGGTATCATCTTATGGACGTGCATCGCGTCCCGAAGTCGCGGGATCGCGCTAAAGACGCGAAGGGTGGATTTTACGGGGGGAAGCAAGGTGTGGCGGTGCGGCCTTTCGTTTGACGACGGGTGGTGAGATTCTAGGGCTCGGCGGGAGTTTTGCCCTCCCGGTCGAGCGTAAGGCGAGGGTTTCAGTTGGTTCGCGGAGCCTTCCGATTATTCCACGAAGATTGATTGGATGTTTGCTGCGCAAACGAGCTCAGCGGGAGCTTCGCTCTCCCGGTCGAACGTGGGGCGAAGGGTCTTTTTCGATTGCCTAACCTAACTTAGCCGTAGCCTAAATGGGCTACGGTCTTTGGCCCAAGCGGAAGCGACTATTCGTCGCTTTGCTTGAGCTTGGCCAGTACGCCGAAGTCTTCGAGTGTGGTGGTGTCACCTGTGATGGTGGCGCCGGAGGCGATTTGCTTGAGCAGGCGGCGCATGATTTTGCCGCTGCGGGTCTTGGGCAAGGTCTCGGTGAAACGAATTTCGTCCGGCTTGGCGATCGGGCCAATGACGTTGCCGACGTGCTTGCGCAGTTTTTCGGCGAGTTCCTTGGAAGCGGGAATACCGGTGATGAGGGTGACGAAGGCAACGACGCCCTGGCCCTTGAGTTCATCCGGGCGGCCGACGACGGCGGCTTCGGCGACGGCTTCGTGAGACACGAGGGCGCTTTCGACCTCGGCGGTGCCGAGGCGATGGCCGGCGACGTTCAGCACATCGTCCATGCGGCCGGTAATCCAGAAGTAGCCGTCCTTATCGCGACGGGCGCCGTCACCAGTGAAATAGAATCCTTTGACCTCGGTCCAATACTGCTTTTTGTAGCGGGCCTTGTCGCCGTAGATCGAACGAAGCATGGAGGGCCAGGGTTTGCGGACGACGAGCTTGCCGCCTTCATTGGGGCCGAGTTCCTTGCCGTCGTCATCAACGATGGCGGCGTCGACGCCGAAGAAGGGCAGGGTGGCGGTGCCAGGCTTGAGCGGAGTGGCGCCGGGCAGCGGAGTGATCATCATCGCGCCGGTTTCAGTCTGCCACCAGGTGTCGACTATGGGGCAGCGTTCCTTGCCGATGACCTTGTGGAACCACATCCAGGCCTCGGGGTTGATGGGTTCGCCCACAGTGCCGAGGAGGCGCAGGGAGGAGAGGTCGTGCTTGTTGGGCCATTCGTCGCCCCACTTCATGAAAGCGCGGATGGCGGTCGGGGCGGTGTAAAGAATGGTGACGCCGTAGTCGGCGACGATCTTCCAGAAGCGGTCGGACTCGGGCCAGTTCGGAGCGCCCTCGTACATGAGGCTGGTCGCGCCATTGGCGAGGGGGCCGTAGACGACGTAGCTGTGGCCGGTGATCCAGCCGACATCCGCAGTGCACCAGTAGGTGTCGTCCTCGCGCAGGTCGAAGACGTACTTGGTGGTCATGGCGGCACCGAGGAGATAGCCGCCGGTGGTGTGAAGGATGCCCTTCGGTTTGCCGGTGGAGCCGCTGGTGTAGAGGATGAAGAGGGGGTGTTCGCTGTCGAGGGGCTCGGCGGGACAATCCGCGCTGACGTATTCCACCTCGCGGTGCCACCAGACGTCGCGACCCTCACGGATGTGGATGTCGAGATTGGCGCGCTTAAAGACGATGACCCGCTTGACCTGCTTGGAGTCTTCGATGGCGTGATCGACGTTTTGCTTCAGCGTGACGGTCTGGCCACGGCGGTAGCCGCCATCGGCAGTCACGACAAAGGTGGCGCCGCTGTCGGTAATGCGGTCCTTGATGCTTTCACTGCTGAAGCCGCCGAAGATGACGCTGTGGACGGCACCGATGCGGGCGCAGGCCAGCATGGCAATGGCCGCTTCCGGGATGTGCGGCATGTAAATGATGACGCGGTCGCCTTTCTTGCAGCCGTTGCGCTTGAGGATATTCGCGAAAATGCAGACTTCGCGGTGAAGCTGATGGTAGGTGAGGACGCGCTTTTCGCCGGGCTCGCCTTCCCAAATGATGGCGGCCTTATTGCGGCGGGCGCCGGTGAGATGGCGGTCGAGGCAGTTTTCGCTGACGTTCAGCTTGCCGCCGACAAACCACTTGGCAAAAGGCGGTTTCCAATCGAGCACCTTGGTCCATTTTTTGTTCCAGAGAAGCGCGGCGGCCTGCTTGGCCCAGAACTTCTCGGGGGACTTAATGGATTCCTTGTGGAGTTTTTGGTACTCGGCGAGCGACCCGATGTGGGCGTGCTTGGAGAAATCTTTGGAAGGCTTGAAGACGCGCTTCTCGATCAAATGGGATTCGATGTTGTTGCTCATGGGGAAAGTGAGAGGAAGAGGAGGAATAAAACCGGAACTGGGGAAATCAGGAAGTCTTTTTCGGTGCAAATATTAGAAAATCTTCTCCAACTTGGTCACGCACCCCCCGGTGATCCATTCCACCACGTAGATGTTGCCGGCAGGGTCGGCGGTGGCGGAGTGAGGGGAGTTGAACCGGCCGGTAACCAGGTTTTCGCGATTGTTGGGCCAGCCGGGGAGCTGGTTGACGTCATCATAGGCGCCGAAAAGGGCGACGGGCTGATCATGGATATCGAGAACGGAGACACGGGAAACGAGTTCCGGGACGATAAGGTGGGTGCCGGAGGTGAAACAGACATCCGGGCTGGTTAAAAAATCAGACCCGAAGGCGCGGCGGAATTGGCCGTCGAGGCCGTAAACCTGGAAGCGTTTGTTGCCGCGGTCGGCGATGTAGATTTCGGGCTCGCCGCGGCGGGTGTCGAGGGCGAGGCCGTGGGGGCACTTGAAGCGCCCGGCCCCGTCGGTGCCGTCGATGGTCTGGAGTTGACGGCCGCCGGCATCGTAACGGTGTACGAGGTGGGCGCCATAGCCATCGGCGACCCAGATATCACCGCCGGGGACCGAGGTGGCCCAGGTGGGGACGTACTTTTTTTCGGAGTATTCGGCATGTTCCGGAGTCGCCAGCGATTGGAGAATCTGGCCATCGAGGGTGGTCTTGACCACTTGCAAGGTGTCCTGATCGGTCAGCCAAAGGTATTCGACGCCGTCTTCCTCGACCAATGTGAGGCCGTGAGCGCCGGGAAAATCGCCCCAGGCGCGGAGCAGTTTGCCGTCTGGCGAATAAGTCAGAACGGCGGGGTTGGCCTGATGAAAGATGATGACATTGCCGGCTTTCGAGACGGCCACACCGTGGGTGCGGCCATTGGTGGATTTCGGGACGGTGACCCAATTTTCAATCCAACGATAAGGGCCCAGGGGGGAGTCAATGGTCATAAGAAGGGCTAAGCAGCCAGGCGATCGGGGGTGGTCTGGATGAAGCGGAAGCGTTCATCGTACCGGCCGTCGTTGTGTTTGCGGCAGCATTTGATGCAGGCGACGCGGCGCTTGACCGGGCGAACCCGGGCGAGGTTGGTCCCGCATTCGCGACAGACATAGAAGTATTTGCGCTCCTGTTTGGTGCGTTTAAAAGGGAGATCATGGCAGCGGGCCTCGCGCGGAATGCCGAGGTCGCGACAGGCTTTTTGCCACTCCGAGCCATGGGGCGCGATGCGGGCGCGACCGGCGCGGTATTGAGCCAGGAAGTGGGCGAGCTCGTGGCGAAGCGTGCGCTGGACTTCGTCGGGCGAAACATCAATCAGCTTGGGATTGAGAGAAACGGTTTTGGTCCGCCAGCAGGCGAGCCCGGCGGTGGTGCGCAGGCGGGCATTCCACACGACCGCGACGTCCACATCACAATTGGCTGCCCGCAAAAGCTGGCGGGAAAGTTTCTCCAAAATAAAGTCACGGTGCCCATGAGCGGGAGTAGGCCGGGCGGCGGCGATCTCGGAGCTGTCGGGCAAAAGCCGCAAATGACGGAGGACGGTTTTTCCGAAACTGAGCACAAGCTGGGTGTGTTTCATTAGGCAGCGATGGGTTGAGCCTGGCGCGCGAGAACGTTGGTGATGGCACGCAGGCAATGTGCGATGTCGGGTTCAGTGGTTTCCGTTCCGAGGGAAAAACGAACAGTGGACGAGGCCAGCGCGGGGGTGACTCCCATGGCGAGGAGAACATGGGACGGCTGGACCGAGCCGACCATGCAGGCGGAGCCGCTGGAGGCGCAGACGCCCTCCAGGTCGAGGCCGATGAGGAGGGATTCGCCGTCCAAACCCGGGAAGCTGACGTTGAGGGTATTGGCCAGGGTGTGGGCCGGATCGCCATTGCGCACGGCAACGGGACAGATGGCGGCGATGCCCTGCCAAAGCTGGTCGCGCAGATGGGCGAGGCGGGGTTGTTCCTCAGCCCGATTTTGCTCGGCCCAAGTGGCGGCGGCGGTGAGGCCCACGATGGCGGGGACGTTTTCGGTGCCGGGCCGGCGGGTGTTTTCGTGCGATCCCCCGTGGGTGATGCGAGAGATGGCCACGCCAGCGCGGAGGTAGAGGGCGCCGACGCCCTTGGGGCCGTGAAATTTGTGGGCGGCGATGGACAGGGCGGTGACGCCGAGGTCGGCCGGTTTGACCGGCAGCTTGCCAAAGGTCTGCACCGCATCGGTGTGGAAGCAGACATTTTTTTCCCGGCAAATGGCGGCGAGTTCCTCGATCGGCTGGAGGGTGCCGGTCTCGTTGTTGGCATGCATAACGGAGACCACAGTGGTGTCCGGACGCAGGGCTTCCTGCAGACTGGCAGGGTCGACTAGCCCGCCGCTGTCGACGGGCAGAATGGTGAGGTCGAAGCCTTCATGATGCTTGAGGTGCTCAAAGGCGTGCAGCACGGCGTGGTGCTCGGTGGTGGCGGTGATGAGATGGCGGCCGCGCGGGGCGTGGGCGTGGGCCAAACCCAAGACGGCCAGATTGCACGATTCGGTGCCCCCGCCGGTGAAGATGAGTTCATGGGGGCGGCAACCGAGGATTTCCGCCAATTGATCGCGGCTGTCATCCACGGCGGCGCGAGCCTCGCGGCCGGCGGCGTGGATGCTCGAGGGGTTGCCGTGGCCGCCCTGGAGAAAGGGCAGCATGGCGTCCAGCGCCTCCTGGGCCAGCGGGGAGGTGGCGTTGTAATCTAGATAGACCACTCCAGAACCTCCTTTTTGCCTTTGGCCTTCTTATCGAGAATCGACAACTGCTTTTCCTCGTAGATCACCAGCGAATTCGGCGGGATGCTGTGCATGAGAAAGACGTTCGCTCCGATGGTGGAGTTCTCGCCGATCACGGTCTCACCGCCGAGGATGGTGGAATTCGGATAGATCGTGACGTTGTCGCCCACATCGGGGTGGCGTTTGCCGCCCTTTACGATGTTACCCGCCTCGTCCTTGGCCATGCTGCGCGCGCCCAGGGTTACGCCATGGTAAAGCTTCACGTTCCGGCCAATGCGGGTGGTTTCACCCACCACCACGCCCGTGCCATGATCGACAAAGAAATGAGAGCCGATCTGCGCTCCGGGATGGATGTCTATGCCGGTGCGGCTATGGGCCCACTCGGTCATCATGCGGGGGATCATCGGCACCTTTGCCCGGTAAAGGAGATGGGCCAGGCGCTGGATGGCGATGGTTTCAATGCAGGGGTAGGACAGAATGATCTCTTCGCGGCTGATGGCGGCGGGATCACCTTCGTAGGCCGCGTCGATATCCGTGTGCAGAAGCTCGCGCACTTGCGGAAGCGCCTGGCAAAATTCCATGAGGATGGTGTGGGCGAGCGAGGTGGGGCACTTGGGATCGTCCACCCGCAGGCTCTTGCACACCTGTTCCTCCAGACGATCAGCCATGCTGGTCACCCGGTGACGAGTCAGCACCGATAGAGAACTTTTGTGAATGGCTTCCTCATCGTGGAAACCGGGGAAGAGAATTTGCAGCAGATCTTCGCAGATGCCGTGCACGGCTCTCTTGGAAGGCAGGTTCAATCCATCCGTGTTGTTCTGACCACCCTCGCGTTCATAAGAAGCGAGGATGTCGCGGATGACGGGATTGAGAGCCTTTTCCATGGAGCGGGCACAAATATTACCCGCCCAAACGCAATGTCGAGGATGCGGCTGTGATTTATCAGCCAAAGCAACCAGTTGCATTTACGTAATTTATTTTCTGTGAACTTATTACGTGGGGACAACTTTCCTGGCGGCCAATTTTTTTGCAGGCGGTGGTGTCGAAAGAACGCCTTTGGCGATTTCGTGACGCCCTAGGCTGAAGATCCGCTAACCTCGCGCTCACGGTGTTTGTCTGTTGGCAGCAAGCCCGATTTCCCCATCCCCCCATCATGAAAATACCTGTCTTCCGGACATTGAGTGCGCTTTTGCTGGGCGCTTCGCTTCCCACTGTTTTCGCGGTCTCGAATCTGCGAGTCACCAACGACGACGGCCCGCCGATCTCTACCAATGTTGATCCGGATACAGCCGTGCTGCGCTGGACGGGGACAGGCAACGACGAGAACACCTTTCGGGTGTGCCTTTCGACAGGAGCGGTGGGCAAGCAGCATACGATCCTCCGGACCTGGAACGAGTTTTGTGAACTCGGCAACCTTAAGGAGAACACCACCTACAATATCCGAATCTACTCCTATAAGGGGACATTGCAGAGGGATAGTGAGGACCCAGCCCGTCATGATCCGGTGCTGGATGACGAAACGGCTTCGTTTACCACGGGTCCATTCAATCCGCTGAAAGCGGTCAAGGGGTATCCGAGCGGCGAGACCCTTACGACGACAAGCGGGGTGACGAACAATGTGCTGACCTGGTCCGCTGCGCCGGACCCGAGCGTGGTCTCCTACAATGTCTATTTTGGGACGGATATGACCCCGGATGAGACGGAACTGCGGGGCAATGTGAAGGGGACCAGTTTCAAAACGGGCAAACTGTTGCCGAATACGCACTACTGGTGGCGGGTGGATTCGGTGAGAAATCCCGATGCAGACCAAGTCGTGGAAGGGCGGCTGTGGGATTTCTGGACGGATGACGACGGAGAAGCGACCTATTCCCAGATTTTCCGCACGCTTTTTGTGGATCATTTCGAGAGCGGCATCACGAATGGCAACCCGGAGGACACCTTGCCAGACTGGACGCGGCAGAATATCTATGCGCAACTGCGCAACACCGGATACCAAGGCGGAAAATGCGTGAAGCTGGCGAGATCCACCTGGATTCAGAAAGATCTGAATACGAAGGGTATGGCGTCGATCAAAGTCTCCTACCGCCGGGTGCTCTCGGGAAACCAGCAACTCGTTGCGGAATACTCGAAGGATGCCGGTGCAAACTGGACTCAACTTAACCTCACAGGCACAGGGGCCTACGAGGATGGCCAGATGACTTATAGCTGCGGGTCGGATGCCGCGAACAAGCCGAGTTTGCTTGTGCGGTTTCGTACGACGAGCGCGGGCACGAGCGACTACGCCTACCTGGATATGGTGGAGATCACGGGTGTGCCGAAGCATTATCCCCAGCAGCGGAGTCCGATCGGGGAAAACATCGCAAACGAGGATGTCAATGTGATGTTTCTGGGAGACAGCCTGACCAGTAATGTGGGCGGGCTCAACATGGAGGACGATGAGTATCTGCACTGGACCGACGTGGTGCAGCAACGACTCGGCTTCAATATGCTCCATCCCGACCCGGCGGACAGCGGCGAGTCGCGCCAGACAACCTACGGCAAGGGTGGCAGCAAAGCCTTCATGGGCTCGTCACCGATTCCGACTTCGACAGATCCCTTTGCTCGTTATGGCACGGATGACGCGCATCCGAAACTGGGAGGGTTCCAGCGCTTGCGGTTCGCGTATGATGACGGTGCGGAGCCTGATTTTGTGGTGATCAATTTCGGCATGAATGACCACAAGCGAGAATGGGACAGCAATGGAAATGCCGCAGAAGTCCGGAGGGTGAATGATTTCGCCAAACATATCGAACGGATCGTCGCGATGGTACGAGACAATGGTGGCGTGCCGGTGCTGGTGGTCCCGCACGATATCTATGAGGGCTCCTGGACGAATCTCGATTCGTACTATGGAAAGATCGATCCAGAGCTTTTCGCGGACGATCCCGGGCAGAGCGCGCTAGGGCGCTATCGTCTCTTCATGGAGGCGATACGGGATTTTAAGGATGGCTACGGCTCCCAAGCCGCGGTGGACGTGATCGATCTCAACGCGGCATCGCAGGAGTACGATGCGGATGAGATGACGGTGGACGGCGTGCATTGCGCTCGCGTGGGCCACGGGCTCTACGCGAGGATCATCGGAGACTTTCTGGCGGAACGGTTTGCGACCCCGGCGCCCTAGTAACGTCAGGATTTCAGGACTGCCGGGATTTGGGGGCGATGCACGTTGCGCCGCTCTCATGATCCCGGAAAAGGACTACTCGTCCTTGACTCCCAGTTCCGCCAGGATGCGGTTAAGATCGTCGGTGCCGTAATACTCGATGGTGATGGTGCCACGTTTCTCTCCATGGTGGATTACGACGCGAGTGGCCATTCGGTGCGTCAAAAGATTTTGCACGCGCTGAACGGCCGGAGAAATTTCCGGGTCGGAAGAGCCGGCGCGGCGGGAGGAGGAGGGCTTGCCCGCTTTGGCCAGATGCTGGGCGGCGAGCTTTTCTGCGACGCGCACGGAGGCGCCCTGGCGGATGATCATGTCCGCGAGTAGCTTTTGTTCCTCGTGGGACTTGATGGAGAGGAGAACCTTGGCGTGGCCGACCGAAATGGTGCCCTGCTTGAGCAGGCTCTGGATGTCGCCGTGCAGATCGAGCAGGCGCATGGCATTGGCGATGGAGGCCCGGCTTTTGCCGACCCGCTTGGAAATATCATCCTGGGTAAGGTTGAAGTCGCGATGCAGGCGCTCGTAGGCCATGGCTTCTTCAATGGGATTGAGATCCTCCCGCTGGAGGTTCTCGATGAGGGCGAGTTCCAAAACCTCACGATCGCTGGCTTCGCGGACAATGACCGGCGCCTCGGAGAGTTTGAGTTCGGTGGCCGCGCGCCAGCGACGCTCCCCCGCAATGAGCTCGTATTTTTCGCCGACCTTGCGGACGATAAGCGGCTGAATGATACCGCGCTCCCGGATGCTCTCGACCAACTCCGCCAGGTGCTCGCTCCGGAATTCGGCGCGAGGCTGCAGGGGGCTGGGAATGATGCGGTTGAGGGGAAGGCTTTGGATGCGTTCGCCGAGTTCCTCCACCGGAGCGGGGGCGGCGACACGGGTGTTGATCAAAGCCCCGAGCCCTTTACCGAGTGCGGGTTTTGCCATTGGTGTTAAAAAGGGGACTAAACCGTATTGCTGCGATTGACAAGATGAAGGATTCCCGCGGGCTGCTTTTTGACACGCTGCAAGTATTTCACGACACGACGCCGCGCGATGGCGCGGAGCAAATGGCTCTGGACGAAGCGATCCTGGAGATGACCAGCCAACCGGTTCTCAGAGTATATTGCTGGTCGGAGGCGGCGGTCTCCTTTGGTTATTCACAATCACGGAGCGCGGTTGTGAATATGTTTCCGGACCGACCCTTGGTACGGCGTTGGACGGGGGGCGGTGTGGTCGAGCATGGCCGGGACTGGACATTTTCGCTGATGGTCCCGCTGCTGGATCTGGCGGCACGGCTAAGACCGACGGAAACCTATGAGCGCATTCACGATGCGGTGATGGTGGCGCTGGGTGGGACGGAGGGGATATCCGCTCGCTTGGCCGGATGTGAGGATCGCATTTCCGGGATGGCATGCTTCGTGGCGCCCGCGTTGCACGATGTGCTGGCGGGGGACGGACAAAAGCTGTGCGGCGGAGCCCAGCGGCGGACACGAAAAGGTTTTTTGCATCAGGGCAGTATCCAGGGAGTGAATTTGCCGCCGAGCTTCCTTGGCGCGCTGGCGGATGCCTTGGCGCGAAAGCGGGAGGATTTTTCGCTGCCGGAAGAAGTCGCGGTCCGGATGCAATCGCTCACCGTCCATAAATATGGCTCGCGGGAATGGCGGGAGAAAATTCCCTGAGCGAGGGGTAGTCGAACGATTCTTTAAAAATCTGCCCTTGACCTCCCGGGCGGTGAGCGGACGATGCGGAGATGGCGTTTCCCGAGAAGTCGTTATTCATCAATCGCGAACTGAGCTGGCTGGAGTTTAACCAGCGCGTGCTGGATCAAGCGCTTGATGAGACGAACCCCCTGCTCGAACGGTTGAAGTTTCTGTGCATTGTCAGTTCGAACCTGGATGAGTTTTTCGAGGTGCGGGTGGCCGGTCTGAAACAACAGAAGCAGACCCATCTTTTTGAAACCGGCCCGGATGGAATGACCGCCAGCGAAGCGCTGACGGCGATCAGCGGGCGGGTACGGCGGTTGGTGGATGAGCAATACCGGTGCTGGCGGGAGCAGTTGCAGCCCCAACTGGAGGCCCAGCACATTCGATTCCATAGCTATCCGGCTGTGCCGGAGGATGAATGGGAATACTTCGACACCTTCTTTAAGAAGAGTGTTTATCCGGTGCTGACGCCGCTGGCGATCGATCCGGCGCATCCCTTTCCGCAGCTCTTGAACAAGAGCCTTAACGTGATCGTGGAATTGGAGGGTGATGATTTGGAGACGGATATCGCGGTGGTACAGGTGCCGCGTATCCTGCCGCGCGTGGTGCCATTTTCCAGCTCGGAAGGCAGCGACTTCGTGTTTCTGGGCCACATCATCCAGCACCACGTGCAAAGTCTTTTTCACGGGGTGAAGGTAAAGGGAGCGCATCTATTTCGCGTGACGCGCAACAGCAACCTGTATGTGGATGAGGAGGAAGCGGCGAACCTGCTGCACGCGATCGAGGCCGAGTTGCGCAAAGTCAAGCGTGGCGCGGCGGTACGCATCGAGGTCGAGCAGGACTGCCCGGAACATGCGGTGGACCGGTTGCTGGACATTTTCAACCTCGAGGCGGAGGATGTGTTTCGCATCGATGGTCCATTGAATTTTGTGCGCTTGATGCCGCTGGCCCTGCAAATCGACCGGCCGGACCTGCGTTACAAGCGCTTCTCGCCGAATACGGTGGTCTCGCTCGAGGCGGAGTCGGACATTTTCTTTCACATCCGCAAAGGCGATATCCTGCTGCACCACCCCTATGACAATTTCCAGACGGTGGTGGATTTCGTCGCGCAGGCGGCGGAGGACCCGCACGTGCTGGCCATCAAACAGACTCTTTATCGCACAAGCTCTGATTCACCCCTGGTCCAATCGCTGATCGAAGCGGCTCGCAACGGCAAGCAGGTGACAGTGGTGATCGAACTCAAGGCGCGTTTCGACGAGGCGGCCAACATCAAATGGGCTCGCATGATGCGCGAGGCTGGCGTGGATGTCGTCTACGGCGTGACCGGTTTGAAAACGCATGCGAAGGCTGTGCTGATCGTGCGCAGCGAGGGCGATGGCATCCGCCGCTACGCGCACATGGGCACGGGCAACTACCATCCGTCTACGGCGAAAATTTACACCGACCTGGGGTTGTTCACGTGCCGGGAGGAATTGACCACCGAGCTGGCGGAAACATTCAACTGCCTGACCGGCGTTTCGAAGTTCCCCGAGATGAAGGAACTCTTGGTTGCACCTTTCAATTTGCTCAAGGCCTTCGAGCGTCTGATCGACAACGAGATCGAGAGCGCCCAGGCGGGCCGTCCGAGTGGCATTTACGTAAAGGTCAATGCCTTGGTGGAAGAGCGCATCATCGAGGCGCTCTATCGAGCCTCGGCCGCAGGGGTGCCGATTCGGCTCCTCGTGCGTGGCATGTGCGCGCTCAAGGTGGGCATCCCGGGCGTGAGCGACAACATTGAGGTGCGCAGTCTGGTCGGGCGATTCCTTGAGCACAGCCGTATTTATCGCTTTGAAAACGGCGGCGAGCCGAAGATCTATCTCGGCAGTGCCGACTGGATGCCGCGCAATCTGCACCGACGGGTGGAAACGGTTTTTCCGATTGTGTCGCCGGGGATGATCCAGCATGTGGAGGAAATCCTGGAGTGGTACTGGCGCGATACGGTGAAGGCGAAAGTCATGCAGCCGGACGGCACCTACCATTCGCGTGTCACTAACGATCAGCCCTTTGACGTGCAGGCCGAGTTTGTGGCGGAAGCCCAACGGCTGCGGAAAAAGAAAGTCGCTGCGACTGGGTAGATAAAATCATTTACAAACGTAATCGTTATATGATTACGTTTGTAAATGAAGCAGGAGCCGCGCATATCGGAAGCGGAATGGCAGGTGATGAAAGTCATCTGGGCCCGGCCGCCGTCATCAGCGCATGAAATCATCGAGGCGCTGGCGGATTCCACGGAATGGTCCTCTGCGACGATCAAAACCTTGTTGAACCGGTTGGTGAAAAAGCAGGCGTTGACCTTTGAAAAAGAGGGCAAGTCTTATCGCTATGCTGCAAAGGCTACAGAAGAGGAATGCCAGCGAGCAGAAACGGAGAGTTTTCTTCAGCGGGTCTTTGACGGTGCGCTCACGCCGATGATCGCGCATTTCGTGAACACACGGAAGCTGTCGCCCGGCGAGGTAGAGGAGTTGAAGCGTCTGCTGAAAGGGGATGGGAAGTGATCGCGGCCTTGCTCAACCTAACCGTACAGGGGACCACGGCGCTGGCAGTGATATTTCTCTTCGATGAGTTGTTTAGCGGTCGCATGCAGGCGCGCTGGCGGCGCTGGTGGTGGGTGGCCGTTCCGCTATTTTTCCTGGTACCTTGGAAGGTCGAGGTGCTGCCAGCATCAACGGCCCAGGTCTTTGCTCAGTTGCCGGGTAATGTTCAGGAATTTTTGAGGGCCGAAATTGCGCCAGAGGAGATGGCTTCCTTAAGGATGGAAGCAGGGCCAATGCTTGATGGAGTATTGGTACTTTGGGCGCTGGGAGCCGCGGTGTCGTTTTTGCTTCTGCTCTGGAATACTTGGAGAGTTTCACGCCGTTGGACGGGAGAGCGATTTTCCACCGATGCCCGGCTCTTATCGATGCTGGAGGATTGCAAGGAACAAGCTGGAGTGAATGCCCCCATCGGGATCATAGTTTCCGGGAAAATTGCCGCACCCGCCATTCTGGGCTGGCTGCGGCCGCGTATCCTTTTGCCGGCGAGTCTCACCGACGAGACGGTGCTCCGCCATGTGCTCCTGCACGAGCTCGCGCATTTTCGGAGCTGGGACATCCCAGTCGGCTGGCTCTATGCCGTCGCACGTTGTGTGCATTGGTTCAACCCCCTGGTTTATGTGGCGGTCTGGTTGTGGGCCCGGTTTCGCGAAGAGGCGGCGGATGAGAGTGCCATGCGCCCTCTCGCTCAACCTTCACAGTATGGTGAGACCTTGCTCAGCCTGGCGGCCACGACGCCCGCCGTGCCTTACGGAGCGCTCGGCATTGGCGAATCCTTTTCCCATCTCAAAGCAAGAATCACCAAAATTATGAAACACCACAAACGCACCCCCAAAATGATCCTGGCGTTCACCATCCTGGGCGTCCTGACGGCCAGCCTAATGTTGCGAGCCGAGGAGGCTGACCCAAAGACCGCCGCGGTCGCAGCGATGGAGATCTGGTTGAAGGGTATCGATGAAGGCAAATATGCGGAGAGTTGGAAAGAGGCCTCCACGGATTTTCAAAAGGCGGTGACTTCCGACCAATGGGTGGCGGCGCTCAAGGCAGTGAGAGGCCCGTTGGGCCCGCTTCAGAAGCGGGAGCTCGCCTCAGCCTTGCACCAGACAGAAATTCCCACCGGAAAAGAGATCATCAAGGGCGACTTCGTCATCGCGCAGTTTGAAACGTCCTACGCCAACATGAAGTACAACATCGAGACGGTGACCTTCCAAAAAGAGGGCGGCGCGTGGAAGGCGTCCGGCTACTTCATCAAACCGAAGTAAGCCGGCCCGCGATTTTCGTCAGGAAGGGATGATTTCGCCTTTCACCAAATCCGCGTAGGTCTGGCGGGTGCGAACGGTGTGAGCCTTTGAGCCATCCACCAGCACTTCGGGCAGAAGGGGGCGGGAGTTATAGCTTGAAGACATGACGAAGCCGTAGGCTCCGGCACTCATAAGGGCGATGAGATCGTTCTGCGCGAGTGGCGGGATTTCCCGGTCCTGAGCAAAAAAATCGCCGCTTTCGCAGACCGGGCCGACGACATCCATGACGATGGGCTCGGCTTCGGCCTGCTTGAGAGGGACGATCTCGTGATAGCCCTCATAGAGCGCGGGACGAATAAGGTCATTCATGGCCGCGTCAACGACGGTAAAGGTCTTGGCCGGGGTTTTCTTGACGTATTGCACGGTGCTGAGAAGCACGCCGGCGTTGCCGACCATGAAGCGGCCCGGTTCAAAAAGAATGCGCAGCTTGAGCGGTTGCAGGATGGGCACGATAGCCGCAGCGTAATCTTCCGGCGTAATGCGCCGAGGGTGGTCGGCAGCCTGCCACCAGGCGGGATCGCCGCTGGCCAGGGCAGGATCATAGACAATGCCCACGCCGCCGCCGATGCTGAAAAATTCGATGCCGTAGGTGTCGCGCAGAGACTCAACAAGGGGGACGAGTTTGGCCGCAGCCTCGGCAAAGGGGCCGGGCTCGAGGATCTGGGAACCAATGTGCGTCTGTACACCGCGCAGATGCAAGTGGGGAAGCGCCGCCGCGCGGGCATAGACTTCGGCGGCGCGATCGAGGCCGATGCCGAACTTGTTTTTGCTCTTTCCCGTCGAGATGTACTTGTGGGTCTTGGCGTCGACATCGGGATTAACCCGGACGGCGACCGGGGCTTTCACTCCGAGAGAGCCGGCCACATCGTTGATGCGCTCGAGCTCGGGCTCGCTCTCGACGTTAAAGCAATAGATGCCCTCACGCAGGGCCTGGGCAATTTCCTCGGAAGTTTTGCCGACGCCGGCGAAGGTGCAGCGACCGGATTCCCCCTTGGCGGCGAGCACACGGAAAAGTTCCCCTCCGGAGACGATGTCAAAACCGGCACCTTCCTTGGCGAGGAGGTTGAGGATGGCGAGATTGGAATTCGCCTTTACCGCATAGCAGATCATATGATCGAGCGGCGCGAGCGCGGCGTCGAGGCGGCGGAAATTGTTGCGGATGGTCTCCGCGGAATAGACATAGGCGGGCGTGCCGGTGCGGCCTGCCAACTCGGAAAGATTTACGTCCTCACAGTGGAGGACACCCTGACGATACGAAAACGAATGCACGGGCGAAAAAATGCGGGGCGAAAGCCCGCATGTCAATGCGAGCCGTACGCGGCCTCAGGCAGGGGTCTCGTCCTGCCACCGGCAGTAGGTTTCCAGAATGGCGTCGGCGAGCTCTATGAGGCGGCCCTGGGTTTTATCGAGGAATTGATGCAAGCCGTCCTGAAAGATGCTGCCGATGGTCGTGTAGTCCAGGGTGGCACGGAGTTGGCCGGAGAGCCGTTCGGCGTTGTTGCTGAAATGGGCCTTATCACACCCGGAGATGCGATGCAGAGCGCTGTCGAGCTGGTCGGCGCAGAAACGCAGGGAACGGGGAAATTCGTCGTGCAGGATGAGGAACTCGGCGATCTGCCAGCCGGAAATCTGGCCGACACAGGCTTTAAGGTAGGCCTCCATGCCACTGCATGAGCGCAAGACGGCCATCCATTGGGTGATATCGACGTGCCCGCCGACCTTTTCTCCGGTGGGCAGGAGGATGTGATACTTGATGTCGAGGACGCGGGAGGTGGAGTCGGCGCGTTCAAGGTATTTGCCGAGTTGCAGGAAGTCCCAGCCTTCGCCGTGGGTCATGGTGGCGTCGGTGGTGCCTTGGAAACCGTGCAAGGTATCGACGAGGCGGCGGTAAAAATCGATCGGACTCTCGTGGAAATCGACCCGGGCCGGGCCTTCGCGTAGATAGAGGAACGTGCGGTTGAGTTGCTCCCACATCTCGCTGGAAATCTGTTCGCGCACCGTACGGGCATTTTCGCGGGCATTGGCCAGGCAGGAATAAATAGAGTGAGGATTCTTTCTCTCGAAAGTAACGAACTCCATGACCGCATCCGGAGTGATCTGCTCATGCAGTTCGTTGAAAAGCTCCTGATCCTCCAAGGTGGCAAGTACGGGTTGCCAGTGCCGTTGCACGAGGTGGGGCGCCTGATCCTCGAAGTCGAGGATGAGTTGCATATTCACATCGAGGATGCGCGCGTTGGTTTCAGCACGTTCGAGGTAGCGGCTGAGCCAGAAGCAGGAGTCGGCGACGCGGGACAGCATGTTAGGATTGCGATTGAGACTGGGATTGCGCCGGGGTCGGCTCGTCTTCTTCGTGACCGTCCAACACCCAGGTGTCTTTGCTGCCGCCGCCCTGGCTGGAGTTGACCACGAGCGAGCCTTTACGGAGGGCGACGCGGGTGAGGCCGCCGGGGATGATACTGGTCTTCTCGCCGCTGAGAATGTAGGGCCGAAGGTCGATATGGCGACCCTCGCTCTGGCCGTCGCAGAAGGAGGGAGAGCGGGACAAATTGATGACCGGCTGGGCGATATAACCGCGCGGATCGGCGATGATGGCGGCCCGGAATTTTTCGATTTCCTCTCTGCTGGCGTGTGGGCCGATGAGCATGCCATAGCCGCCACTTTCGTTGGCGGCTTTGACGACGAGGTTTTCCAGGTTTTCCAGGATGAATTTGCGATCGGTCTCGTCGGAGGAGAGATAGGTTTCCACATTCGGGAGGATGGGTTCTTCGCCGAGGTAAAATTTAATCATCTGCGGCACGTAGTAATAGGTGACCTTGTCATCGGCGACGCCGGTGCCGACGGCATTGGCGAGGTTCACATTGCCCTTGCGATAGGCTTCGATGATGCCGGGGACGCCGAGGACGGAGTCCTTGCGGAAGACGGTCGGGTCGATGAAGTCATCATCGATGCGGCGATAAATGACATCCACTTGCTTGAGGCCCTTGGTGGTCTTCATGAAGACCCGGGCGTCTTTCACGACGAGGTCGTTGCCGGTGACGATTTCGATGCCCATGGAGCGGGCCAGGAAGGAATGCTCAAAATAGGCGGAGTTGAAGATGCCCGGGCTCAGGACGACGACGGTCGGATCGGGGTTCTCGTGCGGGGCCACGTAGCGCAGGGCGGCCAGGAGGTCCTGGGCGTAGCGGTCGACGGGGCGCACGGGGTACTTCGAGAAAAGCTTGGGGAAGACCCGCTTCATGGCCTGCCGGTTTTCCAGCACGTAGGAGACGCCGGAAGGACAACGGCCGTTGTCTTCGAGCACGGTATAGACACCCTGGCGGTCGCGGATGAGATCGGTGCCGCAGATGTGGATGTAGATATTCTTGGGAACATCGAAGCCGATGAGCTCCGGGCGGAAATGTTTCGCCCCGAGGATGATCTCCTCGGGAATGATCTTCTCCTTGAGGATGCGCTGCTCGTGATAGATATCGTGCAGGAAAAGATTGAGCGCGGTGAGACGCTGGGTGAGACCGCGTTCGATGTGCTCCCATTCCTTCGCGGGGATGATGCGGGGAATGAGATCGAAGGGGAAGATGCGCTCGGTACCTTCATCACCGCTGTAAACGGTAAAAGTGATGCCCTGATTCAGGTAGGATTTCTCGGCCAACTGGAGCTTGCGTTCAAACTCGCCCTCCTCCATCTCGCCAAATCTTTGGGCCAGCAGGCTGTAGTGTGGGCGGACTTGGCCCGGAGCCGAAAACATTTCATCGAAAAAGTCCCCGACTTCGTAATCCTTAAACAGCCCATTCATTGAATCGGCTTGTTTCTGGCAAAGATGCGCTCTTTTGCAAAGCGCAATCCGTAATCAAGCCGCCAGCTTGGGCGAGTGGCCGAGGTCCGTGGTCCATGGATGGCCGACTCCGCCGAACTTGGGGTAGACGAAACGGGCTGCCGGCGTTCTTTCACGGACAATGCCGTAAGCGCGACCGAGGCCGGCATCGCGCACGGTTAGCAGGGACGCCTGTAAAAGCAGGCTAGCCAGGCCGCGGCTGCGGTATTCATGGAGAATACAGGGGCCGGTCGGTAGATTGTTTTCGACCTCGCCGAGGTTCAGGGCAGAGACACCGATAATACGGCTGCCATGCTGAAGGACCACACACGAGGGGATTTCGCGATCGAACGACTCCGCGATATTCTTCGTCACCCGTTCGGTAATAAAGCTGCGGGCGTCGCCCCATGCGGTGTCCATGCTGAAGGCACTGGCTGCCACCTTTTGGATGGTATCCTCCTCGCCCTTTTCGGCCGGACGTAAAATAAAGGGAGCAATGTCTTTATCACTGACGACGGGGAGGCCGGTCAGATCCCACTCGAATCTTATCCACGAGATAGTCATGTGAGAGGGATTATTGAGTATCCGAGTCATTACGGCAGGCCCACCAGACCCCGCCGATCAAAGCGAGAGCCAAGCCTACAAAACCCAAAAATGACGGAACGTCGAACATAGAACGGGCGGAGAATCCCCAATCCACCGAGCAAGTCAACAGAATTCATGCGTCGGTTGCGTCACGAAGTTCCAAACCGAAAAAATCGAGAAAGATTTGGGCGTAGACCTCATACTTCATCGGGGCGATCCAACGCAGATCGTAGGCGGCCGGAGCCAGCCAGCGGGCGTCGCAAAATTCATGCGAGGCATCGTAGCGAATGACGGCGTCATTGTTGGTGAGTTCGGCAAGGTAGTATTGTTGTTCCTGCCCGTCGTAGCCATTTTTCTTCCGTCCACTTGTGAAGAGGTAGCGATAGAGACCCCGGCTGGAGAGGATGCGATAGTCGGCGGGAAGCAAGCCAAGTTCTTCCTCGACTTCCCGATGAAGGGCTTCGAGAAGCGTTTCCCCTTTCTTTACGCCGCCCTGGGGAAATTGCCAGCAACCGGGCCAATCGCTGCGTTCGCACACGAGGATTTCACCGGCATCATTGCGCAAAATGATTGCGACATTCGGGCGATAGCGGGGCATAGTATGATCTATGAGACGAAAATTGCGTGTCTGGCCAGTGTGGTTTTCAGGCCAACCGTAAAAATGCGGGTCAATCGCACAGGGGTGCTGGGAATTGGCGGAGCTGCTTTCGTGGCGCTGGCTTTGTGGATGGTGGTGGAGTTTTCGCCCGGCCGGCAGTTGGAGCGTGCGTTTTCCCGGCTGATCACGGCGGCGGAGAACCGGGACTGGAAAAAGGTTAAGTCGTTGATGTCAGAGGACTACCGTGACCAATGGGGACTTCAGCGGGATAAGGCCGTGAGCTTGGCGGCGGAGGCGTTTCAGCAGTTTCTGGCTCTTGAGATCAGGGTGGAGTCCCAGAAGGTCATCCGCGAGGGGCGGAAGGGGGAGGTGGAGGCGCGATTACGAGTGGATGGACGCGCCACGGCGGTGGGCGAAATGGTGATGCAACGTGCGAATTCGCTGGAAAATGACTTCCAGTTTGCGTGGCGGCAGAAAAGCTGGAAACCTTGGGACTGGAAACTGGTTTCGGTAAACCAGAACGAAATCGAAATCGACCCGACATGGATACCTTGAAAATTTTTATCGTGGCCTTTCTGCTCGCCGCCACTGGTTTGCGTGCCCAGGAATCGGGTTCGACAGCCATCCGCGGGGTTGTGCAGGGGGAAGTTTCCGAGATGCCGCGCGATATCCGGAAAGAAGTATGGGTGGCGGAGATGCCGGCCGGGAAATATATCGTGCGGCTCACGGCCATCACTTCAGTGAGCATGCATGAGTATGTCGTGGATGGGACTGTCCGTATTTCTGAAGTGAATATCGGCACAAACGGTTCAGAACTTGCCCGCTTTTATTACATTGAGCCCAATATACCCAACTCTCCGAATGGTGTCGGGCAGAGCGGCATCGACAAGGTGAAGGAAAAACTGCAGGAGGCGACCGAACGCGCCGGAGACGACCAATTCTGGCAGAAAGTGTCGAAAAACTACCCCACCACCACGCATGCTCACACGGTGGAATATCGGGTGGGCTTCAAGGAAACGCTGACAAAACTCTTTGAGAGTGCCGAAAACGCCTGGCTAAAAGGCAATGGCGGCACATTCAAACCTTGAAAGTCACGTGAGTAGTGAGCATTTTCCCGAACCTCTCTCGTCGAAAAACTTGCGCCCTAAAATAAAACCTACCCACGAATGTGGTGTCTTTGCCGTTTTCGGCCATCCGGATGCCGCCATGATCGCCTACTATGGGCTCTTCGCCTTGCAGCACCGCGGCCAGGAAAGCGCCGGTATCGTCTCGGCCAAGGGCTCGGACAGTTCCTTTACCATGCACAAAGGCATGGGACTGGTATCGCAGGTATTCTCGCCGGAATCACTGGAGGCGTTGAATGGCACGCGGGCCATCGGGCATGTGCGTTACTCGACCACGGGCTCGAGTACGGCAAAAAATGCCCAGCCCTTCTTGGTTTCCACCGCCCGCGGGCAACTGGCCATCGGGCATAACGGCAACCTCGTCAACGCCGCGCAATTGCGGGAGGAACTGGAGGCCAAGGGATCGATCTTCCAGACCACGGTGGATAGCGAGATCATCCTGCATCTGCTGGCCCAGCCCTACGGAAACGGCGGGGTGCTTTCCGCGCTGCGACGCGTGGAGGGCGCTTTTTCGGTGGTGCTGATGGGCGAACGGGAGATCATCGGCTTCCGCGATCCGAATGGATTTCGTCCCTTGTGTCTGGGTAAGAAGGACGGGGCTTATGTCCTGTCCTCGGAGAGTTGCGCCTTTGACCTCATCCAGGCGGAATATATCCGGGAAATCGCACCCGGTGAAGTGGTGATCATCGATAACACCGGTATTCGGTCCGAGTGGCCATTTCGGGCCGCGCGGCCTTCGCTTTGTATTTTTGAACACGTGTATTTTGCGCGGCCGGACAGCAACATCCAAGGCGTGAACGTGAGCAAGGCCCGCATGGAGATGGGCCGGGAACTTGCTCGTCAACATCCAGCGAAGGCCGACCTCGTCGTACCAGTGCCCGACTCGGGCATTTATGCGGCCTTGGGATTTTCGGAGGAACTGGGAATTCCTTACTATCCTGCCTTCGTGCGCAATCACTACATCGGGCGAACATTCATCCAGCCGAGCCAGCACATCCGCGATTTTAACGTGCGGGTGAAGTTAAATCTCATCGGCGATGCAGTGAAGGGTAAAAGTGTCGTGGTGGTGGACGATTCCATCGTCCGTGGCACGACGGCCCGCTCCCGCGTGGTTAATCTGCGCGAGGCCGGGGCGAAGGAGGTGCATATGCGCATCAGTTGTCCCCCGCACAAACACGCCTGTTACTACGGCATCGACTTTCCCGATCCGGAGAAATTGCTCGCGAATCAGTGTACGTTGGAGGAAATCTGCAAATACCTCGGCGCGGATTCCATTGGTTATCTCGATCTTGACGGAATGGTTCGGGCGACTGGACGCAAAAACAGTGAATTTTGCACCGCATGTTTCAGCGGTGAGTATCCGGTGCCCTACGATGCCGAGTTCGATAAGTACGTAATGGAAAAGCGGGTGGGCCGCAATCGCCTGCTCGAGCAGTCTGAACCTCGTTTGTTATGAAAAGTGTGAAAGTAAAGGCTTACGCCCAGGCGGGTGTGGATGTGGATCTCGGCAATACCGTGAAACGCGGCATCCAATCTTTGGTGAAGTCCACCCATGGTCCGGAGGTGCTGGGCAAAATTGGCGGATTCGGCGGCCTCTTCCGGCCGAACTTCAAGGGAATGAAAGACCCCGTGCTGGTTTCCAGCGTCGATGGGGTGGGCACAAAATTGAAAGTGGCTTTCGCTGCGGACAAGCATGACACGGTGGGACAAGATCTGGTGAACCACTGTATCAACGATATCGCGGTACTGGGTGCGAAGCCGTTGTTCTTCTTGGACTATATCGCCGCGGGAAAATTGGAGCCGGACGTCTTCAAGCAGCTGCTGGCGGGTTTCGCCAAAGCTTGCAAGGCGGGGAAGTGCGCATTGGTCGGTGGCGAGACAGCCCAAATGCCTGGTATGTACCATCACGGCGAATACGACGTCGCCGGGACCATCATCGGCGTGGTGGATCGGGTTAAGATGCTCGACGGGTCAAAAGTTCGGCCGGGTGACGTGCTGATCGGCCTACCCTCGAATGGTCTGCATACCAACGGCTATTCGCTGGCTCGCAAGGTGCTTTTCCAGACCATGGGACTGAAGGCGTCCTCAAAGCTTCCGGAGTTGGCGCTCCCCTTGAGTGAAGAGTTACTGCGCGTGCATAGGAACTACCAGCCGTTGATGGCATCATTGCCCGTTGGGCTTTTGCATGGGGCCGCGCACATCACTGGAGGCGGATTGATTGACAATCTACCCCGCGTGCTGCCAAAGGGTTGCCAGGCCAACATTCGCCGTGATTCGTGGCGCGTACCGGCCATCTTCCGCATTATTGAAGCGGGCGGAAACGTGGATGCGACGGAGATGTATCAAGTTTTCAACATGGGCATCGGCATGGTGCTCATCGTGCCGAAGAAGCGTGAAGCGGAAGCCAAAAAGCTGACTCGCGGCAAGACCATCGGCGAGGTCGTCGAAGGCCCGCAAAACGTGGTGCTTGTTTAAAAAGTGCCCGAAGAGGGACTTGAACCCACACTCCTTGCGGAACCAGATCCTAAATCTGGCGCGTCTGCCAATTTCGCCATCCGGGCTTTGTAGTTTTACAGAGTAACGTCATTTTTGACGCCACTCCCGGTTTTGACTCTGTGCTACTTTTACGCTGTGAAGCGCAGGGCAACACCGAGTGACGCTCAGCGCCAACCACGAGGAAGATTCTTCTCTGCGGTGAATAGTCGCAAGCGGAAAATTTGCGGGTTAAATCTATTCCACCGCGATCGCAGCCTTTTTCTCGACCACGGACCGCTTCATCAGTGGGACGAGACAGGCCAATGCGACCCCGACGACCGCGAGGACGAAGAATGTGTCGAAAAACGCCAGGCTTAGTGCCTGCTGGTCACGTACCGTGGAAAGGGCCTGGAGGGCCATTTCTTTTGCGGCCGCCGGGTCGCCGACGTTCCTGACAAAACCTGGCATAATTGTCTGCAAGTAGTCTTTCACTGCGGGATTGAGCGGATCGAGGAATTCATTCAGTCGCAGGGTATGAAAGATTTCCCGCCGCTCGGTGATCGTTTGAGCGACCGTCGTGCCGAAACTTCCGCCTTCATTGCGCAGAAGGGCAAAGAGGCCTACGGCTGCGCCGCGCATTTCCTTCGGGATGTAGAGGAAGGCCGCGACATTGATCGGAGCGAAAATGAAACCCAATCCAACGGTCAGCACACATCGCGGCCAGACCGCTTGCGACGGTTCGATCTGGAGATTCATCCGCGACATCCAGAAATTGCCCGCCGCGGTGATCAGCAGTCCGGTACCGATCAGCCATCGCGCGTCGATTTTGATGCCGAGCAGGCGTCCCGCGATGAACGTCGCGGTCACGGTGAAAAATCCCGAGGGCGAAAGAACCAGGCCCGCATTCAGCGAGTCGTAGCCGAAGAGCGATTCCAACAGTATCGGAAGCTGCGTGCTGGCCGCGAGAAGTCCGGCGAAGGAAAAGAAAATAATGATGCTTGCGATGGCGAAGTTCCGCTCGCGCAGCGGACGAAAATTCACCACCGGCTGGGGATGCCGCAGCTCCCAAAAGATCAGCCCTCCCAGTCCAAGTACGAAACACGCGAGCAGGGTCTGGATGCGCCCGAAAGGATCGCCGAGCCAATCCCATTCCTGCCCTTTGCTCAGCAGTACTTCCCACGAGGCAACCGTCAATACCAGCAACCCGAGCCCGATGGAGTCGAAGCGCAACGGAAGTTTCCGCGACTCGGTCCGAGCCTCCTCGAGGTAGGCCGGATCGCGGACCACAGCGAAGGCGGCAAAGAAGGCCAGCACCCCGATCGGGCCGTTGATAAGAAAGATCCAGCGCCATGAATAGGCCTCCGTGATCCAGCCACCGAGCGTAGGCCCAAAAACCGGAGCCACCAGCGCCGCCATGGCAAAGAGCGCCTGGGCCGAGCCCTGTTTCTCCGGCGGAAAACTGTCGAGCAGGATGCCCTGGCTGCACGGCTGCAATCCCCCGCCTGCCAAGCCCTGCAGCACCCGGCATGCGATGAGAGTTTCGAGATTAGGAGCAAACCCGCAGAGTATCGACGCGATGGAGAAAAGGCAGATGGAGAAAAGGAAGTAATTGCGCCGCCCCAGATGCGAGGTGATCCAGCCGGTGAGCGGAAGGATGATCGCATTGGCGGCCAGATAGCTGGTGATCACCCACTCACTGTCGGTCTCCGCAGCCGACAGCCCGCCCGCGATGTAACGCAGGGCCACATTCGCGATCGTGGTATCGAGTACCTCCATAAAGGCCGGAATGACGACAACCACGGCCACCAGCCAAGGATTGGTGACCTTGCCAGGAGTCGTTGTCATGGCTGGACAGTGGGTTGAATTACGTAGGTTTGCAGGAACTTGCCGGCATCCGGTCCGGTCGGCTGGCTGCGAATGTCGATCTCTGGCTCCACTGATGTCCCCACAAAAAGCGGAGCCTGGTTGGGATCGTATCCGATCAAGTCGATGCGGACGGGCAGGCGTTGCACCACTTTGACGAAATTACCGGTGGCATTCTCGGCGGGCAAAAGCGCGAGGGTGGAGCCTGTTCCCATGGTGAAGCCGGAAACGCGCCCCTCGAAGGTGCGGCTCCCGCCATACATGTCCACATGGAGCGTGGCATGCTGCCCGATGCGCAGATCGCGGAGTTGTGTCTCCTTGAAGTTCGCATCCACCCAGATCTCATCCAGCGAGCGGATCGCCATCAGGCTCTGGCCAACCTGCAGATAATCACCTGGATTCACATTTCGCCGTGTCACCACGCCGTCGATCTCGGAGACGATCGTGCAGTAGCGGAGATTCAAGTTCGACTGATCGAGCGCCCGTTGCGCCTGCTCCACCCCGGCCTCGGCCTCCCGCACGGCCGGCGCGGTTTTCAGAATCGCGGCATAGATACGGTCGATGTTCCCATCCGGATCCAGCCGATAGAATTCTTCGATCGTCTGCTGTGGCGTCAGGTCAAAGGACGAGGGAGAAATCCCCAGTTGCGCCGCGCTTTGCAAGAGGTCGGCGAGCGTCTCGCGCACGACCGAATACGTCTGATCGAGGTTTGCGGGCACTTCTCCGAGCGCGTGGTTCGCCTCGGGTTCCGCCGGCAGGCCAAGCGCCACTCGAGACTCATGCACGTTCTCCAACGCCTCGGATACGCCCGACTCCGCGACGCCGAGGTCCGCCCGTTTTTGGTCCATATCCTCTTCGGAGATCACTTTTTTGGTGAGGAGATCTTCACCCCGACGATACTCCTGCTGTGCGAGGACGAGCGTGGCGCGCGCTTTTTCGAGGGAAGCAACGCGTTGTTGAATCTGTGCCACCTGGTCGTCCACCGTCTCCATCGAATTAACCAGCTTGAATCGATCTCCCCGAGTTTGTGCGATAAGCGCCTGGGTATTGGCCTGAGCGAGTTCCAAGGTCGCCTGAGCGACATCGAGGGCGGCCTGTTTGGCCTCGACGTCGATGCGAAAAGGCTCGGGATCAAGCCGAACAAGGACATCGCCTTTCTTTACGCGATTGTTATCCGCCACCAGAACCTCGGTCACCTGTCCGGTCACCCGGGGTGCGACAAAGGTGGCGTAGCTATTCACGTAGGCGTCGTCCGTGGAAACGGTGTGGAGAGAATGGAGAATCCATTTGCCGCCAAAGACCAGAAGGACGATTCCTCCCAGGGCCGCTGCCGCCATGAGGCTGGTACGTTTCCGATCCCGGTGATTGACGGGCGGATTGGTGTTTCCTGACGCAGGAGCCTCGCTCGAAACGGACCGAGGCAGGACGAGGGGCTTCGAAAGATGAAGACGATTGAGAACTGTGGTCATGGTCATAAAGAGGTGGGTTTCTCCTCCCAGGTCTCATGTTTTGTGCCAGGGATGATGTTGTGTTATAAGTTGCTTATGATGTGGATATTGCGGCTTTCGTTCCTTGGCGGCAGAACGAACGAAATTTCCGACGTTCGATTTTTCGTCCCTACTCGCTCGGATTCTCGACCAACCGTCTACGAAGCTTGTGTCCTAGATCTGAAGGCGAAACGAGGCGTCTAAAATTTGCCCAATAGACCTTCGATGCGGAGGTCGATGGCGATTGATCGAAATGCAAATGGCACCTCGCAAACGCACCGAGCGACCGCGGGATGATGTGACTCTCCCGCGACCGCCGATCCAGGCATTTCGGATCTGAAGAATTCCGTCAGAAGAGATGCTTTCTGAGCATTTCCGCCGCCTGATGCAGCGCGTCACGGACAGCCGGCACCCCGCTCAGAGCATTGAGAAGGCCGTAGTCGTGAATCAGCCCGTCGTAGCGTACGGCGGTGACATCCACGCCCGCCTCATCCAGCCGTCGTGCATAGGCTTCACCCTCGTCGCGAAGGACATCGTTGCCCGCCGTTTGAACCAGCGCGGGAGGAAGCCCCCGGAGTTGCTCAATCGTGGCGCGCAGCGGTGACGCGTAAATCTCTGCGCGCTTTTCCAAGTCCGTCGTGTAGGCGTCCCAGAACCACTTCATCATCGGCTTGGTAAGGAAGTAGCCTTCGGCGTAGGTGTTGTAGGATTCTGTTTCGAAATTGGCGTCCGTGACCGGCCAGAGAAGAATCTGGCATTTGAGGCCAGGGCCGCCGCTTTCCTTAGCCATGAGCGCGACGACTGCGGTCATATTTCCGCCGACACTGTTACCAACGATCGCGAGCCGCGACCCATCGACGTTGATCCTGGCGCCGTTCTCAGCAACCCATTTGGTCGCCGCATAGGCTTGATTGATCGCCACAGGATACTGTGCTTCCGGAGAAGGCGGATAGTTGACGAAGATGGCCGCGCATCCGGAGTCCACGACAAGATCGCGGACAAGCCGCTCGTGCGTCGGATAGTCGCCGAGAATCCAGCCACCGCCATGGAAGAACATGAAGCCGGGCAGCACGCCGGTGACTCCCTTCGGGCGCACGATGGTCAGCTTCACCTCGAGGCCATCCTGCCGGATGGTATTGTCCTCGACGTCGCAGGGCGGTAGCTCGACGTCGGGGGATTTCTGTGCGGTGACGAGGATCTGTCGCGCATCCGCGGGAGAAAGTGTTTCCATCGGCGGGCCACCTGCCGAGTTTAGGGCCCTGAGGAGATCGCGAACGTGATGTTCGACTGTGGGATTTTTTGAAGGATCAATTTTGGCGTTCATGGTTTTTTGGGCTGGATTGGTGTGAAATGAATTCGTTCATGAGAATCTGCCGCCTAGAGGCCGAGATCCGATAGGCCGGGATGATTGAGCGGCCGCGGCCCGGAACTGTCCCAGTGGAACTTGCGCTCCGATTCCTGGATGGGCACATCGTTGATGGAGGCATGTCGATGATGCATGAGGCCATCCGTGCGGAACTCCCAATTCTCGTTTCCGTAGGAACGGAACCAGGCTCCGGAAGCGTCGCGCCATTCGTAGGCGAAGCGCACGGCGATGCGGCTGCCATCGAAGGCCCACAATTCCTTGATGAGGCGGTATTCGAATTCTTTTTCCCATTTGCGAGTGAGGAATTCGATGATGGCGGTCCGGCCTTGGATGAACTCGGACCGGTTTCTCCACCAGCTATCAGCGGTATAAGCGAGCGCGACTTTTTCGGGGTTGCGGGTGTTCCATCCGTTCTCGGCCAGACGCACCTTCTCGGCGGCAGCCTCGCGGGTGAAGAGGGGCAGGGGAGGACGGTTTTCAGACGTGTTCATTGGGTGTTTGTTGAGAGTGTTTTCGATTTGGATCTAGGCGGTGTATCCTCCATCCACGGGCAGTGAGACACCTGTCACAAAGCCCGCTCCCGGAGAACATAGGTAAAGCACGCCGGCGGCGATTTCCTCCGGTTTGCCGAAGCGCCCGATCGGATGGGCCGCGCGAATCCGCTCCTCCCTGACCGGGTCTTTTTTGAGGCCGGCCGTCATCTCTGTCTCGATGATCCCAGGGCAGATCGCGTTGATGCGAATCCCCTGTTTGGCAAACTCGAGCGCCGCCGTCTTGGTGAGGCCGATCACGGCGAACTTGCTCGCATTGTAGATGGACATGCCCGGAGGCGGACGCAGTCCAAACACCGATGCGGTATTGACAATCGCGCCGCCGCCGGAGTTCAGCATCGCGGGGATTTCGTGCTTCATGCAGAGTGCCACGCCGCGCAGGTTGACGCCGAGGGTTTGGTCAATCATCTCTTCCGTCACGCCCGTGATCGAACCCCGGTCGAGCAGCACGCCGGCATTGTTGAAGGCGATGTCGAGACGGCCGAAATGCTCGACCGTCCGTGCGACCAGCGCCGCAATTTCATCCTCGCGGCTGACGTCGGCCTTGACGAACAGGCCTTTGCCGCCCGCCTTTTCGATCTGCTCGATCGATCCGGCTCCGTCTTCCTCGCGGCGGCCGGCGACGACAACATGTGCTCCCTCCGCGGCGAAGGCGAGGGCGGTCGCTTTCCCGATGCCGGAGGTTCCGCCAGTGACCAAAACAATTTTGTTTTCGAATGTTTTCATGTGATGTGGTGTGCAGGGATGTATTTGCATGCCCTGTGCCAAATGGGGTTCATTGACGAAAGGTTCTGGCCGAAAATGGCTTGCAACGAATCAATGGCGGAGAAAAGCGGGGCGAATTCTCGAACGTTCAATTAATCGTTCGGCTTCGAGCGAAATCCGGATCGGATCGAAGCTTGGCGAAAAGCACAAAGACGCCGTTTAACTCGCGAGAGGTGGAGGAGAATGCAGACGGATCGTCCAATTACCTCGCCCGGCCCATGGCCAGGCTTTCTCGCCATTTCAAACGACCGCGCGGACGGCGCAGAAAGGCTTCACGGCCTTACGGCGTATTTTGGTTTTCCTGCTTCGGGCGGCGGATTGGCCACAGAGCCATGCGGTCCAGGATGCGATCCCGCACGATCAGCGTGTGGAAAAGCACGGCACCAACATGCGCGAAGATTGTCGCGAACAGGAGATAGGCGAGAACCGTGTGGCTATGGCGCAGGAAGGCATAGAGCATCGGATGGGCCGGGAGGATGGGAGGTAGATGCACAGTCCCAAACATCACGATCGGATAGTGGCCCGCAGAGAGCATGCCCCAGCCGACTAGCGGCAGTGTGATCATCAAGGCGTAGAGCAGTTTTTCCGAGGAGGATGCAATGAAACGCTCCAGCTTCGACATCGTGGGTGGAAAGGGAGGAAGTTTCGTCAACTTCCGGTTTATCAGGCGAATCACCGCGAGGATGAGAACAGCGATGCCGAGTGGCCGATGAATCGCGACGAGGCGGTGGTAGTCCGCGAGCGAAGCCACCATGGCCACGCCGATGAACAGCATGGTCAGGATCATGACGGCCATGAGCCAATGGAGGATACGCGACTGGATGGCGAATCGCGTGCGGGGCTTCGGCGCGCTCATGGTTATTTTGTGACCTCGACGGTCGAGACCGCGCTGGGTTCCTTGCGTTCGCCCTCGCGGCGCACGAACGATTTCAAATAGGCCGCCGACCGCGCACTGAGCAGCGGATCATCCGAAGCGGCAATTCCGTCGGGCAGCACAAGAGGGTCGAAGGTAATGTCGCGCGTGGGGCTGGTGTCCTCGCTCTCGACGCGGTCGATGGTCAGCATGCCCACGTCGATCTGCGGCCGGTCCGCCGGCCAGGCCGCGGAGGCGTCGCCGGTCGGATCGCCGGGCTGGCCGATGGTGACGACAAGACGCCATTGCAGCGGATGGCTGTGAATGGCCGTGATCAATGCATCGAAGAGGTAATTTTTGTCAGCTTTTCCCGGATCGGTGGTGCTGATCGGTGTGAACGGCTGGACCGGCACCAGCGACCAGCGGACGGGCGTCTCCACGCCGGCGGCATTGATGAAGCGGAAGGCGTTCAGACCGTTGTAGGTGCTGTTTTCAAATCCGGATGAAACCGGATGAGCGCCGATCATTGGCAGGTTGCGGGCGGCCTCGGGATATTTTTCGGTGAATGCCTTCATCCTCGCGGGATCGGGCTTGCCCGTCGCAGGATCGGGTGAGGAAGCGAGCAATAGATCGTAGAAAGCCTGTGGGGTATGAACCGGGAAGACGGGAATGTTGATGTTGCCGGTGCGCCATTCCTCGCCGTTCGGAAGCTGGAACAAAATGGCCAGGCTGCGCACGATGTGCGGTGCGTCGGCGACGTAGGGCTGGCCGCCCGCAAGGGCAAAACGGCCGACGAAAGGCAGGCGGCCCGTCGGGAAGACCGCGGCGCGGGACAGCGCGACACCCTCGCCATTGCTTTCAAAAGTACCGGTGATGCAAACGCCCTTGGCGTGGTTGCGGCGGAAGCCGGAATACTCTCCGTTGACCTGCTGGAAGCGATCGACCATCGACGTCGGTGAAAGGGCGTGTGGCGTGAGCCAGCCACCGACATAGGAGAAAGCTCCAACCGTCGTCACCAACACCATGCCAATCACGGCGAGGCGTAGGATAACGCTCGAACGCGGCAGATCGGAATTTTGAATCGGGGCGTCCATGGCGCTCTCCTCGTCAAAGAATGATTGTGACACAACTGCCTTCCACACGCAAGGCCGCAGCGTTGGTTGCGACGGCAAGCGGGTTGGCGATGAAGGCAGCCCTCGAGTTAGTTCCCGCGGACAATCTCATAAAGGAACCATGACCGGCGCTCGGTCTCGTCGATCCAGTTTTCGATCAGGCTCGCGGTGGCCGAGTCGCTATGACGATCGCAAATCTTGTGCGTCGCGCGCAGGTAGCCGGTCAATTCCTGGTGGTCGGAGAGCAATTCGGCCAGCATGTCCTTCGCGGAAACCGAAGGTTTGTCATTGTCCCGCAAACGTTGGTGGCGGGCGATGTCGCTGATCGAGCGAAGCACCGTGCCACCGAGCTTGCGGGCGCGTTCCGCGATCGGGTCGGTCATCGCGAAGAGCTGGTCCCCATGCTCATCGAGCAACAGGTGATAGTCGCGAAAATGGGGTCCGCTCATGTGCCAGTGGAAATTTTTTGTCTTTAAGTAGAGGGCGAAGACGTCGGCGAGCAGGTTGCGAAGAGTTTCCGAGATTTCCGCGATGCCGTCGGCTGAAAGATCCGAGAGGGGCCGGCTGGCGGCGACGCGCTGGAAAACTTCGGGATTGCGGCGGCGGGAAGTGGGATGAATGATTTTCATGGGATGGGTTATGGGTTTTGGGATTGCGGGGCGCGTGAGGCGAAGAGTTCCAGGAGCCTGGCGAGGCGGGCCTCGTAGGAATCGCAGAGGGCGGATTCGCCGCGCGGGCCCACCCACTCGGGGTGTTCCCTTCTCAACGCTTCGCGCATGAGGCCGAGGAGTTCGGGGTAGGTGCGGATGGTGTTGGTCATGGCGGTGAAGCGGAGATGATCAGGCGAGAGAGGGGGTCCCGAGCGGTTGCCACGTCGCAGTGTGAGGTGTGCCGGTGAAGGGCTTGCGGCTCCAGGCGGCATAGAGACGAAGTCCGCGGGCGCGGATTTCGAGTTGGCGGATGCGGGTGGCTTCGCGACGCTGATGGTCACGAAGAGCGCGGCGGACAAGGCGGGCCTGATGTTCGAGACGAGAGGCGATGAAGCGTGAGAGAAGGAGTTTGAAGTTCATGGTGTGTTGGATGGTTTCCATTCTCCTATCTCATGTTACGTGCCAGCTTTGCTGAAGCCGCGTAACAATCTGATTTTTAGATTGTTAAGAAATTCATGCTCTTCATCGCAGCGGTTCGAAATTTCGAACGTTCGAACCTTCGGCTTCCCGCCGGGCGAAAGCTCGGCTGCGTGAGGGACGCATAGGGGAGTCGCGCGCGCGTCCCGGGATTAGGACTGCGGATACTGCCAGTCGCGCAGGCCGAGAATTTCGGCCATGTGGACGAGTTCAACCAGAGACTCGGCCCGCATTTTTTGCATCACTTTGCCGCGCTGAATTTTCACGGTGATTTCACTCGTGCCCAATTCGCCGGCCACCTGCTTGTTGAGCAGTCCCCGGACGACCAGGCCCATGACCTCGCGCTCGCGGGTGGTGAGTGTCTCGTAGCGTTCGCGAAGCTCCGCCGTTTTCAGGCGTTCTACGCGGGCTTCCGCATCCTTCGCCAGCGCCTGGCGGATGGCCGCGAGCAATGCGTCGTCTTGAAACGGTTTGGTGAGAAACTCGATGGCGCCAGCTTTCATGGCACGGACGCTCATGGGGATGTCACCATGTCCGGTGATGAAAATGATGGGGATGGAGTCGGCAGCCGCGGCGAGGTCGCTTTGGAGAGTGAGGCCGTTAAGGTCGGGAAGGCGCACATCGAGCACGAGGCAGGCTGGGGCGTCGATGCCGGGGCGTGCCAGGAACTCACCCGCTGAGGCGAAGGTTTTCACGCGCAGGCCCTCGGAACGGATCAGGCTGCCAAGCGCCTCGCGAATGGCCTCGTCGTCATCGACCACAAAAACGACCGGCTCCGGGTCTTTCATGAATTCTCTACGGGAAGGGAAAAACGGAACGTCGCGCCGAAATCCGGATTTGATTCCGCCCAGAGGCGGCCGCCGTGATGTTCGATGATCGAACGGCAGATCGACAACCCCATGCCGAGGCCCTCGGCCTTGGTGGTGAAGAACGTGGCGAACACGCGCTCGAGTAAATCGGGAGGCAATCCGGTGCCGGAGTCGCATACCGAGACCTCGATGTCGCCGGCGGCGTTGCGGCCCGCCGCGATGTGCAGGATTTTCCGACGGTCGCCGACGGATTTCATGGCTTCAGCGGCATTCAGAACAAGATTTAGCAGAACTTGCTGAAGTTGCACACGGTCTCCGTGGATGGGCGGGAGCACCTTGTCGAGATGAGTTTCGAGTTCGACGCCGTCGAGGCCCGGGCCGGCCAGCATGAGAATCTCCTGGATGACCTCGCAGACGGCCAGCGGCTCACGGACGGGTTCGCCCTTCTTGAGCATGGCACGGATGCGGGCCAGCACCTCGCTGCCGCGTTTGCCGTCGCGAATAATGCGCCGCGCGGCCTCGCGCGCTTCGTCAAGTTCCGGCGGTTCCCGGTCCAGCCAGCGCAGGCAGGCATTCGCGTTCGTCACCACAGCGGCGAGGGGTTGATTGATTTCGTGGGCGATAGAGGCAGTCAGCTCGCCCATCGTCGTCGCGCGCGCAACCCGTTCGAGATCGGCCTGGGTATCCCGTAGCGCTGTTTCTGCCGCCGTCCGGGCTGCCCGGGTTTGGAAAAGGACCATGCCCTGAGCCACGTCGTTGGCCGCCTGTTGCAGCAAATCCGTCTCCTTCTCGTCGAATGCGTCCCACTCCTCGGAATAGACGAGCAAGCCTCCTATCACGCTGCCCTCGGCAACCAGAGGCAGGGCGAGTACGGCTTTCACACGGTTCTCCTCCGCCCAAGTATCCCTTGGGAGTTCGGGGGAACGATCGCGCAGCGCGCAGGAAACTGGCGCACCGCCCTGGATCGCCTTGCCCGCCAGTTCGTATCCGGGTCCGCCGGGGTTCCATGCAATATTTGGATCCTTAAACCGGCCCACGGCAGCATGGGCCTCGGAATGGATTTCTCCATTGCGTAAACGGGCGATCCACGCGAGCTGGTGGCCGCCGGCCTTCACGAGCGCCTGGCAGACCCGGGCCAGCAACTCGTGTTCGTCGGCGCTTCGTGCCACCGAGCGGTTGAGCAGGCCACGGACCCGCCAGGCCCGGTTCAACCGATGGAGCGCAGACTCAGCGCGCGTTCGCTCGGCGATTTCGGCGGTCAGCTTTTTGTTGGTGGCCTCAAGGTCGGCGGTCCGTTCCCGTACTTTTTCCTCAAGGCTTTCGCGGGCGACAAGCAGCGCCTCCTCGTCGCGCCGCTGCCGACGCGCGAGCAGGCTGATGAAGACACCCGCGAGGAGGAAGACGGTGAACTTCGGCACATCGCTGAGAGTGAAGCTGAAGGTGTAGCGGGGTTCCGTGAACGCGAATTCGATGGTGAAGATCGAGAGCACCGTGGCGAGGACGCCTGGCCCGGCGCCTCCGATCCAACTGCTCAGCACAATGGCGCAGACGAAGAACGGCGTCTGAAACGACGGCGCATCAATCAAATGGCGCAGGCCGAAGGTGATCATCCAGGCCAGTGCGACGAGGGCGATGGCGATAAGGTAACGCAGTGGCGCGGGACAGCGGTGGCGCCAGGACCGCGCCAGCCGTGCTCCGCCCGGCTTCGTCGGAGGCGCGATTGCGGCGTTTCCGTCGGAGATCATTGGATCAGGGGGCCTTGTCTTCGCGGCGCAAGCCCATCTTCTTGATGCGTGAGAGCAGCGTGGTCGGCTTGACACCCAGCAGCTCGGCGGCACCGTCGGCTCCCTTGATTTTCCATGAGGTCTTTTCAAGCACGGCAAGCAGATTGTCGCGTTCCTTACGCTGCATTTCCGGTTCGGTCAGGAATTCACGGACTTCGCCAGGTGTAGGTTCCGTGGCCGGAACGAGCGCGGATGCAGCGGTAATCGGCAAATCGAACTCCACGGCGCCACCTCGGGCGAGGATCACCGCCCGCTCGATCACATTGCGAAGCTCGCGGATGTTTCCGGGCCAGTCATAATTCTGGAGCGAGGCAAGTCCGGCGGGGGTAAGCCGGGCCTTTGGGCAGTTCATTTCCTTCGCGGAAAGACTCATGAAATGATTCGCGAGCAGCGGAATATCACCCAAGCGGTTGCGGAGCGGAACGACTTCCAAGGGGAAGACATTGAGGCGATAATAGAGATCCTCCCGGAATCGGCCCGCGGCGACCTCGGATTTGAGGTCGCGATTGGTGGCGGCGATGATGCGCACATCGACCTTTCGGGTGCGGTCGTCACCTACTCGTTCATATTGCTTCTCTTGCAGCGCGCGGAGCAGTTTGCTCTGGAGGTCGAGCGGTATTTCGCCGATCTCGTCGAGGAAAAGCGTGCCACCATCGGCGGCTTCGAAGCGGCCGACACGATCCTTAAATGCACCGGTGAAGGCCCCCTTCACGTGACCGAAAAATTCGCTCTCGTAGAGTTCTTTCGGAATCGACGCGCAGTTGACCCGGATGAGCGGCTTTTCCGCGCGGCGGCTGCGGCGGTGGATTTCCTTCGCGAGCACCTCCTTGCCCGTGCCTGTTTCCCCTTGGATGAGGATGGTCGAGTCCGTCGGCGCCACCATCTGGACGCGCTCCAGCAGCGCTCGGAGTGCGCGACTGTCGCCGACAACGTCCGATGAATCATTTGTTGTTTCCAACTCCTCGGAGTGCGTGCCCGACACGGCGGCTTGGATGGCACCGAGCAGATCCTCGATTTCAAACGGCTTCGTCAAAAATTCAACCGCTCCTGCCTTCATGGCCTTCACCGACATGGGAATGCTGCCATGTCCGGTGAGGAAAATGATCGGTATCTCGAGCCCGGCCTCGGCCAACTCGCGCTGCAACTCGAGCCCACTCAGGCCGGGCAGTTCCACATCGAGAATGACGCACGAGAGCGGGGCCGACTTCGCCCGCGCGGCGAACCGCTGGGCGGTGGCGAACAATTCGACTTCAAAACCCTCTGCCCGCAACAAACTTTCCACCGCCTCGCGCACTCCGGCGTCGTCATCGACCACACAAATCGGCGGAATCGAGGATTTCATGGGTTGGTTTCAGGTGGACGACGAGTCCGAATTCAGCCCGGCTGCGGCTTCCACTGCGCCAAGCAGTTTATCCTCGCTGAAGGGTTTGAACAGGCAATCCACCGCACCGGCGGCAATCACTTTCTGCCGGAGCGCCTCGGTGCCGTGTCCGGTGATGAAAATGACCGGCAGGGAGGGGTGGTCCACGGAAAGCTCCTTCTGAAGTTCGGGCCCGCTCATCCCTGCGAGACGGACATCGAGAATCAGGCAATCTGTCCGACCGGCTGCCCCCGCATCGAGAAATTCCTCCGCCCCCGGAAACAACGCCACGCGAAAGCCCATCGATTTCAGGAGGCTTTCCAGCGATTCTCGCATGGACTCGTCGTCATCGACAACGGATATCGAAAGATCACGCTTCATGGGTAACTTCATGGCAGATCATGCCCCACACGTCCTCGAGAGTCTATAATACCTTGGTATTAATCGTCCACTGCCGGTGAGGTTTCTGCTGTCTGGACCGATCACGTGAAATTAATGTGCCAAGCAATGATAAGGAATCTCCGAAACACTCTTGCTCGGATGCAACGTTTTGAGGGGAATGTCACGTCTGCTGCATTGTGGGAAACCAGAGCGAAGAAGTGCCCGGTTTCCGGCCATTATCGAGGATGCTGAATCGGAGTGTTTTCTTTGTAATGAATATCCCGATAAAACGTGAAGCGCCGAGGAGGGGGGCCGTTCATAAAAGCGACCTTCAGTCTCTCATGGGCATTGGAGTCACGGGAAAATCATAATTTTCACTACATCGCAGTTGTTTGCGCTTGGTGTGAATGGGCGCTATCTGACGACCAAAGCACGTCATCGCCTCCAACTGCCTTTTCGTGAGAGGGCGGAACGGCCGCACGGGAGCAGTACTGCGCGGCTAGAAATCTTCAAGCGCAACAATGGTGTCATTAACAACGCCCACCAAGGCCGGGCTTATGGCGCTATTGTCGTGGAACCTATGGAGTTGGAAAGTCTCGGAGGTGATGAAAATCCTTGATGCCTTGAGGGAACGGATATTGCCGATTGCCCGCCGCAGCGGCAGAACACAGAGCGTGCGGCGGCATTCGCTCTGGCTTTGGAAACCATGCGACGTTTGGCAAAAATGGTAATTTTATGACCGAACTCCCCCAATCCTATCGTAGGAAGTTTTGAAAATCCGGCGTCGTGCGGTGCGATGCGTTCGAGGCTGACCGGAGGAAAGTGATAAAAAATGGTTTTCTCCGTGGCATTGAGTCGCGCCGGATCTGCCTATAGATCGGCAGCGAGGCTATTACATATGAAATCCCATCCCTTTAGAACACTCGCCGCCATGGCTGCCGCGTTTTTCCTCGCCGCACCGAATTTGGTCCTGGCCGCAGGCGTCGACGATCAGGGGTTGAAGCCGACCCAGCCTTTTCCTCCTGCCTTCATGTCGAAATTGCCGGCGGATTATCTGGAGCGCATCCGGCAAAGCCGCCTGGTGTCCTTTCATGTCGGGGACAAGTTCCGGCTGGCTGACGCGCTAACGCTTCCGGGGACGGTGAAAACTTCCATCGGCTGGATTCGGTGGAGCCAGGCGGGCCTGATGCTGGGACTCCGTGCCGATGAGATCAACGAATTCATTGCCTCTCCTGCCTTTGTCTGGGGGCAGCACGATGTTTTCGGCTTCGGATTCTTCGGGACGGAAATGCTCCGGTATTACGCGCTGTTCAAAGCCGACAGTCCCTACATGCCCGGACGTTTGACCCCAGCGGCGCAGGCGAACATGGAGAAAGGCATGTGGGCCACCGCCAAAAAATTCGGCAAGCTGGCGGACGGACAGAAGAGCCCCTGGATCCAGCACGGATCGGAAAACCACAATATCATGAAAATGACCGGACAGTTGCTCGCGGCGCAGTTTCTTCGCAAGCATCCTTCCTATGCCGGTCAGAAGTACGACGACGGCACGGATCTGGAAACCATGTATCAGGCTTGGAACAAGCGGATGCATGCCTGGCTGGATACGCGCTCCCGGGCCGGGCTCTTCACGGAGTGGGGATCTCCTTCTTATGAGGAGGACATTGCGAATGCCATTCTCAATCTGCGGGATTTTGCCGATGACCCCGTTCTTCGCACAAAGGCGGAAATGTTTCTGAATCTATACCAGGCTGCGGCGGCTGAGGAAACGATCGCCTCGTCGCGCGGTGGAGGGAAGATGCGGGTGAAAAACGAGCATCTTTACATGCCCTTTGTCAGCCGGGGTTACGACGTCCTCTTCGACGCGCCGGGCCGCACCTTCAACCCTCTCTCGGAGAATTTCCGCTGTTCCAGCAACTATTATCCACCCGCCGCGGTCGTCAGCCTCGCGCGGGACGTAAAGGAGCGGGGGCCCTATACCAGCCTCAAGCGTGTCACCGGCGTCGTCGAAACCGCCCGGGTGGGCGGCGAGCCGGGCCTTGACCTGCTGAGCGCCGAGCGGAGCATGCCCTATTGCGCTTATGTGACGCCGCACTATGCCGTCGGTTCGGTTTTTTATGACACTCGGTGGTCGTATGCCAGCACGGCCAGCCCCTGGCAGGGGGTAGTTTTTGATGGGGCCGACAGCGCGCGCATCGCTTTCTATATCAAACCCGCCAGCAAGGATGACTGGCATGTGTGGGACGCCTACGTGTCCGCTCAAGATCGAAATGTCCTGATCGTGCAGAAATGGCATCCCGTGCCGCCGAACGAGAAGAAACAGGAGCCCTCCTTTCTCCAGGTCTATTTCTCGGTGACCTTGGATTCCCTGATTGAAGACGAAAGCGGATGGATTTTCGTCAAAAGCGGAGATTCCTACGCGGCGGTGAAGGTCGCCGCCGGCGGCTACTCCTGGAATGAAAAATGGGTGCATGACGACAAACCCGCATCCGCCCGCTGCACGATCACGCTGGAGGAGGACGCTCCGGTCATTGTCGTGGTAAACGACGCGGCCGACTACGGCGGGAATTTTGACGCCTTCAAAAGCGCGATCAAGGCCCAGCCGGTATCTTATGACGACGGCACGCTGAAATTCGCGACCGTGACGTTTTTCGGCACCAAGCAGTTGCCGGAAATTGGGGGCAAGACTGTCAACCTCGCGCCGCCACGCCTTTTTGATTCCCCTTTCATCCGTTCGGATTGGAACAGCGGCCTGATTTACATCCGGAAGGGCAGCGAGACCTTGAAACTGGATTTCACCGATTCCAATAATCCTACGCAGACTGTGTCCTCCGGGGAAGCGGAGATGGCCGCCTTCCCCCCGGGAGTGGGAAGCACGGAGCCGATTGTCTTCCCAGCGCCGAAGAGCGGCGGGTAGGGTATTCCGAAATCATGCGGGCGGCGTGGATTTATGCCCAATGCGGGGTGCGCCGTTGTCCTGATAGCCGGGGAGGGAAATATCCGAGAACGGCTGGTCTTGAAAGAGCAGCCCTTCCTCGGGATGGGAGGGCATGATGCGCGGGGCGTACGGTTTCCACTGCACTCCAACGCAACCCCGGCCTTCCTCAAACGCGGCTATTTCCCGGAATAGGGCTTCACGGAGCCGCCCAAGAATGGGCTGGGCTTCGACGTCGCCGGCGAGGTTGCGGGTCTCCCGTCCGTCGCTGGCATGGGAGAAAAGGAACTCCTTTTGGTCGCTCGCGCTGTAGATGTATTTCGCGTAGCGGTCGGCGGCCATGTAGAGGGCGTCGTTCCCCTTTTGGTACTGGGAGAACACGATCCGGTTGCCGTCCGGGGGCAGATGCCGGAGATCCAACCCGTCGCCGGAGCCAGGAACCCCGGCCGCAGCCGCGAAGGTGGGAAGCAGATCAACGAGGCTCGCCGCATTCCGGTTGACCGTTCCGGGGCGGAACGCTGCGGGCCATCGGGCAATCAGAGGAATACGGCTCGACGCATCATGCATGCCGCGTTTGCCGTAGCAGCCGTAGTCGCCGAGGTATTCTCCGTGATCGGATGAAAAGACGATCAAGGTATTCTCCAGCCGGCCGGCCTGTTCCAGGATCTCGAGCAGCCGCCCGATTTGAAAGTCGATGAGGGAAATGCAGCCATAATAAAAGGCGCGCTGGCTGCGCAGGAGATTTTCGTCCATGCCGCGGTCCCTCCATTTGTAGCGGTTCTGGAAATGATTGACGAAGGTGAGCAATTCCGCCCGGTCCTCGGGCAAAAACGGCTCCGGCATGGCGTCGCTGCGGTAGAGCTTCGCCCATTTGGGAGGCAGCACCCAAGGCGGATGCGGGTGGATGAAGCTGCAATAGATATACCAGGGATCGGCACTGTCGGAGTGGCGCCGCAGAAACTCGCCTGCACGTCGTCCCACCCATCCGGTAGGATGCATTTCCTCGGGAATCTGCCCGGGCTGGGGGAGATAGTAAAAATCGCCCCGTATGCCATGGGGATCCTGGATATGACCATGGCCCTGATCCCATAAATCGGTGAGATAGGCGTCCTTGGCGGGATGCTCGATGAGCTCTTCCATCGCATCCCGCGATTGGAAGCCGCCGAGGGCGTACGGATCCGGCTGAAAATGACATTTACCAATGGCATGGGTGCGGTAACCGGCGTTTCCCAGGACGGAAGGAATCGAGGGGACATCCGGCCAGGGGTCCTCGTTGTCGTAGCATCCCGTGCGCCAGGGATAGCACCCGGTGTGCATGGCGGCGCGCGCCGGCACGCAGACCGGGCTCGGGGTATAGGCTTTGGTGAACGATGTGCCCTCGCGTACCAGCCGGTCCAGCGCAGGCGTGCGGATGATGCCATTGCCCAGCGCCGCAATGGTGTCAAAACGCTGCTGGTCCGTGAACAGGTGGAGGATGTTGGGGCGGATGGGAGCTTTCATGACGTCGATTGCGGTGGTCACGCCTTGGGATTGTACCGGCGGTGTTCCAAGTGTGCGATGGGAAGAAACAGCCAGGATATTACCAGGAAAAGTCGCGGTCGTTTTTGCCAATATTCCGTGCCGTAGGTGGGATTGTTGCCGGTGGCCTCTGTCTTATGTTGAGGAACAGTCCGTTGTCTTTCCCTGGCAGCGGTTCCTCCTGCCAAAAATGCCTTCCATGTTATCTTTACTGAAGCCGCGGATTTTTCTTCGAAGGCCCCGCCGATATTGGCCCTGCGCTCTGGCGGCGGCTTTCTTCGGATGCCTCACGGCCTCCGCGGCCGGCTCCGCTTCAGGGTCCCGTCCGAACATTGTGGTCATTGTCGCGGATGACATGGGGTACTCGGACATCGGCTGCTTTGGCAGCGAAATCCGGACGCCGCATATCGACGGGCTTGCCCAGGACGGGATGCGGTTCACGCAATTTTACAATGCCTCAAAGTGCGAGCCGAGCCGTACGGAGATCCTGTCGGGCCTCTCGTGGCCGCGCGCGGGACGGGGGATTCTGCGCGGGCTGACGCTCGGGCAGGCGATGCGGCAGGCAGGGTATGCCACGCTGGCATCCGGCAAGTGGCATGTGGATGGCGATCCCTATCAGCGTGGCTTCGATCGCTCGTTCGGACACCTCAGCGGCGCCACGGATTACTTTCGCGGGGATGACACTTTCCGGCTGGACGGACAGCCTTATCAAATCCCCGAATCTGACTTCTACACGACCGACGCGGTGACCGACCACGCCATTCAATTCATCGAGGAGGAGCGCGCACGGACCCCCGAGAAACCCTTCCTGCTTTATCTCGCTTACAACGCTCCGCATTCGCCGCTCCAGGCTCCGGCCGAGGATGTGGCCCGGTATCGCGGACGCTACCTGCAGGGCTGGGACCGCGTGCGGGAACAGCGTTACGCGCGACAGGTGGAGATGGGAATCATTCCGAAAAATTGGCCCTTGTCCCCCCGTCCCGATGAAGTGCCGCCGTGGGAGGCGCTGACGGACAAGCAGAAGGACCTGGAGGATGAAAAGATGGCCACCTATGCGGCGATGGTAGACCGCATGGATCAGAACATCGGCCGCGTGCTCGCCGCGCTCCGGCGGCTGGGACTCGAAGAGAACACGCTGGTTCTGTTTCTCAGCGACAACGGCGGCAATCCTTTCGGTGTCGACACCATGGGAAAGGCTTACGGCGTGCCTTGGGCAAATGTCAGTAATACCCCGTTCCGGTTTTACAAGCGGAACCAGCACGAGGGCGGCATCTCCACCTTTCTCGTGGCGCGCTGGCCGTCGGTGATCCGCAATGCCGGCAGCCTGACCAAGCAGCCCGGCGACATCGTGGATATCATGGCAACCGTTCTCGATGCGGGAGGCGGCTCCTATCCGGCATCATTCGAAGGCAAGGACCTCCCGCCGCTCGATGGATTGAGCCTGCTGCCGGTGTTTGAAGGCCGGGAACGCGTCGCGCACCAGGCGCTGTTCTTTCAGCAATTTGATCACCGCGGCGTGCGCCAAGGGCCATGGAAGCTGGTGGCTGCCAATGACGGGCCCTGGGAGCTGTACCGCGTGGACCTAGATCGCACGGAGTTGAATGATCTTGCCGCAACCCATCCGGAAAAAGTGCGCGAACTCGACGCGCTCTGGAATGCCTGGTGGCAGGAAGCGCAGGGAGAACCTTATGCTCCCAACAAGAAGACGTCGCGGAAGATCGAGTTCACGGGAGAGTTACGCGCGACCGCTCCGCAGAAGAAGCCCTGAGGGTGGGTGTTTTTGATAATATCCGGTCTGTATCCGTGACTTGTTGCGGTCCGGTGTTTTCGGGAAGGTGGCCGTTCGGTCCACTGTGATTGCCATTCCCTTCATGCAGCCTGATTCTTCGATTGAACCTCCGGCATCCGCACCCTTGCGCGGCGAGATTGCCCTCGTCACCGGGGGAGGCAGCGGCATCGGCCTGGCCACGGCCAAGGCATTTGTTCGGGCTGGCGCCCGGGTGGTCATCACGGGCAGAACCCGCGGGCCGCTGGACGAGGCCGTGCACGCCCTGGGCGACCACGCATGGAGCGCGGTTCATGACGTAACGGATTTTGCCGGTGCCGAACGCTTGATCGCGGAAATCACCGTTCAGTGGGATGCTCCCACGATCATCGTTCATAACGCCGGACTTCATCTCAAAAAGCCCGCCGCCGATGTTTCCATGGAGGAGTTCCAGGCCGTGCTGAACGTGCACGTACTGGGAGCGCATGCGCTGAGCCGTGCCGTCCTTCCCGGCATGTGCCGGCGTGGAAAAGGGTCGCTGCTTTTCATTGCCTCCATGGCATCGCTGATCGGGCTTCCTCTTGTCGTCGCCTATGCCGCGGCGAAGTCCGCGCACCTCGGCATGGTCCGGACGCTGGCCAGCGAATATGGAAAACACGGCGTTCGCGTCAATGCCATCGCACCGGGATGGATACGCACGCCGATGATGGAGCAGGCTCTCGCCAAAGACACCGCCCGGCAGGAGAAAATTCTCAGCCGCACGCCGCTTCAGCGCTTCGGGGAAGTGGACGAAATTGCCGATGCGGCGGTTTTTCTGTCTTCTCCGTCCGCCCGCTTCATCACCGGCGCCATCCTGCCCGTGGACGGTGGCGCCAGCATAGGATTTTGAATGAAACTAGGATTCGGCTTTTACCGGCATATGCTCGATGCGGACAACCTCGCGTTCGCCCGCCAGGCGGGTGCCACGCACGCAGTCGTGCATCTGGTGGATTATTTCCGGCAGGGGGAATCCAGCGCCAATCCGCGGACCGATCAGCCCACCGGCGACCACGGCGGCTGGGGCTTCGCGGGAGATCCCTCTGCGCTCTGGACGCTGCAGGAACTGCGCGAAATCAAACAGCGCATAGAGGACGCGGGATTGGTCTGGGAGGCGATCGAAAATTTTGATCCGGCGCATTGGTATGACGTGCTTCTGGACGGGCCACGCAAAAAGGCGCAGCTCGAAGGCCTGAAAACGATGATTCGCCGGGTCGGAGAGACCGGGATTCCCATCATCGGCTACAACTTCAGTCTGGCCGGGGTATGTGGGCGCGTCAAAGGTGCCTTCGCCCGGGGAGGCGCGGTCTCGCTGGGGATGAATGGCCCCGTGGACACTCCGGTGCCGGCCGGGATGGTCTGGAACATGGTCTACGATGCAGGAGCTCCTGCAGGCACGATGCCGCCGGTAACCCCGGAGCAACTCTGGCAGCGCGTTGGAGATTTTCTCGACGCCTGCGCGCCCGTGGCGGAGGCGGCTGGCGTGGTGCTGGCCGCCCATCCGGACGATCCGCCCATGCCGTCGATGCGCGGCACGCCGCGCCTCGTCCACCAGCCGCAGCTTTATCAGCGTCTGCTGGACTTGAATTCCAGCCCAGCAAACAAGCTCGAGTTCTGTCTTGGAACCCTTGCGGAGATGACGGAAGGAGACATTTACGAGGCGGTGGACCGTTACAGTTCGCAAAATGCCCTGGCCTACGTGCATTTCCGGAATGTCGCCGGGAAAGTGCCTGAGTATCGCGAAACATTCGTTGATGACGGCGACGTGGACATGCTGCGCGTCCTGCGGATTCTCCGCAAAAACGGGTTCGTGGGGATTCTGATCCCCGACCATACGCCGCAGATGACCTGCGGCGCGCCGTGGCATGCCGGGATGGCTTTCGCCATGGGATACATGCGCGCCGCCCTTGACGCGACAGACCCTGACTTATGAAACCCTGGCAAACTGACGGCGAACTTTTCGCTCTGGCCCGCACGGAACTTTTCACCTGCGTGGTCGGCGATGTGATGGACAAGCTCGGACTGTATCATCAATTCCTTCCCCCGCAGATTCAGCCGCTGCGCGAGGACATGATTGTTATTGGGCGGGCCATGACCGTCCTGTCCGTTGATGTTTTCGAGGAGCGCGTCTCCGGCACGGCCAATCCACTCATGGAGAAATCCTTCGGCCTCATGCTGGAAGCGGTCGACGACCTCAAGCCGGATGAAGTTTATCTGAACACCGGATCGTCGCCCCGGAACGCTCTTTGGGGCGAATTGCTCAGTGCGCGGGCGCGCGAACTCGGTGCGGCGGGAGCCGTGGTCAACGGCTACTCGCGCGACACCCGGGGGATTTACCGGCTGGATTTTCCGACGTTCTCCTTCGGGCGTTATGGCCAGGACTCCGCCCCGCGGTACAAGGTCGTCGATTTCCGGGTGCCCATCGAAGTCGGCGGTGTGCGGGTTCTTCCGGGCGACATTGTCTACGGGGATATCGACGGTGTCTGCGTCGTGCCCCGGGCTGCCGAAGAGGAGGTTTTTGTGAGGGCATTGGAAAAGGCCCGTGGGGAAAAGCTCGTGCGCAAAGCCATCGAAGAGGGCATGAGTGCCGTGGAGGCCTTTGCCAAATTCGGCATAATGTGATTGGTATGAAGCGATCATCCAAAATGCGGCTTATGAACATGCGCCTGATTTGTCTTTTGGCCTTTCTTCCGCCCCTGCTTAGCGCGGAGGAACTCATTCCCATCGACGAAGGCTGGTTGCGCATTGGCACGCCCGAGGCGCTCAGCAAAAACCAGCCGTTGCGATTGTGCGCCTGGGGTTACGGCAGGGAAGCCGATGTGCGCATAACTTATCTCAAATTTGACCTGAGCAGCCTTCCCAAGACGGCGAAGATTGGCGATTTGGTGCTGGGCAGCGCGGAGGAGAAAATCAAATTCGGGAATTACAGTGTCTACGGCCTTGCGGGAGGGGATTGGGACAGCACGTCTTTGAATGGACAGGAGGCTCCCGGCCTGGATGTCAGCGCACGGACTCTCAAACCCGAAGCCGTTCTGTTGGCGGAATTGACGGTCGCCAAGCGGGACGACCAGCAAGAGCTGCGCGTCCCTCCCAGCTCCACGTTTGAACAATTCCTCAAAGAGCATGCTTCGGGGTTGGTCACTCTGATTTTCGTCAAGAAGGGGGATGGAAGCGTGTTTGTGGCGACGGAATCAGATCCGGCCCGGGGGCCCCGCCTGGAGTGGCAACCCTGAAGGCACCGGACTGTCGACTGCGAAAGGGAGGCGTTTGGCTGGTCTTTGCGGGTTGCCTGGCCTTTGCCTGCGCCAGCCGGGCAATGGCCCAAAATGGGGAGGCGCGTGTGGAAGTCCGGGACAGCGTCTTGCAGACGGAGGGTCTGCAAGACCCCGAGCTTCCGCAGGCATCCGCTGTTCGTGTGGTCAATGGTCCACGCGGGGGCATGGAAGGCGTGCTTTCTGCCGCCACCACCGCCGCGGTCGAGGGGCGGTTGGCTGAACCCCTGCGCGACAGCGGTTCGCTGATGTTCTGGTTTCGCACCGACCGAGCATACCGGACCGGTACGGCTGCGGAACCCTCCCGAATTCCGCTGATCGAGCTTCCCGGAGCGGTGACCGTTTCTTTTCTTCCGGAGAAGCAAACCGTGACGATGCTGGTCGAGTGGGCTGGCGATCCGGAAATCATGAAAACGCGCCATATCCGGATCCAGCTACCCGAATTTCCGGGTCCGGAATGGCACCATTTCGCCTTGGTCTGGCACCGCAAGAACGGCGAAACCAATGCCTATCTGGATGGCACGCCGTACTTCATTCCAGGCAAAAACATCCAGCCTCTGCCCGTCCCCGACGCGGCTGCGGTGCGCGTTCCTCTAGGTCGGATCGCCTTGGCCGACGTGCGAATCGGTGCGCACGTGTTCGTCGCTGAAGAACTACCCGGCTCCCTCGGCGCGGACGCCCGGCGCCTTGACCGTCTGATCGGAGCCGCCGAACTTCCTGCCTTCCCGGCCCGCGATTCCCGCGGTCCTTTGCTCTTCGAGTCCCGCCTGGCGGAAACGGGCGATATTGCCGCCTGGAAGCTTGAAGGCCCGGGCGAGATCACGTTTGCCGACGGATGGATGGAAATGCGATCGGCGCGGCCCGAGGGCCCCGAGGGTCACTTCGTCCTATGGGCGCCGGCCGAATTTCCCACGGATTTCCAAGCGGAGTGGGAATTCGAAATTTTGCAAAAGGAAGGCCTTTGCATCGTCTTCTTCTGCGCACGAGGCGGCGCCGGCCAGGATGTTTTTGATCCGTCGCTTGCCGCGCGCCATGGCGTTTTTTCGCAATACACTAGCGGTGACATCAACAACTACCATATCTCCTACTTTGCAAACGCGCCCGGTTCGCCGCGGCCCGTGGCCAATCTGCGGAAGAACAGTGGATTTCATCTGGTGAGTAATGGCCCGGTGGGAGTTTCTCCGGCGGACGGCATTGGCCCCGGCCTGACGCACAATGCCATCCTGCTCAAGCGGGGGAACCGCGTCCGAATGGCGGTGGACGGGAAAACGATTATCGATTTCGAGGATGACGGGAAGCGGGCCGGACCCGTGCTGGGGGGAGGGAAGATCGGATTCCGGCAGATGCAATGGACCGTGGCGCGTTACCGGAATTTTAGGGTATTTGCCTTGCCCTGACAAACCCGTGCGGCGGCTGCGCATGGGGGTTGATCCGTACACAGCGGATGGATGGACCACAGAGGCCCAACAAACACAAAGTTAATGCTAAGCCCGAGAACAGCAGTTAGGGTTGAGAGATAAACAGCTGCGCGGGGCGCTGAATTTTGGGGGGAATCAAATGATTCTCCCTGCGCTCATCTCGGGCTGCCCCGCCATCGCGCGGCAGTCTCGGCTACCGCTTCGACTCTGGGGAATATTCGTTTTCGGGTTCAAGCCGTGCCGGGACGTCCGAATTTGCCAAGTTTCCGTGCGCCCGCTGGCATTGCAGAAGGAAGGACGCCGGGCGCATCTTCAGCTCCATGAAATTCTCCCCATTTGGTTTTTCCGTGGTACCGGCGGCGGTCGCTCTACAGATCGGCGGAGCCGCCTTGCTGGGCGTGTGCGGGGCTCACGCGCAAACGCCCTATCCTAAAGGCTACGTGCTCAAGGCCCCTCCCGTCCCCGCTTCCACCGCTCCCAATCAGCGGATGAGAGCCTGCCTGCTCTACATCGCCAACGAATTGCGACCGGATCCCAAGGAACTGCAGGGCCGCATCGCCTCGGTCAAGGATTGGAACACCGGTTCTTATCTCAAACACGGCGTGGCGACGATGTCGGCGAACTGGGATAAATCCCCGGAATACGCCGTCGCCTGCCTGGCCGCGGGCGTGAATGTGGAGCAGGCCAATGCCGACATCGTGCACTGGTGCCGGGATTATCCCATCGACAAGGACAAGCCAGGCAAGTCGGGGGATATCGACCCGCGGAAGATATTCCGCGTCAGGCTGCTGCCCTCCGCCAGCCAGCTCCTGACCGAAGAAGCCAAGGACGCCATCGAGGAGACCGCCTACACCTACATCTATCGCCGTAGCATCATTGATCCGGCGGGACCCGACGCGAACAACGCCGGGAAGTCCGTGTGGATAATTTCCGGGAGCGAGAACCATGACGCGGTCACCAGGATGAATGATCTGCTCGGATCGGAAATCATCTGCCGCTTCGGAAAGAAATACACCGGAGAGACCACGCTGGCCGACGGGCGCACCGTTAAGGAGCACCACGACGCCTGGGTGGCGTGGTGGAAGGAGCATACCCGGCAGCGAGCGCGCGAGGGCATCTTCTGCGAGATCGCGCAGCCCGGCTCCTACGGGCGCGCCACGATCACCTCGTATTTCAACCTCTATGATCTCGTGGAGGACCCGGAGCTTCGACGGCTCGGCGGCAACATGCTGACGTTGCACTTCGCTCAGTTGGCCACGGAGTTCGAACCTAAGACGGGAACCCGCGGAGCCATTGCCATCACGCGTTCGAACGACGGGATCGATCAACAATGGGGCAAGCATTGGACGAAGAATCTGACCTTCGCCTGGAACTGGCATGACGTTCCAGAGGATCAGATCCTGCACGGAGAATCGATCCCGTTTTCCACATCCTATGTCCCGCCGCCTATTGTCACCGCCATTGCCCGGGGCCCTAAGGCGGAGCCGTACTTTTCCGTGATGCGCAATTTCGGGCTCGGAGAGCGCCCCTCGCCGGATGTCTATCTGATCACGTTCGCCGATGGAGAAGAGAACAATTCCTACATCCGCAGGACATCGTGGATCGCCCCGGAATACATGCTTAGCGGCATCACCACCGACCCGGCGCGGACCGACTACACGGCACTGAACACCCAGGGGCGCCAGGCGGGGATCTCGTTTTCGAGCGGGGTTAATGACCGCATTTCGATGTTCGGAGTCGACACGCGTGATTCTGCGAACCGCAGCCATCGTGCAGTGAATGCGATTGTCGCCAAAGATTGCCTCGTGGCCGGGCGCGAATCCTCCGCGACATCGCGGGTCACGAATGTTTACGTCTCGGGAGGCACGGTGTTCAAAAGCCGCGTCACCGATCCGAGCGGATGGGAGTTTTTCCGCGCCGGAGACGGCTTTTGCGCCATGCGAGCCGCGTTCGGGGCGTTCCAGCCCGAGGAGCTCCGGAATGCCATGGGCTATTATTTCAAGCTGAGTGATATTGATTCCCCTGTCATCATGCAGACTGGCCGTGCCGCGGACTACCCCGGCGGGTTCGAGGAATTCCGCAAGGCGGTTCTGGAAAAGGCGCGTCTGGCCGTGGACGGGAACGCCGTGGCCTACACTTCCCTGGCGGGAGACACCATCAGATTCTGGACCCGCGAGCCGAAGACTCCCGAACTCAACGGAAAAACGTTCGACCTGAATCCCCGCTACACGTACGAGAGCCCGTACCTGACCATGGTTCATGGCACCGATATCGCCACCGTCAAATATCCCGGGCGCAAAGATGTCGTTCTGGATTTCAACTACGAAAAAGCACCCGGCCCGGTGGCGCTGAAATAGCCGCGCATTCGAAATGTCCCTCCGTCGAAAAGCCACATTGAATATGAACGCACGCATTCCCTCGAATTTCCGGCAACTGGCCTTTGCGGCCGCGGCCGGCGCACTCGTCTTTTCTGCCGAGGCGGCAAACACAAAAGAAAAGGCGCCGAAAAATCCCGTTTACGCCCCGCAGGCGAAAGTGTCGGACGCCCGGTTTCAAGAGGCGTTGGAGTTTATCGTCCAGAAAATGAAGCCGGACGAAAAGTTTATCGAGGGCCGGATGGCCCAGCTCGATACCAAAAGCGGCAGCGGTCAGAAGCTGGGCGTGGAACGCTTCCGCGCCCGCTATGACAAGAGTCCCCAGTATGCGATGGCCTGCCTGGCCCTGGGCCAGAACCTGGAAGAGGCCAACGCGCTGCTTCTGAGATGGGCCAAGTCCTATGCCTCGTACGAGCCGGAGAAGGACCTTCCCGTCGGCGGCGCCGGCGAGACCGATCCGAGCAAGATTTTCCGGATCATGCTCCTTCCTTCTTGCGCCCAGAATCTGAGCGACGAAGCCAAGGCGCTGATCGCCGACGCAGCATTCAATTGGTGCAACAAAATGAGCCACATCGACCCCAAGGAACCGGCGATGCACAACGCCGCCATGGGCCCGTGGTATATGTCCGGCAGCGAGAACCACGATGCGACGGACAAACGCGCCACCCTCTTGGGCCTGCAAATCCTGAATTTCGCGAGCAAGAAATATCACGGCGGCACCGAGCTGGCCGATGGCCGGACGGTCAAGGAGCACTACGATGCGTGGGTCGCCTATTGGAAGGAGAACATCCGCCAGCGCGCCCGGGAGGGCCTGTTCTGCGAGGTGGCCCAGCCGGGTTCCTATGGCCGGGCGACGAATGGAACGTACCTGGATTTTTATGACGTGACTCCCGATCCTGTGCTTAAGCGCCTCTCGGGCGACATGCTCTCGCTGCACTTTGCGCAGCTCGCCGGCGAATATGAGCCCAGGACCGGCACACGCGGCGCGCTCGCGATCACGCGCGCCAAGGACGGCGTCGACCAGCAATTCGGCAGCCATTGGACTAAAAACCTCACCTTCGCCTTCGGCTGGAGCGATGCGCACGCCGACCAACTGCTCCAAGGCGAATCCCAGATCCTGACGACAACCTGGCGCCCGCCCGCAGTCGTGACGGCCATCGCCAGGGGGCCGCGGCTGCCTCCGTACTTTTCGGTGATGCGCAATTTCGGCCTCGGCCCTCCCAAGAACGCGGACAACGTCAACACCATATTGTTCGCCGACGGCGACCTGCGCAATTCCTACATCCGCCGGACCTCCTGGATCGCCCCGGAATACATGGTTAGCGGAATGACCATCGATCCCAACCGCGAATACCTCCGCGTCAACCAGCAGTCACGCCTCGCGGGGGTGTCCTTTTCCAGCGGGGTGAATGACCGCATCATCGTGGTGGGAAACGGCGAAAAGAAAAAGGCGACTGATTCCGACACGAACACCATTGTGAGCAAGGATTGCCTCATCGTCGGCCGGCTTCCGCAGGCAGGCTCGGTCGAAACGCGGGCGTATGTCTCGGGCGGCAATGTCTGGAACAGCCGGACGGAGGACCCCAGCGGCTGGCAGTTCTTTCAAGCGGGCGACGCCTTCTGCGCGCTCCGCATTGCCAGCGGCTATTCGGTCCGGGAAGGCGCCCATGCCATGGGATACGACCTGGTATTTGAGGACATCGACGCGCCGGCCGTCCTCCAGACCGGCCGGGTCGCGGACTATCCCGGCGGCCTGGAGGAATTCAAGAAGGCCGTGCTGGCCAGGACCGAGTGGGAGTGGAAGGACTACGGGCTCCGCTACAAGTCGCTGGCCGGGGACACGTTGAAATTCTGGACCAAGGAGAAAAAGGTTCCGGAGTTGAACGGCAAGCCGTTTGACCTGAACCCGAAGTACACCTATGAGAGCCCTTATCTCACGATGATCCATGGCGAGGATACCGCGACCATTAAGTATCCAGGCTACGAGGATGTCGTCCTGAACTTCAGCTATAAACAGTAAACCGGGCGGAGATTTTTGCAAAGATCCTGTATGCCTGCGTGTCTTGCGGGGGCGCCGGGGCGCCGGTACTTACGTTTGGGAATGGCGCGGAGTGTTTTCATGAGCGCGCTTCGTACGCCACACCAACCCTCCATGCACCGCCTGTTCATTTCTCTGCTTTTCGGAACACTCACTCTTCACGCGGACGTCACGGACGACCTGCGCGGAGATTTCTGGCAGGATGCCACGATTCATTTTCGGATCGCGGAGAATCCCCGGCAGGACGTTGCCGGACCGATTGTCCCCGGCAGTGAGCCTTCCGTTCCCGGCCCCAACCCGCCCGCCACACTGCTCCCGGATCCCACGAAGAAGGTGTCCGGCGACTCGAGCGTGCTGGTTCGTCCCGGCGATGCCAAGGCTTCCTGTGTGCAGTGGGTTCCCGGATACCGGAAGGGATGGACGATGACGCCGGATGGACAGGCGGAATTGCAGATCGCAGCGGAAGGCAAAATAGGGGCCTTCCGGTTTGTGCTGGTCGATGGAGGGGGGCGCATCGCGCAAAGCGGATCTCTTACCGTTCCGTCCGACGGATCGTGGCAGAAGATGGTCGTTCCCTTCGCGTCGCTGGAGCGACCTGCGGATTTCGATTTCGCCAATGTCGCGCGGGCCGCGCTCGCATTCGATGGACAACTGCCCGCTCGGCTGTGGCTTGACGCCGTGCGTTTCACCTCCCCGTCCGGACCGGAAATTGCCCTGACCGACCAATTGCTCTCGCAGCGCATGGCCGACGAGCGCGCCACGCGCGCGGACCGCGTGGCACTGACCTATGCCGGCGCACGTCCGGCCAAAATCCCGCCGCCTCAGGCCTCTGGCAAACCTCCGACGCGGCGGGGAGACCTTTTTTATATCTTCGCCAAGCTCCTCCGCAATGAGGACGTCGCGGAAATGAACAAGCGCCTCCTGGAAATTGTCAGCACCAAGGATCAGGCAATCCAGGCGCAATACGGCATTGAATACAGTTGGGCATTGTCCACCACGCCAGCTCTGTACCGCTTTTACTTCAACTTCGGCAGCAAGAGTAAACGGTTCCCCGGCCGCTTGGAGCCCGAAGTGGAGAAGAGGATTTTGGAAATGCTCTGGGAGCGGAATAAATTCAAAAACGACATCAATGTTGCCCGTCAGAGCACTTGGAATCTGACCGGAAGCGAGAATCACGACCTGAATGCCAAGATAGGCTGTCTGCTCACTTCTCAGATCTTCCGGCAGGAGCCGGAATATGCCAATCGCATCCTGCCCGATCTGGGAACCGGCCCGGGATTCGGCTATTGGTTCCATCGCACGCTTAAGACCGGCCGATTTGAAGGAGCGGAGGGGCTGGCCAAAAAAACCGACCTCAAGGAATACAGCGTCGAGGACCACTACCAGGCGTGGGTTGTGTTTATGAAGGAATATTTCCGCGAACGAGCCCGGCGCGGATTCTTCGTGGAAAAAAACTCGCCGGGTTACATGGGATACACGCTCTCGTTCATCCAGGATCTGCACAGTTACACAGACGATCCGGAACTGAAAAAAATCATCGGCATGTTCTTCGACCTGTTCTGGTCCGAATGGGCGCAGGACCAACTCGCCGGATTTCGCGGCGGTGCGAAGACCCGCGCCAATGACGGGGTTCCAAATGGCCTCCAGGACAACATGAACCAGATCATGTCGTTTTATTTCGGCGGGCTGGGAAATCCGAACTCGGGTCTCAGCGGCTACTGGGTGACTGATTACGCTCCGCCGGCGGTCGTCTGGAATCTCGCGCTCAACCGCGAGTCCCTTGGAGCGTTCGCGTTTGTCTCGCGGATTCCCGGTGAGGAGCCGGGAAAACTTCCGCGGCCTCCTGGCATGGAGCGCACGCTGATCTGCGACGCCGATTCGCGGCTGCTTAGGTACAGTTGGGTGACGCCGGATTACATCCTCGGATCGCAGATGGATCATCCGCTGGCGATCCATTCCCATCTCAGTCCGGGTGCTCGCTGGCATGGCATGACCTTCAGTACCACGCCCACCGCCATGATTTTCCCACGGGGAATTGCCGAAACCGGCAAAGGCGTTTGGCAGATGATGGGCCATGAGACCTCGACTTATCGCTGCCTCCAGGACGGGCCCGTCCTCATCACGCAGCAGACGCGGGGTTTTACCATCGTCAATCCGGATTGGTTTCCGGGCGGCCAGGGCCAGGAAAATTATCCCTACGGCGTCTATTTTTCTCCTGAACTCGACCAAGTCGAGGAAGACGACGGATGGATTTTTGTGCAGGAAGGAAATGCCTATGTGGCGGTCCGCGTTCTCAGCGGGGAATATCAGGCCTCGGTGGATACCAGCACCGATACATCGCAGTATGAGAGCACAGCCTCCCTGGATTCTCCGATTGCGAAGCAGGCGTATGCCTGGAATCCCGAGCGCACGATCCTTCGCTTGAATGACCGCCACAGCCCGGTCTTGTTCGAGGCCGGACGGCGGGCGGACTACGCCACGCTTGCGGACTTCAAAAAACACATTCTCGCCAACAAGCTGAGCCTTGGAAAAACCGCCGTGCCTGGCTACTACACCGTGACGTATGAATCGGGCGGCAAGAAATACGACTTCAATGCCGCGAATGGCGCCATTCCTTATGTCAACGGCGTTCCGGTCGACTATGCTCCCGAGTTCGTGTTCGAGAGCCCGTTCATCAAGGGAAAATATGGCGAGGGAATCGTCACCGTGACGGACGGGGTGAGAACACGACGGCTTGATTTTTCCAAAGACGAGATTTCGGAAACAACCAGCAAACTCCCACAATGAACATTCCTCATATTATCTCCTGGATCGCCTGTGCGGTGGCATTGACTTTTGACGCGGCCGCCGCCGGCCCTAGGCCCAACGTCCTCTTCATCATGTCGGATGACCTGAACACCGATCTCGGCTGTTACGGCAATCCGCTGGCGCAGACGCCGAATATTGATCGTCTCGCCAAGGATGGTGTCTTGTTCGAACGGGCCTACTGCCAGTTTCCCCACTGCAACCCCAGCCGGTCGTCTCTCATGACGGGAAGGCGGCCGGACGTGATCCAGGTGAAGGGGAATTCCGACGATTTTCGGGCGACGGTGCCGGATACGGTGACCCTGCCTCAACTCTTTCGGGAAAATGGCTACTTCACAGCGAGGGTCGGGAAAATCTACCACCGCTCCGGCAAGGACATCAAGGAAGGCACGTCCGGCTTGGACGACACGAAGTCCTGGGACGTTGCCCTCAATCCCCGGGGTCGGCCTGCTACTCCTGAGGAAATGGCCCGCGTGGGCGGAACGAATCCCGGGAAATTCTCATCCACGCTGATCAGTTGGCTCATCGCCGACGGCGGCGACAAGGAACAATCCGATGGCATGGTTGCGGAGGAAGCCATCAGCCTTCTGAAGAAGCAGACCCCGGAACAGCCGTTTTTCCTCGCGGTTGGAATCTTCAGCCCGCACACGCCTTATGTCGCGCCGCGAAACTATTTCGACCTGTTCTCTGTGGATAAGATTCCCGTGCCCAAGGTTCCGGCAGGCCACCGCGAAGCGGGGCCGCGTCAGGCTTTTCTCAGCCGCGAGGAATATCCGGATTACAAACATGCGGAAATGACCGACGCGTTCATCAAGGATGCAATCCGGGCATACCTCGCCGCCACGAGCTTCATGGATGCGCAGGTGGGGCGGGTCATCGACGCCCTCGATCAGGCGGGCCTGCGCGACAACACGATCATCGTCTTCCTCAGTGATCATGGCTATCATCTGGGCGACCATGACCTCTGGCACAAAAGAAGCCTGTTCGAGAAGGCGGTGAGGGTTCCGCTGGTCATTGCTGCGCCGGGTGCGAAGGGGAATGGGCGGCGCGCCGGTGCGCCGGTGGAATCCGTCGATATCTATCCCACCTTGGCAGCGTTGTGCGGGCTGAAAGCTCCGGATTATTTAGATGGTGTCAGCCTCGTGCCGATCCTTAACGATCCCGACGCATCCGTGAAGGACGGCGCGGTTTCCCAATTAGTGAACTCCGGAAACTTCGGCTATACGCTCCGCACACCGCGCTATCGTTACACGGAATGGAACAACGGCCGCCAGGGGCTCCAGCTCTACGACATGGAAAAGGACCCGCAGGAATTCCATAATCTTGCCGCCGATCCCGCCTGCGCCGGGATCGTCAAGGAGCAGGCGGCGCTCTTGAGAAGGATTGTCGGAGAAAACCCCGACGGCCGGAGCCCGCACGTCCGCACGCCCAAACCGGGCAAGGCCGACGCGGCCAAGGACTAGCAGCGCATGGCCTCACCCGCTTCACCCAAACGGCCTTTTGATTTCTTTGTCGATATCGGAGGCTCCAATCAGGGCGGCGCGGCCCATCTGGCTGAACCGCAGCCGCCCGAGCCCCCCAACCGACGCCTCCCTGCTAGGCATGACCCCGGAGCCGCGTTCGTGCCGGAGCCGCGATTGTCATCGCATGCCGATCTCCAGCAGGAACTCGCCCGCATGCGGAAGAAGATTTCTCCCTTTTTGCAGATGCTGGCGCCGAAGCTCAAAGCCACCCGGCGCATCCACCATCTGACGCAATTCCAGCGCCGGCGGGCGGAGCCGGAGGACTGGAGGAATTTTCAGCGCGCGACGGACGGAGCGGGGGATTGGGAAGCAGTCAGCATCCCCGACTATGGTGAGCCGCTCGGACGCGCGACCTTGCTTTACCGCGCGTCGTTTGCGATCACGCTGGACGAATCCGACGGCGATGCGCTGTTCATCCGTTTCAATGGCGTCGATTACAAGGCGCACATCTTCGTGAACGGCACCTTCGTCGGAAGTCATGAGGGATTTTTCGCCCCGTTTGAGTTCGACATCACGCCGCATGTCCGTGCCGGAGACAACACCCTGGTGGTGCGGGTGGACAACGACTCCCCATGCATGCCGTTCCATGGCCAGGACGGGGACAAGATTTATGCCGCGACCGGTCCGGGTTATGACGATCCCGCTCTGGGATGGCATCATTGCCCTCCGGGCATGGGTATCACTCAGGGCGTCTCGCTGCAATGGCGGCCGCGGGTGCATCTGGCGGATCTTTTTGTCCGGCCCCTCCCCGGAGAGGAAAGCGCGGAAGCGTGGGTGGAAGTTTGGAACGGAACGGAAACGAACCAGCCGGTGGAAATCGGGATTTCCGTCTTTGGCCGCAACTTCAAAGCGACCCCGGTCCGGAACCGCAGCATGGGCACGCTCAAGGAAGCGGGGCACGGCCTCACGTTTTACCGGTGCACATTTCCCCTGCGCGGCGCTCGGTGTTGGGAACCCGATGCGCCATGGCTTTACGAACTCCAGGCGGAACTGCGGGCCGCCGGTCGCGTCGACCGTCAGAGCCGCGCCTTCGGCATGCGCTCATTTGTGATGGACGACCAGGACGGCGTACGCGGGCGAATGCGGCTGAACGGCCGTGAGATCCGCTTGCGCGGTGCGAACACGATGGGCTTCGAACAACTCGCTGTCATGCGGGGGGACACGCGGCGGCTTCATGACGACATCCTGCTCGCGAAAATCGCCGGTATGAACTTCCTGCGCGTGACCCAGCGTCCGGTGCAGGAGGAGGTTTATGCGGCCTGCGACCAGCTGGGGCTCATGATCCAGACGGACCTGCCCCTGTTTGGATGCCTGCGCCGTAATCAATTCTGCGAGGCCGTGCGCCAGTCGCAGGAAATGGAGCATCTCATCCGCCCTCATCCTTGCGCCATCATGGTCTCGTTTATTAACGAACCTTTCCCTGCGGCCTGGCCGGATGTTTCGCATCGGAATCTCACCCGCTCCGAGATGGATGCGTTCTTCGACAGCGCCACCATTGCGGTGAGGCTGCTGAATCCGGACCGGGTGGTGAAAGCGGTGGATGGAGATTTTAATCCGCCCGCCCCCGGCCTTCCCGACCAGCATTGCTACACCTTCTGGTACAATGGCCATGGCATTGAGGCCGGCAAGCTGATCCGCGGCTACTGGCAGAAGGTCAAGCAGGATTGGAATTATTATGGATGCGGTGAGTTCGGGGCCGAAGGCCTGGACCGCGTGGAGCTCATGCGCCGCCATTGTCCGCCGGAATGGCTTCCCGTCTCGACTGCGGAAGAGCGGGACTGGAGCCCGTCGCGCATCGCGGAGGCTCAGACGGGCAAGCTGCACCGGCTGTGGTTCGATACGCAGACTTCTCTGAAGGACTGGGTGGCTGCCAGCCGGGAACATCAGCGCTGGGCGGTGCAGTTGCAGACCGAGGCGTACCGGCGCGACAACCGCATGAATTCCTTCGCCATCCATCTTTTTATCGACGCTTGGCCGACAGGCTGGATGAAGACGATCATGGACGTTGAGCGCCATCCCAAGCCCGCGTATTTTGCCTACCGCGATGCGCTGCGTCCGCTGATGGCGCACTGGCGCACGGACCGCTGGGCGTTCACGGCCGGCGAGACGATGGAATTCGAGGCATGGCTTTGCAATGACACCCATGAGGCCCCCCGTGGTCTGCGGCTGCACTATCAACTGGAGGTGGATGGACAAACGGTTTTTGCAGCCAGTGCCAGCGCGCGTCCGGAAAAATGCCGCTCCGCCTGCCAGGGCGCGCTGCGATTGAAGGCTCCCGTCGTCACGAGGCGTACCACGGCTGTCCTGCGCATCGGCCTGCTTGATGAAAAAAAGCGTGTCCTGCAGAGTTCGGCGGCGGACCTTATCATTGTTCCCGCGGAAACCGCCGCAGGCGCGCGGGTCTATGCGAGCGGCGGATCACGGGCGGCGGCTCTGGTGCAGGAACTCGGACTGCAAAAATACCTGGTGCGATCCCCGGACCAGGCGGACATTCTGCTCATTGACGGTCAGGAGCACTACCGCGCCTTGCGGAAAGAAGCGGCCCGTGGCGTGCGGCGCGGCGCGCGGGTGGTTTTGCTCGCTTTCGATCCGGGCACTTACACTATAGGTAGCCGCCGCGTCACGGTGGAGGCGCCATCCCGAGGCGCGCGGCAGTTCGTCTCCCGCGCGACAGGGCATCCCTTGGTTGAGGGATTTCATCCGTCCGATTTCCGGCTTTGGCATGACCCGGCCCTCGATCGCATTGCCCCTCTGATGCGTTTCCTTTTCCGCGGGAAGGATTGGCGGCCGGTGCTGCTCACCACGCAACCGGACGCCACGGGAGCATGGACGGATGCCCTGGCGGTCGGGGAGCTGAAACAAGGGGCGGGAAGTTGGATTCTCTGTCAGCTGGAACTGGCCGGTCGGACCACGACGAACCCCGCCGCCCGCCGCTTTGGCCTGCGGCTTTTCCAAGGGAAACCCTGATCCTAAAAACGCCGGTTGAGAGCTGACGGTTAAGAGACAATCACCGGTGCGGTGCACTAAATTTTGGGAGAATAAGAATGATTCTCCCGGTATTCTGTTCCTTTTGTCCATTGACCGTCGCACTTACCTCCGGCCCGCCGCCTCTACCTGGTCCGTTTTTGATAATTACCCGTTCGCTGCCGTTTCTTCTCCTTTACGTGGTTTCTTGCCATATTTCCGGCACCCCAAGCTCTCCTGTTGCATGAAAAAATCTTCGCTCTTCCACCGCATTGTATTTCTCGCCGTTTCTGCAGCCACCTTCGGAACGCTTTCCGCTCACGCGGATACGAAAACCTGGACTTCAGGCGTTCCAGGCTCATGGACGGCTCCCGGAAACTACGCTAACGGCGCGCCGGACGTTGTGACAGGCACGGACAGTATCATCAATACGACGACGGGGTTGGGGACAACCCAGTTGAGCTCGTCGGGAACCGTGGTCAATTGGACGGGAACTACAGGGAGCTGGATAATTACTCCCGACTCCAACGCGTCGGACCGCACGCTTGTGATCACAGGCGCGGTGACCAAAAACGGAGGGGGCGGGATATCGTTTCAATCGATCGGCGCCACTACGACCGGTCGATTTCTGTCCATGAGCATCGGGGCGATCAACCTGAACGCCGGTTCTCTGACCCTAGGCGCTGATACGGCCAACCAAGGACTGGGAAGCCTGGTCGTTTCCGGTCAGACAACGATCGGGTCGGGAGCGGTTCTTGCGGTCAGCGCCACTTCGACACGGTTTGGTGCGGTGACAAACAACGGCACCTTTCAATTTGCGCGCATCAATGGCAATACGGCGAGCCCGATCGCCAGGATAAGCAGCCTGAGCGGATCCGGCCTTACCACGGTGAGAAACGCCAACGCGACGCTATCGACGCAAGGCGTTCTGATTATCGACGGAGGAGAGACCGCGACCTTCACTGGACGTCTGGCCGACTATCAAACGTCCGCCGCCTCGGGAACATTCACCCCCGTCCTGAATCTTGTCAAATCGGGCAGCGGCACCCAGGCGTTGAACGGCTTAAATATCCACACCGGATCGACGACCATTAATGGCGGAGTTTTGAGCATCAACACCCTGGCCAACGGCGGCATCAGCGTGGGCAGTTCGACGACGGCTGGAACCACGTCCATGACAGTTTCCAGCACGGTGGGCCTGGCGGTCGGGCAGACCATTGTCGGTCCAAGCGTGGCCGTGGGAGGAACCATCGCGGGAATTTCTGGGAATACGGTTACGCTTTCCGGTACGGGCGCGCTTTCCAGCTATACGACGGACCGAATGGTGGGAACTGCGAACAGTCTCGGCATCTCCAGCAGCGATGCTGACAACCTTGTGATAGACGGCGGAACGCTGCAGTATACGGGTGCCACCGCCAGCACGGACCGGCTATTTACGATCGGGGCTGCCGGTGCCACCTTGGAGGCTGCCGGTTCTGGCGCAGTGACGTTTTCCAACACGGGGGCTGCGGCTTTTTCCGGAAACGGCGCGCGTACCTTGGCGCTGAGCGGAACCAACAGCGGCAATAACACCCTGGCCGTGGCCATCGGCGACGGGGCGGGCGGTGCGACCAGCTTGGTCAAGTCCGGTGAAGGCAAGTGGATCCTGAGCGGACAGAATTCCTACACCGGATCAACCACGGTCAGCGCGGGTACACTTGTGCTTGCTGCGGAGGAGAACAACATCGCTTCGAGTGCCACGGTCACGGTGGCTACGGGCGCTACTCTGGATGTCACTGCCATGACGGAGTTCACCTTGGAGTCGGGCCAGACGGTTACCGGAGGGGGAACGATTGTCGGCGCCTTCACCGTTGGAAGCGGCGCCGTGCTGGCTCCGGGAAGCAGCCCGGGCACGCTCACCTTTGCCGATGGCCTCACACTTGCCGACGGAAGCACGAGCAACTTCGAGATCAATGGCCTGACTTCGGGACTCTATGATGTCGTCCAGGACGGGGTGAGCGCCGAGTTGGTCGCCTTTGGAGGAGTTTTGAATCTGATCTTCCAGACGGACTTCAATACCATTGGAACCATCAAGATCTTTGATTTTGAAAGCTACAGCGGCGCTTTTAGTGAGGTGAATACCTCCGGTCTGGCGAGCGGCTTCACCGCCGAATTCAACGCACTGACCGGTGAAGTTACGGTCGTCCCTGAGCCCGCTACGGTGGTGCTTCTCATGGGAGGCGGCATGGCGCTGTTGTTCTTCCGTCGGAAAAAACGCGCATAGAGTTTCGCAATCCCGGGACGGCTGAGACCCGAAACGGGATCTCTGCCTCCTGGCCTTCCGTGGGTTTCTTTTCGCAGTAGCCGCTCCTGCCTCGGCTCTCAGCGTAGCGCCGCTTTTTGAGGGCCATGCCTGCTTCTAGGCGGACAAGAAAATTGTGCTCTGGAGTGCGGATCCGCTCCTCATGCTTATGTCGACGTTAGCCTGGGGCCGCTGTCGGGAGCCAGCACAGGCTGGTGGTTAGCCGCGGAAGCGAAGCTGTGGAAGTCCGGAGATATCGCCGGTGAGGTGTGGCTCGTCTCCGGGTAGTCGGACAAGCTGTTTCCGCCGCGACCCCCCCCTCCCGGGATGCTACGCGCGACATTCCGGCGGCCGCGGAGACGGCCGTGGAATTTTCCAGGAAAGATAACCGCAAACCGGTTGTCTTTATTTCCCTGGTCCGGCCTTGAAGGTGAATTGCTGATCGGAATCGGTCAGCCAGCTGTCGTACCAGGGCGAATAGGTTTTAACCCGCACGGTGCCGTCCGGCAAAAACTGCATGAGGCGCAGAAATCCTCCTCCGCCATAGCCCCGGTCGGGCTTCACTCCTGTCTGATAGTTTGCGAGGATCTGATGCACCTTGTTGCCTGACTCGCCTTCGCTGACCGCATAGCCGTTCCCGTCGATCAGCACATGGCCGCAAAGGACCATCTCGATGTTTTTGTGTTTGGAGACGAGCTTATGCCACATCTCCTCGCCGTCGTTCACGGTGGTGCCGCTTTTCTCCAGGTTGGTGCCCTTTGGGTTGGCGTGCTGTCCGAGCCCGTGTTTGGCCCAGTCGTAACGCGTGTTGTCCTGGAAGAGATAGGCATGGGTGAGGATGATGACGCGGTCGTCCGGGTGGTCGGAAATCACTTTCCCGGCCCATTGCAAAACCTCATCGCGTGGGCCGAATTCCAGTGAGACGACGAGGAATTTTCCCTGGGGTGAGGTGAAGGTGTGCCAGGTATTGTCCAGCCGCCCGGGCTCGAAATATCCCACGGCCTCGCTGTTCCGGTAGTCGCTCTCCTTGAAGTACTCGTTCAGCAAAGTGCTCCGGTCGATGCAGTTTCCCCGCTGGGCTTTGATGTCGTGATTGCCCAGCGCCAGCGCATACGGAATTCCGGAGCCGCTCAATTTGTCCATCGACTTCTTGGCCACGGCCCACTCCGCAGGAAGGTCATCCTGCGTGATGTCGCCTTCGTGGGCGACAAACAGGATGCGGTGCTTGTCCTTGTTCGCCGCGATCCATTCGGTCTGGCGAAGGAAAACGTCCGGAAACATCTGGGCGTATTTCTGCGTGTCGGGAAGGATCACCAAAGTCCATGTGCCGGGAGGCGCGTCGAAAGGAGTGTCAGGAAGATTTGCCGCAGGGGTGGGTTCGGGTGCCGGTGTGGATTGGCTCCAGCCCAGGGGCGTAAGCAATCCGCAAATTACGACGCTGAGAAGAATCGGGCGCAGTGTGTGGTATTTCATATTCATAAGATCATCCAGCAATGGGGAGTTCCGGAGGGACAGCATTATGTTTTCCCTGATCCGTTCCCCATAAGTCCACAGGGTAAAGCGTTTCTTCAAAGCTCATTAAGCGGACATGTCCATCGAAGAACAGATAATTGGCTTTTCCGCGATGACGCAAGGGATCGAGCTCGCCGGGGGCGTGGCTGTCGCGGTCGGCGCGGTGGGAGCCTCCGGAACCGTTCAAGCTGGCCTCCGCCGCCAGGATGGTTTCCGTCGGCTTCTCTACCAACGCGGAACTGACATTGTCGTAGTACCAGTTCATCCCGTACGAAGGCTGGCCTGGGAATTTTTTATTGTCCTTACCTGGACAAAGAAAGACCGAGATGTCTTCCGCATACGAGGCTAGCAGATCGTCATATCCTATCGATACGGAACTGTAATATCGCTGCGGCAGGATGTGGTTATGATCGCCAAGGTAGGAAGCAAACGCGGTTCCGATCTGGCGCATATGCCCCGAGCAGCGCGCGCGCTTCGCAAGGTCCATGGCCGCTTGATACGACGGCACGGCGAGGACGGCGACGAGAAGAATGATGCCCACGGCCGTCAGAATTTCAATCAAGGTGAAACCCCCGGCGCGCGCGGGGGACGGAAAATTCCGGGCGGCCAGACGCTGATGCTGGGAGTTTGGGATGGGCACGGACATCTCGGATGCCGCCTAGTTTAGAAACGGCAGCGTCTGGCACAAGCCGCGCCCTGCGCCGAAGAGTTTGCAAAATCGCTCATGCGGGGATGTCGGAATGTGACAATTTCCTGTTCCGTGGGCACGCTTCCAGTCAATCGAGGGTTTGTTAACCTCACCACATAACCAGCGGCCGTCGGCTCGGAGGGTCGCGGGAAACCTTACCCTCAGATTATGAAAGCTCCGAATGTTTCCGGAATGGTATTAGTCTTAAGCCTGTTCGCAGGGGTCATGTGCCGGCAGGCTGCCTTCGCAGATGCAACCACAGAGCAGCGCCTTCATGATGGACTCGAAGCGATGGCGGGATCACCCTATCCGACATCCAAATCCTACAAGGACGACCTGGCCTTCGCGCTCTTTTTTCGAAGCCAGCTACCCGGAAAGACCTCCGCGCAACGGCAGGTCGATATCGATGCGGCCAATGCGCTTATTACCGAGTATGACGACTGGTATTTGGACCCCGAAACCTATCGCGCGGCTGCATTTAGTGCGCTTGGAGGAGCGCCAAGCTTCACGGATACAAACGGAGATGGGCTGGTCAATAAGGATGATGTGCCAGCGCTCTCAGTGGAACGTTGGTCCCAGGGTGCGCGCCAGGGGGTGAGGAGGAATGTGGCAACGGGAAACACTCAAACGCTTTCCAGCGGACACCTATGGAGAAACACCTATGGTGTGAAAGTCGAACTTCCGACCCTTCTTTGCAAAGCCTATCTGCGGTATTATGATCTCCTGACTCAGGATTCGCGCGATCGCATCGAGGCCCAGGCCGTAAATTTTGCCTACTATCGAAGCCAGATTGTCTCTGATCCGACGAACCCCCAAAACAACCTAAACAACGCCTCCCTGTCTGTCTGGCTCATCGAAGGCAGCGAGAACATCGACATGACCCGCTTCAAGACGCCGCTGGTGCTGGCCACGCGAGTGCTGCGCGAAGCCCGCAACCGTGGCAGTGATGAGTTCGTGGATGGAATTTCCAAATTCGTCCTCTACGACGGCTCGGATGTCGATGTGCATCACAATGCTTGGGTCGTGTACTTTAAGGAATTGGTCAAACAGCGCGCCCGGGAGGGGCTCGTTTGCGAGATCGATCACCCGTCGACCTATGGAGAGTCCACCATGACGGCGTTTTATGATATTCACGACGATGGGGGATCGACGGTTCTGACGAAGATGGTAGGAGACCTGCTCAATGTGTTTTGGCTGCAGGCGGCACAGGAATTCTATCCGTCCACCGGCATTCGCGGAGGACTGGCGGCGACGAGAGCCTATGGTTGGCAATCTACCCTTGGTGGCAATTTCTGGGGCCGTCCGATCTTGTACGCCTACAACTGGACGGATTTTACAAATCCGGAGGACAACCATCCCAGCGACGAGCCAATCCTGACCATGGTCACCCCCTACACAAGCTCTTACAGGCCTCCGGATGACCTCCGCTTGCTCGCTCGCGATGAGAACAGGCAACCGCATTCTTCGATTTCCCGGCATTTTGGCCGTGGCAACATCCAGAACGATGGAAACGCTGTGTACAGCGTGGTTTTTGACCCCGGCAATAACTCTTCGATTGTGCGTTCCGTCTACTGGACGCCCTACTTTACGATCAGCGGACTCTCATTTGATCCCTCTCTTAGCTACTTGGAACTCCTCAGGCAGACCCGGCAGATCGGTGTCGGATTCCCAACGAGTGCCAAAGACCGCATCCTCGTCATGGGTGACTCCAACGGTGCGGCGGCAGACCGGCCGCGTTTGCCGGATGGGAGTGTGAACATTCCCAAAGAGCATTCGAATTATGGCGATAATCTGACCTCCGCAGCCATTAATAGCGCACACAAGGAGGACGCCTTGGTTGTTGCCCGGGACCCGAATGCGACCCCTCATTATTCCACGACCGTAGCGCCAGGGGTGACGGTGTTTGTCAGCGCCAATGTTTGGAACTCGCGGAGTCCCGACGGCGAGTATTTCGACGCTACGGAGGGCATATGGAAGGGCGGGCACTGGTTTTTTTCTCAAGTTGGGAATGCTTACGCGGCAGTCCGTATTGCCAATGCCGGATATGACGGTGTGGAATTCAGATATGGCACGAATAACACGGGCGACTTGATTGGCGTGTTTCTCAAGCTTCGGGACAAATGGTCGCCCGTTGTCCTTCAAATGGCGGATACCACCGAATATCCGACGCTCAGCATCTTCAAAAGCCAGATCAAGGCGCGCAGTCTGACTTTTTCGTCAAATAAGCTGACGTACCAATCTAAGCCGACGCTTTCCGCCCCCCTCACCGGCAACAAGTTTGAGTACTGGAGCGGCAGTAACGCGGTCACTTTGCCTCGGATCACCGGAACCACCGGGGCAGCAGAGACCATTGCTCTCAATCCCGAAGAAACCTATGCATCGCCATTTGTTTCAGGCGTGCATGGCCAGGATGCCGTTCAATTCTCCTACTCCGGAACGATCCATGAATTCAATTGCGCACATTTTCTGCGTGACGACTTCGAGAGCGGCATGCCGGATAATTGGACATTCACTCCCGCGGGCGGCGGAACCATTGTATCGGGCGGATTGAAGGCCTATGTCACTACCGGCGGACTCGGTTGCGTGAAGACCTTTCCTGCGCAGTCCGGCCATGTCGTTGTGGAATGGAAAATGACGCATCACGCAGGTTTGGAAAACCGCTTTTACATACGCAGTAGTACGACGAAGAATTCGGTGGCACTGCGGCGGAATTCCAGCGGAGCGCTGCAGGTTCATACTTCGGGAGGCGGCGAGAATGCTTTCGTCAACATTCCTTCGGTGACGCTGACCTCGGGGACAACTTACAAAATGACGGCAGTGATTGACACGGTTGGACAAACCTACTCGCTTCATATCAATGATTCTGCCCTTCCGGTCTTCACAGGTCTGTTTGACAACATGGCATCGACAGATGTTGCGCGTGTGGATTTCCAACTCAACAATAACGGCAGCGGAGTCAAGCATGCCGTTTTTGACGATGTCATCATAAGATAGCGCGCAGATCTTATGGACGCGGGAATTACGAATTAGGCAAGAGTGAGGGAGAAATCCTGATCTCTGCTTGTCAGCCATTTGTCATACCAGGGAGAATAGCTGCGGATCTGGACGCGCTCATGCCCGGGGTGAAATTGCATCAGGCGGAGATATCCGCCTCCGCCCCAGCCATAATCGGGTTCCACGCCTTCCTGATAGTTGGCCAAAATTTGGTGCACGGAATGCCCCGCGCTGTTCGCACTGACGAGATACCCGGTGCCATCGCCCAGGACATGGCCATTGCAGACCAAACGGATGTTAGGCGTATCCTTCACCAGTTTATCCCACAGATCTTTTCCGTCGTTGGCTCCGCCCTCCTTTTCCAGCAGCGTGGCGTATTTGTTTCGGGGGCTCCATTTTTGCGCGTCTCCGAAGGCCTGCCAATCATACCGCGTATCATCGTTGTACATGTACGCGTGGGTGACCAAAACTGCGGTGTGTTCCGGATGGTCCGCCGCTGCTTGGCGGGCCCACGCGATCACGGCGTCCCTCGGGCTGTATTCTAGGGCGAGAACGAGGATTTTACCGCTTGGGCTCGCGAAGGTGTGCCAGCTGTTTTCCAGTTTCGCAGGTTCGAAGAGCGCGAAATTTTCGCTGTGGGCGTAATCCTTCTCACCGAAGTAGTCATTGAGCAATGTTCCGCGCCAGTGAAGGTTGGTTTCCTTGTCCCGCAGAAGGTCGTGATTCCCTGGAAGAAGCGCGTAGGGCACGGCGGCCTGGTTCAGCACATCCATGGCTCTCCGAGCGTTCTGCCATTGCTCCGGAATGTCCGAGACATGCACGATATCGCCCTCGTGCGCGACGAAGAGGATGTTGTGCGATTGCCGATGGGCGGCGATCCACTCCGTCTGGCGCCGATAGACTTCCGGGTAACTCATCGAATAATACTGGGTGTCCGGCAGGAGCACCATGGTCCAGGAACCGCTGGGCGCCTCAAAGGGTGTCTGCGGAGTGCCCGGGAAATGGCTGGGGAGCAAAGCGTCTTTCGCGAATGTGTTGCGGCCGAAGCAGAGGGACACTCCACATCCGCCGACGATCTTCAAGAATGCTCTTCGATCCATGGGTTTCAAAAAGGGTTTCTTATCCTAAGCTTAAAGCAGGAATGGAGGTTGATGGTTGATGGGCTCGGTGGTAGCCGTCCGATGTCCTAGATCGGAACAATCTTCCAGTAGACAATCCGGAGCTTTCCGTTGGCTTGCCGCTCGACAATGGTGGTGATCCGTCGCTCGGCCTGGATAGTGAATGAGGTGCCAGCCGGATTTTGCTTCAGCGCCTGCCCGACCGAGTGGATCCGGAAAACATTTCCTTGCACCGCCGCCTGGTCGATAATCTCCCGAAGGATGTCCTCGCTTTCCTCGCCGCTGTCGGCCACGCCGCGGATCTCCGCAAGTTCTCCGATCGTATCAAGCACGTTGCTGTGCCCGTAGGGATTGCCGTTCGCCGCATAGATCCTGTTTGCAATATTGGAGGAAATTATCGCGGCGCCAGACGAGAGCGAATCTTGGAACATGGCGTGCAGGGGGGCTTGGCGGATGTGTTCGATGAATGGTTGGATTTCCGTGTTCACATTGATGCGGCCCGCAACGGAGTTTGTATTTGGGAACAAGGCGGAGACTTGCATAGCGGGAAGTATCGGAGCTTGAAAAAGGTCCAGAATTCCCCAATCCGGAAATGCCGTCGGCGTTGGATTGGGCTGTAGGCGGAGCGTACGCCAAGGGATATTCACGCCGACTCCCGTTGAAATTTTGCCAAGAGCGCCTACGGAGCCGATTAATCCCACTGCATTGTTAGTCGTGCCCTTTGCAGAGGGGGGAGCGAGGCTGTGATCGCTGACGGTGCCGTCTGCGGCAAGATCCTGTGCCGGGCTCAAACCGAGCAAGGTGCGTGCTGGCAGATTATTCCAATCCGCCGGAGAGTTGGCCGACCAATTTACACCGTATTTGTTGATGCGGGGATCTCTCGCTTTAACGGTTGTGATATCCGCCGTGCTTGTGCCGACAGGATCAACCTCGTATCGGATCAATGCGTTGGTTGCTCTGGATGCGACAGCCGTCGTATCAATGCTGTATGCCGCAATGGGAGCTGTTTCCAGCGTGGTGCTCGTGTTTCCCGGACGCAGGCTGAAAGTCATATACATGCTTGTGGGTCTGTTGGTGTGATCTTTGGCGGGGCCTTGGAGCACAAACAGCCTCGGAAATGTGACGATACCGTAGTTGGGTACGCCGGACTCGATCATATCGGCGGTCAGCGTCGTATTAAACGAGGGAATCGGATTCCAATTTCCGGGATCCGGTTCGTAACTCGCAACGGTGCGAATTTTGGCTCCCACAAGCATGGAAGCATCAAGGCCCGATCCAGGAGGGAAATAGAATTCGAGCTTGAAGACGATTTGGAATCGCGGTGGCTGAATCAGATCACTGACCTGAACTCCAATTTCGCTGAGCATCGGACGGCGGACGCCATCGATCATAAGATTGGTTTGTGCAAGGCCGTTTGGCGCCCATGCATCGGTGTTGCCAACCTTGCTGTTGTTCAAATCTGCGGCTGGCTCCACGTAAACAGCCTCCACGAAGTTCGAGGCTGACTCTGCTGATCGAACGTGGCCGATGATATCCATGGCGATTTGCATGGTATTTACCGCCCCGTACTTATTGGACAGGGTGTCCGAGACACTCGGCCAGTCCGATCTTTCAAAGAGTTGTCGAATCCGATTCAATTGATACTTATACTTGGATATGCTGATGTTTTCGCCGGATCCTGGGTCGGTATTTGGAGCCTTCAGAATATCCAGAAAGTAATTGGTATAGGCCGGATAGGCATTAGTGAATCCGATCGGAAGATTGGAAAGCTGCGTCGTGAGGAAAATTTTTGGCTCCCCCCAAGGATTCAGACTCGGGCTGTGGCTGCGGTGCGTGGTCGAGAAACGACTGTGGCTGAGGACCTCCGCGACGCTCGTGGATAGCCTGCGCGATTCATCGGGTGATCCAAATGGAGCATTTGTGGCGCGCTGATGGATCTGGCTCACATGAACGGTGGAAAGATTCGTGAGAGCGTTCAAATTGATCCGGTTGGGATGGCTGGCCGTCGCATCGTTGCCTGCCGCCTGCCAGGCGGTGTTGAGATTGATCCGGGCGCTTTCGTCATCGGCCCAGTAGGCGAATCTTCCGATCACGGGATTGGCCGGATCCATGGCTGGAGAGGCGTTGGTTTCGTAAGTGCCATCCTCCCGGACATAAACCCACGCCACGGACATGGGCGCTGCGTCGTCCGGATCAATCGCTGGCTGATTGTCATCACTGAGGACGGCGCGGTTGAGATCCGCGGGCGCGAGTTCTGCGCCGAGTCCGGCGGTCGCGGATCCCGAGTACAGGTTGTAAAGCGCGCCGCCGGAAAGGTTGGCTCCGGTTCCGGTCACCGAGAGAATCGCGCCCGGCATGCTAACCCATTTGCGATCAGGCGCCGTCGCTTCAAGCAACGCGGCCTTGACGCATTCCACGCCCGCGCGCGCGAGAAGGTCCGCCCGGGCTCGCTCGGAGTAATAGTGCGCCGCGGTCCGCTCCATGCGCATGGCCACCGTTAGCGAAAGAATCAGCACCGAAAGAACGACAATAACACTAAGGACAATGATCAGCGCCGCCGCGCGGTTCCGGGATCGGGTTTTCATCGCGGGGATGCCTCCAGGTTGACGCGGGTTTTGAAGACCCGGACCCCCTGCCGGATCGCGGGAGGAAGCAGCTCGAGAAAAGCGTCGGCATTGGCGGCCTCGTAGTGGGCGGTGATTTCGTTTTTATCCGCGAGGCGCTTAAGAGTACGGGAATCAATCAGAGCGAGTGCGATTTCCACCGACCCGATGCGGCGGGCTGGATCGTCCAGATCTACCCGGGAATTGTAGGGCAAGGAGATGGCCATCCCCTGCCGGTTGAACAAGGAAATCCAAAGTCCGATCACATTCTCCGCGAGCAGGCCTTTCTGCGTGGCGGGTTCGTCCGATCCGGGCGCCAGTTGCGTTAGTTTCGCGGCGCTGATCCAGTCATTCGGATGGTCGAAGATATCCGCTTCGGGAGAAGGCACTCGCAACCGCCGGATTTCGCTGTGGACGCCAGTCCCGGACCAGCAGACGAAGTAGCCGACTTCGACAATGTCGCCCGACCCCGAATCGCCCGTCGATGTCGTCTGCCAGAATACGGCATCGGGATTTTGATAGGCTTCCAGGCCGCGCGGATCGTTCACGCAGAACTGAAAGCTTTGCTGGTTGGCGATATCGAGCGGAAACAGGGCGGCTTCCAGGTCGCGGCTGATGGTTTCCAGCACCTGCCTCGCGGCCTGCTGATGGATTTTTGCGCCCTCCGCGCGCTGCCAGTACTGGCTTACATGGGAGACAATGCCCAGAAGCAGCACCAACATCAGAAGCAGCACCGTGGTGGCGACCAGCATTTCCAACAGGGTGAAAGCCCTGGCGCAATGGCGCGTCCGGTCAATCATAATTGGCAAGCGTCGTCTCGAAGACCTGTGTGGTGCGGGCAGCGGCCGGGGCCGAGGCCGGCCAGGAGAATCCCATCCGCACCCGCTTTGCCCGGGACGCATCCGCCAGCCCCGGAAATGGCAGGTTGTGGTTGGTTGCCGCAAGATCGCAGGCAAAATAGGCATTCGATCCCGGGCCGACTGGATGGCCATCATAGTCGAAATAGAGGCGGGCGCTGGTGAGTGAGGAGAAGGTGTTTGTCTTCAGGCCGCTGAACACATCCTTTGAGAGTGCTGCCACGACGGTGTCCTCCCGGGATTCACGACCGGCTCGCATGCCGACGCTCATAAGTCCAAGCAGGGAGACCAGGACAAACGCAATGATTCCCATGGAAATAGCCACCTCGGTCAATCCGAAGCCATCGCGGTAAGCCGCTCTTCCAGCGGCGGCGGGAAATCCGCTTCCCCGGTCAGGGGCGGACGACTCGCACGGCTGAGGTGTCGGTATTGAAGACAAGATCATAGTAATTGTCCGCTTGATTGCCTTTGCTGAACCTGACTTTCAACTTTCTCGTGCCGGTGGAGGCCGCGGATGGCGTGGCGAGCCGTCCGTCAGGATAGAAGACGAGCGAGCTGAAAGGAAGGTTTCCGAACCGCTCCCCGCCGATCACCAGATCCAGAGGCGCGATGGCGCTTGCCAGATCCGTTGCGGCGGCGGTGTTGTCCGGGCTGTCCACCGCCTCCACGACTTCGGAGAGCCGCTCCCAAGCTCCGAGGCGCACCCATTTGCTCCCGAGCGCATTGTATTCCACCAGGCCGATAGCCTGCTTTTCGTCGGAATTTCCCGTCTTGGAGCGGATGATGATCGCCGTGATGGTGTTCTTGTTCATTGCCGTCTGGCGGGCGAGGGCAGAAAGGTCGACCAGCCGGTTGCCCGCCTCTGTCAGCGTGGAGGAGCGGACCGTATTGGTGAAGAGGGACGCGGACATGGTGATCAGAAGGGCCATCACCGCGATGACGGACATCAGTTCGATCAGCGAGAATGCCGCGGCGGCGGCGCACCGGCGGCGCATCCGGGAGGGGTGGAAAATAGGAGGCATGGCGAGGGTGAGTGTCAGGCTTGTTCTGCGGCTACCCCGCGGTTTTTTGATCCTGGGGTCGGGGCCACCGAGCTGAAAATCCGCCGCAGATCAGCCCGGATCGGGTTGTGGCGCCGGTCGTATTTTGCGGCCTGGCCGGGATGGACGGACATGACGAATGCCTTGTGGATTTTCATGGCTACTCCGGGATGGTTGCGGCGAGAGGCTGGGCGGCCCTATTCCTAGCCTGGGCTTCCTGGGTTTCGTTGGGGAGCTGACTGGCGCTGATAACGTTGTTCAGAGAAATCTTCCGGCCGGCGGTGGCCCATGGAATTCCGGCCTCGGAAAGAAGCTGGCCATGGCGGTCGGCGCCCAGGATGGAGTTATTGATGTCGATGATCTGCGTCCGGAGCGAGTTCTCGTGCGGGAGAGTGCGAAGATACTCTGCAGGAACCGCCCGGGTGGGCCATGAACTGTGGAATGCCGCGTTGATGCTCCGGGTGAAAGGTAGGCAGCCTTCGATGTCGCACGGGAGCCGCGAGCCATTGCGCAGCGACTGGCAGAGGCTTTCCAGCATATCGATCCGGTCCTCGCAATAACTTTCCCGACTTTCGTGAGCCCCGTTCGTGAAAGCGATTTCGACCGTGTTGAGCTCGCTGATCGTGATGACCGCATCCTCGCAATCCAGCACGGTCGTGCGGGTGAGAAGACTCTCCGCGCAGAGCGTGAGATTGCTTATGATTTCCACGCCGTTCCGCGTGACAATCCTCATGCTGCTGGTGTCCTCGCTTTCAATGGCATTGGCGCGATAAAGCTCGGCTTCCACCATATGCGGTTCGGCCATCTCGTGGCGGAGCTCTCCCGCGTAATGGAGTCCGGCCGCGATCGCATGGGACAGGGGATTGTTGATCGTGCCGTCGAGAATCCATGAGTCGGCCAGTCGGAGCCGGCCCGCCCAGTCATTGCGCTGATAATAAGTCTGATCGCGGATCCAGCCGGCGATATTGCGCACGCGCAGCAGTCGCCCGTAGCGCCCGGCCAGCAACTCCATTTTCAACTGCTGTGCGGAGTGCGCATAGATGGCGTTGAAGCAGACCGCGACGGGAAGCCCGGTTCGGCGGGATGCTTCCACGAGCGCGAGATGATCTTCCACCGTGGCCACCGGAGGTTTCTCCATAAAGACGGGAAAGCCTGCGGCCAGGCACTGTTCGGCAAACTGGCGGTGGAGGTGGATGGGGGTGGGATTGAAGACCGCATCGATCCGCCCCTGGCCGAACTCCAGCAGTTCGTCGACGGAATCGAAGAGCGGGATGCCCCGTTGCGCGCAGGCGCGCGCGCCTGCGATGTCCGTAGGGCGTCGCACGACCCCGGCCACCTGGCAGGTGAACGGGCGGCTCCAGATGCGCTTCAGGATCTGCAGGGCATAGCCCCCGCATCCGATCACCCCGAGTTGTATGGGAGAAACGGACATTATTTCCGCACGATGCTTGGCCGGAAGGATGGAAAATGGAGTGGGACCATGACGGGCTGGGTTGAGGAAGTATCCTTTCAGCCCGCCTTCCACTCCATTCAATTTACCAAACGGCAAATTAACACTTTCACGCACGCCCGCCCGGGGCGGACTACCCGTCGGTCGCCTTATTTGACGAAGATCGGACTGCGGGATTTCCTGACATCCACAATTTGCGTGCGCCATTGATGAAACGTCGTGGGATTATACTTCCGGAAAGCGCGGCAGAGGTCCGGAGCTCCCCGGAAACCGCTGCGTTCCGCGATGTCGCTGATCAGGAAATCGCTGTTTGCGCCGAGCTGTTTGGCGCGGTCAATCTGCGCGATGAGGAAAAGATGCTTCGGCGGTTCATGGAACACTTCCAGGAAAATCCGGCGCAGATGCGTGGAGGAAACACCTACCACGCCGGCCACCTCGTCCACCAGCGGGCGGCGGGGCAGCTGGCTTTGGAAAAAGGCGAGCGCCCGCCGGGCCAGGATCTGATTTTTGGTGCTGAGCGTGATGATCTGATCCTGCATGCTGTGGCCTTCGGCCGCGAGCAGCGATAGTTCCGCCAGCGCCTTGTTGAAATAGAGCGAACTTACCAGGCTGAGGTTGTGATAGTGCGGCTCGATCTCGTCCGCGATGCGCTCCAGCTTCGCCATCTGCGGTTTGTTCAGCGCCAGATTGAGAAAATCTCGCTGGCCCATGAGGAGTTCCAGGCTCTCGTCCACCGTCGAGAAATGAAAGACGATCCGGTGCGCCTTGGTCGCCTCGCCCCACCAGGCGTAGCGCCGGCGGGGAGGGAACAGCCAGAGCCGGGCGCTCATAGGCGGGATTTTTTCCGATTCGCTGAAATACGGGGCCGCGCGGCCGGAAAGAATGGCGTAAAATTCCCAGTTGTAGCGCAGGGAGACTTCCTTGGTGGGGCGTCGGGGATAATGCCGCATTCCGCGGTTGAAATACATCAACATGGGGTTCTTTGAAGGCTGCCAAAATGGCCGGGGGAGGAGGCAGCAGTATATGCCCGCCATGGCGAATTGCAATGGCGGCGCACATGCCCCGCGGCGTATTTCTTCGCGCGAAAAGCCGCGCTAATTCCCGTGCGGAACCGCAGGCGCGTAAGGCAAGGCCGCCGCTTGCAGGGGAACAGGGCGGAGATTGAGATCGACGATCTCGGTACGCCATTGATGGAAGGTCATGCGGTGGGCGCGGCGGAAGGCGCGGCAAAAATCCGGCGCACCCTTGAAGCCGGTCTGGGCGGCGATCTCCGCGATGAGGCCGTCGCTGTTGGCCGCGAGCTGCTTCGCGCGTTCCAGTTGGGCGGAAAGAAAAAGATGCTTCGGAGTCTCGCCGAAGACATCCAGGAAGATGCGGCGCAAATGGGTGGAGGAGATGTTGACCGTGGCCGCGACCTCATCGACGAGGGCGCGCCGGGGCAGTTCGTTCTGGAAAAAAGCCAGAGCCTTGTGGGCGAGAAGCTGATTGCGCGTGTGCAATGTGGTGAGGGGAGTGCGCGATTCGTGGGATTCGGCAATCAGCACGGAGAGCTCCGCCAGGGTCTTGTTGAAATAATGGGAACTGACCCGGCTGAGGTTGGTGAAATGCGGCTCGACCTCGGCGGCGATGCGGATAAGGGATGCCAGGCTGGCATTGTCCAGCTGCACGCAGAGGATATCGCGGTCACCCATGAGCGTTTTAAGGCTGTCGTTGATGGCGGAAAAATGGAAGACGATGCGCTCGGCTTTTTTTGTATCGCTCCACCACGCGTAGCGCCGGCGCGGGGCGATCAGCCAGAGCGTTGCGCTCAGAGGCTCGAGCTTTTCCTCGTTGGTGTAGTAGGGCGCGGCTCGGCCGGAAAGAACGGCATAAAATTCCCAGTTGTACCGCAACGAAACCTCCCTGGTCGGCTTCTGCGGAAAGTTCCGCATCCCTCGGTTGAAGTACATAAGCATCTTGCCGCAACCGTCGATGCATGAACGGGGATTTTCCAATCGGAAGATGTGACAAGTTTGTCACATCCTCCGGCCTCATTAAAGGCGGCCGATCTGCAGCAGCCCGGCGAAAAATCCGAAAATCGCGAGCGCGATGAGACAGCATGTGCCGAAAGCCACGGCGTCCCGCTTTCCCCAACGGTGAAACTCCCACGCCGAGCCGGGGAAGAGCTGCCGCTTCACCGTTTGGGATGGTTCGGCGAGATGGGCTTCCAATTGCCGCGCATCCGCATCCGGATCGCCGATGACCGGCGTCCGCATCTTGACATAAAAAGGCTCCGCGGCCGGCGCCTTGCGGAATGTCAGCAGGCTGATTCCGAAGAGCAGGATGAAAGGCAAAATGCTGTCGAAGACATAGATGGCGGTCAGCAGTTGGGCCGGCACGAGTTTGGCCAGGTCCATGCCCGCCAGGGCAAGAAGGAACAATTCAAAATGAAACCGCCCCTGGCCATGTGTGTCTGAATGCGGATCCTTGGGATCATCCGCAACCACGCGATCAAAGAAGATCGATTTCGGCGGGATCACATGCCGCTTCTCCACGCGTTCGCCGATTTGGGAGGCGCGGCCTTCGCGCACATCGTCCGCATGTGCCCGAACCGCATGAATCTGGACTTTTTCCGCGGTCCGGGCCTGGAGCGAGGGATGGCTGCGCCAGGCGGGAACCATGGGCACCAGGAACGGGATCACGACATTGACGAAGAGCGTGGCCAGGACCGCGACGGTCACCGCGGCTTTCGTCACCCTCCTCCATTTGAAGATCACCAGGATGGCGGCCCCGAAGGCCACATTGAGCGTCAATTGCATCTTCGCGTAGGCCAGGAGATCATTGATCGAAAAAGCCACGCCGATGCTGACGAAGAGCGAGAGGCCTACTAGTACGCGTGCCATGGTGAGGCCTTCCTTTTCCGTTTTGTGCGGCCAGATCACCAGGTACACGTTGCGGACGAACAGCGCTGAGAGCGTCAGGCACTGCGCGCTCAGCCCGGCCATTTCCGCGGAGATTAATCCGACCAGCATCAGTCCGAGAAAACCCGGACCGAGCAGAGTGCGGCAAAGCGTCCCCCAAACAGCGTCGGGATCTGAGAGCCCGCCCCCGAACATGGCAAAGGCGATCAGCCCGCAGAAGCACCATGCGATGATCATGATGCGCTTGAGAAATCCGCCACTGACCGCACCCGTCGCGGCCGCGGTTTCGTCCCGGGCGCTTCCGGCGATAGCCATGTTTCCGGCCACGCCGTGGATCTGCACCATGCTGAGCAGCAAAATCGCACCCACCGAATACCAGGTGAATTCCGTGCTGACGCCGGAGCCGAATAGATCCAGCAGACGGTCGGGAATTTTTTCCTGGAACGCCCTCAGTCCGCCGAGGTGCCAGAGGCCGAAGGGAATCAGAATGACGGAGAAGACGACAATCATGATCCCCTGGAAGGCATCGGTCAGCGCGGCTGCAGCCATGCCGCCCATGATCACATAGGCGCCGACCACCACGGCAAACAGCAGGCAGACGGCGAGGGGGTGGACGTACGAGACGTAGGATCTGACTTCGCCCCGTTCCTGCAGCCGCTTGAGATATTCGAACCGCTCGCGCTCGCTGTCCGCCAGGCGCCCTTCGCTATACCGTTCATTCAGCACGGAAAACTCCCGGAACTCCGTGATCATGCCCTTTTCCGCCAGGGTGTATGCCGATTCCGGTTTCACGATGAAGATCTCCAGCACCTTGTAAGTCACAAGGTATCCGCCACCGATGCTGACCACGTTGACGAAAATCGCCAGCACGGCGTACAGCACCGCCAGAAACTTGCCTCCGAAACGATCGGGGAAGATGTCGGCGACGGTCGTCAGCCTGGTGCGCCGAAACCAAGCCGTCATGAACCAGTAGTAAGGCGTCATGAAGAGCGTCTGGAAAACGAGCCATACCCCGCCGACGCCCTGGTTGTAGACGATACTGCTGGTCCGCACCGCACCGCTGGCATCGGTCATGTTCCCGAAGTTCAGGAAAAACTGGAACAATTTGCCGAGTGTCCGCCCGGCTAGGAAAAAGTCGGCCTGCTTGTGGATGCGCGCGGACGCCCGCCGCCCGATCCAGATCATGGCAACGAAATACGCGAGCAGTACCAGCCAGTCGATGAAGTGGAGTCCGAAGATGTTCACGGAAAAGGCGAAATTAACGGCTGCCGACAGGGGTGGGAATAGCGGCGAACGCCCGAAAAGTTGCCAGTTTTTACGGGGTCGCTGCCGGCTCCGGCGAAATGGCTCAGGCTTCCTGCCGGAGAGGCGTTCCTGCGAACGGCCCGGGTTGCAGGGGAACAGGGCGGAGATTGAGATCGACGATCTCGGTACGCCATTGATGGAAGGTCATGCGGTGGGCGCGGCGGAAGGCGCGGCAAAAATCCGGCGCACCCTTGAAGCCGGTCTGGGCGGCGATCTCCGCGATGAGGCCGTCGCTGTTGGCCGCGAGCTGCTTCGCGCGTTCCAGTTGGGCGGAAAGAAAAAGATGCTTCGGAGTCTCGCCGAAGACATCCAGGAAGATGCGGCGCAAATGGGTGGAGGAGATGTTGACCGTGGCCGCGACCTCATCGACGAGGGCGCGCCGGGGCAGTTCGTTCTGGAAAAAAGCCAGAGCCTTGTGGGCGAGAAGCTGATTGCGCGTGTGCAATGTGGTGAGGGGAGTGCGCGATTCGTGGGATTCGGCAATCAGCACGGAGAGCTCCGCCAGGGTCTTGTTGAAATAATGGGAACTGACCCGGCTGAGGTTGGTGAAATGCGGCTCGACCTCGGCGGCGATGCGGATAAGGGATGCCAGGCTGGCATTGTCCAGCTGCACGCAGAGGATATCGCGGTCACCCATGAGCGTTTTAAGGCTGTCGTTGATGGCGGAAAAATGGAAGACGATGCGCTCGGCTTTTTTTGTATCGCTCCACCACGCGTAGCGCCGGCGCGGGGCGATCAGCCAGAGCGTTGCGCTCAGAGGCTCGAGCTTTTCCTCGTTGGTGTAGTAGGGCGCGGCTCGGCCGGAAAGAACGGCATAAAATTCCCAGTTGTACCGCAGCGAAACCTCCTTGGTCGGCCTGCGCGGGAAATCCCGCATCCCCCGGGCAAAATGCATCAACATATACGATCAATATGGTCGTATATCGAAATTGTCAATACGAGAGCAGGAAACCGCGTTTTCGAGCAAGATGGCATGCTGGAAGAAGGCGCTGCCGTAAGCCTGCCAGCCGGATCTCTTAACCGGAAAACAGCCGTTGAAAATTGAGTCAGCAGGATCACCGAAGGCAACTGAGGGTTGAGAGGTAGCCAGCAGCGGAGTGTGCTGAACTTTGAGGCCATGAATCACGGGGAAAGATTCTTCCCTCGGTGGATAGTCGCAGGCGAAAATTTCGCGGGTTATGGGCGCTCGAGCTAGAGGCGGATCGAATTCTTATTTCTTAACGGCTTCCGGGAAAACTGTCTTCCAATCCTTTTTCATATCAACAACCCACCAATTATTGCGGTCTGCAATCTTCAAGCCCGCATTCAAACGTCCGAAGGGCGACTGAGCGTCGTAGGCAAACTCGCGTTCCGCGTCGGTGTGGTGCACGATACCAATCCAACTCTTTTTAGATCCACTCGCCATGCGCAGCATATCAAGATCTCCATCGGAGTTGCCAAAAGCAAGAATCGGACGCCGTCCGATAACTCTGTCGATCACGATGGCCTTGGTTGCACGGTTATTCACGAAGGCAGCGCCTTCCACGATCTCAACCCGAGCGGTGGCTCCCTTCACCTTCACCACCGTTTCAACATTGCTGCCGATGATTTGCTCCGGCGGCACCCCGTAAATCCGCTCGGACCAGGCACGCAGGAACTCCACGTTGCTTCCTGTGACGATATAAATTTTGAAGCCGTTGGCGCGAAGATAATCGAATAACTCCAGCATGGGCTGATAGACCAGTTCCGTGTAAGGGCGCTTGAACACAGGGTGTTTGGCGGTGGCCAGCCATGCATTCACATCCTCCACCAGTTCTTGCGAGGTCTGGCCCAAGTGGGTGCCCGCTACAATTTCCGTCAAGCCTTTGACCTCGGTCTCGCCCAAGGTCTCGATATCATTTTCGAGCGCCGCCTTGTAGGGTTGCTTCTCCTTCCATTCCGGGTGTTCGCTGGCCTGCTCCTTGACTCGGTCTTGGCCAAAGGCAAATTGCATGTACATCGGCTGCTCCGTGCAAAGCGTTCCATCGTTGTCGAAAACCGCGATGCGCTCTTTCTCCGGGACAAAATCCACTCCATTTGCCGCAGTGACTTTGGTCACAAAATCAATCAGGGAGGCCTTCATTGGGGTTTCCTTCCAGGAAGGCAGCGGATCGGCTGCCAGCAGAGACATATTCAAGACGAGAAACAAAAATGAAGCAGAGAGACAGCGCATGGAAATGACTTGGGTTAAAAGTAAGTTGGTCCGATGAGTCGGAAGCGATCCATTTCGATCTCTATTCATCCGATCAAACTTTCAATGTTGGAGATGCAATGTGACGCGATTGTAACATGCGCCATTTCCCCCAATTTTTTTCCTTCTGCTTGTCATCGCGGGAGCCGGGATCAAAAACCCGTCCTGCGATCCAATGGTGCAGCGGTGCCGGCCAGCCTCTTGGTTCCGCGTTCAGCGCGAATCCAGGAAGCTAAGGTCCACGGACAATTGCGCAGTCTTTTGCGAAGACGAGGCGATTTTTATCCCTCCGGCCATGGGTTCCACCTTGGCCACTCGGTCGAAGTTTTTAGGAATTTCGCAAACGGCCATGATCGAGTTCACTTTGAGCGGCTTTGATGGCGACATGAGCTGACAAGTGGGAATGCCGCGGCGGGAAATCGAATTTTTCACGGTGGATGCGGCAATGCCCTCCTGGAAAAACGAGCAGATTTCTTCCACGCCGAGAACCGCCCGATGTCGGCCGGACCATGGCGGATAATGCCGTCCGCCATTTGAATGCCAAAGCAAAGTCGAGGGCAGCACGTGCGGGTCTTTGAGCGAGATCCACAACCAGCCTTCCTCTGGAAAGGTGACTGCGGACCATGCCAGCTTCGTTTTCGCATCACTGCAAACCATGGCGACATCTTCAAAGCCTTCGCGACTGGGATAGCGAGACAGATCGGCGAAGCCCCCGTGAGCCAGGGGAACCCGGTTGAGCGAGCGGAAAGTGGCCCCGGCTTTGAGGCACGAATAGCCGCCCGCGACAGGATTTTCAAATTGTCCGGGATAAACCTGTCCATGCTGGAATGGACTGAAGGACAGGCGACCTTCCGACTTGAAGTGGAGCGTGGCATGGTGGCCATAATTCATCGGTCCGCTCATGCCTGAAATGATGTGGTGCTGATAAATCGCCGAATCGCCGCCACGAAGCTCGATGACTTTTCTGATCTTTCCTGCGCGCACCTTCGTTTGGAGGTCAAATTCCGCCGTCAGGCGGTTGTCTGCCTCCGAGATGCCTTTTAGTTGCCACCGGCGATTGGCGGATTCCCCATGAACGGGATGTTTCTCGTTTTTGTAAGGCAATTCGTTCATGCCGAAGGGCAGGCAGAAGAAGTCTCCGCGCAGCACCCGCAGAATAGGCGGCGTCGAGGCCGGAAGGTCTTCGCTATGCCAGGGCGTGACGTGCAGCGGTGAAACGGTTTTTCCCTTCAGGCGAAATTGGGCGGGGGCCAGATGGCCGCCAGTTTGTGTCACCCATGCTTCGACGGAGCCTTTGGCCAGATGCCATGACGGCTGACCGAGGTGAACTACGGGTTTCGTTTTCATGTCCGGGATACCGATTTTTGTTTGGAAAGCCAGAGATGCTCGATGCCTTCCAGGGTAAGGTTCTTGGTTTCCGGCAGCCAACGCCACATGAAGAATAGCGCGCCCACGCTGAGGGCTCCATAAAAGGCGAAGACGCCACCTTTCATGACGCTGAGCTGCCAGGGGAAGAATTGGGAGATCAGCAGGCTTGCGGTCCACATGCAGAAGACCGCGATGGAAGCGGATCGACCGCGAACGCGGTTGGGGAAGATCTCGGAGATGACCACCCAGATCACCGGCCCCAGCCCGATGCTAAAGAAGGAAACGTAAGAGAGCACCCAGACGAGCAGCCAGATGGCTTCAGCTGGCGTCGCGTGATCCTTGTAGGTGAAGCCGAGCAGAAACAACGAAGCAGCCATGCCGGCGGCGGAGACGAGAAGCAGGGGACGGCGGCCCATGCGGTCCACCAATACCAGCGCCAGGGCGGTGAAAATGGCCATCACGACGGCGATGGTCACGGATTGGCCGATGGCGGTGCTGGTAGCCACGCCGGCGCTCGCGAAAATGCGAGGCCCGTAGTACATGACGACATTGATGCCCGTGGCGTGTTGAATGAAGGCGAGAACCACGCCGATCAGGAGGGCCTTGCGGAAAATCCAGACTTCTTTCCATCCGCCGCTTTCCTCGGCCAGGGTTTGGCGGATTTCCTGCACGACAGAGTCGGCTTCGCCTGCGCTGATGCGCTTAAGTACGGAAAGGGCCTCGTCATGCCGGCCCATCTTCAAGAGCCAGCGAGGGCTTTCCGGGATGAAAAACAGGAGAATGAAAAACAGAAGGGCCGGGACAGACCCCGAGGCAAACATCCAGCGCCAGCCGTATTCGATGTTCCACTCGGGCGTTCCCCATCCCGCGATGGTGGCGTTCACAAGATAGACGATGATCATGCCAGTCAAAATCATGATCTGATTAAACGAGACTAAGGCGCCACGAATGCGTGCCGGGGCAAGCTCCGCGATATAGAGAGGAGTCAGGATGGAGGCTGCGCCCACCCCAAGACCGCCCAGTATGCGATAAAAAGCCAGCTCCCCGAGACTCTGCGGGAAGGCGGTGCCGATGGCGCTGACCAGGAACAGCAGTGCCGACGAAATGAGCACGGCTTTGCGGCCGAAGCGGTCGCTGCTCCAGCCCGATCCCGCGGCACCAATGATGCAGCCGAGAATGGCGCTGGCCACGGCCCAGCCGAGCTGCAGCTCGGTGAGGGAGAATTTTTTTTGGAGAAACTCGGTCGTACCTGCGATCACAGCGGTATCGTACCCGAAGAGAAGGCCCCCGAGGGTGGCGACCGCACAGTTGAGGAAAAGGTAGGACTTTTCGGAGGAGTTCATGGAGGAGTCAGGGTTGGAGGATTATTTTGATGGCGCCATCGGTGCGATGGCGGGCCATTTCTATGCCACGGGAGAAATCAGCCAGGGGCAGGGTATGGGTGATGATGCCGTCCGCAGTGAGAAGGCCGCGTTGATGGAGGCTAATGCATTCTTCCCAGCAGTTGGGCGCTCCCACCGTGGCCATGATAGTGACATTGTTCACGACCAAGGGGTCCCACAGGACATCGCAGGTCTTGCCAGCGAACAGACCGGTGATCATGACGCGAGCGCGCGGGGCAAAAATCGAAGTGATAATTTTCCAGGCGGAAGGATGGCCCACGGCTTCGAGGATGACATCTGCGCCATGCCCGTCGGTGGCCTCCCGGACGGCGGCCGCCACGTCGTCCTTTTGGTAGTCTACCGTGACATCGGCGCCGAGTTTTCGTCCGGCGGCCAGACGCTCCTCGCGTGATCCGATCAGGATGACCTTTCTGGCACCATAGGCCCGGGCGGTTTGAACCATAAAAAGCCCGATCGGGCCGGAGCCCACGACTGCGACGTAGTCGGCGGGGGACACCGCAGCCAGTTTGGTGGGATATAAGGCAATGCCGGCGGGCTCGATGGTGGCGGCCTGGGCAAAATCCAGCCCCTCCGTTTTGAAGACATTGTTGGCGGGCATCACGATATATTCCGCGAAACCGCCGTCGCGATTGAGCAGGCCGGTTTCCGTGCGATGGGTGCATTGGTTGTACCAACCGCGTTTGCAGAGGTCGCAACGTCCGCAGCCCACGGAGCATTCGCCGGTGACACGGTCGCCGACCTGGAAGCGGGAGACATTGCTGCCGAGTTCGACGATTTCCCCAGACCATTCGTGACCCGGAGTTATCGGAGTGCGGGTCATGCCGCTGGTGAAGTAAAACATGATGCCGTCGTGAACTTCGAGATCGGTGCCGCAGATCCCGGCGGCGCGCACGCGGATCAAGACGTCGTCACGTCCGGGGGCGGGCTGGGGGATGTCTTCGAGACGGCAGTCGCGGGGACCGAGGTAGCGGATGGCTTTCATACGATTTTTGGGTTCGGTGATAGGGAGAGACTTTCATCCAGCAATTGAATGACATGCGCGACGCGGAACGGCCGGCGCACCAATTGATGGGCGGAATGCCATTGCATCAGGCAAACATGATTGCTGGACGCGAGAATATTCCTGCCATGCGGAGACTCGTCGAGAAAAGCGCTTTTGCGGCGGAGAATTTCGCGAGCGTTCTCGGGTTTGAGCTGATTGTAGACGCCACCGGAGCCGCAGCATTCGTAAGCCATGGGGGCGAGGGACCAAGGGGTGCCGATGGCATTGAGGACAGTTTCCGGAATGCCGGGCTCTTTCTGGCCATGCACCAAGTGACAGGGCAAATCCACATAGATGTGATCGGCGGCCACGCCGTTTCCCTGTCTTGGGCCGATCTCGGCGAGAAACCGATGGATATCGAGTACTGGGGTCTTCAGGCTATGCTGCAGGGTGAGGCCGCAGCCGGCTGAGTTGGCAATGACCGCGTCGACGCCGGTCTGATCAAAAGCGGCCCGGTTGACCTCGGCGGAGTGCTCGGCGCCTTTGAGGCCGGTGTGTTCATGCAATGCTCCGCAGCACGTCTGGCCTTCCGGCACGATGACGCGCACATTGTGGGCCGCCAGTACGCGGATCGTGGCAAAGTTGATTTCCCGGAAGAGACCTTCCATGAGGCAGCCGGACAGCAGGGCCACGAGCGGGCCGGTCGGGCGCAGTTGGGCCATGATTTCCCGGGCATAGGAGGCCGAGGATTGCAGGACGGGAGGACGTCCGGGAAAAATATAGGGAGAACCCGCTCCGCCCATTTTGCGGAGAAGGCGAGCAGGCATCAGGGCGGCGCTGAACCAGGCTGGAAAGTGAACAGCCTGGGCGGCCAGGCGCAGCCACCAGGGCGATGGCTTGCCTTGCGCGTCGCGCTCCCGTCGCACCTGATGCAAAATTTTTCCATAGGGGACTTGGGCGGGACAGGCGGTTTCGCAGGTCAGGCAGCCCACACACTCGTTGAGATAAAAATCCGTCTTCGGACTCGGCTGGAGCCGGCCTTCCTGCATGGCCCGCCAATGCGCGAGCCGGCCACGCGGAGAATTGTTCTCATCGCCGGTCAGTTGGTAGGTCGGACAGGAGCCGAGGCAAAGTCCACAATGGATGCAGCTGGAGAGCAGCGATGCGTCGAGCGCAATAGACGATGAATTCGGGGCGCTCATGGGAGGACGGTTTGCCAGAATGCTTCCAATTGGGTGATCCATCGCACTTCGTCCGAGGGGGCGGTCGGGGGAAGGTGCGGGCTCTGGAGGTGCCCGCCGACACTGAGACAGTGCTGGCGCATTTCATTGAGGGTCGGAACCGCCGTTGAAGCGGTGGGGGAACTCCAGCGAATATAGCCCGAAGTCACATGAATGCGGGCGTGACCGCCATGCTTTCCAACGAGTGACGACGCCACCTCAACGGTGTTTGACGGCAGCGTCTTTATGCCAGCGTCACAACGGAGATGTATCTCCCTGGGAGCCTGTTCCGGCGTGCGGTGGGAGATTCCTTCGGTGGTCAGCCAATGTTCAGCCAATTGCAGTCTGGCCGGCGAACCGCGAAGGCCGACCCATAGTTTCAGAGCATCCTCCTGCACTTCGACATCGACGCACTCCAACGCATGCCACCAGGGCGAACGGTTCAGGTTCCGGCGAAATCGTTCGATGTCATCAGGGGTCGCAGGAGTGCCAAACCAACGGAGCGGTCCGGGCAGGGATCTCAACCGAAGGATACAGGCCGTGACGGTGCCGAAATGGTGGCGGCTGTTCAGGATGAAATGGGTGAGGTCGAAGCCGGTGCAGTTTTTTATGGCCCGCCCACCCAGGCGGATTTCCGGACCGTCGGGCAGTGCAAAGTTGATGCCCAGGATATTGTCGCCCAAGGTTCCAAAACGGTGAGAGGCCGGAAGATGCCCCCCGTGCCTGAGATGAGCGATGATCGTTTCCGTTTCCTCCAAAAAGAGAGGAAAATAAAGACCGCTGGCTTCCGCCTGCAGGTTGATGGTCTTGGGGGTCGCATCAGCGACGAAACATCCAGTCATGTCAGCCGCGTCAAAAAATGTGGGGAATGTCGCGTTCACGATGGCAGAACGAGTTCGTCCGGCGCGGGCGTGAAATTGCGCCCCTCCAGGACCTTGCCGGGATTCATGCGATGGTCGGCGTTGAAGATGGTAGCCACCCCGAGTTGCGCGTGCAATTCCATAGGCGTGAACAGCAGCTTCATATATTTCATCTTGTCCAAACCGATGCCGTGTTCGCCGGAAAGAATGCCGCCCAGATCCACGGCATGCTGCATGGCCAGTTTCCCCAAATACTCCACCTTGTGGCGTTGCTCCCCATCCCGGGCGTCGAAAAGGTAGTTGGGGTGAACATTGCCGTCACCGGCGTGGAAAAAGCACACCACGGGCATTCCCTCCGCGTCGGCGTCCCGATAGATTTTGTCGAGGAATTCGATCAATCGCGTGCGCGGGAGCACCGCGTCCTGCACCATGAGGTCGGGGCTGATCTGGCCCAGCAGCCCGCCCGCGCCCTTGCGCGCTTTCCAGAGTTTGGCCCGCTCCTCCGCCGAGTCCGTCACGATGATGTCGAGGGCCTGATGCCGGCGGAGAACGGCTTCTATCTCGCGCGCGCCCGTTTCCGCCAAAGCCTCTGGGCCGTCTGTTTCAATCAGGACGACACAGGTATCACGGCGTAATCCGACGCGGGCGGGGCTGTCCTCGATCATGTTGACGCTGCGAGGGTCCATGAACTCGACCGCGGCCGGCACGCAAGGGTGCCGCACCAGGTCCAGGACGCAATGGATGGAAGCTTCCATGGATGGAAAAGCGCATCGCAAGGTCCAGACTTTTCCAGGCAGAGGCACGAGGCGCAGCCAAAAGCGGGTGAACGCCGCCAGCAAGCCCTCTGATCCGATCATCAGCGCTTTCCAATCGCATTGATCGTCGCCGCAACCTCCCGCCGGTCCGCCGAAACGGCGCAAGCTCCCATCGGGGAAAATGGCTTCGAGGCCGAGGACATAGTGTCCGGTGACCCCGTATTTGAAGCAATGGGCGCCGCCGGCATTTTCCGCGACATTTCCTCCGATGGTGCAGGAAGGTGAACTGGACGGATCGGGAGGATAATAGAGGTTTCGGCTGGTGAGCTCGCGAACCAGATCGGCGAGAATGACTCCGGCCTCCACTTCGCAGTACATGTCGTTTTCGTCGATGGTGACGATATTTCGCAGGCGGGACAAATGGACCACCACGCCGCCCTGCACCGCCACCGGCCCGCCGGAAAGGCTCGTGCCTCCGCCGCGCATGATGCATGGCACGTCGGCCGCCTTCAAGGCTGCCAGCACGGCCTGTACCTCAGCGGCGTTGGCGGGAATGACCACGGCATCCGGCTGATAGTGATAGATGGTCAGGCCGTCGCTGTCGTAGGCCAGCAGTTCGTCCGGATCACTGAGCACATGGCGTGCGCCGCAAATTGTGCGCAGATTCGCGACAAGATGCGGAGAGAGAGTCCAGGGGTTTGTCTTACTATTATTGATAAAATATTATTGACTCAATGTGGCACGGTTCGCAAGGGTTTTGTATGAAAGAACGCCTCCCTTATTCCGATTTTCCATTCCCATGCGTCTAAAAAATAAATCCATTTTTGTCACCGGGGCAGGCTCCGGGATCGGTGAGGCCATGGCGTGGCAGTTTGCCGCCGAGGGGGCCTTTGTGTGGGTGGCAGACCGCGATGCGGCGGGAGCGGCCACGGTGGTTGAGCGCATTCGCGAGGCAGGCGGAAAGGGCGCGGTGGTCGCCATCGATGTGACGGATGAGGCGGCCTGCGCCCGCGTTAGCCAGGAAGTCGTCTCCCTTCATGGGCCGGTGGACGTGCTGGTAAACAACGCCGGCATCGGTCATGTGGGAACCATCCTGCAAACCTCAGGAGCGGATTTGGACCGGCTTTACGCCGTTAATATTCGGGGAGTTTTCAACCTGACCAGGGCCTTTTTGCCCGGGATGTTAGAGCGCCAGCGGGGCAATATCATCAACACGGCCTCGATCGGAGGGACGATCGCCATCGCCGACCGCCTGGCTTATTGCACGACCAAGTTCGCGGTCGTGGGTTTCACCAAGTGCATCGCTCTCGATCACGCCGCGCAAGGCATCCGATGCAATTGCATCTGTCCGGGCCGGGTGATGACGCCTTTCGTGGAAAAACGGCTGCAGGAGTATCCCGACCCGGAGAAGGCTTTTCGCGAAATGTCCGCGACCCAGCCCATTGGCCGGATGGGCACACCGGCGGAGATCGCCGCCGCCGCGGTCTATCTGGCGAGCGATGAATCGGCTTTTGTGACTGGTTCGGCCCTGGTGATCGACGGCGGGATGAGTGCCGGATAAGCGGAGCCGAGCGGCTATTTCACGGCATTCAGCCGCTTGAGCGTATCGGCCGCCGTATTTAAATGCTGCGTCAGTTGTTTACGGGCCTCGGCGCCGTTGCCTTCGAGAATGGCGTCCAACAAACGAATGTGCTGAGCGCCGCCCAATTCGACGAATTTCGAATCCAGATCCTGGTGGAGAAATTGAAAGCGGATGATGAACCAGATGGTTCGAAAAGCATCTTCGATGAACGCATTGCCGGAGGCGGCCAGAATGGTGGCATGCAGGCGCTCATCAAGGCCGGCGAATTCCTCCGCATTCAGCTTCTTGTTTTTCAGCAGACGTTTGTGTTCCTGAACCAGGTTGGCCAGAGTTTCCAGCAGGTCCTTCGGCCGCGCGGAGAGCAGTTTTTCCACGCAATGCCGCTCCACCAAAAGGCGCCACTCCATTAATTGATCAATCCGAACGGCGGTCCATTCCACCACGTGCCATTGGCGGCGTGCGTCTTTGGCGATGACCCCGAATTTGCTGATGCGGAGAAGGGACTCGCGAACGGAGCCGGTCGAGACACTGGCTTCCCGGGCCAGCTTCAATTCGGAGATGCGGTCACCGGGGCGAAAGCGCCCCGAACTGAGCTGCTTGATGCAGTAATTGTCAACGCTATCGCGCTGGGAAAGTTCATGCCCAACCAGGTCGAAATAGTCGTCTTTGCGAAGGGCGCGGGTCAGCTTCCAGCCAACGTCGGTTTTGGTCAGCAGTCCCTTACCGCGCAGATAAATCAAGACGCGTTGAATGAGATTCAGGCTGACGTTTATTTTCTCGGCCAGAATCTGGTCTGTGAGGGGAGTGGCTCCGCGCTTTTCCGGTGACTTGGAAAGGATATCAAGTATTTGGTTGGAGGCGTTTTGAAAATAACGCGTGAGATCCTTTTCTGCCATCGACTTGATAAGAGTGCGCTGATGGGGAGCGCGCAACGCAAAAATATGAAAAGGAAGGCTGAGACCGCCAGTTTCGTCTGTTTTCTAACCCTTGACCACGTATCAGACGAGGACTTCCTTCCGGATCGGATTGGTCAGCCGTCCGATTTTTTCAATTTCCACCGTCACGGTGTCACCGGCTCTCAGCCAACGCGGAGGAGTGGCGGCCATACCCACCCCGGGCGGGGTGCCGGTGAGAATGACCGTCCCGGGCCAAAGGGTCGTACTGCCCGAAAGGAACTCAATCAACGTAGGCACGTCGAAAATCATGTCATCGGTGCGCCAACTTTGGACCGTCTCGCCGTTGAGCGTGGTGCTGAGGGCGAGAGTGTTCGGATTTGAGATCTCGTCGGCTGTGACGAGGCAGGGACCGAGTGGGGCAAAGGTATCAAAAAATTTTCCACGGTACCACTGACCGCCGCCTTTCCGGCCTCCCCAGTCACGGGCGCTGACATCGTTCGCACAGGTATAGCCCAGCACGTATTTCAGGGCGTCTTTGCGGGTGATGTTTTTGCAGGTCTTTCCGATGACGACAGCCAGCTCGCATTTGTAGTCCACTTTGTTGCTGGGCAGGCCCACCGGAAGCTCGATGGGATCACCCGGATTTTGCAGGGTGTTCAGCCCCTTCACGAACATGACTGGCAGGTTGGGCGCCCGGACGCCGCTTTCGATGGCATGCTGACGGTAGTTCAGTCCTATGCACAAAATCGAGGTGGGTTGGATGGGGGTCAGCAATTTTTTCACCCGATCCCGGCGGCCCGTGAATTTGAACCCTCCAAAGGGATGGCCTTCCAGGATTTCCACGTGATCCGGCAAGAGGCGTCCAAAACGCTCTCTATTTTGAAAATCGAGGTAGCGAATGATCTTCATGAGCGCCCCTTCAATACGTTACGTGGAGACGAGGCTTAGTTTGGGGTCCGCCGGAAAATTGGCCGGGTCGTGAATCAACGGATGAGAGAGGTCGAAAATTTTCATGAGAGATGAAGTTTTTTTGAAGAGGGAAAAGGCCTTGGCTAAAAAAATCTTGTCTCCCTCGAATATTATGATGATAATATTTTATCAATAAAAATATCCCCCTGGATAGTTTCCTTCCTCTCATGCGCAAAACTTTTCTTTCTTTCGGTGTCGGCCTTTTCTGGGCCTTGGCCATCACTCCATTGACCATGGCGCAAATCCAAGTCGACGGTCTGGCGGTCGAGCATGCGATCAATCCCTTGGGGATCGATGCGCAGCCCCCCCGCCTTTCGTGGCAACTTGGTTCTCCGAAAAATGACCAGTTTCAGTCCGCCAGCCAGGTTTTGGTGGCCTCATCCAAAGACCTTTTGTTGGAGGGAAAGGCGGATCTCTGGGATAGCGGCAAGGTCAAGTCCAGCCAGAGCATCTACGTTCCTTATGCGGGGAAGGCGTTGGTGTCCGGGCAGGAATGTTACTGGAAAGTCCGGGTTTGGAATCAGAAGGGGGTGGAGTCGGAATGGAGCGCTCCCGGATTCTGGTCCATGGGCATCTTACGACCGGAGGACTGGAAGGGGAAATGGATTGGCTACAACCCCCAGGCCAAGCGCCGTTTGCCGGACAAAGGAGTTCTGAGCAAAATGAACTGGGACGATACAAATTGGATATGGACCGGGGAGGGCGATGCGACGAAGGAGGCTCCGGCCGGGCGGCGCTATTTCAAATTCAATTTTGATCTGCTGAAGGACAAGAAACCGTTGAAGGCGTATCTGCGCATCACCGCGGACGATCAGTACCGGATTTTTTTCAACGGCCAGGGTGTCGAGCGCACTAATGGCGATGACTGGCGGAAGCCCGTCGAGGTTGAGTTGGCGGCCAACGATTTGCGCGACGGCAGGATCAATGCGGCTATTGAGGTTTTCAATGTCAAGAAAGGCTCCGCCGGCTTGGCTTGTAAAATCGCGGTGGAATATGTCGACGGGACAATCCAAGTCGTCTCGGCGGATGAAACCAACGCCACCTGGACAACGGAAGTCAGCGAAGACGCCCGTCGAGATTGGATGAGCCTCGCTCCCAAGGAATTAAAAATGAATCCGGTCAAGGTGACGGGGCCGGTCGGCATCGAGCCATGGGGCAAGCCGGAATACGGATTTCTTCCGGGTTTCGAGCAGACCGCGCCCAATGCGTTGCTGCGGAAAGATTTTACACTGAAAAAGCCCGTCAGGCGCGCTACCTTGTATTCATCCGGTCTGGGCTGTAGTGAGATATTTCTCAACGGCAAACGGGTGGGCGATGAAGTGCTCGATCCCGCTCATACACAGTACAACGAGACTGTCCTTTATACCACTCGCGACCTTACCGGCCTGCTGCAGCAGGGAAAGAATGCGTTGGGCGCCATGTTGGGCAACGGTTGGTACAATATGACCACCCGCACGATCTGGCTTTGTGAAAAAGCCACCTGGCGCGACCGCCCGAAGCTTCTGGCCATGGTGCGGGTGGAGTATGCCGACGGCACTTCGGAGGATATTGTGAGCGATGAAACCTGGAGGGCGACCACCAGCCCAGTGCTCGCGGACAGCATTCATAATGGGGAATATTACGATGCCCGCGAGGAGAAGCCGGGTTGGACGGAGAACTCTTACGACGACAAAAAATGGGCGGACGCGGAAATCATGGCTGCGCCCAAGGGCAAGCTATGCGCGCAGGCCATCGCACCGATCAAAATCGAAGAAACGCTGAAGGCCACGCGTATTCTGGAACCCCGCCCGGGCGTCTTTGTGTTCGATTTGGGCAAAAATATTTCCGGGCACGCCAAGCTGAAGGTGCAGGGACCAACCGGTCAGGAGGTTCGCCTGATTTACGGAGAAAAACTCATGGAGGACAATACGGTCGACCGTCATCTGAACGGTCTGACCTGGGGTGGTTCTTTTCAGGAAGACGCCTATGTGCTCAAGGGCCAGGGGCTCGAGGAATGGGAACCCAGATTTGTCTATCACGGCTTTCGCTATGTGGAGGTGAGGGGATTTCCGGGCAAACCGACGCTGGACACGCTGGAGGGGCGTTTCGTGCACACGAGCTTTCCCAATGCGGGCGAGTTTTCTTCTTCCAATAGCCTGATCAACTCCGTGCAGGATGCCACCCGGAGAGGCTACAAGGGCAACTTTGTGGGTTTCCCGCTCGACTGTCCGACCCGTGAGAAAAAGGGCTGGCTGGGAGATGCTCATCTGCCGGTCGAGGCCGGGATGTGGAACTTTGACAATACGGCCGGCTATATGAATTGGCTGCGCGACATCCGGGGGAACCAGGACGCCAGCGGAAAGTTGAAGCAGGTGGCCCCCACTGGTGGATGGGGCGTGGACGATCCCGATTGGACCGTTGCGATCATCGTCATTCCCTGGAGTGTCTACCTTTACAGCGCCGATCAGACGATCCTGGCCGACAACTACGAGATGATGAAGCGATGGATCGCTTATCAGGAGAAGGAGAACCCCGATCACATTCTCAAGTATGGCTGCGGGGACTGGGTCGTTCCTTTCAAGAGGACTTCCCATGTGGTCAGTTCCACCTGCTATTATTATTCTGGAGTGTTGAAGCTGGCCCAGATCGCGGATGTGCTGGGGCATCCGGACGACGCCAAATATTACCGCGCTCTCGCGGATAAGATCCGGGCTGCCTTCAATACCCTCTTCGTCAAGCCGGATGGCACCATCGACAACCGGGCCTTCGCCGGCCGGACGAAGGGCCCCGGCGGAGCTGAGGCCGATCCTGTCACGCAGACGGCCCAGGCCATGGCACTGTATCATGGGCTTATCTCGCCGGAACAACAGCCGGCGGTCTTTGGAAAGTTGGTGGAGCTTATCCACAACGCTAATGACACGCAGGATGTCGGGTACCTTGGCGCCAAGGCCCTTTGGCGGGTTCTCTCCGACCATGGCCGTCAGGACCTGGCGTGGAAACTGGCGACGAACACCTCGATGCCGAGTTACGGCTTTTGGGTTAGCGAAGGTTTCAGCACGCTGAACGAAATGTGGCAGGGAGATCGCACCGGCGGACGTGGGGGATCAAACAACCATATCGCCTTCGGCGATATCAGCGCGTGGTACTATCAATACCTGGCCGGCCTGAATCCGGTGTGGGGTGAGCCCGGGTTCAAGGAAACGGTCATCCGCCCGATGCCGGTGGCGGCGCTGGGCTCCGTCTCGGCCTGGCACAATTCCCCCTACGGACCAATATCCAGCAGTTGGACTCTTAAAGGCTCACCCAAGGGCACGGTCTTCGAGTTGGAAACGGGTATTCCCGTGAACACGACCGCGGTCGTTCACGTTCCCACAGCGAGCGGGGAGGTCACGGTGAATGGCAAGCCGCTGGAAAAAATTCCGGGTCTCAGTGTGGTTTCGAAAAACAAAAACGAAATCGTCGTGAAGGTGGGCTCGGGGCAGTATCGTTTTGAAACCCTTTGGTCGGCCCCACAAAGCTAAACGCCTCTTTCTCCCCCCGTGAATATCTGGAGTAGAATATCCCCTTTCCGAACCTTCAGTCTCTGTATGGCTGCTGCTTTTACCTTCACCGCGCCCCTTTCGGCGCAAATGAAGGTGGAGTCGGTGAGAGTTGAGAATAGCGCCAGCCCTCTGGGCATCGATACCCAGCCGCCGCGTTTTTCATGGAGATTGTCATCAGACAAACTTGATCAAGTGCAAACGGCTTATCAGGTCTTGGTGGCATCCTCGCTGGAAAAGCTGGCGGCAAATACGGGCGACTTGTGGGACAGCGAGAAAGTGAAATCCGATCAATCCACGTATATTCCCTATGCGGGACAGGCGCTCAGTTCCGGGCAGGAATGTCATTGGAAAGTCAAGGTCTGGGACGGCAAGGGCGTCGAGTCGGAGTGGAGTGCTCCCAGCTTTTGGTCCATGGGGATATTGCGACCGGAGGACTGGAAGGGGAAATGGATTGGCTATAACCCCGAGGTCGAACGCCGTTTGCCGGCCAAAGGAGTTCTGAGCAAAATGAATTGGGACGACACCAATTGGATCTGGACCGGGGAGGCTGATGCGACCAAGGAGGCACCGGCGGGGCGTCGGTATTTCAAATTCAACTTCGACTTGCTCAAGGACAAACAGGTTTACAAAGCCTATTTGCGAATGACGGCGGATGACCGCTTTCGGATTTGGTTCAATGGCCAGGGGGTGGAGCGGACCGCGGGTGACAATTGGCGGGAACCGGTCGAGGTGGAAGTCACCAGCGAACTCCGCAACGGCAAGGTCAACGCGGCCATCGAGGTGTTCAACATCAAGCAAGGCTCGGCTGGCCTGGCTTGCAAGATCGCCGTGGAATACACTGACGGGACGATTCAGGTGGTCTCGGCGGATGCCGGCAATTCCACGTGGACCACGGACATCACCGATGCGAATCGAAAGGATTGGGTGAGGGTCACCCCTCGGGAAATCAAGATGAACCCCGTGAAGGTGGTGGGTCCGGTTGGCCTGGAGCCTTGGGGCAAACCGGAATCGGGTTTCCTGCCCGGGTATGAGCAAACCGCTCCAAACCCGCTTTTGCGCAAGGATTTTTCCGTCAGCAAACCGGTGAAGCGCGCGATGCTTTATTCCAGCGGTTTGGGTTGCCAGGAAATTTACTGCAACGGGCAGCGGATAGGCGACGAGGTGCTCGATCCGGCCTTCACCCAGTATGAGAAAACCGTGCTCTACACCACGCATGACCTGACGAAAAATCTCCAGGAGGGAAAGAATGCCTTGGGCGTCATGCTTGGCAATGGCTGGTATAATATGACCACCCGCACGGTCTGGCATTTTGAAAAGGCCGCCTGGCGGGATCGTCCCAAATTGCTTTCTCTGCTGCGCATCGAATACACCGACGGGACGTCAGAGGATATTGTCTCGGATGCATCTTGGAAGGCAGCGACCAGTCCGATCCTGGCGGACAGCCTCCACAACGGCGAGGTCTACGACGCGCGCGATGAAAAAGAGGGATGGACTGAGCCCTCCTACAACGACAGCACATGGGCTCAGGCAGAGGTCATGGCCGCTCCGAAGGGCACGCTGACGGCGCAGATGATCGCGCCGATCAAGATCGAGGAGACTCTGTCGGCGACTCGCATCCTCGAGCCTCGTCCGGGAGTTTACGTCTTCGATTTCGGCCGAAACATCTCCGGCCATGCGCAACTGCGGGTGAAGGGTGAAGCTGGCCACCAGGTGGAGTTGGTTTATGGAGAAAAGATCATGGAGGATGACACGGTGGACCGTCATCTCAACGGCCTCACCTGGGGTGGTTCCTTTCAATCGGATAGCTACACCCTCAAAGGCAAGGGGCTGGAAGAGTGGGAGCCACGTTTTGCCTACCACGGCTTTCGTTATGTGGAGGTGCGCGGTTTTCCGGGCAAGCCTCAGCTCGATGCGTTAAAGGCGCGCTTCGTTCACACCAGCTTTCCGAGCGCCGGAGAGTTTACTTCGTCCAGCAAACTCATCAATGACATCCAGGCGGCGGTTCGCGCCAGCTACAAGGGCAATTTTCTTGGGTTTCCCGCCGATTGTCCGACGCGGGAGAAGAAAGGCTGGCTGGGCGATGCGCATCTTCCTTCCGAGGCGGCCATGTGGAATTTCGACAACGCGGCCGGCTACATCAAGTGGCTCCGCGACATTCGCGACGCCCAGGCGCCTGAGGGGAAGCTGAAGACCGTCGTTCCCTCCGCGAGCTATGGTGCGGAGGAGCCCGATTGGAACGTAGCCGTGATTATTATTCCATGGAATGTCTATCTCTACACCGGAGACCGGACGATCCTCGCCGACAACTACGAGGCCATGAAAAGGTGGATGGCCTATCTGGTGAAGGAAAACCCCGACTACATCTCCAAGCACGGCGTGGGCGATTGGGTGTCGCCCTTCAAAAATACGTCTTATGCGGTGACATCCACCTGCTATTTTTATTCAGGCGCTCAGCAGTTGGCGCAGATCGCCGATTTATTGGGCAAGCCCGAGGACGCCAGATCATATCGCGAATTGGCCGACAAGGTTCGACAGGCATTCAACCAAGCCTTCGTGAAGCCGGATGGCACCGTGGATAATGGCACCCAGACGGCCCAGGCCATGGCGCTCTATCACAACCTGATCTCACCCGGGCAAAAGGCCGCGGTGTTTGAGAAGTTGGTGCAGGAGATTCATCGCGTCAGCGATACGCAGGATGTCGGTTATCATGGCGCCAAGGTGCTTTGGCGCGTTCTTTCCGAGAATGGACGACAGGACCTGGCGTGGAAACTGGCGACGAATACTTCGATGCCCAGCTATGGTTTTTGGATCAGCGAAGGCTTCACCACACTGAACGAACTGTGGCAGGGAGATCGCACGGGCGGGCGCGGAGGATCGAACAACCACATCGCCTTTGGCGACATCAGTGCTTGGTATTATCAGTATCTGGCCGGACTCAGCCCGGTGTGGAGTGAGCCCGGTTTCAAGGAGACCATCATCCGGCCGATGCCGGTGGCTGGGTTGGGTAGCGTGGCGGCATCCCATGATTCTCCCTACGGGCCGATTTCCAGTGCCTGGAAGTTGCGGGGTACGCCGAAAGGGATGGTTCTTACTTTGGAGGTTGGTATTCCCGTTAATACTTCAGCCGTCGTTCACGTTCCGAGCGCAGATGGCGCAGTGAAAGTCAACGGCAAGCCCTTGGAGAAAATCCCCGGTCTCAGCGTCGTTTCGAAAAATAAAAATGAAGTGGTCTTGAAAGTCGGTTCGGGCCAGTACCGCTTCGAAACTCTCTGGTCGGCTCCGCAAAGTTAAATCGAACCCCCCCCCGTCTCCTGATTGATGAAAAAGCAACTCCCTCCCTTCTTGAAAAGTCCCCTTCGACTCTCCTGGCTCCTGGCGGTTTTGGCCGCCCTTGTGGTCAGCATCCCCGCCCTCCTGGCGCAGAAAGAAAAACCGGCCGCTCCGGAAAAGGACGGACCGGTAAAAGCCGATGTCGTGGTTTACGGCGGCACTCCGGCCGGCGTGGCTGCTGCGATAGCCGCTGCGGACAAGGGTCTGTCCGTCGTTGTGGTGGAAATGACCAGTCACATCGGAGGCATGATCAGTGGCGGTCTGGTGGAAACCGACATCGGAGATCGCAAGACTGTGGGAGGCACCGCGCACCGTTTTTTCGAGGACATCAAAGATTACTACCTCAAAAAGTATGGCGCGGATTCCAGGCAATATAAGGCTTGCCGGGAGGGGCTGATGTACGAGCCCTCCGCGGGCGAAAGAATCTTCGATCGCTGGCTGGCGGAAAAGAAGGTGCAGGTTTTTAAAAAGTATCGCCTCGCTTCGGTGAAGCTGGGCAAGGATGGCAATATCGCCTCCTTCGCGGCGGACAACCTTAACGGAGGTCCGGAACGGCTCTTCATCGGAAAAATCTTCATCGATGCCAGCTACGAGGGCGATCTGATGGCGGAAGCCGGGGTGAAGTCCCGGATTGGGCGCGAGGGTCGTGATGAATACGGCGAATATCTGGCCGGCATCAGCGTGGGTCCGGATAAGGGCAAGGCGGATCACCGTTATCAGACCTACAACTATCGCGTAGCCATCACCAACGATCCGAATAATCGCGTGCCGTTTCCCAAACCGGATAAGTATGATCCTTCGTGGGCGCAGCCTTTCGCAGAGCGGGTCAAGAAGCTCAATCTCAAGGAATTTTCCGATCTGCTCATTGATGGGGAAGCGAGGGTGGGACCCAACCAGAAGTGGGATTTGAATTGGGGCGATCTGGGCGGCGCCAATGATGGTTACGCCGACGGTGACTGGGGCACGCGCGAGCGCATCGCGGATCGCTATCGGGATCACTTCCTGAGCGGCCTTTATTTTCTGCAGAACAGCCCGGACCTCCCGAAGGAATGGCTGGAGAACATGAAGAAATGGGGCCTGCCGAAGGACGAGTTTGTGGATACGGGGCATTTCCCCTACCAGATGTACATCCGCCAGGCGCGTCGCATGGTGGGACAATACATTCTCACCGAGCATGATCTCACCACCGATCGGTACAAGCCCGACGGCGTCTGCTCCGGCAGTTACGGCATTGATTGCCATGCGGTCCGCCTGGTTCTGGTCGATGGCAAGCGAGTGATGGACCTGACGCCGCACTATTACGTGTCGGCCTACGATATTCCTTACGCGACATTGGTGCCCAAGGACGAGCCTGGCCAGCCGAAGAATCTGCTGGTTCCGGTCTGCCTTTCCACCAGTCATGTGGCCTATTGCTCCGTACGCATGGAGCCGGTCTACATGATGCTCGGTCAGGCCGCTGGCAACGCCGCCTGGCTGGCTCTCAAAAACGGTCAGCCCGTTCAAGAAATCGATGTGAAGGAACTTCGCGACATCCTTCGGAACGAAGGTGCCATCCTCGACTCGGCGTATTCTCCGCAGGTTCGGATCGCCGCCACCCCGGAGCATCCTAAACCGGGCGAAACGGTGGAGTTTTCCGTCGTGAGCGATGAGGTCAGGGCTCCCTTGAAGAATATTTGGTGGGATTTTGAGGGGAACGGAAAAGTTTCCGCGCAGGGCGAAAAGGCAACGGTTACTTTCGAGCAGGAAAAGGTTTATAACGTGAGCCTGCTCATCGAGGACGAGAACGGCCGGCGCCGGCTGGTGGCAAAGGACATTCCGGTGGGCGGCGCTCATCCACTTGATATCACCATCGACGATGCCGATGCCGTGAAGACCGGACGGTGGGATGGAACTTATCCAAGTTCCAAGGGCCATCCCGACGTATTTATCGGCCCCGGTATGCGCTATGAACTCGTGGGTGCGACCGCGCGTGACGATACCATCACCTTCCAGCCGACTCTGTCCAAAACCGGACGTTACGAAGTGAGTATGGCCTATCGACCGGCCAAGGGGCAGTCGGACGCCGCTTTGGTGAAAGTCGCCCACGCGGGAGGTGAAGCGGAGGTGAAGGTCGATCAGACCAAGGAGACCACCCCGTTTCCTTTCGTGTCACTGGGCGAATTTCGTTTTGAAAAAGGGGACAAGGGTTTTCTGACGCTCAGCAACCCGAGTTCCGAAGGCAAAGTCGTGGTGGATGGAGCGCGCTGGACCTGGATCGGAGAATAAATCCGTCCCGTACCTGTCATCATGCCAAACCGCTTTCTGCTAGTCGCCCTGATGGCCTTGGGTGCAGCGATCGCCTCCGCGCTCAGCGCGACGATTCCGAAAAACGAACCCGCGCCGCTGGGTGGCACCTATGATGTCGTAATCTTCGGCGGAAGCTCTGCCGGAGTGGCCGCCGCCGTGGCCGCCGGACGCCAGGGCCAGAAGGTTCTTTTGCTGGAGCCGAGCTATCTCATCGGCGGTCTGACCACGGGCGGGTTGACCAAAACGGATATGGGCCGCCGAGAGGCCATCGGAGGGTTTGCCCGGGAGTTTTACGAGGACGTACTCGAGTATTACAAAACAACCTACGGAGAAAAATCGGTCGAGGCCGCGCAGAGCAATGACGGCTACTACTTCGAGCCTCAGGTGGCCCTCGAGCTCTTCCAAAAGAAACTCGATGATGCCAAGGTGACGATCCGGCCGAGAGAGCGGCTGGTCCGCGCCGACTTTGACGGCAAGCGCCTCGCGTCGATTACCACGAAAAACTACGCCACAGGCGAGGAGTTGCGATGGGCCGGCAAGGTCTTCATTGATGCGACCTACGAGGGCGATCTCATGGCCCGGGCGGGAGTGATGTATCGAGTCGGACGGGAGGCCCGCAGTGAATTTAACGAACCCTTCGCCGGGATGAATGCGGGACCGGAGCAATACCTGGGGACCGGCGATCATCGGGTTCAAGCCTATAACATCCGCGGAAACCTCACTAATAACCCCAAATACCGCGCGCCCTTTCCAAAACCAAAGACGTTTTATCCGGAAGCGGCCGACGGGTTTGTCAAAGCCATCAAGGCGCGCAATCTGCAATCGCTCAAGGAACTCTGGCCTTATGAGCGATTCGCTTATGTGAATGGATATTTTGACTCCAACTCCGGCGATTTTCCTGGCGCAAATTCTGGCTACATCGAAGGCGACTATGAAGCGCGCGAGCGTATCGCTCAGAACATTCGCGACTACTGGCTGAGCATTTGGTGGCGCTTTCAAAACGACCCGGAACTGCCGCCGGCGTTCCTCAAGGACATGCAGAATTTCGGCGTGCCGAACAATCTTTATGCCGAGAGTGACCACATGACACCGCAGATTTATCTGCGCACCGGGCGCCGCATGCTTGGCCGTCACTTCCTGACTCAAAACGACCTGACCGACGACCGCTTCAAGGACGATGCCATCTGTCTCGGCAACTATGGTTTGGATTGCCACTGGATTCAGGAAATCCGAACTGACAAAGGAAGAGAATTAGAGGGGACCTACTCCGCTTCCACCGATCTTTATGCCATTCCTTATCGCTCCATCACCCCATACGGAATTCCGAACCTTCTTGTGGTTTGCGCGGTCTCAGCCAGCAACGTGGCTTATTCAAGCCTGCGCATGGAGCCCACCTACATGATGATGGGTCAGGCGGGCGGTTTCGCCGCTTTTTTGGCCAATCGCGATGGAGTGGCGGTTCAGGATATTCCGGTGAAGGAATTGCAGGCCGAGTTGCGGAGGGACCGCGTGCCCCTTGAGCCCACTTACCGTCCGGTCATTGAGCTGAAGGTCAATACCCCGCCACCCTATAAAGTCGGCCAGTCGATTGAATTTGAAGTGGTCAAAAAAGACGTCAGGGAACCACTCAAGGAAATTGTCTGGAACTTCGACGGCAGTGGCGAGGTCCAGGCAACCGGAGATAAAGCCGTCCATACTTTCAACCGTCCTACCAAAACACGGGTTGTGGTCGCTGCGAAGGACGCCAAAGGCATTCCGACTCACGTGAAATCGGTGGATTTGGAAATCGGTGACAATCCACTGCCGTCGGTCGAAGTCGGGTATGAAACAGCCAAGAAATCCGGGCACTGGGGCGTCGATCGGGGAATGCAGATGGAATATTACTACCGGCTTGGTCTGACCGATATCCCGCCTGCCGGCGACGAGCCGGGATCGGAAATTAAGAAGATCCATGGCGACGGTGTTTGCCAGGCCACCTTTGCAACGAAGCTGCCTCGCACTGGTCGCTATCGCGTGGCGTTTTCTCATCCGATTACTCCCACTCAGGCGACGAATGCGCCCGTGACCATTGTTCATGCGGCCGGTGAAACGAAGATGCAAATCAATGAACGCGAGCCACGCCTGCTTTCCTATCGGCCCCTGGGGGATTTTCGATTTGAAGCCGGCCAACCGGCCAGCGTGATTGTCACCAATAAGGACACGGACGGTCGGACGGCCATCGATTCCGTGCGTTGGATCTGGCTGGGAGAATAACTATGAGAATATTGAAACGTGGCGCGATTTTCGGAACGGCCTGCCTGCTGGCCGGCCTTTTCTGCGGAGCCAAAGAGAAGGACATGGTGACGGCTGATGTCGTGGTTTGCGGAGGAACACCTGCCGGTGTCATGGCCGCCGTGGCAGCGGCCCGGATGGGCAACTCAGTCGCCCTCGTTGAAATGAACAATCACCTCGGCGGCATCGTCAGCGGAGGTCTCACGGCCACGGATACTGGCAATCGCTCCACCGTGGGGGGACTCTCACGGGAATTTTTCGGCCGGATCGGCAAATATTATCTCGATAAATACGGAGCCGATTCCGAGCAGTACAAACGCTGTCGGGAAGGCTTTTCCTTTGAACCCAGCATCGCCGAGAAAATTTTTGATGAGATGGTCGCGGAGCAACCACTCATCAAGGTTTGGAAAAAGTACCGGTTCAAATCCGTTAGCCAGAACGGGAAAAAAATTACCTCGATCACCGCGGACAATTTGGCCACGGGTGGCATCCAGGAGTTCACCGGGAAAATCTTCATCGACGCCACCTACGAGGGGGATTTGATGGCGGCCGCCAAGGTGCCATACCGCTACGGCCGCGAAGGCACTGATGAGTATGGCGAAGCTCTCGCCGGAATCAGTGAAGGCCCCGACAAAGGCAAGGCAGACAATCGCGTCATGACCTATAATTATCGCGTCTCCGTGACCCCGGAAGTGGAGAAACGCGTGCTGTTCCCCAAGCCGGAGAATTATGATCCGACCCCGTGGCTCAATTTCGGCGATCGTATCAGGCGCGAGGGACTGAAGGATTTTGGCGACGTGCTGCTGAACGCGGAGGGGCGCATGGGCCCGAACCGAAAGCTGGATTTGAACTGGGGTGACCTGGCCGGGGCCAACGAAGGATATGTGGAGGGTGATTGGGCGGCCCGCGAGCGGGTGGCGCAAAAATACCGCGATCATTTCCTCAGCATCCTTTGGTATTTTCAGAATGATCCTGAGTTGCCGGAGGAGTTTCGAAAAAACGCCCGGAATTGGGGCCTGCCCAAGGACGAGTTCGTCGACAACGGGAATTTCCCCTTCCAGCTTTACGTGCGGGAAGCTCGCCGCATGGTGGGAGCCTACGTGCTGACCGAGGCCGATCTGACCCAAAACCGGTACAAGCCGGATGGCGTCTGTTCAGGGAGCTACGGCATCGATTGTCATGCGGTGCAATTCCTGACCATCGGGAAGAAACGCGTGGTGGACAGCACCCCGCACATGTTTGTGCCTAGCTACGACATTCCCTACCGGTGTCTGATTCCCAAAGACAAGCCGCACAATCTCCTCGTGCCGGTATGTTTGTCCGTTTCTCATGTCGCCTATTGTTCCATGCGCATGGAACCGGTCTTCATGATGCTGGGCCAGGCCGCCGGTGATGCGGCCCATCTGGCCATCGCCGCGAAATCCTCCGTGCAGGACGTGAATGTTTCTCAATTGCGCGATCTTCTTCGCAAGCAGGGAGCCGCTCTCGACACCAATTTCCAGCCTCAGATCAGGATTATCTGGACCCCGGAAAAGCCGGCCCCCGGCCAGCCCGTGAAGTTTTCCATCAAGTCTGAAGAATTGCGCGACCCGATTGCCAAAGTCTGGTGGGACTTCCGCGGCGACGGAACCGTCGCCAGCACCCAGGAGGAGGCGGAGCACACTTTCGATACGGAGAAACTTCAGGAAGTCAGCCTCCTGATTGAAGATGCTGCCGGTCGCCGCCAGATGGCAACGGCAGAGATCCCGGTGGGAGCGGCTTTGACGAAGGATGTGACCATGGATGAATTTGCGGCCGAGCGATTTGGAATTTGGGATGGCTCGTTCTCCAAGCTCGATCGGAAAACCATGAAGCCGGATGTTTTTCTCCAAACCGGTATTCATGAACTGGTGGCCCGGCCAAAACCGGCGGAGCCACTCCTCGCTCGTTTCACTCCGGAAATTCCCCGAACCGGCCGTTATGAGGTCTGTCTCGGCTTTCGTCCGGCCCGGCATCAGGCCAAGGCTCTGGCCGTGCTCATTCGGCACGCTGAAGGTGAAAAGGAACTCGTCGTGAATCAACAGAAGAGCGACTCTCCGTTTTATTGGGTCTCACTCGGAGAGTTTCGTTTCGAGGCTGGGAAGCCTGCCTCGCTGGAGATTCTTAATCGCGACCCCGATGGCAAGGCCGTATTGGACGGCGCGCGCTTCATCTATCGGGGCGAGTGATCGCCACTCGTACGCGGACGGCCTATGGCAAGGACGATCCGGAGAATTGGATGTTATCTATCGAAATGCTATCGGCCTTGCTGGCGGCCATTTGCAAGGTGGCTCGGAGAAAGATCTTTGGCTGATTATTCAGCATGGTGAGCCCAAGTCCATCCGGCCCGGAGAGATTGAGGACCGCAGGCTGAAACGCATCAGTCGACTTGAGCTCGGCGATGGGCGTGAAATTCACCCCATCAAGGCTGTAGGACCATTGAATGGAAGCCTCCGCCTTCATGCGTGAGGCGTACGAAAATTGGAGTTCGCCGTGGCCCTGGCTGGAAAGGACGAACGTGATGTGATTTCCATTCACCGACGCGGTCAACAAGAGCGACGCTCCCTTGCTGTCATCACCGGCGGCCTTGTTGATTTTGGTATCGGTAAAGGTTCCCCATGTCCGGTGTTCCGGCGTGTTGTTCTCGTCAGGCAGCGAACTGAAATCGATGTAAACTCCCTCGCCGGTGAATGCGGTCGCTCCATCACTGTTGGAGGACAAACGGTGGGAAGTGGCATCATAACCTTCGCCGAAGGAAGCGGCTGATCCGGCCCACATTCCCGGACTATGCGTCTGGGCGTTGTAGGGGGTTTCCAGGTTATTGAGATTCCAGTAGGAGAGCAGGGTCGATTGCGCGCACGCCGCGGTACACCCAAGAGCCAATAGGAAAGAAATCGCGGGGAGAAGCCGGGGAGGGAGCATCTTGATAATTTAGAAGTATTTGTCTTTGCTGCCAATATTTTATTGATAAAAATATTTCCCATAAAGGAGAAGGTGCCCGCGACTTTTAATGGGCAACCTGCCGCCGATTTTGGAGTTCTCGTCGGCTTGCCATCGTGGCCATTTTAACGAGGTGATCTCTGAGTAAATTCCCCCAAAAAGATACGTGAACCGTTCGTCCCGCTGGCGGATACCGCTCGTCACGGCGACTTTGTGTTGCAAAGGGGGGAACGGCAGGCTGCGCCAGTCCATGTCTCAACTTCGTGAAATTCTGGTTCGGGCGGCGGTGGAAGGCGGCGGCGCATCTCCGGCCGTCGAATCAATCGTCGATGAAGCGTTGCAGCAGCAGCGCTCGCCGATTCAGGCTATTCTTGAGGCGGAATTGGTGGACGAGCGGCCCTTCTTGCAAAAAGTGGCCCAAGCCTGCGGCTTGCCCTGGTGGCCGGCCCAGCCCGCCGTCGCGGCGACCGAGATCTTGAAGCGCTTTCCCCTGCGCCTAGCCTTGCAGCACCAATTACTGGTCGTCGGCGAAAATGGGAAGAACCTGCAGGTGCTGACCTTCGATCCCTTTGACTTGCTGGCCAAGCAGCGGCTGGCTCAGACGCTCAACCAGCCGGTGGAGTGGGCCATGCACACGCGCCGGGACATTGTGCAGGCTCTGCGCCGTGGATACGGCATCGGGGCCGATACTTTTGAGGAAATTCTTGAGGGCCGGGAGGACGAGGAGGTTCTGGATCATCTCAAGGACGAGGTGCAGGCGCTCGACGGGGAGGAGGATTCCGAGGCCTCGGTGGTAAAGTTCGTCAACCAGATCATGCGCGAAGCTCTGCTGGAGCGCGCGACCGACATCCATTTCGAACCGCTGAACGAGGGGCTGCGCATTCGTTACCGCGTGGACGGCATGCTGCATGAGGTGCCCGTACCGGCCCAGATTAGCAAGCTGCAGGATTCCGTGGTGGCCCGCCTCAAAATCATGTCGCATCTCGACATCGCCGAGCGTCGGTTGCCGCAGGACGGGCGTATCGCTCTGGAGTTTGAAGGCCAGCCCATCGACGTGCGCGTCGCCACGATCCCGACCGTCACCGGGGAAAGCGTGAGCCTGCGTCTGCTGGGCCAGCAGAAGTTTACCTTTGAGCGCCTCGGCATCGAGGGGGAAAACCGCCAGCGCGTGGACAAGTTGCTGGCCCTGCCCAACGGCATCATCCTCATCACCGGGCCCACCGGGAGTGGTAAGTCCACCTCGCTTTACACCTTCCTCACCGCGCTGAACAATGAGTCCCGCCGCATCGTTACCATCGAGGACCCGGTGGAAAACAAGCTTCCCGGCGTGCTCCAGATCGCGGTGAAACCCGAGATCGAACTCACTTTTGCGCGGGGATTGCGTGCGATTCTGCGCGGTGATCCCAACGTGGTGATGATCGGGGAAATGCGCGATGTCGAAACCGCTGAGATCGCCATTCGCGCCGCCCTCACCGGCCACCTCGTCTTCAGCACGCTTCACACCAACGATGCCATCGGCGGCATCACCCGCCTGATCGACATGGGCATCGAGCCCTTTCTGGTTTCCACCTCCGTGCGCGCTTTCATCGCCCAGCGACTCGTCCGGCGGCTTTGCGAGGAATGCAAGGCAGAGACTTCCTATCCGGCGGCCCACCTTGAGCAGGCGGGATTCGTCCTCCCTGCCGGGCGAAAGCTTTTTCGGGCGGTTGGCTGCGACGCCTGCCGCCAGACCGGCTACCAGGGCCGCACCGCGATCTTTGAAATCTGCATGGTTTCACCCCGGCTGCAGGATATGATGGCGAAAAATAGTTCGTACAACGACATGCAGGCGGTGGCCGTCGAGGAGGGTATGGTTTTTCTGCGTGAGAATGGATGGGGCCGCGTGTTGGAGGGAGTCACGACCGTGGAGGAGGTTCTGCGGGTTACTGCCGAGGAAGGAGTGCACTGATGCCGGTCTTTGCCTACGAAGCGGTGCAACGCGGCGGCGGACGCAAACACGGCGAGATCGACGCGCGTTCGCGGGCCGAGGCCTGCGAAAAACTCGAGCGCGATCATCTCCAGCCGCTCTGGCTCAAGCTCAAGGGCGAGAAGGGCGCTGACACGACGAAAAAGGACGCGGCTCCCGATGCCGACCTGCCGCGGGGCGGCTACCGGCTCAGCGCCAAGCAGATCATGCAGTTCACCGAGGAATTGAGCGATCTGCTCGAGGCCGGCCTGCAACTCGAGCAGGCGCTGCGCATCATGGAAAACCGCCAGGAAGGTTCCGCTCTCAAGCTTGTTTCCACCTACCTGCGCAACGAAGTCCGCGAAGGCGTCAGTTTTTCCGCCGCCATGCGCAAGGCCTCCGGGAATTTCGGCGAGTTGTTTTGCAATTTGGTGGCCGCGGGCGAGCAGGGCGGCGCGTTGCACGCGATTCTCAAGCGCACGCTGGAATACCAGAGGCTGGTGGCCGAGCTCAAAAGCAAGGTGGCCGGTGCGCTCATTTATCCCGCTTTCATCGGCTTTGCCGGTCTGGTGTTGATCGTTCTTTTCGTCAGCTACCTCGTGCCGCAGCTTGGCTCCCTGCTGGGCACCACCGGTAACAAAATGCCTTTGGCCACCGCCGTGCTCATTGGGGCCAGCAAATTCCTCGGCGCGTGGTGGTGGGCTATTCTGATTGGCCTCGTGGGCCTCGGCCTCGCCTTCCGTTGGATGGTCAACACGAAACCCGGGCGCCGGTGGTGGGATCGCGTCCAGCTTCGCATCCCTCTGGTCGGGACCATCCTTCGGGCCAAGTTTTTCGCCCAGTTTGCCCAGACGCTCGCGACCCTCACCTCCAACGGCATTGCGCTTCACGGCGCGCTGAAGCTCACCAACGCCGCCACCCCCAATGTCCATCTGCAATCGGTCCTCACCAAAGTGACGGAGGACGTCGGCGAGGGCATTCCACTTTCCCGTGCCGTGGCCAGGACCAAGGCCTTTCCCCCGGTCTTTGTGGACCTGATCGTGGTGGGCGAGCAGACCGGTGACCTTCCTCTGGCCCTTGAGAAGACCGGAGACCGTTACGATAAGGAATTGAATGTCGCCATCGGCGCCCTCACCAGTATGATTCAACCTGCTGTCATCGTGGTCATGGCCGGTGTGGTCGGCGTCGTCGCCTACTCAATGATGGGCGGCATTTTCCAGGCTGTATCCGGACTTCGCGGACATTAACCAAAACCCAACCCCAACCTCGTCTCATGAAATCACCATCCATCCTCCATCGCCGGACCGGCTACACGCTGGTCGAAATCATGCTCGTGCTGTCGATCATCGTCGTCCTGATGTCGGCCGGCATCTACTACCTCATGGGCAACCTCGACGTCGCCAAGAACACCCGGGTCAGGAGCGATATCGAGGCCCTCTCCACCCAGCTCAAAGTCTATCAGATGCAAAATCTGGACTTTCCCACCACGGCCCAGGGCCTGCAGGCTCTGGTGAACGTGCCCACCGCGCCTCCTAAACCGCGCAATTGGGTGCAACTGCTCAAGTCGGAGGCTCTTCTTGATCCGTGGGGCAGTCCCTATCAATACCTCAAGCCCGGCAAACACAACCCGGCCAGTTTTGACCTTTGGTCCCTCGGGCCGAACAAGACCAACGACGATAAGGTTCTCGGGAACTGGTAAAAATGCGGAATCCGGATTGCCGTATGCGGAAGAAAGGAGGGGTGCGTTACACCTCCTCCGGCTTTCCCGTGTCCGATCCGATCCGTCCGCATGCTTTCACCATTCTGGAGATGGTGATGGTGCTTGCCATCACGGTGCTGCTTTTGGGTGCGGTGACACCGGCTATCACGGGAATGCTCCGCGCCGAGCAACTCAAGGCTCCGGCCCGCGAGTTGGAGTCCATGGCCATCACGGCGCGCTGCAATGCGCTGGCCGAGCAGCGGCCTTATCAGATCGTGATCCACGAGGACGGGTTCCGCTTGGAGCGCTTGGGCAGTGGTAAGGACGCGGGGGTGATCGGGCAGTTCACTCTGCCCAAGGATGTGATTTTCGAAATGGCCAGTTGGCCGGAGGAAAAATGGAGCAAGCCGAAGACGCACGTGTGGTATTTCGCACCCAGCGGCTTGTGTGAGCCCATCCGCGTGATGTTTCGCAAGGACAATTCCTATTTTTCGCAGAAATACAGCGCCATCACGGGCTGGGACCAGGAGGAGTCGTTTTACATCCAATGAGGCGGCGTGTACGCGGATTCATGCTGCTTGAAGTGGTGCTGGCGCTGTCCATCTTCATCGTCGCCGTGGTGGGCCTGATCCAATGCCTGAATGCCGGGCTCGATGCGGATTACGAGCAGCAGCGTCTCACCAACATGAGGCTCAATCTGCAAACCCTTTTTGACGAAGCGCTGGCCCAGCCGCCCAAGGAGGAAAAGAAGGAGGTCCCGGCCGATATTTTTCATGTGCGTTATCGCCGTCAATGCCAGCCCGTGCGGCTGCAACTGCGCAATGGCAAGGATTTGAAGGACGTTTTTAAAGTCACGGTCGTCGCCATGGACACGGCCAGAAACGACAAGGTCATCGGGGAGCTCTGGACGTATGTGTCACCGTAGCGCCCGGGCGCGACAGCGCGGACTCACCCTGATCGAGGTCATGGTCGCCCTCGGCGTGCTGGTCATTTTGGTCGGCGGCATTTTCCTGGTGGTCCAGACCGCGCTCAAGACTGTGCTGACCATCGACAATCACGCGAGCCGCGAGGACGAGGTGACCAACCTCATCGACATTCTTCGCGGCGGATTCCGCAACCTGCCGGCTCGCGCCCGCTTGACCGCTCAGCCCGCTCCCGAGGGGAACATCGATCAGTACCTGTTCGTCGTCCGCGATGCCCCGGGCTTTCTTTCCTGGCTGGCCCAGCCGGAGGCGGAAAATACCGTGGTTCTGCTGGCCTTGCGCCGGGATGCCGCCGAGTCCCGCTGGCGCGTGTGCATGAAAAGATTTTCGGCCCCGGATAACCTGACCGCGCAGGATATTCAACCGAAGGACGTTTTGCGCGCGGGCGCCGCCGTTCCATGGCTCGAGCTGGTGAGTGATTTCCAGCAACTCGGCGTGCGATTTTACGATGGAGCCACGAAACAGTGGACAAAAACCTGGGACAACTGGCAGACCCGTCCGCTGCTCATCGAACTGACGCTCGTTTTTGAACATACGAAGGACACCCTCAGCAAATCCCCGGTATTGTGGGTACCCCCGGTTGTGGTGGTGACCGCCTCATGAAACGGATGTCTCGGCTTCGTGGGGTGGCTTTGCTGCTGGTGATGTGGGCCATGTTTATCATGAGCTTTTCCATCCTCGGGTTGATGGGTTTGCTCAATGTGAACATCGGCACGGCTTCTGCCATGGAGCGGGTGGCAATGGCTTCCTCTCTGGCTTTTGCCGGGAATACGATGGGCCGCAATGCCGATTTTCCCGCCAACGGCCGGGCGGAACGGCAGAAATTCCAGGACGGCGGGCAGCTTGAAGTCATCGTCGTGAGCGAAAACAGCAGGCTCAACGTCAACCGGCTTCTGAGTCGTGGGGACCGGGATACCCTGCGCGCGCTTTTTCGGTTGTGGGGACTCAATGATGTCGAAGCCGATACGGTGCTCGACTGCCTGTTCGACTATGTCGAGCCCGGAACAGCCCGTCGGCTCAACGGTGCCAAGGCCGAGCAATACCGCCGGGTCGGGCGCCCGGCCCCGCCGGGGCGGCCGTTCCGCTCCGTCGAGGAAATGAACAGCGTGCTGAACTTTGATCTCGTCGCCCGCCGCCGGGACAACTGGCGCGACTACTTCACCATCTACGGTGATGGCACTCTTGATATCACCACCGCTCCGCCGGACCTGATCAGGGCGGTGTGCCGGGTGGGCGATGCCGGTGCGCGCGGCGTCGCGCGCAGTTGGGAGAATGGCGGCCAGGGGCTCAAGGACATGGGAGCCGCGCGCCTCGCGCTCGGACTTACGGAAAAGGAGTTCGGGGAGCTGCAGGGCCGCATTTCCCTCGGCGCCAAAGTCCGGCGCGTTCGTTCCACCGGCACGTTCGCCCAGGCGCGGCGGACCATCGAGGCCATCTATCAGATGGATAGCGAAAAAACCTCAATTTTGGAGTGGAGGCAATGGTGACGAAATCCTCCAATCCGGCCACCGCTGCGCCGCCGCTTTTCGGCGGTCTTGCCTCGCTGACGGCCAGGGCGGGACTCGATCTCGAGCCGCACGCCTGGCTCGTGCCGGGCGAGGCTGCCTGGGAAATTTGGGAACCATTTGCCGAAGGTCTCGCCCAGCGCATCAAAACGCTTGCGGTGGACGAGTCCGCCCCGCCGCCGCGCATCGCCCGGGTCGGTCTTCCTGTGGCCGTGGTGACCTGCCAGCTCTTCTGGTTTGAGACGACGGATGAAAAAACCCTGCCGGACTTGATTCGGATGCAGTGCGAACGGCGGGCCTTGCTCCGTGAGAACGAAGTTTGGACGCACTGGGTCGTCCGCCAGGAGGAGGCGCGCTCCCTCGTGCAGGTTTTGATTTTGCAGAAGACAATCCCCTCCCTCCTCGAAGTGGAGGGGGATGCGTCGGTTTTCGAGGCTCATGCCCGCTGTCTCGCTCTGCCGTCCCACTCGCTGGCCGTCTGGCGGGAGTTGGGCTCGGTGTGTCTGGCTCTCACGAATGAGTCCGAAGTGGTTCATTTCCAATCCCTGCCCCACCGGGAATTGACCCGCGAATGCTTGGCCGACATCAGGGCTGTCCTCTGGCTGGCTGCCGCGCAGAAATGGGTCGCCCCCGCGAAGTCTTTCGCCCTGGTCGGTGACTGGAACCAAACCGGGACGCAAGACATGGAGCAAGCCCTTGGTCTGCCGCTCGAACGGCTGAACCATGCCCGCCTTGCCGCTCCCGCCTTCCCCATGAAGCTTACGCCGCGCAGCGTCCGAAAGCAGCGTATCGCCCGGCGGCGGCGCCACCGCATCCGCCTCGCCGCCCTGGCGGTGGTCGCGGTCTACGCCGTCTTTCTCGGCCTGCAGATTTTTTCCGGCCTCCGCCTCTCCGTTTCCAACACCGCCCTGCAAGCCCGCCTGAACGCCATCATGCCGCAGGTTGTCGACATGCAGACAACCGCGCGGCGCATGGACGCACTCAACCCCGCGCTCGACGTCAAAACCTACCCGCTTGAAATCCTCCAGCGCGCCGTATCGGTGCTGCCGGAGACCGGCGTGCGGCTCACCCGCTTTGAAATCACCGGCAATCATATCGAGATCGCCGGCGAGTCGACCACGGCCCGCGAGGCTTTCGACTACATCAACAGCCTCGAAACGGTGGACTCCCTCAGGCATGTGACCTGGGATGCCGCGCCCCAACCCGTGCCCTTGCCCAACAACACCGCCCGCTTTTCCCTTCAGGGAACCATCACGGGAGCCTATCACCAAGATGATGAAACTTAACTCGCGCGAACGGAACCTGGCCTTGTTGCTCCTGGCCACGGGCTTTCTCTTGCTCAACCTCTTTTTCCTGCCGAAACTCATGGCGTCCAACCGCGCCGGCCGGCAGAAAGCGACCGAACTCCAGGCCCAATTGTCCGCCGCCGAGGGTTGGCTCGCTAAGGAGGCCTACTGGACCGAGCGGAAGGACTGGCTGGAAAAAACCGAACCCGCGTTGAACGCCGCACGGGAAGATAGTGCCACCCAACTGGAGGACCTTCAGAACTCCGCCAAGAAATTCGGCCTTACGATCACCGATGTGCAATTGCTCCAGCTTGACTCCACCGAGTTTTATCAGCCGATCGGTGCCCGGCTTTCCGTGAATGGCCCCTGGCCGGGCCTGGTGCAATTTGTGGCCGGATTGCAAGACCCCGCCCAGTTCGATGTCATCACGCGCTTTAGCGTCAAGAGCGGCGACCAGCCGCCCAACGTGCTGTGCGAGCTGGAAGTGCAGCGGTGGTTTCACAAACCCGTGGAAAACGTGCAATGAAACGCTTCCTCTGCCTGCTCTTCATACCGGCCGTCCTCTTCGCGCAGGAGGAGCCCTTCCCTCCCCAGGCCATTCCTCCGGAGCATTATCAGGATATCATGGCTCGTTCGCCGTTCGTCCTGCCGACCGCCACGGAAGAGGTGAAAAAGGTTGATACCGCCTGGACCAACGACTTCCGTATTGTCAGCGTGGTGAAGAGCGGGGACGAGACCTTGGTTCTGGCCAAAAAAGTCAGCACCGACGGCCGCATGCTCATCCGCGCCAAGGAAAATGCCTTGGGCATTCGACTGGTGGAACTTAAGATGGCTCCCGATCCGCGCAACGTTTCCGCCGTCGTCGAGAAGGGCGGTTCCCAGGGCACGATCCAATATGATGCATCCATTTTATCCGGGGTTCCGCGATCCGTCGCTCCCAACAACCCCGCCTTGAAAGCCGAATGAACTCCGCCATCCTGAAAAACCTGCGGCCGCTTCTGGCGGTATTGACATTGCTGGCCGCATCGTCGCTGCCCGCGCAGGAGGAAAAACGCGACACACTCATCCAGCTCGTCAACAACCCCGTGGCCGATGTCCTGGCGACCTACGAGCAATTGACCGGCAAGCAGGTGATCAAGGAAGGCACCCTGCCGGCCACCACCATCAGCATCAACGTGACCGAACCCGTCACGCGCAAGGCGGCCATCGAATTGATCGAATCGTCCCTGCTCCTCAACGGCTTCGTCATCATGCCCAGCCTGAACAACAGCGTAAAAGTGATCAGCATCGGCGGAGGAAAAAATCCGCGCGGCCAGGGAATGAGGGTTTTTACGGTGGACGACGTTTTGCCCGAGGGTGAGCAGGTCATCAGCTACGTGATGAAATTTCAATACATGACCGCCCAGGAGGCCGGCCCGATCTTCACCCAGCAATTCGCCCCCACTCCGCCCTTTGGCAGCATTGTTCAGGTGCCCAGCGCCAATGCCCTGCTGATCACGGAAAGCTCGGAGGTCATCCGTCAGATGATCCGTATGCAAAAGCTCATCGACGTGCCGCCCACCGGTGTGGAAGCCCATTTCGTGCCCATGCTCCGGGCCAATGCCGATCGTGTGGTCGAGACCATCCAGCATATTGTGGGCGGTTCGGATGCCAGCAGCGGTTCAAACAGTAGCGCTCCCCAGACCAGCGGGGGTGATTCTGGCCTGATGGCAAACTTCGGCCAGGGCAACCCGGTGAAGTTTGCCGCGGACACCCGTACAAACCGGGTCATCGTCATCTGCAACCCCGCGGCCTTTCCCTATTTTGAGACCTTTGTGCAGAGCTTCGATGTGCCGTCCGGCCAGGCCCCGTCGGCTGAGTTCAAGCTTCGCTACGTTTCCGTGGGCGACATTCTGCCCGCCGTCGCCAGCACGCTGCGCGAAGGACAGGCAAAGGACGCCACCGACGGCCAGAACGACCAGCAAACGGGCCAGCCGGGCGGGCAGACCACCCAGACCAGCAGCTACCAGAATGACAACGGTGGAGGTTCCGCCTACATGAACTCGTCGTCCTCCTCCTCGGGTGGAGGTACTAACGTGCTCGGCAGCGTGCAGGAGAGAGGCGACAAAGTCCTGCCCCTCACGGTCACCGTGGGCAACGCCCGGCTCATCGCTGACCAGCGCAACAACACCATCATTGCCCTCGCTCCGCCCGAGAGCCTCGACCGCATCCAGGCCGTGATCGAGCAACTCGACAAGCCCGCCATCCAGGTCTACCTCTCCATCGTCATCATGGAGCTCGATGTGACTAACGACCTCCAGTATGGCGTCGACCTCTACCTTCATGGCGCCAATGGAGCCATCGCCAGCAACCAGCGCACCGGCGGTCCCAGCATTCAGAGCCTGCTCAATCCCAATGCCGCCGCAAACTTCCTGGCCAACTCCCAAAACACGCCGGGTCTGGCCGTTTTCGGGACCTTCGGCCAGGCCCTCGATGTGCTGGTGACCGCGCTGGAGTCCTCCGGTAAAACCAAGGTGCTCGGGCGGCCCACTGTCTATACCTCGAATAACAAAAAGGCGGTCATCTCCGTAGGTGAACAAATCCCCGTTCCGCAGAGCACGGTGAGCACGGTGAACCCGAACCAGAACAACAGCACCGCTCTCACCGCCAGCATTGATTACAAGGACGTCCTCCTGCAACTCGAGGTCGTCCCCCTCATCAACAACGACAACGAAGTCACCCTCGATGTCGCGCAAAAGAACGACTCCCTGGGCACCGTCTTCAACATCGCCGGCACCGAGGCGCAGAGCGTGCGCACCCAGCAGCTCAAGACCTCGGTCACCGTGCCGAATAAGCACACCGTGGTTCTGGGCGGCCTCATCAGCGACCGGGAGGAAAGAACCGAGCGTAAATTCCCCATCCTCGGTGACATCCCCATCCTGGGGCTGGCCTTCAAGGGCGTCTCGACCAAGAAGCAGCGCAAGGAACTCGTCCTGCTGATCCAGCCGCAGATCGTCATCGATGACCGCGCGCTCTTTAGCACCGATGCCTTGGAGAAACGCCGGGCCCAGGGCATGCGCGGCACCGAGAGTTTCACCAATCCGCCGCTTCCCGAAAACGACGACATTCCGTCCGAGGCGGAATTGGTTCCTTTTGAAACCCAGAAGAAGAAAAGGAAGCCATCCGCTCCCGCCCCCAACCCATGACATTCCGCGCCATGAAAATCTTCGTTCTTTTCCTCGCTCTGTTCGTGTCCGTCTCCGCCCTGCCCGCAGCCACCGCCTACCAGGCCCTGCAATATTTTGCCAATTCCAGGGGCGACGACGTCTTGAACCACGTCATGGTTGTGCGCGGAGAGGGCGGTGGTCCGCAGCCCGAGGAATGGATCGTCTATCGGGGCCGCGCCAATGCACCCTTCTTTCAGGCTTCCGGCATCAAAGCCAGCGGGGTTGTCCTCTCCGGCACGGCTCCCGCCCGCGTTGTCGCACTGCAGCCCCACGCCCTCCCATTGAATTTCTCCGTGCTGAACCTCGATTCGAATGCCGCTTGGAAAATCGCCCGGCGGGAAGCTCGCAAGGACAATTTCCCGTTCGATCGGGTCGATTATGAACTGAAAACCAATTCCATCGCCAACGTGCCCGCCTGGACCCTCCGCCTTTTCAATGAAAAGAAGGGCCTGGTCGGCGAGTTGACTCTCTCCGCGGCCACCGGTGACGTTCTTCGCCCCCTCGAACTCCACCGCTTTCTCGTCGAGGATGTAGACGGTCAGCCGGAACTCGTGACTGTGCGTGAACCCTGGCTGAACCGGGCCATGCGCAGCGTGGGCCGCTGGTTCAACCAGACCGGCTCGGTCTATGGCAAGGACCTCTTGCGCGCTGCGGGAACCGCCGAAGAGATCCTGGTGGAGCAACGCACACGCGACTATACGGAGGACGTCAATTGACCCCTTCCTTCGGCTTTGGCGAGAGTCCGGGCCGCTCGATTTGGATGAGGCCGGCTTCCGCTATCTTCGGATAGCATGAGAAAATTCTCCTGGCCTTCCGTTCTGTTGGCCCTCTCTTTGTTTTACGCGGTGTCCGCCCAGGCTTCGCCGGAGGCTGAAATCCGGCAGGCACTTATCCAATGGACCGATGATTTCAACGCGGGCCGCGTGGACCCGGTATGCGCATTGTTCGCCCCTGATTTGATTGCCAATATCAAGGGGGCGTCCGAGCGGGATCACGCCGCCCTCTCCGATTGGCTCAGGACTGCGCTGGCCAACCCCAAGGTCAGCTACCGATACACGCTCGATATTCACGAAATCCTCGTCTCCGGCGACCTGGCCTTTGTGCGTTTGACCTGGACCCTGCAGGTCAAGGATAAGGGCACGGAAAAATTGCTGGAAACCTCGGTTGAGCCCGGGCTGGACGTCTTCCGCCGTGATCACGGACGATGGCGCATTGCGCGCTACATGTCCTATCAGGAGGATGGCGCGAAGCTGCCATGATGCATGGCGGGATAAAGAGATTCTGTCTTTTGCTTTTGTTTTGATGTAATTCGCGAGCAGTGACCGGAAAGAAGCCGTTTCAATCCCCCCTCTTCCGTTCCGCCGCCCTCGCGCGGGCACATTCCGGCGTCGAGCCGGAGGTGGCCGTACCTCTCGTCTCGCCGCTCAACTGGCTGGCTTTGCTGGCCATTGCACTCCTGCTGGGCGGCATCCTCGCCTGGCTGTTTTTGGGGACGGTCGAACATTTGGCCGACGGCCGCGGCCTCGTGATACGCGACAGCCAATACGGGATCTTCGAGGTGGCCGGGACGTCCGGGGGGAAGCTGGCGGAGGTTTTGGTGAAGGAAGGCGACACCGTTCAAGCCGGCCAGACCATCGCGACGTTTGATCGCACGGAACTTCATGAACAAATCGCCGCCGCCGAGAGCCTGCTCGCTGAGTGGAAGGGGAAAAAGGATGGTGATGTCGGGCCGAAACTCGTCGAGGTCGAGCTCAACCTGCGGGAGCTTGAACGAAAGTACCAGAATGAGCGGGAAGTCCGCTCCGAGCGCGCCGGCCGGGTGATCGAGGTGGTGGTGAGCGCAGGTAATGTCATCTCTCCCGGTCGCACCATCCTGCGGCTGGAAAGCCTCTCCGGCGACTACGAGGTGCTGGCCTATGTCTCGGCCCCGGAGGGCAAGAAGATCAGGCCGGGCATGATGGTCCGTGTGGTGCCGGCTGCCATCGGGTCTCGCAAACACGACCACCTTCTCGGCCGGGTTGACTATGTTTCCACCTACCCCGTCACCCGCGACTACCTTGTCAGCGAACTCGGCGGCAACGGGAAGTTGGCGGACTTTTTGCTCGAAGGAGGCAGTCCGATCGAAGTGGAAATCGCCTTGCTGAACGACCCTGCCACCGGCGCCTACCGATGGTCTTCGGCCCGGGGATCGAAAGTGCCGGTGGAGAGCGGGCTTTTGGTCGATGCCTTTGTTGTGTTGGAAGAAATGCGGCCGATTTCGCTGCTGTGGCCATTCGGGAAGTGACCGGTCTGCCCAATCGCCGCGTGCGCACACCGGTGGTCCTGCAAATGGAGGCGGTGGAGTGCGGGGCCGCCGCGCTGGCCATGGTGCTCGGGCATTACGGGCGGCACGTCCCGCTCGACGAATTGCGCACGGAGTGCGGTGTTTCGCGCGACGGCAGCCGGGCCTCCGACCTTCTCCAGGCGGCCCGCCGCCACGGACTGGTCGCGCGCGGAGGCCGGGGGGAGATACCGGCGCTGGGAGGCATTTCGTTGCCGGCCATTCTATTTTGGAACTTCAATCACTTCGTCGTGCTGGAAGGTTTCGGGCGCGAGGGCCGCGAATTTTTTCTGAATGATCCGGCCTGCGGCCACCGGAGGGTTTCCGCCGAGGAATTCAGCGGCAGCTTTACCGGCGTTCTTTTGACCTTTTCTCCCGGCCCCGATTTCTCCCCGCGGAAGCGTGCCGCCGGCTCGGGCGCTCTCCTGCGGCAGCAGGTGGCCGCCGCGCCGGGCCCATGGGTGTTTGCGGGGCTTTGCTCCCTCCTGTTAGTCGTTCCCGTGCTGGCCGTGCCGGCCCTGGTCCAGGTCTATGTGGACGGCTATTACATCGGCGGCGAAGAGCGCTGGCTGAACCCGCTGCTGGCTGGGCTTGTTCTGGCGGCCGGCCTGCAAATGGCGCTCACCGCCTTGCAGCGCACGGTCTTGCAGCGTTGGCGGCTTGGCCAGGCTGCGCGGGAATCGGGCGAGCTTTTTTCCCACCTGCTGCGGTTGCCGATGGCTTGGTTCCGGGGCCGTGGTGCTGGGGAAATTGCCGGGCGGCTTTCTCTTCCGGAGGAAAATGCCGCTTTGGTCAGCCGCTATCTGGCCCCCGTGCTGTTGAGCGCTCCGCTCATGGGGGGCCTCGTATTCCTGCTGCTCGCCTATGACTGGATGCTGGCGGGATCGGCGCTGATGGTGGCGGCCGCCGCCCTGGCTTTTTCCGCCTTCCGGTTCCGCTCCCGACAGGAAGGCGCGAACAACCTGGCCCATGCGCGAGGCCTGCTCGAAGGAGCCGTCCTCCATGGCATCGCCCAGATCGAGCATCTCAAATGCGGCGGGCAGGCCGGATTTCTCCGCCGCATCGGGCAACTCGGAACCAAAGTTCGCGGGGAATGGCAGCAACAGGAGGCAACACGGCAGATCTGGGCTTTCCCGGCCGAGGCCCTTTTCGCCATCACCCTCGCGGGTCTCCTGGTTTTCGGCGGTTGGCGCATCGTCAGCGGCGACCTTACCTCCGGCGCGCTCGTCGCCATCCTGATCCTGTGGCTGCAGCTTCATTTTTACCTGCAAGGCTGGTTGAAAGGCCTCGCCTATTTCGAGAGATGGAAGGCGGGTTGCGCGAGGATGGCTGATCTGCCGGAGGATGCGGGGACAAGACACCCTCTTGCTGGCGCGGCCGATTCTTTTCAGGGACTGGAGGCGCGTGACCTGGTCTTTGGTTATGCGTTACGGGGCGAACCGGTGTTGAAGGGTGTGAGCCTTTCCGTCCCGCCGGGAAAACACGTCGCCCTTGTCGGCGCCAGCGGCAGCGGTAAAACCACCCTTCTCCGGCTCCTTGGCGGATTATACCAGCCATCGTCCGGCGAGGTGACGCTGAACGGCTCATCGGCCACGCCGGAGACATTGGCCCGCTGCGCAGCCGTGGCGGAGCAGGACCTCACGCTTTTCAGCGGCACGGTGGAGGAAAACCTTCTTTTGGGAAATCCGGATGCTGAAGGTTTGACCGAGGCCGTTCGGTCCGCCGGCTTGGAAGAGATACTTGCCTCCCGTCCCGGTGGCCGGCACGGCCCGGTGGTGGCCAACGGAGCGAACTTCAGCGGCGGCCAGCGCCAGCGCCTGGAAATCGCGAGGCTACTCGCCCGTCAATCGGGTCTGTTCCTGCTCGATGAAGCCATGGCTGCCCTGGATGCGGAGAGCGCGTCCGTCCTTTTGCGCGAACTTCGCCGCCGTGGATGCGCCCTGCTCGACATCACCCACCGCCTCGACTCCCTCCGCGTCGCCGATGAGATTCTCGTTCTGGATCGCGGTATCATCGTCGAGCGCGGTTCCTTTGCCGAGCTGGCGCAACCCGGCACGGTTTTTCAACGTCTCACCGGCGCATGAAGAAGGAGCGCCGCACGGATTTTTTTGTCGGGAATGGCGCGGATATGCTGCGAAGCACCGCCGGGTTTTGTCTCTGCGCCCTCTTGGGTCTCGCGGTTCCGTTGATGGTGGCGATCATTTTCGATCACGTGATTCCGCAGGCCGCGACGTTTCTGCTTGGCCAGGGCCTGGCGGTGCTGGTGGCGGCCGGGATTGTTCGCGCCCTGCTGGAACTGACGGCACGGCGCTCGCTCCTCCGCGTCGGGACGCGCACGGCCGAACGCGTGGAAAAATCGACTTGGCAACGCCTGCCCGCCTTACCGATGCGTTTTTTCCGCCAGGAGCCGGCGGGCGAGATCGGCGCGCGCTTTCAGGCTGCGGGGGAGGGGGTCCGTCTCTGGTTTGGGGCCGGACAGGCGCTTCTCCCCGCCGGTTCCATGGCCGTGGCTAATCTGGGATTGATGGCTTGGATTCATCCGTTTCTCGCCCTGCTGGGGCTGGGGTTGATGGCGGTGGCGGTGTGCGGTGCTACCCTCTTTCGCCGGCGCCGGCGCGATTTTCTTTTTCGGGAATACGAGGAGCAGGGGCGTTCGGAGGCACGAGCCTTTGAATGGATTCGTGGGCTGGGGAAACTCCGGCTCGCCGGAGCAGAGGAAGCCGTTCTCGGAGTATGGCGAAAGGAATCCTGGTCCCGCTCCCAGTGGAGCCGCCGGGCCGGATATCTTGAGATCGCGACCGAGGCGATTTTCGCCGGAGTTACCGCGCTGGGCTGCGCCGTCCTTTTTGCCGCTGCTTCGCGCACGGAACTCTCACCCGGCCATTTCCTCGCCTTTCTTGCCGCCTTTGGCGCGCTCGCGGGCGCAGTGCGAGCGATTGCCTCCGCCTGGCCTCTCCGGACGGAAGCGTCGGCGCGGGAGGAACAGGCCCGTCCCGTTTTCGAGACACCCCTGGAATCGGCGGGCGAACAGCGCGACCCTGGTGTGCTCACCGGCGCCATCGAAATGTCCGATGTCTGGTTTCGCTATTCCGCTGATTCTCCCTGGGTACTGGAGGGTTTTTCTCTTTCCGTTAAGCCGGGGGAATTTGTCGCTCTGGCCGGGGTCTCCGGCTGCGGAAAATCCACCGTTCTCCGGTTGATCCTGGGATTTATCCAGCCGGAGAGGGGAGAGATTCGTTTTGACGGCCGGCCCCTGGCGGTGCTGGACCCAGGGGCGGTGCGCGCCCAAATGGGCGTGGTTTTGCAAAACCCGCCCCTCTCGGCCGGAGATATTTTTCAGAATATCGCCGGCGCCGCGGAGCTTTCTTTGGATGACGCCTGGCATGCGGCCGGACTGGCGGGACTGGCTGATGAGATTCTCTCTCTTCCCATGCAGATGCATACGATCGTCAGCGAAGGCGGGGCAAATTTCTCCACCGGTCAGCGCCAGCGCATGGCCCTCGCTCGGGCCTTGGCCAGAAGTCCGAGGATTCTCCTGTTGGATGAGCCCACCGCCTCTCTGGAGAATTTCGCTCAAACCTCCATCCTCGAATCTCTGGATGGCCTCGTGGCCTCACGGATTTTGGTGACGCATCGCCCGGAAGTCCTGGCCCGGGCCGGTCGTGTCGTGACGCTGCCGGGAAAACGCCGATAGGCTTGTAGCCATGCCCTTCCCTCCCTGTCGCGGGGCGGTTTGTGCTGGACATGTGGTCACCCCATTTTCAGAGTCGTATACTCAATTCTCCCAACACCGACTGGACTTGGCCAAGCCACACTTTTACTTTACTAACCTCACGGGAATGGTAACGGCAGCCACCCTTCAAACCATTTTTGGTCAGGAGTATCCGGCATCATGACCGGCCAGCCCGCTGCACCCTTGATCACCCCTTTTCGGGCCGTTTTGCTCGACGATAATGCCGACGATCGGGAACACCTTCGCTTTCTCCTCCGGCGCCACCCCTCCATCCAGTTGATCGGCGAGGCGGGAACTTTCAAGGGAGCCATGGAGATTCTGGCCCGGGAACCCGCGGATGTTTTGTTCCTGGAAACCAAAATCGGCAACAAAAGCCTGCTCGACGAATGCCCGCTGATTCCTCCAGCCGTAAAATTGATTTTTCTCACCCGCTATCCGGCGGCGGCGGTGCGCGCCTTTGAGCTGGATGCCGTCGATTTCCTGCTCAAACCCTTCACTTCCCAGCGTTTTTCGGAGACCACCCGGCGCCTGCTGTGCATTGATTGGCAGCGTCCCTCGCAGACACCTCCGGTTTCCCCGTCCGGCAACACCATACTCATTCCCTTCGAGCGTGGCCGCCGCGGGGTGTCTCTGGACGAGATCAGCCTCATCCAGGCCTTCGGCAATTACACCAGGGTTTCCCTCGATTCCGGCCGCACCGAAATTGTCCTCCGGTCCCTCGCCAAATGGGAAAAACTGGTGCCTTTTCCTCCCTTCCTGCGGGTCCATCGCAATACGATCGTCCACTCCCAGAAAGTCCGCGAGTTGGAGGATTCCGGTAGCGGCAGTCTGTTGCGGATGATCGACGGTGAGGAGGCCGTGCCGGTGAGCCGTCGCTGCCTGCCCGACGTTCGCCAGGCTCTCTTTTCCATCGGCCGGTAAATTCGGTCATTTTCATGCTGTTTGTCCCATGGAACAGGCCGTTCGTCCTTGATGAGGCTACCGTTTGTCCAATCTCGATGGTGTTTTCACCGCCAAATACTACCGTAAAAACGTAATCTTTATGATGTTGCCGGACTTTTCACAAATGACCCGCCGGGAAATCGAAGATTACCTGGTCGAGCGAGCCATGGTCGAACCCGACTTCCGCCGCCGCCTGCTTCAAGATCCCTCTGAACTTCTCCGCGAAATCGGTCTCCCCGTGGGGGACGATGTCAAAATTCGCGTTTTCGAGGAGGAACCCAAATCGTTCTGCCTCGTTCTGCCCCGCGTCCTGCGCGAAATCGAGGATTTGGAAGAATCCGATCTCGAAGGTATCGCCGGCGGAATCTCTCCCCAGGCGGGCATGTTTCGTTTTTTCAAGGGATATTCCTGAGCGGCCGGCGCTTCGGCTCCGAGCTCAGCTTCGGCGATACCGCGTCAGATTTAGAGAGCCCTCCGGGTGATGCTTCCCCCGCATTTGCTCCGGCCGTGTCCATGGTGGCTGCATGTTCACGGAAAATGTTCTTTCCCTCATGTCCGCGAATTTCTTGAACAGACGCTCATCTCTCTCTTTCTTTACCTGCTGTTCTCGGTGCCGGACCCCACTTCTTCTCTGGGTCCTTCTTTTCTTGCCGTTCGTCCCGTTTGAGAGCGCCGCTCGTCATCCGGTCATTTGCTTCCGGTTGGAAACGGGCCACGATGCGCCGCAACTACCCATCATATCTATGAGACACGACGTCAAACATCCCCAACCTTGCCAGAGGCCTTCCCCAACTCTCTTGGCCCTCGGAGTGGCGGCCGCTCTGGCCTTCGCCAACGCCGGCGCGCAGCCCTACGTGATGCCCACCGGGACCATGGGGTACCATGACCCCAAGGATAAGACCGTTGCGTATCCCTGGGATGAAGATCCCGCCGCGGACGGTTCGTTTACCAAACAGGTTCTGCGGTATGGAAAGGATGACGATGGCAACACCATCCCGAAAAAGACCATCCGCATTTACAATAACACCGATCAAATGGTGTACCCGATCATGCGGGACCCCAACTCCGCCCTCATCGATGCCAAAGCTACCCCCAAAGTCGGTCTCTATGATCCCTATGACCCGGCCGATATGGAGTACCGCGGCTACATCGGTTACAAGCAGGGTGACGATTACTATTTTGGTCTGAAGCCCAAGGAAAGCATCATCGTGTCCATTCCGTTGGTCTTCTGGAATGGCGCCCGCATCGGCATTGGCACCGACGGTGCTTACCTCACCCCGATTGCCAAACCCAATCCCCTGGGCTACGATGCCAACGCGGTGCGCTCCATCGCTCCCGCCGAAAAAGGCAACGATGTAACCAAGGACGGCGTCGTCATGTGGTATCGGGCCGGGATCTCCCTCGCTCCCAACGACGACACCGAGGACCAGCTCGCGGAGTGGACCATCCGTGATCACGAGTACTTGGTCAAAACGAGAAACAAGAACGTAATTCCGGACACGGAACTGGTCACCCTGATCAACTACGACGTCTCCAATGTCGATAACTTGTATCTGCCTCTGGCCATGGAAGTGACCGATGCCTGGGTGTTGCCCCAGGTCAGCGGGACCGGAGACAACCCCAACCGCGAAGGCCGGTGGACGGCCGGCTCAAAGGACGAGCCCAACGGTTGGACCGGCTCCATCACGGACATCGACTCTTTGCAGAAGAAGATCAGGGTGTTCACCGCCGCCGGTGACGAAAATAAACCCAACGAGGACTTGGGGATGTATTTTAATGGAAAAGGCTGGCCCCGTTACAACCTGCCCAATCCCAAAAACGATCCGGACGCTCCGATCAAGATCCCATCCGGCGCAAATATTTTTGCCCAGAGCCCGCTGAAGGCCACTCCCTCCAGCTACGGTGACGGAACCTGGCAGAACGACAAGTATATGCTTACCAGCGGCGGGGCCGATCCGATTTCCACGACCATCGGATGGTCGGGCACCAAGAGTGCTCAAGTGGGCGACTACGTGGTCACTCTCGACTTCAATGATAAGGAATCTGCCACCAAGATGGCATTCATCAAGAAAGGGTATGCCGTCGAGGGCCGCCCGCCGGAGCCCAATGGCGTGGCTGATCCCAATCCCATTTCTCCCGGCACCCTCGTCGACGAGGTGTACCCTGATAAATTTGCGGTTAAACTTACTCAACCGTTGATCTACAAGTCCGAGGCCAGTGCCTTCAGGTTTATCCGCCCCACCAGTGATTATGCCTCCGAGGCTATGATCAAGCTCTGGTTCTCCTGGGCGGATTACTATATCAAAAACTATACGAAGAAAAAGCTCAATGCCCTGACCTCACAGACGAGTGTCGACGGCACCATCCAGCCGGGCACGGCGACTCTGGTCTTCGAGGAGCCTCAAAAGAACCTGGTTCCCGGCATGGCCGTGAAGGGTGATGGTTTGGACGACGCCGAGACGGAAGTCGGCAAGCACACCGGTGATGCCGTGATCCTGAAGATCTCCAGCGATGAGAAGTCGGTCATTCTCAGCCAGATTGCGTCGAAGACGGGTGGCGCGAAGGCTTCTTACACCATCCTGCCTCCACAAGAGTTGCACTGGAAACCAAAACCCGGAGAACCCGGCGATCCGTTGATCACTTTCAACTTCACGAAAATAGACGAATGGCGTGATCCGTATGAGTTCTCCCAGGCCGTCTATCTGATCATGGCCTCCATGAACCAGATCGGTGAAAAGAATAACAACAACGTGTCCAAATACATGCAGGACATTGTCGGGGCCAACATGGGCTTCATCTTCGACCCCGCCGCGAAAGCCTCCGACGATGGCAAGATGGTCACTTCCATGATCCGCGACATGATCAAATCCGTCCTGCGCGGGGTGAGTGATTTCACCAAGTATCCCGACATCATGGACGGCAAGAAACACGTCTACTGGTATCCGGCACCCTCGGAAGAGACCGGCAATCAGAAGTTCAACGTCTTCAACCTCGATCCCTTCGTCTGGTTCGTCCATGTGCGGCTGGGTTTCTCGGGCTACGGCTTCTCTGTGGACGATGATACCGCGGATATCGGGGCCGGCGGGGCCAACAACCTCGTGCTTACTGTGTCCGGTTCCAAGGGATTGGATAACCTGAATGTCTGGTCCATGCAGGCTCCCTTTGGTCCCGTGACCGTCGATGCCTACTATTCGGGTACGGCTACTGATACTCTCTACAGCAGTATCAAGGGGGTCAGTAGTACCACACCGATCAAGATAACCACGCAGGCAGCTCATCACCTTTCCGAGGACGCCGAGGTGAAAATCGACCAGGTGGTTGGGGTCGACGCCGCCAATGGCACCTTCACGATCAAAAACGTCACGAGAGACTCCTTTGATCTCTACAAGGATGGCAATGCGGTGGCCGGTACGGGAACCTATACGTCGGACCCAACCCCCGGCCGCTGGAGCTTTTCTCCGGAAGTTCCTTACATCGAAACCGGCACCGACCTGTCGAAGGTCTTCTATCGGGTGACCGGCGACGACGCCTTGGGCACCTTCCAGGGGACGCCCATCGTCAAGGTTGAGCAGAACGGCGTGGAACTAAAGGTAGTGGGTGGGGAGAAGGGCAAGGAGAAGATCCGGGTCTGGCAACTGGGTAAGCAGAAAACCGGTCAACTCCTCCTGAATACCAAGATCGTCAAGGCGGACGGTTCGACCACCCCGCTGACCTCTGGCACTTACGCCTTCACCTTCTCAGGAGAGAGCCACTAACTTCCTTGGAGGCCATGGCGCACGCGCCATGGCCTCCCGGTTGGGTGGCGCTCCATTGGAGCGGGTCAGACAAGAAGCCATCAATCGATAACTCAACATCAGTCGGCCTGTTTTCTAAAACAGGCCGATTTTGTTTGGCGATCACCCGCCCCGATTCATCTCCGGCTGGCGGACACCATTCGACCGCCCACTTTGGTCTGCCGGTTTTGCATCCCATGAGCTGCGTCGAAAAAGGACCTGTAATCTAAAACGATTTTGTTCCGAATTGACAAACGAATGTATGCACATGAATTCTAGAGCAAATGCCTCTCCTTTTAAAATTTTTCGGCTGCATTTTTTTGAGTTCCGCTCTGGCGGTGGCCGAGACCCATTTGGAGGTGGATTTTAAAGGGTATCAGGCGGGGAGCGTGGCGGGGCAGGCGGGGGGGATAATGGGAGGCAAAGGCTGGGTGATAAATGCCACGGCCCAGGGTGAGGTGGTGACTCCTTCCGATCCATTTTGCGGCCCGCAAGTGCTCGCCTTTGCCCGTCATCCGGGAGGGTCCCTGCATGCGGAACTGGCCTCCGAACTTTTCCTTTCCGAAGTGAGCAAGACCTACATCTGTTTCGATGTGCTGCGACCTGAAACCAAAAGCCTGGGCATGATTTTTCTCACCGAGGAGGCGGCCACGAACTCGCAGGCCTTCGGGGTCTATATCACTGATACCGGACGACTTGCGGTGAACGTAAACTCTTCGGAAAAGGCAACGGAACGCATGCTTGTCTCCTCGGCCGACGTCCTTCTGGAAGAAGGGACCTGGTATCGGCTGGAGTTCGAAATCTCGCAATCCGCCGACGCGGGCGAGGGGACTTTCGACTTATACATATCATCAAAGGATGAGCCGGAACGCACGCTGGTGCTGCAGGGGCAGGCCTATCATTTTTTTCATTCTCGGCTCTCGCGCCTGTATCTCAGTCCGCAAAACGAGATGGGCCTGCAAGTCAACAACCTGGGGATCTACAGCCGTCTGGAGTCCTTCCCCGCCAGCCGCATCCCGGCTTTCCCGCCCTCCGGCTCATGAGTCAAAGCCTTGCTTTGGGCTTGTTGCTAGCGGCCTGCTTCACTTTGCGGGCCGGCGATCACACTCAGGACGGACATGAGTTGCTGCTGGGAGGAGCCCCGCCCAGTGCTCCTTTTCAAACGAAAACCGGACACTTTGCCTTGCAGGATGCCACCGTGGTCCCGGCGGAGAATCCGGCGGAAGAAGCCAGTCTGCACTTTGATCGGACGGCCAAGGGTGGACAGCGATGCATCGCGACCTTGGCCCGGCCTCTGAAGACCGGAGAGCACCTTCGCTTGCTGCTGAAGGCGCGCCTGCAGCAGGGTACGCATCTTCAATTTGGCTTTGGCAGCGATGACATCGGCGAGGTGGTTCAGGGCGCGATGCTCACGTGTTTTGTTTCGTTGATGGAGGGTGGAAAAATCGGGTGTTACGACGGGTCGCCTTATCGGTTTGTCAAAGGTCTGAAGCACAAGCCGGAGCAATGGCAGGACTACGTCATAGATTATGTGGTGGGGGCCGACCGGATGCTTCTCACTGTAGGGCAATCCCAGACGGCGGTGGACATTCCCTTCGCCTCGCATGGCCGCATGCCCGTTGAGGTAAACCGCGTCTTTATCTCGACCGGCCACGAATCAGCGCAAGGCGATGTCAAAGCTCTACGCGCCTATGGGGTCTCCGAACCGGAGATCACACAACTCCCCATCTTCGGACATATCACGTGGAAGCGATTGGAGATTCCTTTCATCAAACCCGGGCCCCGGGCCGGAGTCAGTGGTGCCGGCCTGGCCGCAGTCGGCGGCAAAATCTATCTCTACGGCGGCTTTATTCCCGATGGCGATGGCTCGATGGACAAGGGCCGCCGGACCTCGAGGGAAGCTTTCTGTTACAATCCGGCGACCGGAGCCTGGAGCAAATTGCCAAACCTGCCGGCCCGGAGGGAATATGTGGCCGCAGCCGCCGGCGGCTGCCGATTTTTCCTGCTGGGAGGAGGTGTGCAGGGACCGTTTGTGGCGCACGCCGATGTCTTTGAGTTCGACCTCGCCACGCCCGATGCCGGGTGGAAAACCTTGCCGCCGCTCAGTGTGCCGCGCACGCATCTGGCGGCCGGAGTGGTAAGGAATCGGCTCATCGCGGCGGGCGGAAATCAATATGACGGCGCGGTCAAGGGCTATGCGGAATCCACCATCCGCGGCACCACGGAGTCACTGGATTTATCGAAGGAATCAGCGCATTGGCAGACCTGCGCGTCCATCCCGGGGCATCCGCGGGGATGGTGCGCTGCGGCTGCGACCGACTCCCGGCTCTTCATTTTTGGCGGCCTCACCTATGCGCCCAAACGCCAGAGGCTGCGCGAAACCCTTTCCTTTAATCCTGCGCGCAATACCTGGTCACAACACACTCCGGCGCCCGTCGCGGCCTCCGGCTGGAAGGCCGCCTTGTATCAAAGCCGCTATGCCATCCTGGTCGGCGGAACCTATGAGCATGCGCCCGTGGCGGCCTATCGATGGAACGCCCAGCCCCTCGTTTACGACACGCGGGAAGACCGGTGGCTGCGGTTGACCGGCAGCGCCACGCCCCCCGGAGGCGTCTACAACGATCCGGCGGTCGCCATCATCGGCGACAAGATTTATGTCGCCGGCGGCGAAGCCACGGGCGGGGCCCACTACAACACGTTATTAGTGGGCGAGATCCACCCGGCTCAGGCTAACCCCTAACGCCTGCGTCCGCCTTGGAAGGACGCGTGCTCGAGCGTTCCACCACCCGGTACGCAGCCAGCACTTCCTTCACGGTGTGCTGCTTTTTCGCGGCGATCTGGGTGAGGGCCACTTCGGCCGCCCGGCGGCCGATGGCCAATATGTCCGGGGCCATGGCGGTGATGGACACGCGATGCGAACGAAAGACGTTGTGATCCTCCAGGGACATGACCGCGCATTGTCCGGGCACGGCGATGCCACGCCGATCCAGATAGTTCAGACAGGCGATGGCGGCTTCATGCGGATTGCAAAGCAGGGCATCCGGAGCCTTTTCGGGATCGGAAAACAGGATGTCCAGGCTGGTCTCGAAGGAGGTGCCGGGCGGCTGCACAAACATGCCGGTGAGGGCGGCCCCCGTGTTGCCAGTGCGTTGGTGCTCCTGCACGCCGCGCAGTTTGTCGCGCGACATCAGCGTGCCATAGTCCCAGGCGATGTAGGCGATGCGCCGGGCGCCTCCCTCGGCCAGATGATGCATTGCAGCCAGGCTCATGGCGGCCGAGTCCAGATAAATGCCCGAGGCGTCCTCCGGCGCGTCCTGGATGCCGTGGATCACAAAAATCACCGGGATGCCTTCCTTCACGATCGGCTCGTAATTAGTCGCGTAAGGTCCGATCGGGGTGGAAACAATGGCTTCCACGCGGTTCTTCGCCAGAAACTGCAGCTCCCTGCGCTCGCGCACGCTGTCATAATCATGGCTCGTCAGCAACGGCATCATGTCGGGATTCGAATATTCCAGAACCTCCCGGATGCTGGTGAAGAGCTGGCCGGGCGTCTCCTGGGAGATGCCGGAGAGGACCAGGCCCAGCAGACCCGAGCGCTGCAGGCGCAGGCTGCGCGCAAAGTGGTTGGGTTTGTAGCCCATGCTCTGCGCGGCCCGCCGCACCTGCAAAACCGTTTCCGGCGCGATGCCCACCGATTCGGCCTTGTTGTTCAAGACGAGGCTGACCGTGGAAACCGCCACGCCTACTTCGCGGGCAACGGATGAAATGGTTACGCGGCTTTCGCGAGGGATGGACATGAGAAGTGAGCGATACAAATGCGATGAAGTGTCGGGATGATCAAATTCGAAATCGAGCAGCCCACCTTCAATTGCTGGGAAATGAGATCAGTTGGGCGGGGCATCGGGTCATCCGGTGAATGATAAATTTGAAAAATCGCGAATTCTAAAGTAAAATCTAAAACGTTTTTGGTTGACGGGTAACGAGACGAATTATATTTGCTTCGAAATGAATACGAGGAAATGCACATACATGCAAGCTGCCAGTGGATGGGTTCTCGGAATGTTATTTTTGGCATTCGCATCAATTTCTGCGCAAACCACCTACACATGGAATCCCGCGAGCGGAACTTGGTCGACCGTCACCGGTTGGACACCTAACTCGCCTGTTGGCGGACCTGGCGCGGCGGACAGCATTACTTTTACGGACGGCGGCTCGGGCACGATCAATCTGAACATCGAGACCAGCCGGACGGTGAACGTGATTTCGAAACCCGGTGTTCGTCGATGGGATATCAGCAATGGCGGCGCCTCGCTGGCGACTTTGACCGCGGATACAATCGTCGGTACACAAACCAATTTCATCTTCCGCAACGGTGCCGGCGGCATGGCGGTGAATACCCGGAATCTGACCGTATCGGCGGGTGTCACTTTCTTCGGTTCCACCAGCGACTCGGCGGGAAATCCGATTAACAATCTGACCGTATCGGGAACGACGGCGGTCAGCGGCGGCACGTTGAACATGAACGTGCAGAACGTTTCCACCTCCCACACCTACTCGCTCGGCGTGCTCAATTCGACCGGCGGTCTGATCAACCTGGCCAATCGGGCGTCGAATGCCAGTCCCGCAACGACGACCGCTAATACCACAGGCTTGGTCGGTACCGGCGGCACCATCCAGGCCACCCCCACGGCCGGTTTCACCAACATCTCGGCCACTCTCGCGATCAACAATGACAGCGATTATTCCTCCGCCACTTTGCTGCGTGACGGCACTACCGCCAGCGCGGTTCTTCGGCTGACCAAATCGGGCACCGGCACCCAGGCCTTGACGGCGACGAATACCTACACCGGTCCCACCACCATCAATGAAGGCACCCTGAAGATGGGCAATGGCGGAGCCACGGGCAGCATTACGAGCAACGTGAACATGACGAGCACGGATGCGACGTTCGCGATCGACCGGGCCAATAACACTTCGCAAAGCACCAGCGGGACCTTCGCCAATACCATCTCGGGCAGCGGTCGTCTGCTGAAATTGGGAACAGGCGTGCATTTCCTCTCCGGCAACAACACCTACACCGGTGACACCGTGATCGAAAACGGCGGCCTGCAGGTGTTCTCGGACGCGAATCTGGGCGACGCCTCCAGTAACATCGTCTTTAACAACGGAGCGAACACCGCGCGGATCGAGACGGCACAAAGCGCGACAATCGCCCGTGACGTTATTATCAACGGCACGCAAGCCCGCTTCGGCATCACCGGCACGACCAATGTCTCCACCTTCAGCGGCGAGATCAGCGGCGCGGGCGGCATGGACAAGCGCTTTGTCGGCACGCTCATCCTGACCAATGCCAACACCTATCAGGGCGGCACGGTCATCACCACCGGTACTTTGGCGGCGCAAAACACCGCAGGCAGCGCCACCGGCACGGGCGGGGTGACCGTCGCGGCTGGTATGGTGCTGGCGGGTGACGGCATCATCGCTCCCGACGCAGGCAACAACATCACGGTGGCCGGCAATATCAATCCGGGGCTCGACTCCACCGCCACGCTGACCTTCGGCTTGGGCGGTGCCAGCAAGCTGGATTTCCAAGGCGGCTCGTTCCTGAACTTCGCCCTCGGGACCGACTCCGATCTGGTGGACTTCGCCACCGCGGGCGACTGGCTCTCCGGCACGGGCAATGTCACCCTCAACCTGACTCTGGGCGACGGCTTCAGTTACGACGACAGTTACGTCATCTTTAGTGATGTCACCACCACGGCCTTCACCCTGGCGGGCATCACCGGTTATGACACCGGTTCCTATCTGGCCAGCTTTGAGCAGGTCGGTGACAACTATATTGTCTCCTTCGACGCCGTGCCCGAGCCTTCCACCTGGATGCTCCTCGGTTTCGGCCTGGCCTTCCTTCTCTGGCGCTCTCACCGGCGCCGGACGGTGGGATAGACGGTCGCCGCTGACGGCGCGCCGCAGAAAAAACGACCAATGAATGCGCTAGGTCATCGGGCGGAGAAAGAGGGCGGAGCAGGGTTCACTCTCATCGAGTTGCTGGCGGTCATGGGCATCGTGGTGGTACTCGGCGCGTTGCTCTTCAGCACCGGAAAATCGATGGTGGAGAAAGGGCAGCGCTCCGGTTCGCTGACGAATCTGCGGTCCATTGGCGCGCTGGCCGAGGCCTACACGGTCGACCATGACGGCTATCTCATCCCCTACGAGAGCACCGAGTGGCCATCAACTTTTAACGGCCTTGCCTACAGTTACATGTTCGAATATTTGCCGAGAATCTACGGGGAGGAAAACTACCGGGTTTTCCGCCGCCCCGGGGATGATCTGACCTACGGCGTCGATGGCCGCCGGTCCTACCGCGACAGGGTCATGTGGAGCTACGCGCGCAACCTGAGCCTGCCGCAGCGGAAAGGCCAGGCCCGCGTGGACAACTCGTTCAAGCGCGCCCTGCTCCCGGCTTCCTCGCGAACCATGCTGTTCATGGAAACCAAACAAAATGCCGGCCTGCGCGAGACGCTCGGAGGGCAGATCTTTTTCGACCAGGAGGGCTTGGAGGGCAAATGCATGGTCGCGTTCGTGGATGGCCACTGCGAATCGCTGACGCGCCGGGCCATGGGCATTGACGAGGAGGGCCAGCCGAAGATCAGCGATCCGGAAACCAAAACCCTGTGGTTCGGCTACCCTACGGCCACCACGCGAACGGACTATTAACCCCCACGGAACCATGAAAAAAAATCGGATACAAAACCTGGGATTCAGCCTGCTGGAAATGTTGGTGACCATCGGCGCGATCCTCGTGCTGGTCGCATTGGTTTTTCCAGTCGCCGGCACGGTCATGAAAAAAAGTCAGCGCGCCGCCTCGGTGGGAAATCTGCGCACCATCTCCTCCCTGGCCGCGAACTATTCCTCTGAACACAACAACTACGTGGCGCCCTACCGGAGCATGGAGTGGGATTCCGCCTACAAGGGCATGTCCGGGAGCTATATGTTTGAATACCTCCCCCGGTTCTATGGAGACGAGGCCTATCGGGTCTTTCAGCGCCCCGGCGATGATCTCACCTACATGGGAGGGGCCGGCCGCAGAAGCTATCGAAACGTCGTGGTCTGGAGCTACGCGCGCAACATCAGTCTGCCCCGGCAAAAGGGGAACGCCGACCTCACCTTCTCGAAGTTTTTCATCCCTTCAGCGTCTAAAAGCATGTTGTTCCTCGAGACCATTCAGAATGGAGGCATCGGCATTCAGGACGCCTCCCTGACCCATGTGTACTTCGACTCGGCGGCAGAGGAGGGACGCTGCGCAGTCGCCTTTGTTGACGGGCACGCGGAGTTGCTTTCGCGCAGTCAGATGGGCCTCGAAAAAGATGGCACGCTCGCCCTCCGTACCGAGGACGCAAAGATGCTTTGGACCGGTTTTCCCAACAGCTCCGCCGTGGTACAATATTGATGAATATCTTCCCTCACTTGCTTGTCCTTGCCGGCCTGACCTTTCAAGCCGCTGTCGCCGCGGACCCGGTTGTCCTTTTCCAGGACGATTTCGAAGCCGCCACTGATGCGACGGCTTCCTACCCCACGATCGGCAATTATACGAACTTCAAGGCTGCCGTCCTGCCGCTCAGCGATTTGAATTCCGATACCGTCGGCACAGCCGCCAGCGGCAATGTGTTGCAACTCGCGCGCTCGGAGCAGCTTGCCACCGGACACCGCTGGGTCATCGCGCGTCTTGATCGGCCGGCGCAATCGGGGGAGCATGTCCGTCTGGAATTCGACGCCCGGCTGGGCCAGGGCAAGGCTTTGCTGTTTGGTTTCGGAAGCAGTGCCGGCGGTATTCAGATGGCCGAGGGGCGTTTCTACACGATCATCGTCTCGCTGTCCGAGGACGGCAGAGTAGGCGTGTACGACGGTACGAAGTACGTCAAGACTCCCGACCTCGTGGTGACACCCGGCCAATGGCAGAGCTGTACGCTGGATTTCATTGTCGGCACCGAAGAGCTCAGCCTGCGGATCGGCGAAAACAAGGTGATGATCGCGGGGCCCTTTGCCGAAAAGGTGAGCCCGGTTCCTTCCGTGGAGGAAATTTTCTTCTCAACCGCCTCGGATGAAGTCACCGGTGAATTCGACAACGTTAAGGTTTCGATTGTCGAAAATGCGGGCCTGAGCGCGCTGCCCGTTTTCGGCCGGATCGTTTGGCACCGCGAGGCGATGCCGTTTATTCGCGTCGGCCCCAAGGGTGGAATCAGTGGCGTAGGCATGTGTGCCTCCGGCCATCGCATTTTTGTCGCGGGCGGTTTTTTGGGCAAGGGCCCCTTCGGGGACGGCGGCTCGGAACCCAACCGCAAAACTTCGAAATGGGTCTACGCCTACAATGTCGAAACCAAGGGATGGGAGCGTTTGCCCGACCTGCCCAGCCGTGCGGAGTACGGTCGCATGGCCGCCGTTGCAGGGAAGCTGTATTTCGTCGGCGGAGCCGCCTATGCCAACGACGGTGACCGCGTGGGGCCTTACGTCCCTTCCGCCGCCATGCACGTCCTGGATCTGGGCGAGTCCGCGCCAGCGTGGAAACCGATGCCCGCCTTGCCTGAAGCACGCACGCACTTCGCCTTGGGCAACGTCGGAGATCTGCTCATTGCGATGGGAGGGAATGTCTACGATGTGGCCGAGCGCGGATATTCGCCGCGGACCGTGCGCAAGGAAACCGCGGTCCTTGACCTTTCCGCTCCGCAGAATGGATGGACCGTGCAGGCGTCCGCGCCGAATCCGGCTCGCGGCTGGTCCGCCACTGCGGCCTGCCGGGGAAAACTCTGGGTCTTTGGGGGACTCTCCTTTCAGAATCAGGGATCGAAAAGTCGGAGGGTCCGCTTGCCCGAAACCTTAAGCTACGACCCTCTATCAGACACATGGACCAGGCATACTCCCGCTCCCGTGGAGATCTCCGGCTGGGGCGGTGCGGCCTATCTTGATCGCTACGTGATTCTCGTGGGGGGCCACGGCGGACCTAAGGACGTGAAGCCCCGCATGAACGTTATTCCTCTGGTCTACGACACTATGGAAGATCGCTGGTTGCGATTGGAGCAAAGCGTCACTCCTGCCGGCGGCGACTTCAACGATCCAGGCGTGGCCATTTGCCAGGACGCGATTTATGTGGCCGGAGCGGAGGGCAATGGCGGCAGTCACTTTAACCACTGGCTCATTGGCCGCATCGAACGTTCCAACTGATTTCCCGCAATTATGTTTCCTGCCCCGCTTTTATCTCTGGTCACCGTCGGTCTCTTTCTTTTCCTCGCGAGTGCTCGATCCGAGGACGCCCTTAAATGGGAAGGCCCGCTTTCCTTCGTGGATGATTTTGCCATTGAGCAAATGACCGGGCTTGATCGCACGCTGGAGCAACCCGTCAAAAAAGCAAAACCCGTCATCGTCGGGGAAAAGCCTTGGGAGAGTAATCCCTATCTTTTCGGCACGGTGCTTTTTGATTCCTCCACGGCAACTTACCGCATGTGGTACATGAGTTACAATCGAGGCAAGACGCCCACCGAGCGCACTCCCATTCTCTATGCGGAAAGCAAGGATGGCCTCACCTGGGCGAAGCCAAATTTGGGCCTCTACTCCTTCGATGGTTCGAAAGAGAATAATATCGTCCTTGGATCGTTGGGATTTCACGACCTCTACAGCCCGAGCGTCCTCGCAGATCCCGCCGCCCAGGACCCCGCCCGGCGTTTCAAGATGATCTTCTGGGACAAGACCGGTGCGGACACCTACCGCGACGGCGGCATGCATGTGGCATTTTCCCCCGATGGCATTCATTGGACCCGGTACGAAAAAAACCCCGTTCTCAAAGCGGGCCGGGATGAACATTCCATCAGCGACGTGATGGATCTCGTGCGCGATCCTGGCAGCGGGAAATTTGTCGTCTACGCCAAGGGCTGGAACAAGGACGCCTGGAAATCGGACGGAAAGGAAAACAAGGAAACCAGTCAGCGCATCATCCTGCGGTCGGAGAGTACGGATTTCGTCAACTGGTCTCGGCCGGAACCGGTGGTGCGACATGCGCGCACCATGGAAGATCCGCAGAGCTATGGCATGCCGGTCTTCTATCAGGATGGTGTCTTTCTCGGGCTGCTGCGCTCCTACAAATTACCCGGAGATGAGCGCATCGATATCCGCCTGATGAGCAGCCGGGACGGGAAAAAATGGGATTCGGTCTGCGAGGGGCAGACGTTTCTCGGCACCGGAACCGGGGATGACAAGTGGGACGATGGTATGATCTTCACCGCGCCGCCTCTCGTGGCTGGAGACAAGGTGCGGATTTATTACGGCGGGTGGGACGGCCCGCATGAATCCCGATACCGCCATTCCGCCATCGGCCTGGCCGAATTGCCGGCGGGGCGGCTGGCCGCCCTCACGCCCAGGGAACAGAAGGGCTCGCTGACCACCCGGCCCTTCTCCGGGCAGGGAATGGAACTCTTTCTCAACGCCGCGCTTAAGGGCGGTGCTTGCAGGGTCGCGGTACTGGATGCAACGGGCCGCGAACTGCCAGGATTTGGTCTGGCAGATTGTGACACACTGGACGGAGACAGTGCCCGCCTGCCGGTAAAATGGAAGGGGAAGTCGCTGGCCACAGTGTCCACCGAGCCGATCCGCCTGAAATTTGAATTGATGAACCAGGCCAGGCTCTATGGCTGCCACTTGGAAAATAAAGCCGGCGCCTATACGATGTCCGCACCCCAACTCCAATGAACCGCTCTCCTTCAGTTCATTCATCCGTGGCCCGGGGCGGATTCACGTTGACGGAGATCCTCATATCCATCGGCATTATTCTTCTCCTTGCCGCACTCGCCACCCCGGTCGTGCAGCGTGCACAGCGCGAATCCAAAAAAGCCCAGTGCCTCTCCAATCTGCGCGCCGTCGCCGTCGGGTTCCAAAACTTTCTTGGCGACAATAATAGTCGCTACCCGGGAAACGGGGAGTCCAGTAAGTACTTTCGATGGATGGGCCGGATCGGTCCTTACATGGACCTGGAGGGCCCGATCACCACACGGACCGCGACCAACGGGGAAAAGGTCGATACTCTGGATAACGCGTTTAACCAAGCCGTCTTTCATTGTCCGATGACCAATCCGAGAATGTATCTCGGCAGCGGAAGCGTTCCGCTTGAGTCGGTGGGTATTTACGGAGCGCAGAATAAAATCATCTTCACGGAAGTTCCTCCTGGGGACCCCGCGAATCCTCCCACCGGGCCCTGGGGCATCAGTGCTCTTAAGGTGGCCAGGCCGTCCCGGACCATTCTTCTGGCCGATCGGTATGCCGGCATCGGCGTCGGCGCGCCCTCCGCCATGGGTGCCAATCTCGCCGTCAGCGGAGCTTATCCCTCGGTCAAACAGGGCGCGGCCGCGAATCACCGGGCCGACGGAAATCCCGCGGCTGATCCGGCTGGCGCGGGCCCCTGTAACTTTCTCTTCTGTGACGGCCATGTCGAAACCGTCGACCTTCTCACCCTCCGTCCGTTTATCGACAAAAGTGGCAGCAAATCGCCGTACACCTTCGGACCATAGACCCGATGAGCACGCCGCCACTTCGTGATAGGAAGACGCTCGCATTGTTTTCTTTGCTGGTACTGACGAACTCGTTGCTGCTGGCGAATCCCGCCGTCGATCCCGTGCCTCGTCCCGGTGAATGGTGGGAGACGTTGCACCAAAAATATGTGGCCCGCGCACAGGCCGGGGACATCGACGTTCTTTTTCTCGGCGACTCCATCACGCAATATTGGGAGGATGCAAACCCGGCTCGGGGTGGCAAGGCCGTCTGGGATCGCGAGTTTGCGCCGCTGAAAGCCGCTTGTTTCGGTATCGCGGGGGATCGCACCCAGTACGTTCTTTGGCGCCTGCAGAATGGCGAAGCCGCGGGCTACCAACCCAAGGTCGTCGTCTTGCTCATCGGGACCAATAACACCGGAAATCGCAATACTCCCGAAGAGGCCGTCGAAGGGATCGCGGCCGTCGTGGCTGAACTGAAGAAGCGCTTCCCCGAAACGAAAATTCTCCTGCTAAGTCTCCTGCCGCGCGGAGGCAAAGACCATCCTCAGGGAGCCCAGGTCGTGGCGATCAACCAACTGTTGCCCAAACTGGCTGACGCCCATCAGGTGGTCTATCTCGATATCTGGAAGAAGTTCCTCAACTCTCAGGGCGAGGTGCCGCCCGAAATCATGCCGGATCTGCTTCATCCCAACCTGCCGGGCTACGAGATATTCGCTGCCGCCATCCGGGAGCCACTGAGCTCTCTCCTGGCAAAATGAAACCCTGAATTTTCATGCGCTCACACACGCTCAATTTTAATCTGACCCCGGTCACGGCCAGAGCTTATGATTTCCTGAAAACCAGGATTCTCGCGGGCATACTCAAGCCGGGAGAATTTCTCTCCGCCGGAAAACTCTCCGGGGAAATCGGGATCAGCCGAACACCGATCAAGGACGCCTTTCGGCATCTGGAGAATGATGGTCTGGTGAGCGTCGCCCCCCGGCTGGGTGCCATTGTGACAGCCTTCGACGAAAGGCATCTTCGCGAGATGCTTGGCTACCGGAAGGCATTGGAAATCTATGCGGTGGAGGAAACGGCGAGAATGCGCCATGCCAATGATCTTGAGGAAATGGATGCCGTCGTGCGGAACATCCGGGAGCAAATGACCGCACAGGTCGAACCCGCCGAGGTGCTGGGCGGCAGCGCTCGGTTTCACCAACTTATCGTCAGCAGCGCCCGCAATTTTCATATCACGCGGCGCTTTGACGATCTTCAGCAGATTCTTGAGGTCTACCGCCGGAGCGCCGCCTCGAGTCCGGAGACCATGGAAACGCTAAGTCAGGACAGCCTGGATTTTTCCCGGATCGTCGAAGCTATTCGAGACAACGACGGAGCCCGGGCCCGGCAGGTCCTGGGTTTTCACCTCGATCGCTCAACCGAGCGCATGCTGGCAACCTTCCGTGATGATCAGCCCGTTTACGAGATCGAGACTTTCTCGGGTGTCATTTACTAAGCTCCTCGTCAGTGGAGGTAGGTATTAAGCAGGTTTTCCAGATATTCCTGCCGTCCGCTGACGGGTGTCGGCTCGGCGGCCTCAAGGGCAATTTTTTCAAGCTCGGCCAGGCCGATTTTCCGCTCTTCGATCTGTTTGCCGTAGCCGGAATCAAAGGAGGCGTAGCGATCGGCGACAAATTTGTCGAAGACACCATCGGCTTGGATGCGGCGGGCGATCTTGAAGGCCAGGGCGTAGGCGTCCATGCCGCCGATGTGGGCGTAGAAGAGGTCTTCGATATCGACGGAGGGACGGCGGAGCTTGGCGTCGAAGTTGAGGCCGCCCGAGCCGAGCCCGCCCGCCCGGAGGATGGAGACCATGGCCAGGGTGAGTTCCTTGACGTCGGTATTGAACTGGTCGGTGTCCCAGCCCAGGAGCGGGTCCCCGGTGTTGGCATCGATCGAGCCCAGCATCCCGGCCGCGGCGGCCACTTCGATCTCATGCGCGAAGGTATGGCCCGCGAGGGTGGCGTGATTGGTCTCGATGTTGAACTTGAAATGGTTCTCCAAACCGTGGGTGCGGAGGAAGGCGATGCCGCTGGCCACGTCGAAATCGTATTGATGTTTGGTGGGTTCCTTCGGCTTGGGTTCGATGAGGAACTGGCCTTTAAAACCGATCTCTTTGGCGTAATCCACCGCCATGTGCAGGAAGGTGGCAAGATGGGCTTGTTCCCGTTTTAAATTGGTATTTAGCAGGGTTTCATACCCCTCTCTTCCCCCCCAAAACACGTAATTCTCCCCCCCGAGTTCGAGGGTGGCTTCGAGGGCCTTTTTAACCTGGGCCGCGGCGCAGGCGAAGACGGCCGCGTCAGGGTTCGTCGCCGCTCCGCCCATGTAACGCGGATGGCTGAAGAGATTCGCCGTGCCCCAGAGCAGCTTTACGCCAGTGGTTTGCTGAAGCTCGCGGGCGTGGACGACGAGGGTCCCAAAGTTACGCTGGCTCTCACGCAGGGAAGCGCCCTCGGGAGCGATATCGCGATCATGAAAGCACCAGAAAGGCGCGCGGATTTTCTGGAAGAACTCGAAAGCAGCATCCATGCGGGTCTTCGCCACTGAGACGGGATCGGAGCCGGTTTCCCACGGGCGGTTGATCGTGCCAGCGCCAAAGGGGTCCGCGCCCGCTCCGCGAAAGGAATGCCAGTAGGCGATGGAGAAGCGAAGGTGATCGGAAAGGGACCGCCCGTCGATGATCTCGTCGGGATCGTAGTGGCGGAAGGCGAGGGGATTCTTCGAGGCGCGCCCCTCGTAAGGGATGGTAGAAACGGAGGGAATGTGAACCATGCCAACAAGCTGGAATGTTTTTAGGAAAACGGAAGCCGTTTTTTATTAGCTTCCCAACTCTCTTGGGGTGATCAATTTACGTCGGCTTTTTCCTGGGCGAGGAGGCACAACTCAGCGGCTTTGAAGGCATGGCCCTGGGTCATGGCCTTTTCGGTGCGGTTGAGACAGTCGAGGATGAGTTCGCCGAAAAATGGGTAGCCGACCTGGCCTTCGCAGGAGATTTGCTGTTCGCCCTTCTCGTCGACCAGGAAGAGCTGGTTGCCGGTCGTGGGGTTGCCCCCGAGGTTGACGTATTTGCGGAGCTCCATCGTACCCTTGGTGCCATAGATAAAGGTGCGTCCATCGCCCCAAGTGCTGAGGCCGTTCGGGGTGAGCCAATCGACGCGATAGTAACCGGAGGCGCCGTTGTCAGCGACGAGGGTGGCGTCGCCGAAGTCCTCCAGGCCGGGGGTCTCCGGGTTGGCGAAGTTGGCCACGCGGGCCTGGGTCACGGTGGCATCGGCTGCGCCGGTGTAGAAAAGGAACTGCTCGCTTTGGTGGCTGCCGATGTCGCAGAGGATACCGCCGTAGGAGGGTTTGTCGAAAAACCAGGCCGGGCGGGAGGGTTTACTGAGGCGGTGGGGACCAAAGCCGACGGTCTGGATGACCCGGCCAATGGCGCCCTGTTGAATCAGATAGCCAGCCATGACGGCGCATTCCACATGCAGGCGCTCGCTGTAGTAGACCATGTATTTCTGGCCGGTGCGGGCGGCTGCGGCGCGGGCGTCGGCGAGTTGACCGAGCGTGGTAAACGGGGTTTTGTCGGTGAAGTAATCCTTGCCCGCTTCCATGACCTGGCAGCCGAGCGGCCCGCGGACATTGGGGATGGCGGCAGCAGTGACCAGCTTGATGGCGGGGTCATCGAGAATCTGCCCGAGGCTGGAGGCGGATTGAGCCTGGGGGAATTTCTTCCGGAAGGCATCGACCCTGGCCGGATCGGGATCGTAGACCCAGCGCAGTTCGCCGCCGGCTTCGATCAGGCCGTTACATTGGCCGTAGATGTGGCCGTGATCGAGATGGGTGGCCGCGAAGGGAAAATCGCCGGGTTGGCAGACGGGAGCGGGTTTGCCTTCAGGAGCGTAATTAAAGCCGGATGCCGTGGACATAAAGGGAAAGTGCTAACGCCCCCACGATTTGGTGAAATCACCAACCGGGGCGGTGGTGCCGGCCTGCAACCGGAAACTTGCCGGCAAAGAGGTCCGGGGCATAAAAGGCATCCATATTGTCGAGGCGGGGTGTTTCATGAACCGAAGGTATTTGGTATTGGCGGGATATGACAACACTGAGGTGGCTGCCCACATGACGCCTGTGGTCTGATCTTTCAGATCTGGTTTTGGAAAACCCGCGGCTGGACGCCGGCGAGTTTCTTGAACCAGCGGGAGAAGTAATTCTGGTCAGGAAAGCCGAGCTTTTCCCCGGCGGTGCGTACCTGGGTGTTCTCGCGCAGGAGTTGCTTGGCTTTCTTGAGAAAGAAGGCGTCGCGGTATTCGCGGAGGGTGAGACCGGTGGCCTGCTTGAAAATACGGTTGAGGTAGTCCATTTGATAGCCCATCTGCGCGGCGAGTTGCTTCACCTCGGGCAGGGCGCTCTCGCTGCGGCGCAGGAGGCGTTCGTATTGCTGGACGAAGGCGGGCGAGGTGCGCTGCCGAGCCGGGAGGATGTGCAGACTTTGAAAGACGGTGTCGAGAATGCGAAGTGTGGCTGAGGCCACGAGCAGCCGGCAACCGGGATCGCCGGGGTCGGATATCTTGGTGAGTTCGGACAGTTCCTTTTTCACGCTGCCCGCCTCGGACTGGCTGAGTCGGGTCAGGGAGAAGCCGCGCTTGAGTGCGCCACGCCAGTCGAGATCGAGTACGAGGCAGAGAGGGCGTCGTCCGGAAGTTTCACGGAAGGAATGCACGCAGCGCGGGGGGAGCATGACCAGGGCATTGGGACCGATCTCGTAGTCGCGGCCTTCGGCGGTCATGAGGCCGCCGCCGTGGAGGTAACAGAGGATCTGGGTGAAGGGGTGGTTGTGCTCGGCCAGCAGGTCGACTTCGGGCAGGTGGCGATTGAGCCGGAGCCGCCGCACTTGCAGGCCGGGGAGGCGCACGTCGATCTCCTGAAGGAGCAGGGGGCGGTAATTTTTCACCGTTCCTACTGAATTCCGGAATAAGACAAAAATAAAGTCGTTTTTGTGCTAAAAATGTGGCCTGTCGTCGTAACGATTCCGGCAAAGTTACGGTAGTTTGGGGGTATGTCTTCCCCTGCAGTTGTTCTTGTCACCGGTTCCAGCCGCGGTCTTGGCCGTGGCGTGGCGGAGTCTTTGGCGGCCGCTGGTTACAGCGTGGCGATCCACTACGCGAGCAACCAGGATGCGGCGAAGGAGACGGCTGATGCCTGTCGCGGGCTGGCCCAATCCCCGGCGCAGCAATTTGCCATCGTCGGTGGCAATGTGGCCCTGGCGGAGGACCGGCAGCGGATATTTGACCAGACACTGGAAACCTTCGGCCATCTTGATGCGCTGGTGAACAACGCGGGCATCGCGCCGCGGGTGCGGGCGGATATCACCGAGGCGACAGAGGATGTTTTCGACGAGGTCATCGCGGTGAATTTAAAAGGACCGTATTTTTTGTCGCAACTGGCCGCGCGTTACTGGCTCTCGAAGCCGAACGGTTCGCGGCTGAGCACGGGATACAAACTGATTTTCGTCACCTCACTGTCAGCCAATACGGCTTCCATCAATCGCGGTGAGTACTGCATTTCCAAAGCCGGTCTGGCTATGGCCTCGCAGCTTTGGTCGGTGCGACTGGCCGCCGAAGGTGTGCAAGTGCTGGAGTTGCGGCCCGGCATCATGGCCACGGACATGACGGCAGGGGTGAAGGACAAATACGACAAACTTTTGGCCGAGGGTATCGTACCGCAGAAACGCTGGGGGACACCTGACGATCTGGGCCGGGCGGTGCAATCCATTCTGGGCGGCCATTTTCCGTTCTCCATCGGCGACGTCATCAACATCGACGGCGGCTTTCATCTCCGCCGTCTCTGATTTTTCCCATGATCTCTCTTAACGCATCCCTGCAACCTTCTGATTTCGCGTCCAAGCTCAAAAAGTTTTGGGTAGCCTCGGCGCCCAAAATTCTCTCCATCGACGCGGCCGAAAAGCCCGGAGCCGCCACGCCGGTCTTCACGGTGGCGGGCAAATACACGGCGCGGGGGTGGACGGAGTGGACGCAGGGATTCGTGTATGGCTCGGCCATTTTGCAATATGATGCCACGGGTGATGAGCAATTCCTGGCCATCGGCCGGGAGCGCACGCGCGAGAAGATGGCGCATCACATCACGCACATCGGCGTGCATGACCATGGGTTCAATAATGTTTCCACCTACGGAAACCTGCTTCGTCTCATGGTGGAAGGGCGCATTCCGGCCAATGCGGGGGAGAAGGATTTTTATGAACTCGCGCTGAAATGCACCGGTGCGGTGCAAGCCGCGCGCTGGACGCAGACGGCTTCCGGCAGCGGTTACATCTATTCGTTCAATGGGCCGCATTCGTTGTTTGCGGATACGATTCGATCCCTGCGCGCCCTGTCGGTTTCTCATGCGCTGGGCCATGTGTTGATGGGGGAGAAGGATTTGAAGATCTCGCTGCTTGATCGTCTGCTGCAACACGCGAAGACGACGGCGGAGGTTGCCATCTTCTACGGCGAAGAACGCGATGCCTACGATGAACGCGGTCGTACCGCGCACGAAAGTATCTTTAACTTGAACGATGGCAATTTTCGCTGTCCGAACTCCCAGCAGGGTTATTCGCCCTTCACGACCTGGACACGTGGCCAGGCCTGGATCATCGCCGGGTATCCCGAGCAGTTGGAGTGGATCGAGACGCTGGCGGATGCCGATTTGGAACCCTTTGGGGGGCGCAAGGCGGTGGAGGAATTGTTGCTCAAGCCGGCGCTGGCGGTGTGCGATCACTATATTGCGGAAACGCCGACCGATGGCATTCCGTATTGGGACACCGGTGCGCCGCTGTTGCACAAGCTGGGTGACTATCGGAATCGTCCCGCGCAGATCGAAAATGATTTTGAGCCGGTGGACAGTTCGGCGGCGGCCATTGCCGCGCAAGGCTTGCTGCGACTAGGCCGGTATCTGGAGAAGCGCGGCGATGCCCGCGGGAAACAGTATTGGCAGGCGGGTCTCACCGTGGCGGATACGGTGCTTTCGGAGCCTTATCTCTCGATCGATCCGGATCACCAGGGGCTCATCCTGCATTCCATTTATCACCGCCCGAATGGCTGGGATCACATTCCCGCAGGCAGCAAAATTCCTCGCGGCGAGTCGTCCATGTGGGGCGATTATCACGCCCGCGAACTGGCTCTCTATCTTCAACGCCTCATCGAAAACAAACCCTACTACACCTTCTACGGAGGAGTCGCATGACCATCTCGGACCTCGCCAAAATCGAAGGCCGCCGCTACCCGGCGCGCCGCCGCACGCAGAATCTCGCCGGGGGCGTTGCGCCCATCCAGGCGACCAACTTCAGCATGGGCAATGTCACGCTCGACCCCAATGGGGGACAGGTGCCCTGGCATAATCAGGAGCAGGAGGAGGTTTATTTCATCGTCGAGGGCACGGGGGAAATGTGTCTCGGCAGCGAGCGTCAGACGGTGACCTCCGGACAGATGGTCTACATCCCGCCGGGCATCTTCCATCAGCTCACCAACATCGGAGAAGCGCCGCTGCGGATGATCTATTGCTATGGCCCCTCGGGCGATGTCGCCCATTGGCGGCAGGAACTTGACGGCACGCTGCCCAAGGCCGGCATCGATGTCCCCGCGCTGCCTCCCGGCGCCCAACCCCAATGCACCGCCCAACCCTAATCTTATGAAAATTCACAAAATCGGCATCATCATGAACGGCGTCACGGGACGCATGGGCACAAACCAGCATCTCATCCGCTCGATTGATGCGATCATCAAACAAGGCGGGGTCAAAGTCAGCCCGACGGAGTTCATCATGCCTGATCCCATCCTGGTCGGACGCAATGAAATCAAGCTGAAGGAACTCTGCGCGCGCACCTCGGTGGAGAAGTGGACCACCGATCTCGATAGTGTGATGAAAGATCCGGCGTACTCGATTTACTTCGATGCGCAGAGCACGCTGCGCCGCTTCGATGCGGTGAAGCAGGCGGCGGAAGCGGGCAAGCATGTGTATTGCGAGAAGCCCACCGCCATCACCACGGAAAACGCCTATAAGCTCTACAAGATCTGTCAGGACGCCGGCGTGAAAAACGGCGTGGTGCAGGACAAACTCTGGCTGCCGGGGTTGGTGAAGTTCATGCGGTTGAAGGAAAATGGATTCTTCGGCGACATCCTGAGCGTGCGGGGCGAGTTTGGTTACTGGGTCTTTGAGGGTCACACCATTCCAGCCCAGCGCCCAAGCTGGAACTACCGCAAGGAAGACGGCGGCGGCATGGTCGTCGATATGCTCTGTCACTGGCGCTACGTCATCGACAACCTCTTCGGTGAAGTCAAAAAAGTCTCCTGTCTGGCGGCCACGCACATCCCCGAGCGCGTGGATGAGCAGGGCCAGCCCTACAAATGCACGGCGGATGACTCGGCCTATGCGACCTTTGAGTTGGCAAATGGCGTGATCGCTCACTTCAACTCCTCATGGAACGTGCGGGTGCGACGTGACGACCTGTTGACCATGCAGGTCGACGGCACCAAGGGCAGCGCTATCGTGGGTCTGCGGGATGTATGGATTCAGCATTATGGCAACACGCCGAAGCCGGTCTGGAATCCGGATATTGCGCAGCCGATCGATTTCTTCGGCAGTTGGGCCAAGGTGCCGGAGCAGGAAAATTACGAAAACGCCTTCAAGGTGCAATGGGAGCTTTTCCTGCGCCATGTCGTGCTCGATGAGCCGTTCCGCTGGACTTTGCTGGAAGGCGCAAAGGGCGTGCAACTGGCCGAAGTCGGTCTGAAAAGCAGTGATGCCCGCCAGTGGCTGGACCTGCCGGAACTGGCCGCCTGATTTTATGAAACCACTATTTGATCCCGCTCTCGCCCAGAAAATCGAAGGCACCGGCATCGTGGCGGTGCTGGTGATTGACCAGGCCGAGGACGCCGTGCCGCTGGCCCGTGCGCTGCTCGCCGGAGGCGTTGACGTCATGGAACTCACGCTCCGCACGCCGGCCGCGCTTGATGCACTTAAAGCCATCCGCGCCGCCGTGCCGGAAATGGTGGCGGGTGTCGGCACGATCCTGACCACTGAACAGGTGAAGGAGGTGGTGGAGGCCGATGCGGCCTTCGGCGTCGCTCCCGGCCTGAACTCCCGCGTACTCAATGCCGCCCGTGAGGCCGGCCTTTCCTTTGCTCCCGGCATCCTCACGCCGAGTGATATCGAGCTGGCGGTGGAGCACGGTTGCAAATTGCTAAAATATTTTCCCGCCGAATCCTCCGGGGGCATTGCTTATCTCAAGGCCATGTCCGCGCCGTATGCGCACCTCGGCCTGCGGTTTGTCCCGCTCGGCGGGCTCAATGCGAAGAACATGGCCAGCTACCTCGCGGACGCGAGTGTCGGCGCGCTAGGAGGTTCGTGGCTGGCCCCTCGCGATCTCATCAAGGCTCAGGCCTGGGATCAAATCACGGCACTTTCCGCCGAAGCCATCCAGATCATTAAAACCACGCGTCAAAAATGAAAACCATCGTCACCTTTGGAGAAGTCATGGGCCGTTTCGCGCCCGAGGGAGTGCTGCGCATCCGCCAGGCCACGCCCGGTCCGCTCAACCTCACCTTCGGCGGAGCCGAGGCCAATGTCGCCGCGTCGCTGGCCCAACTCGGCGCGTCCGCGCGTTTTGTCACGGCGTTGCCGCAACATGCCATTGCGGATTCCTGTGTCGGCTTTCTGGCCGGGCTGGGAGTGGATACCTCCGGCATCCTGCGGACCAAGCAGGGGCGGCTCGGATTATACTTTTTTGAGAACGGAGCGAATCAGCGGCCCAGCAATGTGATCTATGACCGGGCGCATTCGTCGGTCAGCGTTACCGCGGCGACGGATTATGATTGGAATACGATCCTGGAAGGCGCGAGCTGGCTGCACACGACCGGCATCACGCCCGCGTTGTCGAAGGTTTCGGCCGAGGCCGTACTGCACGCGGTGAAGGTGGCCAAGGAAAAGGGCCTGACGGTTTCCTGTGACCTGAACTTCCGCAAGAAGCTCTGGACCTGGGAGGCGGGGACGAATTCGAAGGCTCTCGCGGGCAAGACGATGCGGGCCATCCTGCCCTACGTCGATGTGCTCATCGCCAATGAAGAAGATGCGGCGGATGTACTGGATATTCACGCGGCGGAGACCGATGTGGAGTCCGGCCATCTCTCCGTCGACCAGTACCCGGCGGTGGCCCGCGAAATCGCGAAGCAGTTTCCCAATATCTCCAAAATCGCCATCACGCTACGCGAGAGCATTTCCGCTTCGCATAACAACTGGGGCGCGATGCTTTTTGAGGTGGCCACGGATAAAGTCGCATTCGCCCCGCTGAAGGGCGGGCAGTACGAGGCTTATCAGATCAGGAACATCGTGGACCGCGTGGGTGGAGGCGATTCGTTTGGCGCGGGATTGATCTTTGCGCTGAATACGCCGGAGCTCAGTACGCCGGAGAAGGCGATCGCCTTTGCGGTGGCGGCTTCGTGCCTGTGCCACTCCATCGTGGGCGATGTGAACTTCACTTCGCGGGCCGAGGTCGAGTCGCTCATGGGCGGCAGCGGTTCCGGGCGCGTGGTGCGTTAGGTTGTCGGCCGCCTAGAGAGGGGTCCGGCTGCGCCTAGAAAAGGTCCGGCTATCTCCTAATGGCGGTCCTTGAACTCAAAGACGGGCAGGTGCCAGTTCCAGCGCAAGGCGGCGAGGCGCAGCAGGAAGATGCTCACGGCGGCGAGGAGCGCGCAGAAATCGGCGGGAAGCCCCAGTGCTTCCAAGCCGAGGTAGGCCGCGCTGCCGATCAGGGCTGCGCTGGCGTAGAGTTCACTCCGGCGGAAGGTCATGGGAATTTCCCCGCAAAGGATGTCCCGCAGGATGCCTCCGGCCACACCGGTGATGACACCCATGGTCACGCAGATGAGGGCGGTGTGCATGGCTTGCTCGGCGATGCGGGTGCCGATGATGGTAAAGAGGGCGAGGCCGATGGCATCGACGATGAGGAGCAGGCGGTGAGGGGGCGACCACCAGCGGGTGTAGAGCCAGGTGAGCAACCCGGCGGCGAGGGCGACGAGGATATAAACGTTGTCACCCATCCAGAAGACCGGGTTGCGGTCCAATAGTAGGTCCCGCAAGGTGCCCCCGCCCACGGCAGCGGCCAGGCTGATAACCATGACGCCGATCAAATCCAGGCTCTTGCGTCCGGCGGCGAGAGCGCCGCTGGCCGCGCAGGCGGCAGTGCCGGCCATTTGGAGGATGTAAAAGACGAGCATGAGTGGGAGAGTTTCCGTGGTTGTGGCGGATTGTCCCGGCTCTGTCAAAGCACGCCTGAGGGGTCCGCCCGATGCCACCATTGGCATCCCACCTGATTGAGGGGAGTCCTCTCTTTCGACATTCTGATTCTTATGCAGGCTGACCGACAACTCCTCCGTGACGTGCAGATTTATTGCGATGAAGAAAGCCGCGGGATCGTGGCTGAGACGATTGTCACGTATTGTTCGGCGGTGGCGCAAAATTCACGCATGCCGGAACTGAGCACGGAGCGCCGGGTGCGGGAGGAGGCGGATAATCTCAACTCACTGCTTTCCTATCTTCGCATGCGCAAATTTGCGGTCGAAGAGGCGGCTTAGTCTTCCGGTCAAGCGGCGGGCCTGGATCGGGAAAGATATCGGGAAAAGGCTTTTGGCAGGCCGGAGGCAAAGCGGTATCGTGGCGGCGTCCATGAAACGCCCATTTATTTTCTTTCTGGCGCTATTCTTTGCGTTGCTGGTCCAGGCACAGGAACCTACTCCTTCTCCGGTCAAGCTGCTGACGATCGGAAATAGCTTCGCGCAGAATGCCACAGCCTATCTCGGTGACATGGCGAGAGCGGATAAACGGGAGTTGGTGCTGTGCGGGATGAATTTGGCCGGACATTCCCTGGAACAGCATGCCTCCTATATCGCGGCCCATGAGGACAATCCGGCCGACCCACGGGGCAATCCCTACAAAAATCCCTTCGATCCCAAGGGGCCGAAGATCAGCCTGCGGCAGGCGCTGGGGAAGGAGAAATGGGACTTCGTGACGATCCAGCAGGCCAGTCCGAAGAGTTATTTTCCGGAGACCTATGAACCGTTTGCCAAGACCATCGTCGAATATGTGCGCAAGTACGCCCCACAGGCGGAGATCCTCGTGCTGGAGACCTGGGCCTATCGCGAGGATCATGCATTTTTCGCGGCGGGTGATCTGAATCAAGCCTCCATGTATGCCCGGCTGCACGCGGCCTATGAGGATCTGGCGGCTCGTTACGGACTGCGCATCATTCCGATTGGCACGGCCTTTCAAAATGCGCGGAAGGATGCGCATTGGAAGTTCATCTACCCAGATCCGAATTTTAATTACCAAAAACCAAAGCCGGGCGAGGTGCCGAAGCAGACGGGAAGCCTGAACATCGGCTGGAGATGGGGTAAGGATGCGGAAACGGGAGAACTCGGATTCTTGCTGGATGCGAAGCACGCGAATACGGCCGGGAAGTTTCTCGGCGCGGCGACGCTCTATGAAATGATCTTCGGCGCCAATGCGGAGAAGAACACCTTCCTCCCGCCGGGGTTGCCCGCGGAGGAGGCCACGCTTTTGCGCAAGGTCGCGCACGACACGGTGGCGGGGTCGCCGGAAGCAAAGAAGGTGGATCAGTATTCTCGCTAAAACCAGCCGCGCCAGTCGCGGAGTTTACCAAGGGCCTGGGCGCGGTGGCTGAGTTGGTTTTTCACTTCGGCGGGGAGCTGGCCGAAGGTCTCGCAATGGCCCTCGGGGATGAAGAGCGGGTCGTAGCCGAAGCCGCCGGTGCCGTGGAGATGCGGTACGATGATGCCCTCGACGGCTCCGCTGAAGGCGGCCAGTTTGCGGCCAGCCCGAGCCAGCACGATGACGCAGCGAAAGCGCGCCGAGCGGTCTTTGCCGCGCACGGCTTCCAGGTTTTTTAAGAGGAGGGCATTGTTGTCGGCATCCCTGGCACCGGGGCCGGCATAGCGGGCCGAATAGACGCCGGGAGCGCCGCCGAGGGCATCGACTTCCAGGCCGGAATCGTCGGCGATGACCCAGCCGTCGAAGAGCAGGGAGGCGGCGACGGCCTTCAGGGTGGCATTTTCCTCGAAGGTGACGCCGGTTTCCTCCACCTCCGGCATATCCGGCAGCACGGAGAGGTCGGAAACCTCAAAGGAGGGACCGAGGATGGCCCGGATCTCGCCGATCTTGTGAGCATTGCGGGTGGAAACCAACAAACGGTGGTTTTCAGATTTGGAAGTCTCTGCCATATTCCCACCCCTTTCACGATGGCCGTTCAACGCAAGCAATTTCCCTTCTCCGATTTCGAACCCAAGTGGCAGAGCCAATGGCTCGCCACCGACGCTTTCCGCGCGTCCAATCCCGGTGAACCCGGCGGGGAGAAACCCAAGTACTATGTGCTTGATATGTTCCCGTATCCGAGTGGCGATGGTCTGCATGTCGGTCATGTGGAGGGATATACGGCGACGGATATCATTTCCCGCTTCAAGCGGATGAAGGGGTTCAACGTCTTGCATCCGATGGGCTGGGATGCCTTCGGTTTGCCGGCGGAGCAATTCGCGATCAAGACCGGGCAGCATCCGCGGGTGACGACAGAGCGGAATATCAACCGCTTCCGAGCGCAGTTGCAGGGGCTGGGATTCAGCTATGACTGGTCGCGTGAGGTGAGCACGACCGACCCGGAGTACTTCCACTGGACACAATGGATTTTCCTGAAGCTCTACAACTCGTGGTTCAATCCCGAGACGAACAAGGCCGAGCCGATCGAGACCTATAAGGGTGACGACATCGATGGCGTCCGCCTGGCCTATGTCTCCGACAAGCCGGTGAACTGGTGCCCTGAGTTGGGTACGGTGCTGGCCAATGAAGAGGTGATCGATGGCAAGAGCGAGGTCGGCGGTTTCCCGGTGGAGCGGCGTCCGCTGCGTCAGTGGGTGCTGCGCATCACCGCCTACGCGGATCGGCTGATTGCCGAGCTGGATGGGCTGGACTGGCCCGAGGGGATCAAGCTTTTGCAACGCAACTGGATTGGCCGGAGCGAGGGTGCGAGTGTGTTGTTCGACCTGCCCGCCGCGTCGACCAAGATCGAGGTCTTCACCACGCGGCCCGATACGTTGTTTGGCGCGACCTACATGGTGCTGTCGCCGGAACATCCGCTGGTGGATGGGATCACAACTGATGCCCAGCGCGAGGCGGTGGAGATTTACAAAAAGCAGGTCGGGTCGAAGAGCGATCTGGAACGCACGGAGTTGGCCAAGGAGAAGACGGGCGTTTTTACCGGGGCGCATGCCATCAATCCCGTCAACGGCGAAGAGATTCCCGTCTGGATCGCGGATTATGTGCTGATGGGTTACGGCACGGGAGCGATCATGGCTGTGCCGGCGCATGATGAGCGTGATTTTGAATTTGCGGAGAAGTTCCAACTGCCCATCCGGCAGGTGGTGCAGCCGACGGAGGATGGGGCGGATTGGCAGGGATTCACCGGCGATGGGATCGCGGTGCATTCCGATTTCCTCGATGGCCTGACCACACCGGAGGCGAAGAAGAAAATCGCCACCTGGCTGGAAGAGAAATCCCTGGGTCGCGGTACGGTGAATTTCAAACTGCGCGACTGGCTCTTTTCGCGGCAGCGGTACTGGGGTGAGCCTTTTCCGATCCTTTGGGAGGACGGCCAGCATCGCGCTCTCGATGAAAGCGAGTTGCCGCTGGTGCAGCCGGACATGGAGGACTTCAAACCCTCCGGCACACCGGAACCGCCGCTCTCCAAGGCGACGGAGTGGCTGAAGTATTCCGAGAAGGCTATCCGCGAGACCAACACCATGCCGCAGTGGGCGGGGTCATGCTGGTACTATCTGCGTTTCTGCGATCCGAAAAACGGCGGTCGTTTTATCGCCGAGGATATCGAGAAGTATTGGATGACTGGCGGCGGGGCCGATGAGACCCGTGGCGGCGTCGATCTCTATGTGGGCGGCACGGAGCACGCGGTGCTGCACCTGTTGTATGCGCGGTTTTGGCATAAAGTGATGTTCGACCTCGGCTATCTCTCTACTCGCGAACCGTTTCAGCGATTGGTGAACCAGGGCATGATCCTTGGTCCCGATAGTCAGAAGATGTCGAAGAGCCGTGGCAACGTAGTCAGCCCCGAGCATGTGATTTCTGAGTACGGCGCGGATGCGTTACGACTGTACGAGATGTTCATGGGTCCGCTGGAGCAGACAAAGCCGTGGAGCATGACCGGCGTCGAGGGCGTCTATCGCTTCCTCGGCCGCGTGTGGCGTCTGGCCATGGAGGAGACGCAGGAGGGCGATTGGGTCGTTTCTTCCGAGTTGGCCGAGCAACCGCTGACCTCCGAGCAATTGCGCGTGGCTCATGCCACGATCAAGAAAGTCGGCGCGGATGTCGAGGCCCTGGCCTTCAATACAGCCATCTCGCAGATGATGATTTTCACCAACGAGTTCGTGAAAAGCGTGCCGCGTCCCGTCGAGGCCCTGCGCATCCTTTTGCCGACCATTTCGCCCTTTGCTCCGCATCTGGCGGAGGAAGTCTGGGAGCGTTTGGCCACCAAGTTTACTGGCTTTGAAGGCCGCGCGTCCACGCAGAACTGGCCGGTGTATGAGGAGAAATTCCTCATCGTCGACGAGGTCGAGTATGGCGTGCAGGTGAATGGCAAGATGCGCGACCGCCTGGTGGTGAAAAAAGACGCCGACAAGGCGGAGGTCGAGCAACTCGCCCTGGGCGCGCCGAAGGTGAAGGAAGCCATCGGCACGCAGAACGTAGTGAAGGTTATCGTTGTTCCCGGCAAGTTGGTGAATATCGTCGCGAAGTAGGGTTGCGAAATCTCACCGGTGCGGGATGGTGGCGGTTCGATGAATAACGCGACGCCGACCGAATTCCGCACCTCGGTGCGGGAGTTGGTGGAGTTTGTCCATCGCACCGGGGACCTTGCGGGGGAGAGCGGCTTTCGCGCCTCGAACCGCATGGTGGAAGGCACGCGGGGGCATCAGCGTTTGCAAAAGGCGCGGGGGGAGGGGTATCGCGCCGAGATTTCGCTGGAGCGCACCTTTGAAAGACCTGGAGTGCGGTTGAAGCTGAGTGGCCGGGTCGATGGGGTTTTTGAAAACGCGTCGCCACCCGTCGTGGAGGAGATCAAGACGGTGGATGGCAAGTGGTCCGGCCGGCCTGATCCTGTGCACATCGCGCAACTTCGCGTTTATGCCGCGCTGCTTGCGCAGGAGCATGGCTGGATGGAGGTCGAGCATCGGCTCACCTATTTTGATCTCGAGACAAATCTGGAGACGACGATCCGCGATGTGGAGACGCATGAGTCGCTGGGCGGCTTTCTCGATGAGACGCTGCATGAGTGGTTCGCCTGGCTGATCCCGCGCGTCCAATGGCTGCAAAAGCGCAATGCTTCGCTGGAGACGCTGGCGTTTCCCTTTAACGGATACCGGGCAGGCCAGAAGGAATTGGCGAGGGCGGTGTATAAGGTGATTCGGGACAAGGGGAGGGCCTTTGTGGAGGCTCCGACGGGGTTGGGGAAAACGCTGGCGACGCTGTATCCGGCGGTGAAGGCACTGCCACTCATGGGTGATGGGCAGGTGTTTTATGTCACCGCGAAAACACCGGGCCGAATCGCCGCGGAGGATGCGCTGGAGCGGCTCCGGGGTGCGGGGGCCTGTGTGCGCGGTGTGTCGCTCACGGCCAAGAAGAAGATCTGTTTCAGCGAGACGCCGTCTGGTTGCGATGTACGGACCTGTCCTTATGCGATTGGTTATTTTGATCGCATCAAGCCTGCCCTGCGCAAGCTGCTGGAGAAGGATCATCTCACCCGGGAAGCCATCGAGGAGGTGGCGAAGCTGCATCAAGTCTGCCCGTTTGAATTGTCCCTCGACGCCTCGGTGTGGACCGATGTGGTGATCGGCGATTACAACTATGTCTTCGATCCCACGGCGCGTTTGCAGCGGCATTTCGCGGAAGGCCCGCCGCGCCATGCGGTGCTGATCGATGAGGCGCACAATCTGGTGGATCGCAGCCGGGATATGCATTCGGCGGCTTTGTCGCTGACTGATCTGGAAATCGCGGGAGCCCCTCGCGCGAAGGGTGCGGCCAAGGCGAAGAAGGGCGTGGCGACAGCCGCGCTGGCTCTCCAACAACTTTTGGAAAATACCGCGCCCGATGCCTCGGTAATTCCCACTCGGGGATATCACGATGGCGCGATGGTGCTGGAGGAACCGCCGAAGGAATTCATCGTGACCATGCGCCAGGCCGCACAACGGCTGGAGGAATTCCTCGCGGCCCAACCGCCCGGCGGCGATCTCAGCCGCTGGTTGGAACCGTATTTTGCCATCACTGCCTTTCTTCGTGCGGCGGAGGCTTATGACGAAACCTGCCGGTGCATTCTCGCGCCGGGGGAGGGACGCATTACGCTGTATTGCGCTGACCCCTCCGCCCGTCTGCGCGAGGTGCTGAAGGGACTTCGAGCCGCCATTTTTTTCTCCGCCACGCTCTCGCCCATGGAGTACTTCCGCGATTTGCTCGGTGGCCTGCCGGAGGATGCGGTGTGGGGCTTTCCCTCGCCGTTTCTGCCGGAGCAAATGCGTCTTGCCGTTCTGCCTTACGATGTCACGTACAAGGGTCGGGCTGGTTCGCTCGACCTGGTGGCTCAGGCGATTGCCGCACACATCACGGCGCAGCCAGGAAACCATCTCGTTTTCTGTCCGTCGATGGCTTACCTCGGCGAATTGGAGCCGAAACTCGCTCCGCTGGTTGACCGTCCGGTCTTTGCCCAGACGTCGCTGATGGACGAGGGCCAGCGCACCGCCTTTCTCGACCGCTTTCATCCTGGAGAAGCCGGCGTGGGCCTCGCCGTGCTGGGTGGGATATTTTCCGAGGGCATCGACTTGCCGGGGGAACGCCTGCTCGGTGTGGCCGTCATTGGCGTGGGCCTCCCGCGCCTCTCCGTGGAGCGCGATATCCTGCAGGCCCATTTTCAAAAAACACGCGGTGAGGGTTTTGATTTCGCCTATCGCTTTCCCGGCATGCAGCGCGTGCTCCAGGCGGTGGGCCGCCTCATCCGATCAGAGGAGGATCGCGGCGCGGCACTGCTCATCGATCAGCGTTTTACTGAGTGGCGCCATCGCGTGTTGTTTCCGGAGTGGTGGGAAGTAAATCTCAACGCGTAGCGGTGTTCCCCGACTTGTCTCTCATCCCGGAACCTTCAATACTCCGACGATGATCCCCACGTTGCCCGGTGAACGTGTCATCCTCGCACCTTTCCGCCTGGAAGACGCCCCTCTGGTGCAGCGTTATGCCGGCGACGAGGCTGTGGCTCGCACCACCCTGCATGTCCCGCACCCGTATCCCGATGGCGCGGCCGAGGAATGGATCGCCTCGCATGACCGGCTCTTCATCCAGAAAAACGACATTGTATTTTCCATTCGTTCCCCGCAGGGCGAGCTCTACGGCGCGATCAATCTGTTGCTGAATCTCGCCAAACTCGAGGGAGAGATCGGCTATTGGATCGCCATGCCGTATTGGAATCGTGGCTTCTGCACCGAGGCAACACGGCTCCTCCTTGCCTATGGTTTTGCGACCCTGCCCCTGGCCCGCATCCATGCGCACCATTTCGCACATAACCCGGCTTCCGGACGCGTGATGGCCAAGGCCGGTATGAAGCGCATCGGCTACCTCAAAGAGCATGTGCTGAAAAACGGCGAACTCATCGACGTGGTCGCCTACGCCATGACCCGGGAGGAACACGACAGCGGCGCGATGGGAAAAAGTGCCGCCGCTCCGGGTTGATTTGGGCTCTGCTTTTTCGCCATTTGCTAATACCCTGTCCTCCTCTCTAGAGCCGAAGCCATGATCTCCGCGATCGTCCCCCAGTTTTTTACCGCCGACCTTGACGCCACGCTGGCCTGGTATCGGGACAAGCTTGGCTTCGAGACGCAATTCACCTACGGCAAACCCACCCACTATGCCGGGGCCATTCGCGATGGTTTTTCCATTTTCTTCCGTCGTGTTGATGTTGTTCCGCTTCTCGCTCCGGACAAATACGAGGAGGAATATCTTGATGCCTACATCATCGTGAAGGGCATCGATGCGCTCTATGCGGAATACCAATCCCGCCGCGTCACCCTTGCCCGCGAAATCGGCTCCATGCCCTGGGCCTTCCGCGAGTTTGTGGTCAGGGACGGCGACGGCCGCCTGCTCTGCTTCGGCCAGAGTACGGAATATGCCTGAGCACGGGCCTCACTTGATTCGCTGGGTTGCGGGGATGAAATCTTCCGCCGTTGCCCTCGTACTCGTGTTGCTGCCGATCTTGTCGGTATATGGCGATCCCTCCGAGGCTGCGCAGGCCTTTCTAAAAGTCGAGGATTCCGTCTGGTCTTATCCACCGGAGCAGATGGTCAGCTTCACGCGTTTCACCCTGCCCAAAGGCGTGCAGGCCGCGATCGCCGGATATTTCGGAGACACCACGCGGGTGATTTATCAGGGCTTCCGCTACGATCTCAATGGCGACGGCGTGGCGGAATACATCATCGAGACTCCGGCGGGTGGCAGCGCTGGTCCGAGTTTTGTCATTGTTACCCAGGAAGCAAAGGGATGGGAGGAAATTGGCGGATTTCGCGGCGGTTTTCATCTTATTCCGGGCAAGGACGGATGGATGTCCATTGTCGGGTACACCCGAGGTGGTGGTGATGATTACTCCAAGTTCCGGATGGAATTTATCGAGGGACAATACCGCGAGGTCTGGACCGCCCGTTTTGCAAACGGCCATTTCGAGGAAAAGCAGATCAATCCCGCGGAGTCGCCGGAAACACCCGCGCAGCCTTTGGAAAAAAATCCGACTCCCGCCTCGAGGAGATATGATCCGTATGGCGGATGAGGCGGATTAACTCCGGCCCTTCCTCCACCGTACGATGACATCGGCGATGAGGTGATCGGGGTCGGAAACGACGAGGCAGCTTTGGCCTTCCAGCGGTTCCATGCCGAATTCCTCCACCAAGTCGTCATAGTTTGCCAGGACCGGCGGCGCAACGATGAGGCCCGCCGCTTTGATCGCCTCGAAGAGGGAATGCGCCGCACTCGCTTCGAGCAAAATCTGCACGTTGCCGTTTGCGCGCAGAACGACGGGTTCCCTGGCTCCTTCATTTTGCGGAGCGTCTTCCTGCGGCGCCCCGCCGTGGTTGGTCGCATGCTCGATCATTTCTGAGGAATCGCCCCAGCCGCAAACTCCGGTTGTACCGGCTCCGAGGCCCGACCTGTCCATCGAGAGCTTTCCGCATGGTTCATGGGGTTGCTTTCAAGCCTGAGTTTGATCGCCGTGGCTGGGCGGGAAGCGTTGCGTCGCGAGAGGTCGCGCCTTACCATTGTCGGGATGATTTTCCTGGCGAAAACCGGCCGCATCCTGGCGGCCCTTGCTCTTCTTGCGGCGCTGACCCATCCGGCCCTGGCTGATATGCGCGCTGATCTTGCCGAGATGAAGGCCGGACAGATCCAGACCTTTGACAGCACGGGACACGCGAAGGCCCAGGGGTTGGCCTGGCAGATCAGCCCTCCCAAAAGCTGGCTCGGCGAGGATGCGCCGCAGCCTCTCGTTGTGCAAAAATTCACCAGCGAACAAGGCAAGGGTCCGACCTCATTGATCATCGGCTCCAGCCCTCTTCCCCCCGAGGCAGCCAGCCGCGCCGGCACGCTTCTCACCGTCACCGAAGTACGGGCTCTGATTCCTCAGGGTGCGCAAAACGTCCGCCTGAGCAGCACGGATCTGAATGGCCGCGCCGCCAGCACAACGGAGTACACCATGGAGGAGACACCCCAGCGGCTGCTCCAGCGCGGACAGATCTTTTATCTCCTCGTCGGCGGCCACCTCGTGGTGATCCATGGCATGGCGGTGAAGCCGCCCGATCAGACGCTGAAAGCCTTCGATGCTGAGTGGGAACTCGCCAAAACATTGTTCCACGAAATAGGCTCCACCTTCCAAATTGCCGGCGGAAAGTAGTCTCGTCCCGCGCCTATTTCCCTCTGTGGAGGTACGATAACCCTTGCTAATCGGGCAAACTCGTCTCTACTTGAAGACTTCGAGCCCTTAAGAGGGGCATGATAGGTTGCTAGTTGGTACTCTTCGCGGCGCAAGTTGCGGGCTTTTCAGTGGCGATTTTAATCCGATTACCGGAGTCAGCCAGTGTTACGAGCCTCGATACGAAACCCAAAATAATAATATGTCCAACAGCAAACTCTACGTCGGCAATCTGACGTTCAATGCTACCGAAAACGACCTGCGCGAATTTTTTGCCGCCGCTGGCGAAGTCCGTGAAGCCACCATTGTGACCGACAAAATGACCGGCCAATCCCGTGGCTTCGGCTTTGTCACCATGGCTGATGAAGCCGGTGCCAAGACCGCCTGCGAGAAATTCGACAACCAGGATTTCCAAGGCCGCAACCTCACGGTGAACGTTGCCCGTCCTCGTGAAGATCGTCCCGCCGGTGGTGGCGGAGGCCGCAGCTTCGGCGGCGGTGGTGGTGGCAATCGTGGTGGTGGAGGTGGCGGTGATCGTCGCCCTGCTCGCCGCTACTAAGCGACCCAGTTCAGTTTTAACAGAACGCCGTGACCGCAAGGTCACGGCGTTTTTGTTTTCTACTCGAGAGAAGCACTTTCTAAGATAGCCCTGCTTCTACCATGGACTTGCCTGCCCTCCTGATTCTGATCTATCTCTTTGCGACCGGGGTCACTTGGATCGTGGCGAAGCTCGTTTCTGCGCCGCAGCGCGATCTGGTCACCTGCTTTTTCTACGCGGCGATCCTTGGAGTGATCAATGTTGCCTTCATGATGGTGACCAGCCTCCTGCTTTCCGGGAATGGCATGCCTATCGCGGCGAAACCCCTTCTGCTTTTGGGTGTTGGCCTGGTTCTCCTCTTGGGAGTATTTTGGATTACCCGCAAGCTGTTCCGCACAAGTATCCCCAAGAGCCTTGCACTCTGCCTCGTCCTTGGATTCGTGGGCTTTGTGCTTTTCGGCCTGCTTTTTCCTTAATAGGGAGAGCCACGGTCACCCCTTCGCGGGAAAATCTTTGAGTGGCAGGTAAATGATGTCCGGCGATGGCGTTACCTCGGCCCGGCTTTGCCTCGTATTCGTAAAAACAAAGCAGAGATTCGGTTCATTCAATTCCTTCCGGCTCACGGTAAACTCGTAAACCTGCGGCTTCCCGGATGGGATCAGCTCCCGCCAGCCCCACATGGACCACGAGGAGTTGCGCAGTTTTACTCTGCTCAGGCTCGCTGCCACCCAGCGTCCAAAGCTCCCGTCCTTCTCAGTGACAACTACTCGGAACCGTGTCGCGCCCTCCGGCAACTTCTCCGCCGAGCTTTCAAAGAGCAACCCGGCCACTTCGGCTGCTCCTGGAGTTAGTGGGATAAGCACGGTCTTCGCCTGGCTGGCCGCCATCGACAGCAGAAAGCACAAGACCACGGCAAGGGCGAAGAACGACTGCGTGGGATGAGCCTTCATCACTTTGGAATACGACTTCTATAAAGATAAAACAAGCCGTTGAAAGACCCGATACCTAAGTTCACCGCTAAAATGGCCTAGATCGCCTCGTTGCCTTACGCGGAGGGGAAGGCCAGAGGCTCTCCCAATAAAACCAAAGTCGGGGGAATCCGATTGGCAGATCGGAGCGGGTGCCTTAGGAAGACATCCACGCCATGCCGGAAATCCTCATCCTTCTTTGAGATCTGATCATGGCGTTGGTGTCATCGATCCCACGGTAGTCATCAGGAGGTTCGGAGGGGTCGTGAAGCTTTTGGGAGGGGCGCAAATGAGAGAAAGAATCTGTAACATCATTTTTATAGCATGATGGCCATCATCCTACGAGATGATGCGACGAGCTGACAGTCCTTCTGACGCCACGGAATTTCCTCAGAGCCGAAAGAATTATCCGCAGGCCGAACCAAGCAAAGCCGAGGGCTGCCGCTAGAAAGAGAGCCGGACTGAGGGTCAGCCACGGGCCGGTGAATCGAACAAACCCGAGCTCGACGCCGGTGATGCGCATGAAGCCTGGGCCAGGGTGCTCCGCAGACATTTGCAAGGACGAGGTGATTTCAAGGGCGCTGATCAACGAGGTCAAGCCGAGCCCGAGCAGGGCAAGGCCGACCACCCCTCGGCAAAGCAAAACCGCATAGACGCGAAACAGGCCGCCTGCCGTATGAAGGAGATGCCGCGCTTCGTTCACGAACCAAGCCTAACACTCTAGCACGGGCGGGGCCACAGAATCCAACCGGGGGGTTAGTTCGTCACCGCCACGGCTTCGATCTCGAAGAGCATGCCATCGCGGGCCAGAGCCTGCACGCCGACGAGGGTGCTGGCGAAATGGCGGTCCGGGCCGAAGCACTCAGTCAGCCCGGCCTCCAGCGCCTCGAGGTCGGCCACTTTGTAGTTCACGATGTAGACATTGATCTTGACCACGTCGGCGGGCGTGGCTCCGGAAGCGGAGAGGACTCTTTTCAGATTGCGGCAAGCGAGCATGGCCTGGGCGCGCAGGTCCCCGGCGCCCTGGAGTTCGCCCTGGGCATTGCTGGCCCATTGCCCGGCCACGTAGACGGTGCGGCCTCCGGTGGTGGCCACGGCATGGGTGTAGTATTTTGAGCGGTAAAAATCCGGAGGATTGATGTTTTCGCGGGACACAGGTTCGGCGGCCATACCTTGAACTAAAGTCAGGACGCCCAGAACGAAAGCCAAAGCAGCCGGTTTCATGCCGACCAGCCTCGGTGGCCCCTTCCTCCCTGTCGAGAGCAGGATTTTCCACACGGCCACTTCGGCCCGATGATGCGTAAGAAAGGCAGAAAATGAAGATAGCGGAACCTCGGTTCAGGGTGGTCTCGGCGACCAAGATGAAAGACGGCTGCGATGAATGGGTTGGCACGTTGAAGGATGGACGGAAGATTCGCGCCATCATTTCCGGAAGCGTGCTGGAAGTGGATGTGGCGAATCCCGTAATAGACCCGGAGAAGGGCCGGCGGTTCTACCGGCAGCATCGCGGCAAGATGCGCACCGTGCTGGTGAAAGTGATCGAACCCGATAACTATGAGAAAAACCGCCTTTCCTACGAGGACCTGAAGGCGAATACCGTCGGCTATATCGAGTGGCCGGCGGAGGAGGAGGCTGTGGTGATGGAGTGACCTGGTTTCAGGATCCGGTCGGCACAGGATGCTCAATTTTATAGCGCTGGAGAATTTTCGCCAGTTGGTCAAACGCAGTGGTTTCAAGTACCAAGGGGCGTCCCGTGCTGTCTCCGCCGAGAAATTGCGTGATGGCGTGGAACCGCACGTAGAGGTGGAGATTACAGACGCTGCCATCCTCGCTCCACAAGACTTTGTATTCAGCCTGCCGGGGATACGATTCTCCTTCGGGAGTTTTCTCTCCCGGACGGGCAAGACGGGCTTTCTTCAACAGGCGGCGGATTTCCTTGGCATCGGCGGAGGAGACGGCAAGCGGCTTGATGTAGAAAAACTCGTCGTAGGAGCCGCACATGCCATCCGGGATGGGTTGGCGTTTGGCGATGGCGCGGACCACGCGGGCATTTTCAGCGTCGTAAAGGGCTTTTTCCCGTTCCGGGTGCGGAAAGCCCTGCATCACCGTAAAAACATTTTCAGTCCGGGGTGACTCTTCGGCGTAAGGCGGCATTCCGGCCCATACACGGGAGGCCAGTAGCAAGAGCACAAGGACGGAGTTTTTCATTCCGGCGGGGGAACCTATCAAAGCAGAGCACTGCTTGTATGGCGAGGATGTGTCGCGAGGCAGCCTTCAGGCCGTTTCCACGATATCCTCGCACTTGCGCAGCAGATGGGCGGGGTCCTGGTAGATCTCGCTGAAGCCAGCCTCGAGCAAATCCTTTTCCGCAAAGCCGCCGCAGAGGACGCCGATCGAGCGGAGTCCGGCCTTCTTCGCGGCGATGGCGTCCCACGGCGAATCGCCGATTACGACGATGTTCTCCTTCGGGATGTCGGGAAGCTTCTCCAGCGCAGCCTCGAAGATATCCGGGTGTGGCTTGGATTTCTCCGCGTCATCCTTCGACGTCTCGCTGTCAACCAGATCGGCGATATCTGCTTTGTCCTTATACACTTCGATCTCCTCGTCATTTGCGGAGGAGGCCAGCACCACCTTGCAGTCGGCATCGATCAACGCCTCAAAAAGCTCCCGCGTTTTGGGGAAGGGCTTCACGTCCGGCAGGTAGTCTTTTTGGAAAAGCTCCTTGCGCGCCTTCTCGATGGCTGCGCCGTCCTTAGCGATGTCCTCTTTCGATAGAAACTCCGCCATTAACTGGTCACCGCCCTTGCCGATCTGGCAGCGCACATCGTCAAAGTCCACCTCATAGCCGAAATCGCGCAACGTCTCCGTCCACGTATGCGCGTGCGCATCCACCGAATCGATCAAGGTTCCGTCGACATCAAATATCACAGCCTGAAGCATCGGATACATATCGCACCCGCGGGGCTGGGCGGCTGTAGAGGCGAAAAAATGAAGGTCAACGACCGTGTTTCCGCCAGACATCGCGAATCATAACCGCAGCGGCGGAGATGGTGAAGAGCAAGGCTCCGGCGAGCAAAGCGAGGTGAACGCGCAACTCCTGTTCTTCCCGGGCCACCATCTCAGGGGTCATTTGCTGCATCCCGGACAGAAATGAGATGGAAGGGAGATAGGTAGCCAGGGCGCAAATGGCGACATAAAGCAAGAGGGCCGGGACCGTAAGACTCACCAAGGTTATGAACCTCCAGAGAGCTGCGGGTTCATCCCGGGCGGAAGTGATCAGCCGATAGGCGAGAAAGGCGTAGAGAGAAGCGAAAAATAGGGCCGCGGCGAGGACAACGAACGGATCATTGGAGTGAACGGCCAAGAAAAGCTGCGTGAGTGCGGGCAGAGGTTTACCCTGCAACCATGCGTAAGAGCCGCGCGCGACCTGGGCTAAAATCGATCCGCAGATAATGAGCAGGCCGAGCCCGGCCGCGAGGGACCAGGAGGAAATCAGAGCGCTTAAGCGATGTTTCATGCCGAGCTTCCAGCCTAAGGGCCAAGCGGAGAAATTGCGATGGTGAACCCAGGCAGACATGGTCGAGCTTCATCCTGAACAACAACGAGGCTGCGAGGAGAGGAAGACCACCCCGACTGCCTTCTGCGATTCTCTGACAGCGCATGAAAACCGTCCGATTTTCCCAACTCGTCGAGGCGGCGGGTCATCCCGAAGTCCACCTCGCGTTGGTGAAACCCGCGCAGGATAAGGAGCTGCAACGCGCCATCAAAGCCCACCGTGTCGTCACTGTTTTTCAAACCATGGTAGGGAACGAAACCGACCACGGTGAGGAGGGCTTCCATCCGGGCGAGGCCCGGCAATACCTCATTTTCCGGCGCTCCGTGAAGCGATTCGCGGGCCGTCGCATTGTGGGGATCAAATACGATCTCCTGGATAACTCCTCACCCTCCAAGTCGGAAGCTTATCATCCGCAGCCGAGACCTAGGGCCGAAAGACCTCGCCGCAACGTGAAGAAAGTCGAAAAATCGAAGTCCGGGAACGAGGTGAAAAAGCCCTTCCCCGTAAAAGTAAAAGCCAGAAGAGCCGCATCCGCTGAACCTCCGAAAGTGAAGGCTCTAAAAGCTGCCGTGCGTAAGGCGATGAAGGCTCTGGAGAAAGGAAAACAGGTCGCAGCTTTCGAGCTTCTGTGCGGGATCGTGGAAAACTAAGACTGCGATCCCGAGATTTTACCGCAAAAGTCTTGGAGGAGACCTTCTTGGAGATAACCGCTATTTCTTCGTGGCGGCTTTTTTGCCGGAGGATTTTTTAGCGATTGTCTTCTTCCTGGTCGGAAGCTTCTTCCGTTTGGTCTTGGCGAAGTCCTCCAGCTGTTTCTCGCTCATGGATTTCTCCATTTGTTTCGAGGCGCCTTTCAGGGACGATTTTTTGGCATCACCGCGTTTGACGGCCAAAGCGGCTCCGGCGGCCATTTGCTGCTTCTTCGATTTGGCGGGCATGATTTCAGTCTGCCCCCGTCGGAGAGAAATCGCCATCAGACCGAACCCTGAAAAGGTGCTCGGGTGGAGGCGGCCGACGAAACCGGCGGTTGTGCCTTCGGAGCGGGTTGTCATCAAGGCCTGCCAAGCGTTGTTCGGACACAAAAATGTCCAGACCGGATTCTTTAGTACTCTAAAACCGCAATAAACAATCTAAAGTTGAATTGCGCTTAGTTGATCTCTGTTAGTTTGACCTTTCGTCCCTCCAGATAGGACGTTGCGGCTGCCAGGCAGATTCGCATGGCTAGCACAGCATCCTTGGCCGGGCAAACGGGCGGACGCTCTCCGTGAATCTCGCGGATGAATTCTTGCAACATACGAAGGTGGCCTTTGTCCGGCTCGGCCGTAAATTGGAGCATGGGATCGCCCTGTTTTTCTGCCTCTTCGCAGGCGGCCCGTTTCTTTTTCAGCCACCCGTGCAGTCCGAGTTCGACCCCAGCATGCGGATGCCGGTCGTTGAGCATCGGATAATGTTTGATGGTCGGCGCGGAGGCAATGCCCGCGGTGCGTACTTCCAGCATGTGATCGCAGGTAACGATGGCTCCGTGGCCCATGGCCTCGAGCAGCTCCTTGGGATATCCGAATGAACCGGTGCTCGCCATCGTGATGACGGCCATCGCGCCATCGTCGTAGTGAATGACGATCACGTGATTCAATACGCCTTGGCCGGTGCAAAACACCTCCACGGGTTCTGCTTCCAGGAACCAGTTAGCCAAGTCCACAAAGTGGGTTCCTTCCGAGAGCACGAGTCCGACCTTTCGGTTGAGATCGGTCTGGAGGTGGACTTTTTTCCAGCTTTTCCAATCGTCATTGATACGAATCGAGACGACGGGAGCGCCTGTATTTGCTCCCACATTCATGTGTTCCCAACCCGGTCGCTCGAATCTCCATGCCGTGGACACCGGTTCTTTCAGGTGCGCGCGGAAAATGTCGCGAGCTTCCTTCATGGCCGGCGAGCTTCTCCTGTTATGCCCGACGCAAAAGGGTACGCCACACCTTTCGACGGCATGCTGAATGGCGAGGGCGTTTTCCAGGGTGTCGGCCAGGGGCTTTTCGGAATAGATGGGTTTGCCGGCCCTGGCTGCCGCTTCGATGATCGGCAGCCGGAATGTCTCCGTCGTGGCGATGATGATCGCATCGACCTCGGGATCTTCGACCGCCTTGAGATAATCATCGGTCATCACCTTCGGCTCAAACACGGTACAGGCATTGAGGTTCTCCGCATTGATGTCGCAACAGGTATGCAGCCTGGCCTCGACCATCTTTCCGAGGTTGGGCAGGTGGGTTTGCCGGGCCAGCATGCCGCAGCCGATCACGGCGAAATTCAGGGGATGGCTCATGATTTTTTGGAGAAAATCAAATAATTGGCGGTAATATTCATATAAACATCATTATTCATATTGTATCATATCAAATAATGCGAAATATAAATTGACGTTCAGTTTAAATTCCCTTATTTGATTCACCAATGAGCGAAAAAGCGACGAAAACCGTGGTGCTGGCTCCATTGGCCAGAAAAGGTGGGGTAGGGCGTCGGCGGGACGAAGTGGTTGAACAATATTTGCTGGATAAGATCACCGGGGGAGAACTCGTTGCCGGTACCAAGCTGCCTTCCACCGCGGAGATGGCTGCTCAGATGCAGGTCAATATCAACTCTGTGCAAAAGGCGCTCATGCGGCTCTCGGCGCGGGGCTTTCTCGCTCGCAAGACGAATATGGGCACCTACGTCACCAATCGGGATGGAGCGCCGCTCAATGTGTTTCTTTTGGTCGGTCCGTGTCTGCGCGATGAGATTTGTCATTTCGATCGCCGCCTCTCCAAGCTCATCGAGGCGGAACTGTTTGCCCGCGGCTACAATCCCATCATCTACGATGGACTCGACGAGTTGCTGGATCGCAACTCCTCCGTGGCTCCGCGCATGACTGCTCAACTCCTGGCGGACGTCGCGCATTTCGACCCCAAGGCCATCGTTGAGCAAAACTTTGTTTCCCTTCGCATTCCGGAGCTTGTTCGCGGGGCCCGGCATCCCATTGTTTCCTTCCGTCCCATCACGCAAGGTGGGGACGTCTCCTACGATTCGGCGGACTTCTATACCCAGGCCGTCCGGGCCGCTGTGGAAAAGGGAAGCCGCAACACCATCATGGTGTTGAAGAACCCCAAGGTCTGCTTCGATTCCATGGACCTTCAGGCTTTCTGGAAGGCCGCTCAGGCCCATGGGCTCAACGTCGAGAAAATCCTTCACATTGATGATGACCGTGCGGAGGAGCGTCCGGAGGTCGTGCTCACTGAACTTCTCACCCGCGAACTTCGGGAATGGAAAAACCTCCCGCCCCGCAAGCGGTGGGACAGTATCATCCTGCGGGACGACATTCTCACTCGCGCGGTCTCGCTCTGTCTTCTGCGTGAAGGCATCTCCGTGCCCGAAGAAATCATGCCGGTTAGTCTCGTCAACGAGGGCATCGATCTCGGCTATGGCATTCCGGTCGTTGGCGTTGAAACTCCGATCAGTCAGATCGCCTCGTCCATGGTGGATATCCTGGACGCCCGGCTGGGCCGTTCCGCTCAGCCTGACCCGGCGCCTGTGCTCACCCGGGGCCGCGTCGTGGATGTCGGCGGCCATAATATCCGGCGCACTCCCGTCGAACCTCCGGCGAGCCTCTCCGAAGAGCTCCGATAAATTCTCCTCCAGAACAACCACCAACCAGCAACTACAATATGAAAACCAACAATAAGGGTAACATGGTCGCCTGTCTAACGCTTGCCGTGACGACATGGCTTGTCGGGGCTCCTGCCGTTTCGGCAGCAACTTATACATTCCGTCAGGGAGTGAATGGCTACAGCGGAGCCTCCTCCACTTACACGGAATACCAGCCGGCTGCGGCTCAGTCGTATAACTATGGCGGGCGCACTCTGATGTTGGTTTATACCCCAAATGGGGGCGATCCGCCGCGCAAGACGGGTTTCATGATGTTTGATCTCACCTCGGTGGAGTCCCCAGTGGCTGTTAGTTCGGCCTCGTTGCTCATCACGGTGGCGGGGAATCCTGGTCGGCTTCCCGGCTATGAAATCACCTATAATCTTTATCCGATTCTCCGTCCCGGGCTGAATTTTGGCAGCTCCAACGGAGTGTCAGAAAACGGGACGCTCACGTTTAACTCCTCCTTCTTCGATTCGACTTCGCCGATCGGTTGGGGATCGAGCAATACGGGGAATTACGGTCCCGTGGCTGGTCAGGATTATGGGCTTACTTCCTTCGGCAGCTTCACTCTCACCGACGCCAATGTCGGCCAGTCTTTCGTGACGATTGGTTTGAATTCCACCACCGTCGCGTCCTGGATCAATAACCCCTCGACGAACTATGGCTTCGTCATCGTTGCGGATGCCGGCGGGGATCAGGCTGTCATCTACACCGGTAATGAATCCGGCGCCATCTATCGTCCGCAGCTCACCTTCGACGCTGTGAGTATTCCCGAGCCTGGCTCCCTGGGCCTGCTGGGATTGGGCGCCTTCATCTTGGTGGCGCGGCGGTTCAAGACCCGTCGCAAGGACGTCACCGCCTAAACTTTTCGCCTAGAGTTTTAAAAAATCACGTTTGGGAGTTCCGGACTTCGCTAGCGAGGTCCGGGCCGACCAGGCGCACGGAACCCTTGTGTTCGCAGGAAAAATATTTCGTCATGTCTGATTCGTTTCGATCTCTGTTGTTGGGTGTTCTCTCCATGGCCGCGGCTTCGGCTGTCCTCTCCACCGCGCAGGCCATGTCACCTCATCCGGAATGGACCAACCTCGCCGGCGGCAAGCCGGTTCAGTTCACCCTCCCGCCCAACGAGGATGACGTCAAGGACGATGGCGATGCGGTGCAATTGACGGACGGTCTGTTTTCATCGGCCGATCCGATCTGGTACGACCGCACTGAGCGGCTGCCCGTGGGTTGGGCCGGGCCGACTCCCGTTGAGTTTCAGATCGACTTGGGCGCGATCAGCCCCGTGCGTGGTGTGGCCTTGCGCGTTGGCGCGGGCAAGAACGGAGTCGCGTGGCCGAAGGAAGTGAAGATCTACGTCAGCGACGATGGACAGATCTTTGCTCCGGCCGCCGACTTGATGAAGACCACTCCGAATCTCCCCGCGCCTGATGCCTACAGCGCGGTCTGGCTAGAAGCGTCCGATCTCAAAACCCACGGACGTTTCGTCAAGGTCGTCGTTCAGCCCCAAGATTCCGGGAACGGCACGTACTTCTACACCGATGAACTCGAGATCTATCGCGGCGAGGATGAGTGGGTAAACCTTCCTCTCCCCGGGCCGGAAAAACCGGTCAACCCAAACTCTCCTCGTTCCCAGTGGCAGAATCTCGCCTCCGGTGCCGAGGTGTCGCTCAACACCGAGCCCAACGCTGCTGACGTGAGCGATATCGACGATCCGAAGCAGTTGGTCGATGCCGTGCTCTCGGGAGCCACGCCTATCTGGGCCGATAAAAGCACCGTGGGCTGGATGGGAGACAAGATGGTGGAGTTCACCGTGGACCTGGCCAAGGACCAGCCCATTCGGGGAGTGGCTTTGCGTCTGGCGGCCGGGCAGGCCGGGGTCGAGTGGCCCACTAGCATCGAGGTTTACGTAAGCGATACCGGTGCCGACTTCACCCCCGTGGGCGATCTCATGCAGACGGCCGAGGAAAAGCCGGCACAGGGAACCTATTCGGCCACTTGGTTGGTGACTGACAAAATCGAAACCCACGGCCGGTATGTGAAGTTCGTCATTTCGCCAACCAATCTGGGCAATGGTTCCTACGTGTTCCTCGATGAACTGGAAATCTATCGCGGCGAGGACGCCTGGCTAAGCCTCCCTCTCGCCGGCGTGCCACGGCCCGAACAATGGCAGGCCGATTGGAAGCAATTGACCTGGAAGGAAGCGGTCAGTTCGGTGCCGGAATCCGAGCGGCCGCAGCCCATCATCCTCGTCGATGGCAAGACCGAGACCGGTGCCAAGGCGGTGCTGCAGCAAGCGGTGAGCAACGGACGCGAGGTGGCCTTCTCCGTTGTGGGCGAGGCGGGCAAACCCCGATCCATGTCCTGGCTGGCCAAGCTACCGGAGCCGGTTTCGATGGAGAAATGCCGCTATGTCGCACTCACCTTCAAGGCAGAGGGTATCCGCCGGACCTATGCGCCGAAGCCCATTGTCACCTTGCAAGGCATGTCCAGGGAGTCGGGTGGTGGCGATATCGCGATCCTGGAGGCGAACTTTCCTTTGAACGACGGGCTTAGTCACACCATCGTCCGCAAACTGCCGGAGGGCTTTGTCCTCCAGCGCCTCGCCGCTTCTATCGTCACCGATAATGACTCCGGAAAACTCACGCTGGAGCGGCTCGAGTTTCTCCAGGAGGTCCCCGCCATTTTCAATCCGGCGATCACCGCCGGAGGCTCCATGCCGGCTGGATTCCTTCCCGTCAAACTGGAAGGCCAGGCCAACGGATCGGTTTCGGCTTGGTTCGAGGCAGTTCTCGATCGGCATAAGTCCGTCCAGGACGGTGCCAGGGTGTTGAACCCCGGCGTGGTCAATGCCTCCGGCGCACCCTTCGAGATCGGTGATCCCGCCAAAAATCTCGTCATGATGCCGGAATCCAAACCCACCGATGAACGCACGGTCTTTCTCGGCCAGGAGATCGACAAGCGTGTCCTTGAGCCCGTATCACGGCATGACCAGCTCAGCATCGAAGTCGATGGCAAGGCGCGCGAGGTCTTGCTGCTGCTGGCCGTTTCCTCTCCCTTGACCCAAATCCGCGGCGGCATCCCTCCCACGGCCCTTAAGCTCGACGATCAGGAAAGCCTCATGGTCGAGCTTACCTATGAGGATGGTGAGAGCGTGCTGGCTTTTCCGTACTCCATGGCCGACCGCAGTTGTTACATTCCCGCCCGTGAACTGAACGCTTACGCGGTCGCGGCCGATCCCAACCGTCGCTTGCGCAAAGTGTCGCTGCACAACCGTCACTTCGGTCCCGCCTTTGCCCTGGCCGGTCTGACCCTCAACGCCTCCGACAAGGCCCTCGTGCCTCAGTTGGCGGATATCCCCGCGACTGAGAAGACCGCGGAAAATCCTGAGCCGGCCGCCGCTCCTTTCTCCGTCAAGCTCCAGGGCACCCGGCTCGTCCTGGCCAACCAGTGGTATCAATACGAGTTTGATCTGGCTCAGGGCTTCGTTCTGGATCGTCTGGTTAATCGTTGGAATCCTGCCACCCCCATCCGCGTCGCTCCGTCCAGCGGCCTGCGCATTCGGGTTGGCGATACCATCTACACGGGCCGTTGCTTCCGGGCTGCGGTGGTGCGGCAAACCGCCGACAGCGTCGATCTCAAGCTTACCAGCACGCGTCCCGAGTTGCCCTTGGAACTCACGGTTACCATCACCGGCAACGAGACCGAGGAGCTCTCCTTTCAAACCCAGGGACGCAATCTCGGAGACAAGCCGCTTGCCGCCGAGCTCAGCCTGCCCGCCTTCGCCGGGCTCTCTCTCGGAGAGATGGCCGACACCCGGGTGTTCTTTCCGCAATACCGCACCGTCGATACTGCGGAGACCGTCGCATTGCGCGCACCTTATGGACCCGAGTTCGCCGTGCAGTTCATCGATGCCTACAATCGCAAGGCCGGTGTGGGACTCATGCTGCGCACCGATAACGCCGCTCAGAAGATGCTCGACTTTGCCATGCGCAAGGACCCCTCCGGAATCTCGGCGGGAGTTCACTTTCCGGCTGGCTACAACCAAATCGCCCCCAAGGCCGTGCACTCCTATCCCAAGGTCTCTCTGTTGGCTCATGGGGGGGATTGGTCCGATGCCACGAAGCTCTACACCAACTGGGTGCGCAGCTGGTACAAGCCGCATCTTTCCCAGGACAAACCCTTCTTTATCAATGCCTGGAACCTCATGTGTTACCGCACGAGCAATCGGGTCAGTTGGAATGATGCCCGTGTGCCGCCCGCCATCGAGGCGGATCGTTCCAAATGGAACATGGATGAGTTGCTCGCCTTTGAGGAAAAGCGTCTCGGCAGCCTTCCCGACTTCATCCACTTCTTCAACTGGACCTACAACGACAAGAAGGAGCAGAACGAGTACGGCGTTTTTGGCACGCCTCTCGCCTACCAGCAGGTGGGAGGTATCGACTTCTTCAGAAACGGCATTGCGGAGATTCAGAACAAATGGAAACGCCCGGTCTCGCTCTACACCATGCACGACCGCATCCGGATATCCTCCGTGCCCGACGAGAAGCTCGTGCAAAACTTGATCAAGCACTCCCACCATCAGGAACTCGACTCCAATGACCAGAGCAACGTCGTCCGCGCCGGAGGTTCTGTCGATGGCATCGTCTTCCTTCAGCCCGGCAATAGGGAGTGGATCGACTTTGTCATCGAAGATCTCGTTCGCATGCAGAAGGACACCAACTGCCAGTTGGTCTACATCGATGTCTTTCCCAGCTTCTCCCAGCTTAAAGGCTTCAACGGGGCCAGCCCGCGCGATGCCGATATGATGGTCGTGAAGCGCCTGCGCGATGCCCTTCCCAAGGATGTCGCCATCTGGACCGAATATCCGCTCACCGACGTCGCCTCTCAGTACGCCGACGGCTGCCTTCAATACTACTTCATGGACGTCAGCGAAGTCTTTGCTCGCAGGTATAATGTTCCGGACACCTTCCCGGACCTCATCACGGAGATGCCATTTAACGTGCAGCGCTTCTCCACCCCGACCTACAAGACCATCGGCCTCCCCACCTATATCGAGACCGGGAGCAAACCCAGCCAGGTCGACGCCACCTTCTTTAATGGCGAGGCGTTCCAGGAGGATACCTACCGCCTTCACCATTCCCGCATCCGCGAACGACTCAACCACAGCTACGCCGTCAAGAAGCAGTACACCGACTGTTTCAACACCCCCAATCCCGTGCCGCGCATTTATACCCCCGTCGGTGGAATGTTCGTGAACCTCTTCCCGGGCCATGATCGCAAGTTGTGGACCTTCTACAACGGCCGTCCGCAGACCTTTTCCGGCGACGTGTTGGAGATCCCCCATCGCGAAGGCGCTCGGTACCGCGATGCCTGGAACGACCGGGAATTAAAACCCGTCATCGAAAACGGCATGGCCAGGATTTTCCTCACCATCCACCCGCAGCAGATGGGGTGTGTGGTGCAGGATTGGAGCGAACCTCCTGCCGTCGTGGCCGGAAACCCCGCAAACGACCAAAAAACTGTGACAAAATGAAAACAATGCAAACGGGAAACAGGGAAGCATTCAGCCTGATGGAACTGCTCATCGCCGTGGGAGTCATCGCCGTGCTGGCCGCGCTTTTGGTGCCGGGAATGAACTCAGCTCGTGAAAGCGCCAAGACCGCCAAGTCGAGCAGCAATCTCAAGCAACTCGGTGCGGCCATGCATCTCTACATAAACGACAACAACGGCATGCTGCCGCGCGCCGATGGGACCGATGCCGATGGCGGCCAAGACTGGGCGCAGGCGTTGCGTCCCTATGGCGGCAGCCATCGTCTGCCCGAGCCCAACCAATCTCAGAACCCCGTCATGATCAATCCCGCCGGCGTCTCCCCCGAGTATGGCCCCACCAGTGTCAAAAGCAGCTACTGCATGAATGGAAATCTGCAACTCAACCCGCCGCCTCCTCCCGGTCAAAGCATCGGTCCGATTTACGCCATCCCGTTGGTGAAGGTTGAAACGCCCTCCAAGACCGTCTTGTTCGGCGATTCCAAGTATGCGGCTCGCGCCATGAACTTTGCGCACCTGGCCTATCGCAATAACCATAAGACCACCGCCACCGTGGTGTTTGTCGATGGACACGTTGCGTCCGTGAAGGAGGGAACTCTCACTTACGAACAGAACTTCGCCAATCCTCCGCTGAACTAAATCGTGCAGCCTCACCAAAAAAACGGCCGGCACCTTATCAATCACCGGGTCTTTCGCGATTGTCTGTGGATCGGCGGCCCCGGCCATGCCTTCTGTCGGCGCGAGTTTGCTCTTCGCGCTACTCCCGCCCGGGCGACCTTGCGCGTGTTGGCCGACCCTCACTCCTACGCCATCAAGCACTGGCAGATCCTTCCTTCCAAGCATCCGTATGACAATTGGCTGGTTGGCGGCAGCTTTCTCAAGTTCCGCGTCTTCTTCAATGGAACTCAGGTCGCGGTGGGACCCTTCCGGCCGCTCCAGGATGGAGTGCCCGTCCTTCACGAGTTCGATGTGACCGAACATCTCGGGGACGGAGCCAATGCTCTGGCCGTTCTTTCCCGTGGAGAATCCAGGGGTTTTGCGCTGTCCCTGGAGATCATTCACCACGACGGGACAGAGGAGGTAATCTGCACGGACAACCAATGGCTTCAGTTGGATGGCAATGCCGTGTATCGCACCGTGTGTTGGGAGATGCCCGCCATCGAGCAATTTGCCAAGGGTGGCCCCAGTCCGGGGGAATATCCCGAGCACCTCGATGGCCTGATTTATCCTCAGGGCTGGCGCGAGGTCGGCTTTGACGACCAGACTTGGTCCGCCGCTACCCCCTTCGGCCCCATCTCCGATCCTTACGAGCAGGTCGAAGGGCCACCCTACACTCTCACGGAATGTCGGCCCGTCGAGGTCCGCCAAATGGGTGACGGCAATTATCTCATCGATTTTGGTCGCGCCGTCTTCGGCGGCATCGAACTCGCCTCGCCCGCCGGTGGCGGCTCAGTGGAACTCCGCCTCGCCGAGGAATTGCAGCCCAATGGACATGCCCGCTTCCAACTGCGCACGGAAAATTGCTTTCAGGAAATCTGGCGTTTTGCCCCGGACTCCGAGCCGCTTGCCCACATGGGCGCGCGCATGTTCCGTTATGCCGAGGTGCTGGGCTGGCGCGGGTCCTTTGACGCCCGGTGCATCACCGCCCGGGCCATCGGCGCTCCCTTTGCCCACGAGGCTTCGCACCTGGCTTGCTCCGATCCGCGTCTGGAAAAAGTCTGGACCTTCTGCAAGACCACCATCGCTCATACCACGGCTGATGTCTTCACCGATTGCCTGACCAGGGAACGCCTCGCCTACGAGGCCGACGCCTACGTCACCATGCTCTCGCACTTCTCCACCGAAGGCTCGTCGGGCAAAGCCCGCCGTACCCTCGAGTACCTCGTGGGTCATCCCAGCTGGCCCTGCGAATGGTGGCAGTTTTTCATCCCGCTTTTCCATGAGTACCTCATGCACAGCGGGGACTACGATTTTGTCGAACGCCACTACCCGTTTCTTCGGAATCAGGCCTCTTATCATCCCCTCATGCGTGATGGTTTGATTTGGGAGTTCCCCCGTACCTGCATCGTCGATTGGCCGAAAAACGAGCGGGATAACTACGAGTTCGGTCCGGGCAACGCTGTCGCCAACGCCATGGCCTATTGGGATCTGACTCTCTTGCAGTCGCTCGCCGGCTATCTCGGCAAAGAGCGTGACGCCCGGGAGTATGCCGACTGCGCCGAGCATCTTTTTAGAGGCTTTAATCACCATCTCTTCGATGAGACCATCGGGCTCTACGTTGATTCGGTCGGCAGCACGCATGCTTCCCTGCATGCCAATCTTTACGCCCTGCGTTTCGGCCTGGTCCCCCAGCAACATCAGCAATCCGTCCTCGGCTACATCAAGAGCCGGGGCATGGCTTGCAGTGTTTTCACCGCACAGTTTCTTTTGGAGACCTTCTTCCTCCACGGGGAAGACACCCACGCGGTGGCGGTCATGACATCCGATGGTCCCAAGTCCTGGCTGGAGATGATCCTCCATGGCGCAGTTGCCACGACGGAATCCTGGCTGACCAACGCCAAGCATAATATGAGTTGGGCTCACCCATGGGGTGCTTGTCCGGCCAATATCATCACCCGGCATCTTTTCGGTCTCCGTCCCACCCTTCCGGGTTGGAAGGAATTTGCCTTCGATCCCAAACCGGGCGGGCTCTCCCATGGATATTTGCGTATCTCAACCCCACGCGGCCCCATCGCCGTTGAATTCGAAAAAAGCGGCTCGGACTACCGCCATACGATCAGGGAAGACGGTAAAAAAGATGGGAGGGCTGTTTGCAGCGAGACCCCTTCTCCTGCCTTGGTCCTGAATTAAGGGGATAATTTCTGTATGAGCAAACAATCATTGAAGGCCGGTGTGGCCCGTTGCGAAATCACCGTTTGTGACAAAGACATCCCCGTAAACGATCCGCTTTTTGCCAAGACCCTGATTTTGCACGACGGCACCACCGCTGTCGTCATCATCACCATGGATGCCGTGGCCATCGGAGGGATCGCCGACGTGCGCGACGACTTCCTGCCCCGTTTGCGCCACAGGATCGAGAGCGAGCTCGGCTTGCCCGCCTCGCACGTTCTGGTCAATGCCTCCCACACCCATCCCACCAACCATCTCGTGTGTGACGACGCCGACCTGCTCGAGCGGGTCTTCACTACCGTGCGGGAGGCCTGTGAGGCGTTGGAACCCGCCCGTGTCGGAACCGGCCGGGGCCAGGAAGATCGAATCATCATCAACCGGACCCTTCGGTTAAAAAACGGGTTGGCCTGGACCGTCCGTCATTCCAATCCCTGCCCGCCTGATGAGGATGTCGAGTCGCTCGGCCCCATCGATCCGGAAATTGGCCTGTTGAGAGTGGACCGACTCGATGGCAGCCCGCTGGCCGTCGTTTATAACTATGCCTGCCACACTCTGATCGGGGTCCCCTCCGGCGCCATCACTGCAAACTTCTGCGGTTTTGCCTCCGAAGTCATTGAGGAGAATCTTCCCGGTGCCATCGCTTTGTTTCTTCAGGGCGCCGCCGGTGACGTCACCGAGGTTCTGTACAAGGACGTCACCCGTCCTCGCGATGCCCGTCCTCTCGGCATGATGCTGGGCCTCAGTGTGCTCAAGGCCGTCCGCGAAATCCAAACTGCCCCGGCCGCAATCAAGGTCATCAACGAGCCGCTGGAATTGCCTCGCCGTACGGATAGCGCCGCCCGCATTGTCGATCTGGAAAAGGAGCGCGATGAACTCCTAGCCTCTCTGCGCTTCTCCAGCCTCAATCTCAAGTCGTTCATCCCTCTTTATCTCAAGCATCTTGCGGACCCGGACCACCCCGCCGACTACTCCTACCGGTATCTTCAGGAAGAACAGCGTGGAGCCGACGATCTGCGATCGATGGATCGCGAGAATCGCCGTTTCCTCGACAAGTACCTTCACAACATCCGCGCGATGGAAGCGCTCACCCAGGTCGTCGACAACTTGGAGACGCTGAAAAAGCACCGGGCCGAGAACGAAGCCGCCGGAGGCAAACCGATTCCGACCGAGCTCATGGGCGTGCGGGTGGGGGACTTCGTCCTGCTCACCTCGGCCACCGAAGTGCTCACCGAGATCAGCCTCAATATCAAGCGGGCTTCGCCTCACCCACACACCTTCATCGCCGCCTTCACCAACGGCTACCTCCACTACGGAGCCCCCGCCAGTGACTATCCGCGAGGAGGCTACGAGGTCATGGAGTGTCTCCTCGCTCCCGAGTGGCAGGAGGTCTTCGAGAAAAAAGCCGCCGAGGTGCTGGCCCGACTTTAGGTCTTCTTCGGATGCACCTCATAGACTGGCTCATCGTCCTACTTCCGGTCGTCGGGGTGTTTTTCATCACGCGTCTCACCGCGCCTTATAGCCGTAGCGTCGCCGGGTTTCTGTCCGCCGAGCGCTGTGCCGGACGTTACCTGATTTGTAACGCCCGGGGCGAGGCCGGCAGTGGCGCCATCAGCGCGGTGGCTGTCTTCCAGTTGGTCTATGTCTCCGGTCTGACCCTTACTTGGTGGAGTCAACTGGCGGTCACGGCCACCCTCCTTGTCGCGCTTACCGGCTTCGTCATTTACCGCTATCGCGAAACCCGCGCGCTCACTTTGGCGCAGTTTTTCGAGATTCGTTACAGCAAGGCCTTCCGCGTCTTCACCGGTTTCATGGCCTTCGTCTCCGGCGTGGTGAACTACGGTATCTTCCCCGGTGTCAGCGCCAGATTCCTCGTCTATCTTTTCGGCCTTCCCGAGACCCTGCCGCTCTTCGGCGGGACCATTCCGACCTACGTGCCGCTCATGGCCGCCGGATTGATCTACGCACTTTATCTCACCCTCAGTGGGGGACAGATCACCATCATGATCACCGATTGTGCCATGGGCATCTTCTCGGGCCTGCTCTACATCGTGATCTGCATCTTTCTCATCTATTACTTCCGATGGGACCAGATCTCCGGTGCCCTCGGGAATCAGCCCCCCGGCCACAGCCTGCTCAATCCCTTCGACTCCTCCTCCATCAAGGACTTCAATCTTTGGTACGTCCTCATCGGCATTTTCCTCTCCGTCTACGCCACCATGGCCTGGCAGGGCGGCCACGCTTACAACAGCTCCGCCATCACCCCCCACGAGGCCAAGATGGCCGGCATCCTCGGGAACTGGCGGAACATGACCATCACGCTGTTCCTCCTTCTGCTCGGCATCTCCGCCTACACCTATCTTAACCATCCCGACTTCGCCGTCGGCGCGGGCCATGTGCTCGGCAAACTCGCCGCCATCCCCGACCTGCAAACCCGCGATCAAATGCAGGTGCCGATGGCCCTGGCCGAGATCATGCCCCTGGGCCTCCGTGGCATGCTCTGCGCCGTCATGCTTTTTGCCTGGATCGCGGTCGACAGCTCCTATCTCCACTCGTGGGGCGGCATTCTCATTCAGGATGTCGTTCTCCCGCTACGCAAAAAGCCCTTGGACATACGCCGGCATCTTCTTTGGCTGCGCCTGGCCATCATTGGCGTCGCCCTCTTCGGTTTTGTTTTCAGTCTTGTCTTCGCCCAGACTGAGTACATCCACATGTACTTCGCCATCACCGGAGCGATCTACATCGGAGGCGCGGGAGCCGCCATCATCGGCGGTCTGTATTGGAAAAAAGGCACTACCGCCGGTGCTTGGTCCGGGCTTGTCATCGGCTCCGGCCTCTCCGTCGGCGCCATTGTCTTTAAGCAGATTCGGCCCGACTTTCCCGTCAATGGACAAATCCTAGCTCTCTTCGCCACGCTCTGCGCCGCCGGCTCCTATGTCGTGGTTTCCCTTCTCACCGGTCGAGGCGACTTTAATATGGACCGCATGCTCCACCGCGGCGCTTACTCCTTGGGGGGAGAACACCCCAAACCACTTGATTCCATCCGCGGTCGGCTGGTTGGCTTGATTGGTGTGACCAAGGAATTCTCCCGCGGCGACCGGTGGACTTCCTACAGCCTTTTTATCTACAGTATGTTCTTCCTGCTCGTGTTCTTCGTGGTCACGGCCTGGAATCTCATTGACCCCTGGTCACTCGCCTGGTGGTCGTCCTACTGGCACGTCGCCGCCATCCTGCTGCCCCTGCTCGTCGGACTCGTCACCACCGTCTGGATCAGCCTGGGAGGCATGCTGGACATCAAAAAATTCTTCGCCGCCTTGCAAACCCGTAGTGTAAACAACCTCGACGACGGCACCGTGATCAACCACCAGAATCTCCAGGAAGGCGTCCCTGCCGCCGTGTCCGTCGATCCGCCCTTAAAACCCGAGCCCCGCCCGCTCCCATGACCGATCTCGGCGATACCCGTGTGCTCTCCGCCGAGGTGGAGTTCCTTCCGCGCCGTCTTCGCGTGCCCATGCGGCTGAGCAGCGGTCTGATCGAGGCGATCACCGAGGCTCGGGCCACCGTTCACGTGCGTGTGGGATCGCTGGAAGGGATGGGGCGCGGGTCCATTTATTTGAGTGACCTTTGGGCCTGGCCGGACCCATCGCGGTCGCATGACGAACGCGACGCAACCCTGCGGCAAACCTGCACCCGCCTTGCCCGTCACCTGCCCGAGTTGGCGGCTGGCCCTGCCCATCCCTTGGAGCTCGGCCTGCGCCTGCATCACGCCGTCTGCGCGTACGAGGACGAGATTCCGCCCCTGGCTCGCGCAATGTGCGCATCTCCCTTTGACGCCGCCATTCACGATGCCGTCGGGCAGGCGACCAACCTCTCGGCCTTTTCCTTCTACGACGAGCCCGCCGTCATTCCCAGTGCGGACGGCTGGTTTGCGGAGGGAGCTACCGCCGCTATCAAGAGCACGCTTCGCCCTCCAGTGGATTCTTTGCCCGGCTGCTGGATCGTCAACGCCCACGACAAGCTCGATGAAGAATTTTCCAATGCGCTGAAACACTCCGGCTACCAGCGCCTCAAGGTTAAACTGCTCGGCCGCGACCCGGACGAAGACTCCCGGCTTACCGTGGCGGCCTACCGGGCTGCCGCGGATTGCGGACTAAGAAACCCCCGCCTCAGTGTCGATAGCAACGAAGGCCACCCGAGTGCCGACGCCGTCCTGGCCTATCTGCAATGCCTCGAACAAACCGATGCCGAAGCCTACGCTGTCTTAGATTACCTCGAGCAACCGACGAACCGGGATATCGTCGTCCACGATTTCGATTGGCGCGAGGTCTCCGGGCGCAAACCTGTCATGCTTGATGAAGGCCTCATCAGCCTGGATCTCCTGCCCTTCGCCATCCGGCAGGGATGGTCCGGCCTCGCTCTGAAAACCTGCAAGGGCCACAGCTTTGTTCTTACCGTCGCTGCCTGGGCTCATCGGCACGGGCTGCTCCTGACCATGCAAGACCTTACCAACCCGGGCCTGGCTGCCATCCACTCCTACCTGTTGGCCGCAAGGCTTCCGCTGCTCGGAGGCATCGAATTGAACTCCCCTCAGTTCACCCCGCAGGCCAATACGGATTGGCTACCGCGATTGTCCGAATTGTTCGATCCTGTTGACGGGCGCCATCGTCTCACGACGGCCACTCCGGGATTGGGTTCCTTGTTATAGGGAAAATTTTTAGTCAGCCGTGTGAAGGTCGAAGTCGCTGACGCTGGATGCAATGTTTCCGGACAAACAGTGCATCATCATGCCGCGGTCGACAATGAAGTCCTAGCAATGCGAGTCAGGCGACGCTAACGCGGCAGCCTGGCTTGGAAACGAATCTGCACGGGCCCGGCCAATCCGGACTCGACCAGCGCCGAATCTGGCCGGTAGCAGCGCAGGGCGGTGAAGGTCTCGCGGGCGCGGGCCTTCACTTGGGCGGGGTCGTTGAACCAGGCGGGGAATTGCCTGAACGTATCGTCCTTGTTGTAGCCGATGTCGTCGGGCAGTTGTTCGTCGCCGATCATGCGATTGACCGCGCGGTTTGTGACCGTGATCTCGAGCGTGTTCTTCCCAGTCTTGAGCAGGCGGGTGATGTCGAGGACAAAGGGCTGGCACCAGAGGCTGCCGGCCGCCTGGCCATTCACCTTCACCTCGGCCACGTCGCAGACTTTGCCCAGGTCGAGCAGGGCGCGCGTCCCGGCGGGCACGGCGGGCACCTCCAGGGTCTGCGTGTATGTGCCGCGCCCGGAGAAGTATTTGATCCGGGCTTCCTCGCTGCCATTCCAGAGCGAGAGTGTTTCAAATGTGCGCTCGAAGCCCTCGCGGATCGGCGGCTGGAACTTGACGTTCCACGGCCCGGAGACGGAGATGGATGGCGGCAGGGAAATCCGGGCGGTTTTCTGCGTCCCGGCATTGCTGGTCACGGCGTAGGCGCCAGCTTGTGAGACCCAGAGAGAGTCGTTGGCGGC
>CAYUMP010000002.1:0-34229 GCA_964445975.1 uncultured Chthoniobacterales bacterium | reverse complement strand
GGCGGCCACGGCGAGCGGGCCGGAAGGCCCCTGCACGGCGGCGGGCCATTGCTTCGGCAGCGGCTCGCGGAAAACCACAAAGAACGCATCGTCCGCCTCCATTCGCACGGGAATGCTCACGCCCGTCTTCGTCTCGGTGAAGACAGGGATGGCGGTGTGCTCGCCGGTGAGGGCATTCCAAAGCTCGGGCTGGCGGCCCTGCACGCGCAACTCGAGCGTGCCGGTGGCGGTCGCCTTGGTTGTGTTGGCGACGAAATACAGATCCATGCCGTCCGTGCGGCGGTGATTCCACGAAATTCCCAGCAGGCCCTCGGTGGTGCGGAGCACGCAATCCGGCACAAGCTTGAGTCCGGCGACCATGGCGGCGACATCGTTGCTGCCGCGCGGTTTCCCGTCGGGCCAGAGGCTTCTCACGGCCTTTTGCCAGGCAGTGAGATTCTGTTGATCGGAGAGGCGGTCCGGCGCGACGGGCCGCGGGCCGACGAGAGGCATGCCATCCCTGACCAGCTCCACCATCTTCTCGAGCAGGGCGGTGCTGGCGATCCATTGGAGCGGGAGCACGAGGCCGCGATATTGGGCGCCGGCGGCGAGCGTGATGACGCCATCCTTCGCCGTGGCCCGGATAAGTTGCGGGCCCTCCACCCGATCACTGGCATAGCCGGCCGGTACGGAGAGGAATTGATTGGTAATGAGGAAATCCATGTCGCCGCTTTGCAGCATGAGGAGGTCCGCTGTGTTGCGGCCCTGCTGGAGGAGGAACTGGGTGCGGGAGATGTAGTCGACCCACGAGCCCCCCACGCTGGTCCACCAGGGATTGGTGCGGCCGAAGTTGATGCCGTAAAAGAGGAGGCTCCAGCCCGGCCACAAGTCCGTGCGCGGCTGATGCACGTAAGTGTGGAGGATCGTCCGGTTCACTCCTTGGGCAAAGGCCATGTCGCCGGGGCGCTTCATCATCTGCGGAGTGGCGCTCCATTTCCCCTTGTCCGGGCTGGCGGTGAAGGCCTCCGCGGCCAGGATGTTCACGCCTTCGATGTGAGCGAAGGAGGCCATCTCAACGACCCGCCGCCCGAGTTCCTCCCGCGACCAGAATTCCGTCATGAGCACATCGACATGTTTGGCGGCCTGAAATTCGTTGAAGCAGTAACCATCGTACGGCTCGCCGTAGAAGACCAGCCCGTGGTGGCGGCAGTATTCCTGGAACCCGCCGAAGTATTCATCAGCCACGAGGTCCGAGACGGTGCGGCGGTAATCGGCGAGGAAAGCCTCCGTCTCGGCGGGCGACTCCACCACGCGACCGGTGATGGCGGGCAGCCAGGGCCGCAGATCGTAGCCGCGGCGGGCCTTGAATTCCTGTTCGAATTTCTGCGTCCAGTTTTGCTGGCCGGCTTCCCAACTATCGAGCAGCACGCCCGTGAAGAGACCCTTTTCCTCGAGGAAGGGGCCGAGCGATCTGTCGAGGTAGGCATGCAGAGCGGTGCGGCTGAGCTTGTCCACCTCCAGGCCGGTGCCTTCTTCGGGCGCGGGGTTGTTTTTCTTCCCGGTGGTGGTGTAACCCATGCGCAGGATGGTCCAGTCGCCCTCGGGGGCCGGCCATTCCAGCGAGCCGTCGGGCTTCATCAGGGAGGTGAGGTCGAGGACCTGTTGCGGCGCGATGCAGCCTTCTTGGCCGGTCGGCGGTATCGCCGCCGGCATGACAGAGGCGATGACGGACGCGACGGACTTGGTGTAAAAATTCTCCGTACGCTTGTCGTTGGAGAGGCTGATGCCCAGCGCCTCCAGCGGCTTCTTTTGCAGGGTCGCGATGTTGATGACGAGGCGGAAGGCTTTGGCCCTGGTGCGGGGAAAGGCCAGCGTGAGCGGCTGCCAGGGAACGCGGCCGCCGAGACGGAACTGATGCACGGGCTCGAATTTCCCGCCATCCGTGGAGGCTTCGATGCGCCCGGCAATCTTCAGGTCCTTGGTGCCGGGGGGAACCTTGGTAGTGACGACGAACGAGGCCTTCTCCACCGTCTCGGGGAAGGTGTAGGTGTAGATCCACGGCTTGTCTTTGCCAAGGGCATCGACGCCACCGGCCAAATCGGCGTACGCGCCCTCTTCCATCACCGGCTGCACTTCGGGATAGGCGTCCACCGGGTCCGCCGGCACGGCAAGCACGCAGATGTCACGATAGAAATCGAGTGTCTTCGGCGGCTCGGGCAGGGTCAGCTTCACGATGCCGCCGCCGTGGGCGGGTGTCTCGCTCCACACCATCGTCTTCATCGACTGCTCGGGGATGACCCAGGGGCCGCCGCTGTTCGACCAGCCTGCGCCGTTCATGATGGTAAACTCCAGACCGAGTTCCTTCGCCGAGCACATGGCGTACTTGACGTGATCGATCCACTCCGGCGAGCCGTATTTCAGTGGACCGGCGCCCTCGCGCGTCCTGGCATTGAAGAGCTGCACGCCATGCAGGCCCGCCCGCCGGATGTCCTCCAGGTCGGCGCGGATGCCGTCCTTCGTCACGTTGCCATTCATCCAATGCCACCAGGTAAGCGGGCGCGCCTCGCCCGGCGGATGGGCAAAGCCCTCGTCCAGCGGACCAGCCAAGGCCAGGGTTGAAGTCAGAATGCAACCAGCAAGGCCGGAGGCAACCAAAGGGCGGAAGAAGGTATTCACAATGGGGAGACCGTAATCCAAGCGGAAATGACCCAAATAACTCCATCCAAGAATCGATCCAATTCTATGCGGAAAATGACACGCGGCTAAGAATGCCTGTCCACCGCAGATCGGATTACGCAGCGACTGCCGCGAAGAAATTAGGAGTTTTTTTTATTCGGAAACTAAAGGTGATCCTCTATCTAATGCCGACTGGTCAACGCGGCCTGAGGCGTTTACGTCATGGCGCCAGTGATTGGGTGTCACATTGAAAACCTTTTTAAAGGCCCGGCAGAAATCTGTGGCGCTCTGGAAGCCGCATTGCTCCCCGATCTGGTCAAGCGTCAGGGAGGTGCTGATGAGCAACTGCGTGGCTCTTTGCATGCGCAGCTTGTTGAAAATAGCCTTCGGGCTTCGCCCGACCTGCTCATAGAAATGGCGGCGCAGTTGTGTCACCGAGATATGCACGCTGTCCGCCACATCCGACAAAGATGGTGAATTCTGCAAATGATCGTTGTACCAGACCATGGCCTTTTCCACGCGTTCGCGGGGCACATTCTGCAGCGATTGGACTCTCTCGAAATCCAGCCCCCGCAAGGCTAGGATAGTTAATCTCAATAGTGCCGATTCGAAATAGAGTTCGCTAAGCTGATTCTGTGTTCGAAAAGGTCCCTTGACGGAGTCGGTAATGCTCCTTGCCTCTTTCAATTCCTCCTCGTTCAGCAGTTTTCGGAAGATGCCGCGTTTGGTCACCTCCGCCTGCAGCATCTCTCCGACGTAGGCAAAATGAAACACGGCCCGATTGCACCGAGGGGTTTCCGGCACCAGGACATACCGCAACTGCGGAGGAACAACGAAGAAATTTGCTCGCTCGATTTTGGCGCCCTTTTTTGGCGGATCGAGGCGCGGATGCAGTTTCCCGTCGAAGGAAACCATGATGATCCAATTGTATCGCACCGCTGCGATATCCGGCAGCTTGCGAAAATCTCGGTATCCGTAGGCAAAGTGTCTCAGCATCGAGTTATCGGATCAAAAAATCCGGAGAAGAATTTCCGTATAAAACTGATTCAGATCCCGTCGCTGCTCCAAGGGAACTCCACCAATTCCATGGGGGAAACTGCATGGGTTCCATTGTCCTTACGAACAGGAGAAAGTCATGAGTAACAGGATGTGAAAAATATGCAATATCAATCATGGATGGGCGGCGCTAAATGACCATTGTGGAATTCCGGAAACGGAAAACCTGATTAATCGAGCGACTTGTGCGAAACCGCCAACGTCGCAGGCGCCGCAAGAGAGGGCTGATTTTTCATATTTCTCGGCTGGTTCGGCTCATGCGGGAGACTTTTCTTCCTATTACGCAAGGTGAATAGTCTTGATCGTGAAGATATCCCATTCCCCGGGACACCAAACGCATTGCCTTGTAGCCAATGAAGCGACTCATCTGGTGATGAATTCCCACACCCGGGTGGTCTTGGGTGGAATCGGGCATAGCTACCATCGTCCCTGGATATTTCCGTTTTATGCGCCTTCCGGCCGCACCGTCGTACAGGCTTTTCCACACGCTCACCCCTGGCACAATGGCATCTTTGGGGGGCAGGACCCCGTCATCGTGGGCGAGAAAACGGGAAACTTCTGGGCGGTTCCCCCTAAGCGGCGAATCGACGACCCTGTTTTCAAGAACGTAGGGCGGGTCGAAGTGATGAATAAAATGGAGGCGCATCCCATCAAGGACGGATGTGAATTTCGTCTGGCCTGCAGATGGCTCGATGAGCAGGAGGCGCCTCTCCTTACCGAAGACCGCACGGTACGGTTCATCGAGGGGGAGGATGCGCATTTCTGCGAAATCATCAGCACGCGCCATGCATCGCGGGGCGCCGTGCGTTTTCCGAAGACCAAGTTCGGCGGTCTGGGCCTGCGGGCCGAGCCGTTGCTCGCTCCGGACGCGGGAGCTGTTGTCATCGCCGATGGAGGGCGTCGCGGCCCGGTCGAAATCGTTCACGAGATGGATTCGGATTATGTCGCCTACGAGGCTGACCGGCCGGTTTCACAGGGTGGCGCGCTGGGCATTTGCTCCATGATCCGAGACTCTGGCATCCGTGGTCCCTGGTTCATTCGTGATTTCGGCATGGCCCTATATAATCCCACATGGCGTGGTGACATCGAGTTGCCGGCCGGAGAAACATGGACCCTCTCATTACTTGTAGCGGCGTACGACGAGCCGCTGACCGAACAGCGTGTCCGTCGATGGAGAGATCTTCAGATCGGCTGAGGTATGGAAATCATCGACGCATTCTGCCACTGGCTACCGAGCGAGTATCTCGCCTTGATTGATCGCTCGACGAACAACAATTTGCACATGTTTCACCGGGCCCGTGGCATTGCTTCCATGGTGTCTCTCGATGCGAGATTCCGCATCATGGATGAGTTTCCCAACTATCGACAAATCCCAAGTCTCGCTTCGCCGTCGGTGGAAATGCTTGTTTGCAAGGATCGCAGCCCTGATCTCGCTCGCCAGGCCAATGATATCATGGCCGGTCTCGTGGGCCGACATCCGGAACGATTTGCGGGCTTTGTTGCGGCTCTCCCCCTGAATAACCCAGACGCGTGCGTGGAGGAGATGTACCGGGCTTATAGAACGCTCGGTGCATCGGGTTTTCAGCTCTTCACTTCGATCAATGGCCTGCCCCTCGATGATCCCATGTTTGAGCCGCTCTTTGCCTGTGCCACGGAAATACAATGTCCGTTCTGGCTCCATCCCATCGGAGGCGCCGTGATGCCTGACTATCCCGGCGAGGACGTCTCCAAGCACGATATCTGGTGGTCGCTGGGATGGCCCCACGAGACGGCCAAGGCCATGGTTCGTCTGGTTTTCAGCGGGCTTTTTGAACGTCATCGCCATCTCAAAATTCTCACTCATCACGCAGGAGGCACGCTGCCGATGTTGGAAGGCCGTCTCGATGCCGGCATGAGCGTACCGGCCAGTCGGTCGCCGAGTTTTGAAAAGAAAGAGGCCCTGATCAAACGATCCGAAGCGCCGATCACTGGACTACGCCGTTTCTATGGGGACACTGCGACCTTTGGCGCCGTGGCTCCGCTCGTCTGCGGTCTATCGTTCCTTGGCGCATCAAAAATTGTCTTTGCCTCCGACATGCCCTTCGATCCCGAAGGCGGGCCGGGTTACATTCGCTCCACCCTTCAGGCGCTCGATAGCATCGACCTTACATCCGAACAAAGACGGGACATTCTTTCCGAAAACATCAGGCGTTTCGCAAACTTGAAAGAGACTGCGTCGATGGCCGTCTAGATGGTTCCCGTCCTGGACGCTAAAAGTCCCTTCTCCCGGTTACAGGCGACTAAGGCAGGTGAAACATTTCCGTCAGGTCCTGCGCGACGGGGCTGTTATCCGAATTTGACGGCATAACTTCTTTCATCCAAGCCCACCATTTGTGGCATATCTCGGTCGAAGCGATAGCTCGCCAGCGGGCTTCGTCTTCGACCTCGGCATAGCCGAAGAGTTGGTGGGTTTCAGGGTGCAGAAAGATGGAGTAGTTGCTAACACCATGGGTTTTGAGCGTTTCTGCAAGTTCGGGCCAGATGGGGGAATGTCGCTTCCGGTATTCCTCCTCCTGTCCGGGATGCACGGACATAACGAACGCTTTGCGGACCATGAGCCTGCATAGTCCAGCGATAGGAGAAATACAATCGAAGAAGGGGATGACGGTTGAAAATGACCATTTTAGGACAGGGGAATGCAATGCTTAGAAAGCAGAGCCGCGCTAGGTTGGCCTGACAATATATCCTACAAAAAATAGCAAATGAAAAACTGGCGTAATGATACCTGGTCGGGCGTATTTCCGGCTACCCTTTGTCCGTTTAACCCAGATGAATCCATCGATGAGGATGGCTTGCGCGAGTATATCCGTGATGTGGCTTCTGTTGACGGCATCAAGGGACTTACCTGCAATGGCCATACGGGGGAAATCATGTCGCTCTTCCCGGAAGAGCGGATGCGAGTGACGCAGATTGTCGCGGAAATCGCAGCGAAGGTCGGACGCGGGCAAAAAGTCATCAGCGGCGTGAGTGCGGAAGGAAGCTTGGAAGCGATCGAGCACGCGAAGCGAGCGAGGGACGCCGGAGCGGATGCGATTCTGTTGATGCCGCCGCATCATTGGCTGCGCTTTGGCCGCTCCAGCGAATCGGCCGTGGGTTTCATTGAAGACGTGGCCGAGGGCGCGGGAGTGCCGATCGTCGTACATCAGTATCCGGCTTGGACGAAGGCGAGCTACTCGCTGGCAGAAATGCTGAAGATGGTCGAGCTTCCGGAAGTTGTCGCGATCAAGATGGGCACTCGCGACATGGCCCGCTGGCGCTATGACTACGAAAAACTGAAGGCAGCTGCGCCGGACAAGCCAATCATAACCTGCCATGACGAATATTTGCTGGCTTCTTTGCTGGAGTCGGCGGATGGCGCGTTGGTCGGATTTGCCGGATTTGCTCCGGAATTGATCGTGAATCTGGTGCATGCAGCGCTGGACGGTGATCTGGCTGCGGCGCGGAAGGCGCAGAAGCTGGTCGATCCGCTTGCCCGCATTATCTATAGCTTCGGCGAGCCGAGCAGCGAGGCCCATCAACGCATGAAGTACGCACGCTGGCTCATGGGCAAATTTCCGAGTCCGCTAGTGCGGCGTCCATTGCGGCCGTTGCCATCCAAGAAAGTTCTCGAGATCAAGACCCGGCTGGAGGCCATTGGTTTTGAGTGCCGTTCGGAGAGATTCGAAGAGACGGCAGAGCTGGTTGTGGCATAGCTTCGGGAGTGGCCGATATCTTCGATACAGCTCTGATTGGAGCGGGCGGTTTTGCCCGTAACCATATCAGCGTGCTCGAAAGATTGCAGGATGAAGGAGTCGTCCGGACGGTGGCGATAGCCGATCCGCAGATCGTCGGTATGGCGGGGGAGGCGAACTGGAAGTACAAGGCCGGCCTGCATTTGTATGACGATTACCGGAAGCTGGCGGCCGGGGAGTCCTGCGATTTGATCGGCATTGCCACACCGCCGTTTCTGCATTTTGAAATGGTTCAGGCCGTGCTGGCGCAAACGCGGGCGTTTCTTTATCTGGAAAAGCCGCCTGTTCCACTGTTCAGCCAGTTAGAGGAGTTGGTGAGCAATCCGGAAGCGGAGCGGGTGGCGGTCGGTTTTCAATACCTGGAATCGGACTTTATTCGTCAGCTGAAGCGGCGCTTGCTCGCGGGTGAGATAGGTGATATTCGGTCGATCCGCGCTTCGTCTGCCACGTCGAGGAAAGACAGCTATTATCAAAGAGGGAGCTGGGTAGGGCGTCTGGATATGGAGGGCGTACCCGTCTTCGATGGGCCAGCGTCAAATGGCCTTGCCCATCTAGTGCATCTGGTTATGTATTTTGCGGGTTCCAGCGAGGAGGGTTTTGCGTTGCCTGAGACGGTATCGGGGCGCTTTCTGCGCGCGCGACCGATTGAGAGTTACGATTTTGCCTATCTGCGGGGGACCTTGACGTGCGGGACGACTTACGAGATAGCGGTCGGCCATTGCAGTGATGAGCATCTTCCCTGGTCGGTTCGCATCGAGGGAACAAAGGGGGAGATCGTCTTCCAGCAAAGCGATATGCGCGAAAGCGGACTTAACGAATTGCTGTATCTCAGTTACCGAAGTGCCCTGCGATGTGTGAGCGGGAAATCCACCCGCCCTACCACACGGCTAGCCGACTGCGCAGGATATCTGCAGGCGGTTTGCGGCGGTTTTTTTACCTCTCAGGGGGTGGGCGATATCGCTCCGTCAGATATTCGTCAGACCGGCCAGGGCCCGGACCGTATCTATTCTGTGCAAAAGGCCATCGACCTGATCAGGGACATAGCCCGGGGCAAAGGCGCGGTATGGTTTGAAGTTCCCGATCCGCTTCCCGCCGGGATCGCTGCGCGGCAGGAGAATTTGTTCTCTCTCGGCCGGAAGCAGGCGTCAATCTGAGAGGCTGCGCGCCGACTATTTTCTCAATTTTCTGAACGATCTTGCATATTCCCCGTGGAGGGCTTTGTGGTAGATTGCAAGAGTGATTCCCCCCATTTCACATTTATCAAGATGTCGGTCGGCCCGTGCTTTTACCTTGGTCGAGCTCATGGTCTCCACGGCGATCGGCGGCATCATCATCGGGATGATTCTCACGGGCACTAACGCGGCAAAAAGTAAAGCCCGAGAAGTTCAATGTATGAATAATATGAGGACTTGGGGGCAGCTTATGAGCAGCTTTGCAGGCGACAATCGCCAACAGTTATGGGTTTCCGATACCCATACCGCAACGGATGCCAGTGGCAATCTCCTCAACATGCAACCTTGGAACTCGGGGGCGGAATCGCCCTATGGGATTTATCTGAATGCAACAAGTACCGTGACGACAATTGCAAAGCTCAGAATGTGTCCGGGAGCCGTCAATTTAGGTTATGCTGTAACGGCTTATTCGCCCATTCGGCCTCTAGACATGCGGGATCGGTACTGGGTTCAACTGCTCAATGTCGCCCGGCCGTCCCAGTATTTCATACTGTGCGACACCACCTCGAGCGGGCGTGGGCTCTCTGATTTCGGCGGCTTTAGCCAATACGTGAAACCGGTCTGCGCAAAACCGACGACCGATGTGATCCGTCATGGCGGGCGGTTTAATGTTTTATTCGCGGACTTTCATGTGGCCAGCTACTCGTGGAGCGAGGTTGAGAAGAATCGTTCCGCCACGATCGACGTTTGGACCAAGGCGGCTGGGCAATAAGAAGGTTTCCTTCGCTGAGGAACCGTCATTTGGATAAGCGTTCCCAGGCAGTCACCTAGGGCGAAGCGACATCCCAGTGCTCGGAACTGACGACGCAGCTGCGTTCGTCGATGGTGTTGAAGAAAAGGGCGGTGGAGCCTGCAGGGATTTTTGCGCGGGCGCTGGTTTTGGAGTCCATCTCCGCAGGCATGGTCTTCCACTCACGACTCAACCAGTCTTTGCCGTGGTCCGTGGTGTAAAGGACTTCGACTTGCTTTACCGGGACGACGGCGTCCCAGCGGATGGAGGCTACACCGTTGTTGATGGCCCGGCCGGTGATGCGAGCGAGGGGTGGCTGGCCGCGCAAGAGGGAGTCGGCAAAAACGGTAATCTCCTTCGGATCGCCCAAGGGCGGATGCCCATGCGGCATGCGGAGTTTCATCGACAAGGTCATCGGACCGCGCACTCCCCGATAGGTCTTCTGCCAGCAATCGGGTCGGAAATGTTTGTCGTTGGTTCCATTGCAAAAAAGCACGGGCATCTTGGTGCGTCCGACATATTGACTCGGGTCCCACAGGGCGAGCCAGCGTTCAGCGAGGTTGGGCGCGATCTGCTGAAAATCGTTTTCGAGCCAAAAAGAGTTCTCGCCGAGAAATCCTGAACCATAAACCGGCGCGGCGAACTTGAATCGGCTGTCCACTCCTGCCGCCAGCTCGGTCAGGAGGCCGCCCCATGAGACGCCGGTGAGGCCAATGCGTTCCGGATCGACCTCGGGGAGTGAACGCAGGAGGCTATCGGCTCGAACGATTGCCGCCACGGCGTGATAGGGCCACTGTTGGTCCACCTGGTTGAAGCTTTGCGAGAAGCCTTCACCTCCCGGTCCGCCGAAGGGATCGCGCACTCTTTGCTCGACCCCGTCTTTTGCCATCGCTTGAGGCATCATGCCACCAGTATCCATGGCGATGGCCACGTAGCCGCGATCCATCCAAAGTTTCACCCAATAGCGGTAGGCGGTTCCTCCGCCGCCATGCACCAGGACAATGCCCGGCAATTTGCCGCCGCTCGATTTCGGGATGCCCAGCCAGGCAAAAACCCGGGTGGGTTTGCCATTCAACGCCACGCCATCATAAAAGATCGGGCGGATGCCCTCGCTTTCGCTCAAGCCATTGGTGCCGATGGCAGAGTAAACGGTGGGAGGGGCCATCAACTCTTTCATATTCCAAACCGCGGCAGGCTGGGCCGGAGCTGGTGGCGAAGGAAACAGTCGGATCGGTTTTTCGTCGGAACGGAAGGGCGCGACGGGCAGACCGTCGCCGTCGAAGAGACAAGCCGTCGGGGCATTGGACCAAAGATAGCGGACAAACTTCGGTTGAGGAATCAGCGGTGAGGATACAGTCAGTTTATCACCTGTGATTTTAACGTCGGCCGAAACGAACTTTTTGTCGGCGCCAGCGATCTCTAGATCTGTCGCTTTCTCTCCGCGAAGCTGGATGTTGTGGGCCGGGCTCAAGGTGACTTCGATGGCCCCTTTGACCGGGGCAAATTTTATCGGCTGTGGGGATCGGCCATTGATTTTCTCGCCATAAGCGATTTGGCGGGCCAGAAGGGAGAGTCTTCGACCGACTTCCTGTTTGTTTGGTGGGTGCAGATTATTGGCGTCGCCGACATCGATGGCCAAAGCCATGCCAGTATTGGGCAGGCTGAGGGCACTGGCTTGGGCTTCGCGTTGAAATGCCCATTGCTGGCCGGTCGGGTCTTCTTTTTTAAGCGCGTAGTTCGCCAGTTGAACATAGAGGAAGGGCAGATCGTATTGCCTGAAATCCCGGCGCCATTGCTTGATCATGGTGGCAAACAGGGCGCCGTAGTCGCCGTAATGGGGCGAATTGCTTTCGCCTTGATACCACAGAATTCCTCGCAAGGCGTACGGCAGCAGCGGAGCAATATTCGAGTTGAACAAGCTGCTGGCGAGATTGCGAATGCGTGGGGCAATGGGCGGCGGTTGACGGAAGGGCTGTCCGGCAGCCTTGGCGGCGTCACGGGCCTGGCTCCATTTGGCCAAAGCTTCGTCGTAGGCAGCCTTCTTGCCTGGATAGTCTGCGACCTCTCTTTGTCCGTCGCGTTGCAACTCAGGCGCGATGGTAAAGCCATTCAGGCCTTCCGGGCTGAGCCACGACTCAATAGGGCTGCCGCCCAACGTCGCTTTGATGATGCCGACAGGCACGCCGATCCTGGGCTGCAGATCGCGGGCAAAAAAGTATGCCACGGCGGAAAAATTTCCCACGGTTTCCGGAGTGGACGTTTGCCATTCGCCCTTGGTGTCGGTTTGGGTGGTGGCGGTACCCTCGTTGTCCGTGGCAAAGTAGCGAATCAGCGGATTGTTCGCAGCCGCTTTTTCCTTCTCCCGGTTCAAGGCCTCGACAACCGGAAAAAACATGTTCGACTGGCCGGAGCTCAGCCAGACATCGCCGACGAGGACATTAGGGACGGTGATTTGGTTTTTGCCAGTGACGACGAGATCCTGCGGTTTCGCGTTGGCGGCAAGTGGCGCGAGGGACACAATCCATCTGCCGGTGGCATCGGGCTCGGCGCTTTTGCTCTGGCCGCTAAATTGAACGGTAATTTTTTCCCCCGGGTCCGCCCAGCCCCACACCGGTACATTCTTGTCGCGCTGCAAGACGGCTCCATCGCGGAAAAGCGGAGCCAGCTTTACGTTGGCAAAAAGTGGGAGGTTCGGGATAGCCGCAAGTCCGATGGCGAAAAGAATTCGAAGTGACATAGACATTGGTTTACGAAGGTTAATTTAGGCGAGGAGTTGCTCCTGAAGGTTTTGGACCCGATGAAGGGTTGTGAAAACGTAATGTCTGCTCATCATCTGATGTGTGTGATCGAGGACATGAAAGATGGCGGGGCCGTTCCGGGTTCAGTTGCTCGGTGGAGCTGCCGACGAGCAGATCATAGGGGGTTTGGCGACTCCCCGCCTCTTGGTTTCCACTCTCCATGCAAAGGATGGATGAGTTTCGTCAAGACCCGCGGAATTTCGGAGATGCTCGCAATGATGATGGAAGGGACCAGGGGCCATGGCGGACGAAAAACACAGTAAAAAGAGCTTCTTTTTCTTTCAATGGGCCAGTCTGACCATTGTTGGTATTTGATCGACATGCCGTGGCCCGGCGGCCTAGTCCAATTTGAATTGGCAGGCGGCAATGCGGATCTTGAGAACGGCCTTACGAACCGGATCGAAACCGCCAGCGATGCAGCAAGGTTTGTGGGCATCCTGGGGGAGAAGCAAAGCAAAGTCTCCGGCTTGGAGCACCGCTTTTGATGGAGTGGGAGAATCTGCGAGGAAGAAGATATCGCGCTTTACATCATATTCCGTCATGGGGACAAGGCGCCGCACTTGCTCGACGTAGATTGTTTCCGAACCTTGAAAAACCCATTGGACATCCAGATAGTGCCGGTGGGCTTCGAATCTTCTCTGCTCCGGGGGATCAGGTTGAAAGGTCTGCACAAGGACATAAAGATCGTCTCCGAGAATTTGAATGCAGCCATCGGGCGTCATCGGATCAAAGGTCCTGAGATAGTTAAACCCTCGCTGCAAGAGGGGGCTTAAGTTTTCGTAGAGCGAGGCATTTTCCAGGGAGTCGACAATCATGAAGTCAGGAAGGATGGCGGCTTACAATGCCGCCTTGTGGAATAACGATAATGTTATAGTCGAGCTCATTTCGGACTGTTTGAAAGGCCTTGCTGCTTGAGCCAGGCGGCGCAATTTTCAAACCAGGCTTTGGCGGCGGGTTCGGGGTGGAAACCATGACCGCCTGTGTCGAGGAGATAGAGTGTGCAGGGAACGCCGCGAGCTTTCATGGCTTCGGCGTAAAGAACGCTATTTTGGTAGGGAACAGCCTGATCGTCCTTGGCATGGGCGACGAAGCCGGGCGGGATCTGCGCGGTGACGTGAAGTTCGTCGGAGTACAGGCGCATGGCCTCGTCTGTCGGATGCTCGCCAAGGAGATTTTTGCGGCTGCCGGCATGGACAAGAGAGTCATCCATCATGTTGATGACCGGATACCGGAGAATCTGGAAGTCGGGGCGGGAGCTTTGGCGTTCGACCGGGTCGGACGAGGAGGAATTACCCATGTCGAAATGAGTGCTGACAGTGGCAGCCAGGTGGCCACCCGCCGATCCGCCGAGGATGACGATCCTGTCGGGTTGGATACCCCATTCGGCCGCATGGTTCCGGAGCAAACGGATGGCGCGCTGGGCGTCGAGGAGAGAGCGTGGTTTTTCCGAGACCGTGGCGAGGCCGTCGGGCAAGCGATACTTGAGCACGACGCTGACAAGTCCCTGCTGGTTGAACCATTTCGCAAGATCGTGCCCCTCGCCATCAATGACAAGGCGGGTGTATCCTCCGCCAGGGCAGATGACGACGCATGGGAGGGGGCCGGCAGCATGCTCAGGCCAGGTAATGGTGATTGTGGGTTGGGAAATATTCCCGAGTAACCGGTCAGGATGGGCCGGATCTTTGCTGCGCTCCACGACAAGTTCGGCGTCCTTTTGGGGCATGACGTCCTCGGGCCAAAGGGAAATGGTAAGGGGAACGCGATCAGCGAAAGAAAGAGGCGGATTGATCAAAGCGGCGAATGCAACAAGGAGGAAGGTTGGGAGAGGGGAATTCATTTGTTTTTAGAGTTGCCGTGGCGGCCATTCCTGGCGACGGCCAAAGTCAACGGTCGCGAGTGGACAGAAAAAGTGAGGATGCATGTTATCAAAGCCCAAGAAGGTTCATGCAGAATTGCGCCGCAAATGGCAGGGGAGAGTGACATTTTAGCCAGCGAAATTTATCGTTTTTCACGAGCGGCCTTCAATTGCCAAAACGACCATTTTTGATGCAAAATCGAGAGGCCGATTTCTTTTGGCTGTTCACAAAAACATGCGAGTGCGACTGCTTTTTGGCAATTCTCGGCTGGTTTTGCTGATGTGAGAGAAAAAGCCTATTCTTATCCTGCGATTTGCTTTTGCTTTGAGCGAACAACCTTAGCTTTATCCTTCATATCCATCTCCGCGGCGCTTCCCCGATCGATAAGTACGTCACTCGCCCAAATCCTCTCCTTCGCTTAATTCCTATCATGAGACGTTTTTTCCTCCTCCCAGTGATGTTTCTCGCCATGGCTTCCCTGGAGGCCGAAATGCGGGCGCCGACTGTCGCCAACGGCTCGTATGCGAACGAGCCGGACTGCAACTTTGATTTCTGGGCCGTGCCTGGGAAGGCCGACGCGCCTTTGATTATCCTGATCCACGGAGGCGGATTTATCGCCAATAGGCGCCAGGACATGAACGGCACCGTTGAGCCCATCCTGAGGAAAGGCTTCGCCGTGATGAATCTCGACTATCCCCTTCTGACGAAGGTGCCGGTGCAGCGTATTCTCCACCTGTGCGCGCGAGCCGTGCAGTACGCGCGGGCCAATGCGACGAAGTGGGGAATCGATCCGAAGCGCATCGCGTGCATGGGGGGATCGGCTGGCGCAGGCGCGAGCCTGTGGATTGCGGTGCATCCCGATTTGGCCGATCCGACCTCGCCCGATCCAGTGGCTCGTGAGTCGAGCCGCATCTCGGCGGCCGGATTGGCCGATACGCAATCGACCTATAACATGTATCGTTGGAAAGAACTCGTCGGGCTGACGGGTAAGTTGGCGACGATGAAGTTCTTCAGCCCAGAGACGCTTTATCACTTCAAAGAAAACCTGGAGACGGCGCCGACCGATCCCACTGCGGCAGCGATGCTCGAGGATGTGGACATGTATGGAATGATCGGGCCGGATACGCCGCCGCTGATCATGCGCTGCAAGGCGCCGAATACGCCGCCGGTAAAACAAGGCGATTTTGTCCATCACCCGCTTCATGACGAGATCATCATCGAGAAGGCGAAGAAATTCAATGTGGTGACCGACTATGCCGCGTACCCGCCGGATGGCACAGTCAACCCCTTTGCCCAAATCGCCGATTACTTTGTCGAACATCCGTTGAAGCCCGTGCCGTGATTGTGCTTAGGGCACCAGGCTAAAAGAGGTGTTGTTGGAATAATGGTACTTACTTCCCCGGGTCGTCCGCGAGTCATCGGGATTGATGGAGTGGAGCGTGTTCTCGAAAGCTTGAGGATGCGAAATGAGGGGGGTATTCTTAACGCCGGGATAAGTTATCCTTGAACCAGGCCGTCAATAAACCATCGGAAAGTTCTGTATTCGAGTCCGGCACCGCGCCGTCCGGCTGTCGCCCTCGTGTAATAGAGAAGGCATTAGCGGTTTTGGCTATTTGATTTCAAAGCCGGCAAACTTCTCCTTTTTGGCACCTTCCACCACGCAGTTGCTTGCGGTGTTCTGAAATTCCGGACCGCTGGCTTCGGGCGGGCAGTAGAAGCCGTATGCTATCGTGCCGGGAAAGAGTTTGTTGATCGCAGAGCAATTAACGAGATGAATTTGCTTGGGCGGAGCCTCGCCAGGCTTGCCTCTGGCAATAATCCTGAAACCGTCACTCGTCTTCCAGTTGCCGGACGAGCCGGTATCCAGAGCCCGGCAATTCGTGTACTCCACGTTCTCCACGCCGGCTTCGATTTCAAACCCAACATTGCCCGAACGTTCGGCCACGCAGTTGATCATCTTGCCGTTTTGTTTCGGATGCGCGAGTTTTATGCCGAAGGAGAAGCAATCCTTCGTTCGCACGTTCTCGAAGACAAAGTCCTGACCGGAGGCCCCGGTAAAGTCGATTCCCTCCCAGGCAAACGAGATATTGCAGTTCTTGACCAGCAGGTTTTTCACCATGTTGAGGGTCATGCCATCGGCTTGAATGGCGTACGGCTTTCCCTCGATCAATGTTTCAAGATGCGCAATCGTCGAGTCAGCGATGACCACATCTTCACAACCCTGCACGAATAATCCGGCAAGTTGCTCCTGGACGCGCACACGCACAAATTTCTTCAGGGCGCTGCGATATTCGTAAATTGGGAAATTGTTCCAGCCGAAATCATCTCTAACGCTTTTGAGTGGGATGGTCACATCGCCAGTATAGGGCGCCCAACGGATGTCATGGATGTTCAGCCTTAGCATGTTGACCTTGGTGCAATCGGAAACTTTGATGCCGGTGCCCTTGCCGTCTCCGGTGACTTCCACGTCAATCAAGTCCAGTGGGCTGCAGTATTCAACGGTCAATCCCGCGGATTCGTTTCGGCTGCCTGCACCCGCGTCCTGGCCGCGTAAAATCCGGATTTTCTCCAACCGCACCGGCACGGTCTTGTCCTTGGAACCTCGAACCGCCAAGGTACGGATTCCGGTGAAGGCGGTTACTTTCGCGAGGTCCTCACCGCTTAGCACCGGGTCTTCGGGATATGTACCTATTCCGCTGGCGTGAAGCACGGGCAGGCCGTTCAGGTCTTTGATAAACGCATCGGCGGGCTCGACTGAAATTTTGCCGTTCCCTTTGGCAGAGGGTATGTACTTGCTGACATCCATTTTCTCCATCGTCTGCACGAGTGTGGCATTGCGGAAATTAACCGGAACATTCCTTACATCGATATTGCCGCGGACGGCATAGACTTTCCCCTCCCCATCAACCGGGGCGCCATTGGCCTTTAGCAATGCTTCGGTGATCGCGGCACGGTCGTCCGTCTTGCCGTCGCCGATCGCTCCGAATGAATGCAAGGTTTTCGCCTCCTCAGCAGCATGAAGAGGTAAAACCATAGTAGCTAGAAAGAGTGCGAGGGGGATTTTCACAGGCCGTAGAGTAAAGTGTAAATGCTCGAACCGTAATTGGCTAAGTGCGCCAAAAAATGGGCAAAATCGGCACATTGTTTTTGTCGAAGATTCTCGAAATGGATTGTTGCGCTCAGCCGGGCGGCGCGGGTGGCTCCCAAGCAACTTCCAGAAAGGAGGCATTCTAGGGCGAGGCGAGATCCCAGTGCTCGGAGCTGACGACGCAGCCGCGTTCGTCGATGGTGTTGAAGAAAAGGACGGTGGCGCCTGCAGGGATTTTTGCGCGGGCGCTGGTTTTGGAGTCCATCTCCGCAGGCATGGTCTTCCACTCGCGACTCAGCCAGTCTTTACTGTGGTCGGTGGTGTAAAGGACTTCGACTTGCTTTACCGGGACAACGGCGTCCCAGCGGATGGAGGCTACGCCGTTGTTGATGGCCCGGCCGGTGATGCGGGCCAGGGGTGGCTGGCCGCGCAAGAGGGAGTCGGCAAAAACGGTGACTTCCTTCGGATCGCCCGCCGGAGGATGCCCGTGGGACATGCGGAGTTTCATCGATAAAGTCACCGGGCCGCGTACTCCCCGGTAGGTCTTTTGCCAGGAATCGGGGCGGAAATGTTTGTCGTTGGTTCCATTGCAAAAAAGCACGGGCATCTTGATGCGTCCGACATATTGACTCGGGTCCCACAGGGCAATCCACCGCTCGACCATCTCCGGCGTCATTTGTTTTTGAAAGGACGTTTCCAGCCAGAACGAGTTCTCTCCCAAAAACCCTGACCCATAGACGGGCGCGGCAAATACGAAGCGGTCATCCACTCCTGCCGCCAGTTCGGTCAGGATGCCGCCCCAGGAGATGCCCGTGAGTCCGATGCGCTCCGGATCGACTTCCGGCAAAGAACGCAGGAGGCTGTTGGCTCGCACGATGGCGGCCACGGCGTGGTACCCCCACTGTTGATCCAGCGGCCGGAGACTTTGGCCGAAACCGTCCCCACCGCTGGCGGCGGCGAACTCGTGCCGGACTTTTTCGGGTGAGTTATTTTCGACCATCGTCTTCGGCATCATGCCGCTCGTGTCCATGGCGATGGCCACGTAGCCGCGATCCATCCAAAGCTTCACCCAGTAGCGATACGCCGTGCCTCCGCCCCCGTGCACCAGCACGATGCCGGGCAATTTTTTCCCCTTCGATTCAGGGATGCCCAGCCAGGCAAAAACACGAGTGGGTTTCCCATCCATCTTCACGCCGTCGTAAAAAATTGGACGGATTCCATCCTGCTCGACCAATTCTCCCATCCCCGCCGCGGAATAGGTCGCCGGGGCTTTTTTCAGTTCGTCCATGTCCCAGGTCACGGCGGGCTGTTCGGGTGGTGATGGCGAGGGGAACAGGCGGATCGTGTCTTCAGCCCGACTTTGGGTGAGGAACAGAGTACAACTGAGCGCGACTATGGCTGATCTTTTCATAGTCGTGTTGCTGAAGGCTCCCCGCCTCACTTTGTCGGAAGGATGAGTTCCCTGACCAACCGCGCACTTTTCGTCGCATCACCGTCGACGATGACCTTTCTCAGCGCATTTATTCTTTCGGGGGTGAGCAAACGCTCGACGCCTTGCAAAAAGAGGATGCTCTCCGCAACCGCCTCCGCCCCGTTCTCCCGATAGGGATATTGATCCATCGAGTACCATCCCTGGTACTTCATCTCCCTCAGCCAGAATAGCAGCTCCAGGTACTCCACGAAATGGACCGATCCCACGATCATGTCGTCGTCCCACGAACGATAATTATCGTTGAAGTGCATGTGAAAAAGCCGCTGGCCGTAGTGTTGAAGCAGGACGACCGCTTCCGCGACATTCTCATAGGCCATCAGCGAATGCCCGACGTCTATGCACACCCCGACATTTTTGCATCCGGTCTCCTGGGCCATGAGCAAGGTGTCGGCCGCCCGCGCATGGAAGCTGTGGGTCCGAGGCTCCTTCAGCTTGTATTCCAAGGCAAACTTCAAGGTCGGAAATTCGCCCGCGAGTTTCGCCAGTCCTTCCATAAGCCAGGTTCTTTCCTGCAAATAGTGTGATTGCAAGGGATAGTCGTAACCATCCTGGCCCAGCCAGAGGTTAACCAGACCGCAGTCCATCTCTAGGGCGAGATTGGCAACGATACGGGACTCTTCCAAGGCTTCCTGGCGGATGCGCTCGCTTTTGGCCGCGAAGCTGCCGCTGCCCCATCGCTTTTGCGAGAAGAGATCCGGGATGATCGACACGCAGGCCAGCCCGTGTTCGCCGAGCAGTTTGCGCATCTCTTTCACGTTTTCCGGGGTGATGTCCCATGTGCCGACCAGCTCCAATCCCTCGATGCCCGGGATGGCCGCCGCCTGCCGCACCATTTCTTCTTTCGGAACCTTTTCTTTATACCCGGTCGGCAAAAACCGGTCGCAGGTGTTTCCCAGGTTGCCAAGGATGACGGAATATCGAGTTTTCATGTGAGTTGGGGTGATGGGCTGCCGCGCCGGGGCTGTAGGTTATCCTTTCACGGCTCCGTCCGTGAGGCCTTCGATCAGGTAGCGCTGGCAATAAAGAAAAATCACGATGACCGGGATCAGCATCATCAGCGATGCCGCCATGAGGAGCGGCCACTCCATGGCGTATTGTCCCTGGAAGGCCTGGAGGCCGACCGGCAGGGTGCGGAGCAAGTCCTGGTTCGTCACGATGAGCGGCCAAAGAAAGCTGGTCCAGCTTCCGAGGAAGGTAAAAATGGTGAGGGTCGCGAGGGCGGGTTTGGCCAGGGGCAGCATCACATTGGTGAAAATCTGCCAGTAGCCGCTGCCATCGATGCGGGCCGCTTCCTCCAGTTCCCTTGGAATGGAGAGAAAGAATTGCCGGAGAAGAAACGTGCCGTAGGCGGAGAAAAGAGCAGGAGCGATCAAGGCGAAATAGGAATCGATGCCAATCAGACGTCCCACCGGTGTGACATCCGGCCAGATGCCGAGGTACCGCGGCGCTTGCCAGTCGATGCCCGGAAAAGTCATAGAGAGCAATTCAGGAGCGATTTTCATCGTGATGAAATTCGGCAGCATGGTGACCGATCCCGGCACCATCATCGTGGCGAGGTAGGCGAGAAACAGCTTGTCCCGGCCCGGCCATTGGAAGCGCGAAAAGGCATAGGCCGCACAGGCGCTGGTAAAGACCTGGCCTGCCGTCACGCAAACCGAAACCAGGATGCTGTTGAAGTAATAGCGCACGAATGGAATCGATTCCCAGACCCGGATGAAGTTCTCCCATTCGAAGGATTTGGGCACGATCAGATCGGTGATGGAGTCGGATGCGCGGAAGGCGTCCTCGGACTTGGAGAGCGCGGTCACCAGCATGAAGAGCAGCGGCAGAAGCGTCGTCGTGCCGAGAATCACCAGTGGGATGTAGAGAAGACGGGTGTCTTTTTTCATGGCTCTACGAGACCAGGCTCTTCTTTCCGAACCGCCAGTTCAAAAGGGTCACGCCGAACACGATGAGGAACAGTATCCATGCGATGGACGCGGCATAGCCCATCTGGAACTGCTCGTAGGCCTTCGAGAAAATATAGTACCCGATCGTGGTGGTGGCGCCGTCGGGGCCTCCGCTCGTCATGATATAGGCCGCTTCAAATCCCCCTTGAAGACCGCCGATTATGCCCATGACGAAGATGAAAAACGTCACCGGGGCGAGACCCGGCCAGGTGACCGTCCGGAATCGCTGCCACGTGTTGGCTCCGTCAATGGCGGCGGCCTCGTGCAGGTCACGTGGGATGCCTTGCAGGGCGGCGAGGTAGAGGAGCATGCTTTGCCCGCCGGCCCCCAGCCAGACTCCCATGATAATGAGGGCGGGTTTGGCCCAATGCACGTCGGTCAGCCATTTCGGACCGTCGATACCGATGCTTGAGAGCGCGACGTTGATCAGTCCGAAGTCGGGATTGTAGATCCACTTCCAAAGATAAAAGATCGCCACTCCGGCGAGGATGCTCGGAAGAAAGAAGATGAGCCGAAAGATATTAATGAAGCGCAGCTTGTGATTCAGCAGGAGCGCGAGGGCCAGCGAACCCGCCATCGTCAGAGGCAGGCCGAGGAGAAGGAAAAACGTGTTACCCAGATAGTACCAGAAATTCGGGTCGTTCGGCTGCCAGCGGCCGGATTGAAGGTGGAAGCCGAGCAGCGAGGTAAAGTTATCCAATCCTGCCCAGGTCGGCGGGGTAAGCAGATCCCAGTTCGTAAAGCTGAGGGCAAAGGACACCCCGATCGGTGCGAGTGTAAAAAGGAGAAATCCCAGGAGATTCGGCAGCAGGAAGCAGGCGATGGCGATGGCCTCGGACGAGCGGACTTTCATGGTACCATTGAAGTATCGGGGTCGCCGCTCATGTTTGGCAACGGTAGGTTTCCTCTCAATTCTCCGGGATCTTGGTAAGCCAGACCTCCGCGATCTGGCCGAAGCCCACCAGTTCGCCGGCGTTGGGGTTTACGGACCACTTGAGATCCAGCGTGCCTGCGGCTGTGGCCGTTCGCGGTACCTTGAATTCACGGACGATGGGCGCCTCGGTTCGGCTTTCCACACCGGGGCTCAACCAATCGTGAATGTCGCAAATACCCGGCACCTCCAGCTTGATATCGGAAGGAATGAAGGAGGGAACGTAGACGACCCGCAGTTGGTAGGTCGCGCTCCGATCCAGGTCCGAATATTTCATCCGGACGGAGGATTCGTAGAAGGCCGAGACGTGTTTGAGCCACGCGACCCGCCAGTCTTCAAATTCATCACCCGTGCGGATCGTGTGGGTCAGAAGCGCCTGATGGCGGTATTCCGGGTCGTGGCCGTTCTCACCGGTCTGGACGAGATGGGGGTGAGAGGAGCCAAGATTATCGTAGAAACCTTCGGGGCCGGGATCTTGCCAGTTCGCGATGCCTTCGAGTTCTTTGAGGCGCTTCGGTTCGTCATCGATCTGACGGATGCGAGCGAACTGATCGCGGAGCCAGTTGCGGTTGTTCAAGGGCAAGTCCACGGTGTCGAGGTTGGCTCCCCGAGGCGTTGTGGTCGCCTTGTAGAGCGGCACGCTAAGCTGCATGCCGATGGTTTGAAAGAGTGCCTCGGCCAATTGAAAGATCCTCGTGCGGAGGTTGTTGAGCTCCGGGGACGGGGCAAAAAGCGCCTGCTCGGCGGCAGCCATGGCCGCAAGTGCGCCGCTCGTTGGTGCTTTCCACAGCATCTCCAGGGCGGACTGTTCCTCGCCGATTTCTTTTAACAGGCGACGGCGAATATAGGCGTCAAAATAGGCCCGATACAGACCTTGCAGGAATCGCCAGTTCCTTAGGAGTGCGGGTGTCGCCTCGCGCTCCAAGGCTTGAAATCCCTCCAGGGTTCTTTCGATGGAGTGATTTTCCGCCACCGGTCCCATCCAATTGCGTTCCAGGGCAAAAAGCCCGTCGGCGAAATCCGCGGCCACTGCGGGCGACAGGTAGTAGCGCGCATATTCCTCAAGGATCTCTCGCAGGTCGGCATCTGGATTCCAGCTTAAGGCGCTCCATACGATTTTGTTTACGTCATCGTTGCATCCTTCGGAATACGAAATGATGCCATCGGCATGAGGTATATGTTTCCGGATAATGGCACTGAAGGCCACTGGACGCGGATTGACGGGCTCCCGTCCCAGGGTGGCGGCCAAGGCGGCGTCCCAATCGGCCACGGGGAATTGGCAAAGGTAGGTATGGGCGATGTCGGGGTAGAGGCGAAGAGGATACTTCGCGGGTATGCGGGCTCGGAACTCCGGCAGAGGCAGGCGGGTCCACGGGCCATAGACCACGCCATGGAGCCAAGGTGGTCGGGTCTCGACTATGGTCAGCCATTCCTCGAGTCGCCCCATGTTGAAGCCCTGCGGGCTCACCCACATCTGCGCCTTGGGATGGTGGCGATGAAGGCGTTCGGCTTGCAGGGCAAGAAAGTCCATCAATACGCCAGGCTCGGTCTTGCCGGGATCGCCGCCCGGAACAAAGACGGCGTCGATGCGGCGAAGCGTACGAAAGACCTCCTCCCATTCCGCGAGGGCCGCGTCGCGGATGGCGGGATCTGTGTATTCCGCGTCGAGAGCCGGATACCAGATCCAGCAGTCGAGATCGTAATTGTCCGCGATGCTGGAAACCTCCTGCATCATTCGCAACTGGGGCAGCGGAAAGTGAGGGCTGGTCGCCTCATCGTCAGTTCGCGGGGGCACGATCTCGATGGCGTTCGTTCCGAAAATGGCCAGGTCGCAGATGTATTGGTGCCACTGGTCGACATCCCACGCATCATAGGAGTTTGTCTTGGGGCGATAGCCCAACTGATGGCCTCGCATGGGGAGTTGCGGGCTGCTGACGACCTTGAGCTGATCGGGTAATTCGATCAGACCCGGGGAACATCGCAATTGTCGAAGAAGATGACCCACGCCGAAAAGCAGCCCCCGCGAGTCCTGGCCGACTATGGAAACAAAGCCGCGTCCGCCATGGGTGCCGGTGGCGATGGCAAATCCCTCCGGCCTTCCCGAAGGCATCAAAAGGGGAGTTGGCCCGGGGCTGAACGCCTGGGTCTCAAGGCCGGATGTGGTCGCGAGGATGAAGGTGAGTTCGTCAGCCTCACCCCAAGTTGTGAGTTGGGAAACGGAAAGCCGGGTGCGCCGCTCGATCTCCCGGGAAAGAAGATTGGCCGCGGCAAGATTGCGGGCGTCAAGCGCACCCGCCCTGATGATTGAAGCGGTCAGGCTGGAGAGAAGGTTCGCTTCTGAGATGGGCTGCATGGGGGGGCGGACTTAGTAGAGCGCGCGCTGCTCTTTGGGGATGCCGGTTATGCCGAGCGGTTCCAGGAGCTGCGAGGCGCCTGCAGACATCAGGCCAAGCTCGGTTCCGGTTTGAAAAACCTGAAATCCGTCCGTCCGCCACTCTTGGATTTGCTTGGCCGTGCCAGCCGGTCGGCCCAGATATTTTCCGTGTTTGCGGGCCGCCAAAACAATCTTTGCCACCGCCTCTTTCACAGCCGGAGCATTTTGGTCTCCTCGACAGCCGAGAGAAAACGAAAGATCTGCCGTGCCGATGAAGATGATGTCCAACTCGGATGTGGCTGTGATCTCTTCGATATTCTCCACCCCTTCAACATTTTCTATGACCGCAATACTAAGGATATTTTCATCGGCGGAATCATAATAACTCCCCGGCGCCGGCCAGGTGGCGGAAGCCAGTCCCGCTCCTGAACCCCGCAGGCCCTTGGGAGGGTAGTAGCACGCATCAGCGGCCCGTTGGGCCAAGGTGGAGGAGGAAACAAACGGGAAAATCACGCCGCTGACGCCTTGGTCGAGCACACGCTTGGCCATCCAAAGCTCAGTATAAGGCACTCGCGCCAATACTGCGGCGGGAGATTTGGCGGTCGCAAGCACGATTAGTCGCAAGGCCTCGAGGGAGACTGGCGAATGCTCCATTTCAATCCATAAAAAATGAAATCCGAGGCCTGCGGCGTGAGCGGCCGCTTCCACATTTGAGGTGACGACGGTCATCCCCACGATGATGTCGCCATCGCGCAATCTTTGTCGGAGAGGGTGCTGCCACATACGTTCAGGCAGGGAGATGACGAAGATCCTGTGCGAAATGTGATTCGTTCGACGGATTGGAAACATCTCGATGTCGCGGATGAACCAGTGAAATGGCAGCGCTGATGAATGAAGCAAGCAAGGGCATGGTGGAGAGGGGGAGTTGCTTTTTTAAGGAGCCAGGCTTCGGCGTTTGTTGTCGAAACGTGCCTTTTTAAGAGTAGACGTTTTGTCTGTTTGCGCATGGGCAAAATGAATCACGAAATACAAAAAAACGATCACCCGAGATGTTGTTTTCCTGGCGGTTATTACAATATTTACCCTGAAAAATCCGCCATCCCATGAGGTTCTTGATCCGGGGCAGATCAATTGGTGAGATGCGAGGAATGGTTGGTTATGCATGCGGAAGTTATGTGGGCTTGTCCGACGTCGCCAACATCCGGTTTGAACATCGGCATCTGTTTGGCGTGGTTTGGTCCGGGGGCCGTCTTGCGTTGGGTATCACACCATTGGAATACCAAATTTCCGAACGCAGAAATGTTCAGTGTATACCAAAAAAAGTCAGTTTGATCAGTTGAGAGTCGATGCCGGCTGAGGTTATGATCCGCCCGGATATGGATTGTCCCCGCCTATCTCATTGTTCCTCGACCTGCTCTCTATCAACCGATCAGCAAGGTCCGTTTTCCGAAAGGCGGGAAAAGCATCTCGGTTAAAAATATGTTTATTGCATCGTATCAAAATAAATTTCGACTCGGCTTTGTCGCTGGCGTGTGGATGGCCCTGTGTCTTCCACTTTCGGCTAGTATTAAACTCGCTCCGCTTTTTAGCGAAGGTGCGGTCTTGCAGCGCGACAAGCCGGTTCCGGTGTGGGGAACGGCGGGGCCGGGCGAACAGATCACGGTCCGCTTCCATGGGCAGGAGAAAAAGGCCTCTGCCGATGCCGCCGGAAAATGGTCTGTTCTACTCGACCCTCTTTCCGCCAATGCAACGCCCGAGGAGTTGGTCGTCCTTGGGAAGGATCAGGTGACTGTCGGTAATATTCTGGTCGGCGATGTCTGGCTGTGTTCCGGTCAGTCGAACATGCATTGGCCGGTTAGTGCCTCACTGAATGCGGCAAACGAAAGATCTTCGGCTAACAACACCCTCATTCGATACTTTGGTATAGCCAACGTGGCGAAGGATACCCCGCAGACCGACACGACCGGGCAATGGAAAGCTGCTTCGCCGGATACCGTAGGGGAGTTTTCGGCGGTCGCGTATTTCTTCGCACGCGAGCTCCAGCCCAAGCTGGGAATCCCGGTCGGGATTATCAAGGCAACTCCGGGCGGTAGTGGGGTCGAGGCATGGATCAGTCCCGCGGGCTTGGCCACGCTGCCTCAAAATGAAAATATTCAAAAAAACTGGAAAAAGACTTTGGAAGACTTTCCGGCCAGGCTCGCCGCCTATAGTCAAACGCTGGAAAAATGGAAAAAGGACTCTCAGGAAGCCAAAAATTCGGGAAAAGAATTCACCGAGCCGGAACCCCGTAAACTCGACGATCCTCGTGATCGGGGCATTCCCGGTGGATTGTTTAATGCCAATATCAATCCGCTTTGTCCTTATGCCATCAGCGGATTCCTCTGGTATCAGGGAGAGGGCAATGCGGCCGGCTATAAGGATTACCGGACTATGTTTCCGGCCATGATCAAGCAATGGCGGAAGGATTTCGGGCAGGGCGACCTTCCGTTTCTATTCGTGCAACTCGCTAACTTCAAGTTGCCCAATGATGCGACCGGCCAGCAGTGGGCTTTTCAGCGCGAGGCCCAGGCCAGCGCATTGACTCTCCCGAATACCGGCATGGTCTCGGCGATCGATGTGGGCCAACCGGACGATCTTCATCCGAGAAACAAACAAGATGTGGGACGGCGGCTTTCGCTTTTGGCCCGGGAGGTGGTCTACAAGGAAACCATTCATGGCCGGATGCCCTTGGCAGTAGGTTTTGTCCCCGTCGCAGGGGCTATCCGCGTCAAACTGAAACCGTCGCAGGGCATTCATTTGAAGGGAGACCATGTCACGGATCTGGAGGTGGCCGGCGAAGACAAGGAATTTTTCCCGGCCACTGCAAAGATTGAAGGGGATGCTCTGATTGTTTCTTCGGCTTCGGTTCCCAAGCCAAAGGCCGTCAGGTATCTTTGGAAAAACGCTCCCCAAGCCTGCTTCTATAGTGGAGACGGACTGCCGGTGGCACCCTTCCGGTCCGATAACTGGCCTTGACGCCCGTGGCACTGCAGGGCTTTACCACTGACTTATCCCATGCGTCCGTATTAAATCCTCCTCGGTCGATGCCCCAATTTTTCAGAAACCGCTGTCATTTCAAACGACCCATTGGCCGTTTCCTCATTCTTGGCACGTTTGTTCTGCTACAGGCTTGCACCCGCCCGCCGGACAGTGAAAAGGAGATTACCTTTGCTTTCTCCGGTTCGATTGAGCAGCAAAAAGTGGAGAGCGAAATCGTGGAGGCTTTTCAAAAGGCGAACCCGGGGATTCGTGTCCGCACCCAGGCCATAGGGCAGCGATACGAACAAAAAATCCAGGCCATGATGGTCGGGAATTCTGCTCCGGATGTGATGATCGTCGATATCCGTCGCTACGACGATTGGGCCTCTCGCGGGGTGTTTCTGGATGTGACCGGCTTCGTCCAAAAAGTCGATGCCGAGAATGACCTGATGCCGTTGCCCCGCCGGGCCTTCCTGCGTGACGGGCATTACTACTGTGCGCCTGTGAATGTCCAGGGGGTGGTCATGTACTGTAATCTCGACGCCTTACGCAAGGCCGGCATTCCCTTTTCGCCGAAGGGATGGACCTGGCAGGAGATCGAGGACATGGCTCCCCTTCTTACCGGCAAGAATGGGAATGCCGATGCGCCCACCGAATACGAATTGGTGTTTCCCACACCCGAACTCTTGTTCGCCAGCTACGGGGCAAAACTTTTTGATAACATTGAGCATCCGACCAAAGTCACGGCGAATAACCCGCGTACGGCCGAGGCTCTCCAGTTCTATCGCGATTTTCATACAAAAGGCTATGCCGTTCCGCCTGAAGTGGGCAGCGATCAGGGGACTTATCAGCTCTTCCGCGATGGGCGCATCGCCTTTCTGTTTGGCAACCGCGCCTTCACGCCAATTCTTGAAGGTAAGACGGATTTTGCTTGGGACGTTGTTCCGGCGCCACACGGAGTTCCGCACGGAGCGACCACGCATCAGGGTACCGGCATAGCCATATGGAAAAACACCCGGTATCCCGAGGAAGCCAGGCGATTCCTCGAGTTCTATGCCGGCCCGGAAGGATCGAGAATTGCGATGCTTGCCGGCAGGTCTGTACCGGTTTACCGAAACCAGGCATTCAGCGCCGAGTTCCTCGATTCGCGTCCCCCGGCTTCGATTAGACGCTTCGCGGAAACGATGGAGGGGGATGCGGCCGTGATCTCTCTTTACGGGCCCGGCTACACGACCGTGCAGCGCGTTCTGGTTAACGCGGTCCAAAGCATCATTTACCGTGGCACATCGATTGAAGCCGCCATGGAAGAGATGCAGTTCCAGCTCCGAAAAGAGCTGGACTTAAAGTAACGGAGCTTCTGGCTCCGTATGGGCGCCGTCCGTCATTTCGCGAAACCGGAGATTTCAGCGGCCTTTGCTCCGACGACCTTCGGATTCTTTAGCGAGATCTGATGCTCCGGGCCAGCTGCGGCAGGTGCGCACCAGAAACCAAAGTCCATCGCCCCGGAATGCTTTTTGTTTATGGCAGAGCAGTCGACGAAGCCGATTTGTTTGGGCCCGGATGAGTTCTGAATGTCTCCAACCCGGAAGCCTGTAGTCGTCGTGAAATGCTCGTCTCCATTGGCCCACCAGCCGTTGCCTCCGGTCTCAAGAGCTTCGCAGCTATCGAACTGAAGATTCTCGGACTGAGCCCCCACGACAAAACCGGCAATGCCAGCGCGTTCGGCCACACAATCAATGATCTTCCCGTTCTGCTTGTCGTGGGGAAAAAGCCGGGAAGAGGAGCCTTGGAGCTTCTCAATTCGGTTTGTAGGGAAAGCGGAATTCGTGTTGTCCCGGAAGGATCGTGCGGATGGAATCCTGATCGTGAAACACGGCCGGACAATTCCAGGGGATCGAAACCGATACATTGATGGAGTCAGCCGTTTTTTTCCAAGCCACCGCCACTTCTCCCCAGATCGTCGGCAGAGTCGCCTCCGCCATCGAGACTTCCGTGACGGTGGGAATACGGATGACCACATGGGGAGGCTGGCTCTCCGTGGTTTCCATGAAGATGCCAGCAACATGGCGGTAAAACCAGGACCCGATGGACCCCAGCATCGCATGATTGTGCGAATTCATTCCCCCGCCGTGCAGTTCCTCCCAGCGTTCCCACAGTGTAGTTGCGCCCTTTTCCAGCATGAATCCCCAGCTTGGATAGGTGGTTTGTGTCGCAATCTTAAAGGCGACGTCGGCGAAGCCTTCCTGGGAAAGAACCTCCAGCAGATATTTCGTGGAGAGATTTCCCGTGTTGAGATGGAAGCCGCGTCTCTCGACATCGGTGACCAGAGATTGGACGACCCGGCGTCGCAGATGAGATGGGACCACGTCAAAGTAGAGGGCGATGGCGTTGCAGGCCTGGTTGCCCGAGCCATAGCCGGAAAGGCTCTCCGACCAATAGTTGGCATGAAAGGCCTTCCGGACTTCCGCCGCTGCGGCGTGATAGTAAAAGCTCTCCGTTGATTTTCCCAGAATGTCGGAAATCCTGGCCAGAAGCGTGAGCGAGCCATGGTGGAAAGCGGTCGATACCAGTTCGCCGGGAGTCTTTGCGGAAAGCGCTCCCACGCCCTCGCTTCCGACCACGCCTTCCTCGGCCGGAGGTGCCCAATCCCCGAAGTTGCTGTATTTGAGCAGGCCGCCCTCGGACCGACTTGAGAGATAATCCACCCATCGGCGCATGCTTTCATAGTGGCGCGTCATCGCTCTCGTGTCGCCATAGTGTTGATACAGCAGGAACGGAATGAGCAAAAATGCGATGCTCACAGGGTCCGCCGGCCGATACCCCGATTGATAGGGCGCCGTATCGCCGATGGCGCCATTTTCAAGCTGCGCATCGGCGATGTCGGAAACGAACTTCGTCAGGAAGTTGGCCCCTTCGAAATTGTAGATGAGTTCTTCCGAGCGAGCCGCCATGTCATTGAGCCAGCCCATGCGCTCGTCGCGTTGCGGGCAATCCGTGGGTATGCCATGAAGATTGCTTTCCTCCGTCCAGCGCACCATCTGGTGGATGCGGTTGAGCAGAGCGTTGTCGCAGGAGAATCGGCCTCGGGAAGGAAGCGGGGACCGGACGACGCACGCCGTCAGGGAGTTGGGATCGGGTCGGCCTGGCCAACCTTCCGCCTGCACGTAGCGATATCCATGATAGGTAAAGGACGGTTCCCAGGTCTCCGGACCTTGGCCACTCAGGACGTACGTGTCGGTGGCAAGTGCGCTGCGAAGATTTTCCTGATTGACCGTGCCATCGGCGTTGAGGCTCTCGGCATATTTCAGAGACAGGATCGTGCCGCGCGGACCTTCCACCGTGAGCCGGGCCCAGCCCGCATGATTCTGCCCGAAGTCGAAAACAAACACGCCGGGCTTTGGCTCCGTGAGCTTTTCCACAGGTAGCTCTCGCACGATTCCGATCGCCTCGATCGGCTGCGCGCGCAGGCGACCGCCTGGAGGTCTCACGACGCATGCGCCCAGCCAGATGTCCGCCCGAGGCTCCATGACGCGAACGTAGTCCGGTTTGTCCCATCCGGGTTTTTCCTGTGTGGCATCGTAACTCTCCCCGTCGAAAAGGCTGTTCAGCCGTATGGGACCGTTAGACACCATCCAGATCGGGGTGCCGCGTTCGCGAGTGGTGTCGACGACGACGAGTTGCCCTTCAGGCCCGTGAATCTCGAGTTGGACGAGCAGGATAGGGGTGCCGTACCAGCCCCCGCCCACCGTGGCCGCCACCACATTTTCGCCCTCGTGCAAATCGCCGGTCACATCATGCGTGTTGTAGTAGATGCGTTTTCCGAAATCGGAAACCGCCGGCTGCAATAATCCGGGCATTCGCACGCCATTCACATAGGCCTGATACAGGCCGAGTCCGCTCGAATACACGATGGCCCGCTTTGGTTTGAAATCCAAGTGAAAGGGGCAGCGAAAATAAGCTGCCAGACCCGGATGGCCGGCCGGCCATCCGATCCATTCGGCCCTCCAGTCCTCCTTGTGCAAAAGGCCCATTTCAAACGTTGCGGCGGCGCTGTAGGGGCTCGCTTCGTCATTCTCGTCCCAGCAACGCACCTTCCAATGGCATATCTGCCGGCTGCCCAGGGTCTTTCCGGAATAGACGATGTCATGGCATTGAGGAGACGTGATCCTGCCGCTTGTCCACAGGTCTCCCACGTTTTGGTGCAGCAGATCGGCTGAGCTGGAGACCAGCAATTCATAGGCGGATTGCCGGCGGCCTGGAGCCGCCGTGCGGACCTTCCAAGAAAAGGAAGGGTGGATTTCATCGAGGCCGAGAGGATTCTCCCGGGACTCACAAAGAAGATCGTCTGGAGGTTGAGACATTCCGGGCACCATAGTGGCCGCACTGTCTGGGTTTCAATTGACCAAATTGACTATTATTGGTATTGAACAAACATGCTTTGGCAGGGCGGTTCCCATCAGATAGCGCTCTCCCGGCCCCCGTCGATCTTGCGTATGTCGAGTCGGGCCATTCACGGTTTGTGGGGAACTGAACGCTATCGCATGGAGAAATTCTGGTGCCTCAATCTTTACCAAGGCGAGGGGGAGCTCCTCATCGGTCACGAGACATTTCCCATCCAGCCGGGCTACGCCAGCATTACGGCTCCGGGCGTGGACATGGCCTATCGCTACAAAGGCAAAGCTATCCTGACCTGGGTTCATTTCGTGCCCGCCCGTGGTGCTTGTTCCGCCACCATTCCCGTCATGCAGAATGTCGGGAAGGATTTTGATCGGATGCGCTTGGATCTGCGGGAGGTGTCCTTTCTCTACCATCATCAGGCCGTGCGCGCCTCAGCCCGGCTCTGGGATGTGCTTTGGCGTCTGACCTGTGATCTTGCGGCGCAGCCGGATGCCCCGCCGGCGAGGCACCCGGCCTTGGCTCATGTTATGGATGCAATTGATGATCGCATAGTCGATCCGCTCCAGGTGAGCGACCTCGCCGATGAGGCCGGTCTTTCTCAAACGCATCTCAATCGGCTTTTTCGTTCCGCTATTGGGATGACCGTTAGCGAGTACCTTCGCGTCCGCCGGCTGGAGCTGGCCAAACATCTTCTCACGCACACCACCCTGCCGATCAAATCCGTCGCGGTGCAGGTTGGCATTCCCGACCCACATCACTTCAATAAGTTGGTGCGACGATATACTGGGACTGCGCCGAGCCGTCTGCGGCACCGCCGGGAATAAGAACGCCTAAGACAAAAGAATACGCGTAGGGCGAACGCGTCCGCTTTGCTCCCCAAAAAAAACCCGTGGCGCTGTTGCGATGTGGATCGTTGTGCCGGTTTCCAACCCGGCGATGCTTTGGGACAATTGCCCGCAGCGGAGCGGGATTTTCGTACCCGGTTGATTTTATGAAATTGGCGGTTCATTTGGATGATGACGGAGGAGGAATAAATGGCACTCTATTTTCCAGTACTTTCCCCGCCCTCCTTCCATGAATATCCCACATCGGCGTTGCTATTTTCCATATCTCCGCGCGACTCGTGTTTTGATCGCATCCACCGACGAGACTTGAAGTGAAGACTTGTTTGTCGTGGCCTTCACCGACTGCTATTGAAGAGCAGCGCGAAGGCTGGGTCTTCGAGGCCTTGCATAATTTTAGAAGTGTGAACCAACTATGAAACGACAACTTTGGACAGGCTTATTGTCCGTGATGTATTTGTTCCTGTCGCACGCCGCTCGAGCCGGTGACGTTGAAGATTCCTTTGACCTCGCTAACACGGATTGGGTTCAGGCGAAGGATGGTTTTGCCGGGCGATATGCGGTTCTATGGGGAAAAATCAAGATTCAAGACGGAAAGGCTGTGACTGCGCCGTCGGAGTCCCAGGAATCCAATGAAATTCTTCTTGAGGACTCGGTGATTCCTGACAACGCGGATGAACCCTACACGATGAGTGTCGATTTCTTGTTATCCGACACCGATGCGGTCGGGGCGGTGACGATGCTTTTTAACTACATCGACAATCGCCATTTTGCCTATTTCCGGTTGCGCACGGAATTGGGCAAGAGCGTCGCCCAGCTCATTCTCATGAAAAATGGTCGGAGCGTTCCGCCGCTGAGTGAAGCCATTCCAGCGATACTGGCGACGGGTACCTGGTATCGCCTGACCATCAGGGCACCCAAGGCTGATGAATATCGCTACGAATACCAGATCACGGAAGCTGGGGATGACAAAAACGTGGTGGCCTCAGGCGCGCTCCTCGATCAAATGACCGATGATGGACCCTATGTGGGTGGGAAAGTCGGGTTTGGCTCTTGGGGACCTGGGGTGACTTTCGATAATTTCAAGCTGCACCCCGGTTCCTGAATCTTTGGTGATCCGGCGTTCGGGGCGCGTCAGTATCGCGTCGACCCGCAGCCATAAACGTCACGCCAACTGTGCGGGTGACGCTTTTTAAAATCCGCCGGTGCGGACCCGCCTGCGATTAGGCGCAGGTCGGGCTGTCCGCGTTCCAGCGGTTGAACTTGGAGTGATCCAGCGGCTGGCCGGCCAGGCGGCTGCGGCACTCGTGCCAAAGGCGGGCCCATTCGACGGGATCGCGAAGCTCTGTCTCGGGATGGCTGCGGCTGCGCGCCACAAAACCTGGCAGAAAGTCTCGGCCGGTGGGTTGGCCGATCGGGTTATAGCGTAGGTCCACGCTGAAGCGGATTTCGTTGCTGTTGTTAGCCAGGGAGCCATGCATGGTGAGTTTGTTCATGAAGAGAACATCACCACGCTTCATGGGCAGGGCCTTGGGTTCTCCAGGAAGGAGGCTGTCGGGAATCTGGAGGCCGCTGAAGCGGGGGCAATGTTCGGCCAGGCCGGCTTCCTTGCTGCGAGGCCAGACGAGCATACAGCCGTTTTCAATGGTCGCGTCCCAGAGCGGAAACCAGGCTGTGATGATCTCGGTCTGGTCGGCTTCCGTTGTAACCACGCCGTGATCCTGATGCGGCGGGGTTGCCCCGATGTAGCCTACGACGCGGTTGTGAGAATCGCGCGGGAGGTATTTCTCCGGGGGTTTGAGGCGTACATGCTGCACCGGATTGGAATAGATTTCAGGCCCGATGATGGACTCGATGGCATCGAGCAGCCTTTGATTGCGGAGAATGGCAAAGACGGCGGGACCCACCCAGAACTTGGTGTCTTCGGTGACATTGCCACCCAGGGTGAAATCGAAATATTGAGTATGGACCTTTCCGCTCTCCTTGTAGACCTCAATAAGACGCTGGCCGAACGGAAGGCCGGAAAAGGTGGAAGAAATC
>CAYUMP010000001.1:0-489161 GCA_964445975.1 uncultured Chthoniobacterales bacterium | reverse complement strand
CGAGGCGGCCAAGCTCTCCAACATGCGCCATCGTCCGATCGGCCTCGGAGTCATGGGTCTGCAGAATGCGTTGTTCAAGCGGAACATGGGTTTTGCCAGCGAGGAAGCCATCGAGTTCAACGACGAATTCATGGAGGCCATCGCCTACTTTGCCTACTCCGCCTCCAGTGATCTGGCGGCCGAGCGCGGCTCGTATTCCAGCTATCGCGGCTCGAAGTGGGATCGCGGCCTGCTCCCGCAGGACACCATCGACCTGCTTGAGAAGGAGCGCGGCATCAAGATCGACGTACCCCGCGGCGGACGCCTGGACTGGACGCCAGTGCGTGAGAAGATCAAGAAGCAGGGCATGCGCAACTCCAACGTGATCGCGATCGCGCCGACGGCGACGATCTCGAACATCACGGGGACCACGCCCTGCATCGAGCCGAACTACAAAAACCTCTACGTCAAATCGAACCTCTCCGGCGATTTCATCGTGCTCAACCGCGAGTTGGTGATCGACCTGAAGAAGGAAGGCCTCTGGAGCGAGGAGATGGTGGATCATCTCAAGTACTTCGACGGTGAACTGGCTGACATCGAAAGCATCCCGGCGCATCTCAAGAAGAAGCACGCCACGGTGTTCTCGGTAGGCTACAACGCCATCATCGACGCGGCGGCGCGGCGCCAGAAGTGGATCGACCAATCGCAGTCGGTCAACCTCTTCCTGGCCCAGCCGGAACTCAAGACTCTCAGCCACATGTACCGCCGCGCGTGGCATGTGGGCCTCAAAACCACCTACTACCTCCGCACCCTGCAGGCCTCGAATATCGAAAAGGCCACCGTGGCGGTGAAAAAGGAAGTCGGCGGCATCGCCGGGGGCAAGCGGGAATACACTGAAGAAGAAAAATTGGTGTGCTCCATCGAAGCCATGCGCAATGGCGGCGAGTGTGAGGCCTGTCAGTAAAAAACAGTTTGGTTAGGCAGCCAGCGGGGCGAAGGGATCATTCGATCCTTCGCCCCGCATGCTTTTTGTGCTTTAGTTGAACCTCTTCCGATGAAAATGCAGTTTGATCCCATTCCCGACGTCATTGCCGACATTAAAAAAGGGCGCATGGTTATTGTGACTGACGACGCCGACCGGGAAAACGAGGGCGATCTCGTCATGGCGGCCAGCAAGGTCACACCCGCCAGTGTCAATTTCATGGCCCGGCATGGCCGTGGGCTGATTTGCGCCCCTGTGACCGAGGAACGGGCCAAACAACTCGGACTTCAGCGCATGGTCGCGCACAACCGCGAGATGTACGCCACGGACTTCACCGTCTCGGTGGACGCCGCCCGCGGGATCACCACCGGCATCAGCGCGAAGGACCGTGCCGCTACCATCAAGGTATTGGCCAGCAGCAAGGGGAAACCCTCCGACCTGGTGCAGCCAGGGCACGTTTTTCCGCTGCAGGGCAAACCCGGCGGCGTATTGCGCCGGGCGGGCCACACGGAGGCGTCCATCGATCTCGCCCGCATGGCCGGTCTCGATCCCTCGGGGGTCATCTGCGAAATCCTCAACGAAGACGGCTCGATGGCGAGGCTGCCCCAATTGCTCAAATTCAAAAAGAAGCATGGCCTGAAAATCTGTTCCATTGAGGAATTGATCGCCTATCGGCGCAAGCAGGAGAAGCTGGTTGAACGCGAGCAGATGATCCGCATGCCGACCGACTACGGCGATTTCGATTTGTATCTCTATCGTTCGACCGTAGATGACCACCATCATGTGGCCTTGGTCAAGGGCAAGATCAGCGCCAGCAAGCCGACCCTGGTCCGCGTGCACAGCGAGTGCCTGACAGGGGATGTTTTCGGTTCGCGGCGTTGTGACTGCGGTTCGCAACTCCACCAGGCTTTGCAGCAGATCGAGAAATCCCAGAGCGGAGTGCTGGTCTACATGCGGCAGGAAGGCCGGGGCATCGGACTCGGGCCCAAGATTCACGCTTACAAACTGCAGGAGCAGGGCCTCGACACGGTGGAAGCCAATGAAAAACTCGGTTTTCCCAGCGACCTGCGCGACTACGGTCTCGGCGCCCAGATCCTCTCGGACCTCGGGGTGAAAAAAATCCGTCTTCTGACCAACAATCCCCGGAAAGTGGTCGGGCTGGAAGGCTATGATCTCGAGATTGTCGAGCAATTGCCCATTCGTTCCACGGCCAATCCGCACAACGCGAAATATCTGGCTACCAAAAAGGACAAAATGGGCCATCTTCTGTAAAACCAGTCGTGACGAGCGCCAGCCGTCCCGCTACCAAATTTTCCACATGTCGAACGCCCAACCCATCCGCCCGCGCATGGCCACCAAGACCACCATGGCCTTTGCCATCGTGGCGAGCCAATACAACCTCGGGTTTGTCCAGCCGATGGTGGACCAGGCTTATCGGGAACTGAGCGAGCTTGAACAAGGCAGCCAGGTTTCGCTGACCTGGGTACCGGGGGCTTTTGAAGTTCCTCTGGCTGTGAAGCTTTGCGCGAACCAGAAAAAATTCGATGCCATCCTCGCCTTGGGCGTCATTTTGCAGGGGGAGACCGCCCACGCCATGCTGATTGCGCAGTCGGTCACCACCGCGCTGCAGGACGTTGCTTTAAGCAATTTGGTTCCGGTGATTCACGAGGTGCTTTTGCTCGAAAACGAAGCGCAGGCACAGGCCCGATGCGTGGAACTGGAACATAACCGCGGCATCGAAGCCGCCCGTGCAGCGGTGGCTGCCGGCCGGGCTGCCCGGGAACTCTCTCAAAAAACTTTTTAAACCATGGGTGTCCGTCGTGAAGGCCGTGAAGCGGCCGTACAATATCTCTACCTGCGTGATCTCAATGGGGAAAGCGATCTGCCGGCCTACTACAAATTTCGCGGGCTCAGTCCCGCCGCGCGCCGCTTCTGCGACAGCATCGTGGCGGGGGCCTCGGAGCATAAGGAGGCCATCGACGAAACGATCCGCAAGAGCGCGCAGAATTACGAATTGAACCGCATCTCCGTGGTCGACCGCAACGTCCTGCGCGTGGCCATCTACGAGATGCTGTACTGCCCCGATACGCCCCCGGTGGTCTCCATCAACGAGGCCATTGAAATCGCCAAGAAATACAGCACCGAGGAATCGGGGCGTTTCGTCAACGGCGTGCTCGACCAGATCCGTGCGACCCTCGCCCGTCCGGCCCGGACCGCATCCTGATGCCGTTGGATTTCCTTAAGAATCTCGTCGCCAAATTCAGTGCCCAGCCCGTCGACTGGGACGAGTTGGAGGAAACCCTGATCCGCGCCGATCTTGGCGTGCCGATGACCGTACGCATCCTCGACGCCTTGCGCTTGCGCGGCAAAGAGGTCAATGCGAATACGGCGGCGGAAGTGACCAAAGAGGAGATTTTGAAAGTCCTGCCGGTGGCGAATCCGCCGATTCGTCCCTTGCCCAACCGACCCAAGGCGATCCTGATGATCGGCGTAAACGGCACGGGCAAGACGACGTCTTCGGCCAAGATGGCGCATTGGTTCAAAACCAACCGGCATAGCTGCCTGCTGGTGGCCGCGGATACGTTCCGCGCCGCCGCGATCGAGCAACTGGAAACCTGGGGAGAGCGCATCGGAGTTGAAGTCCTGAAGGGCCAATACGGCGGTGATGCCGCCGCCCTCTGCCATGACGCCTGGGCCAGCGCCCATCGCCGAAACGTGGAGTTCCTCATCTGCGATACCGCCGGACGCCTGCACACCAAAGACAATCTCATGCAGGAGTTGGGCAAGGTGAAGCGCACCCTGGCCAAGCATGATCCTGAGGCACCGCACGAGCGCCTGCTGGTGGTGGACGCCACCACGGGATCAAATGCGTTGGTGCAGGCCAAAGAGTTTCACCAGACGGCCGGCCTGACCGGCATTGTCCTGACCAAACTGGACGGCAGCGGCAAAGGTGGCGTGGCCGTGGCCATCCAGCATGAGCTGGGCATCCCGACGCGTTTCATTGGCACCGGGGAAAAGCTGGGTGATTTTGCGAACTTTGACCGCGAGATCTTCGTCAACCGAATGCTTTAGAAGCCGCGGTAGTGCAGGCTGAGCAGCCGGTAGCTGTCTGCTCCGCTTTCGGCGGTATAGTAGTAGAGGGCCAGTGTGGCGACATCCTGCACCCACTGATACCCGATAAGCGTCTGTAGCACCTCCCCTTCCCGGGTCTTCTGGCGGGCGACCACGCGGCCGATGCCGTATTTGCTCTCGATATTGCGGCGGGTCTGATCGAAGAAGGTGCCGTATTGGGTGGAGTCCCAGGTCGGGTCGCCGTATTGGAGCTCGATCTCGTTGAGAGAATCGCTCTCAAAGTAAAAGAGAGCGCGTTGGAGGAGCTTCTGGGGGATGCCTTCGACAACGAGGCATTGGCGGTTGGACACGGTCTTGCGCTCGACCACGCGAGCTTGCACGCGCTTGAGGCTATCCTCCAGACGCTGGGCGGATTCCCCCCATTGGAAATTAAAGGGAACTTTGATCTCCTCCACGGCATGCACGGAACCGACGGGAAAAACCGCGGCGAGGAGCGCCATGAGAGCCAAAGTCCGGAAATTCACCATCTTCTGATAATGCATCATGGCCAGAGGTCAAATCAGGGAATTTCAATTTCTCCGGCTTCAATCTCAGCGATATCACCCAAACCGGTGACTAGGTACTCCGCAACGACGGCCCCATCCCCGGCGTAAATCCGCCGGGAATCCTTGTCTGGACCGGGAGCAAGGAGGATGCGGGTAACCCCGGATTGCTCAGCCAGTTGCTGCAGCTTCAGCCCATTCGCGGTGGCGAGCCAGAGAGTTTTCCCGTCAGCGATCACCTGAGCCGCCAGTTTCGGAGCGCTCGCCGTCAGGCCGCCCGTGGCCAGGGTAATGGTAAAGGCGGGCCGGGGTGACTCCTTATCGGCCTCCGCCACCAGCTTGCCGTCCACCAAACCGAAATTCGCACAGGGAGTGAGCCTTTTCTCAAAGACAATTTCCCAATCCGAGGAAGCGTCGTCCTTCTTTTCGGCGAATTTGAGGACGAGCAGGCGTTGAGTCACTCCCTGTTCCTCCAAAACGGTGATTTCCTCCTCCTGTACAGAGGCTTGGACCCTCCGAGGAGCGAAGTCGCTGCGATAGGCGCGCAAAAGCTCGCCCTTCTCATCAAACTGCCCGGTAAAGGCATCGCCGCCCTCCGTCATTTTTCCAGTGATCCAGAAAGTATTCTTCACTCCCAGAGAAAGACTCGTCACCGTCGCGCCCGCCTCGACTTTGTTCCATGAGCCGCCAGCGGTCAGCCAGATCGAGCTCCCAACTGCACCGACCTTGCGATCCGCCGCGACCGCCAGCGACGTAAAGGCAGCCAGAATCGGCTCGGCCTTCAGGTCCTGAAAGTCGGACCAGCCCGTCTTGGTCAGGCCGTCCTTGCCGGCGAGAAAAACATCCCCTTCAAATGCCGCGATCGCGGTGGCGGAGATGTCGCCTTTTTCGCCTAGTTGCCTTCCGTCGCTTCCCTGCAACACAAACAGGGTCCCGCCAGAAACCGCAGCGACATGATCGTCAGTCGCGGTCAGCATCGAAGGCGTGAAGACAATGGTGAAAGCCAGCGGGTTGGTGCGGGTCGGGACCGCCAGAGGCGTCTGCCATAAAAAGCGTCCCTCTTGGTCGAAGCGCAAGAGGCTGGCGGAGCCTTGACCCAGCAATTTGGCCAGAAAAACAAAGCCGCCCGGCACCCTGGCGAAACTTTCCAACTGGGTCATGCGGGGCGATGTCTCGTCCTCCACCCAATCGTTGAAATGAAAGGCCTCGCCCTCGGTTTTCACGCCTGCACCGATGACGAAACCCCGCACGATATATTTTCCGGCCGGCTGGATATTGCCCGCGTCGTCCTTCCCATCCCAAGTGGTAATAAGACCGTTCAAGCCGATCTTGAAATCACTCTCAGTAGCGCCCACGGCCAGCGTGCGCACGAGGCGGCCTTCCGGACTAAAGATGCCCAGGCTGATGCGGCCTTCCAACTCGGGAAGGGCGAAAGTGAACTGCTGGTCCGCGGCGGGCAGGCATCCTGGCCAGAGAGCCAGGCAGAGAACGACGAATAATTTCCTCAAGCGTAGTAATGCCAGTTCAGGTCGGGGAAAAGATTATCCCGTTCTTCGCAGGCCGCAAGGAGCGCTTCGTCCTTTTGATCGAGCTTGCACAACTCGTAGAGCCGGTTGAAACGCAGGAGATGGGCCTTGGTGCGTTTCTCGGCGTACTCGCGGGCCGTGCCGGTCTTCATGAGGAAAGCCCAGTCGCTGGATTGGGCCAGAAGGAGTTCGCGCGCCATCTGGCTGAGGACGCGGTTGATGTATTTCGAGCGGTTTTGGGCGAACTGCCGGGCGCATTCCGTCATCCGACGGGCCGCGGCGTGCAGGTGGGGATAGATCCAGGAGTTGCTGTGATCGAGCCAGACCTCCCAATAGCCCTTGTTGCCCCAACTGGAGGGCGAAGGAGCCACCAACTGCAACGTCGGATGATTGGCCAGGTATTTGGTCGGGGTGGATAGCTGAAAGGTCTTTTGATCGAAGGCCGCCTTGCGTAGTGCCAGCTCCAGAAACTCCGGCCCCTCAAACCACCAGTGCCCGAAGAGTTCCGCATCAAACGGACTAAGGACGATCGGGTCGACCGGCATGGCGCCACGCAATTGTTCGATCTGCTGAATGCGGCTCTGCACGAAATGGGAGGCATGGGAGTCCGCCGCGCCCATGGCCCAGTCACGGTTGTAGTATTCCTTGTGCTCGCCGCCGGTGATGCGGTGGTACTTGATGCCGGTGTAGCGGCGATGCCCGACTTCGGGATAAACCTGGGCCAGATAGTCCTCCGGCAAGTCCTTGCCGATATCCCGGTAGAAGTCCCGGTAGGCGGGATCGCCGGGGTAACCTTCCCGGGCGCTCCAGACCTGGCGGCTGGATTCCCGGTCACGGGCAAAAACGGCGGGGCCCGCAGGGGTGTAGTACGGAGAGAAAATGGCAAAACGCGGTCGTGGTTCGCCGTACATGAGGCCGTGGGCATCTACGACGAACCAGCGGATATTGGCCTCCTGCAAAACCCGGTCGATGCCCGGGATGTAGCCACACTCGGGCAGCCAGATGCCGGCGGGGTCTTTCCCGAAACATTCACGATGGTAATCCCGACCGATGAAGACCTGAGCCCGCAGCGCCTCGGGCACACTTTCCATCAGCGGCAAAAAGCCGTGGGTGGCCGCGCAGGTGATGATCTCCACCACGCCGTCCGCCTGTAACTGAGCGAAAGCCCCCACAATATCGCGGTTGACCACGTGCAGGTAAAACTCCCGAGCCTCGGTCAACCGCTGGTGGTAAAAACGCGCCAGGCTGTTGAGGTGGGCGTCGCCGGCGGTGCGCTCGATCTCACGCCGGGAAATATCGACCCCGCGGTCGAGATAACGCTCGGTGCGGGATTGCAACAAGGGATCGCGCAACATTGCGCAGAGGGTGGGCGTCAGCGTCAGCGTGACCACGAAGGGAACACGCTCGGATACCATCCGACGGAAAATACGAAGAAGGGGGATGTAGGTCTCGACCACGGCCTCAAACAGCCAGTCTTCCTCATGAAATTCGTCGTGTTCCGGATGGCGGACGAAAGGAAGGTGGGCGTGTAAGAGGATCGCCAGTGAGCCCGATTGCATGGTCACCGGGCGAACGCTATCCACCCCCCGCCCATGGGACAAGAGTGATTTGCAGTTGCGACCGGGGGGGTATTCACGCCATCCTCCCGGTTCCGTGAATACCCGAACCGTTCTCATCGCACTAGGAATGCTGGCATTTTTCGCCCCACTCTCGTGGAGTCAGGAAGAAACCAGTCCGACCCAAGTCCTTGTGGACGGGGCGTTGGAGGATTTTGAGAAGAAAAAATTCGATGAGGCGCTGCAAAAGCTCACCGAGGCCGAAAAGCTCGATCCCAATTCCGCCTTTATCCTGAACCTGCTGGGGGCCGCCTACACGAAGAAAAAAGACTATACCGCAGCGAAGGTGGCCTTTGAAAAATCGCTGGAAAAAGATCCGAACTTTTTCCCCTCGATCTTCAATCTCGGGGAATTGCTTTTCCTGCAAAAGCAGTACCCCCAGGCACTCGAATACTTCGCCCGCATGCTCAGTTCCGCGCCCGGCAATGAGTTGCTGCAGTTCAAAGTGACACTGTGCCTGCTCAAAACCGGACAAAAGGAGGACGCGCAAAAGCTCGTCTCCCGCATGCGTTTCCCCGGCGACGGACCCGCCTGGTATTATGCCAATGCGGCCCTGCTCAATGAATCCGGCGACAAGCGCAAGGCCTCGGAATACCTCGCCAGCGCCAAACAGCTCTTTCCCGACAAGACCTCGCTATACTCCGAGACGTTTGAAGATCTCGGCTGGCCCTCCAAATAAACTTCCATGCCTCGCATTTCCAAAGCCGCTCCCATCAAGCTTCCCGAAAATCTGCTGCATCCCAAGGCCCGCGTGCTGGTCACCGGCGCTGGCGGCTTCATCGGCAGCGCCCTCGTCCATGCCCTGAATCAACGGGGCATCACACAAATCCTGGTCACCGATTTTCTGGGCGAGGATGAAAAATGGCGTAATCTCGAGCCCCTCGAATTCGAGGATTATGTCCCAGCCGACAAGCTCCTGGAGAACCTGGCGCGCGATCCCGATTTTCATGGCAAGTTCGCCGCCTGCTTTCATCTCGGCGCCTGCTCCGCCACGACCGTGACGGACTCGGCCTACGTGATGGACAATAACTACGCCTATACCAAGACGCTGTGCCGCTGGGCTCTGGCGACCGGCACACGTTTCGTCTACGCCTCTTCCGCCGCGACCTACGGCGACGGTTCGGCCGGCATGGACGACCAGACGGAAAATCTGCGCGCCTACCACCCGCTCAACCTGTACGGCTATTCCAAACACCTTTTCGACCTCTATGCGCAGAAGGAGGAAATCCTGCCGGAGATCGTGGGGCTCAAATACTTCAACGTTTTCGGTCCTAACGAATACCACAAGGGCGACATGCGCAGCCTGGTCTGCAAGGCGTACGAGCAGATCACCTCGACCGGAAAAATCCGCCTCTTCAAGAGCTACAAGCCGGAATATCCGGATGGCGGCCAGAAGCGTGATTTTGTCTACGTGAAGGATGCGGTGGAAATGACCCTCCACCTAGCCGAGACGGAAACCGCCGGCGGTCTCTACAATATCGGCGCCGGAGTGGCCCGCACTTGGGTGGACTTGGCCAACGCGCTCTTCAGCGCGCTCGACCTGCCGCCGAATGTTGAATTCATCGAGATGCCCGAAAGCATCCGGCATCAGTATCAATACTATACCTGCGCGGATATTTCGAAGATCCGTGCGGCTGGCTACAATGCTCCCACCACCTCGCTGGAAGATGCCGTAAAGGACTATACGCTCAATTATCTTCAGTCGGGCTCGCGGCTCGGACAGACGAAATAGTTTCGCTAAAGCCGCCCCTGCATGACCGCCTCCACCAGACGCGCGGCGAGCGGTTCGGTGAGGGTGTCGAGTTCGGAGAGTTTTTTCTTCAGCCGCGAATGGGAACGCGCTTCGCGCGCGGCTTGTACTTCGCCGACAAGGCGCTGAATTTCTCCGCGTTCTTCGGTAGAAACTTCCGCGCCGAGGCGCTCCAGGGCTTTGTCCACGGCAGGCAGCATTTCGTCGGCCTTCAAACAGGCCTCGGTAAAGACCCTCTCATCCATGTCTTCGAAGGCATGCTCCAATGAGTCTGCCAGCATCTTTTCCACCGCTTCGTCACTGACCTCGACAGCGCTCTCGATGGCCACCTTTGTGTCCTGGCCGGTGGCCACGTCGCGCGTGAGCACGTGCAACAAACCGCTGGCATCGAGTTCAAATTGTACTCCCACCCGGGCCTGTCCGCGCGGCGCGGCGGTGAAGCGGATCTCGAATTCGCCGAGCTTCCAGTTGTCCCGTGCCATCTCACGCTCCCCTTGCAGCACGCTGATGCGCATGGAAGTTTGATTGGCTGCTGCGTTGGTGAACATTTCACCCGCCTTGCAGGGAATGGTGGTGTTGCGGGGAATGAGGACATTCATTAGTCCACCGAAGGTTTCGATGCCAAGGGACAGAGGCGTGACATCGAGCAGAGTTACGTCCTGCACGGAACCCTGTAAAATACCGGCTTGGATGACGGCGCCGAGGGCGACCGCTTCGTCCGGGTGCTGGCTGGTATTGGGCTCGCGGCCAAAAATTTCCCGCACGAAGTCGCGCACCAGCGGCATGCGGGTGCTGCCTCCGACGAGGATGACTTCATTCAGGTCTGTGGTTTGCAAACCGGCATCGTGGAGGGAACGCAGGCAATGGGTGCGCGTGCGTTCGATGATGGGACGGCAAATGGCGTTGATTTCCGCTTCACGATCGCCGGGATTTTTTTTGAGTTGCTCGGCTTCGACCAGCGAGACACCGAGTTTTTCCGCGATGGCCGCATCAAGGTCGTCGCCGCCGAGACGGGTATCGCCGTCCGTGCTCAGCACATGGAACACACCTCCGCTCAATTCCAGCACGGAGACGTCGAAGGTTCCGCCGCCGAGGTCATAAACGGCCACGCGGGATTTCTCGTCCAGGCGGTTCAGGCCGTAGGCCAGGGCGGCGGCGGTGGGCTCGGCCAGCAGACGCTCCACCGTAAAGCCCGCCAGTTCGCCCGCCCGCTTGGTGGCGGCCCGCTGCGCCTCATTGAAATAGGCGGGCACGGTGATCACCGCTTGCGTGATGGGCTGGCCGAGAGCGCATTCGGCGTCGGCCTTGAGTTTTTTCAAAATGAGGGCGGAGACTTCCTCCGGCGAAATTTTCCCCGCCGGTTGGCCCATGAGGCGCTTGACGGAAAGGATTGCTTCCTCCCGGTGCAGCAGGGCCGGGCGGCCGACCAGCGGCTCACCGGAAGCTGGATAATAAACCGCCGAAGGGGTCAGACGTTCGCCCTCCCCATCCGCAAAAAGGACCGGGAAACCTGCGTCCATTGCACCAACAAGCGAGTTCGTGGTGCCAAGATCAATGCCAACAATCATCCCTAAACTGATAGCGGAGCCGGCGCGGAGGAAGAACCGTTAATTATGGGTCAGCCGAAATTCCCACTCCGACAGTTGTGCCTGCCAGCGGGTGACGAAAGAGAGGCCGGACGCCAGGCGATTCAGTTCCGCGCCATCGGAGGGCGGCCAGGCAGCGTCGAGTTGGGAAAGATTTTCCATCAACGAAGCGCAACTGGCCTCGACGGCCTGCAAGGCGGTCCGGACACCCTCCAGAGCGGAAGCGATCTCACCAAGAAGCAGAGCCCGGGCCAGCGGAGTCTGCGTTTTTTCCAGACGCTGGAGGATGGATTGGGCGTTCTGCACCGCCTGCCCCACCTGCATGAAAAGATCGCCCTGCATGGAAGCCGGGCTGGCTGCGGGAAAATCCAACTCCTGAAGATGCCGGAGGCGGGAAGACGGCTCGAAAAGGGTCTGGAACGCCTCCTGAAGGGTGCGAAATTTCTCCGTATCCCCGGCCGAAGCATCGGGATGCAACTGGGCGGCCTGCTGGAAGTATTTTTCCTTGAGCGCGGCCTCGTCCAGCCCGGGACGATGGGGCAGGCCGAAGACGGCGAAAAAATCGGTCACGCGGAGAAGCTCTCGCCGCAGGAACAGTGGGCCACGGCGTTCGGATTGGACACCTTGAAGCCGCCTTTCTGCAAATCCTCGCTGAAATCGAGTTCAGAACCGCTCACAAACAGGGCGCTTTTGGGGTCGATCACGACCTGGACCTGGTTGGAAGTCACGATGATGTCGCGGTTCGCCGGGCCGTCGACCAGGTCCATTTTGTATTGCAGGCCGGAGCAGCCGCCGCCGATCACGGCGACGCGGAGGGCGCCGTGGGCGCGGCCCTGGCGTTCCAGAAGAGAACGCAGTTTGGCGCTGGCGGCGTCCAGGACGCGAATTAGTTTCTCGTTACCGATCTTGGTATTCATCGGCGGTGAGGCGGTTTCCATGGCTCTACTATGGAGTTTTCTCCCTTGGGGAGCAAGTGGGGCGAAAAATCCCCCTTGCACTTGAGATTGTGTCTCATTATTAGTGCGGCGTGCCAAAGGTCGAAAAATCCCATGAAGGTCCGGTTTGGGCGGGCGTGCGCGGTGAGTGGCGTTCCCTGTTCGGGAACTTCCAGCGCGAAGGGGTCAGTATCGAATGGCACGACTTCGAGTGCGAGAAAGCCGTGGAGTGGTCGAAGAGTTTTCATCCGGAGAGCCTGGAAATCTGCATTAATTTTGACGGTTGCGGCACGATCCACGAGCGCAAGCTGCAAACCACAGTGGTGAACCCGCAAACCGTGGCCCATTACAGCGCCGAGCCTTCCCGTCTGCGCGCCGACCGCCATGCGGCGCAGCACCATCGATTTTTGACCGTAGAAATGTCCCGCGACTGGCTGTCAAAAGCCGTACAGGGCTACGAAGAGACTTTGAACCGCGAAACCCGCGGTTTTCTGGATGGAGCCGCCCGGGCCAAGCGCGCGCGCGAGCTTCCACTGAATCCTCGGGTGCGCCGCAGCGCCGAGGAGATGCTGCAGCCTCCGATCAAGGGAGCGGGTGTGGGTTTTTGGTTCCATGCCAAGATCATGGAAATGGCGGCTCACATTCTCACCGAGCCATCGGGTGAACTTTTTTGCCAGCGGCACAAGCGCCTGGCCATCGAGCGGGTCGAGCGGGTGAAGCAGACTCTAACCCGTGATTTGGAGAATCCTCCCACCCTCGCCCAGCTGGGCAAGGAAGTGGGTTGCAGCCCGTTTTATCTGAGCCGCGTGTTCTCGGAGAATACGGGCATGACGATTTCACGCTATCTCCGCAATATCCGCCTCGAGCGCGCGGCTGAGTTACTGCGCAATGGCGAGTGCAATGTGACGGAAGCCGCCATGAGCGTCGGGTATTCCAGCCTGAGCCACTTTTCCAAGGCGTTCGCCGAGATGTTCGGCGCATGCCCGTGTGTTTTCCCGCTGGCCAAGAGCGGCAAGTAATTTCCTAGCGGAAGAAAACCGCCGGGGCGTCGCAAGTCGGATTGCGAATGATATGCGCGTTGATGCCGAAGACGTCCTGCATGGTTTTTTCGGTGACCACTTCCTCCGCGCTTCCTTCCACCACGAGGCTGCCGTTTTTCATCATGACCAGACGGTCGGCATATTGAGCGGCCAGGTTGATGTCGTGCAGAACGACGAGGACGGCGGCGCCGTCGCGAGCAAGATCGCGGGCGATAGCCAAGGCGGCGTGCTGATGGGAGGGATCGAGATTGGAGATCGGCTCATCAAGCATGAGACTGCGCGGAGCGCCGTTGCCGCGCAGTCCGATCTGGACCAGCACGCGGGCGAGCTGCACGCGCTGCATTTCGCCGCCGGATAATGTGGTGACGATGCGCTCGGCGAGGTGGAAACACTCGGTTTTTTCCATCGCCTCACGAGCCAGGGCCTCGGAGGTGGCCGCATCTCCATAAGGTGAACGGCCGAGCAGGACGATCTCCATGGCTAAAAAATCAAAAGGCACGGAGGAGCTCTGGGGCAGGACAGCCCGGCGGCGGGCAATTTCCGCAGGCGGCCAGTCGGCCAGATCGCGGTCCTCAAAAAGCACGCGACCCGAAGTCATTTTTGTCTGACCGCAGAGGAGTTTGAGAAGAGTGGATTTGCCGGCGCCGTTCGGGCCGAGCAGCGCGACAACTTCGCCGTTTTTAACGGAGAGGTTGATGCCGTTGACCAGCACCCGGCCGGGTACGGAGAAAGTGAGATTTTCCGCGCGGATCATGTCCAGAGAGCCTTGCGACGCTGACGTAGCAGCATGAAAAGGAAGAACGGTGCGCCGAAGCCGGCAGTCAGAATGCCAATCGGCAACTCGGCCGGTGCTACCACGGTACGGGCCGCGGTGTCCGAAGCAGCCAGGATGATGGCTCCGAGCAGCCCTGAAGCCGGCAAAAGCCAGCGGTGATCCGGGCCGATGAACGAACGAACCAGATGGGGCACCACCAGACCCACGAAAAGAATGATGCCGGTAAAAGCAACCGAGGCACCCACTCCGGCTGCCGTAAGGACGATGAGGATGGTCTTGATTTTCTCCACTTTGAAACCGAGATGGCCCGCCTCCGCCTCGCCCAGAGCGAGGGCATTCAATGCCCCCGACCAGATTGGCCCCAGGATAATGAGGGCCAGACAAAACGGCGCGGCCAGACCGACAACCTGCCAGTCAGCCGCCCCCAGGCTGCCGAGGGTCCAGAAAGAAAGCGTGCGCAGTTGCGCGTCGGTCGCGAGATAGGTGGCCATGCCGATCATGGCATTGGCCAGGGCATTCACCGCGACACCGACGAGAAGCAGCGTGGCGATGGCGGTGTAACCACCCGTGGCGGCCATGCGCTGCACCAGCCAGGTGACGAGCAAGGCTCCGGCGAAAGCGGCAAAAGGCAGGACGCGCAGGTCGCTGAAGAGTGGGATGTCGGGAAAGACATTGGCCCCGATAACGATGATAAACACCGCCCCGAGTGCTCCGCCGCTGGAGGCGCCGATGAGGGCGGGATCGGCCAGCGGATTACGGAAAAGGCCCTGCATGAGGCCACCCGCCACGGAAAGCGAGGCGCCCACAAGAAAGGCCAGCAGCAGACGCGGCACGCGAAGATTCCACAGCACGCTGTCGTAGCGGGCCTCGTGGCTCTGCCCGATAAGAGCCCGCACCACGTCATCAAGCGGAATCCGTACGGCGCCAATGCAAAGGGAGGCGATAGCGGTCGCAATCAACGCGACGACCAGCGCCGCCAGAATCAGAGGACGTCCGCGACGGACGCCGTTCACTTCTTTGCGGTCTGTGGAGCGGAATGCAATTTCTCGCAAAGCTCCTTGGTGGCCTGACCGAGGCGCGGCCCAAAACCAAGCAGATACAAATCGTCCATGACGATGATCTTACCGGCCTGACCGGCCGGAGTGAGGGCGAGACCGGGCTGCTTGAGCAGACCCTCCACGCCGCCGGAGGCCTCGAGTCCGCGTGTGGTCACGAGGATGAAGTCGGGGGCGGCGGTCACGGCGCCCTCGGCAGTAAGCGGCTTGTAATTTTCGTACTCCTTCACGGCATTGACGCCGCCCGCCAGATCGATGATGGCGTCGGCGGAAGTGCCCGTACCGGAGACGTTCATCACACCACCACCGCGGGCATAGATGAACATGACCTTGGGTTTGCTGGTGACGCCGGCGGCCAGAGCCTTGGCGGCGGCGACTTCCTCATTCAGCTTGGCCACGAGCTTTTCGGCCTCGGCCTTGCGATTGATGGCTTCGCCGATTTGCAGGATGCGCTCCGCGGCAGCTTCGGGCGTGTGCTTGTTGGTCAGAGAAATGACTTTGACTTTGGCGTCCGCGATCTGCTTGAGGACTTCCGGCGGACCGGCGTCTTCGGTGACCAGGACTACGGTCGGATTCATGGAAAGAATGCCTTCCGCCGAAAGCTGGCGGGCGTAGCCGATTTTCGGCAGCGCATTGGCTTCGGCCGGATAAACGCTGGAGACGTCGACGGCGGCCAGTTCGTCCTGCGCACCGAGCGCGTAGATGGTTTCGGTGATGGAACCGGCTGCGCTGACGATGCGCTCCTTGGCCTGCAGGTTGGCGGACAGGGCGGCCACCGCCAGAATGGAGAAAAACAACTTCATGATATTGGTATAGTGGAGAAAAAGGGGCGCCGCATCCCCGGAAATTCTCCGGATGATACGGCACCTCGATGGATAGGCGGTAACGAACCTACTTGAGGTCCGCCACGATCTTGCGCCAGGCCTCGTCCTCGGGTTCGCCGGGTTTGCGCTTGCCGAAGAAGATGACGACGTTGTTGCCCTTGGCGTCGAAGAGCTCGAGCGAGGTGACGTCACCGTCAACCGTGGGCTTTTTCACCACCCAGGCGCTGGCTATGGCGGTGTCGCGAAGATGCATGTTGAACTCGTCGTCGAGGACGTTGAGCCATTCCTCGCCGAACATTTTGATGTTCTTCACCGGGCCGGTGTGGATCTGCAAACACCCGCGGTTGCCGATGAACACCATGATGGGTGTGTCGGTGGCGGATGCTGCCTCCAGCATCTGCTTGGTCGAGGCGACAGAGACCTTGCGGGCGTAGCCTTCCGGAGCGAGGCGCAGAGCCTGTTCGCGGCCAACACGGAACTGACCCATGATGACGAAGAAGGCGTGGGTGTCCTTCATCTCGAGCCAGGCCTTCTGGAAGCCGGCGACGTCGATCTCGGCGTCGGGCAATTCCGGGCGAGGTGCAGAGGCGGGCTGGACGGCCTGCTCGATGCCCTGATCTTCCGAACGGAATTTGTTCAGAATGACGCCGTAACCGCCGTAGTTGCTCTCCTTCTGCAGGTAGACTTTGTGAATGGCCTCACCGGTGCCGTCGAAGAACTGGAAGCTCTGGCGGTCGCCCTCGGGTGTAATGTCGGTGACGGCAAAACCGTGCTGCCATCCGCTGAGGAAAAGACGCAAGTCGATGTCCGGACCAACCACTTGGCCCATGCCATGGAAGAAGTCGATTTTGAGGAATTCACCAAAACGCTCGTGGACGGCATGTTCGTTGCGGGTGAGGCACATGACGCGGCCGAGAGTCGGCAGATCCTTGATGAGCTGGGTCCAGTCCCCGGCGAGGCGGGTGACATTCTTGCCGCAGCCAGTGGCGAGGAGTTCGGCTTCGCTGACGCCGAGTTCAGCGGCGGCATCGCGGATGCGGAGTTTGGGCTTGTCCTTGAGCAGGGCATCCCAGCGATCTTTGAGGGTTTCTTCGGTTTCGGTTTTCATAGCATGTTACCTTTATTGTTGGTTTTAAAATTCATTTCAAAGATTTCCGGATGTTTAAATAAAATCAGAACGAAGAGGGAATGCGATAGTCGGGATCGTCCTGCACCGCAGCATTTTTGTTCCAAAGGCGCATATCACGCAACTCCTCAATAGTGTGAAGACGCACACTTCCATCGAGGAACACACAAACAGCCTTGCCGTCATATCGCGCATCCACATTGCCGTACTCCCGTGGGACGGATTCAGGCTTCCATGGCGCAGAGGCCCATTTCTGTTCCTGTTCGTAGGGAGGCGTAAGGATATTGTAGCCATCGATATGCGTTGTGCCTGAGACATCTCCGCCACTCGCAAAAAGAAGGGGCGAGTTCCCTGAAACCTGAGCCATCCGGGTAATAACCTCGCTCGCCTGGTAAATCTCACCGTCGACGAGCTTCAGCCCCCCCACGTACTCATAGTTGATGCCAAAAGTCGGGTAACAGGTAACTACGTACATGTACATCGGATTTGACTCTGGATACATCTTGGCCACCTGTTTTGTATTGTTATTCAGGAGGATTGTTCCCCGGAGTTTATAATCCATGTACGGAGCCAACCGCAAAGGATAGCGGGCCGGAACGTGAAATGTGCTGATGTTTGCTTTTTTTGGCTCAAACCAAACTGACGGGACGGAGTTGTCCATGCCAGGGAGCAATTCGCCGGAGTTGTCCGCCGCCGCCGCATGATAGGCTGTTGCCAAGGTCCGACCAGCCTGAATCTCGCGAACCATTTCACCCTTTTTGGTGAAGGAAGACAATACCGGCATACAGAGAGTGCAGAGGAAAACGATGATTCCCACCGCAATCAGCATCTCGGCAAGGGTGAATCCCCGAGCGGCCGAACAGCCCGCCCTCACAACGCAAAAAAGCGGCCGTCGGTAAGCGGCCGCCTTGTTTTGCGGAGATGTACTACCTCTGTACAACGCTCTTCCGACGTCTGAGGCGGATGGCAATCGCAACTACACCCAATGCAAGCAGCGCGTAGGTTGACGGCTCAGGCACCGCATTGGTCTGAGTAAGGGTGATGTTGTCAAAAGCGGTATGCGCGATCGAATCCCACTCGAGCGAGAAGCCCGTGCTGAGCCCCAAACCGGAGACATCCCAAGTCCAGGTATAGATGGTGGCAGGCAACTCAAAGGGTGTTCCTTCACCGATAAAACCATCATCGAGTGCGCTAAACGAACCCGCCGTTAGGCCGAGCGAGGTGAGGTTGAAATCCAACAACACATCATTCTGCGCGAAGGTGGTACCACCGCCGGAAACGAAGGAGAGGGTGATGGTCTCGATCCCGGCGATCACGTTGTCGGTAGACATAGTGAAATCCGGTGTGGAAAAGAAGGTATAAAAGAAATCTCCATAGAGACCACCCAGCGGAGCGGAGGCGGTAGCCGGGGGCTTCGGATTAACCAGGATTTCCGCGCCGTTGTTCGAGGAGGCGTTGGGAACAAGGATTCCCGACGAGACCCACTGAGGCTGGGTGGAACCATTGACGGCCCACGCGTTTCCAGATGCGCTCCAGACATCAACGATCGAGGCTGCTGAGGCGGTAAATGTTCCTGCACTGACCAAGACCGCGGCCAGAACGAGATTTTTGATCTTTAAACTCATACTTTTTACCATTTGTTGAAGTTCAGTTAACCGCGCACAAACCGGTGACGGGCTTTCCATGCCACAATTCCGAGGCCCAAAGCAAGCAGAGCATAAGTGGAAGGTTCAGGAACAGTGGTCGAATCCAGGGAGATGGCATCAATTGGTTTCCGAGTGAATGCACCGGAGTTACCGCCAGCCAAACTAAAGGTGATATTGAGGGTGGAACCCGCATCGATATCCAGATTGAACCAGCGGTATTCAAAAACATAAACTTGAAAACCATTGGAGAATTCCCCAGGTACCAATGTCCGTCCAATCTGTGTGGCTGCTCCAACTCCAGTCAAAGAAGGCTGAAAAAGAGTAGCCAGACCGGGTGCATTATTAGGTCCTTCAATGTTAGCCGTTTTGATCTGAAAAGACATCATTCCGATATCGATCGAAGTTGTCGCCGTCAGCGTCCAGCTTTGGGCACGAGTGGAGGAATAGTAGACATCTCCACCATTGAGCAAGCCAGCGCCTTGCGCACCAATTCCGCCGGTTGCAGCGTTAATGTGCGGAGACGTCTGATTCAGAGAAACGTTGGAGAAGGTCGGCGTACCGGATGCATTGCCCGAATACGTATAGGTGGTGGAAGGACCAGTGCCCCCGGCAACGGTTTCCGTAAAACTGTCCCAGATGACCGACTGAGTATCATCAGGATTAATGTTGCGGCCAAAGGGATCAACCACGCCGTTTAAAGTCGCGTAGGAAGTGGAAAACGATGAGGCCAGAGCAACGCCAGCCAAGGTAAGAAAAGAAAGTTTTTTCATCAGTGATGCCGCACACCATAACTTGTACGCAATTTCCCGCTAACGGCCTCTTGCGATAGATTTGCTCTAAATTGCGATTCTTTGTGCCCGAAATTGCGAAAATGCACAATTTTCGGGCGTGGCTACGCAACGGACCTAACCTGCATCCAATCCGCTTTGCTTCTTGGCCAAGAAGAATGATCCGATCACCAGCGCCGCGGCAATTGCCTGGGCAGCAATCGTTTCCACTGTAGGAAAGATCGAAAACCAGAGGCCCAACCAGTCCGGAATCCAGTCGAGGACGGGGATATTGGTGGTGGGAATCCACTTGGCCAGTTGCATTTCCTGGGCCTGTTCGCCGACCATGATGAGCAAGACACCGCCAAGAAGGATGCCGGTGAGTTCCAGCATCTTCCGGTAAGGCAACCTGTGGTGCGCAATGAAGGTCAACACGGCGACGATGCCGGAAAAAACGACTCCCAGAAGTGCTCCCAGGCCGACGATGAGGCCGCCCATCTTGAGATTGTAGCTTTGGAGAAACAGCACCACCTCGAAACCCTCGCGGTAGAAGGAGGCAAAACCGAGCAGTCCGAGGCCCCAAAACAGCTTCGCGGCGGAAACCTCCTCCTTTTTCTCCTGTGCGAGGAGTTCCTTCTTTTTCTTGTTGTGCATCGAAATCCACCCGCCCCAGTAGAGTTTGTGGAAGAACCAGTTCATCACGATCAAAAGAACGATGACGGCGAGCAGGCCGGTCCAGGCCTGGACCTGCAGCGCGTCCAGATTGGTGGAAAGATCATGGATGATCTTCACGGCGATGAACCAGGTGATGAGCGTGGCGATGGCTCCGATCCCCGCGCCCACTGCAACTGGTCGGCGATGATGGGCGGTGGGGCCGATCATGCTCGCAGTGATGGCGGTGAGGACGAGGATGCACTCGAGGCCCTCGCGGAAAACGAGGACGGCGATGTCGAGAATCACCGCCCATTTACTTTTATCACCGTCGGTCGGGTCGGGTGCGCCCTGGGCCGTAATGCCAGCCCAGACCAACACGGCGATCAACCAGCAAGCCCACTGCCATAAAAATACGCGTGCCCGCGCTGAGGGGTGGCTTGGCGGCTGCTGGCGCCGAACTCATAAACTAAACCGCGACGGCGCCCAGCACAGCGGGAACGATGTCGGCGCACCATTTTTCGAGGGCCTCGGTAAAGTCGACATCGGTGTCGACGCGGTCCAGCAGACGCCTACCGCCGCGCTCGGCGAACATCTCGTCAAAGTCCCGGCCGCATTTGCAGAATTCGTCGTAGCTGGTGTCACCGAGGGCGAAGACAGCGAAACTGAGATTCTCCAGCGCGGGAGCCTCCAGGCTCTTCACGTAATCGAAGAAGCCCAGCGCGTCATCCGGCGGCTCTCCGTCACCCCAGGTGCTGATAGGCAGCAACAGCGTGGTTACCTCCAGCAACTTGCGCGGGTCGTATTTGGCGAGGTCGTGCGTCTGCACGGTCAGTCCGGCCTTCTCCAGGGCGGTGGCGGCTTTCTCGGCGCACTCGCGGGAGTTGCCGGTCATGGTGGCGTAGAGGATGGTGATCATGGTTGCGCTTTTTGGATGTGAAAGGACGCGGTGGCGTCGGTCAGAAATTGATTCCAGCCTCCGAAGTCCGCCTCGCGCGGAGCGGTGACGGCACAAATGAGGCGGCCTTCCGGGTCGTGGGCCTTGAGCACGCGTTGCGGTGCGCAGTCAGGCGGGCCGATTTCCAGCAGATAGACCTCGGCCAGGCGGGCGTGGCGCAGGTGCAGGCCGCAATCCTCATTGCTGGCAAAAAGCCACTGGCCATTTTCCTGCAAGGATGCAGGCCGCAGGTCGGCTCCCTGCACAAAGCCATCGCTGCCAACTACAAACTGGGCGGCGCGTTTTTCGTCAATCAAACGAAGGAGCAACTCGCGCAGCGCCTCCGGGCGCAGCATCAGGGCATCCTCCGGCACTATGGGCGTGAGGCTTGATTCGTCGTGGCCGCGGCGGGGAAAGCCCTCGTTCAATCCGGGCTGGTCCACCGTCTGATGTAACTCCACCCAGTCGCGGAAGGCCTCGAAATCGGACTCCGAAGTGAGACAAATTTTATGAATGGTCTCACCGCAGGCATCGTAAAACTCGACCGAGTAGAGCCAACCGGCGGCCTGCTCCTCAACGACGACGGCCGCGCGATTCCAACCGGAGAAATAAAACTCCATCGAGCCATCAACGCCGCAGGCGCAGTGTCCGCAGGCGGCATTGATCATTTCGGGATAATCGCCGATCCGGCCGAGGACCGCGTAGCCATTACGGCCAATGGACAGGACGCGGCCAAACTCATGGATTTGGCCGAGCAGGATCTGCCAGTGCGGCCAGAGCCCGATGAGGGCGCGGTTTTTCGCAACGCGGACGTTTTCGCGCAAGACGGAAGCCACAAGGGGGTTCGCCGCGAAAACGGTTTTTTCCAGCGGCTCATTTGGTGGGATGCGGTGAAACACTGCCGGGGAAGATGACGAAAACGCCGGGCTTTGTCTGACGGCCCATTGCCAAAGATTTGCGGTTTCTTGCGACCGGGCCGAAAAAGCGGGCCGAAGCTTGACCTTTCAGGATGCCGGAAGGAGGCTGCGCACATGCTCATCTCGCAGGCCCTTAACGACAAAATCAACGAACAGGTCGGCTACGAATTTGCCGCCAGCATTCAATACACGGCCATTGCCGCGCATTTCGACGCCGAGTCCCTGCCCTTCCTCGCCCAGCATTTCTACAAACAGGCGGCGGAGGAGCATCAGCATGCGATGAAGTTCATCAAATTTCTCATCGATGCCGGTGCCCGAGTGGAGATTCCCTCCATCACCAAGCCCGTCGCCAAGTTCTCCTTTGCCGAAGACGCGGTGAAGCTCTCACTGGAGCAGGAGATCAAGGTGACCAACCTGATCAATGGCCTCATGGACCTGGCCTTGAAGGAAAACAACCACATCGCCGCCACCTTCCTGCAATGGTTCGTCACCGAACAGCTGGAGGAAGTCAGCTCCATGGACCAGCTCGTGAAGATCATCCAGCGCGCCGGCGAGTCGAATCTCCTGCTGGTGGAACAATATCTCGCGGGCAACAAGCGCGCCGCCGGAGCCAAGACGGAGGCCGCGGAATGAGCACCGGCACCACGGTAAACATCACGCGTGACGTGGAGGTCTCGCGCATCCCGAGCGGCGAGAAGATCACCCTGCCGGAAACCACCCAGGTGGTCATCACCCAGGCGCTGGGCGGTTCGTTCACCATCCTGGTGCCGAGCCAGGCCGGGCTGTACCGTATCGAAGGCCATGACGCCGACGCGATCGGCCAGGAAAAGCCGGCGGAAATGGCGCAACCCACCGACGGCAACCTCGAGCAGGCTGTCTGGAATCAACTTAAGACCTGCTACGATCCGGAGATCCCGGTGAATATCGTGGATTTGGGACTCGTGTATTCCCTCGATCTGAAGGAAGGCAGCGCCACCGTGCAAATGACACTCACCGCTCCCGGCTGCGGGATGGGACCGATCATTGCCAGCGAGGCCCGGCAAAAAATCCTGACCATCGACGGCATCACCGACGCCAATGTGGAACTGGTGTGGGACCCACCGTGGTCGCCCGACCGCATCAGCGAAGAGGGCAGGCAGAAGCTGGGCATGGTCTAATGCCACATTCGATGCTAGAGTAGCCTGAACTAACACCCCTCAGTTCAACATCGACTAAAAAAACCATGGCACAGGCAATCATGGACCCCGAGGAGGTCAGGCGTTTCGCCAAGGAATTGAAACGCTTTAACGACGACGTGCAAACCCGCGCCGCCGCACTCCAGTCACGATTCAGTTCCCTCGGCGACAGCTGGCAGGATCAGGAACATGAAAAGTTTGCCGAGGAGTTCGTCACCACGATGAAAGCGTTGAAGAAATTCGTGGAGACGGCGGAGAAACACACCCCATATCTGCTCCGCAAGGCGCAGCGTATCGAAGAATACCTGAATCAGCGCTAGACCATGGCCGATCAGGCAAACATCACATCTCTCGAGTCGCTTGAGTCATTTCGCGCCAGCCTGATTATTTTCCTCAACAAGGCCCATACCCGCGTCGACGAGGTGGGCGATGAAGTGCGCCGGACCAAAAGCTGGCTGCAGCACGACCGGAGACTCTATTGGCAGACGGAAATCCGCCGCCGCCGCACCAGGCTGGATCAGGCCGAGCAGGAGCTTCTCACCGCCCGGATGTCCTCCATGCGGGAGAACTATACCTTGCAAATGATGGCGGTGCGGAAGGCCAAGGAGGCGCTGCAGGAAGCGGAAGCGAAGTTTCAAAACGTGCGCAAGTGGAGCCGGGATTTTGAGCCGACAGTCGAGCCGCTCTGGAAAAGAGTGGAGAGCCTGCGCAGCGTACTGGATCACGAGATGCCCAAGGCGCTGGCCCACCTGCTGCAACTCCAGAAGACCCTGGAGGGCTACGCCGAGATCGGAGCCCCGGCCCGGCAATCATCCACCGCCACTGAGGCGCCCGCGCCGGAGTCCCAGCCATGAGCGCCAGCGCGACCGCCGCCCAGTTGGTCCAGGTGACCAAGACGTTTTTCCTCGAGTGGGAAAAGACGAAAGAGAGCTGGCGTGACGCCAAGAGCCGGGAATTCGAGGATCAATTTTTGCGCGAACTCCCCCATCACATCACGAAAACCGTGGAGGCCATCGATGAGATCAGCGCTCTGCTTGGAAAGGTAAGAAGGGATTGTGAGTAGCCCCGAAGATTTACAGATTTCCCATAGCTTTGAGCTGTTGGCGCAGTTGCACGACGCAACCCAGCAATTTGCACAGCGGGAAAGCCAGTTGGTTCGCGACATTGAGAGCCGGCGTTTCAAGGAAAACCGCAAGTATCGGGACGGCATGGCGCGTTTGCAGACCTGGGAGGATGAACAAACCGCATTGGTCGAGGCGGCCTCCACGGAAAATACCGCCCGAGCCCGCGACCTCGCCGAAGCCCGGCGCAAGCGCATTGAGAAAGCGCACAAAACGGGCATCTCGACCCTCATGCAGCAGGCCCGCCGCGCCAAGGAAAACTGGTTGGGACGCCTGCAAATGCAGCACTTCACCGCGACCAGAAACCTGCCGGTCGCCATGGAGAAAGCCCGAGTGGAATTTGGGCAGTTCTCCGCCCAACTCAGCCGGCAATATGGCGTGCTGAATCATTTGCGCGGACAGGTCCGCGGCGCCTTTCGCGGCTATCCTTCCTTTCTCAAACTTCTGCGCCAACCCGTGGAAGTAAGCGCGAGCGGCAATCATACCGAACTGGCGAGCCAACTCGGAGAAACGCTCGAGCACTTGCAGGAGGAACTGCGGGGCTTTCGCAGCCTTCTCGTTCCGCGACTCTTCAGCTTTTTTCCTCCCTATGCCTTTATTCCGACCTTTCTCGCTGTGGGCGCGGGGGCCGGCTACTATCTGGGGACAACCGGGGAAGCGGCACTGATCGGAGCGGCTGCAGGGCTGCTCCCGATTGTGGCGTTGCTATTGCTTCATCGCCAGGGCCGCGGTCAGGCGCAGACGGCAGCGCAGGCCGCAACCACCACACTAGCCCGAGCGCAGGCCCTCTACCAAGTTGGCAGCGATCTCGCGGCGAAGGGACATGAGCGCGAGATCGAAAGATTGCAGGCGGACTATGATCAACTGGTGCAGACGATCAATGAGCAATGGCAGCGCGGGCCGGAGATCGAGAAGACATTTGCGGACAATTTGCGGGTCAAGATCGAGGAACGGCCACCACTCCTTCTCGCGCGGAATGAGGCCCTGCTTCAACCCAAGTTGGATCGCGCGGAGGCGGACCGCATGGCGCTGCTGACACAGATCCAAACCGGCGCGGAAGCGCAAAGGAAACAGTTGAACGAGGATCTGGCGACGGAACTGAACGCGCTGACCGCAGAGGAAGGCACCCGGTGGGGCGAGTTGCAATCCGAATGGCAACTCACGATCGGCCCGCTCTATCAAGCCGATGCCGCGATGAATGCGGCCACTCAGCGCTACACCGTGCCATGGGACCAATCACGTTTGGAAACCTGGACCCCTGCGACGGAGTTCCCCGCCGCCGTTCGCTTTGCCACGCTTGATCTGGACCTGGCAGCGAGCGCGCCCAAGGATGACCGGTTGGCGCTCCCCGGTGCGGCGCAACTCACCATCCCTCTGGCCCTCACCTTTCCGCAACAGGGTTCGATACTTTTTGAAACGTCCGGCTCGGGCGAGGCCACGGTGATCAATACGCTGAACAACATCATCCTCCGCCTTTTGGAAAATACCCCGCCGGGGAAATTGAGCCTGACCATCATTGATCCGGTAGGGCTCGGGCAGAATTTCGCGGGGCTGATGCACCTGTCGGACTTTGAGGAATCGTTGATCAACCGGCGCATCTGGACGCAGCGCGAACAGATCGAAGAGCGTCTCGCGGAGCTGAATGAGCACATTGAAAAGGTCATCCAGATGTACCTGCGCAATGAGTACGCCACCATCACCGAATACAATGCGCAGGCCGGCAGCGTGGCGGAAAAATATCATTTTCTCATCGTGGCCGATTTTCCGGTGAATTTCAGCGAAAGCGCTGCACGAAGGCTGCAAAGCATCGCGGTGAGCGGCCCTCGCTGCGGGGTGTTCACGCTGATTCATTGGGATCGCCGCCATCCGACGCCGGATGGGTTGGTGCCCGATGAATTGCGGAAGAACTGCATCTGCATCCGTCACGAGAAAAACGAGTGGCTCTTCACCGGAAAGCGCACCGCCGCCGTGGAGAATGCGTTGCATTTCGACCAGCCGCCGGAGCCGGACCTGGCGGTGGATATCATTTCCAAGATTGGTCGGGCCAGCATCGATGCCAACCGGGTGGAAGTGCCCTTCCGGCAAATCTCCCCGGCACCCGAGGAGTTCTGGACGAACGAGACCACACAAGAACTGCGCATCCCGATCGGACGGACCGGCGCGACCAAACTGCAATATCTGGCCATCGGAAAAGGCACGCGGCAGCATGCGCTTTTTGCGGGCAAAACGGGCTCGGGCAAGTCGACGCTGTTTCACGTGATCATCACGAATCTGGCGCTCGCCTGCAGTCCGGAACAGGTCGAGTTTTACCTGATCGATTTCAAGAAGGGTGTGGAGTTCAAATGCTATGCCACGCATCACCTGCCCCATGCCCGGGTCATCGCCATCGAGAGCGACCGTGAGTTCGGCCTGAGCGTGTTGCATCGGGTGGATGAGGAACTGAAACGCCGGGGGGATATCTTCCGCAAACTCGGGGTGCAGGATATCGCTGGCTATAAGCGGGCCGGCGGCACGGAACCGATGCCTCGCTCGCTTCTGATCATCGACGAATTCCAGGAATTTTTCATCGAGGACGACCAGATCGCACAGAATGCGTCCCTGCTCTTTGACCGCATTGTCCGGCAGGGCCGCGCGTTCGGTATTCATGTGCTGCTGGGTTCACAAACGCTGGGAGGCGCTTATACGCTGGCCCGGGCGACCTTGGGGCAAATGGTCATCCGCGTGGCGTTGCAATGTAATGAAGCGGACGCGTACTTGATCATGGACGACAACAACCCGGCCCCGCGACTGCTTTCACGACCGGGCGAAGGTATTTACAACGATGCCGCCGGCGCTCTCGAAGGCAACAGCCCATTCCAAGTCGTCTGGCTGCCGGACGAGGAGCGCGACAACCTGCTCGAGAGCGTGCGGGCCCGGGCGGATGCGAGCGGAAAAAAGTACGCCAATCCCATCGTATTCGAGGGGAACGCCCCGGCCGACATTCGGGAGAACTTTGCCCTCGCTGCTGCACTGGAAACACCGAAGGCACCCACGGCTCCAAAAATCTGGCTCGGCGCACCCAACGCCATCAAAGGACCGACGGAAGTCACCTTTCAGCGGCAGGGCGGCAATCATCTGCTGTTGATCGGACAGCGCGACGAAGTGATGCAAACCCTCCTCGGGGTTTCGCTTATTGCCCTGGCGGCGCAATATCCGGATGCCAGATTCGTGGTCGTGCACGCGGGAGGGGCGGGCATTCCGAGCTTCCTGGAGTCTGCGGCTGCCGTCGTGCCGCATGGCGTGACTCTGGCGCAAAGCCACAATGTGGTCGAAGTGATGAACGGACTGGCCGAGGAATTGAAAGAACGCGGCGCGGCAGAAACCACCCTGGCTCCTCCTCTATTTGTTTTCATTCACGGGCTGCAGAAATTCAAAAAGCTGCGCCACGAGGACGATTTTGATTTCTCCGGCGAGCCGGCGGACAGTGCCAGCGCGGCTCTCGGTACCTTGCTGGCCGAGGGCAGCAGCCTGGGCATTCATGTCCTGCTCACCCTCGACACCTATAACAATGCCAGCCGGTTCCTCAGCCGCAAGGCACTGCGGGAATTTGAAAAACGCGTGGTGTTTCAAATGAGCGCGAACGATTCGGCCAGTCTCATCGATTCGCCGCAAGCCTCTACCCTGGGGCTGCATCGCGCGCTGCTCTACGACGAGCATGAGGGCAACCTGGAAACTTTCCGTCCCTATGCCACTCCAGAAGATGACTGGGTGCGACAGGCCGGAGAAAAGCTGGCGTCCCTTTACAGCGCGCCTAGGGTGGGTTAACAGTTACCGTCGAACCCCGACCCGTTCCTGTCATGATTTTCCTTGGTATTGATTGCGGCACTCAGAGCACGAAGACCATCGCGCTCGATTGGGAAACCGGGACTGTCCTCGCCTCCGCGCATCGCGCCTACGATCTGATCCCCGGCCTGCCTCCCGGCGCAATGGAACAGCATCCGCAGGACTGGGTGGATGCGGCCGAGCACGGCATCATCGAAGTCCTGGCCGCACTGGGACCGCGCAAAGACGAAGTGCGCGGAATCGGGATCAGTGGGCAGCAGCACGGCCTCGTCGTGCTGGACCGCAATGATGAAGTGATCCGCCCGGCCAAACTCTGGTGTGATACCTCCACGAGCGCGCAATGCGACGAGATCACCAGTCATTTTGGCGGTCCCAATGCCGTGATCGCCCTGGTGGGCAACACCATGCGCCCCGGCTACACCGCTCCGAAAATTCTTTGGCTGCGACAGAATGAGCCGGAAAACTGGAAACGCACGACCACCATTCTTCTCCCCCACGATTATCTCAACTTCTGGCTCACCGGGGTGAAGCGCATGGAGTTTGGCGATGCCTCGGGCACCGCCCTGATGGATGTCGAAACGCGCCAGTGGTCGACCAAGGTGGTGGACTTCATCGCGGACGATCTGCCGGACAAGCTGCCGCCCCTGCAGTCGTCACGTCAGGCGCACGGAATTCTAAGAACGGAGCTGGCCCAGAAATGGGGCCTGAGCCATCCGCCGACGGTAAGCGCCGGCGGTGGGGATAACATGATGGCGGCCATCGGCACCGGGAACATTCAAGCCGGCTCGGTCACGGCCAGCCTCGGCACCTCCGGAACCCTGTTCGGATTCTCTCCCAAACCGATCGTCGACCCCCGGGGGGAGATCGCCGGCTTTTGTGACAGCACGGATAATTGGCTGCCGTTGGTCTGCACCATGAATGTCACGCTGGTCACCGAACATGTGCGCAAAACATTCGGCTGGGACTATCAGGCATTGGAGGCGCAGGTCGCCACGGTGCCGACCGGCGCGGATGGCTTGCTGCTGCTTCCCTATTTCACCGGAGAACGCACGCCCGATCTGCCAGAGGGCACCGGCATCTTTCATGGACTGACGCTGCAAAACTTCACCCCGCAACACATGGCGCGCGCGGCCATGGAGGGCGTGACGCTCGGGCTGGGCTACGGCCTCGCCCGCTTCCGCGAACTTGGGCTGACCCCGAAAGAAATCCGCCTCACCGGGGGCGGCAGCAACAGCGCCATCTGGCGGCAGATTTGCGCGGATATTTTCGGCGTGCCCACGGTCTGCCTGGCCAGCGGTGAAGGCGCTGGCCTCGGCGCCGCCGTTCAGGCGGGCTGGGTCTGGAACAAGGAACATGGCTCCGACGCCTCCTTCTCGGAAGCCTGCGACCGTCTGGTGAAATTGGATGCGGCCACCCGCACGCAGCCGAACCCGGAAGCCACGGCAATTTATGGGGAACTGATGCGGAAAACGACTGATATCCGTAAGGCACTGCACGAGGTTAAGCTTTTGTAATGAGACTCGTCCTTGCCGCAACCGGAGCCAGCGGAGCGATCTATTTGCAGCGGCTGCTTCACTACCTCGACGGCCCGGAGCATGAGGTCCATTTGGTGCGCAGCACCTATGCGAAACAGGTGATCAACGAGGAGCTCGACGAACTCAAGCTACCGGCCAATGTCACCGAGCATTCGGACAAAAGCATGAACGCCCCTTTTGCCAGCGGCAGCACAAGATTTGACGCCATGATCGTGGTGCCCTGCTCCATGGGCACGATGGCGCGCATCGCCCACGGCACCAGCGAAAGCCTCATCCTCCGCGCCGCGGATGTATTCCTTAAGGAACGGCGCAAGCTCATCCTCGTACCGCGGGAAACGCCCTGGAGCCTGGTTCACGCCCGCAACGCCAAGTCTGTAATCGAGGCTGGAGCGATCCTCCTGCCCGCGTCACCCTCATTTTACAGTCGGCCCAAAACCTTCGAGGAACTGGCCGATACTGTGGTGTGGCGCATCCTTGACCAGATCGGCCTCGAAGCGCCCAATGCCTGTCGCTGGCAGGAAGACTGATCGCATCTATGAACCCGCTTCCGCTCGCCTTGCAGATGTACACATTGCGCGATGCCATGCGCGAAGACTTCGCCGGGACGGCGCAGCGCATTGCGGACATCGGTTATACCGCTGTCGAATTGGCGGGATACGGCAATCTCACTGCCACGGAAGCGGCGGCAGCTCTCAAAAACGCCGGACTCAAGGCAGCGGGCATGCATGTCGGCATCGAGCGGCTGCGCACGGAACCCGAAGCGGTCCTCGCCGAGGCGGAACTCTTCGACAGTCCTTTCATCACCTGTCCGGCTTATCCCCGGGACCACCTCAAAACGGCGGCTCAGTGCGAGGCCGCGGGCGAAGAGCTCAATCGCATCGGCGCACAAGTCCGAAGGGGCGGACGGCGCTTTGCCTTTCACAATCACGGGGTGGAGTTTGAGGAGGTTGACGACAGACTACGCATCGACTGGATGCTGCGGGCGGCGGAGCCGCGCAACCTCGAAATGGAGCTCGATGTTTATTGGAGCGATTTTTCCGGTGCCGATACGGTTCGTTGGCTGCGCGAGAACGGCGCGCGCGTCACCCAGATCCATCTCAAGGACAAGAAGGAACTGGGCGCGAGCGGTAAGATCGATTTTCCCGCTCTCTTGGCCGTGCTGGAGGAGATCGGCGCGGTGGAGCGCTACATTTACGAGCAGGAGGAATACTCCTCCACCCCGTGGGATGGCATCCGCCAGGCCTTGGACACATTACGCGGCTGGGGCAAAATCTGATTTTCCGCAGAGAAGCTCTGGCTTTTTCCTTAAAGCTGCGCATCATGCGCGCATGCTCGATGTGATTGAGAAATTGCTGGCTCTGCAAGAACGCGACCAACACCTTCGCGCCTTTCAAACAGAGCTTTCCCGCCTGCCGGACGAACGCAAGGCCTGGGAAAAACAACTGGCCGATTCCGCCGCCCGTCTGGAGAAAGCCAAGACCCGCGCCAAAGAAATCGAAGTCGAAAAGAAGACCCTTCAGGTCGAGGAGCAGGTCAAGCGCGACGCCATTACGCGGTACAAGCAGCAGCAATTGCAGACCCGCAAAAACGAGGAATATTCCGCCCTGGGCCATGAGATCGAGGCCGCCGAGAAGGCGATCAGCGCTCTGGAAGACAAGGAACTGGTTTTGATGGACGAAGCCGAGCAGCTTAAGCCGGAAATCGAAACGGCGGAAAAAGTACATGTGGCGGAGAAGGCCAAGGTCGAGCAGATGTTCACCAACCTCGCGGACAAAAAGACCAATCTGGAAACCCGCACCACCGAAGTAAAAGCCGATCGTGTCCGCTTCACGGAAGGGGTGGACGAAGATGTACTGGAACGCTACGGACGCCTTTTCCAAACCAAAAACGGCGTGGCCGTGGCTCCTCTGGAACACGAAGTTTGCATGGGCTGCCATATGAAGGTGACCACCCAAACCGTCGTGCAGGTCAAAAGCGGCAAGGAAGTGATCCATTGCCCGCAGTGCGGACGGATTTTGTACTACGCCGAATAAGGGTAAAATCCCTTCCGCGGAAATTTCTCCGTAAATTTCTTTGACACTCTTCAGCAAACATGAAATGAGCTTATTAACGACTTAATCAATCGTTATTAAATTCTTAACCACCACAATGAAGAACAACAAAGGCATCACAAGTCTGGCTGCACTGGCGCTCGCCTGGGCCCTCCCCCTCGGCGTTCAGGCCGGTCAGACATCAGTTACCACGGTGGAAGAGCCCAGCGAATCCTGGCTCTCCACCTGGTGGAACGGAAAATACGCGACCGGCAACTGGTTCGGCGTGCGCGACACTCTCGAGGATCACGGCGTCAAGCTGGGCATCGAATGGAAGGCTAACTTCCTGTGGAACACCGACGGCGGCCTGCAGCAGCGCTTCGGCTATGACGACGAGTGGAAGTTCCGCGGAACCTTTGATGCAGCCAAGCTGTCCGGTTGGGATGCTCTGGAAGGCCTGAGTTTCTACACCGACGTGCGTTATCGCGGCGGCTCGGGTGTGAACAAATACATCGGCACAGGCAATACCGGCCAATTCGCACCGAGCACCTTCCAGGGTGGACGGCTCTGGCGTTTCCAGAATGCGTATTTCACCTACGTCACACCTGAACTTTTCGGCATCAAGGAACTCCTAACCCTGTCGGGCGGCTGGCAGAATCCGACGGATATCTTCGTCAATCAACCCCTTAACAAGTTCTTCATCAACAATACCTTCACCTCTAATCGAGGCATCGGCGCCAACGGCTTCGGCTGGGGCGGCAGCTTCGCGGCCTGGGGTGGATATGTGAAAGTAAAACCAAACGACGTGTTCTACGCCCAGAGCGGCCTGTATCTGGCCGTACCCGGTTATAGCAGCCCATCCAACCATGGCCTTTACTTTGCCGGCGCCCAGCCGCCGGACAGCAACGGTCTGTATTGGTTGAATGAAGTCGGCTTCACGCCAAAGTTCGGCGCCGCTAAGTTGCCCGGCCGTTATGCCGCCGGTTTCCTCTACTGGGGCGTGGAGAACAACTCGTTCTTCAACGCCACCTACGATCAGCGGGTGATGTTCTACTGGCAGGCGGACCAGCAGTTGTTCCGCGAGCCCTCGCCGGAAGCTCCCGTCCTGGCCAAGGGTCCCTCGGATGGCAAATCCCTCGTAGACGGCAAGGACTTCAAAGGCACGGTTGAAACCACCAAGGCCAAGCTCAGCGAGCAGGGTCTGTATTTCTTCAGCCTGCTCAACTTCGCCCCGAAGTATAATAACGTTCAGCCGTTCTACTTCCACACCGGCCTGGTCTACAAGGGTCTCATCCCGACCCGCGACAATGACCAGTTCGGCATCGCCATCGCGTACGGCAACTACAGCTACTACAAGATTCTGGACGACTACAACGACGGCCGCACCGTTCATCAAACCTACGAAGGTGTGCTGGAGTTCGACTATCGCATCCAGATCAACAAGTGGGCCTATGTGCAGCCCAACCTGCAGTACATCATCCGTCCCGGCGGCACCGGGCTCACCCAGAACGCGACCGTCCTCGGTTTCCAACTGGGCGTGACCTTCTAACTTCCTGAGCACGCGGGTTTTCTTGCCCGTGACTTCTACAAATGACCGGTGTCCGTTTGGTAGGCGGACACCGGTTTTTATTTTGTCGATGCACTCCGGATCACTGATAAAATCGGCCACCACGGACAGAAGGTTCGACGAATGCTCCTTCCTTCCCCCTAGTCACGTCACAGTTTTTTCACATGGCACGGGCCAAAAGGTGTTGCGCTATTGAGATGCGACCTTAGTTTGCAGAAAATCGTCCAACGAGAAAGGAGCCTCACACGATGAACCCCTATACCGATCTCCAGATCAAAGCGAACTTCGACGCCGGCAAGCAGGATGTGGACAGCCTCATCGCGCCGCTCATCGAACTCGCTACTGATTCCTCCACCCTTATCCTCGGCTACGGCTTGGCCCAGGCCGGCATTCGCGAGGAAATGATCCCGTATTTCCACGTCTGCGGCACCAAGGCCGCCGAGGCGCCGGTCCATGCGTTGCTCGTAGGCGGCTGGGTGGGCATGGAAAATGTCACCACCCTGTCGATCGCGCGTATTCTCGCCGCCATGGAAGCCCGGCTGCAACTGGCCGAAGGCATCGAGGTGACCGCTTACCCGGTGGCCAATCTGGATGCCCATCGCGCCCACACTTACCTGGCCGACAAACAAGAGCTTCCCGATGTCCGTTGCTGGGAGGAATCTCCCTCCACCCACATTCAGGTGTTGGAAAAGGAACTGCGCCGCTACCCTTACGACGTGGTCTTCCTTCTGCGCCAGAATCCCCGCGCCTCGGAACCCGATGTCGAAGCCTGGCTTACCACCGATCAACAAAAGGTCGTGATCGGCGATGCGCTCAAGCGCCATGCTTCCGTCGCGACCCATCTGCGCTGGAAATCCAATCCGGTGCGCCCCGTTTACAAGCGGACTTTCACGCCCATGCCGGATACGGACAAACAGCCCGCAGAAATCATTATCGGACTGCCCGGCGCTTTATCGCCCGCGGAACAATCCAGTGAAGCCATCACGCTGGTCTTCAGCATTCTTCACGCCATCCGCCAGGGACGGAAGGAAGGTCTGCTCTAACGCCGACTCCGGGTCGGCCGGGATGGGGGCAAAATGCTCTCGCCGAGGATTTCCAAGCCCTCCTTCAGGGCTGAAAAAATCGTCACGCGTTTCTTCGCCGGCCTACGGGCCTTGGGCTTCGCCGCAGCCTTGGGAAGAGCCGCGGACTTTCTTTTGCCAGCGCCGGTTTTTTTCTTCGGCATCGCCTGGCGGACCCGGCTGGTTAAGGCGCGAGCCTCTTTAGCGGACTGTGTTTTTTTCCGCGTGGCCCGGGCTTTGGCTTTGGCAATCACCTTTTTGACGGCTCTGACGGGAGATTGGGATTTTCTCATGACAACGGGGGTTCCATAACTCAATCGTCCCTCGCCGCTACCGAGGATGCCTAAAGCCGGTCAAATCTGACTTTTACGCTGGTTTCAATCTGCACAACCCGTCCCTCGTGCACGGTAATCTGGATGGAGCCAAAGCGCAGTGCTTCGGCCTGACGCCCGACTACCTCGAGCCAGTTTTCGCCGTTGCCATTTTTGATTGTGGGAAGAATCACGGAAGCTCCGGCGTCGCTCATATTATTGAAGGTTGCGACGCCCGGCTTGCCGCGCCAACTGCAAGGCGCGACGGAGCATGCGCTGGTGAAATTGCTGTAAGGCCCTCTGCTCGGTCCGGCTCGAAAATGGCCGGGACATCTTCCGATTTTTCATATATACGACTATATTAGTCGTATAATAAACGCGCTGTCAAGCGGGAGAATCTTGAGGAAGCATTCAGGCCAGCGCTCGCTGGAGGACGGCCTTTTCCTCGTCCGAATACGGCAACTGCAAAGCAGCTCCCCGAGCCTGCTCCGACATCTTCTTCCAGGTCTTTTGCAGGATGGTTATCATTTTTTCCGGTTCGGTTTTCCGAATGAGATCCGTCAATTGATACTGCAGGGTCACAAGGCAAAGCGCATCCTCCAGTACTTGGCATTCCGGATCGGCCCCCAGATTTTTTTTAAGATTCAAATCCTGCACCTGTTGGATGACCTCGGGGGGATAACCCACTTCGGAGAGAATTTCAGCGGATTTGGCCGCGTGAAATTTCTTCAATTCGGTCCGCCAGCGCAGGTAGCCGGTGCGGTTCATTTCGTAGGAGGCGCGAGGGATCTCCCAGCGGCAAAGATGCTGGCTTCGGGCCGCCAAGAGAAGAACCTCGGAAGCTTCCGGTGCAAGTCGGCGAACCCACTCAGTCAGGCGTTCGGCATAGACCAACTCGTGCGGGCGGGAGATGCCTTCCACCGGGACCTGATGGGGATCACGGGCGTTGGCGGCATCAAAACGGCTCAGGGCTTCCGTAAATCGACCTTCGGTATCCATAAAGTAATCGCTGACTTGGATAGTCGTATATCATTTGACTTTGAGAAGCCGTTTCTTAAACTTGTTTCCTGCCTGAGAAAGGAAAGAGCTTGTGCGGTCAATCTCAACCGAATGACCTGATAAGGAGTAAGTTACAAAAACTTACCCCAAACCAACCGACCAGCCCGCCCCTTTCCGGGTGGGTCCATATCCGTAATTTTTCCTATCATGAGTTCTGAGCTACCGGCCGCCAAACCCTTGAGCGCCAACGAAACGATCAAGTCCGAGTCCCACCACCTCCGAGGCGGCATCGCTGCGGATTTGGCCGACTCCTCTACCGGCGGCATTTCGGAAAACAGCAATCAACTTTCCAAATTTCACGGTCTCTACATTCAGGATGACCGCGACCAGCGCATCGCGTTGAAGAAGGCCGGGAAGGAAAAGGCCTTCGCCTTCATGCTGCGCGTGCGTTTGCCGGGTGGTAAGGCCACGCCGGAGCAGTGGCTGGTCCTGGACCGCCTCGCGACCGAGGTGGCCTCCCCCTCCCTGCGCCTGACCACCCGCCAGACTTTTCAATTTCACGGCGTGCTCAAGGGTAATGTGAAGGCCCTGGTCAAAGGCATGCATGAAGTGCTGCTGGATTCCATCGCGGCCTGCGGCGACGTGAATCGCAACGTCATGGCTCCGCCCAATCATGAGCGTGATCCCATTCTCGAACAGGTTTACCAACATGCGGTGGACTGGAGCCAATACGCCCTGCCCAAGTCCCGGGCGTATCACGAGATTTACCTCGACGAGGAACTGGTCGCAGGCGGCGAACCGGAAGTTGAACCCATGTATGGGGCCACCTATCTGCCCCGCAAGTTCAAGACCGGCTTTGCCCTGCCGCCCTCGAACGACGTGGATATCTTCTCTCAGGACCTTGGATTTATCGCCATCGTGGAAGACGGCAAGCTGGCGGGCTACAATGTGACCGCCGGCGGTGGTCTCGGTATGAACCACGGCAATGTCGAAACCTTCCCGCGTCTGGCGGATATTCTGGGATTCATCCCGGCCGATAAGGTCAACGCCGTGGGCGAAGCCATCCTCACCACCCAACGCGATTACGGTGACCGTACCAACCGCCGCCATGCGCGTCTCAAATACACCATCGAGGATCGCGGCGTGGAATGGTTCAAGGGCGAGGTGGAGAGACGCTCCGGCCTGACCTTTGCCCCGGCCAAACCCTTCAACTTCACCACTATCGAAGATCCCCACGGCTGGCATAAATGCGCCGACGGGACCTGGTTCTATGGCCTGCATATCCTGAGCGGACGTATCAAGGACCTGCCCGGCTGGCCCATGAAGACGGCCCTCCGCGAAATCGCCGAGATCCATACCGGCGATTTCCGCCTGACGCCTACGCAGAATCTGAGCATTGCCGGAGTTACCGCCGAGCAAAAGCCGGTCATCGAGGCCATCCTGGCCCGGCATGGATTGACGGAGGAGAATAAGCGTTCCGGTTTGCGCCTGAATGCCCTGTCCTGCGTGGCCCTGCCGACCTGCGGCCTGGCCTTGGCCGAGAGTGAGCGCTCTCTGCCCGACATCCTGGCGAAATTTGAAGCTGTCCTCGACGAGGCTGGCCTGCGCGATGATGCGATCAGCCTGCGCGTGACGGGCTGCCCAAATGGCTGCGCCCGCCCGTATCTGGCGGAGATCGGTTTCGTCGGCCGCGCGCCCAATAAATACGCCCTGTATCTCGGTGCGGCCTACAACGGCACCCGCTTGAACCGCTTGGTTTCGCCCAGCATCACGATTGATGATGCGGTCACCTTGCTCACTCCCGTGATCAAGCGTTACGCGATCGAGCGTCAGGAAGGCGAGGGCTTCGGCGATTACTGCGAGAGGGTCATCCTCCCGCCGGACGCCACCACGCACAGCGTGGGCACGGACGCACTGGCTCTCCAACCCGCATAGGTGGCCTGCGGCCTGGCCACCACCAAACCAGACTGAGTGGTGCCATGATTCGTCTTCTTCTGGCTGGCGTTCTGGCCCTTGCGGTTTCGGAACTCCAAGCCGGAGCTCCGCCTTGGGCTGGCCACTGGAAACCCAATGTGGTCTACGCTGAGCGGAACGATGGGGACCTCAAACTGGATATCTACTATCCGTCCACTCCCCCGCCGCCTCAGGGTTATCCGGTAATTCTCAGCCTTCACGGAGGCGGCTGGATCATCGGACACAGAAGGAGAGAGCTCTTTCTGCACAGCCTGGTGAAAGAAGGCTATGTGCTTGTCTCACCCCAATATCGTTTGAGCTACCGCGCCAAATTTCCCGCCCAAATCGAGGACGTGAGGGCGGCAGCCCACTGGCTGCTGAAAAACGCCCGGGAGCTGCAACTCGACCCTCACCGGGTGGTGGCCACCGGCGCTTCGGCTGGAGGGCATCTTGCCCTGTTGCTCGCGATGTCGGCGGATAAAGTCCTGGCCCCGGGCGGCACACCGCCGTTACCCCGGCATTTCATCAAGGCCGTCTGCGCCTTCTATCCCGTAACCGATCTTGAACGTATCATTCGCCCTGAAAAACGCGACGACCCGGATAACCTGGTTGCCCGTTTGTTGGGCGGGCCCGTGGCCGAAAAATCGGCGCTGGCGAAACTTGGCAGTCCGAGCAGCCACGTCGGCAAAGATTCTCCTCCGGTCTATTTTATTCACGGAGATCAGGATCTTCTGGTTCCGTTGTCGCAGAGTACTGAACTGCAGAAGCAACTCAGACGGGCCGGCGTGGAAACCAAGCTGGTAATCCGTCAGGGCCGGGGCCACGCCTTTGCCCCCAGTCCGGCCCAGGTGGAGGATGTCGCCGCCTTCTTCAAGCGGCGCCTCGACGATTAAGCGGGGACCGAACCGAGATCGAGAAACTCCTCGACGAAGGTGTTGGCCGGATTCTCACGCACTTCATCGGGCGTGCCGATCTGCTGGACGATGCCCTTGTCGATGATGACCACTCGATCAGCCACCTCGAAGGCCTCCTCCTGATCGTGCGTCACGAAAAGGCTGGTGAGATGCGTCGTATCATGGAACCGGCGTAGCCAGTGACGAAGCTCCTTGCGGACCTTAGCATCGAGCGCGCCAAAAGGTTCATCGAGCAGCAGCACCTCCGGCTCGATGGCCAAAGCGCGGGCAAAAGCTATGCGCTGACGTTGGCCGCCCGAGAGTTGAACCGGCAGGCGCTTGGCCAGGTCACGGAGCTGGACGGTTTCCAGCAACTGCTCCACCCGGGCGCGGATCTGTGCTTCCGGCGGACGCTCCTTGCGTTTGCGGACCCGCAGGCCGAACGCCACGTTTTCAAAAACATTGAGATGCTGAAACAAAGCGTAGTGTTGGAAAACGAAGCCGGCTTTTCGCTGATAGGCGTTATGCGCACTGACGTCCTTGTCGTTGAAGAGGATCTCGCCCTGCTCGGCAAATTCCAGTCCGGCAATGACGCGCAGCAGCGTGGTCTTTCCTGAACCGCTCGGACCGAGCAAGGCCACAAGCTCACCGCCCTGAACGGAAAAACTCACGTCCTTAAGCGCGGCGAATTTGCCAAAACTCTTGGAGATATTTCGGATGTGGATACTCATGCCTTCAGTTTATTCGGTCGCCGCTGCGGCTTTGAGCTGATGCTCTGCCCGCCATTCAGCATAGGACTTAATGACCAAAGTCACAAGTGCAAGGACGGAAAGAAGCGCGGCCAGAACAAAAGCGCCGGTGTTCGGGTATTCGTTGTAAAGGATCTCGATGTGCAACGGCATGGTATTGGTTTGGTTACGAATATGGCCGGAAACGACGGAGACCGCGCCAAACTCACCCATAGCGCGGGCGTTGCACAGGATGACACCGTAGATCAGACCCCATTTGATTTTGGGCAGCGTGACCCGAAAGAAAATCTGCCAGCCGTTGGCTCCGAGCGTCATGGCCGCCTCCTCCTCCTTGTGACCCTGCGCCTGCATGAGCGGAATCAAGCCGCGGGCCACAAAGGGGAAAGTCACGAAGGTCGTGGCGAGTACGATGCCAGGCATCGCGAAGATGATCTTGATATCGTGATCGTAGATAAACCGGGCGATGGCGCTGGCGTTGAGCATTTCCGGAGTCGGAAAAAGCCAGGGGCCAAACCAGCCCTGGCGGCCGAAAACGAGCACATAGATAAGGCCACCTATGACAGGGGATATCCAGAGCGGGAGGTCGATGAGAGAAATGAGGAGCGACCGCCCGCGGAATTTGAACTGGGTGACGGCCCAGGCAGCGGCAAGACCGAAGACCGTGTTAAGCGGGACGGCGATGGCGGCGGTGATGAGCGTCAGCTGGATGGAGTGCAAGGTCGCACGATCCTCAAAGGTCTTCATGAAGAACTGAAAACCTCGGGAAAAGGCTTCATGAAAAACCACGTACAAAGGCAGTGCCAGAAAAAGACTGAAGAAAACCAACACTATGCCGATGAGAACGATCCTGACCAAAAGCGACTCCGTGTTGGCCCGTCGTGGCGCAGTGACCACTTTGGTGGGAAATGTCACGACTCCGGCCATCAGGCTATCCCCCTTCTCTTCTGGTCCCAGGCTTGCAGGCCATTGCTGATGAGCAGGATGACAAACGAGGCCACCAGCATGATGAAACCAAGCGCGGCGCCTCCGCTATAGTCGTACTGATCCAGCTTCATGATGATGAGAAGCGGTGTGATCTCCGTCTTGAAAGGCAGATTCGCGGAGATGAAAACCACCGAGCCAAATTCACCGACGGCACGCCCGTAGGCCAGCATTACGCCGGTGAGGATGGAGGGAAGAAGAGCGGGGAAAATGACGCGGGTAAAAGTCTGCCAGCGATTCGCTCCCAGCGTGGCGGCGGCCTCCTCGACATCGGCGGCGAGGTCCTGAATCACCGGCTGCACCGTGCGAACCACGAATGGCAGGCCAATGAAGGTCAGCGCGACGAAGACGCCGAGCTGGGTATAGGCCACTTTGATGCCGTAGGGCAAAAGCAACTCGCCGATCAAGCCGTTGCGCGCGTAAATGGTGGTGAGGGCGATGCCCGCCACAGCTGTGGGCAGGGCGAAAGGCAGGTCGACGATGGCATCGAGCAGCTTGCGGCCGGGAAAATTGTAGCGGGCCAGCACCCAGGCCGCGATGACCCCGAACACTCCGTTGACCAGCGCCGCGGCAAACGAGATGCCGAAACTTACGTAGTAGGACGCCACCGCGCGCGGATCGGTGATCGTCTGGAAAAAATGCGCCCATCCACCCGTCAGCGTCTTGAGAAACAACGCGCTGAGCGGGATCAGGACAATGATGCCCAGATACAACAGCGTATAACCCAGCGTGAGGTTGAAGCCGGGAAGGATATGCCGGGAGCGTGCCATCAGATGTTCTGGCCCTCCGAGATCAACACCTTGAACCGGTCGAGAATCGTGAGAATGGCCGTGATATGTGCCTCCACCTGTTTGTCCTTCGGGGCGTGATGCGGGGTCTCAAAGACCACCTCGAAAGGCTTCGGCTTCTGCTCCGGCGGCGCGGTCAGGATGCCTTCGTAGCCCTGTTCAATAATGCCGTTATTCGCTTCGAAGTTATCGATGCTCTTGTCGAAGTTGCGCGGCAGGACTCGGCCGGCCGCCTCTAATGCCGGTTCCAGCACATGGCGGGTAAGGGCATGTCCTTTCACAAAACCATACAGCCCCTCGCTGGTATCGTCGCTGTGCAGCGCGATGATGCCGCTGAATTTCAGCTTCTGCAACTGCCGCTCCAGCATCTGCACGCAAATTTCCGCGGACCCTTTCCAAAACTCCCGGTTGAGATCCAGCCCCGCGCGCGTCCAACGCGTATTGTCGACGTAGGCCTCGGGGTTGCACACCGGATAAACGAAAAGCTCGTAACCACGCGCCAACTCCGGGTTCGCGTGCAGTCGCTCCAGCAGTTCCACCGCCGCGTGCACGCCTGTTTCCTCGTCGCCATGGACGCCGGCAAAAATGCCAATCCGCAGATAGTTGCTGCTGTCTCCAGGCCCGGTGAAAAGGTACTTCGGCAGAGTTTGCACCACGCCCCGGCTGTCGTTGTAGGCCAGATGTGCGGCGAAAAGATGACCCGACCCGCGCGCCAATTCATCCAGGGGACGCAAAAGCGGCCGCATTTGACGGCGCTCGCGACTGGATGGGCGATGAAGATCAGACACTGTACGGGGCATGCTTTATTTGGGCTGATAAATCTGGTCGAAAATCCCGCCGTCGGCAAAGTTTGCTTTTTGCGCTTCCGCCCAGCTGCCGAAAACCTCATCGACGGAAAACAGCTTGATAGCCGGGAAGGTTGCCGCGTTCGCCGCCAGCACCTTCTCCGAGCGGGGGCGAAAATAGAACTTCGCCACCAGCGCCTGTCCTTCGTCAGACCAGAGGTATTCCAAAAAAGCGGTGGCCAGTTCGCGCGAACCGCGCTTGTCCACGACTTTGTCCACCACACTCACCGGCGCCTCGGCCAGGATGCTGGTGGGCGGATAAACCACCTCCAGGTGGTTCTCGCCAAAGGCCTTCGTGATCTGCAGCACCTCGCTCTCAAACGTCAGAAGCACGTCGCCGATTTCTTTCTGCACGAAGGAGGTCGTCGCTGCCCGCCCGCCGGTTTCCAGCACCGGCACATTCTTGAACAGTGCGCCGACGAAATCCTTCGCGGTCGTGTCGCTGCCGCCCGGCTGGGCCTTCGCATGGGCCCATGCCGCCAGATAGCTGTAACGCCCGTTGCCCGAGGTTTTCGGATTTGGCACCACCACCGAAACGCCCGGCTTGATCAGGTCGCCCCAGTCTTTGATGCCCTTCGGGTTTCCTTTGCGCACCAGGAACACGATGGTCGACGTATAAGGCGCGGCATTGTTGGGCAGCCGCTTTTTCCAGTCGGCCGAGATCAGCCCCGCCTTGGCGATGGCGTCGAGATCGGTCTCCTGGTTCATCGTCACGACATCGGCTTCCAGCCCCTCGATCACCGCCCGCGCCTGTTTGCTTGATCCGCCGTTGGACAGGTCGATGGTCGTCGCCACTCCGTGTTTGGCCTGATAGGCTTTCACAAAGGCGGCGTTGTACTCCTGATAAAACTCGCGCGTCACGTCGTACGAGGCGTTCAGGATGTTCGTAGGTGCCGCGGCCGCGAGGCCGGCAGACAAAATAAGGGCAAGCAGGATTTTCATGGTATCAAGAGGCGGCGGTCCGAGGTTTACCCCGAACCGCCATTCGTTTGGCAGCTTCAGGGCTGCCGGGAAGGAGGTGAGATCAGGCTCCTCTTTCGATCGGTGCACGCACGGAATTTCCCCATTCCGTCCAGGAACCGTCGTAGTTTTTCACATCGGAGAAGCCCAGCAGGTAGGTAAGCACGAACCAGGTATGGCTCGAACGCTCGCCAATGCGACAGTACACGACCGTCTCGTCCTTGGGATTGGCACTGATATCTTCCACGTAGATTTTGCGGAGTTCGTCGGCGGACTTGAAAGTGCCATCGTCGTTGGCCGCGGTCTTCCACGGAATGCTGCGCGCCCCGGGAATGTGGCCGCCGCGAAGCACCCCTTCCTGCGGATACTCCGGCATGTGGGTGACGTCACCCTTGAATTCGCCAGGCGAGCGGACGTCAATGAGCGGCTTTTTGGCATTGCTCTGCTTGAGAGCCTCGTCCTTGAAAGCCCGGATCTCATCATCGTAGCGCCGGCTTGGCACCGGATAGGTCGAGGTGGAAAACTTCGGCACCTCACGCGTAGTCGCGCGGCCCTCGGCTTCCCATTTGGCCCGGCCTCCGTTGAGCAGCTTCACCTTGGTGTGACCGAACAGGCGGAAGACCCACAGGGCGTAAGCCGCCCACCAATTGGCCTTGTCACCATAAAAAACCACCGTGGTGTCAGGCGTGATGCCATGACGGGAAACCAGCTCGGCAAATGCCTCCTTGCTGATGTAATCACGCTGCACGGGATCATTCAAATCCGCGCGCCAGTCGATGTGCACGGCATTGGGGATGTGGCCGGTATCGTAAAGCAGAACGTCTTCATTGCTCTCAACGATGCGGATGCTGGAGTCGTCGAGATGAGCGGCCAGCCAGTCGGTGTCGACGAGGCTTTCGGGATGTGCGTAAGTGGACATAGGAGAGTAAAGAGAGATTAATCAGGCGGAAACCGCTTTGCGGGCTTCCTCAGCCAAAGCGGTACTCAGGTAACGCTCGCCGGTGGAGCATCCAATAGTCACGATCAGCTTTCCAGCATTTTCGGGCCGCTTGGCCACCTGCAGGGCGGCCCAGACATTGGCTCCGGTGGAGATACCCACCAGCAACCCCTCCTGTACGGCGAGACGTCGGGCCGTCGCGATGGCATCCTCGTTGGTCACCGTGACCACGTCGTCCACGATGTCCAGATTCAGGTTCTTCGGCACGAAGCCGGCGCCGGTACCCTGGATTTTGTGAGGACCGGGCTTAACCGGCTCACCCCGGCGGGTTTGCGAAATAACGGGCGAGTCCTGTGGCTCCACGGCGATAGCGGAGAAAGACGGCTTCCGCGCTTTCAACACCTCCGCCACACCGGTGATGGTACCGCCCGTCCCGACTGCCGACACCAAAATGTCGACGCGCCCATCGCTGTCCTTCCAGATCTCCTCAGCCGTGGTGCGGCGATGGACCTCGGGATTGGCCGGGTTGTTGAACTGCTGAGGAATCCACGAATTTCCTATCTCCGAATGCAATTGCTCAGCCCGGGCAATGGCCCCCTTCATGCCCTCTGCCGCCGGCGTGAGCACGAGTTGCGCACCCAATAATGCCAGCAGCGTCCGGCGCTCCAAACTCATGCTCTCCGGCATGGTCAGGATGAGTTTGTAACCCTTGGCTGCCGCGACGAAGGCCAGGGCGATACCGGTGTTGCCGCTGGTCGGCTCGATGATGGTGGTGCCGGCTTTGAGCAGGCCATCCTTCTCGGCGGCGAAGATCATGGCCGCACCGATGCGGTCCTTCACACTTCCCAGCGGATTGTTGAATTCTCCCTTGATCGCAATCGTCGCGGGGAGCCCCTCGGCGATGCGGTTCAGTTTGATCAGCGGAGTGTTTCCTACCGAGGAAACCACATTTTCGTAATAGGACATGGGGACAGGGAGCTTAGTTTTTGGCGGCGGTGCCGGAGGGTTTGTAGATTTCGTCGAAGATGCCTCCGTCGCCGAAGTACTTCTTGCTCACGTTTTTCCAGCCTCCGAAGACATCATCGATGGTGATGAGGTCCACCTTGGCGAATTTGTCGGCATATTTGTCGGCGATTGCCTTGTTGGAAGGCCGGTAAAAATGCTTGGCCGCCAGTTCCTGCCCCTCATCACTGTAGAGATATTTGAGGTATTCGGTGGCGACTTCACGAGTGCCATGTTTGTCTACGTTCTTGTCCACCACGGTCACGGGCGGTTCGGCCAGGATGCTGAGCGATGGGGTGACGATTTCGAACTGACCGGGAGTTTCCTTCAGCGAGAGGTACGCCTCGTTTTCCCAAGCCAACAAAACGTCGCCCAGACCGCGCTGCGCGAAGGTGATGGTCGAGCCCCTAGCCCCGGAATCCAGCACCGGGACATTTTTGTAGAGGGCTGTGACGAAGGCCTTGGCCTTCTCCGGATCGTTGTTGTTTTGCTTCAACGCATAGGCCCAGGCGGCGAGGAAGTTCCACTGCGCACCACCGGAGGTTTTCGGGTTCGGGGTGATGACCTCGATGCCGGGCTTCACCAGATCGTTCCAGTCTTTGATGCCCTTGGGATTGCCCTTGCGGACTAGGAAAACAATCGTCGAGGTATAGGGCGTACTGTTGCTCGGCAGGCGGCTTTGCCAGTCCGCCGGGATGAGATCCCCCTTCTCATGCAAAGCATTGACGTCAGCGGCCAGAGCCAATGTCGCCACGTCGGCCTGCAAACCATCGATGATAGCTCGGGCTTGCTTGCCCGATCCCCCGTGAGACTGATCCACCTTCACGGCCGCACCCGTCTTTTCCTTCCAATATTTGGCGAAAGCGGCGTTGTAATCCACATACAACTCCCGGGTCGGGTCGTAGGAAACATTCAAAAGGGAAACGTCCTTGGCCAGCAGCGCGGTGGCGGACACAGCAAAAATCAAACCGAAAACAAATTTCATAACGACGACTAATCTAGTCGTTAAATAAACCACGTCAACGAAAAATCCGATTTTTTTCCTTTAAATGCCGTCTCCGTGGAGGCCTTGAATTTCGTTGTTGGCCACCGGCGCGCCGCGCATCACGTCAGCCAGGGTGGCCGAATCCATCAACCGGGCCACGACATTGCGAGCCTCCAGCATGACCCGCCGGAACCGGCAGACCGGCTCCTGCGTGCAGCGCTTGTAATCAGTGACGGATACACAGGCAATGGGGGCGAGATAGCCATCAAAGTGGCGCACCACCTCACCCATCGTGATCTTCTCGGGATTGCGGGCGAGGCGATACCCGCCCCGCTTCCCGGCCACACTATCCACCCAGCCCCGCTCCTTGAGATCGAGCATGATGTGCTCGAGGAACCGCTTTGGGATATCATTACGGCGGGCCAATTCGATAATCGGAATCGGGTGACCGCCGTGATGCTCGACCAAAGTGAACAACGCCCGGAGGGCGTAATCCGTTCGCATAGATAACTGCATGCAAAAACGATAGATGAAATCGTGATTCCCGTCAAAGGCCGTTAGAGCCCGATCCCTGAGACGGCCACCTCTTAAGAAGGTGCTTATTCCTGCAAAGCTGCTAGAACGTAAAGTGATGAAGCACTCCCCATACCTCGTTTCGCCTGGGAAGAAGATCAAATTGTCCCATTTCGATCCCGGCTATCACGGGGAATTCAAGGACAAGGAGGCGGCCCGCAGCCGATTGACCAAGGACCTAGCCCGCATGAGCGAACTGCAGGACACATTTTATGCGTCGGACAGCCACTCGCTTCTCATTATCTTCCAGGCCCTGGATGCCGCGGGCAAGGACGGGGCCATCAAGCATGTGATGAGCGGACTGAATCCCCAGGGCTGCCAGGTGGCCTCCTTCAAATCCCCGTCCACCCGGGAGCTCGACCACGATTACCTCTGGCGCTGCAATATTTTCCTGCCTGAGCGCGGACGTATCGGCATCTTCAATCGCTCCTACTATGAGGAGGTGCTGGCCGTGCGCGTCCACCCCGAATACCTCGACGCCCAACGCCTGCCCCACCGCCCCAAAGGAGACAAAATTTGGAAGCAGCGGTATCGTGAGATCAACAACTACGAAAAATATCTCACCGACAATGGCACCCGCATTGTGAAGTTTTTTCTCAACCTTTCCAAAGGCGAACAGAAAAAGCGTTTCCTGGAACGCATCGAAAATCCCGAGAAAAACTGGAAACTTTCACCCTCCGATGTGAAGGAACGGGCCCATTGGGACGAATATCAGGCGGCTTACGAGGACATGCTCAACGCCACCAGCACCAATGAAGCCCCCTGGCATGTGATTCCGGCGGACAAGAAGTGGTTCTCCCGAGTGGCCATCGCCAATATCGTCGTGAAGGCCATGGAATCGATGAAGCTGAAGTATCCTTCCTTAAACGAGCATCAGCGCACGCAATTGGAGGAATCGAAGACCCTGTTGCTGGCCGAAAAGTAGCGGATGACCCCGCTGAACACCCTCATCTTTGGGTTGGGGCTGTTTTTTCTCGGCCTGAAGCTGATTGGCGAGAATCTCCATCGCCTGAGCGGCACGGCCTTCCGCCGGATCATCAAGCGCACCACGCATTCGCCACTGCTCACGGCCGCCTTGGGATTTGGCGCCGGGGCCCTGATGCAGAGCGCCACGGCCGTCACCTTCATCCTGGTCAGCATGTCCGGCAGCGGGCTCATCAAGCCCCGGGCCGCCGCGCCGATCATCATCTGGAGCAATGTCGGGCTGACCATGCTGGCCTTCGTAGCCACGCTCAACATTCATCCCATCGCCGCCTATGTGGTCGGCGGCGCGGGCATCGTTTTGGGGTTGATCCGCATTCCGCTCTGGCAATCGCTGGCCGGAGCCTTGTTAGGCATCGGCCTTATTCTACTGGGTCTTGAGGAAATGAGCTCTGGTGCCGCCCCTTTGAAGGACGCCCCGTGGTTTCGGGAAGCGGTTTCGTATGCGGTCTCCGCCCCTCCCCTCACCTTCCTCGCTGGTATCGCCGTGGCGGCATTGCTGCAATCGAACACCGGCGCCGTGTTGCTCATCATTACCTTTGCCGCCAATCAACTGATCAGCTTTCCCGAGGCAATGCTGCTCATCTACGGCACGAATCTGGGCGCCATCGGCCTGCGTTTATTTCTCTCCAACGGTCTTCATGACGCACCGTTGCGTCTGGTCCGTCTCGAAGATCTATTTTGTATTTTTAGCGGTGGAATCATGGTCCTGCTCTACGCGCTCGAACAAACTGGTGTTCCATTGGTAGAGGCAGCCGTCCGCCGCATCGAAGGCCCGATCTCCACGCAACTGGCCACGGTGTTCTTACTTTCAAACCTGCTTCCCGCACTCGCGCTCTGGCCGCTGCAAGGCCGTTTTGAAAGCTTGCTCAAAAGGTTCTGGCCCAATCGCAGCACCCCACCGGAGGATTCAGCCGCCCCTCTCTTTATTCTTCCGCAGGCTCTGGACGATCCTCCCACCGCCCTGGATTTGCTCAGCCGGGAACTGGCTCATCTGCTCTCCCTCGTGACGGCCAACCCCGCCCCGTCTCCGAACGAGGATCTTCCGCCGAAAAATTTTCGCAAACTTTCGGACACCATTGAGGATTTTGCGGTCAAGCTGGCATCACGCAGTGCGCTGAGTTCCGCCCTCGCCACCCGCCTGCATGTCCTGCGGGCCGAACTGAGCATCATCCGGCACATCGAGGAGGGGGTGCGCTATTTCTCCCGCACCCTTGATCAGCAGGGCGGAAACCATGGCGTCGAGATCTTGCGCGAGGCGATGAACAACCGGCTGGCGCTGGGCGTAAAAGCGGCGGAAGCCAACGACCCGGCCGCAGTCGAGGAACTGCGTGCGAAAACCAAGTTGAAAAGCGAGGAAATGAAAGCCCTGCAGGCGCAGGCTTCCTCGCCCGCACTCTCCTCGACGGCGCTATTTGAGGATTTTGCCATCGCGGTGTGGACCCTGCACCGGCTGGCCAAGATATTGGCGAGATTGCCGGACTAATCCCCGATGGTCACCGGCGTGCCGATGACGACATGGTCGTAAAGGAGCTTGGCGATGTCGTCGGGCAGGCGGACGCAGCCATGGGAAGCGGGATATCCCGGGAGAAAACCGGTGTGCATACCCTCGGCGCGATGACCGGTGCCGTCGCCGAAACGCATGAACCAGTTCATCGGTGCCCCACGGTAAATCGTGCCGCTGGGAGCCGAGTCAATACGGGTGCTGACCCCGGCCCGGACCACCTTGCCGGATTTCGAACTGACAAAATCTCCATACAGGCTGGACCGGTGATCGGCGTCCTTTTCCACGACCTTGAAAGACCCCTGCGGAGTCATGCCAGCACGCTTTCCGGAGGAAATCGGCGTATCTACCGCGATCTCATCCCCCACCTTTAAATACGCTCTTTGCTTGCCGAGGGAAATATAGACGGAGACATTCTGTGGAGTGGCCTTCTCCAGCACACGCGGTATGACTTTCGGCGGATCTTGCTTTTTAATGAGTTCCGACGCCTTTTTCTGCTGCTTCTTTACCGGCGCAGGCTGGGCCAGAGCCTGTCCCAGCAGACCGGCACATGCCGCCACCGTCAGGGCCATGACAAGCATGCGGCCTTTGATTTCAGGGATCGGAGGAAGGGCAATAGTCATTCTGGTATTGCTAACGAACATCCGCTTAATCGTTGAAACGGTTTTGCGCAACGACATTCCATGAAGTTTCCCCTTTCCACCCTCTGCATTTTGTTGTTTTTCGCGCAGAATGTCTTCGCCGCACCGAAGGAAGCGCCGACTCCGCCGCCTCCTCCGATGCCGCAGGACCAGCAAATCTCCATCTACCGCGGGCGCACCGTCGAGATTCCCCTGCGGGCCATCGGCCGGGCCAACGGCCAGCTGAAGTTCCTCATTCGGATCAAACCCAAGACGGGCAAACTCGGCGAAATCAGGTTTACCGGAGACAAGACCGCGGTAGTGACCTACACGCACAATGAGTCTTCCGGCGCCAGCGCGGATGGCTTCACCTATGCCGTGCAGGGCCTGGGTACGGCGGTATCCGCCCCCGGTCGGGTGCAGATCACGGTCTCAGAAAACCCTCCCGCCTTCTCGGTGGTGCATGCCATCGATTTTTCGACGACGATGATCGGCGAGCCGCGCGAAGAGGAACTCACCATCCGCAACACCGGGGGAGGCATCATCACTGGCGTCATCATGGCTCCGGCGCCCTGGAAGGTGCTCGGGGACACCAGATACCAGCTCGGCCGCAAGGAGGAGAAACGGGTGCGCATCCTTTTCGATCCCTCCGAAGCCCGCGAATATACCGAAAAACTCGTTTTTTCCCACGATGCGCGTTCCGCGGTCACCCTCACCGGCAGCGCCACTTCGCCCTTTGAACTTGAACCTTCCCGGGACATAGAGCTCACCTGCAAGGACGCGGAAACCATCCGTTCAGGTGGCCTGATCATCCGCAACACCACCGAGCGCGAACGCGTGGTCGACATCACCGCTCCGGCCAGGATTGCCGCCCCGGACCAGGTGCTGGTCGGAGCAAAAGGCGAAGCACGTGTGCCTTTTCATACACCACCCGATTTCCTCGAGGCGATCGACGGCGAAGTGGTGCTGGAAAGCGAAGGCTTTCGGCGCAGTATCGACCTGCATGCTCAGGCCCTGCGGCCGATCCTGCAGGTCGAGCCGAAGGCCCTGGACTTTGGCCGGATTCCAGCCGGACAGCGCCGTACGATTCCCGTCGAGATCAAGAACACGGGCGGCACGCCCGCGCGTCTGCGCATCCTTGCCCCACCCGACCTGCTCCTGGCCCCCGATCCAAATACGGCGGTTATCGAGCCGGGACAAAGCCGGACCTTCCAGGCCATTCTGGAAACCTCGGCGATTGGCGCCTACCGGTTTGAACTGGAAATCAACGCGGAAAATATCTCCAGCATAAGGATACCAGTGGATGCCCAGGTGGCAAATCAGCCGGCGGTCACGGGAAAAATCGTCACCTCGCCCATTGCCCCGCTCGCACCCGAACCCGCCAGAGCTCCGACCGTGAACGAGCTATATCCCTCGGATGTTCCGAAGATCGAAAAGGTCGAGGTCCAGCAAATTGGCAAACGTGCCATCGAAGTCTCCTGGCATAGGCCCGCTCCGAATGCCGAATCGGTCGTGATCGAGCAGCGCATGCTCGGGACGGACGGAGTCTCCTCCTGGAAAACCCTGGATAATAATAACATCAAAATTTCCGATCGAGACGACAAGGTCGTCGTCCGCTTTGAAAATCTTGCTCCCGGCCAGATCTGGTTCCTCCGTTTCAGTTCCCTTGATCAAAACGGACACCAGTCGGTTCCCTCCGCGACCGTCCGACTGGCCTCCGTTCCCTGGAAGACACCAGTTGTCATCTGGATCTGTCTGGCTGTGATATTGGCGGCCGGCGCCGGCTTCTTTGCCTACAAGTTTTACAAGGCCCGCCAAGTCGACACCGTGGAAGAGGCTAGTCGCATGGCACGGATCGAGGGCGGCGGCTGATATCTTTCCATCAATTCTTGTTGCCCGCGAGCCACCGTCCCCCCACACTCCGACCCAATATCCTCTCGCATGCAACTCGGAATGATCGGTCTCGGCAGGATGGGCGCGAACATGGTTCGTCGGCTCATGAAACAAGGACATCAATGCGTGGTATTCGACGCGAACCCGGAGGCCGTGAAGCAACTTGTGGCCGAGGGCGCCATCGGTTCCGCTTCGCTGGAGGAGTTCACCTCCAAGCTTACCGTGCCGCGCAACGCCTGGATCATGGTCCCGGCGGCCATCACCGACAAGGTGGTCGACGACCTCGCCGCGCATCTCGCGTCCGGTGATACCATCATCGACGGCGGCAACTCCTATTTCCGTGACGACCGGCGCCGTAGCGCCCGCCTCAAGCCCAAGGGTATCCATTACCTCGATGTCGGCACCAGCGGCGGAGTTTGGGGTCTGGAACGCGGCTATTGTATGATGATCGGCGGCGACAAAGAGGCCGTGGATCGCCTTGATCCTGTTTTCAAAACCCTCGCCCCCGGTCGTGGCGATGTCGAACGCACTCCCGGCCGCGAGAAGCTGCCCGGTACCTCCGAAGACGGCTATTTGCACTGCGGTTCCTCCGGCGCCGGCCACTTCGTGAAGATGGTCCACAACGGCATCGAATACGGCATCATGGCCGCGTTTGGTGAAGGTTTCGACATCCTCGCCAACGCCAACGCCAGCCTGAAAAAAGGCCAGGCCGATGCGGAGACCGCTCCCGTGGGCGACGACTACGTCTACGACATCAACCTCGCCGATGTTTCGGAAGTCTGGCGCCGCGGCAGCGTGGTGAGCTCCTGGCTGTTGGATCTGGCCGCCGCTGCCTTTGCGCAGAATCCGACCCTCTCGAATTATTCCGGTCACGTGGCCGACTCCGGCGAAGGACGCTGGACCATCATGGCCGCCATCGAGGAAGCGGTGGATTGCGACGTGCTGAGCGCGGCGCTGTTCTCGCGTTTCCGGTCCCGCAAGGACCACACCATGGCCGAGAAAGTGGCTTCCGCCATGCGTTACGAATTCGGCGGCCATATCGAGCGTTCCTCCGGAACGTGAAAACCCTGTCCGTCGTCGCGCTGGCGCTTCTCCTCGCGGGATGCGCGGCGCGGCGCGACTTGCCCGCCTTTCAGCCAGCTTCGTCGCAGAATGCGATCGTACGCTGGCAGAGCCGGGATTTTGGCCTCACCAGTGAAGCCGTGTTTGCCCGCGCCGCCAATGGCGCGGTGCTGGTCCGGCTTTACAAACAATCTCCCTCGGCTCTGGGTGAATTTCGGCTTGAACCCGACGGATACCTGATCGCCGCCCAAAATGGGCGAAAATGGGCCGGGCGCAGCGACACTGCGCCGCCACCGCTAACCGCTTGGGTGACGTTTTTAACGACCTATCAGAACGCGGAAAAGATTCCCTCCGGATCAAAAGAGATTCACTCGGCGGCCAATCGCGTGGCCTACAGCAAAGAAGACGGACGGCTGCAGTCCCTTAGTGTGGTCAATACCGACACCGCCGAAACCGTCAGCGCAATTTTCCGTTAATCAGCGAACGCTTAAAGTGCTTGCCCCGGCTGGCGGGGGATGCAAAGTATGTTTTCCCGATTTGGGGGTATAGCTCAGTTGGTAGAGCGCTTCGTTCGCAATGAAGAGGCCAGGGGTTCGAATCCCCTTACCTCCACCAAATCCGCTTTAGGCGATCTGCGGCACGCCCTGCTTCGCGTCCTGGAAGATCTTGATCTCCCAGTTTTCATAGGGCGTCACGCGTGGGACGGCAATGTAGTGGCCCTGCGCACAATATATGCCGATCTCCTTGAGAAGTTCATACTCCTCGAAGGTTTCCACAAACTCGGCCACGGTGGTGATCTTCATCTGCTCGCTGATGATACGGACCGCCCGGAGCGCGGCCTGGTTGAAAGGCTGATTCGGCAGGTCGCGAATGAAAGCGCCTTCGATTTTTAGGAAATCAATGGGCAGGGACTTCAGGTACATCAAGGAAGAGAATCCAGAGCCGAAATCGTCCAGGCCGAAACGGCAGCCCAGCGCCTGCAATCGCTGAATGGCCCCAGAAGCACTCTGGAGATTCGGGATGAGTTCGTTCTCGGTGATCTCAAAGAGCACCCGCTCCGGAGCGATTCCCGAGTTCGCCAGCATGCTTTCCACGAAATCGCAGTAGGATTCCTCCTCGAACAAGACGCCGGAAATGTTGATGGAAACCGAAAGATGGGGCGTGGTCGCCAGCGCCTCGAAGGCCTTGGCGATGACGAACCGGTCCAACTTGGTGGACTGCCCGCACCGGCGCATGGCGGAAAGAAAAACCGACGGATTGACCGGTTCTGCCGCGCGCGGGTCCACATAGCGCAGGAGCACTTCCTGATAGATGATGGCATTGTCGGCTACGGAAACAATGGGCTGAAACCAAAGCTGGAGTGAGCCATCGCGCATCGCGTCGCGAATGCGGGAGGCCCAGTCGGTATCTGCGATCAGGCGCGAGAGCTCGTTCGTCTCCACGCGATGCACCTCCACCCGGTTGCGTCCCCTCGCCTTGGCGGCATAACAGGCGGCATCCGCGTTGGCCATCACTTCACTCGACTCCCGCTGACCGTCTACCAGGGCCGCCCCAATCGAGACTCCCACCCGGAAAGTCACGCCCTCCGCCACGAAGACAATGTCGTCTACCTTCGCGATGATGGACTCGGCCAGCCTGACCGCTTCATCCATTTCGCAGTTCGGAAGGATAAGTATAAATTCATCGCCCCCGAAGCGCACTAGATAATCCCCGTGCCGGGCCAGATGGTGCAGGACATCGACCACATCAAGAAGAAGCTTGTCCCCCGCGTCGTGGCCCAGTGTGTCGTTGATGATCTTGAAATTATCGAGATCCATGTACAGCACGACTCCAGGCTTCCCCGTCCGGGCAGCCTCGATGGCCACATTGACCGCGGGCTCCAGCTGACTGCGGTTATAAAGCCGGGTCAGCGGATCATGCCGGGCCAGAAACATTAGCTCCTCCTCCAATTGCCGGCGATGCGCGATCTCCTTCACTGCGGCCTCAGCCACCGTGAGACGCACATCGAGCAGGCCGGGATTGTAGGGTTTGCCGATGTAGTCATCGGCGCCAGCTTCCAAAATTTCACGCAGATCTTCCGGGCGATTATTACCCGTGCCCACCAAAATGTAATAATACTGGCCTTCCGGTCGTGAACGAATAAGGCGGGCCAACTCCAACCCGCTCATGCCGGGAAGTTGAATATCGAGGGTGATGAGCGGAAAAAATTCCTGTTCCAGCCGCTCCAGCGCGATTTCCGCCGATTCACACCCGATCACCTCATGTCCGCGCGCGTGTATGATCCGCTCCAGCAGCATGCGGGTCGGTCGGTCGTCCTCGACCACGAGCACCTTGCTCACCGGGGACTTGTCTTGAAGGTCGTCGTTCTGCACCAGGCTCCACCCCCGACTCTCAACAGAGAATGGATCGAAAGCAAGTCTAGCCTGAACCGAACCAGTCTACTTCTTTTCCGCGTCTTTCACCCAACTGATGAACGCTTCGGGGCCGCCTTGCAGATAGCCGACATTGCGGGCCACTTCCTTGCCTTGGGGATCAAGCAAGACCAGCGTGGGAAAACCTTCCACGCCATATTTTTTTTGCAGCCCCTGGTTTTGTTTGATCACCAAGTCACTTTGCGGCTTGTTGTTGGGGAAATCCAATTCCACTAAGATCAGGTTTTTGTCGGCAAATTCCTTGAAGGCCGGCTGGGAAAACGTGTCCTTGCTCATCTTGATGCACCATCCGCACCAATCGGAACCCGTAAAATCAAGGAGCACATGTTTGTTTTCTTTGGCGGCCTGTTCAAGAGCGGCCTGATAGTCGGTCTGCCATCCTTTGTCACCGGCGGCCAGTGCGATGGAAGCACTTAAAAGACTAATGGCCAGGACGGCGGCGATTGCAGTAAGAGTGCGGAGGGATTTCATAGGTGCCCTGAATCTCTCACATTTGGCGAAAACTTCAATGAGAGGCTAACAAGGCCGGATCAAAGTTGGGATGCACGTCTTCGTCCATCTGAGAGGCATATCCCATGCGATGCGATGCGGCGTAGGCAATCATCAGGGCGTTGTCTGTGCGCAATTCCGCCGGGGGCAGACGCCAGGAGAGACCCGATTTTTCGCACATTGCCGTCATCTTCTCGCCCAACCGCCGGTTGGCGCTCACGCCGCCGCTGAGGGACAACAAACCACGCCCCGACGCCCTGGCGGCCCCGGCCAGCTTGCTCACCAGAACATCCACCACCGCCTCCTGAAAGGAAGCGCAGATGTCGGGCAACTCTTCCGGCGTGAAGCCTTTTTCCAAAAAATAACGCACCGAAGTTTTGAGTCCGCTGAAGCTGAACTGGAAATCCCCCGAGTGCATCATGCTGCGCGGAAAATCGTACCGGGCCGGATTGCCCTGCCGCCCCAGACGGTCAATTTCAGACCCGCCGGGGTAGCCCAAACCCAAAAGCTTGGCCACTTTGTCGAAGGCTTCACCGGCGGCATCGTCGCGGGTTTTTCCCAAAAGTTGATATCGCCCATAACCCTCGACATCGAAAAGCAGGGTGTGCCCGCCGCTGACAATCAGCGCGACATGAGGCGGGATCACCGCTTCACCGAAAAACGGCGAGAGCATGTGGCCTTCCAGATGATTCACCGCCAGATAAGGTTTGCCCGCGCCGAGAGCCAATCCCTTGGCTGCGGAAGCTCCCACCAGCAGCGCCGCTGCCAGCCCTGGACCGCTGGTGGCGGCGAAGGCGTCGATTTCACGCGGCTCCAGCCCGGCCTCCGCCAAGGCCTCTTTTACCAGCGCTGGCAACAGGGCCAGATGATTGCGGGACGCGACTTCAGGCACAACTCCGCCGTATTCCGCATGAATGGCGGCTTGCGAAGCGATCCTGTGGGAAAGCACATCACTATGCCCGCGCAGGATGGCTACCGCGGTCTCGTCGCAGGACGTCTCGATGGCCAGAACGATCCGGTTCAAGAGCCTTTGCTGACCGGCTTGTGTTTCTGGCGCTCGGCGAAAATCAGCGCCCCCTGCAGCACATCGACCGCCCGCGACAGCTGCGGATCGTCCTCGGTCGAGATGGGGGCTCCACCAAACTGGGCACCGCGACGGGATTCCAGCAAATCAAACTCCTGCTTTTGGGTCAGCGTGGACCGGATGTTGGGTGCCACTCCCACTTCGTGAATCACCTGCCGGCTGGGCGTATAGTATTTGGCCGTGGTCAGCCGCGCGGCCGAGCCGTCGGGCAAGGAAATCACACTCTGCACCGAGCCTTTGCCGAAAGTTGTCTCGCCTACGATGATGGCACGATTGAGATCCTTCAAAGCACCCGCCACCACCTCCGAACCGCTGGCGCTGGCGTAGTTGGCCAGCACGGCCACGGGATACGTGCGCGTCTTGCCGCCACGGGAAGTCGTCCGATATTCGCGGCCCGGCGAACGCCCCTCCGTGGAAACGGCGCGTGTCCCCTGCGGCAAAAACAGACCGGCCACATCCACCGCGCTGCTGAGCAGGCCGCCGGGATTGTAGCGCAGATCAAGAACCAGGGCCTGCATGCCCTGCTTCTCCAGTTTATCAAGCGCTCGGGCCAGCTCGCTAGCGGTCGGCTCGTTGAATTGTGTGATACGCACGTAGCCGATCTTCAAATCGCCGGGATTCTTGGGTTCCAGGATCTGGGCGTCCTTTACGCTCTTGACCTTGATGACCACCCGCGTGAGTTCGTAGTCCTTGATCTCCTTGGTGCCCGGTCGCTGCACCGTGAGGGTGACTTTTTCACCGACCTCGCCGCGCAATTTATCGACCGCCTTGGGCAGGACGAGATTTTCGGTGGAATTGCCGTTGATGCGCAGAATGCGGTCGCCGGGTTTCAGGCCCGCATCAAAGCTGGGCGAATCCTCCATTGGATTGACAATGGTCAGGGCGCCGTCCTCCACCGTCACCACCACGCCAAGGCCGCCAAATTCGCTCTTGGTGTCTTCCTGCATGCCCTTGAAGTCCTTGGGCTCCATAAACTGGCTGTGCGGGTCGAGATCGGCCAGCATCCCGCGCAGGGCGCTGTAAGTCAGGTCGCGGTAGGAGATTTTTTTCTCATCCACGTAATCCTGACGGATAAGCTGCATGGCCCGGGCCAGCACCTGGACGTTGTCGTAGGGCGATTCCGGGTCGATCGCTCGGGCAGTTTCATCCTCGCCATGCGCCCCGTGCAGAGCCGCCAGCAATACCATAGCCATGCCACATTCTCGAAGCATGCGGGAGGCTAGCATATCTCCAGCGATAAATCCACGGACCTTGCGGAATGAGTCAGCGCGCCCACGGAAATAAAGTCCACCCCCGTTTCCGCGATGGCGCGGATCGTTTCCAGGGTCACCCCCCCGCTGGCCTCAAAAACAACGCCCGCTTTGCGCAGGCCTACCGCCTCACGCAACAGGGGCGGCGGCATGTTATCCAGAAGGATGACGTCCACCCCTTCCAGGGTAAGAAAATCACGGACCTGTTCCAACGTATCCGCCTCCAGTTCTACCCGCGTACCCGGACGTTCTGCCTTCACCCGGCGGATGGCGGCCTGAATTTCCTCCAGGCTGGTCCCGGCCGCGAGATGATTGTCCTTCACCATGACCATGTCGTAGAGGCCCAGGCGATGGTTGTGGCCGCCCCCGGAAGCCACCGCGGCTTTTTCAAGCAGACGCCATCCCGGCGTGGTTTTGCGGGTATCGAGAATTTTGGCGGAGGTGCCCTCCACAGCGGCAGCATATTTTCGGGTCAGCGTGGCGATCCCGGAAAGGCGTTGCAGGAAATTCAGAGCCGTCCGCTCGGCGGTGAGGATGGACGCGGCTCGACCGGTGATTTCCAAAGCAGTCTGGCCAGCGGCAAGACTCTCGCCATCCTCGGCCCGTTTTTGGACGCTAAGATCGGGATCAACCCGGCGAAAAACTTCAAGCGCGGGAATCATTCCGGCGAGAATACAATCCTCCCGCGCCACGATGCGGGCGTTTGCCGTACGATCGGCTCCGGTGAAATAAATGCTGGTGACGTCCCCATCGCCGATGTCCTCGGCCAGGGCCAGCGCGATCAAGTCCGGCTCAGACGGCATGGCTGATCAGGCCGCGACAGGAAGGCCGATGAGTTTTTTCTGCCAGCGCATGAGCGCGGGTGTGTCGGGTGTAACGGATGCGGCTTCCAACGCTCCGCGCGGAGCCACAATGGAAGGGTCGAGCCCGAGTTCGCCCGCAACCTTGTCACGGGCTTTTTTCAATTGCTCAAACCGGGCTGCCTCCTCGCGGGTAGTGCGCCGGCGGCGGACTTTAGGCGGCACCGGCCACTCCTCTTCCGGAATGTGCAAAGCCAGGGCCAGCACCACCTCAAAACTCTTGCGGCGGCGGCTGCTCATGCGCGGAGTCGAGTAGGCCTCGCCTCTCACCGCCTTCTCGGCGATGCGGCAGAGGTCCTCGTTGCCGATGACGTGAAAAGGCGGCCGATCCCAGGCGCGAGCCTCGCCGTCACGCCAATACCAAAGCACGCGCAGGACGGACTGGGCGCGCGGACTCAGGGCGGCGCTGCCGGAAATACGCCAGGCTTTGTTCTCGTCGCGCTCGCGCGGTTCGCGAGCGGAGGCGATCATGCGGTCACGCGACTCGGCAAACCATTCCCAGCGCTCAAGGCGGTGCAATTCCGCCTCCAGCGTCGCGGCGATGTGCATGAGGTATTTGGTGTCGTTGACCGCGTAATCCAGCATCTGCTTCGACAGCGGCCGCATCGCCCAATTGGCTTTCTGCGAGGCCTTGGAAAGTTTCACGTCGAAATATTTTGCCACCAGCGCGGCGAGTCCGAGTTCCTGAAAGCCGCATAACCGCGAGGCGATCATCGTGTCGAAAATATCCGTCGCGGCGAAGGTGCCGGTGCGATTCAGCAGACGCAGGTCATAGTCCGCACCGTGCAGGATCAGCCGCTTGTTCGCCAGTACGTCATACAGCGGCTGGAGGGACATGCCGGCCAATGGATCGACGAGAAGGTCTTCCTCGCCGGTGCTGATCTGGATGAGACACAGCTTTTCAAAGTAGCTGTGCAAGCTGTCCGCTTCGGTATCGATGGCGATCTGCGAGAGTGGGGACAGCCGGCCAATAAGCTCGGCCAGGGCTGTGGAATCGGCAATCAAGGCTCGGAAATAAACTTTTCGTGCGGCGGCTCATCACCGGCGCGGCGGGCGCGGGGTTCGCGTACCTGGGTGGTGCCGGTGGTGGGAACGGTGACGAACGGCCCGCCGGCCAGCGGAGCGGTGTCGGAAAAAGCGACCTCGGGTGTGTCGCTGGGTTTGCCTTGCAGGGGAAAATCCTTGCGCAGGGGGAAATAGGGAAAGCCCTCCCACATGAGGATGCGGCGCAGGTCCGGATGCCCGTCAAACCGGATGCCCATCATGTCGTAGACCTCGCGCTCATGCCAGTCGGCCGTCGGCCAGACATCAGCCACGCTGGGGACCATCGGATTGTCCTCGTCCTGAATCAGGGCCTTGAGGCGGAGATGGATGCCGTCGGCCATGGAATACAGCTCATAGACCATCTCGTAGCGGGGAAATTCCCCGAAATGATCCAGGCTCGAAATGTCGACCAGATAGTCAAACTTCAACTCGTCTTTGCAGAACTTCAGCAGATCGCGCAGAGCCTCGATCTTGATTTGCACCGTCGTCTCGCCGCGAAACTCGTTCTCGGAAAGGATGCTGTCGCCAAAGCGCCCGCGCAGACTGGAAAGAGAATCAGCGAGGCTCATAGGGATTCCACCAACGCTTTCTTCTGATCTTCGATGGCGTGTTCGCCCATGATCTTCTGCTGGAGTTTCATCAAACCATCGAGCAGAGCCTCCGGCCGGGGTGGACAGCCGGAAATGTACACATCCACCGGCAAAAGATGGTCGATGCCCTGCAAGACTGCGTAACTACGATACATGCCGCCGCTCGAGGCGCAGGCCCCCATCGCGATGCACCATTTTGGCTCCGGCATTTGGTCCCAGATCCGCTTCACCGCGTAGGCCATTTTATAGGTCACCGTGCCGGCCACGATCATCACGTCGCTCTGCCGGGGAGAAAACCGCATCACCTCGGCCCCAAACCGGGAAATATCGAAACGCGAAGATGAGGCCGCCATTAGTTCAATCGCGCAGCAGGCCAGCCCCATCGGCATGGGCCACAACGAGTTGGACCGCATCCAGTTCACGGCGGCATCGAGCTGGGTGAATATCACATTCCCCTCGATCTTTGAATCATACGCCACCGGACTCTGTTCACTCATGCCTGCAACCTATTTTCCTCCAGAAAACGGGCAAGAGCAAATTTTCGGAAACACTCTGAGGAAATAGGCTACCGGTTGCCGATATTCCAAGCCTGCGGGAGCTCTTGGCCACAGAAGGAACAGGAGAAATGGCCATCCTTAACGATCTGCCGCTCCCTACATGCCTTGCAGCAACGAAACTCGCACGCAGGATCGAAAGCGGATGGATGGGCAATTTTTTGGCGATCCAGAATCTCCTCCATCACTTTCCAGGTGTCGACCGGGGGACAATAACCTGTGGATTGGTTGGAGAGACGAGTGATTTGAAAACTTTTACCGGCTCTCCCGATAGACAACTCGCCAGCGGCGGCGACCGGTTGGCCATGGGCACAGGCGACATGCTCGGAACGACGATCCGCAATCCATAGCTCCCCGGCCAGGTCCACAATATACGTGACCGCGACATACCCCTCGGCGTCCTCGTCTCTTTGGTGATGCAAAAACCAGTCCTCCAAGTCCTTGGTCGCGATGATTCTCACCCGCTCGTGATTTTCCCGCACGAGATGCGGTGGTCCGACATAGCTATAAGATGTCATCATGGTCTTTCCCTTACTACCTCAAGCCTCAGCCGTCCCGCCGCGAAAAAACCGATTTAACCTCAAGGACGCTTGCGAGATTCTCTCTCCCCTCTGGCAGCGTTGAGAACATCTGGTATTTCCTCGTATCTTTCCGGTAATGTAAACTACGCTCATCCTATGAAAACTCCCCTGATTGTCGTTCTCGCCTTGCTCCCCGCTGTCTCCGCCTTTGCCGGTCGTAACTTTTCTGGAAGCCGGGAAAATGCGCGGGGCGGTTCAGTTTCCGTCGAGGGAGAACAATATGGCCGATATCGCTCAGGCAGCGTGGACGCAGAAAGCGCCAACGGCGCAACGTACGATGCCTCGGGCACGCGGGTCGGACGCTATTCCACCGGAAGTTCGACCGCCACAGGTGTGAATGGCAACACCGTGGACCGCTCGGCCACGACCTGGCGCGGATCTGCCGTGCAGGCGGGCACAGGCTCGGTGGCCGTCAACGGAGCCACCACGGCGAGTTTTTCCGGTTATCGCTCGGGTTACGTCTACACCGGCGGCGCCTACCGCCCGGCCAACGTGACAGTGAACTCCCTCTATGTCGCCCCCGTGGGGGCTTACGCCGGTTGGCAGGTCATGACCACACCGGCCTACGTGTCCTACCCCGCCTACGCCACCTATCCGGTGGAAGTAGCCGTGCAGGTTAAGCTCACGCAATTGGGGTATTATAGCGGAACGATTGACGGAAGCATCGGGCCAGCCACGCAGGCCGCCATCGCAAAATACCAGTCCATGAATGGATTTCCTGCCACCGGGCAGATCAATCAGGCACTGCTCCAGTCATTGAATATCAATTCGTAGGCCGGAACAAAGGGGCGAGATGGCATGAGCTTCTTTCGCCCCGGCCGATTCGGTCCTCCCCCCACCCGGGTTCTTGCCTTCCTTGTACTGGCGGCCCTGACCGGCTGGGCGCAGGAACAAATGTCGAACGCTCAGGTGGCGCGGGCCACCACCGATCCCACATCGGACCTTTGGTATTTTTATACCGAACTGGCCATGGGCGTAACGCCAGGACAGGATTTTCGGCGATCCAATCAGATGACCTTGGAATTGCAGCCATCCATGCCCGTACTGCTCACCCGGGGCTGGCGGCTGCTGAACTTCCCCGACTTGGTCCTCGCCACCGAAGGCACCCCCCATGGCACGCAAGTCGGCGGCCTGGAGAGCTTCTCCTGGCTGGTGGCACTGAGCCCGAGCACCACCGGGCCGCTGGCCTGGGCGGTAGGCCCCTTCGTTTCATTGCCGGTTTCCACCAACGAGCTGCTCGCCCCGAGCCAGTGGCAATTCGGCGGCGGTGGCGTACTCTCATGGCGCACACCCAACTTTGTGGCTTCAACCATCGTGAAAGCGGGTTGGACAACCTCCGGCTGGGGCGAGGAAGCCGGGCAGGTGCAGATCCAATACACCGTGCAGCGCTTCTTCGGCGATGGCTATCAGGTCGGCCTCGGCCGTCCGCGCATCGAGTACACCTGGAACCGCGACGGCTCCGGGACTTGGGATGTGCCAGTGGGCGTGGACTTTGCCAAAGTTTTCCGGATCGGCCCTCTGCCGGTGAAGGTGATGCTAGAATACGATTTTTTCGTACTGGACGACAGCCGCTGGGAACCCGAGCACCTTTTCCGGCTCACCATCCTCCCCGTGCTACCAAGCCCCCAAAAAGAACCGCTTTTCGACTAAGGGAAATCCAGCGCGTTCCCTTATGAGTCCTCTTGAGTTTTAAGCCGCTTCCTGCCACGGATGGAGCCATGCCCCACTTTGGGAAAATTTATCGTGGCCTGGGCCTTCTCAGCCTGCTCGCCGCATTCTCACTAAGTTCCTGCGCACACCGGGAAAAAACGCCGATGACCGCATTGCCCGCGGAACCCGTCCCCGGCACTCACGTCTTGAATCCCGCCAAAGCACGCGGAGTCACGCCGGTATCGCTGGAGGCGCCCCTCATCGCGACGACCGAACCATATCACAACTCCTTTGAAGAACCCCGGCCCCGGCCCACGAAGGCAGAGCAAATCGCTTCTCTGGTAAACAATGGCACCCTGCTGGAATCGAAACGCGAGGTGATGATCTTCGCCCGTACCAAATCCACCAAAAAGCCCCCCTCTTCGCTATATGCGGATGCGATCCTGCTGGGGAAAGTCCGGCGAAACCTCGCCGAAGCCAGGATGCCCGGAGATTTCCCGCTAATCGTCACCGTGTCGGATGCGGTGGCGTGCCTGAAGCTGGAAGCCGAGCGGGATGCCCAGACCTCCGCCAAGGCCATCGACGCGGCCCTGCGCACCCCAGGCATCGCTGCGGTGGAAGTCCGGTTGGTCTCGTCAGCCCGGCTCTAAACCGTCAGAGCTTCAGCTCTTTGGAAACACGCTCCGCCAGGGCGCGAACCATTTTGACCCGGGCGTACCACTTGTAGTTGGCCGGAATGATGATCCACGGCGCCGCCTCGTTGTGGGTTTTTTCAAACATCTCCTCGGCGGCCTCGTTATGCTGGTCCCAATGGCGGCGGTTGCGCCAGTCTTCCTCGCTGATCTTCCAGTGTTTGTAAGGATCAGCCTCCCGGCGCTTGAAGCGGTCCAGTTGCTCCTCCTTGGTGATCTGGAGGTAAAACTTGAGCATGATGACCCCGTCGTCCGTGAGCTGGCGCTCGAAGTCATTGATCTCGGTAAAGGCCCGCTTCCACTCGGCCTCGGTACAGAATTTTTCGACCCGCTCGACCAGGACACGGCCATACCACGAACGGTCGAAGACCGCCATATGCCCGCGCGGCGGCAGCTTGGTCCAGAAACGCCACATGTAGTGGTGCTGGTTCTCCTCAGGGGTCGGCTTGACGATCGAGTAAACCCGACCCAACCTCGGATCGAGCCGTTCCGTCACCCGTTTGATCGCGCCCCCCTTGCCCGCCGCGTCAGGACCCTCGACCACGAGAACGATGGAGCGCTTTTTCTCGGCGAGGACCAATTGGGCGTTCAGCAGTTCGAGCTGATATTTCTTGAGCTGCTTTTTATAGTCTTCCTGCTCAAGGGATTTTTCCTGGTCAAGTTCCTCAAGACGAATGCGTTCTTTGGCCATGGTTTGGTTTAGGAGAGTTTGGCGAGGCAGTTACCAGAATGGGAGCGAATGGGAAGCCTCAAGCGCGAACCATCCACGTAAATTCGTTAATCTGGCTGTAAGGAATGTAAAAATAGTCGGGCGCGTAGCTCACATTGCGGCTCAGTAAACCGAAAAGACTGCGGCGCCAGCGGGCCATGCGATACCCCGAATACTCGACAATGAGCTCCCGGCCCAGGACGTAAAAAGTCTCGGGCGAATTCGCCAGGATTTTGCCGCCGCTGATCTCGTTGGCGCGGGCCAGGATTTCCGGAGCATGCGGTTCCTGCATGTAGCCGTGGAGAGCCACCACGTGCCAGAGCTTGGGACTGATTTCGGTGACCTCGATGCTGCGGGGCATGTCCACATTGCTCTCCATCGCATTCACCAGGCTCATAAGGATGACCTGCTGGCGGAGCACGCTGCCTCGTCGGAGCATCTCGAATGCCCGGGCGGTCGCATAGCGCGCATGTTTGTTCGAGGTGATGAAAACAAGCTGCCCCGGGGCAAATTCCCGTTCCTCGAGCACCTTGGCCAAATCCTGCTCCGAGGAAGGCTTGGAGCGGATGTGCTCGAGAATAATCGCGCGCCCGTGATGCCACGTCAGCATGACGGTGAAAAGAAGTCCGGCAATGAGGACCGGGAAATAACCGCCCTCGGGCAGCTTGGTCAGACACGAAATAAGGAACGGCAATTCGATCGCAAGAAGAAGAGTGGTCAGACCGGCTGTTTGCCAAAGCGGCCACTTCCAGCACCGCCGGGTCACCAAAGCCAGTGAACATGTGGTGATCACCATCGTACCGACCACCGCCAGTCCATAGGCCGCGGCGAGATTGGCGCTGGAACGAAAAGTGAGGACAAGAAGAATACAGGCAAACGCTAGGAACCAGTTCGTCGTCGGCACATAGACCTGCCCTCGTTCCTGGCGGCTGGTATGAAGCACGAGAAATTTCGGCAGATAATTCAGTTCCTGGGCCTGCGCCGTCAGGGAAAAAACCCCGGAGATGAGAGCCTGAGAGGCAATGACCGTGGCCACCGTCGCGAGCGCCACCAGCGCGATCGTGGGCCAACCGGAGGGCACCATCAAGAAGAAGGGATTGCTCGTCTCGAAGGCGGCGGGATTGGTGATGGCGAGGGCGGCCTGTCCGAGGTAATTGAGCAGCAGCGCCGGCAACGCGACCACATGCCAGGCCAGCGAGATCGCTTGCCGGCTGAAGTGGCCCATGTCGGCATAAAGCGCCTCGACCCCGGTGACAGCCAGAACCACCGCACCCATGAGCATCAGCGCACGCCAGCCGTCATGGCGAACGGCTTCCAGCGCGTACATGGGATTGAAAGCCGCGAAAACGGCGGGGTGTTTGATCACCCACCAAAGTCCCATCCCGCCGATAACAATAAACCAAAGCAGCATGACCCAACCAAAAACCAGACCGAGACGACCGGTGCCCAGACGCTGCAAGGCAAACAGCGTGGCCAGAATGGCCACCGTGCAAGGCACCACCAGCGGGGTAAATTTGGGATTGATCGCCTCCAGGCCTTCCAAGGCGCTCAAGACGGAGACCGCCGGCGTGATGGTGCCGTCACCAAAAAGCAGCGCTGCTCCAAAAAGCAGGACCATGACGTAAAGCGGAATTTTGAGCCGGCTAGAGGAGGTGCGGTCCTCTTGCTGCAGGAGGGCAAGCAGGGCGAAAACTCCGCCTTCCTTGTGATAATCGGCCCGCATCACCACGAGCACATACTTGAAAGTGACGATGAGCAGCAGGCTCCAGATGATCAGCGAGGCCACTCCCAAAATGATGGCCGGGCGTAAGGGTCCGGCCGCCTCCAGGGCCGTTTCAAACGCGTAAAGCGGGCTGGTGCCGATGTCGCCAAAAACCACCCCCAGCGCAGCCAGCGCCAGAGGCAGGTTCTTTTTGTCTCCAGCAGCGGCGGACATCGTCCGTGCGCTTTACACGCAGAAGATGAGAGAGAAAAGGCAAAAGGGCGCACTTGCGTGCGCCCTTTTTTAGAAAACCTTCCGGACTGTGAAAAGGTCAGGGATATTTAATGCCGCAACCGTAGGGTTTGGTGGAGGCATTGGTGACCGGCTTGCCGGCCGCCGCTTCATTGAGGGCCAGTTCGACATAGTTTTTCGCGCCGGCGATGTCCGCCGCATCCGGACTGGGATTGCTGTCGATGGCTCCCTTGTAAATCAGCACGCCTTCGGGATTGATCACAAACATGTCGGGCGTGACCTTGGCGCCATAGAGCTGGCCCACGGTACCGTCTTCATCGAGAAGATAAGCGCTGGCCGCGGAACCATAAGCCTTGGTCTTTTCCGCGGCTTCAGCCGGCGGGAAATTGCCCTGCTTGCCTGGAGCAGAGGAACAGATGGTGAGCCACACCACGCCTTTGCCCGCGGCGTCCTTCTGCAACTTCTGCATATTTTGGGAATCGTAGTGTTTTTTAACGAAGGGGCAGCCGTAGTTGACCCATTCGAGAACCACATATTTGCCTTTGAGATCGGCCAGCTTGTATTCCTTGCCCGCCGTGTCTTTCAAGGTGAAATCAGGTGCCGGTTTGCCGACTTCGGTTTCGGCGCGGACGTTAAGGAGGGCGGAGACAGCGAGGACGAGGGCTAGCATGGTCTTCATGCCGCAAAACTTAGACATGCGCCCTCAACCCCGCAACCGGAGAAGTGTATCAAAGTGTCGCACGCCCGAGCGCATCCAGCACAATCTGCTCGGTCAGGATCTCAGGAAGCGTGATGGGTTGGTCCGCCTTGCCCGCCGGGTAAAGGACGTAGAAAGGAACTCCCACCCGTCCAAATTTCTTGAGAGCCGCCGTGATCTCCGGATTGGCGTTGGTCCAGTCGGCCTTCATCGGCACGATGCCATTTTTTTCAAAAGCAGCACGAACGGCGGGAACATCGATCGCTGTCCGCTCGTTGAATTTGCAGGAAATGCACCAGTCGGCCGTAAAATCAACGAAGACCGGTTTGCCCTGGGCGAGTAGCTCATCGAGAGCTTTTTGGGTGAAAGGTTGCCATGGGATGCCGCCGTCCGCCTGCGTAGCGGTGGCTTCGGCCCGGACGGAGGCCGAGAATTTGGACAACGAATACCATCCCCCACCCGCCACTGTGAGGACGATGGCGAGCAAAGCGAGGCTGCGTGAGCGCACGGACGAGAGCGGTCCACAGAACGCCCCGTAGATCCAGCACGCCAGCGCCAGACAGAGCAGAAAGACGCCCACCCAAATCACGCCCTCAAGGCCTTTTTGGTTGCCCAGGATGTAAAGCAGCCAGAGCAGCGTCGCGATGAGCGGAAAGCCCATGAATTGTTTCACTCGCTCCATCCACGCACCCGGCTTCGGCAGAATTTTCATCCACGCCGGTTGGGCCGAAAGAAGGAGATAAGGAGCGCCCATCCCCAGGGCGACGGAGGCAAACATCGCCAAAATCACCACGGAGGATTGGCTGAAGGCGAAGCCCAATGCCGTGCCCAGAAACGGTGCCGTGCATGGCGTCGCCAGGAGTGTCGCAAAGACACCTTGAGCGAACGAACCCCCGTAACCTTCCTTGGAGGAAGCCTCGGACAGCGCGTTGGAAGCCTTGCCCGGGAGGACAATCTCGAACACGCCGAAAAGATTCAGCGCAAAAACGAAAACGATGGCGGAGATGACAAGGTTGAACCAGGGATTTTGGAATTGGAAAGCCCATGTGACCTCGCTGCCGGCGGACTTGAGCGCAATGATGATAAGGCCCAGACCGAGAAACCACGCAAAGATGCCGCCAATGAAGAAAAGGCCATGGCGTAGGATCTTGCGTCGATCGTCGCCCGCTTGCTTGACGAACCCGAAAATCTTCAGCGAAATCACCGGCAGCACACAGGGCATGAGATTGAGGATCAATCCGCCCAGGAAGCCGGAAAGCAGGGCTTTCCACAAAGGCATCACGGGTCTCTCGGCAGAGGCGATGGATGAAGCTGGCGATGGGGTCGAGGAGAGGCCCCCCGAAGATACAAACCAGCCCCGCCGCCCCTGCGCGGTTTCCACCACGAGCACCCCGCGCAAAGTCCCCTTGGTCTTGACGGTTATGGTGGCTTTGCCGTCAGCGACACCCGTGTCTTTCGGATGACTGACTTCCTGCCCTTCTGCCGGCAAAGGAAAGAGGTCCACCGCCGTGGCATCGCCGAGACCGGAAATGTTGAGGGTGAGAGTATCCGCAGACGATTGCCAGGCGAGTTGGAACGGCGGAATATCCGCACTGGGTAGCTGCCCACGGAACGTGGAAAAAAGCTCGCCGTTGGCGGGTGTGGCCTCAGCCGCGACGGGCAGTGTGATCTCAACCGTAGCCGAACCGGGAATGCAGATTTCCTCGCAAACCAGCCATTTGGCGAGTGCGCTCAGCGTGACGGATTTTTCCGTCAGGCCCGCCGGCGGGACGATGGTGGTGATGAGCAGCACCTTGTCCCCATAGGCGTAGACCTCGATGTCTCCTGGTTCTTTAAACCTCCCCGGCAACGGCCACTGGATGGGACCCGAGGCAAAGCCCTCGGGTAAAGTCCACTTGATGGTGGTGGGAATGCCCGCATCACCCGCATATTCCCAATAGGTGTGCCACTTCGGAGCCATCTCCAAAAGCAACCCCACCTCGAATGGTTTGCCCGGGACTATCGCCGTGGTGTCAGCCACCAGCGAAGCCTGAACCAGCGTCTTGCCTTCGTAAACCTGGGCATGGGCGGCGACAGAGACTGCGATGAACAGGAGAAGGAAAAGCCGGCGAGCCATGCGGGAACTGTGGGCTAACCTTCGCCGGATGTCCAATCGCGGATGTGCCGTCCCTGAGATCCACCTTGTTCTGTCGGCTAATATCGGCCAAACCTGCGCCAGCTTGGACTGCTTGCAATTTTCCCACCCATGAAAGAGCCCTTCTCCTCATCGCCATTGCCTCCACCGCCCTGGCCCAGCCCGCGCCGGAGGAACTTCCCATGTATGGCGATGAGCACAAGCCCTGCCTGGAAGAAAACAAGGTCTTCAGCAAAGACGCCGCCAAACTCGGATGGAAGTATTTTTACAACGGAGATCCGGATACCGCCATGAAACGGTTCAACCAGGCTTGGATGTTCGATCGGAAGAACCCCGAGGCATTCTGGGGCTTTGGCGTGATCATGGGCCAGAGAGCGACTCAATCTGACCCGGAAAAAAATCTTCGGGAGTCGATTCATTTCCTCGGCATGCCAGAAATCTGGACGAAAAAAACGGCCGCGTCATCGGCGACCTTGCCTTTTCCCATACCCGCCTTGGCCACCTCCTCACCTCCGAAGACAAGGACGGAAAAACGCAATTTGCCACCGCGGAAAAACTCTTCCAGCAGGCTTACGCCCTGGATGCTAAATATCCGCCCATCTCCATGAACTGGTCGGTGCTGAAGTTCTACTCCGGCGACTACCCGGAGGCCAAACGGCTTTTGGATCAGGCCGTCTCACTAGGCATGAAACCGGACCCGGCCTACGTCAAAGACCTCGCCAACCGGGCGAAATAAGCCGGCGAATCAACCTTCCTGAAACTGCCCCATCTTGCGGAACTTCTCGTAGCGGGCCTTGAGGAGTTTGTCGGCGGGGACTTTTTCGAGATCGCGCAGGGCGCCGGACACCGCCGTCTTGAGGCTCTGAGCGGCCGCGGCCGCATCACGATGGGCTCCGCCCATGGGCTCGGGCACAACCTCATCGATCACGCCCAGCTTGAGCAATTCGGTCGCATTCAATTTGAGTGCTTCCGCCGCCTCCGGCGCATGCTTGCGATGTTTCCAAAGAATGGCGGCGCAGCCCTCGGGGCTGATGACCGAATAATAGGCGTTCTCCAGCATGAGCACACGATCGGCCACGCCGATGCCCAAGGCTCCGCCGGAGCCCCCTTCCCCGATGACGACAGCCACGATCGGCGTGCGCAGGACCATCATCTCGCGCAGGTTCACCGCGATGGCCTCGGAAATGTGGCGTTCCTCCGCCCCGACTCCGGGATAGGCCCCGGGAGTGTCGATCAGCGAAACCACCGGCAGTTTGAATTTTTCGGCCATGCGCATCAGTCGGAGTGCCTTGCGATAGCCTTCGGGGTGCGGACTGCCGAAATTGCGGAGCAGATTTTCCTTCACGTCGCGTCCCTTTTGCTGGCCGATCACGACGCACTTGATGCCGTCAATCGTAGCCAGGCCGCCGGGCATGGAAGCATCATCTCCAAAAAGGCGATCTCCCTTGAGTTCCACGAAATCGGTGAAAACACTGTTCACATAATCAAGGAAGAACGGGCGGGCGGTATGGCGGGCGATTTGCACTCGTTGCCAGGCGGTCAGGTTAGCATACACATCGCGCCGCGTGGCTTCGATCTTTTCCTGCATGGCCCGGACTTCGGGGTCGAGGTCGATGTCCTGGCCATGGACGTGTTTCTTGATCTCCTCGAGTTTGTGTTCGAGGTCGGCGATGGGTTTCTCAAATTCGAGTACGAGCGGTTTCATGAAAAGACTTACTGGATGGTGACGGGTGTACCGCGAGAAACGAGCAGAAAAATTTCCTCGATGTCGGCCGGGGACACCACGATGCCCGGCGGCGGGGCCTTTGCGTCCGCCGGCATGCTGCGAATGACGAGGCCGGAGGCCGAAATCATGACCCATCGGTCACTGCCGGCATAATCCTTCGCGCCAAAGGCGACGCGGTTGGAGCCCTGCAGGGCGATTTTGTCCGCCACCTTGGTCTGGGTGGCCCCCGAAACACCGGGGGTTTTCAGCGAAAGCGTCGGATATTCCTTCAGGAACTCTCCGTTGTTCAAAAGGGTGACGGTATGGGCCTTTCGGTCGATGACGATGCTGGTGTTTAGCTGGGGAACGGCCAGTTGCTGACCGATCTGGAGATTGATGGACTCCATGTTGTTGACCCGGAAAATCAGCTCGGCATTGCTCTTGGTCTTGGCGGCGATTTTCACCAGCGAGTCGCCCTTTCCCACCGTATAAGTGATCTTGTCGGGGGAAGCCGCGGGAGAAAAAATCAGTGACGCATTGATGTCTCCCAGCGCCGCCTTTGCCTCTCCCAGCTTGGGCGCGTCGGGATAATTTCTGATAAAATCGGTCAGCGCCACGCGGGCTCCGGCCAGATCTCCGGCCCGTTGTAACCCAAGGGCCTTCTCCAGCACCGGCAGGGTATAGTCCGGCGGAGGTAGAGCCGCAGCCTGCACCGCCTCGGCCTTGGCCACCTTGTCTTCGGCATCAAGCTTCTGGGGCTTCCAATACAACTCGTAGGAAAAATAGGCGGCACCACCAAAGATGCCCGCCACCAGAATGAGAATAATTAGCGTCCTTAGGATAACCATGTCCGCAAGGAAGATTAAAGCGGTTGGCGACCCGGTTGGAAACGCTGAAATGCGGTCAGATGAGACCGCGGCGTTTCCATTCACCCAGGTTTTCGCCCGAGGACCGCTGGATGAGGTCCATCGTGAACTTCAGTAGGCAGACCTCCCAGGCCTCGTCCACCCCGGCGATCAGGGCCTGCGAGGGATCATTCCGGCCGGCCACATCCGCCTGCAGGCGGCCGATCACCACTTCCACCGGATCATGGACCACATTCTGCTCCATGTCGGTTTTGCGGAGTTCAAAGCCGTAGCGGAGGATTTTGATCAGTTGCGGGTTTTGCTCGACGAAATTCGCATATTCGCGCGCCGAATCCCCAAAGCCGTCCAGGAGCAGTTTGCTGAAATGCAGCGGCGACATGATACGGGGACGCTCCGCCTCGATGCGGCCCTCCCGGATGCGCACGGTATTCACCTCATCCATCAGCTCGCTCACCAGCAGGAAACGAAAGCTGGTCGAGCCAAAGGTCTCGATCAAGCGTTCCGGCTGCACCACCACGCGGGTATTCTCCATTGCGTAGTGGAAATCGTGCTCTTCTATCATCTACAGATTATACGGAGCTGGACGGGGCATGCAACAGAAGTATGGGGATTTGACAAAGGGGATTCTGATTCTAGCATTTGCACCGATGAAACTGTTCTCCATCCTTGCCCTGGCGGCCCCGCAACCCTGAGTACTCCTGCTGCATCCCCCACGAAGCCGGGGCGGGTGAATCTTCGCACGCCCGATGTGATGGCGCGTGTCCAGGCGGAGGTGGAAAGTCACTACCGCAGCGGGCTGGTGGAAAAAATCCGGGGCCAGGGCGGCGTACTGCGCCAGGGCAATACGGTCATCCGTTTGGCCAAACAATTCGGCTTTTGCTACGGCGTGGAACGCGCCATCGACCTGGCTTATGCGGCGCGGAAGGTCTTTCCGGATCAGCGCATTTCGCTGCTGGGGGAGATCATTCACAACCCCGACGTCAATGCTCAGCTCACCTCGATGGGTATCCGCCATCTGGAAGCGCATCCCACGGATGCGGATATCGCCGAGTTGACCAACGAAGACATCGTGATCGTACCCGCCTTCGGAGCCGAAGTGGCCACGGTCGACGCGGTGAAGGCGCGCGGCTGCCAGATCGTCGATACCACCTGCGGTGACGTGATGAGCGTGTGGAAACGGGTGCGCCAGAACGCGACCGAGCGGGTGACGAGCATCATCCACGGCAAGGCCGCCCATGAAGAGACCCGCGCCACAGCGTCACGAGCGCTGGGACGGGACGGCACTGGGCATTATCTGATCGTCTTGGACGTGGCGCAGACGGAGGTGGTCGGCGACTACATCCGGCAGGGAGGCGACAAGGAAGCCTTCCTCACGCATTTCAAAGGGGCGCATTCACCGGGATTCGACCCGGACATTCATTTGCAGCAGATCGGCGTAGCCAACCAAACGACCATGTTGCGCAGCGAAACGGAGGACATCCAGAAACGCATCCGCGAGGCCATCGCGACACGCGATGCGGGCAGCACGGCGAATTTTCGTTATTTTGATACCATCTGCGGAGCGACGCAGGAACGGCAGGATGCGCTGTTCCAATTGCTGGATGAATCGCTCGATCTTCTCCTGGTCGTGGGTGGCTACAATAGCTCGAACACCACGCATCTGGTGGAGATCGGAGAAAAGAAGTTACTGACGCTCTTCATCCGCAACGCGGATTGCATTTTGTCGGGAACGGAAATCCGCCATTTCGACATCCATGACAAAACGGAGCAGACCAAACATGATTGGCTTCCCGCCAAGGAATTGCTGACCGTCGGCATCACCGCTGGCGCCAGCTGTCCGAACAATTTGATCGAGGACACCATCCGCCGCGTTTTGGACCTGCGCGGCGAGACGCTCAGTTCATAAGGCCCCATAGCCTTTTCGCCACGGCGGAAAAGCTCACCGTTTCCAGCGCCGCCTGCTGGCTGGCCTCAATCTCCGTCAGGTAGAACTTGTCGTCACTCAGGAGTTGCCGGACCAGCGGGAGAATTTCGGAGATTTCATGTCCGAAGCCTGAGAGTCCCGGATAAGCCAGCCGCTCCATCGCGCTGTCTCCACCCACACACGGCAGCCGACACAGCAGGGCATCTCCCGCCACCTGGCCGGGCACGGCGCTGCGATCCATTTGGAAGACCAGGCGATGGTTGGCCATTAGACGCAGATAATCGGGATAAGCCTGCCGCCCGTTGATGATGCGCAGGTCCGGCGAAATCGCCCGCAATTGCCGCTCGCCGTAGGAGCCGCCGGTGTTGATGACCGTGACCGTCTCGCCCAGTCCAACCGCCAGATTAATGGCCAGCATGTGGTTGCGGGATGGCACATCGAACTCCCGCGTCCCGATCATGATGCCGCGGCGCTGCTCCAGCGGACGGGAAAAATTCCAGACCCCCTCCTCCACCGGATACGGCGTGGGGATGAATTCGCCCTGGGCGCATCCGGCCGCCTGATACAAGGAGACAAGCTCAGTCGTACTGGAAATAAAACCGTCCGCCGCCTGGCAGATCTCCCGGAACTTCTCATAACGCCCGCGGTCTTCCAGCGCCGAGGCCACTTGATGCAACCCGGACTCCTTCCAGGAAATGAAAGTCCGGCAATTGCGTTTCTTAAGCGCCACCACGGCGGCGAGCGCATCCTTCAGCCCGTTCTTGCGCATAAGAACCAGGGCGGCGGAGGCATGCGGAGGCACTTCCCTTTCCTTCTGAAAAAAACCGGTGCGGAGGCAGGCGGCGTAAGAATGATAATTAACCGGCGGATGGCCGGGATCGGTGGGCGAACCCGCACCGCTGTAGAAGAGCCGGGTGGGGTCGTTGCCGCCGGGATTAAGAACCGCGAGAATCACCGGGCTTGCGCTTTGTGCTCGTCCCAGAGCGCGTTCATTTCCTCCGGCGAGGCATCCTCAATTCTTCGTCCCTGTGCCGTGATCTCGGCTTCAACCGCCTGAAAACGACGGACGAATTTCTTCGTCGCGGCCACCAGCGACGTCTCGCTGTCGACATGAAGCTTGCGGGCCAGATTGACCACGCTGAAAAGCAGGTCTCCGAGTTCCTCCTCGATGAGCCGGGTTGCCCCCTTTTCCACGGCCTCCTGCAATTCGGCCACCTCTTCGTTGATCTTCTCAAACACCGGCCCCACCGCATCCCAGTCAAACCCGACGCGGGCCGCTTTCTTCTGCGCATTCTGCGCGCGCAGCAAGGCCGGCAACGCTGAGGGCAGACCATCCATGATGGAGGCGTTCCCTCCTTTTTCCGCCCGCTTGATCTGTTCCCACTGCTTCAGCACTTCGCCCGTATTGGCCGCGGCTCCGTCGCCAAAGACATGCGGATGGCGGCGGATCAATTTTTCGCAGATGCCCTCGACGATTTCCTCGAAGGTGAAAACCTTTCGCTCCCCCGCCATGTGCGCATGCATGACGACGTGGAGCAGCAGATCGCCCAGTTCCTCGCGCAGGTTGACATCATCGGCCTTCTCGATGGCCTCGACCACCTCGTAGCACTCCTCGACCAGCGCGGCGCGCAGGCTCTCGTGGGTCTGCTCGATGTCCCAGGGACAGCCATCCGGCGCACGCAGCCGGGCCACAATTTCACGCAGCCGGGAAACGTCGCTCATATCCGCCACAACGAGCTGTTGCTCGATCCGAATTCGCTGACTTCCTCCGAAGATTTGCGTGAGACGTAAATCATCAGGCTTGTGACAATGACAATGGTGCCGAAATAAACAATACAGGCAAACCAAGACGGCAGTTCATGCACGGCCAGCGACCGGTAAAAGGACGCCCAGGACACAATGGGTTCGCTGGGATGAACGAAGATCTTCAGCGTCCAGGCCAGCATGATGATGGCGAAGATGAAGACATAGTTGCGCTTCAGCCGGCGGCCCACCGCCTCGAGCTTGCTGATTTTAAAGGAGGGCAGAATCAAGTCTTCGCAAACCAGCCGGCGCCATTCCCCGTCGAGCAGGTTCTGGCTCTGCGAGACCATGGGCACGAGAAAGTGGGACTCCAGCATGCGCACCCGGCCGCGGAACGCATCGTAAAAACGGTATCTCCGCGCCTCGATCCAGAGCATGATCCAGACGAGTGCCAGATTGAAAAAGAAGACGATGTGCGGCACCTGCTGGTAGGTAAAGGCCACCGTAATGATACCGGTGGAACTGGTGATCGCCCACGTGGTGGTCACGTCGAGGCGCTGCCGCCAGATCATGATGCGCGCCAGCTCGCCGCGATAAAAATGAATCATCGCGTTGACGTAGCAAGGGTCCTTCAGGCTGGGCAACGGCATGCCCGACGCATCGGTGGAAGGAGGAGGCGGCAAGGGAACTTCAGACATCAACCCTGGCGCTCCTTTTCCAAAAGGGCGACGCGCGCGCGCTCCAGGGTTTCCCGCTCGGCCCGCGTTAGACTGCTCATGCCACGGCTGGCGATTTTTTCCAGAATGGGATCGATGGAGTCGTGGAGACCCACCTCCTTGGCGGGTTCATTTTTGGGCACGACACGCAATTTGCGCTGAGAGTGTTTCCTTTTGAAGAAAGCGGCGGGGGACGGCAACTCGAAGGTGCCGACTCCTTCCTTGATCATCCATCCGACGGCGACAATGCACTCGAGCCAGAGAATGCCGAGCCCGGTGGCATTTTGGCCGCCGAGAAGCATAAGAGAATTAATGCCGAGCAGAACGAGAGCGACCCAGCGGGCTTCAATGCTCATGAAGATCTCAGCGCGGGGGTAGATGTAGGCGAAGGCGATGAAGACGGCGAAATTGACAGCTCCAGAACCGGCGTAAATGTGCTGGCCCCCCGCCAGGCTGAGAAGACTGAGGAAGATGGGAGGAGCGAGGAGCAGCGCGCCATAAAACCAGGCAAAGGAGGCGCGACCGATGAACTTTTCGACTTCACGACCAAAGCTGGCGAGGAAGAACAATTGAAGGGCGATCCAGAGATACTCCCGTGGCTCGAACACGACAAAGGCATAAGAAACGAATTGCCAGAGGTGGAACTGTTCCAGCGCACCGAAGGTGGAAAAAGTGAAGGTATCGAAAAACCATTGAGCGTTGGCGGCGCGGGCCACCGCACAAAAAATCATGGCGACACCATAGGCGGCCGCAATGACGGTCGCCAAATAGACCGGAACCTTGCCAACCCAAGTGAGCGGTGCGCACTGCTCGTAGTTCTGGTTTGCGATCATTGGAACGAGCTCCACTGTAAATCCACGTTTTCCGTGAAACAAGTAGGAGTTTTGCCTCTCTGACCATGGGAAACGCGAGCGCCTGTCATCCGGAATGCGGCGCGAGCGTTGGCTCGCCTTCTGCGAGCGGCGGCAGGCTTGCGCTGCATCCGAGATGTTCGATGACTGTCGATTTCGCTTCTACTTTACCATTTCAAGAAAGGGTGACAAGGCTCTATTCATGGGGTTTTGCGCGCTTTTCGTGAGGTCGATGAAGGGGATTTTTACCCTGCGTTGCCCCCTTCTCACCCCTGCTCGTCCTCCCCCTTTTTGCCCCTCCACCCCCCCTTGCCCCCGGTCTTTGCCCCCCGTATCCAGGCTTGAAAGTTTCGGAGCAGGGTCGACGATTTTTTGTCCACGGATTGACACAAATTGAAGGCCGGATAAGCGAGAGGTATCACTTCCAGCTTCATTCGATGAAAATCGCGCTGTTTTTTGCTCTCCTGATCGCGGCCAATTGCGGGGCCGCGGAACCGCGCGAGGATGTGTCTTATGTGGAAACCTCGGACGCCTACCGCGCGGAACGCGGGCGACTGGATCTTTATGTTCCGGCCAAGGGCGGAAATTTCCCGGTCTTGATTTGGTTTCATGGCGGCGGACTCACCGGAGGGGACAAGGGGAATGCGGCGAAATTGGGGGAGGCGCTCGCCGGAGGTGGGATTGCGGCGGTGGTGCCAAATTACCGACTGAGCCCGCGCGCGATTTTCCCGGCCTATGTGGAGGACGCGGCGGCGGCGGTGGCTTGGGTGCGCGCCCATGCCAGGGAACTGCATATCGATCCCACGAGGATTTATGTGGGCGGCCACTCGGCGGGAGCTTATCTGGCCTCGCTGCTAGCGATGGACCCACGTTATCTCCGGCAGGCTGGGCTTGCGGAAAAGGACGTCGCCGGCTTCATCCCGGTGAGCGGCCAGATGATGACGCACTTCGCGGTGCGGGCCGAACGGAAGATCGATGAAAACACCGTCACCGCCGACGAAGCGGCCCCGATTTATTTTCTGCGGAAAGACACGCGGCCCATGCTGATCCTGATGGGCGATGCGGACTGGCCCGCGCGGCGGGAAGAGAATGCTTATTTTGCCGCCGCGGCGAAGGCCGTGGGAAACAACGGTATCGAGATGCATGTCATCGCGGATCGCGACCATGGGAGCATCGTGGGAAAGATGACGGAGCCGGACGATCCGGGGATGAAGCTGATCAAGGCGTTCATCCTCCCCGAGAAGTCCGGGCAAATCGGGCAATCTCCTTGACCAAAGCAGGCCGCTTCCCTACAAGTATCACCTTCTCATGAAGAGCAACGCCAAGCGCCCGATGAATATCGCGCAGACGATTATGTCGCCTGCGACGGGCCTGTATTGCGGCGATCTCACCACGCGTCGGTACTTTATGTGGTCCCATCGCATCCGAACGGCGAGCAGCTAGAGACTAAGAACACCAATTTTTTCATCTTTAGAACCCTGCTCGGCCCAACGACGAGCAGGGTTTTTTGTTTTTCCATTTTTCACTCACACACAACACATGAACACCAAGATCCAATCCGAACTCAACCGCATCGAGCGTGAGAAGGGAGTCCGCGTGCTTTTCGCCGCGGAGTCCGGCAGTCGCGCGTGGGGATTTGCGTCGCGGGATAGCGATTACGATGTGCGTTTCATCTATGCGCACGAGCCCGATTGGTATCTGTCCATCGACCACCGGCGCGATGTGATCGAGGAACCGATCGACGGCCAGCTGGATATCTGCGGCTGGGATCTGCGCAAGACGCTGCAACTGCTGCGGAAGTCGAATCCGGCGCTGCTGGAGTGGCTGAAGTCGCCGATCGTGTACCGGGCCGATCCGGAGTTTGCGCTGCTGTTCGGCCATCTGGCGATGGAGTTCCAATCGCCCGAGCGGCTGTTTCAGCATTACCTGAGCATGGCGCGGGGCAATGCGCGGGACTACCTGCGCGGCGACATCGTGCGGCTGAAGAAATACTTCTACGTGCTGCGGCCGCTTCTGGCGGCGCGCTGGATCGAGCGCAGGAGCGGACCGGTGCCAATGAAGTTCGAGACGCTGGTCGACGAACTGGTGGCGGAACCGCTGGTGCGTATCCACATCGCAGTGCTGACGGCACGCAAGCGCGCCGGGGAGGAGCTTGACCAGGCGAACCGGATTCCGGTGATCAGCCGGTTCATCGAGGATGAACTGGCCCGGCTGGAGTCCGTGGCTCCGCGCGATGCGGGGCAGGCGGAACCGGAGAAGCTAAATGCGTTCTTCCGCGAGTTCTGCCTGGCGGAAGCGGCATAAGATAAAGCTCCAAATGAAAAGCGCCGGAGAGATTTCCTCTCCGGCGCTTTTTGTTTTCAGCTGAGGAACAATTGCCAATCCTCGATACCGTGCTGATTTTTGATCAGTAAAGTCGCGGGCAATTCCTTGGGGGCTACCGGGGCGCGAAGCAGGCGCATGCCGGCTTCCTGGGGCAAGCGGTCGGCCTTGCGGGAGTTGATCTCGCGATGCGCCAGAACGCAGTTTTCCCAGGAGGTGGCTCCGCCGCGCGAGCGTGGCACGACGTGGTCGATATTCCCCTCGCCCGGCGTGAGACGACGGCCCGTGTACTGACAGACGCCGCCGTCGCGCGCCCAAATGGCACGCGGAGACAACGTCGGACGCCGCTTTGGCACTTTGTTGAACCGAGCCAGGACAATGACTGTCGGCACGCGGATCTGACCGCGCGGCGTGGAGACCCCATGGTCCCGCTCGCGAATGGGCAGCTTCAGCCAGTCCTTCCACTTCACGGGAATCATCGTGCCGGAATCGATGTCGAGACCGGTGGCGACGTCGGTAGCCATCTGGCAAAACGCGTCGGCCGGCGTGCGGACGTTGATGGCCTGCCAGCTCCGATTCAGCACGAGCACGGTGGCCTTGTTTAAAATGTCACTCATCACAATTCTCCTTTCTGAAAATTTGCGCGGTGTTTGTTCTTTTATCCCGGAGCAGCCGGAGTTGTCGTGTTTCGTGTTATCAGCCGATGAAGAGGTTTCCGTTCATCGAATTTCCCGAATCGGCACGCCCTCTTTCGTGCCCGCACGAACGGGATAAATCCGAACGCCGAATTTCTTCCGCGTGATGGTAAACCTCATCACGACCCTCGTGACCTTATTGGGACGCATTGGTTTCATGGCGGTATTGGGCAGAAAAAAGGCGCGCCACCTGGATGGGCGACGCGCCTCTTAACGCCTTAGATGAAGCCGATTCCCGAAGGAAACCGGCTTCTGGTTAATCTTTGTACGGATCGCGAATATCGCGACCAGCCATGGCCACGCCGATGGGCTTCAGCACATGCAGGATACGGATGGTTTCTGCATGCGCCTCCAGCACCTCGGGCAGGCGGCGATACGCCTGCGGAGCCTCATCGAGATCTCCGCCGCGGAGCGTCACCCCGCTCTCGTGCAGCCACTTCATCATTTCGTCATGACGGACGAACCCCTCCTTGCGGATACGCCTGCCGTTTTCCTGGATGAATTTTCCCTTGGCTGCCGTACGCGACATGATGCGTCCGGCCCCGTGCACAGTGGAGTAAAGGGCCTGGCGGGAAACGTCGGAGTCGACGCCCTCGATGATGACGGCATTGTCTCCCATGCTTCCGCCGATGAAACCCTTCTGGCCGGGGAAGGCCGGGGTCGCGCCTTTGCGGACGACCCAGAACTTTCCGCCATCGTGCTCTTCCTCCCAGGCGAAGTTGTGGTGGTTGTGCACCTCTTCCTCGATATGGGCGCCGAGAATTTTGTTCACGACGTGGCGGGCCACATATTCACGACCGGCATAGGCATAGCGCCCGGCCAGTTTCATCCCAGCGATGTAGGCCTGACCGATCATGTCCTGCTCGCGCACGACGGCCGGGTCGACATCCATGCCATCCTTGCCGCCCGCAGCCTTCAGGAAGTGAGTGGCGGTCTTGTGGCCAAGACCACGCGAACCGAAGTGGACGCCAACCCACACGCGGTCCTCGTCATCGACGAAGATATCCACGTAGTGGTTGCCGCTGCCGACGGTGCCGAGCTGGGCCTCCGCCATGGGCTTGAAGTGCTTGAAAGGTGCCTCCTTCCAAAGGTCGTCCTCGAAGAGCTCGTGAGCCACGCGCTTCTTGTTATGACGGCCGATCCCGAAGGAGATGTCGCTCACGACATCGTCCATGATCAGGCCAATCCTGGGCCGGACATCGGAGCCCTTCGCATCGGTGCGGATGGCCAGGTTGCCGCAGGCGATATCGAATCCGACGCCGGAGATCGAAATCGCGTCGCGATAGGCGACGACCCCGCCGATGGGTTGGGCGTAGCCCTTGTGCCCATCGGCACAGAGCACGCCACGCTCTCCACCGGCTGCGACACAGCGGCGGAGTTGGGTGATGGTTGCTTCGTCATGCGTGCCAAAAATGCGGACGCTCATGGTATTATCTCCTTTGGTTTATGTTAGGGACCGGCGCTTGGCCGGTCAGGTTGAAATTGAGCCCGGCGGAAGTTTTTCCTCCGCCGGGCGGTTGATGGTCAGGTGTTTTTGGAGGCCCGCGTGGTCAGGGCGGACAAGTCGTTCAGCACGACGGTCTGGCCCGAGGACTCGAGCGTCTGGAGGAGGCGTAGGGTGGTGAGGGCCGGCTGGCCTTCCACCAAACGCGCCGCGTTTACCAGACTGCGCAGCGCCGCGGTCTCGCCGCGGGCCCGCTCCAATGCAGCCTGGCCTTCCTGCTTCGCTTTCAGCACTTCATTGAAGGCCTTGCGCAGTTCGCCAGGCAGCATGACATCGCGGACCTCGACCGCATGGACCTCCAGGCCGAGAGCCCCGGCCGATGGCGCGATGAGTTCACGCAGTTGCACGGCGATGGCGACGCGCTGGGTCAGCAATGCATCGATGGCGAAGCCGGCCACAACCGTGCGCACCGCCGCCTGGGCCGCATTGTAGATATGCGTGAGAACGCTATCGGCCGCCCGTGCGCTTTTCAGCGGATCGGATACCTGCGTCGTCAGCACGAGACTGATTTTCACGCCGATGTTATCGGCGGTGAGAACCTCCTGGCCCGCGACGGGGAGGAGCGTTTTGCGAGTTTCAAGGGGAACCACGCGGAAGTGACGGCCCCAGCGGATGTGGCGACCTGCGAGCAGCGCCTCGGTCAGCTTGCCCTCGTGGTAGAGCAGACCGACGAAGCCTTCGTTGATGATGAATTCGTAGCGGAAGCGGGAACGAAGAACACCCGCCAAGATCGCCGAAGCGATCACGATGCAGACAATAGGGATGATGTTATCGGTAGTCATTGATTTGGTTGGTTAGTTGATGGAAAATTGTAGACTCCCGGGAGCGGCCTCCGCGTGACAGCGGGCCAATCGACGAGAGTCGTTGGCGCTGGGCTGCCTCACAGATGCACAGTCGTGCTGGCCGCCGCCGGAAATCAGTTGCTGGGACTCGAACCCAAATCGGTTTTACCCGACCTATCCTGGTAGATCGCCAGAGAGCCCATACGCGGGACTGTGGACGGTGATACCGCACAGCCGCAGGCCAAGCCTGGCGAAAGTTTTAAAATGGAGGAACGCGGAGGAAACGCCTCGGTCACAGCGAAGAATGCCACTACTACACCATGGGCTCCATTTTAGAAATTGGTCCTCCCGGAAGGAATTGCACCCTCATCGCAAGGTTCGAAGCCCTGCATGCTGATCTGTTACACCACGAGAGGGTGGTGTCCCCGGTTGGATCGGAGGGGGGATGGGGGTCCCTCCGCCCATCCATGCACCAACGACCTTCGCCTTCGCACGGCGACGCGCTAAATCTTCTGCGCCACGGGGACATAAATGTTAAATTGGTGCGGCCACCCGGTTACCCTCCGGGACATCCACGTTGGCAACGTGACGTCATGCTATTAGACCATGGCCGCAAAAAAGCGGACCGGCAGATTACGAATGCTAATAGATAGCTCGAAACCGGGTGATGCTGTTTTCACACAACCTATACCGATTCATCTCCGCCGATCCGCACGACAACCCCGGCAAACTGCCAGGGTAAAAGAACAAACACCGCTGCCATCCCAGATGCGCAGGCGCACCAAGGATCACACCCGCTGGTTTTTCACGGCGGATCTTTCGGTGTTTGCAGGCACACCTCCCACGAAGCCCTTAGTTTGTAAGTTTTTTGGCGTGGGATTCATCCTTTCAAAACAGGTGGCAGCGATGGCGTTGACACCATCGTCATATTGCGTAACTCTTAGGAGTCACGCGAACATGGCCGTCTGAACAATGACCTGTTTCAATCTGACAAATCCCGCTCCGTCACGGTTACAGCCGTGGCGGGGCTTTTTTTGCGCCTTAAGTTGGTTTAAATTTCATTGGTAAGTTTGGTTGGAAAACAAAAAACCCTGTTCGCCAGGAGCGAGCAGGGTTGGACGAAAATCAAGTATCTGTAGGATTTTAGAACGATCCGCTCGCTGAGGCCGCGCCGGGATGGGCTTCGGGCATATCTTGGGTACCCAGAATAAATCCTCTGAGGTACGACACACCGGTCCAGCGCAAGTTGGCACTTGTCTGATTGTGTTTCGTTATGGACCGGTTGTTTGACATTGGTGTCGAGAGAAAACTTAGCGTTATTAGTTCTATAAGCAGAGGCGGATATGATTTCAATAACTATTTTCAAAGACAGGAAAGATATGTAGCGCACTGCATCAACTAATACGAAGAAGGCCCCATGCGGCCGGCGGCTTGAAGCAGCCAGCAAACCGGCGCAAACCATTTCCTGAAACCGATGTCCGCATGGCTTGGCTGTTAAAATCGGCCGCCCCCTCGACACCCGGCTTGACGGATCATCCCAAGTCATTCAGAAGTTCCGTTATCTTAAACGATCAGACATGGTCTCGAGTTGTTTTTGGCCGGGCGGGGGCGCTTCCTGCTTCCCGCTTCTGCGGCGTTTTTTTCCTTGGCCTGCTTGCTCTTTCCGCCTGTAAGAAATCGGAGCCGCCGGCTCAGCCGCCGGTCGACGTGACCTTCATGAAACCCATCGACCAGGAGGTCACCGAATGGGATGAATTCACCGGCCGGCTTGATCCCATCAAGTTCGTCGAGGTGCGGGCCCGGGTGAGCGGCTATCTGGATTCCATCCATTTCAACGACGGCCAGATGGTGAAAAAGGGCGACCTGCTTTTTGTCATTGATCCCCGCCCCTATGCCGCAGCCGCCGAACAGGCCCACGCCGAACTCGATCGCGCCCGCGCCCAGCTTAACCTCGCCAAACTGAATCTCGATCGCGCCCAGAAGCTCCTCTCCGGGCGCACCATCGCGCCCGAGCAATTCGATGAGCGCCGCAACGAAAGTGACATCGCCATGGCCAATGTTGCCGAGGCGGAGGCCGCCGCCCGGGCCGCCGACCTGAATCTTGAATTCACCCAAATCAAGGCGCCCATTGATGGCCGGATCAGCCGGCGCTACGCCGACGAAGGCAATCTCATCGACGGCGGTTCCTCCCAGGGCACGTTGCTCACCACCATCGTCCCGTTCAATCCGCTTTATGCGACGTTCGATGTTGACGAAAACATCGTACTGAAATACTCCCGCCTCAGTCTGGCTGGTCAACGCAAGTCATCACGTGACACGGGGAACCCCGTGCGCCTGGCCCTGGCGGACGAGAAAAAATTCGCCCATCAGGGCAAGGTTTCCTTTGTAGACAACCGGCTCGATCCACAAACCGGCACGCTCCGCGCGCGGGCCATCATCGAAAACGACGACGGTTTGCTCACGCCCGGACTTTTCGTCCGCGTTCAGCTCAAGGGCCGCGGGCCTTACCGCACGTTGCTGATTCCGGACGAGGCCATCGGAAACGATCAGTCCCGCAAGTATGTCATGATCATCGTCCAGGGGGATGTCGCGCAACGGCGCTTTGTCACCACCGGCCGCCTCTACGGTGGCCTGCGCGAGATCACAGATGGCCTCGATCCCAGCGACCGCGTCATCGTCGGCGGCATCCTTCGCACCCGGCCGGGCGCCCAGGTGAAACCGAAACCCGCCGATGTCTTTCCCGACGCCGACCTCTCCGGCAGCTAGGTCCGCGTCATGAATTTCTCGCGGATTTTCATCGACCGTCCGATCTTCGCCGCCGTTCTTTCCATCGTCATCGTCATTGTCGGCGCTATCGCGTACCAGTCGCTTCCCCTGGCCCAGTATCCTGAGGTGGCTCCGCCCACCATCATCGTCAAAACCAATTATCCCGGCGCCAGCCCCCAGGTCATCGCCGAGACTGTGGCCACACCAATCGAGCAGGAGGTGAACGGCGTTGAGGACATGCTCTACATGTCCAGCCAGAGCACCGGCGACGGTGTCATGACGCTGACCATCACGTTCAAGTTGGGCACCGATTTGGACAAGGCCCAGGTGCTGGTGCAGAACCGCGTCGCCATTGCCGAACCCCGCCTGCCGGATGACGTGCGCCGCCAGGGCATTACCACGCTGAAGAGTTCGCCCGATCTTCTCATGGTCGTGCACATGGTCTCGCCCGACGAATCCTACGACCAGCTCTACATCTCCAACTATGCCATTCTGCAGGTCCGAGAGCGCCTCAAGCGCATCGACGGTGTCGGCGATGTCAACCTCGTCGGCTCCCGCGAATACAGCATGCGCGTGTGGCTCGACCCCAGCAAACTCTCCTTTCAAAACCTCACCACTGACGACATCGTCACCGCCCTGCGCAACCAGAACGTGCAGATCGCCGCCGGCGTGATCGGCCAGCCGCCGCTCGACGCGGATCGCGCCTTCCAGATCAACGTCACCGCGCAAGGCCGTTTGGTCACGCCAGAGGAATTTGAGACCGTGATCGTCAAGACCGGGGCCGACGGCCGCGTGGTCCGGCTCAAGGACGTAGCCCGGGTCGAATTGGGCGCCCAGGATTACGTCGTCAACAGCTACCTCGATGGCAAGGCCGCCGTCGCCATGCTCATCCAACAGCGCCCCGGCTCGAATGCACTCGCCACGGCCCAGCGGGTTCGCGCCATGATGAAAACGCTGAGCGAGGATTTTCCCAAGGGGCTGGAGTATCGTGTCATCTACGACCCGACCGTCTTCATCGATGAGTCCGTGCATGCCGTCATGCACACCATTTTCGAAGCCGCCCTTCTTGTCATCGTGGTCGTGATGATTTTCCTCCAGTCCTGGCGGGCCGCACTCATTCCGATTCTCGCCATTCCTGTTTCCCTCGTCGGCACCTTTGCCGTCATGGCCGCCTTCGGATTTTCCCTCAACAGCCTCTCCCTCTTCGGTCTCGTCCTCGCCATCGGCATCGTGGTCGACGACGCCATCGTCGTGGTCGAAAACGTCGAACGCAATCTCGCGACCGGCCTGAATCCCCGCGACGCCACGATCAAGGCCATGGAGCAGGTCGGCGGCGCGCTCATCGCCATCGCCCTGGTGCTGAGCGCGGTCTTTGTGCCCACCGCCTTCATCTCCGGCATCACAGGACAATTCTACCGCCAGTTCGCCCTCACCATCGCGGTCGCCACCGTTTTCTCCGCCTTTGTTTCTTTGACACTGAGTCCTGCCCTCTGTGCAATTCTCCTCCAGCCCCACGGCGCCAAAAAGGATTGGTTTGCCTGCGCCTGGGATTTTTCTCTGGGCTGGTTTTTCCGCCTTTTCAATCGTGCCTTCACCTCCGGTTCGACCGCCTACGGCCGTATCGTGGAGGTCTTCACCCGCCGCAGTATCATTGTCCTGCTTCTTTACGTCGGCCTGCTCGGTCTCACGGTCTTTGGTTTCACCAAGGTGCCCGCCGGTTTCATCCCGCCGCAGGACCAGGGTTACTTCATCGTTGTGGTGCAGCTACCCGAGGGCGCGTCTCTTTCCCGCACCGACCGCATCGTCCAAAAAATCAGCCGCCTCTGCGCCGAGGTTCCGGGTATCGTCAATGTCGTGGCCTTCACCGGTTTCGATGGGGCCACCAGTACCAATGCTCCGAACAAGGCGGCGCTCTTCCCCTGTCTCGCCACCTTCGAGGAACGGGCCAAGGCAGGACTCTCCGGCAACGAGATCCTCGCCAACCTCCGCCAGAAGCTCTCTGTCATCGACGGCGCCTTCGTCCTCGTCTTTCCACCCCCTCCGGTCCGTGGCATGGGCAATATCGGCGGCTTTCGCATGATGGTCGAGGACCGCCGCGGCCGTGGTTATCAGCAACTCCAGCAGGCCGCCCAGGATGTCATTACGGTCGGCAACGAGTCTCCCGGCATCGCCGGTCTGTTCAGCGGCTATCGGGCCGACTCCCCGCAATTTTACGCCGCGATCGACCGGACCAAGGCGCGCATGCTCGACGTGCCGGTCGAGAACATCTTCTCCACCCTGCAGACGCAACTCGGCTCCCTCTACGTCAACGACCTCAATCTCTACGGCCGCACCTTCCGCGTCATCGCCCAGGCCGATGGGCGCTTCCGCGCCGACCCCGAGAATGTCGGCGAACTCCGCACCCGCTCCTCCACCGGGGCCTCCGTGCCCCTCGGCACCCTCATGACCATGGAAACCCGCTCCGGCCCCTCCCGCGTCGAACGGTACAATCTCTACCCAGCCGCCGCGATCGACGGCGACTCCGCTCCCGGCTTCAGTTCCGGCCAGTCGCTCGCCACCATGGCCTCCATCGCGGACCGCGTGCTGCCTGATGGATTCGGCTACGAGTGGACCGCTCTGGCTTACCAGCAGATCATCGCCGGCAATACCGCCGCCTACATCTTTCCCCTCTGTGTGCTCTTTGTTTTTCTCATCCTTGCCGCCCTCTACGAAAGCTGGTCGCTGCCCCTCGCCATCATCCTCGTCGTGCCGATGTGCATCCTGGCCGCGCTGTTCGGCGTCTGGCTTCGCGGCATGGACAACAATGTCCTGACCCAGATCGGTTTCGTCGTTCTCGTCGGCCTCGCCTGCAAAAATGCCATCCTCATCGTCGAGTTTGCCCGCCAGTTGGAAGATGAAGGTCACGACCGTTTTTCAGCGGTCGCGGAGGCCTCCCGTCAGCGCCTGCGTCCTATTCTTATGACCTCCTTTGCCTTCATCCTCGGCGTCCTGCCTCTGGTCATCGCCATCGGGGCCGGCGCCGAGATGCGCCAAGCGTTGGGGACGGCCGTTTTCTTCGGCATGATCGGGGTCACCATTTTCGGCCTGCTCCTGACGCCCGTCTTTTATACCGTCATCCGGAAGTTCTCGATCAAGACGCCGGCGAAGGAAAAGCCGACACCCGAGGCTTAAGTCTCCGCGATCGCCTGGCCACCTCGTGTCGATACGGCATCATGTAAAAGGCTTCCCCCTGCGCGGACGCTCAAGTATGCAGGAAAGCTCCCGATGACGCAGCACTTCCTGGCCACGACGAAGCACTTTCAGATCTCGCGCCAGTTGGGAGAGCAAATCAAATACATGGCGCCCGGCGACCTGCTCCCCACTGTGGCGGAGCTGATGCGTGAGTTCGACGCCTCCCAAGCGACCATCACCCAGGCTTTGGATCGGTTGCGCCGCCAAGGCGTGGTCGAGCGCCCGCTCGGCCGCAAACGCCTCATCGTGGCCAAACTCTCCGAACGCGCCCTCTACAAGGTCGCCTTCATCCGCCCCTCATGGCCGTCCCCCGACTACGACCGCCTCCTCTACGCCGTGCAGGAAGCCGCCTTCAAGCGCCACTGGAGCGTCGACATCGTCTCCTACGGTTCGCTCGACAATCTCAATTTCACCCGCGCCCTGGATTCCAACGATGCCGCTCTCTTTGTCCCCTGGTCCGAACCCATCCCGGATCACATGAAGAAGGCCATCGAGTCTTCCGAAAAGCCCATCGTCTGTCTGCGGGAACATCCGCCCCGCGGCATGCGCATCCGCTCGGTGCAGCTCGATGACTACGAGATCGGCCGCACCGCCACCAATCACCTTTTGCAACTGGGCCACCGCAATATTGTCGCCATGACCAGCGAACCCCAGACCACCCTCGCCAGCCAGCGGCTCTCCGCCTGGCGCGATGCCCTGGAAAAAGCCGGGGTGCGCCAGACCGCCCGCTTGCTGGCTGATTGCTCTGTCAACCCCGGCACAAACAGCCTCCTGGGTTCCTACGAAAAATTCAGGGCCTGGTTCCAAAGCTCGGCCCGCCCCGAATTCACCGCACTCTTTTGCATCGATTGGACGGGGGCCTTGGGCGCGATGCGTGCCCTGCGCGAACACGGCATGGAAATTCCCCGCGACGTCAGCGTCATCACCTACAGCGGCGAGGAAGCCTGGAATGCCTTCCTCAATCCCCCGATGACCACCGTGGAAATCAACCTTCAGGAATTTGCCGACAAAGCCCTTGAGCAACTCGACGAAGCCCTTTGCGGTTCCCCCTCCACCCGGCAAGTCCGTGCCATCAGCCTGAAACCCTTTCTCGTCATTCGCAGTTCCACCCAGCCACTGCCCGCTCGCAAGCGCAAATCCCGTCCCCCGGCAAAGTAAGCGGACACCAGCCGGTCTACCCTCTATTCTCGATCAGGTCCTTCACTGGCGGAGAGCCGTTGCTCGCGGTCGGCCTCCTCCACGCCCTCTTCGACCAATTGCTCCGCGATGATCGCTTCGTCTTCGATTTCGCTATGCGCTCCTTCGTGGCCCAGCGAGGCCGTCGCGTTGCTCCACAACTCCACCGGCCTTTCGGTTTCATCCGCCTCCGGGGCCGGTGCAGGCCCAGGATTCAGCAATTCTTCCCGCGCGCGTACCCGGTCGTGATCCTTGGCCTCCTTGCGCCCGTCCATCACGGCGATTTCCTTCGCCCGCTTTTCGATATCGTCCTCGCTGATCTCGCCCACCCCTTGCCCGTGGATCTGGATTCTCCCTGGGTTCTTCGTACTCATATGGGGGGTTCGTTTCTCTCCCGCTCCCTGCGTCCCTTGATTCTTTAATTCAGCAATTCCTCCAACCGGCGGGCATCTCCCGGAGCCTTCACCTTCGCGTCGTTGTCGAAGTACACATACACGTCCCTTTTCCGTATCTTCGGGGCCAGTCTTCGCGGCGTCGCCAGTACGGCTTTCTGCACCTGTCCGCCTGCCTGCCAGTGCCGGATTTTCTTTGCCCAATCCGTCAGCGCCTTGTCGCCGTATCCGCTGGCGTAAAGCTCCTCATCCCCATGCAAGCGAATGTAGACAAAATCGCTCGTCAGGTCTTCCGCATAAGGCCACTTCCCCGCCGTGTCCGCAAACACAAAGGCCACCCGGTATTTCCTCAATAGCACGAAAAATTCCGGCACCATGAAGCTCTCATGCCGGACCTCCAGACAATGCCGCAGCCTGCGTCCGCTGCCTTCCCGCGCCCACATCCGGCCCTTCATGCGCTCATCATGCTTTTTCGCCAGCCGCACCGCCGCCTCCCGCGTTCGCGGCAGCAACTTCAAAAATGCCTCCAGCCTTTTCGCATCGAATCGGAAGCTCGGCGGCAACTGCCATAGGAAAGGCCCCAGCTTTTCCCTCAGCGCCAGCACTCCGGAGGCGAAGAAATTGGCCAGCGGCACCTCGACGTCCTTCAGCCGCCGCAAATGCGTGATGTACCGGCTCCCTTTCACGCTGAAAACAAAACTCCGCGGCGTCTCCTCCCGCCAGCGCCGGAAGCTCTCCGACCGCTGCAACGAATAGTGCGTGCCGTTGATCTCGATCGACGACAACTCCCGGCTGGCAAACGCCAGTTCCTCCCGGTGCTTCAGGTTCTTCGGATAAAATTTTCCCCGCCAACCCTGGTAAGTCCAACCCGAGATGCCCACCCGGATCATGGGACTCTCAGACTAAGCCGTAAAAAAGCCCGTCTGCCCCGTCTTCGAATCCTGGAAAACGCTGGCCCGATATCCTACCTGCCGCAGCGCATGGCAGATTTCGTCCTTGGTGATGCTCGCCGCGCGGTACGCCACCAGCGCTCCCCGCTGCACCACGCGCACTCCCGCCACGCCGTGCAATTGCCTCAGCATCTCCCCAGCCTTCACTTCATCGGCTTCCGTCAACATGTCCGGAATCGCGATGTCCAGTTCTTCCAACGTATGGTCTTTCATAAAGTTTGGTTCTCTCTTGCTTCCTTCAAAAGATGACGCACCTCACCCTCGGGCCGGTCCAATTCCTTTTGCAGCCTGCCTACGAGTTCATCTTCACTGCCCTCCATGAAGGCCGTTTCATCGGCCGTCAGTTCCCCGTAAATCTGTTTTAGCTTCCCCTTTGCGACATTCCATCGCCCGCCATGACCAATACCGCTCACAACGCGTATTTCGCGCCACTCGACCCGGCCGGTTGTGTTCCCCGATGAAAGGGACATCCGCCTGTCATTTGTCCGGCGATTCTCCATTGCCATGTCTCACCTCGATCTAACTCCCCCCATCAAAGGCGAAAAGTCCTGCGGAATCAACATCGGAACCACCGAACGCATCGTTTCGGCCCTAGGCGGAGCCGCCCTTTTCGGAGCCGGCCTCAGGCAGCGCTCCGGAGCCTCGCCCTTCCTCCTCCTGGCCGGAGGGCTGCTCGCCGCCCGCGGCATCACCGGCCACTGCGATGCCTATGAAAGGCTGAATATCAACACCAATGAGCCCTCTCACGCCAACGACTATGGCGTCCAGGGCAACCGCGGCTTCAAGGTCGAGGACGCCATCGAGATCAGGCGCGCCCCCGCCCAAGTCTATGGCTATTGGCGTCAGTTAAAGAACCTGCCCCGCTTCATGCCTCACCTCCATTCCGTGGAGGAAACCGGGCCGCGCACCTCGCATTGGGTCGTCAAAGGCCCTGCCGGCAAATCCGTCTCCTGGGACGCCGAAATCATCAATGAACATCCCGGCGAAATGATCGCCTGGCAGACCCTGCCCGGGGCCACCGTCCAGAGCGCCGGCACGGTCCGCTTCGAATCCTTGAACGGTGGGCGGAACACCCTCGTGAGCGTCAGCCTTCAGTACGCCCCTCCCGCCGGTCATCTCGGCGCCACCGTCGCCCGTATTTTTGGAGAGGCCCCCGAGCAGCAGTTGGAGAAGGATCTAGCCCAGTTCAAATCCCTGCTCGAATCCGATACCGATACCGGCTCGGCCTAACTTTAGTTAGGAGAGGTCAGGTTCGCGAGGGGATTGTTCGCCTCGATGGGCATGCGGGTGGCGTTGAGGAACCGGGCCACCGAACAATAGGTGCCGATCAACAAGGCCAGTTCAACATATTCATCGGGCGCAAATTCCGCCCGCGCCTTTTCGTAGGTCTCGTCATCCAGCGTGGCCGTGCTCTCGAGCTGATCGCACATCGCGCACACCAACTTCTCCCTCTCGGAGAAGGAGGGAACCGGCCCCAAGGCGATGATTTCATCCATCTCCGCCTCGGTGAAACCCTGGGCCCGCGCGATGAGCTTGTGCTGATGCAACTCATACGGAGCCTGCGCCCGCGCCGCCTGGCGCAGGATCGCAATCTCCCGCAGACGATTGGAAATCTTGCCGTGATAAAGGCCCTTGAGCAAATCCGTGAAAGGAATCAGGCATCCCGGCGCATTCGCGATCACACGATAAAGATTGATCGGCGGACGTTCGCGCAGCCTTTGCGCCTCGTCGGCAGGAAGTTGGTCGACAGAGGCCAGGGGCAGGGGTGAGCTCATACCGAATGGCAGGCCATTCCCACACCGGTGTCAAGAGCGGCCCTACTCCTTTTTCGCGGCGTTCAATCTCGCGGCTTTTTCAATCAAGGTAAGAAACTCCGCCCGATAGCTGCCGGGATCGTCCCCCAGCGTCCGCCGAACGATGCTCTGAATGTCCGGCCAGCCGAGATCCCCCGCCGCCGGCGAGCCCCGGAGCTTCATCCCAAAGGCAGCCACTGCGGCTGCGAACTGGAAGTCTCGCGAGGCTTGGTCAAAAGCCGGGATGCCCCCCACCGCCAGCGGCACCTCCAGCAGCCGGCTCTTGTCGCCATCCGGAGCCTTGTAGCGCAGCTTCACCGTCAGCAATTCATTCGAGGTCGGATCTACTGTCTGACCACCTTGCGCCTTTCGCATGATGATCACTTCATCCCTGATCATCTGCTGCACCACTTCTTTCTTTGCCCGCAAAGACTTCATCGTCGGATGCCCATCTCCCACACCCGAGTTTTTCAGCCTCTCCTCTTCGGCCTTCAGGTTCTGAAATTCGGGCAGAAGTTCTGCCAGCCTGCCACCTGATGCCGGCGTGGGCTGATACTTCAACGGATCGACCCCCGGATGATCCGGCAGTTCCTCTCCCGCCGGGATGATTTCATAGAGCGCCGTCACCGCGTGTCCGGCTCCGATTTCTCCCGCGTCCTTCTTGTCGTCATTGAAGTCCTCTTTTGCCAGCAGCCGGTTCTCGTAGCCGATCAGCCGATAACCCGCCACCCGGGCCGGATTGAACTCCACCTGGATCTTCACATCCTTCGCGATGGTGAACAGCGTCGCTCCCATCTGCTCGACCAGCACCTTCCGTCCTTCCGTGAGCGAATCGATGTAGGCGTAGTTGCCGTTTCCCTTGTCGGCCAGTTTTTCCATGGTCGAGTCCTTCAGATTCCCCGTGCCAAAACCCAGCACCGAGAGGAAAACCCCTGATGCCCGCTCCTTCTCGATCAATTTCACCAACTCGCTCTGGCTCGTCGTCCCGACATTGAAATCCCCGTCCGTACACAGGATCACGCGGTTGTTGCCGCCTTTCAGGAAGTACTCCCGCGCCGTCTGATAAGCCAGCCGGATGCCCTCCGCGCCATTGGTCGATCCACCGGCTTGAAGATTGTCCAACGCCTCCAGAATGCGTTGCTTCTGCGCGCCCTCGGTCGAAGGCAGCACCAACCCCGATGAACCGGCATATACCACGATCGCCACCCGGTCTTCCGGCGCCAGATTCTCCACCAATCCACGCAGGCTTTTGCGCAGCAAGGGCAGCTTGTCCGGCTCATTCATCGAGCCCGACACGTCGATGAGGAAGACAAGATTCGCGGGACCGCGCTCGGACTCAGGCAGTTCGCGTCCCTTCAGCCCGATCCGTACCAGCTCGCGTTTGGCATCCCACGGGGCCCGACTCACTTCCAGATTCACCGAGAACGGCGAATCTCCCTCGGGCTTCGCATAATCGTAGGTGAAATAATTGATCAACTCCTCCGTGCGGATCGCCCCACTCGGCGGCAATTGATCATTCTGCAAAAACCGCCGCACATTCGCGTAGCTCGCCGTATCCACATCAATCGAGAACGTCGACAGCGGATTCTCCCTCGCCGTCAGAAACACATTCTCCTGCACCGCGTCGTAAGCCTCCGTATTGAATTCCCGATCCGCTTTGAACGCCCGCGCCTGGCTACTCCAAGCGGCCACCTTCGCTCCCCCATCTTTGCTCAATCCTCCCTGGGTCACCGACGCCGGTGCCATGGTCACAAGGGGAGCACTTGGCTTCATCATGGCATCTTGCTGGATTTCGCGCTGAAAGGGCTGTGGCGCGGGAGCAAGAGCGGCCGTCCGGGCCTCGACATTCAACTGGCTGCCGTCTGCGGGCTGGGAGGAACCCAAGGCTGGGGAAGCCGCCACTATCATCTGCGGGGATACAGTTGTCTGCGCGTTTCCGGTAACCGCGATGTCGCCTCCCTCATGTTTGCTGCTTAACACCATGCTCCGCTTCGCTTCCCTCGCTTCTTGTTCAGGGGTAGAAAGAATCTCTGTTTGTTTAAGCAGCCGACCCTTCAGGGCCTCGTTTTCAGCGGTCAATATCCGGATATTTTGGCGAACCTGTTCTTCCTGCGCCAAAGCCTGTCCCGGATCGCCCGCGATCGTCAGCCTCATCGGAGTGGCCGCCGCCACCGGCTCGGGCTTCGGTGCCATTGCCACCTCCGTCGTCACAAAGGTCGTCTTCTGTTCCTGGGAGGAAAAAAAAATCAACACCCCCACCGCCAACATCACTGACGCCGCTATCGACCCCACCACCGCGATCCGGCGGAAGACAAACCGCCGACGCACCACCTTCAAATTCACCGCACACTCCTCTCGCAATGCCGCTCGCTCCTCCGCCGTGAATCCTTCCTCCATCGGCAGCCCCTGCAATGCTTCCGCCAGCGCCACCGCTTCCTTCAACTCGTTCTGCAACTCCGCCGAAGCCGCCAGTTCCTTTTCAAAGGCTTCCCGCTCCGCCCCGCTCAATTCGCCCAGGGCATAATTGGTCACTCGTAGATCGTTCATGACATCGCTCCCGTATTTTCCCGGTTCCACAACCGCCGCAGCGTCCCCATCGCCTCGTGCAACTGCACTCCGACGTTTGACACGCTCATTCGCATGGTTTCGCTCATCTCCTTGTAACTGAGCCCCGCTTCAAATTTCAGTTTCACCAGTTCCCTCTGCTGGTCCGGCAACTGGCTGACCAATTGCCTCAATCGGTCCCCGTCCTCCGCCGCCACCGCATTCGCCGCCGGCGTCGGCTCCTCCCCCGCCCGCTCCTCATCAAGTCCTTCCGTCGTGAAACGCGCCACCTTCCGGCAATGGTCCAGGGCGCAATTCCGGCAGACAAAAAAAAGCCACGGCGCGAGCCGTGGTTCCAACGCGACAACATCCTGCTTGCTCAGCCGGAGGAACGTCTCCTGCACCGCATCCTTCGCGGACTCGAGCTCGCCCGTGATGCCTTTCGCGTAGCTGATCAGGGGGCGTTCGTATCGCTCCAGCGCGCGGTCGATGAGGTGTTCCGGAGACATGGGTTTCTACCGGGTCAACGCATGAGGCGTGGATTTCTTAGGAACTTTTTAACCCCGGCGTGAAATTTTCCGTTTCAGGATGTGGAAGGCTTCCGTCACCTCGTCCACCCGCAGCAGAAAACACGCCGTCAGGTACCCCGCGCCGGCCACCGTGATCACCGCCAGCAGCAGCAGCCCCTTTCGCCAGATCGCCCCCGCCACCATCATCGCCCCCCATTGAGCCATCGCAAAATAACAAATGCCCCCCAGCACCGCCGCCGCCACCGCGCATCGCAAGATCGTGCCCAGCGTCTTCATGGTCTCGAGATTCGGCCGGTGCCGGGACATGAGGAAATACAGCACCAGGAAATTCATCGTCGCCGAAATGCTGGTGGAAAAGGCCAGCCCTTTCGGCCCCAGGCCCAGTTTAAAGAGAAACAGATAACTCAGCACCACGTTCAAGGCGATAGAGCCGAAGCTCACAAACATCGGTGACCACTTGTGGTTGATCGCATAAAAAGCCGGTGACAACACCTTGATACAGGAATACGCCACCAATCCCGTCGCGTAAAACTGCAGCGCCAGTCCCGTTTGAATCGAGTCCTCTGGCGTCACCTTATGGTGCTCGTAGATCAGGCTGATGATTGGCCGCGCCAGGAACCACAGCCCCACCGCCGCCGGCAAGGTCAGAAAAATCGCCAGCCGCATCGCCCGGCCCAAGGTCGGCGCAAACTGGCTCTGATCAATATTGGCCGCGATCCGCGACACCACCGGCAGGGTGATCGTCGCCACCGCCACGCCGAAAATACCCAGCGGCAGTTGCATCAGCCGGAAGGCGCTGTTCAGCCATGACACCGGCGCCGTCCCAAAATGCGTCACGAAGCTCGTATTGATCAGGACATTCACCTGCACCGCGCTGGCCGCGATAACCGACGGCACCATCAGGATCAGGATTTGCCGCACTCCCGGATCGCTCCACCGAAAGTCCGGAATGAAACGAAACCCCGCCTTCCACAGCCGGGGCAACTGCACCGCAAATTGTAAAAATCCCCCCACCAGCGTTCCGATCGCGAGTCCGATCAGCGCCCTTTCGCCGAATCCCGGATCGATCAGCCACCCAATGACAGCTCCACCGACGATCGATCCGATATTGAAAAAACTCGAGGCCATCGCCGGTATCCCGAAGATGCCCTTCGAGTTCAGCATCCCCATCACCAGCGCCGCCAGCGACACCATGAGGATGAAGGGGAACATGATCTGCGTCAGCAGCACGGTCATCTCCCGGTACTTGGGATCAAACTCCCCCGCCAGCACTCCGATCAGCGGGTCTGCAAAAAAGATGCCCAGCAGCGTGATCACGCTCATGAATACCGCCGCCAGCGTCATCATCTTCGCCGCCAGTCTCCACGCCGCCCCGTCACCCTCCCGTTCGATCTTCTGGGAAAATACCGTGATGAACGCGGTGGAAAGCGCTCCTTCCGCAAAAAGATCGCGCAGGAGATTCGGCATCCGAAACGCCGTTACAAACACGCCCATCCACGACATGCCGAAAAGCGCATTGAATAAAACCTCACGCACCAACCCGAGGACGCGCGAGAACATCACCGCCACGGCAATGATGCCGCTCGCCTTCTTGTTTAACTGCTTCCCGTCGCTACTCACGCGCCGCAGCCTTGCGTAAACGGTCCATGATCGCAACGCCCAACCCCGTCTCGGGCACCGCTTCCGCCACGATCAATTCCAGCCCGGCCTCGTCCAGCCGCCTCATCGCCCCGTAAAGATTTGCCGCCGCCTCCCGCAGGTCCATCCCCGCACTGAGGTGCTCGACCAGGGCAAACCCGCGCCCTTTTCCCTGCCAGGACAGCAGCCCCGTTCGTTCCGGCCAGGGCCCTTCGTCCCGGTTCAAGCCCTCCCCCGGCAAACTGTCGAAAATCACCAACTGCGTCCGCGGAGCGTAGTGACTTTTCATATTCCCCGGCGCGGCGACTCCGCCCCGCGGTTCCAGCACCTGGCCAAATTCAGCCAATTGCTCGGCCGTGACCGGTCCATGTCGCAAAATTTCCACACCCTGCTCGCGAACCAACACAATCGTCGATTCGATCCCGTGCGCACACGGTCCACCATCTAATATTAGGGGAATCCGCCCGCCCAGTTCACTCAGCACATGGCCCGCCGAGGTCGGACTGATCCGTCCGAAACGATTCGCGCTCGGCGCGGCAATCGGCTGGCCAAGCGCCTCCGCCACCCGGCTAAACACCGGATGCCCACTCATTCGCACCGCCACGGTCTCCTCTCCAGCCGTCACGAGATCCGGCACGATCTCCCGTCGCGGGAGCACCATCGTAAGCGGGCCCGGCCAGTATTTTTTTGCCAGCTTTCGCGCCAGTTCATTGGGCCTGGCCACCCGCTCCAGCCAGCCTGCATCAGGCAGATGCACGATCAGCGGATCACTCAGCGGCCTCTCCTTGACCTCGAAAATTTTGGCACACGCCTCCGGGTCGAGCGCGCAGCCCCCCAGCCCGTAGACGGTTTCCGTCGGCAGCGCCACCACCTCACCGGCTTCCAGCAATTCCACCGCTTCCATCGCCCCCTCCGACGGGGCCACGATGCGGGTTTTCACTTCTCCAGCCGACTATCCAGCGCCTCTTGCGTCTGTTTGGCCCGAAATTTTTCCAAGGCCTTCGCCACCCCCGGCGAATCATTCGCCAGTATCGCCGCCGCAAAAAGTGCCGCGTTTTTGGCTCCCGCCACGCCGATCGCAAATGTCGCAACCGGTATCCCCGCAGGCATTTGCACGATTGACAAAAGGGAATCCTGGCCGCTCAATGCCTTGCTTTGCACCGGCACCCCCAATACCGGCACCGCCGTCTGCGCCGCGATCATACCCGGCAAGTGCGCTGCTCCGCCCGCTCCGGCGATGATCGCCCTCAGGCCCCGCTCGGCGGCGGTTTTGGCATACTCCGCCATCAAATCCGGCGTCCGATGGGCGGATACCACCCGGTACTCATGCGGCACTCCCAGCTTCTCCAGCACGGCCACCGCCTCCTTCATGGTCTCCCAATCCGATTTGCTCCCCATCACGACTCCCACCACTGGGGAAGGTTGGCCCGAAGTTTGCTCCATGTTTTTGACGAAATTGTTGCGATGTGCCGTTTGACGCTAACCCTGCAATCAAAAACCTTGCCTGCAGGGCTGCTCACGGCCCCAAAAAATTACCAGACGTAGACGTATATGGCCAGAGGAACAGTAAAGTGGTTTAACGAGAAAAAAGGGTTTGGCTTCATTGTTGATCCGGCGGTGAACGGCGACATCTTCGTTCACTTTTCAGCCATCACCAGTAACGGCTTCAAGACTCTCAAGGAGGGGGAGGAAGTTGAATACGAACTCTTCGAGGATCAAAAAGGTTCACGTGCCAAAAATGTTATGAGAGTCTGAGGGGGTGCTACCCAACCTCGTCCTCATCGGCTTCATGGGCTGCGGGAAATCCTCCGTCGGCCGCCGTCTTTCCGGCCTCACCGGCCACAAATTCACCGATACCGACGACCTCGTTGCCCAGACGGAGCAACGCTCCATCCCGGAGATTTTCGCCGAGAACGGGGAGGAATACTTCCGCGATGCCGAGCAGCGCGCCCTGGAAGGCCTCGTCGGCTCGGCCGGGCTCATCCTTTCCACCGGCGGCGGGCTCATCCTCCGCCCCTCCAACCGCGAAATCCTGAGACAGGTCGGCATTGTCGCCTGGCTCGATGCCGATCCCGACGTCCTCTTCGAGCGCGCCAGCCGTAGCGGCAAGCGTCCCCTCCTGCAGACGGAAGACCCCCGCGCCACCTTCGACCAGCTCATTTCCTCTCGCCGTGAGATCTATGCGCAAACCGCCGACTTTCGCCTCGATTCCACTATGCTGAATCATGACGAAGCCGCGCAAAGTCTTCTCGATGAAGCCATGAGACACCGTGACCGTTTTGTTTATTGACTGTCGCCAGACCGCGACTTAACTCAACCTCACAAACCCAACCCACACACACTAACACATGGCTACTATCGGTATTAATGGCTTCGGACGCATCGGCCGTCTCGTTTTTCGCGCAATCGTCGAACAGGGTCTCCTCGAGAAAGGCTACAAAGTCGCCGCGGTCAACGACCTCGTTCCAGCGGACAACCTCGCTTATCTCGTTAAATACGACTCCAGCCAGGGCGGCTTCAAAGGAGAGGTTTACAGTGAAAAATCCTCTCCCGACGTCGCGGAGGACGACACTCTCGTGGTCAACGGCCACAAGATCAAATGTCTCGCCGTGAAGGAAGGCCCAGCCGCCATCCCGTGGAAAGACTATGGCGTCGACATCGTCATCGAGTCCACCGGTCTCTTCACCGAAGCCGAAAAGGCCAAGGGCCACCTCACCGCGGGTGCCAAGAAGGTCATCATCTCCGCTCCGGCCAAGGGTGAGGACATCACCGTCGTCATCGGCGTGAACAACGACCAGTACGATGCCACCAAGCATAACATTATCTCCAACGCGAGCTGCACCACCAACTGTCTGGCCCCTGTTGTCCATGTCCTTCTGAAAGAAGGCTTTGGCATCGAGGAGGGTCTCATGACCACGGTGCACAGCTACACCGCCACCCAAAAGACAGTGGACGGTCCTTCCAAGAAGGATTGGAAGGGTGGCCGCAGCGCCGCCATCAACATCATTCCGAGCACCACCGGCGCCGCCAAGGCCGTCGCTCTGGTTTGCCCCGAAGTGAAAGGCAAGCTCACCGGCATGTCCTTCCGTGTGCCGACGCCTACCGTTTCCGTCGTTGACCTCACCGTCAAGACCACCAAGGCCACCAGCTACAAGGAAATCTGCGCGGCCATGAAGAAGGCCAGCGAGACCTACCTCAAGGGTATCCTCGCTTACACCGAGGACGAAGTCGTCTCCAGCGACTTCATCCACAACACCCATTCCAGCATCTTTGATGGTGGCAGTGGTATTGAGTTGAACAGCCACTTCTTCAAGCTCGTCAGCTGGTACGACAACGAATGGGGCTACAGCAACCGCTGCGTCGATCTGCTCAAGCAAATCGCCTCCTAGTTTAAAAAACACAGCCTGCGGCCGGGCCTCCCGTCCGCAGGCTCTTTTTTTATCATGAAAAAATCGATCACCGACGTCTCCCTCGCGGGTAAACGCGTCATCATGCGGGTGGATTTCAATGTGCCGCAGGACAAGTCCACCGGCGCCATCACCAACACCGCCCGCATCACCGCCGCCCTCCCCACCATCAAGTACATCATTGATCAGGGGGCTTCTCTCGTCCTCATGAGCCACCTCGGGCGTCCCGATGGCAAGAGGGTGGAAAAGTTCACGCTCCGGCCGGTGGCCGATAAACTTCAGGAACTCCTCGGCCAGCCCGTCAAGTTCCTATCCGATTGTGTCGGCCCGGAAGTCGAGGCCGCCTGCGCCTCTCTCCAGCCCGGCGAAGTCGTCCTGCTCGAGAACCTCCGCTTCCATATCGAGGAAGAGGGCAAGGTGAAGAACGAGGACAGCACTTCCACCAAGGCTGATCCGGCCAAGGTTGCAGAATTCCGCGCCTCTCTGACCAAGCTCGGCGACATTTACGCGAATGACGCCTTCGGCACCGCTCACCGCGCCCACTCTTCCGTGGTCGGGGTGGATCTGCCCGAGAAAGTCGCCGGTTTCCTCATGCAGAAGGAACTCGATGCCTTCGCCAAGGTCATCGACCACCCACAGCGTCCGCTCCTCGCCATCCTCGGCGGAGCCAAAGTCGCTGACAAAATCCCCCTCATCCGCAACCTGCTCGACCAGGCCGACGAGATCATCATCGGCGGCGGCATGGCCTATACCTTCAAGAAGGTCCTCGACGGCATGGAAATCGGCGAGAGCCTCTATGACCCCGAAGGCGCCAAGATCGTCGGGGAACTCGTCGCCAAGGCGAAGGAAAAGGGCGTGAAAATCCACCTCCCCGTCGATTTCATCTGCGCCGACAAATTTGCGCCCGACGCCAAGACCCAGCTGGCCGATGACCAGGCCGGCGTCCCCGCCGGTTGGATGGGCCTCGATTGCGGCCCGAAAAGCCAGGCCCTCTTCAGCGAGGTCATTGCCCGCGCCAAAACTATCATCTGGAACGGCCCTGCCGGCGTCTTTGAGTTCGATCTCTTCGCCGAAGGCACCAAAAGCATGGCCGAGGCCATCGCCGCGGCCACGGCCGCCGGAGCCGTCTCTGTCGTCGGCGGCGGCGATACCGCCACGGCGGCCAAGAAGTTCAAGGTTGTCGACAAGGTCACCCACGCCTCCACCGGCGGCGGTGCTTCCCTCGAACTCCTCGAGGGCAAGACCCTCCCCGGCGTCGCCAATCTGAACGACAAATAATCCCATGCGCAAAAAAATCATCGCGGCCAACTGGAAGATGAACATGACCGTCTCCGAGGCGGAAAGTTTCCTTGAAGACTTTCGCCTGGAGATTGAGGACGTCACGAGCGTGGAGACCGTGATCGCGCCTCCCTTCACCGTCCTCGCCAAGCTCTCCGAGCTTCTAGGCGGTTCCCAGAAAATCCGCCTCGGCGCGCAGAACTTCTATTACGAAAAATCCGGCGCCTACACCGGCGAGATCAGCGCCACCATGCTGCGCGAGCTCTTCGTCAAGTACGTCATCATCGGCCATAGCGAACGCCGCCAGATTTTCGGCGAGACCGACGACCTCATCAACAAGAAGGTCATCGCCGCCCACGCCTCCGAGCTCAAGCCCATCCTCTGCGTCGGTGAGACCCTCGAAGAACGCGAGGCCGGCAAGGAAAACGAAGTCCTCGAAACCCAGCTCCGCGGCGCCCTCGCCAACGTGAGCGCCGAGGAACTGCTCGAGACCGTCATCGCCTACGAGCCCGTTTGGGCCATTGGCACCGGCAAGACCGCCACCTCCGCCCAGGCCCAGGAATGCCACGCCCACGTCCGCGCCGTCCTCGCCGCCCTTTCCGACCAGGCCACCGCCGACAAGGTTCGCATCCAATACGGCGGCAGCGTCAAACCTTCCAACGCGAAGGAACTCCTCACCCAGCCCGACATCGATGGCGCTCTGGTTGGTGGAGCCAGCCTCGAGCCCCGCAGCTTTGCCGAGATCGTCAAAGCCGCCGAGATCGAGTAGTCTCTCATTTCAAAGTTAAGAACGACAAACGGGCGGCCCTGCGGCCGCCCGTTCGCGTTTCCTAGGCAACCTCTTACCGAAAATTGGTTCCCGAGCGGGGAAATAGGCGGGCGATTTTCATCATCACGGGGCTTGGGAATTTTTAGTCAGACCGCCTTGTAGCCGGGACTCGACCACGCTCGGGGAAGCATTGATCGGTGTCTTGAGGGCCGGCCCGGCTTTGCTGAACACGTTGCCCTCCAACACGACCTTCCGGCTGTCAGTCACCCAGATCAGGCTGTCGGGATCGAGCGTCCGACTCCCTCGTTTGGTCACATGCGCCATCGGCTCGACGAAGATATTGCCCTTCAAGATCACGTCCTCCGCGCTGGTGATCAGCACGTTCACCCCGTCGTTGTTCTCAAACCGGTTGCCCTCGACCACGATGCGGGCATGCCCTTTGGGTGAGGCTACGTACTTCTTGTCCAGGTCGGCCCCGATGCTCAGCGCCCCGGCCATCTCATTCCACGAGTCTCCCCACGTTCCGACCCGCCGCAGCACATTCCGCCGGATCACGATATCCTGCGCATAGTCGGATTCGTTCCAGTAGCTCATGTCCGGCCAGAGCGCGATGCCCGCCATCGTCGTCCCCTCGATCACACAATCCTCGATCAGTCCGTCGCTCGCCTTGATCAGCATTCCGCGCGCCCGGCTCTGCCGGATGGTGCAGCGCCGGACCACGAATCCGCTCCCGATTGCGTCTACATTCGCCACCAGCCAACCGTCTTCGACGGCGAACGGCAGCTTTCCCGCCACCCGGGCAAACGCCACTCGCTGCGGCTGTTCTTTGAAAGGCCTCAACCGGCCCTCATATCCCACCGACGGCCCAAAGACATCCTCCGCCGTCACCGCGCCCGCCCGTACCTCGCCCACCAGGCTTCCGTCCGTGCGATAAAAACGCAGCCGGTCTCCGGCCCGGCAAAATTCCCTCCCTAGCGCCGCCAGCACCACGCCGGCGTCATCTCTTCCCGCCACGATCCCGTACGAGCCATGGATCGGCACGCCATCGTCGTCCATGTATTCAAACAAACAATCCTCAAGCAACGGACCTTTCCGCACGTCGCTGCTATGAAAGGCGTCGGCATTGCAGGCCAGCAGCGGCGGCTCTTCGGCGCCTGCTGGCACCGGTCCCCGCGTGACCGTGTAACGATATTGGTTTCCCCCTTCGCCCCGGCTCTCATGCACGCAAAAACCGATGCCGCTTTCGATCCGCACATCCAGCAGTTTCATTTTCGCCGAGCGATAGAGCGTGATGTCCGCCCGCCCGCCTCCGCGCCACGAAACCGGATCTCCCGGCTTCAGCTCCGACGGCGCCCTGGCTCTGAGCAAAAATCGAAACAGTCCCGGCTCCACTTTTTGCGCATCGCTGAAATACAGGTCGCTCACTCCGCCTTTGCGCAGCCGCGTGGCGGCATCGTAAACATTCAGGAACTTCGCCCGCTCCGGCGGGAAATACCGCGCGTTGTCCAGATCCGCCGGATACCCCTTCGTCACCCGGATCTCCACCGACTTGCCGTCCTCTCCGATCTTCTCCACCGTCCCTTGGGAAAAAGGCACCGGATCATGCCGGATCGTTCCGCCCCGCCAGGTTACTCCCTCACAATTGTGAAAGGTGATCGCGGTGCTCACCCGGTCCACACACAACAACAGCGCGTCCGTGGCATCGATCTCCAGGTCCTTCACGTTGGAAAACGTCAGGCAGCTTCCCGCTCCCTTCGGCGCGGCCAGGCGATACGTCCCAGGCGCGATGCGTACTTTCTTTTCCCCGGCCCGCCAGGCTGTGGTGATCTGCGCCTGCAATACCGCCGCGTCGCTGGGCATTTCGGCCCACGCCGCCTGCAGGACCACGGCCGACAAAATCACCGCGCCGGAAAATCTACCCATTATTTCTGCGTCACCTTTGAGGCGGTGTCTCCCGCCCGCCAAGACAACATGGCCGGCTTCATCGCAAAATTCTCCCCCCAAAACAGCGCCATCATCATCCCCTTTTCCATCACCTTCCGCCGGCCTTCATAATACCCGGCCGTGCGATTGCCCCCGCCCTCGTGGCCCATCTCATACTCGTGGATCGGCAGGAAAAACACCGGGCCGATATCTTTCATCGCATCGCTGACTGAACGCGCTCCCTGCCGCGCTCCCTGGGACATCTTGATGTCCGGACGGAATCCCTTCGTCGCCGCGTCGCGCAGCCACTGGTCCACCGGCACATTGTTCTCCGCCGCCTGTAGGAAGGTCAGGTTGCCAACCTTGGCCAGATACACCACCGTCTCGGCGTCCTCCACGGCCGGATTCTTGCTCGGATACCCGATCACCGTGCCGTTGACGTCCGTCGTGGTGGCGTCGTTTTCCATGTATTGCGCCCCGACTGTCGTGAAGATCTCCACCGGCCCGAACTTCTGCGCGGTCCCATAGGCCGGCACCACCAGATGCTCGCCCAGGCTGCTCCAGAAGTTTTTCAATTGCTGCGGCACCACCACCGTCTTGCCCTGCTCCGTCAGCCGCTTGCTCAATTCATAGTCCGCATGGTCGGCGTGCGCATGCGTGATCAGGCTCACGTCCACGATTTTGGCCAGCCGGTCCAGTTGTTCCGGGCTCCAGTGAAAACCCGTGCGGGTCACCACCGGGTCCGGCCGCTCCGGGTTGCTGCAAGCCGTCAGCCGCGGCCCCTGCTGAAAGTCGATCGCCACCACGCCGTCCTGGCTCTTCACCACCACTGATGACGAATAGAATTTGAAGATGCGCACCCCCTCGGTCACCTCGCATTTCTCCAACTCTTGCAGACCCCGCTCCACCTGCCGCAGGTAAAAATCCCGCAGCGGGGCCAACTCCGCCACCTCATCGTCGGAAATGTCCTGCTTCACCGTGAGATGCACCAGCTTGTCCATCGACTGTGCGATCATCTCACGCGGCCCCACGTTTTCCGCGCTGGGCGGATAGACGGGCAGTGCGGCTTCCACCTCCGCGATGGACATTTTACCGGTCAGCGTCTCCGCCGCTTCCAGTTTTCCGCCGCTCGCCAGGCCGAGCGCCATCACGGCCAGTGCGCCCCACTGTCTCATCATACGGCCTCCGCGTGCTTGCGGCGCTTCCAGACCCAGAATGGAATCAGCATTGCTCCCAGTCCAAACAGCATCGTCACCGAAGGCTCCGGCACGGCCGTGGGTTCAAAATCGGCGCTGAACTTCCCGATATAGGCGTACTGGTTGCTCGTCGAGGCTTTGAAATCGGTGTAGTAACCCACCGCCTGGATGTCTGTCAGGCTGTTCCCTGCGACGGTGAACTCCGTCGGCACGGAACCAAGCCGACCGTCCGCTCCACCGACCGGGTCCCAAACCGCCCACAGGCTGCTGGCCAGATCTCCCGCCCCCAGCGTCAGCAGACCCCCGGTCGTGCTGATCGGCAAAACCGAAGCCGCGCTCAAATACCACTGCGACCCGGACAAAATGGCAAACCGCACTTCCGTCTGGCTGCCGGTGCTGATTTCCATGCTCAGCGTACTGGTCGATGAGATGGAGAAGGTTTCCGTCGGTGAGGCCGTGCTGAATGCCGTCAGCATCCCGCCCGAAGCCGTCACGCCGGCGTGGCCGGTCAGCGAAACTTCGATCTGCGCTTTGTAGGTCACCCCCGTTGTTGTGTTGGCGTAGTTGGCCCGCACTCGATTGCTGGAAAAACCCGCCACCGAGCCGTTGGAACTCGACATCCAGGCCCCGCCGAAAAACTCCGGCCCGCTGTAGACCGTGGACGAAGGGCTCTTCCGGGTGGACGAATACCCGTAGACGTAGTCGTTGGCATTCGGTTGGGTGGGCGTTCCCAGCGGAATCGTCCGGCTTATCCCGGCCACATAGTCATTGGCCACTCCGTCAAAGTTGACCACCGTGGCGGCTTCAACCGGGACGGCCAGCACAGCCACCGCGCCAAGGCAGAGCCATGGCCGCAAGTTATGAGGCAAAAAGGAAAAGAAGAGTTTCATGATGGGATTTCTTGAGGTTTGTGTGTGAGCGCTGTCAGCGAATGGCGTTCCAGCGGTTATGGGGGGTAAAGGGCCAGTAAAGATCGCGGCTTTCCACATGGCCGTCGGCCATGGCGTAGTTGATCGCTTTGCCGTGATAGAGTTGCTTGCTGCCGTCGGCGCGATAGCCGGTCACCCGCGGCCCGCTCGCCCAGCCCGACCCCATGCTGTTGCCCGTGCGGAACTGCCAGTTGTCGATGTAGCCCGGCGTCTGGGTGTTGGCCGTGAAGTTTTCAAAAAGTAAAATGGTGTCCGCCGGCACCGCCACCTGCACCGCCCGGCGAGCCGCTCCCAGCGTCTCACCCCCCTCGTCCCAATATCCCACCACCCCCATCGGGCTCTCCTTCATCTGCGCCGGCTGGCTGCTGATCTTGTACGACCGAGGAAAAGTCGACTGCGCCTTGTTGATGATCGGCGGACGCTTGTCCTCCGGACATTGCAGCACCTTGCAGTAGGCTGTCGTCTTACCCCCGTCCTTCAAATACGGCAGGACCAACCCGTCCCATGACACCACCGTCCCATCCCCAAACGGCTCCGGATAGTTGCCATGGTCGGCCGCATAACTCAGCACCGCCGTCGCCAGCGTTCGCAAATTCGACGTGCACACCGAACGGTTGAGCGTCGACTGCGACTGGCCCAATCCCCCGATCACCAGTGCCGCCAGCACGACGACAATGCTGATCACCGCAAGCAATTCGATCAGCGTAAAGCCGGCCTGGCTTTTGGCCGCAACAATGAACGCTCCGCGCCGCCCCGACGCCCCGTCCTTGCAAATAATTACCCGAAACATAACGGCGTATATATCGATGCATTTTACAAATCACCAAAAGGGAAATTGTCACAATCCCGTAACGTGACCGGCCGCCCTGATGCCAAAAGCCTCCGCGGCGTTTCACTCTTCGAAATGCGACCAGGCCTGCCCGGTGCCGCCGCCCTTCAAAGGCATGCGAAACTCTATCTCGGCCTCTATCAGCGCCGGATCAAGAAACGATATTGTCACATTCCACCCGCCGCTGGCGGGCAATGCCTACCACTCGCCGATTCGCTTGAATATGGCGTACCGGTCGGCAATATCCTTGTCCGTCACCGTCTTGAGCCGCTCCAGGCTGAACTTCTCGACATTGTAGCTCGCCAGCACGCTGCCGTAGACCACCGCCTGCTTCAGAGTGTCGAACGTGATCTCCGCCCCGTCCTTTTTCGCGAGATAACCCGCCAGACCTCCCGCGAAGCAATCCCCCGCGCCAGTCGGATCGTGAATGTCCTCTAGCGGATACGCCGGGCAGCTGAAAAACTGTCCGTCATCGCCGAAGAGCAGGCAGCCATGCTCGCCCTTCTTCACCGCCACAAACTGCGGCCCCATGGCCCGGAGCTTGTGCCCGGCCTTGATCAAACTCGTCTCGCCGGTCAATTGCCGGGCCTCGCCGTCATTCAGGATCAGCATGTGCACCCGCGCCAGCAACTCCACCAGCCGCTCCTTCGCGATGTTGATCCACAGGTCCATCGTGTCCGCGATCACAAATCGCGGCAGCGCCACCTGGTCCAGCACATGATGCTGCAGATCCGGCGCGATATTCGCCAGCAGCACGATCGGCGTGCCCTTGTAACTCTCCGGCAGCTTCGGCGTGAAATGCTCGAACACATTCAGCGCCAGCGAGCGCGTCTCCCGCGTATTCAGGTCCCACATGTATTCCCCCGACCAGCGGAAAGTCTCTCCCGGCACGATCTGCAGTCCTTCCAGGTCCACCTTCCGGCTCTTGAACAACTCAATGTGTTCCTTTGGAAAATCCTCCCCCACGATCCCCACCAGATTCACCGGGCTGAAAAAACTGGCTGAGATCGACGCATACGAGGCCGAGCCTCCCAAAAGGTTCTGGTGTTCTTCGAGCGGGGTCTTGATGTCATCAAGCCCAATGGAGCCTACAATCAATACGGACATGCCCGCGGAAATTGCCTGCCCCGCCGCCTTTGGGCGAGAAAAAATTGTCAGTTGCTCTTCTCCAGCGTCCGGTAACACCGCTCGATGGCCGCCCGGATCATCTCCTTCGTGAATGGTTTCGCCACATAGTCATTCATCCCCGCCTCCAGACACTTCGCTGCGTCGTCCGGCATCGCCTCCGCAGTCAGCGCCGTGATCCAGATCGTATTACCCTCCCGGCGCAACTGCCGCGTCATTTCGTAACCATCCAGCTCCGGCATCTGAAGGTCGGTAAAAATCATGTCATAATCGCTCTCCCTCATCGCCTCCAGGCACTGCCTCCCGCTGGAGACCAGCCGTGCCGAATGCCCCAGATCGTGCAAAATGCGCGCCACCAATTTCCTGTTCACCGCATTATCCTCCGCCACCAGGATATCCAGCGCCGGAACCTCTCTGTGTGGCGCCTCCCCGATTTCCACCTGCTGCAACCTCTCAAAAATCTGTTCCCGCGTCGCCGCCACATAGGGCATCTCCAGATAAAACCGCGAGCCTTTCCCCGCCGCGCTCTTCACCCGTAACGTCCCGCCCATCGTCTCCACTAGCTTCGCGCTGATCGCCAGCCCCAGCCCCGTTCCCCCGTACTTCCGGTTCGTCGACGAATCCGCCTGGCTGAACGCCTTGAACAACCTCGGAATACTCTCCTCCGCAATGCCGATCCCTGTGTCCTCCACCACCACGCGCAGCACCTCGCCGTCCCCCTCGACCCGTAAATCCACCCGTCCCCGCTCGGTGAATTTCAGCGCGTTCCCCACCAAATTCACAAGGATCTGCCGCAACCGCGACGCATCCCCCATGATCCAGTCCGGCGCGTCCGCCACAAAATGGCACGCCAGCTCGATGTTCTTCTGCGTTGCCAGATGCGCATAATGCCCCGTCACCTCCTCCACGCTCCGGCGCAGCGAAAATGGCTGGTTCTCCAGTTCCATCTTACCCGACTCCATCTTCGAAAAATCCAGGATGTCGTTCAGCAGATCGAGCAGTGACTTGCTGCAAAACGCCAGCGAATCCAGGTATTCCCTCTGCTCATTGTTCAACGCCGTCTCCTGCAGCAAATTCGAATACCCGATCACCCCGTTCATCGGCGTCCGGATCTCATGGCTCATCACGGCCAGGAATTCGCTCTTCGCCCGGTCCGCCGTTTCCGCCGTGTCCTTCGCCAGGATCAGCTCGATCTCCGCCTCCTTGCGCGCTCCGATGTCCTGCAGCACCCCGTCCACATAGGTCACTCCGCCCCCACCGCCCGGCGAGATCATTCCGCGATCCTCCACCCACACAAAGTTCCCGTTTTTTTTCCGGAACCGGTATTCCGCCAGGAACGGCGCCCTCTTTTCGATCATCATCTCATACACGTGCCTCACCTTTGCCCGGTCGTCGGGATGAATGCTCTCGATCCAGCCCACCGAACTCGTCGGCAGTTCGGTCGCCACGTATCCGAGGATATTCTCCACATTTCCTGACCACTGGATCTCGTCCGTGTCCAGCCGGTGTCGATAAACGATCTGCCCCAGCGCCTTGATCAACTGCCGATCCCGGTCTTCCAGCCGCACCTTCTCGGAAAAAACCAGTTCCTTCTCGTGCTCATGCCGTTGCGACTTCCGCCGGATTCTCCAGACGATGCATCCCAGCAGCGTTCCCATGCCTACGGCCACGGCCAGCGACAGCGCCCCCGCCAGCCGCACCCCCATCATCCGCTGCATGTAGTCATTTACGTTCAAGTCCACGCCCACGATGCCGACCACCTCGTTCTTCGAGTTGCGAAACGGCGCCACCCCCGTCAAGAAAACCCCATACTCATCCTTGTACGGCTGGCCGCTCACATACACCTCCCCCCGATGCAGCGCATTCAACTCCGCCGCGTCCTCCTCGGGCGACTCGCTCTCATATGGCGTAAGCAGGGGCGACGCCTTCATCTCCTGCTTCTTGGCGAATCCCAGCCGGTCCGCCGCCACCGCCGTGTCCAGGCCGAAGTAAAATTTCCCGTCCCTTTCGATCAGCGTGTACAAATAATAAATTTCCGGCAGCTCCCGGTGATACGCGATCAGTGGCTCCAGCGCCCTCCGGTATTCCGGCCCGTCCGGCCTACCCTGCTGCACCACGATCTCATGCAGATCCCCATCCACCAGACTTGCAGCGCCCCGCGCCAGCCGCGACAGATCCTCCCGGATCGCGAGCGTCTGGTTGCGTTCCGCTTGGTAATCGAGATAAATGACGCTGACCAGTGTCGCCGCAAACACGGCAAATCCTGTCATCAGGCCATCGCGTAAAGGTCCCCGGGAGGTAGCGGTACCGGACTTCGATGCCATCTTTTCCCAGGCTATCTCACTCTGAGCCAACTGCCAATCTTCCTATGCGAGATTTCCTCGCACCGGTATTGCCGAAATTAAAAGAACCCTCTAGCCAATATGCCGCAGGGAATCCGTGTTTCGATGATTTCGATCACCATAGACCGTCTGGTTAAAAAATTTGGGGAGCAAACCGCGCTCAACGACCTTTCGTTTCGCATCGAGCCCGGCGAGATATTCTTCCTTCTCGGCCCCTCGGGTTGCGGCAAGACCACCCTCCTCCGCAACATCGCCGGCTTCTACATTCCCGAGAGTGGGCGCATTCTTTTTGGCGACGAAGACGTCACCAACCTTCCTCCCCACAAACGCAACACCGGCATGATGTTCCAGAGCTACGCGCTCTGGCCCCACATGACCGTCGCCAAAAACGTTGCCTTCGGCCTCGAGGAACGACGGGTCCCCTCCGCCGAGATCAACCAGCGCGTCCGCGAGGCCCTCGCCTCCGTCCACATGGACCAATACGCCGACCGCAAGATCGCCCAACTCTCCGGTGGTCAGCAGCAGCGCGTCGCCCTGGCCCGCGCCCTCGTCATCCGCCCCCGCGCCCTCCTCCTCGACGAACCCCTCTCCAACCTCGACGCCAAGCTCCGCCTGGAAATGCGCATCGAGATTCGCCGCGTCTGCAAGGAGTTCGGCCTCACCGCCATCTACGTCACCCACGATCAAAAGGAAGCCCTCTCCATCTCCGACCGCATGGCCATCCTCGAAGGCGGCAGGATCGCCCAGATCGGCGCTCCCGAGGACGTCTACCGCCGCCCCACTTCCAAAGTCGTGGCCGACTTCATTGGCGAAACCAATTTCATCCCCGGCAAAGTCCTTTCCGTCGACGGCTCCCAGGCCTCGGTCGAGACGCCCGCTGGCACCTTCCAGGGCGTGATCAGTGACTCCTCCTGGAAACCCCAGGCTGGCGACTCCGCCACCCTTTCCATCCGTCCCGAAAGCTGGAAACTCGCCACCGAATCCAATGGCGCCAATTCCGCTCGCGGCCGCATCGGCGAGTCCATCTACCTCGGCGAAGTCGCCCAGTATCAGTTCCTCGCCGGCAGCGAGACCCTCAAGATTTTCGAGCTTAATCCCCGTCCCTCCACCCGATCCGCCGACCGCGATCTCTTCGCCACCGCCCTACCCGAGGATGTAGTTGTCCTGCGCAAGTAGCCATGATGCGCAACCTGGCCGTCCTCGCTGCTCTCGCCCTGGTTCTTGCCCTTCCCTTCGCGCTGAAGCCCAAGGAAAACCTCCTCGCGAAGGCCGATGACACGCTCGTCATCATCAGCCCGCACAACGAGGCCATCCGCTACGAGTTCAGCCGCGCCTTCGGGGAGTACTACAAAGCCAAAACCGGCCGTACCGTCCGCCTCGACTGGCGCATCGTCGGCGGCACCAGCGAGATCGCCCGCTATCTTCAGGGCGAATTCTACAACGCCTTCCAGCGCGAATGGACCTCCACCGGCCGCCCTTGGACCGCCGAGGTCTCCTCCACCTTTTCCAGCCCCACCGCCACCTCTCCCGCCCGGGAGGCCTTCCTCCAGTCGAACGCCGGCATCGGCATTGATCTTTTTTTCGGCGGCGGCGCCTTCGACTTCATCAATCAGGCCAAGGCCGGCACTCTCGTCGACAGCGGCATCATCACCGCCCATCCCGATTGGTTTACAGATGCTGTCATTCCGGAGTCCGTCTCCGGTGAACCCTATTACGATCCCAAGGGCCGCTGGATCGGGACCTGCCTCTCCGCCTTCGGCATTTGCTACAACTCCGATTCCCTCCGCCGTCTCGGCGTCACCACCCTTCCCTCCAGTTGGAACGACCTCACCAACCCTAAGTTCGCCCACCAGGTCGCCCTGGCTGATCCCACCAAGAGCGGCTCCATCGCCAAGGCCTTTGAAATGGTCATCCAGCAGCAGATGCAGGAGGCCGTCGGCACCGGTGAAGCCACCGAGGCCGCTTTGTCCGAGGGTTGGACCCGCGGCCTGCAACTCCTGCTGAAAGCCTCCGCCAACTCCCGCTACTTTTCCGACGCCGCCGGCAAGGTGCCGATGGATGTCTCGCTCGGCGACGCCGCCATCGGCATGTGCATCGACTTCTATGGCCGCTTCCAGAGCGAAGCCGTCAAGATCGGCGACGCCCCATCCCGCCTGCAATATTTTACTCCGCTCGGCGGCTCCTCCATCGGCGTTGATCCCATCGGCCTCCTGCGCGGTGCGCCCAGCCCCGAACTTGCCCGTGAGTTCATCGCCTTTGTCCTCTCCATCGAAGGCCAGAAACTCTGGAATTTCAAGGTCGGCACTCCTGGCGGTCCCACCAAGTACGCCCTCCGCCGCCTCCCCGTTCGCAAGGATCTCTACGCCCCCGAGTACACCGCCTTCCGTTCCGATCCGGACACTTTGCCGTACGAGGAGGCCAAGTCCTTCACCTACCACGATGCCTGGACCGGACCGCTCTTTTCCGCCTTGCGCTTCATCATTCGCGTCAGTTGCATCGATTCGCACGATGAACAGGCCGCCGCCTGGCAGGCCCTCATCGCCGCCAACTTCCCGCCACAGGCCACCGCTGCTTTCAATGATGTTTCCGCCATCGACTACGCCACGACGAAGAACGAGATTCGCTCTTCGTTGAAAGGCTCCACTCCGTTGAAGGAAGTCCAACTCGCCGCCCGTCTCGGCGAGCATTTCCGCGCGCAATATCGTCAGGCCGAGAAACTCGCCAGGGAGGGCAAATGAATCGCACATCTCATTCTTTCGGTCCCACCGCGGTCTATGTCTTCACCGCACTCTTCTTCCTTTTCTTCTTCGCCCTTCCGATTTGGGAAACCCTCGGCGGCGCTTTCCGTCAGCCCGGCGGCGGTTTCACCCTCGACTACATCATCGAGGTCTTCCGCAATCCCATTTACCTCGAGGGTTTATGGAACTCCGTCCAGATGGCCGTCTGGAGCACTCTGCTCACCTCCGCCATCGCCCTTCCGCTCGCCCTCCTTACCGACCGCTACCTCTTTCCCGGCAAGCGCCTCTTCTCCGCGCTCATTCTCATTCCCATGATCCTGCCGCCTTTCGTCGGCGCCATCGGGGTCAAACAAATCCTCGGCCAGGAAGGCGCGCTCAACGCCTTTCTGGAAACTCTTCATCTGCTCAACCCCGATCATCCCATCGATTGGCTCGGCCAGAGCCGCATGTTCGGCATCGTGGTGATGAATGCCCTGCACCTTTACCCCATCCTCTATCTCAACCTCGTCGCCGCCCTCGCCAACGTCGACCCGGCCATGGAGGAAGCTGCCGAAAACCTCGGCTGTACCGGCTTCCGCAAGTTCCGTCGCATCACCCTTCCTCTCATCATGCCCGGCTTTTTTGCCGGCGGCATCATCGTCTTCATCTGGTCCTTCACCGAGCTCGGCGTGCCCCTCATGTTCGACTTCAGCCGCGTCACCTCCGTGCAGATTTTCAGCGGCATCAAGGACATCGGTGGCAACCCCTTCCCCTTCGCCCTCGTCGTCGTCATGCTTGTCTCGACGGTCCTGTTATATGCGCTCAGCAAGGCCACCGTCGGCCGCGCCAGCCATGCCATGATGGCCAAGGCCACCAGCCAGGGCGGACCCCGCCCCACCAGCCCCCTCGTCGGCGGACTCATCGCCCTCTTTTTCGCCGCCGTCACCTTCCTCGCCGTGCTCCCCCACCTCGGCGTCATCCTCGTCGCCTTCTCCCGCGATTGGTACGGCACCATCCTGCCCGACGGCTGGACCCTCGACCACTTCCGCGCCGCTCTCGGCCACGACCTGACCCTCCCCTCCATCCAGAACAGCCTCAAGTACGCCTCGCTCGCCACCATCGTCGATCTCGTCCTCGGCGTCGCCATCGCCTATGTCGTCACCCGCACCCGCCTGCCCGGCCGCCAGATTCTCGACGCCATGGCCATGCTCCCTCTCGCCGTCCCAGGCCTTGTGCTCGCCTTCGGTTATCTGGCCATGACTCAACCGGGCAAGCTCTTCGGGTTCATGAACCCCGCCGTCGATCCGCTCCTCATCATCGTCATCGCCTACAGCGTTCGCCGCCTGCCCTACGTCGTCCGCAGCGCCGCCGCCGGGTTCCAGCAAACCAGCGTCACCCTCGAGGAAGCCGCCCAGAATCTCGGCTGCCCGCCCTTCCGCTCCCTCCGCAAGATCACCCTCCCCCTCATCGCGGCCAACCTCATGGCCGGCGGCCTCCTCGCCTTCAGCTTCGCCATGCTCGAAGTCAGCGACAGCCTCATTCTCGCGCAGAAGCAGCAGGACTTCCCCATCACCAAGGCTATCTACGAACTCTATAACCTCCTCGGTGACGGCCGCTTCATCGCCAGCGCCCTCGGCGTCTGGGCCATGTGCTTCCTCGGCATCTGCATCCTCGGCGCCAGTCTGATTCTCGGTAAAAAACTTGGAGCCATCTTCCGCGTCTAATAATACCTTCCTATCGTGGCGGATTTATCTCTCTCCCTCCAAAATGACTTCGGCGAGCTCCCCTCGCTCGCCGAGAACGTCTCCATTTTTCTCGAGTCCCACCAGGCTCCCGACGAAACCGTCTTCGCCGCCAATCTCGCCATCGAGGAGCTTGTCACCAACATCATCAAATACGGTTACGACGACCGCGATGCCCACACCATCAGTCTCCGGCTCTCGTTGACTCCGGAATCCCTCCAGATCGAAATTCGCGACGACGGTCACGAGTTCAACCCCTTCAACCAGCCCGAGCCTGACACCACCCTGCCCGCCAACGAACGCGACATCGGCGGCCTCGGCATTCACTTCGTCCGCAAGATGCTCGACTCCTGCGACTATTGCCGTCAGGACGGCACGAATATCGTCACCGTCACCAAAAAACTTTGACCGCCAACTCCTGCCCCCCACTATTCGACCATGGAAATCACTGAGCATCGCGAAGGCAACATCCTCGTTCTCGCCATCAAGGGCCGCCTCGATCATGCCGGCGCCGAGACCTTTCAGAAAAAAGCCGTCGAGCTCATCGACGCTGGCGAACGCTCCATCGTAGTCGACTTCGGCGGCATCGCCTTCGTCGCCAGCCTCGGCATTCGCGCGCTCATTATTCCTTTTCAGGAAATGTCCAAGGCCGGCGGGCGGATCGCCCTCATCAACTTGGGCCCGCAGGTCACCCAGCTTTTCGAGGTGGCCGGGCTTTTTAGTCTCTTCAAGGTTTATCCCACCCTCGCTGAAGCTTCCGCCGATGGCGTCTGGGCTTAGACTCATCGTTCTTGCCGGGCTTCTGCTCGCGTTGCTGCCAGTGCGCGGCTTCGCCCTCGATGCCTCCGTCCGCCAACTCGTCGTCTCCATCGCCCCCGACTGGAATTCCCCCACCGGCCGCCTCCAACTCTTCGAGCGCAACGGCAAGACCTGGCAGCCCGTTTCCCCGTCCATGCGCGTCCTCTACGGCAAAAGCGGGCTCGCCTGGGGCCGCGGCGTCCACGCGCCACAGGAAGGCCTGCAAAAAGTCGAACGCGATAAGCGCGCTCCCGCCGGCATTTTCAAGATCGGCACCATCTATACCTACGACCAGTCCCTTCCCGCCGGCGCAAACTATCCCTTTCATACCATCACCACCGCCGACGCCTGGATCGACGACCCCACCCTGCCGCACTATAATCAGCACGTCGTCATCGACCCCGCCAAGCCGCCGCCATGGTTTGAAAAACAGAAGATGCGCCTCAACGATCCGCCCCACCGCTGGCTCATCGAGATTCGTCACAACTCCGACCCGCCCGTTGCCAACGCCGGCAGCGCCATTTTCTTCCACATCCAGCGCGGACCCGACCGTTCCTCCGCCGGCTGCACCGTGATGCCTCAGACCTCCATCCTCACCATCATCAACTGGCTCCGCGCCGACCAGAATCCCCACTACGTTCTGCTCCCTCGCGCCGAATACCTCGCCCGCTGGAAGTCCTGGGGCCTTCCTTCCCCCGAAGCCGCCGCCGCCCTCCTGGCCAATTAAACGCCGGGCCGCTTCAGCCTCTCGGCCCCGTCTCCGCCAGATACCCTCGCCAACACCCATGCAGCCGCTCCGTCGACCGTCCCCACAACTCCCGGTGCAGCAAAAACATACTCTCCGCGTCCCACAGCAGCGCAAACTGTTGCCGCTTATCCAACGCCTCCAGTCCGTCCTTAAGCAGGCGTTCCCGTAGTTCCGCCAGATAAGCCGCTGTCTCTTCCACCGCGTGCCCGCGCGGCCGCAGCAACGAAAGATGCACCGCGTTCGCCAGCGGATCACCCACCGCCTCCATCAATCCGTGCACGGCCAATTCCACCGGTTCCCCATTCTGCACCGCCGCCAACTCGGCCGGCGCACCCCCCGGCTGCTCCTCCACGATCAGAAACAGCCCCTTTTTCCGGCACCAATCGCCCAGCACCGCCTGGCTCGTCAGCCACGCCAGCACCGGAGCCAGCAGCCAGCCCAGTAAAATCGGACTCAGCAGCACAATCTCGTGTCGCGCGAAATGCCACAGCGCCGCCGTCGCCGCCACGCCCAACACCGGCGGCAGCCAGAAAATCTTGAAACTCTGCCCCAGCGTCAGCCCCTTGTCGTCCGAACGATTCTGCCCGCCCCACTTCACCTGCAATCCCGCCATCGTCAGGAAAACGAACCGCGTATAATAAATCATCATCACCGGCGCCAACAGCGTCCAGATCGTCGTCTCCAACAAGACGCTCACCGTCATCCGCATCACCCCGCCGAACCGCTTCGCCTGCGGCAGAGCCACCAGCAACGAGAGAATCTTCGGCACGAACAAAAGCCCCAGCGTCGCCAGGAACAACAACGGCACAGCTCCGCCCACCGGTCCGATCCCTTCCGGCAAAGCCGCCAGCAGCGAAAACCGGTGTTTCACCGCCAGATCGACCGCGCCGATCACCAGGAACAACAACCACAGCGCCGAACTGCAATACCCCATCACCCCCATCCAGATGTGGAAGCGGTTGGCAAAATCAATCCCCGGCGCGAACAAAAACCAAAAATGCTGGAGGTTCCCCATGCACCACCGCCGGTCCCGGCCGAGGCTGTCCGACAGGTTCGGCGGACCCTCCTCGTAACTTCCCGTCTCCGCGTAGGCGAACCATACATCAAACCCCGCCTTCCGCATCAGCGCCGCTTCCACCGTGTCGTGGCTGAAGATATGTCGTCGCTTCGCGTCCGGGTCCGGCAGTTCCGGCAGGTCGCAATGCGTGATGAACGGCTGCACCCGGATGATTGCGTTGTGCCCCCAATAGTTCGCTCCGAATAGGTGCCAGTAATTCGACCCCGCCGCGAACAGCGGCGCGTACAGCTTCGAGGCAAACTGCTGCATTCGCCGGAACAGCGTCCGCCCCATCACCAGCTGCGGCGCCGTCTGGATCAAACCCACCCGTGGGTTCTTTTCCATCATTGCCACCAGCCGCCGCAGCAAACTTCCCGTCATCACGCTGTCCGCGTCGAACACGATCATGTACCGATATCGCGCACCCCAGCGGCGGCAAAAATCCGCCACGTTCCCGCTCTTCCCATTTCGCGGCGTCCGCCGCTTGCGATAGAAAATCCGCCCGAACGCCTGCTTCTTCCGGCACAGTTCAAACCACGCGCCTTCCTCCTGCAGCCAGTTCTCCGGCTTGTTGGAATCGCTCAGGATGAAGATGTCGATGCCCTGTCCCGCGCCGTTCGCGTCCAGTCCGTTCCACACCGCCTCGATGCCCGCAAAGACCCGCGCCACATCTTCATTGAAGATCGGCACCACCACCGCCGTCGGCGCTCCCTGCGTCCCATCCTCGTCGTCGATCGACCGTACGATCTGCGCCCGGTCGCCGCCCAGCACCGTCGTGATAAAACCAAACATCGCCAGCCAGAATCCCGTCGCCACTTGCTGAAAGAGCAGGACGAACAAGACCAACTGCACCCACTCCAGCGCCGAGACGCCCTCCGGCTGGAAGATGCCCCACAGCAGCCACGTTCCCAGCGCCGTCGTGCCCAGCACCGCGCCAAAGAAGGTCGCCCGGCGAAACGCCACCACATCGGCCGAAATGCGAAAGGAGTCCGTGATCATGGGAAGAAGCGGTCGTAGGCGTACAAGGCCGCAAAAAAGATCGCTGTCCAGAGCGCCGCGGCCCGCAGCAACGGGGCCCAGGCAAATTGATGCCACGTCTCCTGCGCCAGTGTTTCCATCGCGCCGAAATCCATGCCCTTGGAGACCATCCGCGATACCTCCAGGTCGGGCGAGGACCTCATCGCAATCCCTGCCAGCGCCTGCTTCAGTTCGTCGGACGGCGCACCTTCCAGCATCGCATTCGGCCACCGCGTTGGTCCGTCCGCCAGCCGCCATGCCACCAACCCCCACGCGATTTTCCGATAGGCCGGCAGGTCGCTCTCCGCCAGCACTTCGCTGAACCACCCCATCAACTCTTCCTGCGCCACGCCCATCGTGTGCTCCACCGGATCGTTCGTACCGACCGTCGCTCGCGCCCGGTCCAGCAATCGCAACGCCACCCGCGTCCGATGTTCGGAACCTCCCACCTCCAACTCGCCCAGGTAGGCCAGCAGCCGTCTCAGCGCCTCATCCCAGCGTGCGTCTACGGCATCCATGTGTAACTCCAGGTTTCCGTCAGCACGTTGTCTCCCATTTTCAGGCGGCAGATCAGCTCGATCGGCTTTTTCTCTTCCGTCCTGCTCGCCGTGAAACTCACTCGCCAGGACTTATTGTAATCATTCCACTCCACCTTGGCGTTGGTGATGGCCCCTCCGTCCGGCGGTGCGATATCCGCCACCGGCATTTCTCCTTGTTTTAAATCGTTCAGCCCGCCTCCCACAAAATCCAGAAAAAATTCCCGATAGTACCGTTCCGGCTGGTAGTCCACCCGCGTCCATACGCATCGCCCCACCGGCGGCAGATCCGCCATCTCCTCGCCCCATCGCATCAGATATTCGATCTGCACCGGTTGCAGCGGCTTCGGCGGCTCCGTCGGACTCCACATGGCCACCACATTGTCCTTGTACTCATTATCTGTCGGCAACTGCAGCAGCTTCACCGCCCCCTTTTCGAATCCGCGAATCGGCTGCACCCACACACTCGGCCGCTTGTTGTACAAGGCCTCCAGGTCCTGATAATGACCGAAGTCCCGGTCCCGCTGCATCAGCCCGAATCCCTTCGTTCCATCGTCCTTGAAGACATTCACCTGCATTTGCTGCGACCAGGCCAGCGGATGCCACACCCACTCGCCGTTGCTCCGCTGCATCAGCAACCCATCCGAATCATGCACCTCCGGCCGGAAGTCCCCGAACGTGTTGCTCGTATTTTCTCCAAACCAATACATGCTCGTGAGCGGCGCATAACCGGCCACGCTATCTGTCTTCTTCCGGAAAAATAATGTCGCCCGCACATGGATGCGCGTCTCCACCCCCGGCTCCGCGTCAAACTGATACGCCCCCGTCACCGTCTTGCTCTCCAGCAATGCGTAGATCGTGATCTGCTTGGCGTAGCGATCCGGCTTTTTCAGCCAGAATTTTGTGAAATCCGGAAACTCCTCCTTCCGCTTCTTGTCGTTGATCGTGTCCAGCGCCAGTCCCCGCGCGCTCGCCCCATATTTCGCATCCTTCGGCAGGGCCCGGAAATAGGAGGCCCCCTGAAACACCAGCACTTCATCCAGCACATCCGGTTTGTTGATCGGATGATGGATGCGAAACCCGGCATAACCCAGCGTCGCCAGCTTGGAGGTATCGATCACGTTCTTTCCGAAATCAAAAAACTCCGGCACATACCGCACACGCTCAGGTGGCTGTCGCCCGTCGATTTCATAAACATCCACCGGCCGCTCAAAGAGGCTGCCCAGGTGGAAAAACTTGACCTGGAATGGCAGCCCTTCCCGCCGCCAGAGCGTCCGCTCATCCCGCCATCGAATGTCCCGCTGCTGATCGTAGTTCAGCGCCTTCAGTTCCTTAGGTATCACCGGCACCGCCGTCATGTATCCCTCCCGGGCCATCATCTCCGCCATCTGCACCACATTGTCGTAGCCAAATGCCTCCTGCCGCCGCGATCCGATGACGACCGCCAGCAGCAATACGGTGATCAATCCAAAGACCAGGTGCGTTTTCAACCCACCCACCGTATCCGCCCGCCCGCCAAAGGAAAAGCAGGACTCTCCCTGTCACGTCAGTCGGGGAAATCCCCCGTCGGCCTGCTCTTGCCGCCCGCGTCCGAATGCGGTTCAATTCGCCCTGCCATGAAACTCACCTCCTTTGGCCACTCCTGCTTCTCCGTCGTCGTTGCCGGCAAGACCCTCCTTTTCGATCCTTTCATCAAGCCCAACGAACTCGCCCGGGATGTCGCCTTCGACCAGATCAAGGCCGACTACATCCTCATCACTCACGGCCACTTCGACCACATCGCCGACGCCATCGAACTCGCCAGACAAACCGGCGCCACCGTCATCTCCAATTTCGAGATCATCACCTGGCTCGGGAAACAGGGAATCACCAAAGGCCATCCCATGAATCATGGCGGCGCTTATACCTTTGATTTCGGCCGGGTCAAATATGTCGCCGCCGTTCACTCCAGCCTCCTCCCGGACGGCGCCAACGGCGGCAACCCCGGCGGCTTCGTCATCGAATCAAAGGATGGCACCTTCTATTTTGCGGGCGATACCGCCCTCACCTACGACATGCGACTCATCCCCGAGGAATTCACCCTCCGCTTCGCCGTCCTCCCCATCGGCGACAACTTCACCATGGGGGTGAAGGACGCGATTCGTGCCGCTAAGTTCCTCGAATGCAACAAGATCGTCGGGGTCCACTACGACACCTTCCCGCCCATCAAGCTCGATCACGCCGCTGCCGTGAAGACCTTCGCCGAGGCTGGCCAGACCCTCCATTTGGTCCCCATCGGCCAATCCGTCGATTTATGAGTTTCCTTTGCAACTTCTCTGGATCGGTGTAGTTTTATCCATATGACTCTCCCTCTTGCTCTCGGCATGCCCGGTTGGCCGGAAACGATCTTCATCGTCCTGATCGTCATTCTTCTTTTCGGCGCCAAAAAACTTCCTGAACTCGCCCGCGGTCTCGGCCAGAGCCTCGGTGAATTCAAGAAGGCCCGCGACGAGTTCGAGCACGAAGTCCGCAAGTCCACCGCCGAGCTCCAGGTCAAGGAGCCTGCCGAAAAGCAGCCCCATCAGCCCTCCTAGGCTCCCCCTTCGACCCCTCCTCTCTCCCCCCGTTTCCGTTGCCTTTCCCCCCTCAAGGTGGGGAAAAGACTGGCAATGCTTTTTCCCCGTGGTGGAATGCTCACCGCTGCCATGAAGTTTCTCCTGCTTCCGTCCTTGCTCCTGCTTACTTTAACCGCAGGACTCCGGGCCGGGTCCGAGGAAGACTTCGCCCGCATCGTCGCCCTCGACGCCGGCCCCAAAAAAAAGCCCTCCAGTCCCGACGAAGCCGCCCTCCTCGCCCGCAATCATTTCGTCGTCCACCGCAAGGCCATTGAGGATTTCCTGCTCAAATACCCCCAGCATCCAGGAGCTTTCGACGCCCGCCTCCGCCTCGCCGCCATCACCGCCGCCGAAGGCAAAATGGACAATAACCCTCGCAAGGTAGAGGAAGCTCTCCGTCTCTACACCGAGCTGGAAAAAACCGCACCCACTCCCGAAAAAAAAGCCGACGTAGGATTCAGCCGTGTCTCACTGGTCCTACAAAGCCAGAGCGGTGACACCAACTCCCGCCGCGACGCCATCGTCGCCGCCGCGAAGAATTATACCGCCAGATACGCGGGCGACCGTCGCGGTCCGCGTCTCCTGGTCGAAGCCGCCACGCTGTGCGACAATGTTCCCGCTCAAAAACGCGACCTCCTGGACGAAGCCTCCCGCCTCACTTCTGAACCCGCGCTGAAGGCCCGCATCGCCGACGACTTCAAACGGCTCGACCTCGTCGGCCGGCGCATTGACCTTAAGATGTCCACGGTCAACGCCGGCGAAGTTGATCTGGCCTCTTTCCGCGGTGACGTCACGATTCTCATTTTCTGGGCGGCCGACTCTCCCCACAGCCTTCTCTGGCTCCAAAACTTCCGCGCTGCCTGGGAAAAAATGGCTAAGAAGCAGTTGCGGGTCGTCACGGTCAGCCTCGATACCAACAAGGGGCTGCTGACTGAGAAACTACGTGACCTGCCGCCGCAATGGCCCACCGCCTTTGATGGCAAGGGCTGGGAGGGACCGGTGCCGCGCGCCTTCGGCATCAACGCGATTCCCACGGTATGGATTCTTGACCGCCAGGGGGTGCTTCGCGCGCTGAACGCCCGCGATGATTACCAATTCTGGATCGAGCGTCTGCTCGCGGAATAGCGCGATGGCGGTTCAGGGCCGCGGCGCCGCACGGACCCGGATGAAGGCCAGATTGGTCACATCTCCGTCTTTCTCCGTGGAGTCAACCGCGCCGAGAAAGACCACATCCCCATTTTTTACCTCAAAAGCCGTGGTGATTTTTTTGCCCCGGTAATCGAAGACCAGGTTCACCGCGATGAGGTCTTTCGCCGCGTTCAGGGCGATTTGCAACGAGGTGGTGTCATCGACAATTTTGCTCATGGCGCCGTTCTCCAGGGTGATGGCGGGATTGGCCACGCTGACCGCCTGCTTCACCTCCACCAGTTTTTCCAGCTCCTTCAGACCTTCGGCGGCCGCGGTCTCAAGCGTATGCCGGGAGAGGAATTGCATCGCTGCCGCCCTGGGCAGCGCGATAACCACGACTTCCGCCGTAACGCGCGCCCACGGCAAACCCTCCGCGCGGCTTCCCTGCGCCAGCAGAAGGCAACAGCTGAGAATCAAAAGCGAGCTTTTCAACATGGCGCGACTCATAATGCCATTTTCATTTTCTAAATTTGCTCAGTTTGTCTTCCCGCATTTCCGCGTTGTAAATTTTCAGCGCCTCGGGATCGGCGATCCAATTTCTGATCTGCCCTTCGCCCGGCAGGCGATCGTAGGTGTAGTATTCGACCTTGGGAGAGAATCGAAAATCCGTAACCGACAACAACCCGGTCCGGCCGTTTACCATGGGGACCTCATAGTCATCGCTGAATCGAATGTTTTTGATGGTGTAGGAGCGGGTCGTCCGTCCCGTATAATTTTCAAATATATCCGTCACTTTCGTCGGGACACTCAGGCCGGCCATCTCGGCGTAATTCTCATAGATGACCTCCTGTTTCTGAGCATTAACCGCTTCGGTCCGCGTAATGGAACGGAGCCTCACCGCGTCGACCACGGAGTCCAGCACGACCGTGAGATTGCCTCGTTTCAAGGTGATCACTTCGTTTTCTTTGGTCACGGTGACGCCGCCCGCGCTCAATTCCGCCAGAGTACGCTGATCCAAACGTCCCAAGCGACCGATGCTGTCGCGAGCGATGTCGTGCAAGTTAAGCGTGTGCCTCCCCGGGTCACTGGCAACAGTGAGAATACCCTTGATATTGTAATAGTTGGTTTGTTCGAGCAGATGATACGAAAGGGGGGGAATGCGGATTTCCCAAATGTACGGACCGTCGTAACCCGGCTGGCGGGTGGCGTAAAAGTCGGAGCCCAACACAAAGAGCGCATCAAAAGCTGATCCCGACCGCCCGGTCAGCGACTTCCGGTAGTTTTCCAGCACCTGCGTGATTCCGGCGGCTTTTACTCCTTCCAGTTGCTTGCGCAATGCCAAAACCTTTCGCTCAACCTCTGTCTGGTCAACGTTCCGAGGTTCATTGACGTTGGAAAAATGGTAGTCAATTTGCAGAGCCTGGTTGAAAGGCTGCTCAGCAATGCGCTCCAAGGCTTTCAAGGGAACTCCCTCAATCGACTGGGCTGCCTCGGCCTTGGCGGCCACCGGCCGGATGAGCAACAGCATGGACGCCGCGACACAAGCGCCTACCAGCAGAAACCCCTTCACTGGACCTGAGGGCGCCCTGCGATTGCTTTGGGCATCTAATATGCGGCTCAGCCGTTTCTCGATATTCCGGCCGCGAAAGATTCCCAACGCCGAAAACTGCGGCCGAGCCACGCCGTGCAGCCCCCGCACGAACGAAACCAGCGTTTCCGCGTAGGTCACCGGTTCCGCCTCCGTCTCCACCACACAATCGTCCGCCGCCATTTCCACCTCCTGCCTCAGCTCCTGAAGAGCCAGCCAGACCAAGGGGTTGAACCAAACCAGACTGCTTACGATCTGGGCGAAGCGGAGCGATCTGAGATCGCCTCGCTGCACGTGGGCCAGTTCATGAAGGAAGGTCTGCCGCAGAGTCTGATCCGTCCATTCCTCCGACTCGGCAGGCACGATGATCACGGGGCGAAACAATCCCGTGACAATGGGAATTCTCACCGCAGCGGCAACATAGAGTTTCGGTTGGGATGCAAGGCCTGCCATCGTCGCGGCCTCAGCCAACCGGTCATAGAGGCGTCCCGTGCCGACAAACCTTGCTTCCCGGCGCATCCGGCGCACGCGTATGATGCCTATCAGATAAACGGCATTCAGTCCCAGTGCCACCGCCGTCCATGCGCCCCAGACAATGGACGCACCCGGAACCTTCCACGGCCGACTTGGGGAGATTTGGCTTGGCGGCGCAGACGTCACAGTTGCAGGCGATCCGGCCACCTCAGCCGCAGGCGAAAGCTGCGGCTGAGGCTCGCTTATGTTACGGAGAGGCTCGACCCAAACCGTCCCGGACACGGCGACCGGCAAAAACGGCAGGTTTACTTTCAACGCGAGGAGCGCCAGGAGCAGGCAGGCGACAATCACGGCGAAGGCCAGGAGCCAAAACAGGCCTCGTGACGAAGCCGAAGCCCTACGAAAAAACAAGGTGCAGCCAAAGGCCGCCAAACAGGCTCCCGTCGATGCCAGCAGGGCAAATACCAGGAAATCCGCGCCGGCCTCGGTGGCAAAAGGGTTCATTTTTTCTTTTTGGCTTCCTGGATCATCCTCTCCAGGCGATCCAATTCGGCCCTGCTGATTTTGAGTTCATCACTGCCGAGCAGGGTCGCCACCACACTTCCGGCAGAGTTGTCGAAAAACGTTTCCATGATGCGCTTCAGCACCGAAACCTTCGCGTTGGTCGCGGGGATCGTCGGCTGGAAGACATACCGCGCCCCGACGCGGGCGTGTTTCAGCAGGCCTTTCTTTTCCAGCAGGCTGAGGGCGGCGCGCACGGCCGAATAGCTCGGCGGCGACTCCAGGGCGTCCTGCACTTCCTGAGCGGTCACCTCTGAACGGGCATAGGCGATCTCCATGATCTGCCGTTCTCGTCGACTCAGATTCGAAAGCGAAAAATCCCGCGACTTCATAGATGCTGATTTATCAGCATTTTTTCAGCCGTCAATAAAAATGCTGAAATACCAGCACTTTTATCCAGCTGAAGGCGGAGTATTTATAGGAACGGGGAAAACAACCGACCGATCTATTCGGGCGAAGCGTTCCAGAATCTTTCGACGGCTTCGGACCAGTCCCGCGTTTCGACACGCGCGCGGGCGGCTGAGCCCATGCGCTCGCGCAGAGCGGGGTCGGCACTCAGTCGGCGGATGGCTTCCGCCAGTTCGCCGGCGTCGAGCGCCTTCGTCACAAATCCGTCCTTGCCGTGCTGCACCAGGTCTCGAGGCCCGCCCACGTCGGACACGATCACGGGCAGCCCGCTGGCCTGGGCTTCCAGCACTACGTTGCCGAAAGTGTCCGTCGTGCTGGGGAAGACAAAAAAATCAGCCGAGGCATAGGCGTTGGCCAGGTCGTCTCCGCGCAGATAGCCGGTGAAAATCGCGTCGGGCAGCAGCTTTTTCATTTCCGCCAGATAAGGGCCCTCGCCAATGAACATCGGGCGCACCGCGATCTTCAAGTCGGCGAGGCGGCGGGTGGCCGCGACCAGCGTATCGAGGTTCTTCTCCTTGGAGATGCGTCCGACAAAAAGCATGCCGGTCTCGCCCTCGCGCAGTCCGCGAGCATGCCAGAAATCGCGGTTGCGCCGAGTCGGGTGGAACAATTTCGTATCCAGTCCCCGGGGCAGAATCTTGATTTTCTCAGCCGGGATGCCCCGGTCGACCCAACATTTCCGGTAGTCCTCGGAGTTGGCGTACACGACGTCGAGCTGGCTGTAGAACCAGTGCATGAAGTCCCAGGTGAGCGTCTCCATGAACGAATCATCGGTCAGGATGCGCACATATTGCGGGAAATCCGTGTGATAAATCCCCACCGCCCGCAGTCCCAGCGTCTTCGCGGCGTACAACGCCGTGAGTCCCAGCGGACCGGGGGTGCTGATGATCACCTCGGTGTAATTTCCACGCTCCAGTTCCTCCATCACGTGGAGCACCGGGGGGAAACTCAGACGTTGCAGTTCATACTCGGGCAGTTCGAACTCCCCGACTGGGGCGAAGTTCTTGAGTGGAATGCCATGTTCTGAAATCTCCGAGCGGCAGGTCATCACCGTCAGGTCGTAACCCGCCGCGACGCCCGACGAGGTCATCTTGCGAATGGTGGTCGCCACTCCGTTCACATCCTCCAAAGTGTCGGTGAACCAGGCCCGCTTGCGGTTGGTCAGAAATTCCGGAGTCGTTCCCGCCACGGTCCTGGTCATCTCGCGCAGCCATTCCCGCTTCGGCTGTCGGAACGCATGCAGATAGGGACTGAGCAGCGCGATGATGGGTGCCAGCGGGCTGATGGTCTGGATGCTCTCGATGAACTTCGCCTTGGAAATCTGCGCGATGAATTGGGTGAAAAAGCGATATCCCAGCTGGTTGGCGATCAGGTTCGCCATGAGGAAGGCTCGCCGTTCGGGCTCCTCCACTCCGGCGGTCTCCCGGGCCAGGGCAGCCTTTACTTCAGACTTGGAAAAATAGGCCGAGAGTTCCTTCCAGAGGGAGGTATTCCCCACCATCGCCATCTCAAAAATTTTTCCCGTGGCAATGCCTTGAGCGAGGAAACCGAGCTTTTCCGCCAGGGTGAACTCCGTGGGGTCCTTACCCTCCATGAAGCGTGAGAATCCCTTCTCCAGCAGCCCGGCGGCGGGATTATCCGGTTTTACGGCGAACTTCGCATTCAGATACCGGTAAGCCGTGTTGTAGGTCCCGTGTGCGACGGCCAGCGGGGTGCCCGCTTCACCACGCGCCTCGCAACGCCCCTGCCGGAGATGCTCCAGAAACTCCTCGCTAGTCGCGGCTTCCGGCGTTTCCGTATAGGCACGTGCCGGATAAATCCCACCGTGGTCGTCCGATCCGCCGATCAACACCTTGCACCAGGGCTCCTCGTGCGTCGGGGTCAACCCCGTCCGGGCCGCGAAGACCTCGATATGCCGGGGAGTCAATTCGCCCAGGGTGAAACGGGCAGCCTCACTCAATCGCGTATGGTAGCGCCCGTTGATGCCTTCGAAATGCCGGAACAACAATACCAGTTTTTGCAGATGCAACGGCGTGAGTTTGTCATTCGGGCTTTGCAGCGGATGGGCCACGGCATGCGCCAGGGCCTGTGCGGCCAGATATTTCTGAACATCGAAAATATCGTCCTTCAGAGCCTGAATCTCGCGGTGTTGCGTCTCCGTCAAGCCCCAGACGAGGAGGTGGACCTTGCATTCGTCATCGGGGAAACCCACCGTGACTTCCTCGCCGAAGATCACGCCGGGCAGATGGGCGATCTCCAGACAGCCTTCGAGGGTGTTGTGATCCGTGAGCGTCACGTACTGCATCCCCGCCTTTCGCAGCCGGTGGTAGGTTTCCAGAGGGTCCGAGTAGCTGGCGGGGAAATCCAGCCTCCGCAGAACCCAATCCGCAGCCCGCGTACTGTGACGCGAATGAATATGCAGATCGGTTCGAGAGGTGGCGACAGTCATGCGGGGCCCTGTCATACCGAATCCCCCTCCCCCCTCACCAAGCTCTTTTTGTAAAGATTTCGCCCCGCCCCGCCGGAAAACGCCTTCGGATTCGCAAAGACATGCAGCCGGGGCAGCCGGATGGCTGTTTACTTTTTGCTAAGCGAACAGCCGCAGGGCGGTCTCACCCACGGTCAGGAGATCGTCCAACACCATCAGCGATGCCGCAATGCAGGAGCCTCCAATATAAAAGCCCCCATCCCGCAATGTCTTCGTGAGCAAAAACTCAAACCGCAATTCGCGCACCCGCGAGGCGAGCTTGGTCCGCAAGGAGATGCCAAACTGATAAAAAATCCGCTCAATGTGCTTTTCGACGGTGCGGGGCGAGATGCGCATCGCCTTGGCGATATCCGCCGTGCCATCATGCTGCAACAAGCGAAACGCCACCTCCGCCTCACGCTCACTGAGGCCCAGTTCCTCCAGCTGTTTCGGCTCCTCCAATTCGGCGGCATCCACCCTGAGCTCCCGATCAAACTGGGCAAACGCCTTTTCCACCATCTCCTGAAATTCCCCCAATCGAAATGGTTTGGTCAAATACCGGAAGGCTCCATCGTTGACCGCTTCCATGGCACTCTTCCCCGTGAGGTGTCCGGTGAACACGATCACCTGCTGGTGACGCCAGCGTTGCTTCAAGGCTTTCAATGTATCGGAGCCCGATATTCCTCCCATGCGCATGTCGAGAACCACCACCGGATAAACCCTGTCCTGCACAGCCTCCAGAGCCTCCTCTCCCGACTTCACCCCGACCACCTCATACTGATCCATCAGGCAATATTTCAATCCCTCAACAATCGAGGGATCATCATCCACGACCAACAACCTACGCAAAGACTCCGCGACCATCTTGTTCCACCCTCGCCTACTCCCCAAAAAAATAAAACCCTAATTCATCTTTTTCATACGGATCGAAAAGGCCGTTCTTCGGCAAACAAATAGCTAAGCACTAGCCATCGTTAAAAAGTCCTTGCAGCCAAACTGTATTAATGCATTAATACACCCATGTCGCTGGGTTTTTCCATTTCTCCCGCCAGTGATATCCCGATTTTCCGCCAGCTGGTGCAGCAGATCCAACGGGCGGTGGTGGTGGGAAAACTTCGGGTGGGCGAGCAACTCCCCGCCGTGCGCGTGCTGGCCGAATCTCTCGTCATCAATCCCAATACAGTTGCCCGCGCCTATCAGGAACTCATCCGGGACGGGGTGTTGGAGAGCCAGGCCGGACGGGGCGTCTTTGTGGCAGAACGCCGCCAGATCTTTTCGGAAGCCGAGCGGAACCGGCGGCTTCGTCAGGCAACTGAGCAGCTTTGCCATGAGGCGGTGCTGCTCGATGTCAGCCAGGCAGAGGTTCAGACGATTCTGCGCGATGCGTGGAAAAACCTTCAGCGCGAATCTTCGGAAAGGAACAGACCATGAGCAACCCGATCATCGAAATCGACCACCTGACCAAGTTCTACGGCAAGCGCGAGATCGTCCGCGATCTCTCACTAAACGTGCCGAAAGGCAACATCTATGGCTTCCTCGGACGCAACGGCATGGGCAAGACCACGACGATCCGGGTGCTGCTGGGGTTGGAAGATCCGACACGGGGTTCGACCCGGGTTTTCGGTGAAGACTCCCGAAAGCTCAGCCCGGCGACCCGCGCGCGCATCGGTTACCTGCCGGAGGGCCATCACGTTTACGGGTGGATGACGGTGCAGGAATGCGGACGCTTCCAGGCGAGTTTTTTCCCCAACTGGAACCAGGATATTTTTGAGTCGGTCATCACTCATTTTCGCCTCTCGCCCAAGATGAAGGCAGGGCATCTTTCGCGCGGGCAGCGGGCTGGACTGTGCCTGGCGATGACCCTGGCGCCGGAGCCGGAATTGCTGGTTCTTGACGATCCGGCTCTCGGCCTCGACCCGGTGGCCCGCCGCAGCCTGCTGCAGTCCATGCTGTACGTGACGCGGCAGCCCGATCGTACGATCCTTTTCTCCTCGCATTTGCTGTCGGACGTGGAGCGCGTGGCGGACCGCATCGCGGTACTGGACAATGGCGTGCTGCGGGCCGACTGCACGGTGGAGCGTTTTCGCGACAGCCTGAGGCATTACGTGCTGACCTTCCGTGATCAGCCACCGCCGACGCCGGACATTCCCGGGTTGCTGCAGAGTTTCCGCACGGACCGCGAGCTGTCCCTGACCGTAGCCAATCCCACTCCCGAGACGGAAACCCTCCTGGCGGCATTGCAGCCCGAGTCTCTCGAACCGGTGGAGATGACGCTGGAGGACGCCTTCGTGAGCTACGTGGGCGAGCGCGGAGAGAGAACCTTTTTCATGCGCGAGCCGCAACGGACATGAGAGCGCTGATCTGGAAGGAACTGCGGGAAAACTGGAAGTGGGCCTTGCTGGCCGCCATTGCCTTCGCCCTGGCACTTTGGCAGGGACTGACGGGCACTGCCAATGGCCAACCGGACTACTACACCCTCACGCAGGACGGCATTACTCTCTGTCGCAAACAATTCCTCATCGTCACGACCTTTGGCGCTCCCGCCATCGGTCTGTTGTTTGGATTTCTCCAAATTCTTCCTGAGCTCAAGCGCGACCGCTGGGCGGCACTCCTACACCGGCCCATTTCTCGCGGGACACTCTTCGCCAGCAAGGCGCTAGCCGGCGTTGCGCTCTATGTTTTTGCCACTGTTCCGGCGTTTGTTTTCATCGTTTGGAAAGTCGCGACACCCGGCAATTTCGGCGCACCCTTTCTCCCTGCCATGATCCAGCCCGGCCTGGCTGATCTGGCTACTGGTTTGCTCTACTACTTCGCCGCTCTCACCTTGTCATTGCAACGCGGGGGCTGGATCGGCCTCCGGCTTTTCCCTCTTCTGGCGGCCATCCACGTTTCCTACTTTGTCCTAGGCAGCCTGTATTTTCACGTAGCGATCGAGGCCATCGCCATCATGCTTCTCGCTTTGCTGGTAGCGGCCTGGGGTGTCATTCGTCACCAGGAAGTCCTGGGCGCCCGGCCATGGATCATGCGGGTCGCCTTTGTCGCAGTGATTTTTTACGGCGTCTGCGGCCTGGGGGATCTCGGCCGGTCCTTGCTCAAGGCCCTCGAGCCGACTCCCCCGACCAAAACAATGCGCTACGAGTTGTCCCGCGATGGATTTCCGCTCCTTCTCACCTATGTGAACAATGTCGTCGTCTCCGTCACCGACGTCGCCGGCCAGCCCGTTTCCGATGCCAAATACAAACCCGACCGCGTTCGCAACCAAGTCGATTATCTAAACACGGTCTCTCGCTACATCGGCGACTCTCATGGCTGGAAGCCGGCGGTGTATACCCGGGCTTACCGGGCCTCGGACACGTATCTATGGGCGAACTCGCCGTATATGTATCCCCGCGTGGAGCAATGGTTCCAGGTACGCGATCCGCGCTATTATATCGGGTATCTTCCCGCCCAGAAACAGGCTTTTGCCCGGCTGGATAATCTCGGCTTTCAAGAACTATCCGCTCCGCTGGCTCCTTTCCCCGAGAGTGTCGACGTGAGCTACGTCAGCCAGGATACCCTCAGCATCTCCGACGAGTCGGAGGTGAAGTACGCCTTTCTGGCCCGCCGGGAGATCCTGCCGCTGACCATGCCGGAGCCCGGCCCGGTCTACGGCCTGGCGAACGCTTCCGCCTCAAGCGGCCAGACCTATGTGCAGGTGGTCGGTGTGGCCCTGCCCAAAATGCTGGCGGTCTATAATGAAAAGGGGAAACTCATCACCCAGTTGCCCTATCAACAAGATGTCGAGCGCTGGGGCGAAATTTTGTTCGGCATCAACTTGAAGCTCGATCGTTTTTATCTGCGGTATCAGCCGAGCGCATGGATCGACGCCAAGACCCGCAAAACGATGCCGTCATACATTCACGAGATGGACGCGCAGGGGCAGGTGCTGCGGACCTACGAACTTGCGCCGTTGCCAAGTTTTTCCCGCATGCCCGCCTTCAGCACTCTCGTTGATCGACGCCTGCGTTGTCCGGCCTTTTTCTACGGTGAAATGCTTTATCGGAAAATCGGTGCCATGCTCGGCTCCGAGCGGCTGGCGCGCCTCCTCAATGAGCAATGGGGCACCGGCCGAAAAGTCACCATGGAAATCATCACGTGGAGCACGTCCCTTTCCGCGTTTCTGGCCCTATGCACCCTTTTCTGGGCTCGCTCCGCCCAATATTCCTGGAAGCGCGCGTGGAGTTGGAGCGCCTTCGTGCTGCTCTTCAATCTGGCCGGTCTCATCACCTTCTGGCTCGCTTCCGATTGGCCCCGCCTCGTGGCCTGCGCGAAGTGCCGGAGGCGGCGGCCGATTGATACCGCCAGTTGTCCCTCTTGCGGCGCGGACTGGCCGCTGCCAGCCCTCACCGGCATCGAAATATTCGACCACGCAAAATGAAAACCATGCTCTGGAAGGAACTGCGGGAGAACTTCATGTGGGCCCTGCTCGGCTTTGTCTGCCTGACCCTGGGGCAAATCTACGCCCTCTCCACTTCATCGCGCGTCGGCGATGCCGACAACAACCTGACTCTGTGCAGCGCAACCTTTCTCATGGTCACCTCATACGGCTGCGGGCTGGTCGGCGCGGCCCTGGGCGCGGTGCAGATACTTCCCGAACTCCGACGGGACCAATGGGCCGGGCTCCTGCACAGACCCGTGTCTCGCTCCGTCATATTTTTCGGAAAGGCAGGGGCCGGCGTGCTTCTCTACCTTTTGGCCACAGTCGTTCCCCTCGCCTTAAGCGCAGGTTATGCGATGATGCCTGGACAATTTGCCGCCCCCTTCGTTCCGGGACTGCTCGTGCCGGGCCTAAGCGACATTGCCTTCGGTCTGGCCTTCTTTTTTGCCGCGTTGTTTTTCTGCCTCTACCGAGGGTCCTGGGTGGCCCGTGGCGCCCTCGTCCTGGCCATGCTGCCGCTCTTCCTTCTTCATATCACAAGCGGGTGGCCGTTCGCCCTCCCCCTGAGCTGCATCGTTATCTTTCTCGTCATAAGCCACGCCGCCTTTCTCGCCAACGGCAGCGTGCGTGATTTCGCCAGGGTCGCCCGCGCCGTTTTTGTCTTCGTCATGCTTCTCGGCTGCTATTCCGCCCTGCTCATCGTGGCGTGGGGTTTCCAGTTCCTTACGGCCAAACCGGATATTTCCAGCATCAGCTACACCAATTTCCTCATCACGCGGGACAACGAGGTTCTTTTCTCTGAAAGCCGGGGCGATGGCTCGAATCGCAAGCTCACCTATCCCGATGGCAAGCCCGTGACGGACCCTCGTTACCTCGGAAATGAAGCAGGCCGGAACTTCATCCAGCCACTTCCTTTCCTCTGGACCATCAACAAGGCCAATAACGTCGAAAAATATTACCTGCAGAAAATGCCGAGGAACGTGATGAACTACGTTCGTACGCTCGGGTCCTCCTACGACGCGAAGGAGACATGGTATTACCTCGTCGACCAAAGGTATTTCATCGGCTACGACAAGCTCAGCCGCCGTTCCGCCGGCATCTGTGACGCAGAAGGCTTCCAGCCTCCCGACAGCGCACCCAAGTCATTCCCCGGGCCACTCGCAGGTTCCGACTGGAACCGCTCCTCGCCCTATCTGTATTGGATCGGCCCGCAGCTTTTCAGCTTCGACTTCACCGAGCGTTCCTTTCAAAAGCTCTATACCGCACCGACCGGCGTCATCTACGGCGCCGTGAACACCCGCGCCTATGAGGACAAGACCTCTCTCATCGCGGTGGCCCTCGAGAACGAAGTCGTGATTCTGGAAGCCGATGGGCGGCCCAAGGGAACCCTGCCTCTTCGCACGGACGCCTCCTTCCGCATGCTTTCAGTCGCCGCCAATCCCGATCAAACCCTCATCTACCTGCAATACAGCCCCGACTATTTAGAAACCACCCAGCCCCCGCCAGACTCCATCCTCGACATTCTGAATCTTCAAGGCCAGACGGTGCAAAGCTACCGACTGGCCAATCGCAGGCACGATTTTGCTCCGGATTGGATTTCCAGACTCCGGACCTACACTCTCCCGCCGGCGCCAGCCCTGTTGGGAGCCATCCATCAACACTTCCGGCCCGACAACTTTCCCATCTACAATCCCTACGCCTCACTTCTCCCGTCCTTCGGTATCAAGTTCTCATTTCTCCCGATCGGTCTCTTCGCATTCGCAGCCATCCTCAGCGTGGTAACATTTTTCTGGGCTCGCCGGGTTGGGTTCACCACGCCTGCGGCCACCTCTTGGGCCATTTTGGTCCTTGGCTTCGGGCTCGCGGGCCTGCTCGCCTTCCGCCTCGCCTCAACATGGCCCCAGCGCATCGGTTGCCCACAATGCCGTCAACCACGGCCCATTGAGCACGATACCTGTCCTCATTGCCAGAAATCCTGGCCACTTCCTGAGCCCACAGGCACCGAGGTCTTCGATCAGATTCCTACCCGGGCCTGATACCAACTCTCGTAGGTCATCACGTCGCGCTCGTTCCGCGCCGCGGCAATGAGGTCCAGAATCTGCCGTTTGATGGCTGGGTGATTCCAATCCGGAGGGTGCAAGCCGACCCGCAAAAGCGGGTTGGGGGCGAGTTTTTTGGCCAGATAAGCGTTCCATTTCAGGCTAACCGACCGACGCCAACCTGACCGAACGCTCCAAACCAAACTCTGGGAGACATCCTCCCGGCCAGTCCGGAGGTCCTTAAAATTCTGTAAGCGCGTCGTGTAGGTGAAACCCGCTTTCCGGACGGCTTCCTCGGCTTCGGTGCCCAAAAGCCAAGCCGGAGCGATAAAGCCGGTGGGGCGAAAGCCTTGGGCGGCAAATTCCTCCCTGGCCTTTTCCAGCCGGACCCGGGCCTGGGTCTGGGTGAGGTCGAAAAATTCGCCTTCTCCCGCCGTATACTGCTCTGTGATAATCTTTTGCCACCACCCGGCACCTTCTTTTTTCGGGCGTTTGTGGTAGTAACCGTGCAAGACGATTTCATGGCCTTGATCCGCCACTTCTCGTAACCACGCGCAAAAAGCCGGGTCCTCGCCGATCATGGCGCGGTGGTGGTGATCCGGGATGACCAATAGGGAAGTCCGGCCAATTCCGATGGCGGCCAGGTCCGCCAGCATCTCCTCTGCCGTTACTCTGGTGAGGGGGCTGACATCGTGGATTGAAACTATCAGGGCCGGGCGCGGTGTTTGCATTTGCAATAAGCGTGTGTTACGAAAAGATGTCACAAATGTCAGAAGAAAATCCCAAGCCGCAAAAAGAGCAGCGTCCCCCCGGCGGAGGCGACCCCCAATTAAATTGGCGCGGGCTCGTGCTCCTCGCCATAGGGCTAGCCCTCATTGGCGGCGTATTTGTCTTTCGGGGAGGGAACTTCACCCAGACCGAAGAAATCCCCTATCCGAAATTTGTCCAACTACTCGAAGCCGGCCAGATCATTTCCACCGAAACCAAACCTTTGGAAATCGTGGTGGAGGAAGGCCGCAATACTCAAGCCGTTTCCGGCTTCTACAAGAAGAAATCGCTGACTTCCAATAGCGATCTGGAGGTGCCGTTCCGCACGCCGGTCTTCATGCCGTTCAATGCCACGGAGTTGGAACAGCAACTGGCCAAGGCGAAGATCACTCCGTCCATCGCGCCGAAATCGGATTATCTGGCCTCGGCCATCGTCAGCTTCCTGCCGATCGCGCTCTTCCTGGTCATCCTGTATTTCTTCTTCCGCTCGCAGATCAAGATGGCGGGACGGAGCGCGATGAACTTCGGCAAGAGCAAGGCGCGGATGATGTCCAAGGAGAAAAACCGCATCACGTTCAAGGATGTGGCGGGAGTTGAGGAGGCCAAGGAAGAGGTGTTCGAACTCGTCGACTTCCTGAAAGATCCTAAAAAATTCCAGAAGCTCGGCGGTCGCATTCCGAAAGGTGTGCTGATGGTGGGCTCGCCCGGAACGGGCAAGACCCTGCTGGCGCGCGCGATTGCGGGCGAGGCGGACGTGCCGTTCTTCTCGATCAGCGGTTCGGACTTTGTGGAGATGTTTGTCGGTGTGGGTGCTTCCCGTGTGCGCGACATGTTTGAGCAGGGCAAAAAGAATGCGCCCTGCCTGATCTTCATTGATGAAATTGATGCCGTCGGCCGGCACCGTGGCCATGGTGTCGGAGGCGGTCACGACGAACGCGAACAGACGCTGAACCAGCTCCTCGTGGAGATGGATGGCTTCGACACGCAGGATGGCGTGATCATCATCGCGGCGACCAACCGCCCTGACGTGCTCGATCCGGCGCTGCTGCGTCCCGGTCGCTTTGACCGCCAGGTGACGGTGAGCTTGCCGGATGTGAACGGTCGCGAAGAGATTCTCCGGGTTCACTCCAAGAAGGTGAAGCTTGCCGCCGGGGTTGAGATGGATGTCATCGCTCGCGGTACTCCCGGTTTCTCCGGCGCCGAACTGGCCAACCTGATCAACGAAGCCGCCCTGATCGCCGCTCGCCGCGGTTTGAAGGCCATCACCCTGTCCGAACTCGAAGAGGCCCGCGACAAAGTGCGCTGGGGCCGCGAGCGCCGCAGCCTGGCCATGAGCGAGAAGGAAAAGATCTCCACCGCCTGGCACGAGGCCGGCCATGCCCTGGTCAACGTGCTCCTGGAGCACACCCATCCGCTGCACAAGGTGACCATCATCCCGCGGTCCAACTTCCTGGGCGCGACGATGTACCTGCCGGAGGGCGACCAATATTCGACACAACGCAAGGAGGCGATCGATCTGCTGGCAGTAACGGCAGCGGGCCGTGTGGCCGAAGAGATCTTCAGTCACGACATTTCCAACGGCGCGGCCGGCGACATCAAGCAGATGACGCGGCTTTCCCGGAAAATGGTGTGCGAGTGGGGCATGAGCGAAACCCTCGGCATGCTGGAATACGGCGAACATGAAGAGCATGTCTTTCTGGGCCGGGACATTCACAAAAACCGGGATTACAGCGAGGCGACGGCGCAGGAAATCGACCGCGAAGTGCGCAAGCTGGTGGACGATGCCTACAACCGCGCCAAGCAGATCATTTCCCAAAACGCGGACAAACTGGAAGTCATCGCGAAGGCGCTGCTCGAGTACGAAACTCTCGACGCCTCACACATCAAGGAAATCCTTGAAACCGGCGAGTTGAAGAACCCTCCGCATAAGGAGAAGGCTCCGCCGCCACTGCCACCGCCGCCCACCAGCGCGACGCCGGTGCCTGAACCGATCAAGCCAGGAGAGCTTCCGCCCGGCGGTTTTCCGGCTCCGGCTCCAGCCTAGAGGCATTATAAGAATCACGAAAAGGCGGGGACAATCCCCGCCTTTTTTGTGGATAGATGGATAGCGTCCGCCCTCAGAGGCAGGAGAAGCAACGGGCTAGAGACCGGCCTGGGAGAGAAACTTGAGAGCTTTCCGAGGGTCTTTCACCCGAATAATGAGGAGGCCTTTCTTCGCACTCGGCATGGAGGCGAGGTAGGCGTACTCGATATTGATCCGGTGGGTGGAAAGCGTGCTGGCAATCTGCGAGAGGCTGCCGGGTTTGTTGTCGTTCTCGATCATGAGAACGTCGTTTTCCACCACGAGGGTACCACGCGACTCGAACAGGGCCAGGGCCTTGCGCGTATCGCTGACGACCATCCGGACCACCGCGTGATCGACGGTGTCCGAAATGGTCAGGCCATAGATATTGACGCGATCAGCCGCGAGGGCGTCGCAAACCTCGGAAAGCGTTCCCGGCTTGTTGGCAATGAAAATGGCGATTTGCTCAACAACTCTCACAGGGGGTGTGAACTATCGCGTAGCAGTAACATTTTCATTGATCACCTGACCAGCTTTGTCACCGGGTCCGGGCCCCTTCGGGTCGGAGTCGGGTGATTTACCGGATGCGTCATTCGCCGGCGGCGGAGCAGGCGCGGCCGGCACGGTCGGGCTGACCTTCCAGAATTTCGCGGAATATTTGGGCCAGTCGGCCAGGATTTCCTTGGCGACCTCGCTTTCGGTCACCTCCAGGTGCTTGTAGATCAAACCCTTGAGCGCCGTGACATCTTCCTCCTGCTCGAGGCGGGAAGGAGTGATGAGCTGCGGATTGTAGCGATTGGTGAAGACATCCTCAATATCGAGCACGTAAGCCACGCCGCCGGTCATCCCTGCGCCGAAGTTTTTCCCGGTCTGGCCGAGGACGACGACAGTGCCATTAGTCATGTATTCGCAGCAGTGGTCGCCCACGCCTTCGACGACGGCGGTGCCGCCGGAGTTGCGGACGCAGAAACGTTCGCCGCCTTTGCCGTTGGCAAAAAGTGCACCGCCGGTGGAACCGTACATGACGGTATTGCCGAGAATGATGCACTCATGCGGGGTATATTGCCGCTGCGGGATAGCCTTGATGACGATCTCGCCACCACTCATGCCCTTGCCGACGTAGTCGTTGGCCTCGCCGGTGAGGACGAGCTTCACGCCGGGAGAAAGGAACGCACCAAAGCTCTGGCCGGAACTGCCGCTGAAGCGGAGCTCGACCGTGCCTTCGGGGAGGCCCTCCTCGCCGTACTGGTAACCGATTTCGCCGGACACCTGGGTGCCGACGGAGCGGTTGATATTGGTGATCTTGTAAGACAGCGTGACGGGTTTGCCATCGGTGATGGCGTCCTTGGCGTCCTGCAAGATGATGTCGTCCAAGGTCCGGTCCTCGGGGCCGTCGTTGCGCGAGCGGGTGGCATGGCGAACCATGGTGGAGTCGTCTTTGGCGACGTCCACGAGCAGGCGGCTGAGGTTAAGGGTGTTGGCCTTGGGGTGATCGGGCACCTGCCGCTGGCGCAGGCATTCGGTGTGGCCGATCATTTCATTGATCGTACGGAAACCGAGGCGGGCCATGATGCCGCGGACCTCTTCTGCGACCGCGTTGAAGAAGTTCACCACGTGTTCGGCCTTGCCCTTGAATTTGCTGCGCAGGCGATCGTCGAGGGTGGCGACGCCGACCGGGCAGGTGTTCAAATGGCACTGGCGCACGTAGACGCAACCCATGGCGATGAGAGCGGAGGTTCCGAAATTGTATTCCTCGGCGCCCAGCAGGGTGGCGTAAATGATGTCCTCGCCAGTGCGCATACCACCGTCGGTCCGCAGGGTGACGCGATTGCGAAGGCTGTTGAGCAGGAGTACCTGATGAGTCTCGGCAACGCCCATTTCCCAGGCTCCGCCGGCGTTTTTCACCGAACTGAGCGGGGAGGCACCCGTGCCGCCTTCATGGCCGCTGACAAGGATGATGTCGGCGTGGGCCTTGGCGACGCCAGCGGCGATGGTGCCGACCCCGGCCTCGGCCACGAGCTTCACGCAAACACGGGCGCGCGGGTTGACCTGCTTGAGGTCGTAAATCAACTGGGCCAGATCCTCGATGGAATAGATGTCGTGATGCGGCGGCGGCGAGATGAGCGTGACGCCGGGCACCGCGTGGCGGAGCCTGGCGATGTACGGACTCACCTTGTGACCGGGCAACTGGCCGCCCTCGCCGGGCTTGGCACCCTGGGCCATCTTGATCTCGATCTCCATGGCGCTGGCCAGATAGGCCGCAGTGACGCCGAAACGGCCGCTGGCGATCTGCTTGATGGCGCTGTTGGCCCAATCGCCGTCCTCCCGGCGCTTAAAGCGGATGGGGTCTTCGCCGCCCTCGCCGCTGTTCGACTTGCCGCCGATGCGGTTCATGGCGATGGCGAGAGTTTCGTGGGCTTCAGGGCTGAGCGCGCCGAGAGACATGCCGGCCGTGGTGAAACGGCGGCGGATTTCCTCGATGGACTCCACCTCTTCGATCGGCACCGGCCCGGAGGGCAGCGGCACGAGATCGAGCAAATTGCGCAGGGAATGTGGCCGGTTGGTCAGGACCGCATCGACATATTTTTTGTAATCCTCGGGCTTGCCCGCCTTGTCGGCACCCTTGATGCCCACGTAGGTGTGGAAGTTCTGGATGACCGGCGGGGTGACGGCGTGCAATTCGCCACCGCGACGGAACCGGTAATAACCGGGATCGTCCAGCTTGCCGGCTTCCACCGGCACGGCGCCGGCATAGGCCATGGCGTGGCGCACGAGGCTTTCCTCGGCGATCTCGGCGAAGTTCAGGCCTTCGATCTGAGTGGTGGTGCCGAAGAAGCACTCCTCCACCAGCTTGGTCGAGATGCCGATGGCTTCGAAAACCTGGGAACCGCGATAGCTGCTGACCACGGAAATGCCCATCTTGGACATGATCTTGAGGAGACCGTTTTCCAAAGCCTTCTTGTAATTGATCGCGGCCTTGCCGAAGTCGCCCTCGACTTTGCCGTTGTCCCTCAACTCACGCAGGGTTTCAAAAGCGAGGTACGGGTTCACGCAACTGGCGCCATAACCGATAAGGCAGGCGATTTGATGCACGTCGCGAGCCTCGGCGGTTTCGCAGATGATGCTGGCCTTCATGCGCTTGCCCACCCGGCGGAGGTAATGGTGCACCGCGCCGACCACCAGAAGCATCGGTGTGGAAACATTTTGGTGATCCACTCCGCGATCGGAGAAAATGATCAGACGAGCATCGCTGTCGACCGCGGCTTCCGCCTCCTTGCAAATGCGGTGGATGGCTTTTTCCAAGCCGGCGGCCCCTTCCGAAACCGGCCAGAGACAACTCACCGTGGTCGCGGGGAATTCCCCACCCAAGGCTTTGAGCTTCTCCAACTCGTCATCGAGCAGGACGGGCGACTCGAGCATGACCTGACGGCAATGCTCCGGCGTTTCGGAAAGCAGGTTGCGACGCCAGCCCAGCACAGTGTGCAGGGACATGACAAGCTTCTCACGGATCGGATCGATCGGCGGATTTGTCACCTGGGCGAAGAGCTGCTTGAAATAAGTGTAAAGCAGCCGCGGCTTGAGCGAGAGCACGGCGAGCGGCGTATCATCACCCATGGAGCCCACCGCCTCGGCGCCATCCTTAAACATGGGCTTGAGGATGATATCAAGTTCCTCGGTGGAATACCCGAAAGCGATCTGCCGCTGCGTGAGCGTCAGAATGTCGAGTTCACCCGCCGGAACCGCGATGTCTTTCTCGTCGGTGTGGATGAATTTGACCAAATTGTTTTGCAGCCACTCGCCATAAGGCTTGCGGGCAGCCAAGGCGGCCTTGATGTCGTGATCCTTGAGCAACTTGCCGCCGGCCGTGTCGATGGCGATCATCTCGCCGGGAGCGAGGCGGCCCATGTCCACGACATGCTTGAGGTCTACACCGGAGATACCGACCTCCGAACCCAGCATAAAGATGCCGTCGTCAGTGAGCTTGTAGCGGGCGGGACGCAGGCCATTGCGATCCAGACACGCCCCGACGGTGATTCCGTCGGTGAAGCAAAGCGCGGCGGGACCGTCCCACGGCTCGCAGATGCAGCGATGATATTCGTAGAAGTCCACGATATCCTTGGGAACGTCCTTATCAGAGGCCCAGGCAGGCGGAACCAGCATGGACATCGAATGCAGGATGCTGCGACCGCTCATGGTCAGCACTTCGAGAACGTTATCCAGGCTGCCGGAGTCGGAGCCGCCCTCTTGAATGATGGGCTTAAGCAGGTCGACGTCGTTGCCCCAGAAATCGGCGCGCAGTTCGGCCTCACGAGCGGCAGTCCAGTTCCGGTTGCCGCGGACGGTGTTGATCTCGCCGTTGTGCGCGAGCATGCGGGCGGGTTGCGCCAGCGGCCACTTTGGAAAAGTGTTGGTGCTGTAGCGTTGGTGATAAATGCAGACCGAGGTCTCGAAATCGGGGTTGGAGAGGTCGGGGTAGAATTTCTCCAGCGAAGACGAAACGAGCAGGCCTTTGTAGACGATCACGCGATGCGAGAACGAAGGGATGTAAAAATTATTGATCTTGTCCGCCGCCGCGATGTCCTCGATCTCATTGCGGGCGAGGAAAAGCCGGCGCTCATAGTCGTCGTCGGCCATGCCCCAGGGCTTTCCGATGAGGACATGCTCGATCCGCGGCATGGTGGACTGGGCTTTTTCGCCGAGCACCCGGATATTGATGGGCACCTCGCGCCAGCCGAAAAGGAACAGGCCGCGCTTCTCCAGCACATCCTGCGTGATGGCCTTGGCCCGGGCCTGGGCATAGGCGTTGTCATGCGGCAGGAACATCACGCCAACGGCCAGATCACTCTCCTTGTAGAGCGTGTGGCCGAAACGGGTCACTTCCGGGACAAAAAGCTTGTAGGGAATCTGGGTCATGACACCCGCGCCGTCACCGGTCTTGGCGTCGGCGTCCAGAGCGCCTCGATGCATCAAATTGCAAATCGAGCGCAGACCAAGGCGAAGGATGCGATTCGAACGACGTCCGCTGACCTGGGCAATAAAGCCCACACCACACGAATCGTGTTCGTGGGCAGGATCATACAGAGACTTCGATTTCGCGTTATTCGCGTTGGTAGGACAGTTATTCATGCGTAGGTTTTCCCTGGTTGGTTCCAGAACACGGAGGCAGCATCGGCCACCCCCCATGTCAGGAGCAACTTTCATTCCACGCCCGCCGCGTGTCATCAGAAAAATGCGTCCGGGCGGATTTTTTTTAAGGGCTTGAAAATCAGGTATCCCCGCAGAGGGAGACCTTCAGGCCCAGCTCGTCCATGGCGGCAGCCTTGGCAAAGAGGCCTTCGCGGGCCGATTTGCGGTCATTGGCATAGACCACCTGGATGTGATTGGCCTTGTGCCGGGCCATCATCTGGTCCCGGGAAACACCCTGAAGAACGGCGTGCATGATGGGCCATTGCGGGGTGGTGAGGCTCCAGCGCTCGTCGGTTTCCTCCTGCGGGAGCTCGACCACCTCAGCAAGGCCGGTGTCGTAACACAGCCGGTCATCACTGATGAAAACACGGCTCCAGACAATCCAGCCGGGGCGGCTGATGCCCTTGCAGGTGCCGCCACCCTGGGCAAAATACATGGGAGGCTGGCGTTCGCTGCTGGTTCCCTTCCACCCGTCGATGAAGTGGGCGGGAGGGGCGGCGCCGGAAATAAGGAAGACCCAGACGTATGCGTCCAGTTTATCGTTGTGAAACTGGCGACCCCAGCGAAGGTCGTGGAGGGTGTTTTCCGGAGGGAGGCCCAATTCTCGCCAGAGGCGATAGGTGACCAGACCGTCGAGGCCGGAGCACTCGTCCACCTCGTTGAAATGGGGAATGGCTTCGCCCGGGTAGAGTTCCTGACCCGTGGTTTCGTGGAAAACGGGAGGCCGGTCGGTGTTATTGAGGATGCCCTCGACCAGATCAGAGGCAGGAGCGAGATCCTTCAATCCCTGCTGATACTGGATGCCGATGGTGGCGCAGCCGAATTCATCGGCCAGCCGGACGGCGGCAATGTACATCTTCATCTGCTGCAGCACCTGGTGCTCGGTCAGTTCGGTCTTGGCATCCTGGCCGAACTTAAAATTCACGCCGCGGTCCCGCAGCCAGCCATAGGCGGCCTGGGCGTCGTCATCGGACACAGTGAGCATCTTGGCGTACAAGGTGGACTGGCTCAGACGCTCTTTGTAGACGCCGGTCGGATGCAGCAGTTCATCCGGGATGATGGCGTTGAACATGCCCATACAGCCCTCGTCGAAGATACCCATGATGGCTTTCTCCTCGCGTAATTTTTTCGCAAAGCGCTGGCCGGTCTTGAGCGCCGCCTTCGGGGCCTTGGCCACTTTCCGCAACGGGATGACGTGGGAGGTATCGTGCTTGATCTTGCCTTTCTTCAGCCAGTTCTGCAGGCCCTTGAGATAGAAATCGTCGGTGAACTCCTCGCTCCAGAGGGTGCTGTATTTGACCCCGGCCTTGGTGAGGGAGCCATTGAGATTGAGCATGCCGACCAGGCCCGGCCAGGTTCCGCTCCAGTTGGCGACGGTGAGGATGGGGCCTTGATGGGTGACAAGACCGGCCAGCACGTGATGACTGTATTGCCAGACCGCCTCGGCCACGATGAGCGGAGCATCCTTCGGAATGGAGCGAAAGACCTCCATGCCGTACTTCTGGCTGTCGATGAAACCGTGCTTCTTGGCTTCATCGTAAGGGTGGGCGCGTTTCACCTCGACGCCGAGATTGTTCAGCGAAGCTATGATTTTTTCCTCCATGGCGGCCTGAGCCTCCTGGCAGGTCTGATTGGCGGAGAGACGAAGATCGCCACTGGCGACGAGGTAGACAGTTTTCATGCGAAAAGAGGAAAGGGAGGGGCCATTGCTAGCCCATGATCCGGCGATAAGCCAGAAAATCGAAATGCATGCGCTGAAACACGCGATATTTCTTTTCGTGATAGGCCGCGACCACGCCGCGCGCAGGCTCGATGATGTCTCCGGCGACGTTCATCGCGTTCATGGCGGCGAGGACGGTGCGGTATTTCCCGGCAGCGACCGCACCCAGCACGGCGGAACCAAGCAGAACGGCCTCCGGTTCTTTGGGCAGGATCAACCGGCAGCCCGTGATGTCAGCGTGCTCCCGCAGGAAGACGGGATTTTTGGTGCCGCCGCCGCAGATAAGCACCGAGGAAATGGCATAACCCTTGCGATTCATTTCCTCCAGAATGTGGCGGGTGCCATAGGCGACGGCCTGAATCGCAGCCAGGTACTGGCGGGCGAGATCGTCCGCGTCCGCCGACAGGGTCAGTCCTGCAATCATTCCCTTCAGGGTAGGGTTCGCTCGGGGAGAGCGATTGCCGTGAAAGTCGGGCTGGATATGAAGATCCACCGTAAGCGCCCCGGGATGAGCCGCGTCCGCGCTTAACTGCGCCAAGCGCTCATTCAGCACCTCGTAAATCGTCTTTTTGGCTTTGGCGGCCACCCGCCGAAGCTGATCCACCGCAGGATGGGAATTGATGACGTGATCAATCAGGGCTCCGGTGGCCGATTGTCCGCCTTCGGTCAGCCAGAAACCCGGAATCATGGCGGAGGAATACGGCCCCCAAATGCCGCGAATGAAACGGGGCTCGGCCGAAACCGCCATATGGCAGGAGGAGGTGCCCCCGATCAGCGCCAGGCGTGACTCGAGCACCTTGCCCGTAACCTTGCGGCCGCCGACCTGTGCCCCCAGCAAGCCCAAGCCTCCGGCGTGTGCGTCGATAATTGATACCCCGACGGGAGTACCCACCTGCAGCCCCAACTCGGAGGCCGCTTTTTCGGTTAAGCCACGCCCCAATGCCTCTCCCATCGGGCGAATGCGTTGGCCGATCCGCTTGAAACTTTCTGCAGCGAGGTCACCCAAGCCGATTTTTTGAAAGTAGCCACGGTCCCAGCCGGCACCGTCCGCGCCACGATGGCCGAGATATGTCCATTTACAAACGGTCGTGCATAGCGACCGGGTGTCATCGCCGGTAGCGCGATAAGTAAGAAAATCCGGCAGATCGAGGAAACGCGCCGTGCGGCCCCAGGACAGCGGCAGATGCTCCTTCAGCCAAAGCAGCTTCGGCGTCTGCATCTCCGGAGAAATCACTCCGCCGACAAAACGAAGCACGGGGTGTTTGGTGATATTGATCTTTTCGGCTTGCGGGATGGCACGATGATCCATCCAGACGATGACATTTTGCTGATCGCGGCCCGTCGGGCTGGCGCTGACCGGCCGATCCTCACTATCGAGTAGCACGAGAGAACAGGTGGCATCAAAGCCGATGCCAGCCACCTCGGCGGCGGTCGCCCCCGCCTTTTTCAAGGCGGCGCGAACGGACTTGCAGCAGGCAGACCAAATGTCATCGGAGGATTGTTCGACAAAATCCGGCTGGGGTTTCCACATTTTGATCGGCTCGCTGGCGTCGGCCAGCATCCGCCCACTCAAGGAAAAAACGCCCGCCCGGGCGCTGCCTGTACCTACGTCGATGCCAACAAACAGGGGGGAGGAAGCCATAAGTTTTGCATAACATGCACGGAGGTAACCCTGAAGAGCAATAATGTTTTTGCGAAATATGGAAAGCGAGGGGGAAAAATTTTGCTGCTTTGTCAGGTGAAGTTGCTAAAAAGTTATTTCAGTTTAGCAATATCGTCTTACCGCATGCCCAAATCCGTCCGCAAGAGCAGCGCCCGCCGTATCAATCTCAAGGATATCGCCAATGAGGCGGGAGTCTCGGTGGGGTCGGTTTCCAGTGTATTGAACAACCGCCACCTGGAACGGCGCATCCCGCACGAAACCGCGCAGAAGATTCGCGAGACCGCGGCCAAACTCGGTTACCTGCCCAACATCAGCGCACGGCGCCTGCGCAGCAGCGAGGGAGCCAAGAACAGTGTGTTGCTCGCGCTGGTGACCAGCTTTGAAGCCCCCATCCCGCTGGTCAATCACTTCGTGGCGGCGCTGCACAAGGAAGCGGAGGCGGAGGAAATCTCCCGCATCGGCTATTCTTTTTCCCTGATGATCGAGATGTTCTCCGCCGGGCGTCTGCGAGAGTTGCCGGGCTTGCTGACCGGGGACCACTTCAATGCCGCGATCATTCTCAACACCGTGGCGGAAGACGACCAGTTTCTGACCCGCTCGCACCTTCCCTATCCCGTGGTGTTGGTGAACCGCTCCATTCCGGGCTATCCCTCGGTGGCGGAGCAACACGACTGCGGCGCGCGGGCTGCGGAACTGCTAACGGAGAAGAAGCGGTCCGCCCTGGCCGTCATCCATGGAAGCCCGCTCACCCAAACGACGGAAAACCGCGTGCACAGCTTCATGCGCCGCACTCTCGAGCTGACCGGCCGAGCGGCCGGTGAGATCATGGCCAACAAGCTTTCGGAGGAAGGCGGCTACGAGGCCATGAACCGCCACCTCAACGCCGGCATGCGTTGCGACGGACTCTATGCTGTGTCCGATGCCATGGCCCTGGGGGCCTATCGAGCCATCAAGGAAGCGGGCAAAAAGATCCCTCGGGACATTGCTGTGATCGGCGTGGGCGATTACGACATCGCTCCCTTCTTTGATCCTCCGCTTTCCTCCGTGGGTGTGTCGCACAAGGAACTGGCGGAGCAGGCCAGCCAACTGTTGTTTCGGCAGCTGATGGGAAAGTCAGTGCCGGAACGGATTTCCGTGCCGACTCTGGAAACATTGCGGGCATCTTCGGAGCACTGACATCTGCAGCGTGAATGGTGCACAGCACCTTGCCATTGCTTTTTTTTAAAAGCTGATCTAATTAGCAATAACCTTTTAGCCAATTCTCCCCAAGATCATGTTAACCAACCTATTTTCCCCGCGCGCCCTGCTCCTTTCCCTCACCGCCGGCCTCCTCGGACTGGCCTGGGGAACCGGATTGGCCGCGGACAAGCCGGCTGAGCGGTTCGCCCCCATCAACTACAACAACCCTGCGCTGACGGTTGATCTGGGGGTTGGGCTGTGGGGTTGGCCGGTGCCTTGCGATGGAAATGGAGACAAACACTCGGACCTGATCGTGGTAAGCGGCGCTTCGCCCTACAAGGGCACCTATTATTTTGAAAACACCGGCCGGAAAGACCCGAAGACCGGAGCGGATGTTTTCAAAAAAGCCCGCCGCCTGAGCGACGGGACCAACGATGTCACCCCCTCCTATACCAAAGAGGGTTTGAAAGTTCTGACGCCCGGATTTGAATATCCCGACTTCATCAAAACCGGTCTGGAGAAAAAGACGCCGCTGCCAGTAGCACTCAAGGACATTCATGTCACCGCGGGGCGGCTGCGCGGAAACCAGTGGAGCTATGTCGATTTCGACGGGGACGGAAAGCTGGATCTCATCATCGGCGTGGGTGATTGGACAGACTACGGCTGGGATAATGCCTACGATAAAAACGGACGCTGGACCAATGGCCCGCTGCACGGCTTCGTGTATGTGCTGAAGAACACGGGCACCAACGAAAAGCCGGTGTATGCGGAGCCCCAACGCCTGAGGGCCGATGGGCGGGAAATCGACATGTACGGCATGCCGTCGCCGGTATTCGCGGACTTCCGCGGGACGGGAAAGCTGGATTTGATCTGCGGGGAATTTGTGGACGGCCTGACGTTCTTTGAAAACATCGGCACGCGCGAAAAGCCGCAGTACGCCAATGGGCAGCGGCTGCGCTACCAGGGAGAACCGATCACCATGCCGCTGGAGATGATCGTGGTGACGACGTACGACTGGAACCGTGACGACCGGCCGGACCTGGTGGTCGCGCAGGAAGACGGGCGTGTGGCCTGGCTCGAGAACACGGGGAAATTTGTGGACATCTCCGACAACGTCGGAAAGTGGCTGGCGAGGATTCCCGAGTTCAAGCCACCGGTGTTTTTCCGGCAGGAAGCGGACGTGGTGAAATTCGGCGTGCTGACCACCCCGGTGTCGGTGGATTGGGACGGCGATGGGCTCGAGGATCTTCTCACCGGCAACGCAGCCGGGGAGTTTGCCTTCATCAAAAACCTGGGCGGCAATCCTCCGAAATGGGCGGAGCCCGCGCTGCTGGAGGCAGGCGGCAAGCCGCTTCGCATCATGGCCGGCTACAATGGCTCCATCCAGGGACCGGCGGAATCCAAGTGGGGATACACCAATATCGGCGTGGGTGATTGGGATGGAGATGGGCTCGCCGATCTCGTGGCGAGCACTATTTTCGGGAAGATCATCTGGTACAAAAACATCGGCACGAAGACCGCTCCCAAACTCGCGGAGGCCCAGCCGGTCAAGGTGGCGTGGCCGGACGTGCCGGCGAAGCCTCAGTGGAACTGGTGGAATCCGGCGGCGGATGAGCTCGTGGTGGAGTGGCGCTGCACGCCGGTCGTGGAGGACATGGACGGCGATGGCATCAACGATCTCGTGACGGTGGACCACGAGGGTTATCTGGCGTTTTACCGACAGGTGGAGAAAAACGGCGAGCGGGTGCTGCTGCCGGGCGAACGGATATTCCACATCAAAGGGCCCGCGGCCTTTGACGCGAAGAATGAACTCTCCAAGACCGATGGGGCCAAAGATGGCCCGCTACGCCTCAGCGATGGCTATGCGGGAAAAAGCGGACGGCGCACCTATACTTTCGTCGACTGGGACGGGGACGGCAAACGTGACCTGCTGGTGAACAGCAAGAACATCACCTTCCTACGCAATATCTCGGAGAAACCGGGGGAATGGCTGTTCGAAAACATGGGGCCGGTCGATGGGCGCAAGCTGGCTGGGCACAGCACCTCTCCGGGGATCGTCGACTGGAATGGCGACAAAGTTCCCGACCTGCTGGCGGGCGCGGAGGATGGATTTTTCTACTATCTGGAGAATCCGCGCCCGGCGAAAAAATAAGTTCATTGCCCGGGGCCGTTTTCGGGCTTTTCATGAAATCATCATGAGCAGGACACAAATACCACTGCTTCTCATTCTCATGGTGATTTCCTCCCAGTTATTCGGCGCCGACCGGCCGCCGCTGGTGTTGCCCTTGTGGCCCGACCTAAAGGTTTCGCCCGGCCGGGAGACCGTGGAAGATCGAAGCCTTGACCCGCAGAAGCCGGATCGCGCCTATCAAGGTGTCTACGCGCCAGAGCTGACCATCTCGTGGCCGGAAGGCAAGGTGGCCAACGCGCCCGCCGCGGTCATTTGTCCGGGTGGCGGCTATGCGAAGGTGGTCATCGACAAGGAAGGGCACGCCATCGCAAAATGGCTGAACGGCATGGGCATCGTCGCGGCCGTACTGAAGTACCGCCTGCCCGTGCCTGAAGGCGAACAGCCGGAAGTGCCGCTGCCTGTTCAAGACGGGCAGCGCGCGATCCGCCTGCTGCGTGAACGGGCCACGGAATGGGGCATCGATCCCCATCGCATCGGCATCATCGGCTCCTCTGCCGGCGGTCACCTCGCAGCGACAGTGGCCACTCACTTCGAAAGCCTGCCCGCCGAAAACGAGAGCGTCAGCGCCCGGCCGGATTTTCAAATGCTGCTTTATCCGGTGATCGTTTTTGATCACACGGACGTCACCCATGCGGGCAGCCGGAACAATTTGCTGGGCAAGGAGGCGCCGCCCGAACGCCTGCGATTTTATTCCAACGACCAGCAGGTGACCGCGAAGACGCCGCCGGTTTTCATCGTCCATGCCAAGGACGACAAAGGCGTGCCGTTGGCGAACAGCCAGCGTTACCGCGATGCTCTTCTTTCTGTGGGCGTACCGGCCGAACTTTTGATCCTGGAATCCGGCGGGCATGGTTTCGGGCTGGGCGCAAAAGGTGGAGAACCCGCTTCCTGGCCCCCAATCGGGGCGGAATGGCTAAAAAAACTGTTGAACCGTCCGCCTCGCCCATGAAGAAGCGCACAAATTTTCCATTATTTCTGCAAAAACCTTATTGCATTTTAGGTCAACTCATCGCATATCATCCTTAAAGTCATGTCTGTTCTTGCCTCCCCTGAAAAAGAAATTTCGTCTCCTCAACCGGCTGCCGCAGCAAAAACCGACCGCGCCCCGCGCTCTGGCATTCACGCAGCCCTGTGGATTCCCACCGACGAATCCGGAAATCTTAAGCGCGATGCTCTGGCCGCACATTTGGCCTGGCTGAGGGAGAAGGGGCTGCATGGGGTGCTGGCCCTCGGCAGCACGGGCGAATTTGCCCGGATGAATCTTCGTCAGCGCGAGGAGGTTCTGGCTGCGATCATTGAATTTTCGGGGCCTTTACCGGTAATCGCCAATTTGAGTTCCATAAGTTTGGCGGAAGTCATTACCTTGGGAAAGACAGCAAAACGCCTAGGTGCGGTAGGCGCGGCCTTGATGCCGCCGCCTTTCTTCCCGGTGCCTCAGGAGGACATTCTCGAGTTTTTCCTGCGTGCGGCCGACGCCGTCGACCTTCCCTTTTATCTCTATAACTACCCGGAAGTGTCCGGCAACCGGATCGGCTTGGAGGTTATCTCGTCCTTTGCGGATCAGGCTCCGATGGCTGGCATCAAGCAGAGCGGCGGGGAGTTGGCCTATCATGACGACCTGATTGCGCTCGGGCGCGAAAAGGATTTTGCGGTCTTTACCGCCGCTGATCCCATGCTGGCGACGTATCTGGACAAAGGGGCCGCCGGTTGCCTCGGCGGGATGGCCAACTTTTTGCCGGAATACATGATCGAGATCTACGAGGCCTGCCAGGCCGGTCGATTGACCACGGTCACCACGACCTCGGCGCGTCTGCAACAGGCCGGGGAAACGCTCAACCCGCTGTGCCTGCCGCACAATGTGCGGGCCGCGGTGGAAGCGCGAGGGTTTGATCCGGGCGCCTTCAAGACGGTTGTTTCGGCCAAGACACTGGCGGTCTACGAAAAAGCGGTGAACCAATTCCGCAAGCTCTATGCCGATTGGGGGCTTCTCCGCTTCGACGAGTTGCAGTAATTTCCTGCTCCTCCCGATGCTTCCCCCCACGTCCCGTCCTTTGACCCGTCCAGAATTAATTTTGGGGAGGCGAATGACGCGCTTTTTTGCAACTCTGCCAAAGTAATCCGTTCCCGCTCATGAGTACATCCTCCAGCCCAGTCCAGACGGTCACCCGCTACGCTTGGATCGTCCTGATGCTCCTGTGGCCGGTGGCACTGCTGAACTACATGGATCGCCAGATGATGGCGACGATGAAGTACTCCATGATGCACGACATTCCGAGCATCGGCTTGGAAGCGAATTGGGGCATTCTCCTCGGTGTCTTCAAGTGGGTTTATGCTTTTTTAAGCCCGCTCGGTGGCTACCTCGCAGATCGCTTCAGCAAGAAAATGGTCATCACGACCAGCCTCTTCGTCTGGTCCGCCGTAACCTGGGCAACGGGACACGCCCAATCCTTCGAGCAACTCATCTGGTTTCGCGCACTTATGGGCATCAGTGAAGCTTGTTACATCCCGGCGGCGCTGGCTCTCATCACTGATTACCACGTCGGTCCCACTCGTTCGCGAGCCATCGGCATCCATCAGATGGCCATCTACGTGGGTGTGATTCTGGGCGGGTTCAGCGGTTTTGCCGCGGACAGCCCCGCCCTCGGCTGGCGCTGGGCCTTCGACATCGCGGGCATTATCGGCGTGCTCTATGCCGTGCCTCTTTTCTTTCTGCTGAAGAACCCTCCCCGTGCAGAGGGGATCGTGCAAAAGCCGTCCGCCGGAGGCGCCTTGTCCCAACTCCTCTCCAACAAATATTTCATCCTGATGATCCTCTATTTCACTCTGCCTGCGCTCGCGGGTTGGGTAGTGAAGGATTGGATGCCGGCCATCCTTAAACACCAGTTCGATTTAAGCCAGGGCATGGCTGGTGTTTCGGCGACTCTCTACGTAAATATCGCAGCCATAATCGGCGTGGTTATTGGCGGCGTCTTGGCGGACCGATGGATGCAACGCACTTTGCGTGGACGCATCTACATCAGCGCCATTGGCATGGCATTCATCATTCCTGCCTTGTTCGGCGTGGGCAACGCCGGGAGCATCGTCGCAGCCATCGCCTTTCTGGCGCTCTTCGGCATTGGCTGGGGGTTCTTCGACTGCAACAACATGCCGATCCTCTGCCAGGTGGTGCGCCCGGAACTGCGGGCCACTGGTTATGGTATCATGAACATGGTGAGCATCAGTTGCGGCGGCCTGGCCGACTGGGGATTTGGTCACATGCTGGACCGGAAAGTTCCGATCAACATCATCTTCAGTACCTTTGCCGGCGCCTGCATCGTTTCGATTGTCATCATCCTGTTGATTCGCCCCAAACCTGAAAGCGAGTTGAGATGAACGATGCCAGACAATGAACCCCTCTTTTCATTGTGCCATGGCCCTGCTCGGATTTAGCTCGCTCGTCCTGGCCCAAAACCAGGAAGCCCTGACCGAGCTCCGCATCACCACCGCGGCGCAAAATCATCTGCTGACGAACTCGTCCATCTGGTCGCCTGACAGTGAATGGATTGTCTACGACACGAGGAAATCCCCTGAGAAATTCGACGGAACCAAGATCGAGGCGGTAAACGTCAAAACCGGCGAAGTCAAATGCCTCTACGCGTCGAAAAACGGGGCCAACTGTGGCGTCGCCACCTGGCATCCGAAAGATCCCAAGGTCGTCTTCATCCTGGGACCGGAGGCCCCCACCCCGGATTGGTCCTACGGATTTTCACGCCGGCGCGGTGCGATCGCTGATACCCGCCAGCCGGGTGAAGCCACCGCTCTCGACGCCATGAACTATTCCCCTCCATTCACACCAGGCGCTTTGCGCGGAGGTTCGCATGTTCATGTCTTCAGCGCCGACGGACAATGCGTAAGCTTTACCTATGAGGATGAGGTGCTGGCCCGGCTCGCAGACGGCGCGGAACTCAACCAGCGCAATATCGGCGTGGCGATTGCGGACCGAGCGGTGCAAGTGAATCGGCTTCACCCCCGCAACAACGACGGTGAATATTTTTCCGTAATCGCCACGCGAACCACCGCAAAACCCCAGCCCGGCTCCGAAGAGATCAGCCGGGCCTGCGAGGAAGCATGGATCGGCCGGGACGGTTATGTCGGAATCGATGGGGTGCGGCAAAAACATGCGCTGGCCTTTCAAGGGCAAGTGACGGCTGCTGATGGCAGCCGGCACTATGAGGTTTTCGTCGCCGATCTCCCGGAAGATCTGACCATGCCGGAGACCAGCCCCTTGGAGGGCACGGAAACAACCTATCCCGCCCCACCGGCGGGGACCAAACAGCGTCGGCTGACTTTTACCGACTCGCGTAAATTTCCCGGCATTCAAGGTCCGCGCCACTGGCTGCAAAGCTCGCCCGATGGGACAAAAATCGCCTTCTTAATGAAAGACGACGTGGGGGTGGTACAGATTTGGACGATCTCTCCCAACGGCGGAACGCCACGGCAACTCACCAAAAACCCTTGGGACATCAGTTCGGCCTTTAGCTGGAGCCCGGATGGCAAACTGATCTCCTGCATCATGGACGGAAGTGTCTTCCTCACGGATGCCACCAGCGGCAAATCGACCCGACTAACGCCGAAAACTTCCGCGCCAGACGTTCTCGAACCCTACGCCTGCGTGATTTCGCCGAACGGTGAGAATATCGCCTATGCGCGCAGACAGCAGGGCCATGATCAAATCTTCATCGTTTCCATTCCTTCCCAACTGAAATCCTCATGAAACCCCGATCCCTCATCACCCTTATTGCGCTGATCGCGATTGTCTCACCACTCCACGCGGCCATCACTCTCGCCCCACTCTTCCGTGATGGCGCCGTCTTGCAACAAGGCAAGGCCGTACCTGTATGGGGCAAGGCTGATCCCGGTGAAAAAATTGTCGTGGAGTTCCAGGGCCAGAAAAAGGAGACCACCGCCGACTCTGATGGAAAATGGAAAGTCGAACTCGCTCCCCTCGCCGTTTCGGCCACACCGTCGGAGGTGACCGTCACGGGAAAGACCACCCAGCGCGTCTCGGATATCCTCGTCGGCGAGGTCTGGATTTGCTCGGGGCAATCCAATATGGCTTGGACGGTCAAGGCCGCGAAGGACTTTGATCAGGAAGCCGCCGCGGCCAACCTGCCTCTCATCCGCCACTTCAAGGTGGAACTCAAGCCCTCCGAAAAGCCGGAAGACACTTTGAATGGCGAATGGACCGCCTGCAGCCCGCAAACGGTCGGCGACTTCTCTGCCACCGGATACTTTTTTGGTCGTGAACTCCACAAGGCACTCGGCGTACCCATCGGCCTCATTAACACCAGCTACGGCGGCACGCCGGTGGAATCGTGGATGAGTGATGCCGCCCTCAAGGGCGACCCGACCTTTGCCACCGTCTTTGCGCGCTGGAAGAAGACGCTGGCTGATTTTCCCACCCTGGAAAAAGTCTATGAGGAACGCGCGGCCAAATGGAAAGCCGATCGCGAAGCGGCGCTAAAAGCCAAACAGGAGTTCACGGCTCGCGCTCCGCGCAAACCCGATGGTCCCGGCAGCCGCATGCAGCCCTCAACTCTTTTCAACGCCATGGTGCATCCGCTGATCCCTTATGGTGTGCGCGGGATCATCTGGTATCAGGGGGAGGCCAATGCGGCCCGATTCCCGGAATACGGCCCGCTATTTCAGGGAATGATCACGCAATGGCGCAAGGATTTCAGCCAGGGCGATGTGCCCTTTTACTTCGTGCAACTGGCCAACCTCGAACGCAAGGCCGATGCCAGCGGTCAGCAATGGGCCTTCCAACGCGAGGCGCAGGCCTCAGCCCTGAAGCTGCCCGATACGGGCATGGCGGTGGCAGTTGACATTGGCGAAGCCGGCAACATTCATCCCAAAAACAAGCAGGAGGTTGGCCGCCGCCTGGCGCTGATCGCCCTCGCCCTCAACTATGAAAAGGGCGGGGAATATGCGGGACCGATGTATCAAAGCGCCACAGCCGAGGGGAGCGCTATGAAAGTCAGCTTCGCGCATGCGATGGGGCTGAAATTACTGGAGACCCCGGGCGACTTTGAACTGGCCGGAGCGGACAAGAAATTTTATCCCGCCAGCGCCAAGGTGACGGGTGAGCAAGTCGTGGTGAGTTCGCCGTCCGTGTCCCAACCCGTGGCGGTGCGTTACGGGTGGAAGAACAATCCTCCCATGAATCTCTACAATGCGGCCGGCTTGCCCGCTCCGCCCTTCCGCTCCGACGACTGGCCGGCTTCACCCGAAGCGCTGCCAGCCGCGGCTACGGAAGAAAACTGAGGCGATGAAACTTCGTGCTTTTCTTGCCGTCCTCGCCCTGACCGCCAACTTGCCGGCGGAGGTGACTTTGTCGCCGTACTTTCAGGACAATGCGGTGCTGCAACGGGGCAAGCCCGTACCGGTGTGGGGCCGCGCCGAGAGTGGCGAGAAAGTCATGGTGGAGTTCAAAGGCCAGAAAAAGGAGACGACGGCCGATGCGCAAGGCCGCTGGCGGGTAGACCTGGACACTCTCACGGCGTCGGCTGAACCAGCCGAGATGACTGTCACGGGAAAGAATACTTTGCGCATCGGCAACCTTCTCGTGGGCGAGGTCTGGCTTTGCTCCGGCCAGTCCAACATGGCGTGGACGGTGAAGAACTCGAAGGACCCCGAGCAGGAGGCCTCGGCCGCGAACTACCCGCTCATCCGGCACTTCAAGGCTGCGCTCACGGCCGCTGCCACTCCACAGGACACGGTGAAAGGAAGTTGGGCGGTTTGCTCACCGGAAACGGCGGGGGACTTCTCCGCCGTGGCTTACTATTTCGGACGCGAACTTTTCCGGGAACTCAACGTGCCCATCGGTTTGCTCAATGTCAGCTATGGAGGCACCCCCGTCGAATCATGGATGAGCGAGGCGACCCTGATGGCCAATGCTGTCTATCCCGCCATTCAAGAGCGACTCAAGGTCGACGCTGCGCGATACCCGGGCCGGCTCAAACTCTATGAAACGCGCATGACCGCCTGGAAAGCGAAGAAAGAAGAGGCCGAAAAGGCGGGAAAAAAATTCTCAGAGCGGGCGCCGATCCCTCCGTCGGGCCCCGGCGTGGTCGACCGCTTTACCCTCTCCTCGCTTCACAATGCGATGCTGCATCCGTTCATTCCCGCGGCATTGTGCGGGGTGATATGGTTCCAAGCTGAGGCCAACCTTTATCGTTCGGCGGAATACGCCAGATTGTTTCCAGAGATGATCAAGGAATGGCGCTCGGAGTTTGGCCAGGGAGACCTGCCCTTCTATTTCGTACAGGTGGCGAATCAGGCCCGCGATGCGGATACGACAAAGGTCCTTTTTCCCTTCCTCCGCGAGGCGCAGATGGCGGGGCTGGCCCTGCCCGGCACCGGGATGGCCGTGACCTCCGACATCGGCGAAGCGTACAATTCGCATTTCAAAAACAAGCAGGAGGTGGGCCGCCGCCTCGCGCTCATCGCCCTGGCGAACACGTACGACCGCCCCCGTGAATTCTCCGGTCCAAGGGTGAAGGAGATCACAAAGACGAAGGATGGTTATGCCATCGCCTTCAACCATGCCGATGGACTCAAGCTCACGGGCGAAGGCGGCTTTGAACTCGCTGGGGCGGATCAGACATTTCGCCCCGCCACGGCCAAGATCGAAAACAACATGGTGATCGTTGCTTCGCCCGATGTCCCGGACCCATTCGCCGTGCGCTACGCGTGGTACAACAATCCTCCGATGACTCTCCACAATGGTGCCGGGCTCCCCGCGCCGAACTTCCGCTCCGACAACTGGCCGGTGCCTATGCCAGCCGGTGGAACCTCAGAAAACGCCGAATAATGAAAACCTTCCTCCCCATCGCGCTGCTAGCGCTTTCGCTCACCCACATTGCAGCCCAGACCGGAGGACCCATCCGGCCACTGGCGCAGGACTACGTCCAGATCGCCAAGTCGCCGGACGCGAAGAACATGCCGCTTTATTCACCGAGCATCCTGCGGCTGAAAAGCGGGCGGCTGGTGATCTCCTATACGGAGGCGCGCAAGAAGGAGAACAAGGACGTGGATTTCCAAGTGATCCTGACTTCGGACGACCATGGTAAAACCTGGACCAAGCGGGCGGAGTCCCCAGCGCTACAGGGGCGTATTTTTGAGGCCGGCGGTGCGTTGTATTATTTGTCCACCGGAGCCGGGCTGCCAATCTCCCGTTCCAACGACGAAGGGCTCACCTGGAGCGATCCCGTCGACCTTACGGGTACAGACAAGACCTGGCAGCAAACCGCCGCCAATGTTTGGTACGCCAACGGCAATGTGTACCTCGTGATGGAACTGAGGGGCCGCAAGATGGATGCCTGGGCCGCCGCGGAAAAGGCCCCCGTCCTCCTGCGCGCCAAGCTCGGTGACGATCTCACCAAAGCGGAGAGCTGGACCTTCGCGAGCACGCTGCCTTTTGCCGACATCATTCCAGGCTTCCGCGAAAACGAGCCGCAGATCGATTGGTTTGGCATTCCCTTTTATCCGCAGACCTATCCCACCCGAAACAAGATCAGCCCCGGGCGCTCGTTTTCCCCGATGGGCTGGGCGGAGGCCAACGTCGTGCAGATCCTTGATCCGGACAACTACTGGTTCGACCCCAAGGGCAAGACATTCCACATCTTCCTGCGGGCGCTGACGGGCATGAGCAACTATGGGGCAATGTGCAAGGTGGTGGAGAATGACGACGGCACGATGACGACGTCGCTGGAAACCGTGCCGTCAGGAAAAAAAATCCTCTTCGTGCCGATGCCCGGCGGGCAGATGAGATTCCACGTGCTCTATGACGAGAAGACCAAGCTCTATTGGCTGCTCTCGTCGCAAACGACGGACTCGATGACGCGGGCGGAGAAACTGCCGCCAGAACGTCACGATCTGGCCTTTGGCGAACGCAATCGGCTGGTGCTCCACTTTTCCAAGAATATGATCGACTGGTGTTTTGCGGGCGTGGTGGCGATCGGCGACTCGCCCAAGGAATCGCGCCATTACGCAGCGATGGACTTCGACGGCAACGACCTGGTGATCCTCTCCCGCAGCGGGGACAAGGACGCGCACAGCGCACACGAGGGAAACATGATCACGTTTCATCGCGTGAAGAATTTCCGCGACTTGGTCTACTAAGGCCATGACCCTGGTGCGATGCCTCCTGCTGGCCGCAGGATTTTCCACTGCCGGTCTCCCGGCCCAACCAATCCAGCCTCTGGCTCAGGATCATGTGGTGGTGGGGAGATCGGAAGATGCGGGGAAGATCCCGCTCTATACTCCCAGCATCTGCCGTCTGGATTCAGGACGACTGGTGGCCTCTTATGAGCGCGGCAAAGAGGGAAAGGCCAACGGCGCCCAGCATGTCCAAATTCTGACCTCCGACGACCACGGCGCCACCTGGACGTTGCGGGGCAGTACTCGCATTACCCACGGACGGCTTTTTCAAGCGGCGGACGCGCTCTATCTGCTGGGCCATGAGGGAGACCTGGTGATCACGCGCTCCAATGACAATGGAGAAACCTGGTCGCCCACCCAAAAGCTCACAGAAGGAGAATCCTGGCATGGCACCGCAGCCAATGTGTGGCCGGCCAATGGAAATGTGTATCTGGTGATGGAGCAGCGCGTGGGCCGGGAGATCAAGGGATGGCCAGTGGGGGAACTCGCCCCCGTCCTGCTGCGAGCCAAAAGTGGAGATGATCTTACAGATCGAAGGAGCTGGAGTTTTTCATCCCGGCTGCCGTTTTGCGATGTCATACCGGGCTATAAGGAGAACGACCCGAAGATCGATTACTTTGGCGTGCCCTTCTACGCGCAGAGCTATCCCGAAGGAGCCGGCATCTTCCAAAAGCTCAAGATGGCTCCGATGGGGTGGCTGGAGGGCAACGTGGTGCAGATCACCGACCCGGCTCACTATTGGTACGATGCCGGTGGTCATACCTTCCACCTTTTCCTGCGCGCCCATACCGGCGGAACCGGCTACGCGGCGATGTGCAAGGTGGTGGAGAACCCTGACGGCACAATGACCACCTCGCTGGAAACCGTGCCATCCGGGAAAAAAATCCTCTTCCTCCCCTTCCCGGGCGGCCAGATGCGCTTCCACGTCTGCTACGATGAAAGAACCAAGGTTTACTGGCTGCTCAGTTCCCAGGCGACGGACTCGATGACCAAAGCGAAGGCGCTCCCTCCCGACCGCTACAATCTTCCCAACAACGAGCGCCATCGCCTGGTGCTTCACTTTTCCAAAAACATGGTGGACTGGTGCTTCGCCGGGATGGTGGCCACCGGGGCCTCTCCGAAAGAGGCACGTCACTACGCCTCAATGGACATTGATGGAGACGACCTGGTGATCCTTTCCCGCAGTGGTGACGAAAACGCCAAAAGCGCTCACGAAGGCAATATCATCACTTTTCATCGCGTGAAGAATTTCCGCGATTTGGTTTATTAAAAGCATCGCACTATGAAACTCAGAGCCGTTCTTCTCCCCGCTTTCTCCATCCTTTTGTCGGCCACCTGCCAGGCGGATGTCCTGGTCGGCTTCAATCCGCAGGGATTCACCATGGGCGGACCCAGCCCGTGGGACGAAACGTCGGCGCCCAACACCATCACCCGACATGAAGGCGTGGAATTGACTTCCGGCCTGCAACGCGGGGAAGGCATCACCAGCGGCGGCACGGCCGAGGCCTGGGGCGGCTCGGGGTGGGAGGGAACGGACAGAGATTCTGCCATCGGAGACGCCGATTATTTCACTGTGACCATCGCGCCGGCAAAGGGAAAGGCGATCTCCTTTGACCAGATCCAGAGCCTGATCTTCCGCGGTGACAACTCCGCCACGACGTATCTCTGGCAATATCAGATCGGCGACGGTCCATTCGTAGATATCGGCACGCCGGTAACCGTCTCGGCCTCGACGGTCAAAGGCACCCCGCAAGAGCCGACGGCCTTGAGCGGAATCAAAGAACTGCAGAATATTTCCCAGCCGGTCACGTTCCGCATGCTGGGCTGGGGAGCGGCAAGCAAAGGCGCATCCTGGGGTTTCGGAAAGACGAGCGGGGCCGAAGTGCTGACCTTTGAGGGAACTATTCAATAGCGCCCCGCGAGCCCTCAGCCGAGGACGGTTGAAAATCGTGTCGCCAGACGAGGCGTGGCCCCTAACGCAGGAAAGCTAGCGAACGCCGCCGGGCGGACCGAATCTGGACTTAACTCGGCTAACACCGAACATCCTCTCTGACCGGTATCCGCCGCGGCGGCGACCCCACACAAATTAACCGCAAAATCGGCGCATTAGCCGCCAGACACGCGAAAAGGGAGCCGCCTGGATGGTACGCAGGAGCTCCCCTGTCGCTTGAAACAGACAAGCCCTAGCCTCGCTGCCGCCGGCGGCGCATCACGAGGACGAGGGCCAAGCCCGCGCCGACAAGAGCCCAGGTGGAGGGCTCCGGCACGGCTGTGGTCATGATGGCCAAATCGTTTCCGCCAGTGAAGGAGGTGCCAAAATTGGCCTGGTAAGTGATGACCCATTCCATGGAATTCCAAGTGAAGGTACTGCCTTCGCTCAAATCGGTCGCAACACCGTTCAGGCTCGCAAACAATCCCGCGATGACATCGCCCCCATCGTTATTGAGCAGATAAAAGATGTCGCCAATCTGCGGGTTGTCGAGACCGCTATAAAGCGTGAGCGAGAGGTTGGCACCCCCATCCAAGGTCACGTCGCCGGTGACATTGATGACATCGTTAACCGGCGTGCCCGCATTGCGGCCAAGCTCGGCGCTGAGGGTACCGGTCGCGCCAATGGTGAGACTTTGCACACTGAGCGTGCCGATGCTGTTCCCCGCCCCGATGGTGCCGAGAACGCCAACCGAACTGCCGATGGTGCCAGTGCCCCCGAGGGTAGCGCCCGCGCTAACCGTGAAACCGCCGGTCACGGCCGAGAAGTCGCCATTGATCAACAGAGTGCCTTCACTCACCGTGGTGCTGCCGGAGTAACTTCCGGTACCCTGTGCGGTAAAAGTACCCGTGCCGGTCTTGACCAGATTACCGGCGCCGCCAATGGCGCCATTCACTCGCAATGCGGTAAGCGTATCAACCGTCACCGTTCCATCCAGGGTCAGGCTTCGGTTGGCATTGAGATCGGTGAGAACCACGGAGCTTATGTTATGCACACGAAAGGTAGTGCCGTTGGCGAAGGTCATATCATTGTTGGCGTTGCCAAGAGAACCATCTCCCCCACGAATACGGAAGATCCCGGCTCCCACCTGGATATTGCCGACGAAATCATTGTTCGCGTTGTTCAGCGAAAGGGTATTGGAACCCATTTTGCTGAGGACCCCAGATCCGGTGATCAATCCATCCCAATTGACAAACTTGTCCGCCTGAATGGCTCCGCCGACCCCGGCCAGGCTCAAAGTACGCGCGGTGGCCAATCCGGTCGCGGTTCCGACATTGGACACACGGAGCGTGCCGCCATTCAAAATCACTGAGCTGGCCGCATCACCGAGATTCAAATCGTTATCAATCTGAACGGCACCTGCATTGATGATGGTATTTCCCGTGTAGGTGTTGGTCCCGGTGAGGGTCAAGATTCCCGTGCCGATCTTGAGCATGGAAGCCGAACCGTTGATAACTCCCTGCCAACCAAAATTAGCACGAATATCCATGCCGACTGTGCCTGAAGTCATGGTCAAGGTTCTCGCCGCATTGGCCGTAAAGACGTCCTGAATCAGCAGTTCCGTTCCATTCGCCAAGGTCACTCCGTTGGAGGTTGCGCCGAAGGCCCCATCGCCATTGCGAACGCGAAGGGTTCCGGACAATACAGAGATTCCGCCCGAGATTGTGCTCGCCGTGCTATTAAGCGAGAGCACTGAACCCCCGGTTTTGTAGAGCGTGCCTGTCCCGGTGATCGCTCCATACCAGTTAATAAAGCTTCCGTTGGTGTCGATGGTTCCTCCGTTTGCCGCCACATCGATGATGCGCAGGGAAGACGGCACATTGATACCCGCAGTGGTGCGCATGGTCCCTCCGTTGAAAAAGACAGAGCTCGAACTCGCACCAAGGTTGCTATCTGCAGCCACGGACAAGATACCTGCGTCGATATAGGTACCGCCGGTATAGGTGTTCGTCGTGAGTGTACCGCCCAAAACCATCGTGCTGGTGGCACTATTTTGCCGGACCCCGACGACTCCCGCCCCATCCACAATATTTGTGGCAGGAGTGGGTCCCGATGTGGGCAAAAACAATATGGCCCCCAACCCCGTACTGTTGTTGGAGATAATCTTAGTTCCGGAGGTGGAAGCGGAGATCGTGCCCGAAAAGGTAATCGGAGCATTGGCGACGGTCGAGGCATTGTTGATGTTCAACGAATCCGCCAGGAAAATGGGCACGCTGAATGCATTTGTGCCAGTCGTAGTCGTCACCGCATTCGAGGTATTAAGCTGCGCCGCCGAACCATTGTTTGCAAACGTCAGGGTCCCACCGCTGGTGCTCGCAAAGGTGTAATTTCGACCGCTTGCCGATCCATTCAAAATCGTCAAGTTGCCCAGAGTCCAATTCTGAGAATCGAAATTAAAGGTTCGCGTCCCTCCGTTTTGGGGAACAGTCAGGTCAGCAATGGCTCCATTGCCGTTAGCCACGTTTCCCCCCACCCAATTTGCAGTACTACTCCAAGAATATGAGGTTGCCGCAGCAGCACTCCAGGTCCCGTCCACAGCCTGGGCAACCGACGCAACGGCTAAAACAAAAGTTGGAATGATGCAAAGGCGGAAAAATGCCTGCTGACCGGGGATGCGGAGTGATAGAGATTTCACAATATTTGGGGGGTTGGATGAATTTTACAATCGATTCGGAAGCGTCAAGCAAAAACCTTATTGCAGAATAATTTCGGGGTTTGAAAGCAGGGTCTAAAATTTGCCTAGGGGATGAAAGCTGAGATAGTGCTAAAAGGTTATTTCTAAATTGGCAAGAAAATTTTGCAACCGGTGATTCGAAGCTTCATTCAATAGCTGACTACCACTTGCCCGGATGGGCCGGAGACACGGATAGAGGCGGTTTTTTCGGTCATTTCCCGGCCCCCGCGAAACTCTTGCAAAGGGACTTCAATCCAAGAGGAAAGTGATGAACTATTGAGAGTTGCCTCACCCTGAGGAGAAAAGGCGATGACCGTACCGGTGAACTTACGCGGCTTGCCCGCCACAGTGCCGGTGAACTCGAACTTGCTATCTTTTAACAGAACCGCGTTGGTGGCCCAACCCGTGGGAGAGTCCAATAGTTTTACGTTTTCCACCCGAATCGGCTTGGTCATCGCCTGGAGATTCGCGGTAGCGGTATTCGTTGTACCGTCACGTGACGCCATCGTCATAATGGTGAGATTTGGGGGCATGGTGGTGGTATCAGGCGAAATGCCGACCAACACCCAAGTGCTCTGAGCCATGGCCTCGGTACGGGCTTGCTCGAGGGAATCGCTCACCCCGACGATGGCACGTTTCATCCCACTGCCTTGAGCGATGGAAACGAACGCGGGGACGGAGAGGGTCATCATCAAGCCGACTAAAGCGATCACCAGAAGCAGTTCAATAAGGCTCATAGCCGCGCAAGAACCTGGTCTCCTCACTTCGGGAAAATGACCTGGCGTTTTCATGGGGGAGTCGGCACCCGGGTTTTGGCCTGAAGCATTTTTTTCCGAGCATTCAGCCGGTCCATAAATTTCTGAGGAGGAACGAGAGTTTCGGTCAGAGAGCCATAGGAATAGATGCGAACGACTTCGCCGTCATCGATGTAAATGGGCATCAATGATTTTGCATCCAAATACGCCACATACTCCGAACCCGGTCCAACAGGTTGGGAATCGGGGCCTCTTACCTCATCCGGCATGGACCCCAAGGCAATTTCCCGCGGGGAAAGACGTCGTTTATCGGCACCCACCGAAAATTCATAGGCCGGACGACTACCGAGCAATTTTACCCCTCTAAAGGTGTCTTGGCCCATCCATTCGGCTACTTCAAAATCACTCCTTCGATAATCCGAAAAATCTGTGGAATAGCTTCTCGCATCGACATCGAGAATTCTGCCGGTTTTCGGCTGTTCACGGAGCTGCAAGCCTTCCAACACCCATTTTTCAGTTTTCTTTCCATCCTGCCAAGTGGTGATCTCGCGATAGATTCGACCATCCTTACTCACTTCAATGGATTTCGGGAGCATCGGCGGGGGAGCCTCCACAGGGTCATCCAACTTATCTTCTGACTTCGCCTCCGGGGTTAGAGTCTCTTTTTTGGCCTTTTCTCGATCATAGCGAAATTCAATCTTCCATTGAAACTTGCTGGGAGCCCGCAGTTCCATGGGGAACTTTGGCGGAGGCAAAGTCGGCACCTCAGGCTTTTCTTCCGCGGAAAAGACTGAGGGCATAAATAGATAAAAGGCGCCCAACATGGCGAAATACCCAAGTTTGTGAAACCGCAGAAAAGCGCCAGGCCGGAAGAACATAGAGATGCTATTCATTGACCGCCTCCACATACTTGGAAACAACTTTTCCGCTAAATCGATCGACAGAGAGATAGACCCAATATCGTCCCTCGCCCTCGATGGAAAATTTGGCCAGGTTCGCGCCTGGAGCGTATTTACCTGATTGCACAATGATGTCGGCAAGAAAAGTCCATGTGCGAGTGTCTCCTGCATCCACCAAAGCACGCAAAACATTTTGTCGTCGCAACTGAATGATTCTGTCATCCCCAGCCAAGATGTCGCTAATCTTGGTGGACAGTCCCATGAAATTTGTACCCGAATTATACCTACCAACAAGTTCAGACCGATTTCGAAGCGGCCCCTCGGTGCTCGCTGTACTAGTCGTCCACCGAATTAATTCGTCGGCTATACGCTGAGCTATCGAGTCGCTTATGATGGCGCCTGCACCGGAATCAGAACTCAACTTGGAAGTACCCAGCAATAGGGCTTTCAGCACCTCGGGCCGCCTCGTGTTGAGATTGATTTTACCCGAAGAGAGGGGTGGATCTTCATCTTCCGAAGGTCCTGCAACGGAGAAAACATCCAACAAAGCCGCGTCTCCACTTTCCGGGGTCCAGAAATCCAATTGTTTCCATGGCTGACCACGAAAGACGTGCCCCAACTCCGCCACCGAGCGAAATGGCCTATTCAACATAACAGGGCGGGTAACAGTAGATGGCTGCATCGTTGGCAGTCCGAAACCGTTGGCCGTATTAAACTGTCCACCCATTGCCTGTCTAAAAACCCCATCAGCATCCGGATATCGAATCTCACTTGTCGGATTATTAGCTGCCAGATGCCCCCAATAATAATAGGTTCCATTTGCCGTCGTGATCTTCCAATTCGAGTAATTTTTGTGGCCGACAGTCATTCCGTTCCCTGCCTTTCCAAATCGAATCCCATTGGTGTTTATAGGGTGAGATCTCCAAGCAGTCCACCCTTGGAGCCAATGCCGATAAGTGGTCGTGGTATTAATCTTGACCCCATTGTTAATTACAAAAGTCGTAGGCTCGTAGGTATTACCATCACGAAGTCCGAATCGTTCAGTTCGGGGATCCACTCGATAGCCATACCGAAAGATGGGCCGCCCCCCTTTTCCATCGGGTCTCAATATATCATCATGCCACCCAGGATTTTCAGTTCCGGAATAAGCCTCAATTTTATCGTAGGTATAATAGTTACCGTCCGGAGCTTTAAATTTTAATTCGAAGTCGACACCTTCGACCATTTCAATCCGATTCCTCAGTAGCCAGGCGAATCTGGGGAATTTTCCGAATTTATTATCCGTCTTCGTGTCGTCCCAAGCTAGATCATCAGTGACAGTCGGCCCTCCCCACAAATTTCCGACCCGAAATCCGGTCACAGAGGTGGTCGGCGTCGTGGAGCCGTCCGAATCCTGGTTAAACTCCTCATCCGCTAAGATATCCTCCTCCTTTGATCCAGTCGCGTTAGCCCCTGGCGGAAAGACTCGAGAGGTTATGGTATATGGTTCCCTGAAGGCCGCCTTGCCCGACGATGCGACGTTGAAATCCACATAGTCCTCCTCTGGAGAAAACACCGTGGAAACATCCGAATCTTTCGGATCTGCACTCGGGTAGTCGTTGTAGTAGTTAAGGTAGTAGCTATTGTAGTCCGACCCTTTCCACCATACAGCCCCCGTCTTTACCTCTACAGATCCATACTTGCTGTCCGCTGCAATTCGAAAATCTGTGGGGCCCGGAAGCGATGGGGCTCCTGCTGCCGGAGCTTGATGGGGATTCCAGAGAGTCGGCTGCATCATCATCACATACCGATAAGTCGTTGTGCGTCCGCCCCACCCTGAAAGTGCTTTGTATGCGTCTTTTTCTTCCGGAATATCACGAGGGGTCGCCTTGGGGGTGGGCGCCGGAACTGCCGGGTTGACGGTCCCTGTACGGTATGCGGCATTTCGAATGACGTACAGATATGGCAGATCCTCCACTCCATAAAACTCTTCGCCATCAAAAGATATTCTGGTAGGAAAATTGTCCGCATCATACTGGTCAATTATCGCGGCTCCCAAACGCATGATTTGATAGTTGATCGAGCCATATTCCTGCCCAAATATTCTCGGCGACCGTTCCACCTCTTCGGGATTGTTGTTTTGAAACTGTCCACCAAGCGTTCCCGCGTTGACAGCCGCTTTGAGAAGTTCAAAAAAGTTCGCCTCTCGTCCGCTAATTTCTGACAACTTTGCGATGGTTCCTCCGCCTCCTCCTCCCGGACTGTATGTCCACTGATATCCTGAAGCACTCCAAACTAACCCGAAATATTTACGTATTTTGGCGGCAACCTCGCCCGTCGGATTGGGTTGAAGATATCTCAAGCGATCAAGGGGGAAGCGGCGCTTGATCACGGGACTTCCCACCACATCACCATAGGCCGCCAGATTGGGATTGATGGTATCGTCAGCTCCGAACGCATCATTGCCGCCGCCGCCGCTGTTTTTTCCAATTTTAGGTCGGCCTGAAGCGGGAGAGAATGAAGGCTGATCCAGCTTGGCGGAATACGTCGTGAGGTAAGGCAGCGCCTGGGGCGTGATGGAATTGCTGCCGTAAGTCTTCACAAATCGAATCAGATCCTGCCGGCTGAAGAAATGATTTTCCATCTCTGAACCTTGCTTAAGGGGAGCGTTGAAACCGTGAGATTCTCCCCAAGTACGCACCATGTCGGCATAGTTCGTACTATTGAGGGACAGGCGATTCCTCCACTCGACGAATTTTTGAATGTCCGTACTACTACCCATGCCGGGAATAACACTGAGGTCCGCCCAAGCCATAGACCCTTTGGTCGCCGCATCCCCCTTGGCATTGGCAGGAAACCCGGCGACATTGATATCCAGCAGACCGCTGATGTCGTAGACATTATAAGCGTATCGGCCAATCACGTAGTCCTCATTGGACACTGCCTTATTGGTGTAATTGCCAAGCGTCATTCCATCAATGAGCGGTCCTTTACGGGAGATCAAAATCCAGTCGGGCAGTTGATCATTGCGGGTGAAGCCATCGCCACTGATAAGCATCGGTTTATTCCAACGCTCGGCGCTGACCAGGCGGCCATTCAAACTCGCTTCCGTGGTGCTGACAGAGGATGCACGGGCTCGTCCTTTTATCCCGGCAGCGCTGCCTTTCGAGGTAAATGTCGCCGTGCTGGTGCCAGGATAGAACGCATTGGTACGAAGGCTCTGTTTTGTGAGATTCAGGAAATTGGTGTCTGTTGCGGCGATGCCTCCGCTGAGAACACGGCCCGGCAGCATCGCCTTGGCCGACACTGTCATGGGCTGATTGGTCACCGGCTGGTTTGTACTATCGGCCCCCGCCAGCATTTCCTGCCGAATGTCGTCGATGATGGCCGTGGTGGCGACTTCGGCCAACATATCCGTCTCCACAATAGCGGCACTGGAGGAACTTTTTCTCAGGGTACTCTGGGTAGTAGCGAGATAACTCAGCATCACGACTGACATAAGCACAATGAAAGCGAGCACGATAACGAGAGCGCTGGCGCGAGTTTTATAGATAGAACGAGCAAACATCACTTCAGATAAAACTGTCTTTGGCTAAATCGGACATTTTGCCGAACAAACAGCGGCAAAGCGGAAAAGCGATCTGCGGTCCAGCGCGATATTGGCAGTTCATTGTCGATGGCATCAGGCAAAGCAGCCACGAGAAATGACCGCTCCGACTGGCTCAACTTGCTGAAAGAGTTTTCGTCCAGGGAAGCAACACTACAGATCACCGCAGCAGTTTCGTTCTCGGGGGGCTGGGTGGAGGCCAAGGTCCCATCGGTCTTCAAAAAGGAAAGCTCCATGCGAAAAATGCCGCGGCCCAATGGTTGCCAGTCGGCCGTCGACCGCAGCGCGGTGGAGCCGGCATTATCCTGCCAAGAGAAGGGTTCAACGCCCCGAAAAAGCGAAGAAAAGTCCGTTTTGAGGACCGGGTTGTTGTCCATGTTCACCTCATAGGCAATACGGGCCATGCGGGACGGGGAGGAAGTGCGCGCATCGGTGAGAAACACCATGGAGTCATTCAAACCTGCCGCTCCACCGCTCGCCTGGGCATTTTTATTGAAGGCAATTGTCACCCCGCCCCTGCGGATACTGGACGCCAAATCAAAGGACATCCGATCAAAAATGGTTCGCATTTGATTGTTGGTCTCCAAGCGCTTTCCCGAACTGCTGGTAACGCCCACAAAATTCGAGAAAGTCGTCGCCAGAACTGCCACCATCAGAGCTAGTACCGCAAAGGAAACTAATAGTTCAATCAGAGTAAACCCACGTTGACGCCCGTGGCGACTCGCGGCACATAAGCGAGCCTTCACTTTTGGACGCCAAGGGAAGTTCGTCATCAAAAACCTGGTTTGAGAACCACCCCTTCAACGAAATCCGCCGTAGCCGAAGCCGAAGGATTTGCCTGAGAAGTTCGGTAAACCCGCAACAATAAGCGGTAGGAGGAGAATGCGGAAGAAGGAGGCTCGAGCTTATAGACTACTTCAAATTGCTTGCCGGTAGATCCTACGAGCTTCTTGAGATTCGCATCCAGTAGCAAGGACGCTGACTTGGGTGATTCGCCTACGACCGGAATATCAATATCGTATAATTTCGTTTTGGGGCTGCCTATCGGGGCTCCTTTAAAATCCGTGGCCACCGCCGACAACGCCTGCAATGCGAGGAGCTGGTCGGTCGATTTGCGTTCCTGGGACATGCCCACGGGAAGCATGCCGAGCATCGCGACCATGCAAAATGACATGAGGCCGATCGCCATGGTGACCTCGACCAAAGAAAAGCCTCCCGTGAATTTCAGTTTTTTGCGCATAGGGAGAATTTGCAACCACTGTGTATCCGCAATGGATGTACAATATAGCTACATTCATTCAAAGAATGTCCAGACAAGATCAATGAAAGGGAAAAACTCATTCGGGGGAGGCGAGGTCTGTAGAATTAATGCAATATCCTTTTAGCAATGTCAACCGGAAATCATTGGCAAACGAAATTGTTTCCGTTGAAAATTTTTCCCGTTTCCACTCACCTCCTTGGTCAGGTGTAGAAGACCGGTTCGACAAAATGGATTCGGCCCGTAACTCGTCCCGACTCACCGGAGTGGCTTCAGGGTATTCGTTGCTCGTGACGGTGAGAAGCGGGCCAAGAAAGTCCATAATACCGATCACGGAAAGCAGCTCCACGAGCGTAAAGGCTCGCCGTGAAACCACTCGGGAGGAAAATCTCATGTCTCCTATCAGGGCAACTTGATGATCTTGATGTTGGAAAACTCGGCGTCGGTGATCGATTTGAAGATCGAGAAGCCGACGGTGTCGAAGGTGAAAATCGGCGCGACGCTGTCTTCATAGGAGGCGTCGAATTTCCCGGCTACGCCTTGGACGCTCACATCAATTTGAGCGCTGTCCGATGTCGTCCGCTTGATACGGAGTTCCACGTCATAGCTTTCGCCAAACTGCAGCCCGATGGAAGCAGGCGCCGACTGGAGGTTTTTGTAGGCGTGGGAATTTGTCAGCAAAGCGCCCTCGCCCTCCCGCTTAAGAATGGCAAGGGATGAGGCAGCGTCCGATTTAATGAGAACGGCCCCCACATAGCCCAAAGCATTCGAGCCGGTGTGGTTCTGCCCGTCGGCAGAGAATATGTTAGAGGCGTCGTTGGCGGAGTTAAAAAAGCCAAAGCGGAGGCTGTTCCCGCTGGGAATACCACCGGCCACTGGTTTTACCTCGAAGATTAAAATCAGAGATTCGCCCTTTTCCAAGGTCACGGGTTTATCGGCCTCGGCAAACCGTGCAACGGCATGCCGCGCGGTTTCCATTGCGCCAGTCACGACCATTTTTCCGGTCTCACACGCGAGAAAGCGCCCATTGACCGAGCAATACCAGTCCAGAGATTTCGGGGGCATAAAGCCACTCCGGTTGCCGTCGGAAAACGTTTCTTCAACGAGAACCATCTCGGCACTAACGCTTCGAACCATCAGCAAACCGGCGGATATGAAAGCGAGCGCGAAACGAGATTTCATGAGGGAGAGGGAAACCAATGGCAGATTTTAAGAGGATTCGTGCGGATCGCAATATCCTTTTAGCAAAAATTCTCTACGATCTCTTTAAAAAGAACGCGGACGCGAAGTTTAGTTTATTAAGGACTACGGATGGGTCATTTCCTCGGCCTTGACCCATTGGTCAAACTGTTCCGAGGTGAGATGGCCGAGGGCGATGGCTGCTTCCTTGAGGCCGGTGCCTTCCTTGTGGGCCTTTTTCGCGATCTGGGCGGCCTTGTCGTAGCCGATGTGAGGGTTCAACGCGGTGACAAGCATGAGCGAAGTCTTCACGTACTCGGCGATCTTTTCGCGATTCGGCTCGATGCCGACGGCACAATGGTCGTTGAAGGAGTCGCTCCCTTCGGCAAGGAGACGGACGGAGTTAAGGAAGTTGAAGATGATGACGGGCTTGAAAACGTTGAGCTCGAAGTTGCCCTGCGAACCGGCGATGCCGATGGCCGCGTCATTGCCCATGACCTGGACGGCGATCATGGTGATGGATTCGCACTGGGTGGGATTCACCTTGCCGGGCATGATGGAGGAGCCGGGCTCGTTTTCGGGAATGGTCAATTCACCGAGGCCGCAACGGGGGCCGGAGGCGAGCCAGCGCACGTCGTTGGCGATTTTCATGAGCGAGCAGGCAAGGCCCTTGAGCGCGCCGCTGGCAAAGACGAATTCGTTGTGCGCGGAGAGGGCGGCGAATTTGTTGGGCGCAGCCACGAAGGGCAGGCCGGTGATCTCCGCAATGTGGGCCGCGGCGCGGTCGCCGAATTCTGGATGAGAATTCAGGCCGGTGCCGACAGCCGTACCGCCAATGGCCAGAGAGTAGAGGCCCGGCAGAGAGGCTTCGATGCGCTTGAGATCGTCATCGAGCAGGGTGACCCAGCCGGAAAACTCCTGGCCGAGGGTGAGCGGCGTGGCGTCCTGTAGGTGGGTGCGGCCGATTTTGACGATGTCGGAGAATTCCTTCGCCTTGGCATCGAGTGTATCGCGGAGCCGGCGGACGGAAGGCCGCAGTTTTTCCACCACCTCGCAGGCGGCCGCGATATTCATCGCGGTGGGAAAAGTGTCGTTGGACGACTGCGACATGTTCACGTGATCGTTGGGGTGAACGGGGTTCTTGGACCCGATGACACCACCAGCGATTTCAATGGCGCGATTGGAGATGACCTCGTTCGCATTCATGTTGCTCTGGGTACCGCTGCCGGTCTGCCAGATGCGCAAAGGAAAATGGTCGTCCAGCTTGCCGGCGATAACTTCGTCGGCGGCCTGGGCGATGAGCTGGCATTTGTCATCAGCGAGCTTGCCGAGGTCTCGGTTGGCAAGGGCGCAGGCTTTTTTGAGCACACCCAGAGCCTTGATGAGTTCAGGCGGTTTGACGTCATCACCGATATCGAAATGGATGAGCGAGCGGGCGGTCTGGGCACCCCAGTAGCGGTCGTGCGGGACGTGAATGGCGCCCATCGTGTCGGTTTCGACGCGATGAGTTTCCGAGGGAGAGATCGGGGTGTTGCTAGTGCTCATCCGGAAAATTTAGGCCAGCGGGCCTGAATTCGGAAAGCCGCAATTTATTAGAAAAAATGATAATTCCCCTCAGCGGATGAAATAGAAGGGATTAGGCAGCTTGATTTTGCGTTCGGCAAAGCCGCCCTCGAGATCGCTGTCCTGGTCGCCCATGTTGAGAACAATGCGATAACCCTGGGCGGCGAGTTGCCGTCGGACGCCGCTCTTGAAGGGCACGATGGACTTTTCCATGTTGGCGTCGGGACGGAGATAGAGAGCGGTCCACCCCGTCAGACCGACGGTGCGCAACTGCCGCACCGTATCGGCCCGCTGTGCTTCGTGGCGCCCGCTGATGAGGAAGATGGGTATGCCCGCGGCCTTGGCACGTTCAAAAATCTCGCGGGTGGGAGACAGAGGCGGATCATTGTTGGCCCTCGTCCACACCTTGAAGCTGTCATAATTCAATACGAAGTCGCCGGCCGAGAGGTAGCCCCAATTTGAAAGCAAGGTCTCGTCGATGTCGAAGACGACCGCAACTCGGTCACCGGCTTTCCTTGTCGCGATGACGTGATCCAGCCAGGCCCGGCCGGGAGCGGCGGCCGCGGCAAAAGAGACGGCGTATTTCCCAGAATTGTGCCACTGCCGGAGCTCCTGCTTGTAAAGCCCGAGATTCGGTTGCGGCACGCTCGTGGCACAAGCGCCCAAGGTCAGGGCCACCAAGGCAGCACCGACCAGGCGCTTGAGCGAGCGGGCCATTAATTAATTCGCGGCAGCGGGTTCCGAAATCTCGGACGGCAACGTGAAGGAGAGTTTCTCACCATCCCGTTTGACCTGGATGTTTTCGCCCGACTTGATATTGCCGCGCAACAGTTCTTCGGCCATCGGGTCTTCAAGGTACTTCTCGACAGCGCGCCGCATGGGGCGGGCTCCGTAGGAAGGATCGTAGCCTTTTTCGATGAGGAAGTCCTTGGCGGTTTCGTCCAAGACGAGATGGATGTTCTTGGTGCGGATACGCTCCACGACCTTCGAGACTTCGAGGTCCACGATCTTGACCAAGTCAGGCTTGGTAAGGGTGTGGAAGACGATGATGTCGTCGAGGCGGTTCAAGAACTCGGGTTTGAAGACGCGCTTGGTCTCCTCCAGAATTTTGTCGCGCATGTTGTCGTAGTTGTCGTCGAGCTTGGGCGCACCGAAGCCGAGCATGGTCTGCTTTTTGATGAGCTCCGCGCCGACGTTGGAAGTCATGATGATGATCGTGTTCCGGAAATCGATTTTCCGGGCAAGCGAATCGGTGACCTTGCCTTCTTCAAGGATCTGCAGGAGCAGATGCATGACATCGGGGTGGGCCTTTTCGATTTCGTCGAACAGAACCACGGAGTACGGACGACGGCGCACGGCTTCGGAAAGCTGACCGCCCTCCTCGTACCCGACGTAGCCGGGAGGCGAGCCGATCAAGCGGGAAGCAGTGAACTTCTCCATGTACTCGGACATGTCGATCTGGATGAGCGCGTCCGCGTCGCCAAACATGAATTCGGCGAGGGTGCGGGCGAGGAAGGTCTTGCCCACGCCGGTGGGTCCGAGGAATACGAAGGAGCCAATCGGACGGCGGGGATCTTTGAGATCCGCACGGGAGCGGCGCAGGGCCTTGCTGATGGCCACTACGGCTTCGTCCTGACCGATGACCTTGCCGCGAAGATCGTCTTCCATGGCGAGGAGCTTCTGGGTTTCCTTCTGCTCCATGCGGGAGAGCGGCACTCCGGTCCATTTGGAAAGGACATGCATGATCTCATCCTCGGTCACGAGAACCTCTTTTTCCTCCTTGCTGGCGCGCCATTCGGCGAGGATCGCGTCCAGGCGATCACGGGCCTGCTTTTCGCTGTCGCGCAAAGAGGCGGCTTTCTCGAAATCCTGGGCCTTGATGGCGGCTTCCTTCTCGATGCGGATCTTCTCGATGTCCGCTTCGATGTCCTTGACGTTCGGCGGCCGGGTCATGGCGGAGATGCGGGCCCGGGAGCCGGCTTCATCCATCACGTCGATCGCCTTATCGGGCAGGAAGCGTCCGGTGAGGTAACGGTCGGACAGCTTGGCGGCCGACTCAAGAGCCTCATCGGTGATCTTGGCCTTATGGTGAGCTTCGTACTTCGGACGGATGCCCTTGAGGATGAGAATGGTCTCATCCACGCTGGGCGCCTCGACCTTGACGGTCTGGAAACGGCGTTCGAGCGCGGCATCCTTTTCGATGTACTTGCGATACTCGTTCAAAGTGGTCGCACCAATGCACTGCAACTCGCCACGCGAAAGGGCGGGCTTGATGATGTTGGAGGCATCCATGGCCCCTTCAGCGGAACCGGCCCCCACGATCGTGTGAAGCTCGTCGATGAAAAGAATGACGTTCTTGGTCCGGCGAATCTCATCCATCACGGCCTTGATGCGCTCTTCAAACTGACCACGGTATTTGGTACCGGCCACCATGAGGGCTAGATCGAGGGTGATGACTTTTTTGTCGCGCAGGATTTCCGGCACTTCGCCCGCCACGATTTCCTGAGCGAGGCCTTCAGCGATGGCGGTCTTGCCGACGCCGGCTTCACCGATAAGCACCGGGTTGTTCTTGGTGCGGCGGCACAGGATCTGGACGACGCGCTCGATTTCGTCGGCGCGGCCGATGACAGGATCGAGTTCGTTCTTCTTGGCCATGTCGGTCAAGTCGCGGCCGAAGGCGCGCAACGCGGGGGTCTTGGAATCCTTCTTCCCACCCACTTCGGTAGGCACCCCCTCACCTTCCTCCTGCGGAGCAAAGTTGGGGTCGAGTTCCTTCAAAATTTCATTACGGGTGCGCTCGATATCGACCTCGAGGCTCTTGAGGACACGGGCGGCGACGCCCTCGCCTTCCCGCAGCAGGCCGAGCAGGATATGCTCAGTGCCCACGTAGGAGTGCTGCAGAGCCTTGGCTTCCTTGCCAGCGAGTGCGAGGACTTTCTTTACACGCGGAGTGTAAGGAATATTTCCGACCATTTTGGTTTCCGGTCCGGAACCCACCTGCTTCTCCACTTCCATGCGGACGGTCTCGAGATCGAGCCCCATCTTCTGGAGTACGTTGACCGCGACCCCCTGTCCCAGCTTGATCAAGCCGAGCAGCAGATGTTCCGTTCCCACATAGTTGTGGTTGAAGCGGTCAGCTTCCTTACGAGCGAGCGCAAGAACCTGTTGCGCGCGAGGTGTGAAGTTATTCATCATTTTCCGTGGTGCCCGAGGGTTTGATCGCGATTTTCGCGATATCCGGCTCAGGAACGTCTTTCAATTTGGCGCGAATTAGCGCCGCACGCAAGGTGTCCCTTTCTTCCGCGGACATTTTTTGCGTCTGAGCCCCCTTTTGCAAATGGGCGGGCTGGGTTTCAATGAAAAGTTCGTCGACGGGGCAGCGATGGGGTTCGGGAAAAAGGCCGAGGTCGACCCCCAATTTGATGACGGAAAGCTGGTTGAGCGCCTCCTTGGAACTCATTGAGTGAGCGTGAGATAGGATGCCGTAGGCGCGGCCGATCTGGTCGAGCAAGGTGATGGGCTTGCGCTGAAGAAGCAACAACCGCGCATTCTGCTCATGTTCGATCACGGTTTCGATGACCTTATTGAGCCGTTCGATGATCTCCTCCTCGGTTTCGCCCAAAGTGGTCTGATTGGACACCTGGAAGAGGTTGCCCATGGCTTCGGTCCCCTCCCCGTGGAGGCCGCGGACAGCCAGTCCGATCTTATTGACCGAGTTGATGATCTTGTTCATCTGCTCGCTCATGACGAGTCCCGGCAGATGGAGCATGGCGGAGGCGCGCATGCCGGTACCGACATTGGTCGGGCAGGCGGTGAGATAACCGAGCCTGGAGTGATAGGCAAAATCCAGCATGGGCTCGAGTTCGCTGTCCGCCTGGTTGATCATGGCGAAGACCTTGCCGAGCTGCAGACCGCAGCAAATTGCCTGCATGCGGAGGTGGTCCTCCTCATTGATCATGAAACTCAACGTCTGTGGCGCGTTCATCACCACCGCGCTGCCGACGCCCTTGGCGGCATGTTCGCGACTGATCAGATGACGTTCCACCAGCACCTGTTTTTCGAGGGGAGAAAGCGCCTCCAGGTTTTCCGAGAAGGCCTCCTTCATCTCGGGAAGCTGCTCCACGGCCGACTTGGCGATCTTGAGCACATCGATGCGCTCGGCCTTCTTGGCCCAACCCGGAAACGGTTTGCCCTTGATGTTGCGGGCCAGTCGCACGCGGCTGCTCACCACGATCTGGCGATGGGGACCATCCCCACTCAGCCACTCACCGGTATTGGCGATGATCTTGGAAAGTTTCATGCTTCCTGGGTCGACTCGATTTTCCGAATCTGGTCGCGAAGGTCGGCCGCTTTTTCGTACTCCTCCTCGGCCACGGCTTTCTCCAGATTGTTCTGCAAAGACTTGATCTTCTCTTCGAACTTTTGGTTCTTCAAAAAATTGGCCGGGGCCTTGCCCACATGAAGGGAGCCCTTATGCATGTTCTTAAGCATGTTCTCCAGCCCCTCGGCGAAAACATCGTAGCAGGAACTGCAGCCCAGGCGGCCGGTCTTCTTGAAGTCGGCCTGGGTAAAGCCGCAAACCGGGCAACTCATGCCACCGGGTGCACGCTCGATGTCCTGGGCAGCGCCCATGCCAAGCAACAGGTCGGCCAGCGCAAAGCCGGTCGGGTCGTTCACGCCCTTCTCCTTGGAGCAGGATTCACAGAGGTTCACCTTCTGCATCTTGCCCCCCACGATCTGGGTGAGAAAAACCGTCGCCTCCTTTTGCTGGCAAACGTCACATTGCATACCTAATAAATCGCCACGCCGGTCGTCTCTGTCAACTGGTGGAAACGTTCAATCAGCTTGCGGGTGATCGGGCCCGGCGTGCCGTCGCCGATCGGGCGGTTGTCCAGCTTCACCACGGGGATCACCTCCGCCGCGGTACCCGTGAGAAAACACTCGTCGGCGGTGTAGATGTCATAGCGGGTCATATTGGGCTCGCTAATGACGAGACCAGCCTCCGCCGCCATTTCAAAAACGACCTCCCGGGTGATGCCGGCGAGAGCGCCTGATGAAATCGGTGGCGTGGTGATTTTACCATGTTTGACCACAAAGATATTGTCGCCCGTGCACTCGGCCACAAAGCCCTGCTCGTTGAGCATGAGGCCCTCGCCCGCGCCCGCCAGCTGCGACTCGATCTTGGCCAGCACGTTATTAAGATAGTTGAGCGACTTCACCATGGGGCTCAAAGCACCATGCGGAATGCGGCGGGTTGCGCAAGTCACCACCATTAGGCCATTGCGATACATCTCCTCGGGATACAGCGTGATCTTGGAAGCAATAATGAAGACCGTGGCCTTGGGACAAAGATTGGGATTCAGGCCAAGGTCGCCGGGGCCACGGGTCACCACTAGGCGTACGTAGCCATCACGCAAATCGTTTTGGCGGATGGTCTCCAATACCGCCTCGATCATCTCCGCGCGGTCGAACGGGATCTTGAGGCAAATGGCGCGGGCCGAATCGTAAAGGCGCTCGATATGCTCTTCCAAACGAAAGACGCGACCATGATAAAATCGGATGCCCTCGAAAATGCCATCCCCATAAAGGAGGCCGTGATCAAACACCGAAATCTTCGCGTCTTCTTTTGCGCAAAACTGTCCGTCTAAATAAATCTTCATGAATGGCATCCTCACTTTACGCGGGAAGCGGGGAAGTTACCGTTGAATTTTTGGCACCACAAGTCTTTCAAAGCGCTACCGGAGCCTCGCGTTTGAGCAACCCGTATTTCTCAAGTTGCATGGCAAGGGAGTTGAGCCGTATGGGTTTGCTCAGGTAGTCGTCCATCCCCGCCTCCAGACAGCGTTCGCGGTCGCCAGCCATGGCGTTCGCGGTCAAAGCGATAATCTTAACCGGCTCGGCCCCATTGAGTTCCTGTTCTTTCTGTCGGATGGCCCGGGTGGCCGAGAGGCCATCCAGTTCGGGCATTTGGACATCCATTAAAATCACGTCGAAAGGCCGGGCCCGATGCATCTCCAAACAAGCCCGGCCATCCTCCGCCGCTTCGCTTTCCAGGCCGAGGACGAGCAACATCTTCCGAATGAGCAGCAGATTGACCCGATTGTCCTCCGCAACCAAGACGCGCAAAGGCCGCACCAGCCGAAAGGCCCCGTCGGGCTCGGGGGAGATCGTCGGGACAAGTTCTGCCGCGGGTGCGGAAACGTCCACGGCTAACCGGAGATAAAAGAGACTGCCATCGGGACCGGACTCCTTCAGCCCGACCTCGCCGTTCAGTAATTCCGCCAACCGCTTGCAAATGGCCAGGCCAAGGCCAGTGCCGCCAAAGCGCCGGGTCGTGGAGGAGTCCACTTGGGAAAAGGGCTGGAAAAGCAGCGAGCGCTTGTTCTCCGGAATGCCCACCCCGGTATCGCGAACCTCGATGCGCAAACCCGATTTCCCGGGAAAGGCATCCGGCGGGAAACTGGCCGTGATTCGCACCGATCCCCGCTCGGTGAATTTAACGGCATTGCCGACGAGATTAAGCAGGATCTGCCGAAGCCGGGCCCGATCGGTCTGCACCGCCACCGGCACGGTCTCATCCACTTCGAGGGACAAAGTGACATTCTTGGCTGCCGTCGCGGCCTGATACAAATCGACTACCTCCTGCAAGGCCTGCCGCACATCCACCCGCCCCATGTCCAGATTGAAGCCGGCCGATTCCAGCCGGGAAAAGTCGAGAATGTCGTTGAGCAATGCCAGCAGGGCATCGCCGCTCTTGCAGATCATCTCCAATTGCGTCCGTTGTGAGCCATCCAACCGCGAGGTGGAGAGCAAGTCGGCAAACCCGATGACGCTGTTCAGCGGCGTGCGAATTTCGTGGCTCATCATGGCAAGGAACTGGCTTTTGGCCCGCACCGCGGCATTGGCCGCCTCCTTCTCGCGAATCAGCGCCTGCTCTGCTTCCTTGCGCGCCGTGATATCCATGCCCGCACCGCGAAAACCGGCGAAGTTTCCATCGGCATCCGTTGCGGCTACGCCATTCACGCTCAGCCAGATGATCTTTCCGTCCGCACGCACCACGCGATGCTCAAACCCTCGAAACGTCTTCTTGCTTTCCCGCAGTGTGTCGGACTTTCGGCGAATATCCTCGCGGTCCTCATCCAGAAGGAACTCGAACGGGTCGCGGCCCAGCATTTCCTCCGGAGTCCGGCCCAGCACCTCGCGCACGCGATCTGAAACGAAGGTGTATCGCCCCTTGGCGTCCACCTCCCAAATAAACTCGCCTGCGGCATCCACGACATCGCGCAGGCGGTCCTCGGCCTCGCGCAGAGCGGTCATATCATACAGCGCTCCTATCACCACCGTGGTGTTCTTTTCGCCCGGCAGGACTCCGCCCCGGTCCAGCAGTCGGATGTAGCGCCCATCAGCACGGCGCACCCGGTATTCGATCCCATACGGCTCCGCGGAGGAAGAACGATACCAGCTTTTCCGAAAAAGTTCGCGGTCCGCGGGATGAAGCTGTTCTTCCCACTCAATACCGACGACAGGAGCCAGGGTAACGGGATATCCCAGCATGCGCTGGGTATCGCCCCGCCAGGCAATCCTCTCCGTGGCCGGATTGTATTCATAAAAAACCTGGCCCAAGGCTTGCACCATCAAACGATCCGCCTGTTCGGCCCGAAGTAAACGTTCCTCGATTTTCCAGGCCCCCCGGCGCCAGGAAAAGATGGCCAGGCCAGCCAGCAGGGCGACGATCGCCCCCAAAAACACCGAGGAAATCGCCGCCATGCGAATGGGATGAAGCCCCTGTTCGAGGGTATGGGGACTGGATTCCGCGGTGGCTACACCGAGCGTGCGTCCGGATTTTTCGCGAATGGGCGCGTAGACCTTGATGGTTTTGTCCGGCCGGCTTTGCACGTGAACTTTTCCCGAAGACATCACTTTCTCAAAGTGAGCCTTCTCGTCGGGCAATGTGACTGTCGGCAGGGAAGGGCTAACCAACCAGTTTTCTTCGGACGGAGGGGCCGGATCGTCGGTGTCGAACAACACCAGCGGGCCGCGCTGGGAGGGGCCCAACACAGAAATGCGCCCAATGGGCGAGGCCCGCGACTTTACATACATGAGCCGGCCCAGGGTCGAGGTCCGTTCCTCCTTGAGCGGTGGAGGCGTCTTGCCGCCTCGAGCGAAATATTTGGGACCTACCGAATTGGACGCACGCACCGCGGCCTCAGTCAGGGCCTCGAAATGGTGCGAAAGCTCACGGTCTCTGGCCTGATAATAGATCCACAGCGCGCTGCCCGAAAAGCAGGAGAAAATGAGAAACGCCGCGAAAAGAGCATCGCGCGGCGGCGAGCGCCGCTTGCGAACGGCCGTAGGCGTCAGAGGCGGTAAGGATGGTTCGGCCGACACGCGCGTCCCACCCCTAGAAGGTCAGTTTTGGCTGGAGGGAAGCCCTGCATCCCGGCCACCCAAACCAGCCCTCTTGCTTAACTGGCAAATTTTTTGCCTCCCATGGCATTGAAGGCATCGCGCTGCTCAGGAGTCAGGAGTTTGAGAAGATTTTCTCCCTGGGAAAGACGCCGGTCCCGGAGGAGATCCAATTTTTCCTGATAGCCGATGCGGCCTTCCTCAAATTGCCGGTTGACCTTGCCCACGTAGTCGAGGCCCTTCTGGCGAATCGTCTCAATTTGGGTTTTTTGTTGGGATGTCAGACCCACCTTCTTTTGCACCGCGGGCTGAAGGAGCGCGGTTGCGCCAAGAATCTGGTGTTCGATTTGCAGGAAGCGCACCTTCTGATCGTCGTTCAAAACGGAGAGGGCCCGCTTGTTATACCGGTCGGTCAGTTGCAAGAGCTGCTTCTCCGCAGTGGTGCGCTGGGCGACGGTCTCCGGCATGGGGGTGGTCAACTTCCGGGCCTCGGCCTTGTACTCGGCGCGAAGGGAGTCGAGCACAGCCCGCTGCAAGGAATTGATTTTTAACTCGGCCCGCACCTTGTCGAGACCCAGCAGGATGGGCAGAGCCCCCGGATGGTCGACGGCGGCCGTAGTGGCCCAGACAGGACTGGCCGCAAGTGTAAGAAACAGGGAGAGGACGAGTGCGCGCAACATAAATTAGACGGATTTGGCGATGATGCCCTCGAGCTTGACGATGTCGGCGGCGAATTTCCGGATGCCGTCGGCGAGTTTGTCGGTGGCCATGGCTTCCTCGTTGAGGAGCCAGCGGAAGACCTTTTCATCGACGTCGATACGCTCGATGTTGGCGGCCTTGGCGGCCTCGGGGCTGAGCTTGCGCTCGACCGGTTCGTTGGAGTTCTGCAACTCCTCGAGCCATTCCGGCCCGATGGTGAGAAGATCGCAACCCGCGAGTTCCAGGATTTCCCCGGTGTTGCGGAAGCTGGCGCCCATCACCTGGGTCTTGTAGTCGAACTTCTTGTAGTAGTTGTAGATCTTGTTGACGGAGTGCACGCCCGGGTCCTCGGCCCCCTTGTATTCCTTGCCCGTGGTGGCTTTGTAAAAGTCGTAAATACGGCCCACGAAAGGCGAAATGAGCGTCACCTTGGCGTCGGCGCAAGCAATAGCCTGGGCCAGGGAGAACATGAGAGTAAGATTGCAATGGATGCCTTCCTTCTCACAAACCTCGGCGGCGCGGGCGCCTTCCCAAGTCGAGGCAATCTTAATGAGGATGCGATCGCGGGAAATGCCGGCCTTCTCGTAGAGACCAATCAAGTAACGGGCTTTCTCGACGGTGGCCTCGGTATTAAAGGAGAGACGCGCATCCACTTCGGTGGAAACCCGGCCGGGGACGATGTCGAGAATCTTGCGGCCAAAGGCGATGAGCAAATCGTCGATGATCTTTTTGTAAAGATCGCCGCCGCTCAGGGAAGAGCCCTTGTTGTTGGCGATGGCTTCAGCCAGCAGATGTTTATACTGGTCCTGCTGGACGGCCTTGAAAATCAGGGACGGATTGGTCGTCGCGTCCTGCGGCGAGTATTTGCGGATGGACTCGAAATCGCCGGTATCCGCGACGACAGTAGTAAATTTCTTGAGTTGGTCGAGCTGGCTGGTGGCGGAGAGGGTGGCGCTCATCGGTAAATTGATAAGGCTGACGGTGGCCCCGCTCAGAAGGAAAAGCAATCCAGAAATATGGCTGGGAGGCGGCGTTTCCATTGCAGGCAGCAGGTTTATTTGAGAAGTTTATCCAGTCGATGGTTGCCAGGAGAAATTTTCCCTCATGAAGACCCAGGTCCGCCCGCCTACCTATGTTTCGGCGCTCTTGCCGGACTTTCATGGAAGGAAACGGCGCGAACTAACCATTGATCCCACAGGAGGTTTTTTCGGAGTACGAGATTTGCCGTCGGCGATAAAACGGGCTGCGGTGGGGGATGTGATCATCCTGCCACCGGGAGAATACCCGGCCTTTGAGCTCAAGAAGAATCTTGAGATTCGGAGTGAGCAAGCGGGGACGGTGGTGATCAAAGGCACGGTGAAGGTGTCCACCACCCAGGCCATCCTGCGGGGCCTGGCTTTCCAAAGCGAGCCGGGCGAACCGGCGCTCATTTGTGAGAAAGGAGTCCTGGCCATCGACGACTGCACAGTGCACGGGCGCATCGAAGCCGGATCTTCGAGCGGCAAGGCTCAGCTTTTTATCCGCAACAGCCTGTTGGGCCACGCCAATGACGCCGTGCTACTGACCAATCAGGCCACCGTGGAAGTTTCGACCAGCCGGATCGCGGACTGCCGCATCGGCCTGGCCTTGCGCCAGGGTTCTTCGGGCGCCATTTATCACAGCCGGATCGAACGGTGCGTCAATGACAATGAAGCCGATCCCGGAGCGGCGATCTTCGGTGAAGCGGCCGGCATCTATTGCGAAGGCGTGCAGTTTTTTGAGAACGGCGTCGCCACTTATTTTCGCGACTGCGCGGATGTCCGGGTGCTGGCCTCTCATTTTCAAGCCTGCGGGGTGGCCGCGCTCATTTCCACCGGAACGGCCAATTCACGGACTCACCTGCGGGCCTTTCGGGCCGCACATCAAACCGCCGGCTCGTGCCCCCAGCTTTTCGTCACGGGCGGACAACTGGAAATCGCGCACAGCGACATCGAATCGGCACCGAGTTCCGCCCTCGTTCTGGACCAGGGGCAGCTGGAAATCCTGAACACGGCCTTTGCCTCGCAGGATGGGACGGCAGTCGATTTGCGCTCCTGTCAGTTGAACGTTGAGAGGATGAAATGCTTCTCGGTGGCATCCGCCGGACTGGCCGCCGTCCAATGCCGCGGAGAGGTGAAGCATTCCACCTTCGCGGGATCGCCCCCGGTCCAGCTGGCGGAGAGCCCTGACCTCACTTTTGACGCTTGTGACAACGGCGGAACGGGCGAGGAAATTTCTCCCAACGAACCGGCGGAAGCACGGGCCGCAACCATCGATGATATTTTGAACCGCCTGCGAAAATCCATTGGGCAGGATGCGGCGCGCCATGAATTGGAGCGCCTCCTGCGGCTGGCCCACGCGACGCGCCAACGCGAGATGGACGGCCTGCCTCCCACGGAGCAGCACTTCCACTGCGTGTTTATGGGCGCGCACGGCACCGGTCGCCTGGAAGCCGCGCAAAGACTGGCGGAGGGCCTGCATACTCTCGGCATCGTGGCCCGGCCCGAGGTCCAGGAAATCCTGTCACTCAACTTCTCGGAAAACGAGACGACGGATGCCTGCGTCAATTTTGTCCGGGTGCGCCAGGCAACCAGTTCCGTAAACCCGAACGAGGCTGCTCCTCTGCTCGAAAGGCTGGCCTCCCGCCAGGTGGTGATCCTCGCGGGTGAACGCGATGAGATCCGGCGCTTGCTTCGTTCCAGCCCGGTGCTTGACCGCCTGTTCCGGCGGACCTTGTTTTTCTCGACCTATGGACCGGCGGAACTGGCCACGGTGTTCGCTCAATATTGCGAACGCGACCACATCCCGATGGGCAACGATGCCGCTCAGGCCATGCTGCTCGCCTTCCATCTTTACAGCGAACGAAAAGACAAACGGTTTGCCAACACATCGGGCGTGAAAGCGCTCTATGAAACGACCCGCCACCGCTACTTGGAACGCTCCAGCGCGGCCCACCGCAGCGACTTGGAATTGGAACCGGGCGATCTCGACATCCCGGCGGACAAGGCGGTGCGAAACGCCATCGAGCGATGTCCGGCCTTCGTAAGCTTCTGCCCGAACTGCAAAAAGGAAAATCCCTGGCTGCCCGGCTTGGACAAGCAATTTGTCTGCCTGCATTGCGACACGCCCTATTCGGCGAACTGGGGCATCTGGAGGGATTCCACCACCTATCGCCGCCTTTGTGAAAACATGAATCAGTCGGTGGAGCCCGCCATCACCGCACGCAGAATTCATCTCCCGACACGCTAACAACATGCGTGGAGTATGGGCCATTTTGCTTGGTCTCTGCCTGAACGCCATGGCGGATGCCGGCCAGGCGGCGCGTTACTCGGACCAGCACGGCGGCTGTGCGCTGATCATCTGGCAAAACGGGCGCATCCAGCTGGAGCGCTACCGGAATGGCGGGGCGCCGGAGCGAAAAGAGCACGTCTACAGCATCACCAAAAGCGTGGCGGCCCTGGGAACATTCGCCGCCATCGGCCGGGGAGTGATGCGATTGGACGAACGGGTCAGCGACACCTTCACCGCCTGGCGAGCAGATCCGCGCCGAAAGCTCATCACTGTGCGCGAATTGCTCAGCCAGACTTCGGGACTCGCGACCGGCTTTGATACGCTTTATGCAGCCAGTCTGCGGGACAAGGAAAAGGCTGTCCTTCGCCTCGCTTGTGTGAGCCAGCCTGGTGCGGTCTTTACCTATGGTCCGGCCCACTACGAAGCGCTGGAAACATTGCTAGCTGAAAAACTCCGGCGCAATCCGCTTTCGTGGGTGGAGAGTTCCGTATTGGACCCGCTCGGCATCCGCATCGGTCCATGGCGCAGGGACCCGTTGGGGCAACCCTACTTTTCCGCGGGCGCCCGCCTCTCGGCTTACGATCTGCTCAAGGTCGGCCAACTCGTCAGGCGCAAGGGTTGGAACGGGATCTTTCCGCTGCTGCCGCAGGCTTTGCTGAGCGAGGCCGCGGATAGCTCCAAGGCCAACGCCATGTACGGCCTGGGTTTCTGGCTTAACGGTAACGCCCGCAACAAAGCCGCCACGGAACGTGATGTGGAGGAAGCCATCGACCAGAAATTATCGGCGCAAGCCTGGAGCCGGTCCTGCCTGTCCAAGGCCGCTCCGCCTGACCTCATCGCCATGGTCGGCTCGCGCGGACAGCGGGTGTATATTTCCCGCTCGCAGAAACTGGTAATCGTGCGGCTCGGACGGGAAAACGGTTTCCGTGATCCGGATTTTCTCAGGGCGTACTTTGCCCGTTGACCGGCTGGGCTTTCAAGGCGGGCTGGCGAACGGCGAGGAGGAGATTGGATTCGCCATGCCGCCATTTGTAGCCGGTGCCAAAAGGCAGAGGCGCGGCGACGCCGGGTGCGGCAAAGGCCTGCTGCAGATCAACTTGTTGGTATTTGGAGAAGATATCTAGGGTGCCGGTGTAGGTGCCGAAGAACCAGAGGCGCCAGTCACCTTCGCGGAAGAAACGGAAGGGGATGCCGGAGTCATCCTGCAAGACGACGCCGTTGTTGAGAAGGAAGGTGCGGATGCGAGAGAAGTTGTTCTCGTGGAGCAGGTAAGAGGCGGCTTTGAGGTAAACGTTTCCGGGGCCAAAACCACTGGCCCATTTCAGCAAGGCTCCGTTGCCTTTCAGGGCGTCGTCCGCCACGTTGGCCTGGATGTAGTAGAGGGTTTTCAGGGCTCCGCCTCCCCCCCGGAAGGTGACTTTTATCCCCGGCAGTCCACCCCCGACCGCCCCCCCGTAGGAGGGGCCTAACTCCCGCAAATCCCCCCCCGGAGTCACCGCCACGTAGGTGGTGGAGACGACTTCGTGTCCGCTCAAGGCGAGGAACATGTAGACGAGCGGAAGGACGCCGCGAAACTCGGTGCGGTCGAGTTCGGCCTTCATGTCCTTGGTGATAAAGTGTCCGTAGGAAAGAATGACCTGGGCCGACTGGCGGAGATTGGCCAATCCCTCGTTCATGGCCTCCGGCGAGAGGGTCTGCAACGGCGCGATGGAGCCGACGGGCTCCAGGCCGCCCAAAATATAAACCGGCGCATCGGGAAAAAAAGCCAGGGCGCTGACCGCATCGGGTCCACCGAAGAAATAGAAGACCGGACGATTCATGGGGATGCGGGGAGCGAGTTCGGCGGCGCTCCAGGACCGGATTTTGGAATAATATTTCTGGTCGTAGTGCTTGGACAGGCGGGCCAGGGAGGTGATGTGTTCCCGGTAGGCGGGAGATTGCTGCAGGGCGGCCAGCGAGGAAGAATCCGGCAGGGGCACCCCGGCGAGAAAAAGTGCGACTTCGTTGTCCGAGGCGTAGGCCACCGGTTCGGCGCGGCGGACTTCCTGGGCGCGCAGAACACCCACCATCAATGCAACGACCAAGATTGCCCGTTTCATGAGACAATTTTGCCCCTTCGCACCAAAAAATACAGCCCGATTCCCGCCAGCAACGTGCAAACACTGGCGGCCGCATGTCCGGGATTTGCCATCGCCGTGTAGCTCAAGGCGAAAAGATCCACGCCGAGCAGGACGAGTGGGGTGACGGGATATCCCCAACACCGAAATGGTCTGGGCAGGTCGGGTTGGCGCCAACGCAGCACGATCACCCCGAGCACGGTTAAAAAACCGCACATCGTGATGGCAAACTGAGCGTACATCAGCACCGTCTCGAAAGTCATGGTGGCCATCATCACCAGCACGATCACAGTTTGCAGAAGAAGGGCGACATGGGGAACGCCTCCGGCGCTGGTGCGGGCCAGAAATCGCAGGGGATAAAAATCCCTTCCCGCCATTTGGGCCACCCGTGATCCGGCCCAGGTCATCGCGCTGATGGCCGAGATGAGACCGGCGCTGATCAAACCCGACATGACACGACCCCCCTGCTCACCCAGCAGGTTGGCCGCCGCGATTTCGCCGACTTCCTTTTTCCCTTCAAAGCCTTCCATCGGCCCGCTGCCCAAAAAAACCGCATTCAGAATCACATACATGATTGTGACCATGACCGTGGCCAGCAACAGAGCCCAAGGCACGGTGCGTTCGGGGTTCCGCACCTCTCCGATGATATAAACCGCCGCGTTCCACCCCGAGTAGGAATAGTAGACCCACATCAGCGACATGGCGAAAGGCGCGCTGAAAGCCAGGGCCAGATCCCCACCCCTGGGCAGGAAGATTTCCGGCTGTTGAAATCCCTTCCAGAATCCCAGCGCGATAAAGGCCAGGATCAAGCCGATCTTCAACGAGGTGATCGCAATTTGAAAATTGCCACTGGTTCGCACCGTGACCGCGTGCAGCAGTGCCAACGCGAGGACGAGGCCTACGGAAATCGTCATGGCCGGAGCATTCGGAACGGCCGCGGCCACATATTTACCCACCAATATGGCCGTAAGCGCGATCGGGGCGGTGAACCCCACGACGACCGAAACAAAACCGCCCATCAGTCCAATGGCAGGATGATAGATATGCCGGAGAAAATTATATTCGCCGCCAGACCGGGGCAGGGCCGCCGCCAGTTCCGCGTAACTCAGTGCGCCGCACAGCGCCACCACGCCCCCCACCGCCCAGAGAACCAAAATCAGAAATGGGGAATGCAGCGCCGCCACCTGAAAGCCGAGACTGGCAAAGACGCCGGTGCCGATCATGTTGGCCATGACGAGAGCGGTGCAGGTGGTCAGCCCTACTTTGCGAAAATCGGCCACGTCGATAAAGGTGAGGAACCAGAACGTCCCGCGCAATCTCCTTTTGTCTCGGAGGCCGCTATCCAGGCTTTTCTCAACCCAACCCCTTTAGGACTCAAAGAACCCGGCGGGGTTCATCCGTGAAAATGCGGGATAGGGCGATGGCCACGGGAGTTCCCATGACAAAGAAGGCAATCAAGGCCAGGCTGTTGACCAAGCTATCCACCGAGCCTTGGTAATTGCCGGGGGAGGCATAGGGCAGGGAAACTCCGCCGACCCAGGGCACGAGAATAATGCCCAGGGCGACAAAGGCATAATAGAGAACGGGCTGGCTCCAGAACAGCCGCGAATCGGCGAGGGCGGGCACAAGGATGCGCTCGGGCAGGAAGCTGGCGCAGAGTTGGTAAACGAACATGAAGGCGAAGACGGTGGCAAACCATCCCACATAGTTGTGCAGGCCGATGCCGAAATAGGGTCCTCCATCCTGCCAGATCCAGTCTCCGCTCACGGTGGATTGAAGAGGGTCCATGGAGACATCCCATGCGACCATGATGAAGGCGCCGACCAGGCTCACGGCCAGCAGGGACGAGCGTTGGGGAGATCGGCCCGTCGTTCCGAGGATGGCCCGCGCGGCCATCAGAGACGCATACCCGACGGCGGTATAGGCGAGCTGAATCATTAACGGCACGCCCAGGAGCTTCGGGCCGAGATTGTCGGTATAATAGTAGCGGCCAAAGACCCAACCGGTGGCGACACCGACCGCCTCCGCGGAAAAACTAATGATGATGGTGATGACTAAAAAGACGACGAGGTTTCTCCAGCCCAGCGCGGCGGAACCATGAACCAGCACAAAGGCCACTCCGGAGACAATGGTGACGATGGCGTTGAGATCATTGCTCAAGCCGATGACAGGCCCCAAGGCCAAAAGAGCCACGACGGCAAGAAGCCCGAACGCTACGATGAGGGTAAAACGGGGGATTGAGTCAGGCTATTGGCGGCGAACTTGAAGTCAAGAAGGCAAGGCCGAGAGGCGGACCAGTGAGGGTAAAAAATCCACTTTACCCGTTGGCGCTTAAGATAGTTGCGGATCCTGTTTTCGGCCCTTAGGAATACAGCCGGTGCAAAAATCGGGATATTGCTGACCCTCCGACCATAAACAGGACAAGATATACTGGCATGGCCAAAAAAAGCAGGCCCAATCCAATGTTGGCACCGCCGCCACTGTAGAATGTAAGCGAGAACCAAAGTAGCAAATACGGAATCGCAATCGCCAAAATAGCTCCGCAAGCTGCGCCAATTACCATGTACGTGTGAATCACCGATGGAAAGAGGGCCAATAGCGATAGAACGACAAATGGAAGCGCTGGCAGCATATACCAATAGAAAATTTGAAGACCCGAGGGGTCATGGTTCGTCTGTCCTGTCAAAGTCGAAATTGCTGCACCGAGAATCGCCAGAGTGCCCATCACCACACTGATAAACAAACGTCCAAAACCTGACGGGGCCTGCACCATATAAGCTGAAGTGATCGATTAAAAAGGGGGGCTGAATGCGAGAGGTTACTCACGCCTGAGTATAACATTTGACACAAAAGAGAGGAAATCAATCCCAGGGATAGGGAGCAGATGACAGTTCCTGGCAACTTTGATCCCCGATTTTCATGAGACCTCCTTCAATAGCCGTTAGGGGGATGTATCCGGTCCACGCAGACGCGGGGCTGGATCGGCGGCGACACGGCTTGAGGTCCGGCGGGCGAGGGATTCCTGCCAACTGGCGGAAAGTGCCGGGCAGGCGGCCAGGGCCGTGGCGGCTTTCCAATCAGTCTTGCGATGATGCATGATTTGATTGGCCTCGTGCACGGTCCATTGAGGGTGAGGGCGATCCGTGAGTTGAAGCTCCTGGCCGGCCTCGACCTGACCTTCCACCAAAACGCGAAAGTACCATCCCGTGCGTCCCGTTTGCTCCACCCGGACGGCGAGATCCTTGATCCGCCAGCGGCGGGCAAGTTTCCAACACGGTTGCCGGGGTTGGGAAATCTGCACGACGGCCGTTCCGATTTGAAAAACATCACCGATGCAGACGCCGGTCTCCACCATCCCTTTGGTGGTAAAGTTTTCGCCGAAAGCTCCGGGTGGCAATGTCAAAGCCAGTTCGTGCTGCCAGAAGGCCCAATGATCCTGAGGATAAGCATTAATGGCTTTGTCTGGGCCGCCGTGAACCCGGAGATCGGCCTGGCCGTCACCGGCCAGATTGGTCCGCCCAACAGCGACGGGACCAGACACCACTTCCTTGAAAAAGCCTGTCGTCCACTCCTTGTCGAAAGGATCCGTGGCATCCGGGCGGCCGATGAGCTTCGGTTGACCCACCTGGATGCTGAGCAGTTGCATGGCTCAACAATATCAGCCGAGGTATTTTTTCAAGCGTTCCTTGAGATCCGCGCGAGCACGGAAAAGAATGCTTTTTACGGCCGGGACGCTGGTGTTCAGAACCCTGGCAATTTCCTCGTAGGGCATGTTCTCGTAGCGGCGCAAAACGATGGCCAGGCGCTGATTCTCCGGCAGGCAGGCGATAGCCTCCTCGATGGCGTCTTGCAGTTCCGCATCCAGCAATTGTTCGCTAGGAGCGGCCGTTTCGGTATCGGCAAACTGGTGCTGGGGACCATCCTCGACCTCGGCATCCATGGGGACCAATTTGGCCCGCTGCCGCCGCCGCATCTCATTAAAGACCAGATTGCGGGCGATGGTCATGAGCCAGGTGGTGAACTTCGCGCTGGGCTCATAGCGGGCAGCGGATTTCCAGACGCGGATGAACACTTGTTGGGCAATATCGTCCGCCTCGGATTCGCTGCCGAGCATCTTGGCGGCGGTGCCCACAACACTGTGTTTGTGACGGTCAACCAAGATCTCAAAGGCGGCGGCATCGCCGATCTTCACCCGCAACATCAGGGCAACATCGTCTCCACCATCCGGAATATGAGAAGAAGGCTCGGAGACGTTCATTACGGGCGGCGGTACCCCGTTTTGCAACGGGACGGTGTTAGCGCCATTTAACCACCGGAAACAGAAAATGACTCGAAAAATTCTCAGCCGGAGACGGCCCCGCGTTCTTTATCTTTCCTGAATCCGCAAAATCTGGAAAATCTGGCAATTCCATGCCCCAACCCGTCGTCGCCAGCTATTGCACTACCTTCCTGAAGAGGGAGATGCAGCATATCTACCGACAGGTGACCGGCTTAAAACGCTACCGGACATTTGTCATCACCCGCAGCCGGGAAAACGCGGAGAGCTATCCGTTCGAACCGGTGGTGGAGTTGCCCCGGGCCCGGGTCTTTTTTCTCGTGCGCTTTTACCGCAAATACATCCTCCGGCAGGATGCCCTGCTCTACCGGGGGGAATTCCGACAGTTGACCAACGTCTTCTCCGAGAATCCCGCGGACCTCATGCACATTTACTTCGGACACACCGGAGTCCATTTGCGGCATTTCATCCGTGAGTGGGACCTTCCGATAGTGGTGTCCTTCCACGGCATGGACATCATGCCGCGCAAACAGGACCCTGATTATATCGTGCACATGAAGGACATGCTGCAGGTGGCCACCCTCGTTCTCGCCCGCAGCGAGTCGCTGGGCGAAAAGCTGGTCGAACTGGGCTGTCCGGCGGAAAAAATCCGCATCAACCGCACGGGCATACCGTTGCAGGCTTTTGCCACAGTCGAGCGCACAGCACCAGCCGACGGAGCGTGGCAAATCGTGCAGGCGGCCCGGCTGATTGAAAAAAAGGGCATCGACGATGCCTTGAAAGCCTTCGCAGGTTTTCGAAAGCAATATCCCGCCGCCCATTTTCATCTCGCAGGCGACGGGCCGCTCCGGCCCGCATTGGAACAACTGGCCGGTGAATTGGGGTTGTCAGAAGCGGTGACCTTCCACGGATTTTGCGACCAACCGAGCCTCGTCGCGCTTTATGGGCGAAGCCATATTTTCCTGCACCCCAGCCGCACGACGGCGGCGCAGGATCAGGAGGGTGTGCCCAATGCGATGCTGGAGGCCATGGCCACCGGACTCCCTGTGGTAGCCACCTTGCATGGCGGTATTCCCGAAGCTGTGACGCCCGAGGAGGACGGTTTGCTGGCGGCGGAAAACGATCCTGCCGCCCTGGAGCAGTTTCTCCGGCGGCTTGTCGCGGAAGAGGGGCTTTATCAACGTCTGGCGGCGGGGGCCGCCGCCTCGGTGCGGAGAAATTTCGATTCCGCCTCGCGGATCGCCGCGCTGGAAGGTTTCTACGACGAGGCGCGGGCGCTCAGGTCCGCCACCACACCGGCCGGTTTGGCCAAGGCCAGCCGATAGATCGGCAAGCCCTCCGCTTCAAAGCGGGCTTGAAATTCCGTCTGCGGATATTCCCGACCATCGTCCCAGACAAGGGGTTGATAGGAGCCGAAGGTCCGAACCACGTTTTCCATGGCGCGAAAATAGGGTTCATCGTCGGTCATCAAGCGCAGGCTTCCCCCCGGTTTGAGCGCTCGAAAAACCTCCTCCAAAAACGCTTGGTTCACCAACCGCCGGATATGATGGCGGCGTTTCGGCCAGGGGTCGGGAAAGGAAACGTGAAAGACATCGACCGAGGCGGGGGCGAACCAGTCCTTCACGGCAGTGAAGCATTCCCCTTGGAGAACAAGGGCATTGTCCAGGCCCATCCGCGCAATTTTTTTGGCAGCGCTGTGGACCCGGTGGGCCTGGTTCTCGACACCAATAAAGGCCGTTTCTTTTTCAGCTGCGGCCAGACCCGTGACAAAGGGGCCCTTCGCGCAGCCAAGGTCGACCTCGATGTTCCAACCCCGCTCCTGCGCCCCGCGAACAAATTCCCGCAGTTCAGCTTCGCAAGGCTCCATGACTGACCAAGAGGCTGCGCAATGTTTCCGTAGTGCGCTTGATATAAAATAGCTCACAGGCACGGCTGCGGCCGCGCTCGCCCATTTTCGCACCCAATTCAGGATTTTCCAGAATTGTGCGCATGGCCCGAGCCAGGGCCGGCGGGGATTTTTGTTGAACCAACAAACCCGTCTCCCCTTCCGTGACCATCTCCGGAACACCGGCGGTGAAAGTCGATACTACCGGCACTCCTGCCGCCATGGCCTCCATGACCACCGTGGGCAGGTTGTCCATGCCACCGTCGTCCGCCTGCACACAGGCCAGGACAAACAGAGAGGCCCTGGAAAGAGCCTCGGCAATCTCAGTTTCCGTCCGCGGGCCGGTCACTTCCACCTTGTCGGCAAGGTTCAACGCGGTGATCCGGGCGCGCATTTCCTCCTCGAGTTCGCCCTTGCCGATGAGCAGGCAGCGGAAGTTCACATCGGAAAGAGCCGCACAGGCCTCAATGAGGTCGAGAAATCCCTTCTTCTCGATGTAACGGCCCACGGATACGATCAACGGCGGGCTTTGCGGCTGGCGCGGAACGGCAAACAGGTTGGCATCGATGCCATTAAACACGCGGTGAATTTTATCCGCGTATTTCGGAAACTTTTTCTGAATGAACCGAACACTGAAATCGGTCTCCGTAGCCACGAATTCCGCCTCGCGAAAGATCGCAGGCAGATGGGCCTTGGGAGAGTCGACGAAGACATCGTTCGCATGAGCAGTGAAGCTGTATTTGATGCCGGAAAAGCGCTTGAGCCAAAAAGCGGTGCGGGCGGCCAGGCCGGCGAAATGGGCGTGAACGTGTCCGACGCCCGCGGCCTTTAGAATGGGAGCGAGCCAGAGGGCCTCGTAAATGCGCTTGCGGTCCGACTCATTGCCCCACTCCTTGATCAGAATCTTTTGGTGGGCCAGCGCTTCCTTGCCGAAACCGAGGGGCTCGGCGGCAATCATGCCATCGAAGTCCTGGGGAAGATAGTGAGTCACGTCGGCCACATTCTGAGGAAAGACCTGACTTGGTTCATTCTGCGGGGTGCGGATGGCTAAAACGGGAAAGCGCACGCCCTGCTCCAGCATCTCGGCCACCTCGCGAAAGCAGAAGGTCTGCGAGAAGCTGGGGAAGCGTTCGAACAGATAAGCGAAGCCGTCGGGCGCTTCTACGGAGAGGGGCGGCGAATCAAGCCGCATCCTTGTCCTGCCGTTTTCGAATGAGCGGAGTTCGCTTACCCTCGATCACAGCCCTGTTGATGGTGATCTCCGCGATATCATCGCGCCCTGGTGCTTCATACATCACGTCAAGCATGATGCGTTCCAACAAAGCCCGCAGAGCACGCGCACCGGTGCCCTTGCGCACGGCCTCGGCGGCGAGAGCCCGCAAGGCGTCCTTGGTAAAAGTGAGGCCGGCCCCATCCATGGCCATGAGCTTGGCGTATTGCTTCACCATGGCGTTCTTGGGGTCGGTGAGGATCATGACGAGTTCATCCTCGGTCAAGGCGTCGAGCGTGCTGACGACCGGGAGGCGGCCGATGAACTCGGGAATGAGACCGAAGGCCAGAAGGTCCTCCGGCTCGACATCGCGAATGGCGTCGCGGGTAATCGTATCGGGATCGCGGAAATCTCGGGCGTGAAAGCCGAGCGCCTTGCCGCCGGTGCGGCGCTGGACGATCTTGTCGAGCCCGACAAAAGCGCCTCCGCAGATGAAGAGGATCTTCTCGGTGTTGATCTGGATATATTCCTGATGCGGATGTTTGCGGCCGCCTTGCGGCGGGACATTGCAAACGGTCCCTTCCAAAATCTTCAGCAAGGCCTGCTGCACGCCCTCGCCGGAAACGTCGCGGGTGATGCTGACATTTTCCGTCTTGCGACCGATCTTATCGATCTCGTCGATGTAGACGATACCCATCTCGGTGCGCTTCACGTCATAGTCGGCGTTTTGCAGGAGGCGGAGAACGATGTTTTCCACGTCCTCGCCGACATAGCCGGCCTCGGTGATGGTGGTGGCATCCGCGATACAGAAAGGAACATCAAGAATGCGGGCCAGCGTGCGGGCCATCAGCGTCTTGCCCGAGCCGGTGGGCCCGATCAAAAGGATGTTGCTCTTCTCGATCTCGACCTCGGCCAGCGGGCCAAACTGCTGCAAGGCGCTCTCGGAGGGAGAGTTCTCCTGGATGATGCGCTTGTAGTGATTGTGCACCGCGACGGCCAACACCTTCTTGGCCTGGACCTGGCCGATGACATGCTGGTCGAGCTCGCGCATGATCTCCGCGGGCTTGGGCACGCGGATGGCGGTTTTCTGCTTCTTGGCCTCGTCGTTGAGCTCCTTGTCGAGGATGCCCTTGCAGACGGTGATGCAACTGTCGCAGATGTAGACACCGGGCCCGGCAATGAGCTTGCGCACCTCCGAGTGGCTCTTGCCACAGAAGGAACACATGGTGAGATTGCTGGCGCGAGCCATGCGGGAAAGCCTACTCTGCCGGCTTGTCCACGGGAAGCTCTTTAAGCTCCTTGCGTGATTTTACCACTTCGTCCACCAAGCCATACTTTTTGGCCTCTTCGGCGGTCATGTAGTAATCGCGATCGGCATCCTTTTCCACCTGCTCGACGGTCTGGCCGGTGTGCTGGGCGATGATCCTGTTCAGGCGCTTCTTGAGGTTGAACATGAACAAGACCTGCCGCTCGACGTCGCTGGCCTGGCCCTGGGCTCCGCCGGAGACCTGGTGGATCATGATGTCGGAGTTTGGCAGGGCGAAGCGCTTGCCGGTCGTGCCCGCGCAGAGCAGCACCGCGCCCATGCTGGCGGCGATGCCCATGCAATATGTGTTCACGTCGCAGGTGACGAATTGCATCGTGTCGTAGATGGCAAGACCCGCGGTGACGGAGCCACCGGGGGAGTTGATGTAGATGCTGATGTCCTTCTTCGCATCCTCCATCTGGAGAAAGAGCAACTGGGCGATGACGATATTCGCGACATGGTCATCAATCGGCGTGCCGATGAAGATGATGCGGTCCTTAAGGAGGCGCGAATAAATGTCGTAGGCGCGTTCGCCGCGCCCCGTCTGCTCGATGACAGTGGGGATGAGATAGGAGTTATTCATGAAATTTTTACGCCGTGGCGGCGGCTTCGCGCACGGTAACATTGCCCGTGATCAAATCAAGGGCCTTGCCGGTGAGAATTTGTTCGCGCAGCGGGCCAAAGCCATCGCGGCGCTGAAGGTCCTTCACCAGTTTGTTCACGGGGATCTCGTAACGGGACGCCATCTCGATCACGCGCTGGGCGATGTCCTGCTCGGTGACTTCGATCTTCTCCTTCTCGGCGATGCGGAGGAGGAGGAAGTTGGCCCGGACGCGGTCCTTCGCGCTCTGCTGCGCGGCGCCGATGAGCTCGTCCTGATGCTTGCGGATCTCTTCGTCGCTGACGCCACGGCCCTGATTCTCGCGCACGATGTCGCGGAGGATGCCGTTCATCTCACGCTCCACGGCGGAGGCAGGCAATTCGCAGTCGACCTTTTCCAGAAGAAACTTGATGGCGGCCTGGCGCTTGTTGTTTTCAAACTGGGACTCGGCCATCTGGCCGATGCGCTCGCGCACTTTTTCGCGCAATTCGGCGGCGGTGGTGCCTTCCTCGATCTTGGAGGCAAGGGCGTCGTCGAAAGCCGGAAGGGTCTTCAGATTGATGCCGTGCAGGGTGACGGTGTAGTCGAGCTTCTTGCCGGCGAGATCGGCCAGCGGGAAATCCGCGGGCAGGTCGAGGGAGAACTTGCGCTCTTCGTTGAGGGTCATGCCCTCGATGGCTTTGGTAAAACCGGGCGCGAGGGAATTTTCATCCATGAGCACCCAGGCGTTCTTGCGGCCCTGCAACTGGACAGGCGCGTTGGGGACGACTTCGCCGAGAGGCTTGCCATCAGTGGTCGCGTCGTAGGAAACGACGGCGTAATCGCCGAAGGCCAGCGGGCGATCTTCGACGGGCGCGTAGGTGGCATGCGGCTCGCGCATCTGATCGATCCACTTGTCGACATGCTCGTCGGTGGGGGATTCCTTCGCGAGGTCAGTCGGGATGGTGGTGTAATCGGGCAATTCAAAATCGGGCGCAGTGACGACGATGGCGCTGTAGCGCATGGTCTTGTCGTCGGAGATCTCGACGTCCTTCACCTCGGAAACGGAAAGGACGCGGAGGTTCTTGTCCTTGATAGCCTCGTTGAGGCTTTCGCGGAGGAGCTTGCTGGTCAGTTCTTCCTTGATGTCCTTGGCGAAGCGGGTGTCCACGAGGGACTGGGGAGCTTTGCCGGGACGATAACCAGGAATGCGGACATTGCGCTGAAATTGGCGGGCGAGATTCTGCCACTCTTTCGAGACACGGTCTGCGGGCAATTCGACCGTGAGGGTGGCGAGACAATTAGGTTGGGATTCAACAACGACGTTCATGTGCAAACGTGACAGGTAAGCACAGCTTCCCTCCTTAGACAACAGGTTCGTGCAGAAGGTGAGGCCATCTCTATTTCCAAAAGCGCATCTCACGCTTCCGAAAGTTGATTTCCACCCGGCCTTGGGCGAGCAAGGGCGCGCCGAGCAGACCCCGGCCATCGAGGTAAGGAATGGCGAAAATCATTATGGGGAAGTCACTTAGGACGACGGGGCCGAGTTCAATGCGGTCGACCAGGCCCACTTGGACGGCCACGGTGCGCATCTGGCCGCCGTCGCTCAGGCCGGCCCTGGATTCGGTCTGACGAAAGTGCCCGGCCAGGCCCTCGGCATCGGGCATCAGGTTAATGGAAGCACCGCTGTCGAACAGAAACGTGCGGGGGCGCCCCCCCACCCGCGCCTGCAGGACGGGCAGGTGCAGATCATAAGAAAAGGGCACCATCGCGCCGGGCGGCGAGGATTCGGGGACCTTGCGCTCCCCATTTCTGTGGGTGGCGTAAATCTCAATGCGGCGCCGCCCCCAATCCACTACCATGGCCGTCCCTTTTAGCTGGGCGTAGCCGATGGCGCCGAGGAGCGGCGTGTTTTCGGGACGCTCGAGATCGGAGAGGTTTTTGATGGCGGCGCTGACTTTGTTGGCGCGGAAGGCTTCCCAGACGAATGAACCGACCTCCATCATGCCGATGGGCTCCTCCACGCCGTGAATGCCCGCGGAGATGGAAAACATGCCCTCGTCTTTTCTGGGGGCGAAATATTTGCGGTTAAGCAGAAAGTCGGAACTGCCGGAATCGACCAGGAACCAGCCGGTTCTCCCGTCCACTTGGGCCTGCACGAACATGAGGCCGGAGCTTTGCAGGAACTTGCTGCTCATGGCATCGGGCACCTTGATTCCGCCCTCGATGCGGTCCCGACCGGCGGAGATGGTGCGTATCCTGCCGTCAGGCGTGAAGCCCATGTGCATCTCCATGACGCCCCCCTTCATATAAAAGGCCACCTTGCCCTCGAGGCCGTCGGACCGGCGCTTGAGGCTGAGGATCTGCCAATCGGCGATTTTTCCCTTCAGCGCAGGCAGACCCGCCTTCAGGCCATCGCGGGAAAGGCCGGCCGGCATGTCGTCAATGCGCAGGTCCGGCGCGAGAATCGGCTGCATCAACTCGAAAGAGCGGTCATTGAGGGCGGTGCGGAACTGCCGAAGGGTGCCGCTGACGGCATAACGCTCGGCCGGGCTGGCGGAGTGGAACTGGCAGCCGCCCAGCAACAGAAACGCAAGGGGAATCAGAAACAGAAACGGGCGGCCCACGGCGGGACCATATCGGGGTCGGGCCGGTTGAACAAGCCCGACACATTTTGCCGTATGCTCATTGTTGCGTGTTGGCGCATTGTGATTATCCTGCGGCCCAGTGATTCGGTTTTTCGTCTACGGTCTTCCAGTGTTGCTCGTCGCCCTCGTCGTGGCGGCGCTGGTCAACGTCTCGGTCCTCAAGACCAACAAGAAGAACGAACTGACCATCGCGAATGCCGAGCCCACGAAGCTGAATCCGATCCTGTCGGCGGAGAGCGCTGCTTCAGAGGTCGAAAACTTCATCTTCGAGGGCTTGCTACAGTATAATGAGAATCTCGAAATCATCCCGCAAATGGCGGCCTCGTTCGATCTCAGCCAGACCACCACAATCTTTTTCAAGAAACCTGATGATGCCCTTTCCGCCCTGCTCAAGATCCAGACCCTGAAGGATCGCTGGGCGGAGTGGAAGTTGACCGGGGTCCGGCTGGAAAAAAATCAATTGCTGCTCCAGCTCAACGAGTCGGGCATGGACGCGAGCAAGGCGATCCTGGGCGTCCTCGACGCCAATGCCACCAATCCCCTGACCAATCTCCGGGTCGAGACCGGAGGCAAGGCGCGGGAGATTCTGGAAAAAATGAAAAAAGAGGTCCCGGACCTCGCGATGGAACGGAGCTGGTTCGACTACGACTCGGCTTTTGAGATCAGCACGACCACGGCAGCCGGCCCGGCGGAGGAGAAGATCAAGGCCTTCCTCGGTGCGCAAGGCCTCAAGGAGGCACGGGTCGTGGTGACGGAGACCCGGCCCTTCCTCGCGGAGCCCTCGGTGCGTTTTCTGCTGCGCGATGACGTGCGCTGGCACGATGGAAAACCCTTCACCTCGCGGGATGTCGCCTTCACCTACAAGGCGCTGATGGACGAGAAGATCGCCTCGCCGCGAAAGTCGATGTTTGACCAGGTAGCGCGCATCGAGACGCCGGGCCCGCATGAGGTGATCGTGCACTATCGCAAACCTTTTTCCCCCGCTCTCAATAGCTGGCTGATGGGCATCCTCCCCGCCCACATCCTGGAGGACAAACCGATCGAGTGGTGGAACGAACATTTCAACCGCCATCCCATCGGCACGGGACCTTTCAAATTTGCGGAATGGCGCACGAACCAACTGATCCGGCTGACCAAGAATACGGACTATTACCAGGGCACGCCCTGGCTGGATGACATCGTTTTCCGCACCATCACCGACCAGGTCGCCGAACGTCTCGCTTTTGAGACCCATCAGGTTGACTACTGGGGGGTGGACCCGTGGGCGGTCCAATCCTTCAAGACCAATCCGAAGTTTCAGGTCTTCAGCTATCCCTCGAATGCCTACAACTATGTGGGCTGGAACCTGCGCAATCCTTTGTTTCAAGATGTGCGGGTCCGCACGGCTTTTGCCCATGCGGTCAACGTGCCGCAAATGATCAAGTACATCCTCTACGGCAACGGCGTGCAGAGTACGGGGATTTTCCCGCCGCATTTCTGGTTCGCCAACCAGGGCATCAAGCCCATTCCCTACGATCCGGCCAGGGCGGCGCAGTTGCTGGACGAGGCGGGATGGAAGGTCGGGCCCGATGGAATCCGGGTGAAAGACGGCAAACGCATGAGCTTTACCATCATTACCAACCAGGGGGTCGAGATCCGCAAAGATATCGCCACGCTGGTGCAGGACAACCTTCGCTCCATCGGGGTGGAAGTGAAGGTCGATGTCTATGAATGGGCGGTCTTCATCACCAAATTCATCAACAAGCTGGATTTCCAGGCCACGGTGCTGGGCTGGACGACTCCGCCCGACTACGACGCCTATCAGGTCTGGCATTCGTCCCAGACGAATCCGGAACAATTGAACTTCGTGGGGTATAAAAACCCCAAGGTCGACAAGCTCATGGAGCAAATCCAGGAGGAATACGACCCGGAGAGGATCAAGGAGCTGGCCGGGGAAATCCAGCGCATCATTTATGAGGATCAGCCGTATCTTTTCCTCTTCGTCTCGGAGTCCACCGCGGTCATCTGGAAGGACAGCTTCCGTATTTGCCGGCCGGATGGAAAAGGCGGTTATGTCGACTCGCCGGTGAAGGTGACCAAGGCGGGCTGGCGTTATTACATGCCGTGGTTTTACCGGCCGGAATTTGCGCCGGATCTGCCGAAGGAAAGGACGATTATTCCATGATCACCTTCATTGTCCGCCGCCTTTTCATCGCCGTGGTACTGGTGTTTCTCATCAGCATCATTTCGTTTTTCATCGTCGTAAGGACGCCGGGAGGGCCCGGCTCGTTCGCGGATATGAACCCGACCATCACGAAGTCGGTGCGGGAAAATTTCCGCAAGCAATTCCACCTCGATGAGCCGATTTGGAAGCAATATTGGTTCAATATGCGCGGGCTGTTCACCGGCGAGCTGCGCAGCATCAAGGACGGGCGTCCTGTCTTGGAGCGGATCGGCGAACGGCTGCCGGCCACGCTGGCGCTCAATATCGCATCCATCATTCTCTCGCTCAGCTTCGGGCTGCTCATCGGCGTCTATTCCTGCCGCAGACCGAACGGGTGGCAGGACACTTCACTCTCGACCCTGGCCTTTGCCATGCTGGCGATACCGGAGTTCTGGATCAGCTATCTGGCGATCATCGCGCTGACCAAGTGGCTGGCCGTGCCCATTCTCGGCATCGCCAGTTATGGGATTGTTTTTCCCAATGCCGCGGCGCAATGGCTCGACTGGCTCTGGCATCTTCTGTTGCCCGCCATCATGCTCGCGCTCGGCGGCATCGCGGCCCAGTCCCGCTACATCCGGGCCAGCATGCTGGAGACATTGCGGGAGGATTACATCCGCACCGCGCGGGCCAAGGGGCTGGATAAGGATACGGTTTTTTACAAGCACGCTCTGCGGAATTCGGTCCGCCCGCTCATCACGGGAATCGGCGGACTTTTGCCTGCGCTGATCGGCGGAGCGGTGATCGTTGAGACCATCTTTGCGTATCCGGGCATCGGGCAGCTGGGTTATCAGGCCATGCTGGAACGCGATTACCCCACGCTTGTCACCTTGAACTTCATCACGGCCGTTCTGGTCCTGCTCGGCAACCTGATCGCGGATGTGCTCTACGCCATCGTCGATCCCCGCGTGCGTCTCGAATGAGTGCTCCGATCCAAACCCCCGGCCGCCGTATGTTGAAGCGCTTTTTCGCGAATCGCATCGGCGTCATTTCGCTGGTCGTCATCGTGCTTTTATTCATCGTGGCGGTTGTATTTGGCGCGCTGAGCCTGGCCCATGTGCCCTTCCCCATGGACCCGAACGCGACCAACCTGGAGCGCAAGCTGCTCGCGCCCAACACGGTCAACTGGCTGGGCACGGACAATCTGGGACGCGATGTTTTCACCCGCATGCTGCATGGCGCCTACATCTCGCTCACGGTAGGCTTTGTGGCGGTGGCGGTCTCACTCCTGATCGGCGTGGTCGTGGGCGCGATCTCCGGTTACTTCGGCGGCTGGGTCGACAACGTCCTGATGCGAATCGTGGATGCCATCATGTGCTTCCCCGCATTTTTCCTCATTCTCACGGCGGTGGCGCTGCTGGGGCCGAGCATGCTGAACATCATCGTCGTGATCGGACTGGTCGCCTGGACCGGGACGGCGCGGCTGGTGCGCGCGGAGTTTCTGACGTTGCGGGAGACCCAGTACGTGCAGGCGGCCAAGTCGATGGGACAGTCGACCAGGGCGATTATTTTCCGCCATATCCTGCCGAATGCCCTCGCGCCGATTTTTGTGACTGCGGTCATCGGCATTCCCGCTGCCATCCTGACGGAGGCCGGGTTGAGTTTCCTCGGATTCGGCGTGCAACCGCCACAGGCGACCTGGGGCAACATCATTGCCGACGGCAAAACGTACCTCCTCGACGCGTGGTGGCTGATTGTTTTCCCCGGCCTGGCCATCTTTGTCGCCGCCCTCGCGTTCTTCCTGGCGGGTGATGCGCTGCGGCAGGCCGCCAATACCAGGGCGGAAGGCAAATAGCCGATGGTGATGAGAGGACTCTGGCTGGTTCTTCTCGCGGCGGCGTCACTGCCGCTGAACGCGGCGGATTTTCAAGAGCGATTTACGGAACTGGCGGCGGACAAATCGCTGAGCGCCGAGGCCAAGCTGCACCAGCTCTTCGATCTGGACTGGGAACTGGGGCTGCATAACTACCCGGAGTTTGCCACTTACCTCGGCATCGAGGGGTCGGATGACCGGTGGACGGATCAATCGTGGGAAGCCATTCAAAAGCGGCAGGCCGAGCAGCAATGGCCGCTGGCGGTGATCAAGACCATCAACCGCAGCGAACTGACTCCGGCGGATCAACTCAACTACGATCTCTTCCTGCGCAATATCGAGGAGGGGATTGCGAACGATAAATTTCCCGGCGAGTTGCTAGTGGTTTCCCAACTCGGAGGGGTGCAGCAAAGCGTGGCTCAGCAGCTGGAGGAAATGCCGAAGGGCAAACCCGCCGGTTATGAAAACATCCTGGCCCGCATGCGCAATGCGGTGCCGCTCATCGAACAAAACATCGCGCTGCTCCGGCGCGGTCTAACGCAAGGCGTGACCGAGCCCAGGATCGTCCTGCGCGAGGTGCCGCAGCAAATCCTCAATGTCATTCCGGACGATCCCTGGAAAAGCCCGATCCTGGAGCCATTCAAGGATTTCCCGGAAAGCATTGCCCCGGCCGATCGGGAGCGCTTGAAGGCCGAAGCGCAGAAGATTTACAAAACCCAACTCGTGCCGGCCTATCGCAAATTCCACGACTTCGTGGTCAACGAATACATTCCCGGCGCGCGGGAAACCATCGGGTGGAATGCCCTGCCGGATGGCGCGGCCTGGTACGCGCAAATGGTCCGCCAACAGACCACCACCAACTTCACGCCGCAGGAGATTCACGACATCGGATTGCGGGAGGTGCAGCGCATTCGCGGAGAGATGGAGAAGATCATGGCCGAGACCGGCTTCAAGGGCACTTTCGAGGAGTTCACTGAGTTTCTTCGCACCGATCCGCAGTTTTATTACACCAAGGCCGAGGACCTTCTCACCGGCTACCGCGACATCGCCAAGCGGATCGAGCCGGAATTGCCGCGCCTTTTCGGGAAATTGCCGCGGCTGCCCTATGGCATCAAGCCGGTGCCGGAATATGCCGAAAAGTCGGCGGCCGGGGCTTACTACCAGGGCGGTTCGGTCAAAGGCGGCCGGGCAGGCAATTTCTACGCCAACACCTACAAACTCCCCGCCCGGCCCAAGTGGGAGATGGAATGCCTCACCCTGCATGAGGCGGTGCCGGGGCATCATTTGCAGATTTCCCTCTCGCAGGAGATGGAGGATGGACCGGAGTTCCGCAAACACGGCTTCTATACCGCGTATGTGGAGGGCTGGGGACTCTATGCGGAGAGCCTGGGGGCGGAACTCGGGATGTACAAAGACCCCTATTCCCGGTTCGGCGCTCTCACGATGGAGATGTGGCGGGCCGTCCGCCTGGTGGTGGATACCGGCATGCACGCCATGGGCTGGAGCCGTCAGCAGGCCATCGACTACATGATGAAGAACACCGGCAAGGAGGAACACGACAGCACGGTGGAAATTGACCGCTATATCGTGTGGCCTGGGCAGGCGCTGGCCTACAAGATCGGCCAGTTGAAAATCACGGAGCTTCGTCAGCGGGCCGCCGGCGAACTCGGGGAAGTCTTTGATCTGCGGGCTTTTCATGACATGATTCTGGCCCATGGCGCCCTGCCGCTGGACGTACTGGAATCCGTCACCAAAGACTGGATTGCCGCGCAAAAATCGCAGAGCATCAAAAAATAATCATGTCGGGAACAAACCTGCTGGAAATTCGCAATCTCTCGATCCGTTTTCGCACCGAAGACGGGCCGGTCGATGCCGTGAAAAATGTTTCCTTCTCGCTCAAGGAAGGCGCTTCCCTGGCCGTGGTGGGTGAAAGCGGCAGCGGCAAAAGCGTCACCGCGCTGGCTCTCACCCGCCTGCTGCCCGCGCCTCCGGCTGAATATGTTTCCGGGGACATCCTTTTCGGCGGTGAAAGCATCCTCACCATGAAGCCGAACCGGCTGCGGGCCATCCGGGGCGGCGGCATTGCCTATATCTTCCAGGAGCCGTCCACTTCGCTGAATCCGGTCTATACTATTCGCAGCCAGATCGCGGAGGCCATCCGCCTGCATCGTCCCGAGGTGAAGGACGTGGATGCGGAGATCGTACACTGCCTCAACACCGTTGGCATCGTGAACCCGGAAAAACGCATGCACGATTATCCGCATCAATTGAGCGGCGGCATGCAGCAGCGCGCGATGATCGCCATGGCTTTGAGCTGCAAACCGCGTCTGTTGGTGGCCGATGAACCCACCACAGCGCTGGATGTAACCATCCAGGCGCAGATCCTGGCCGAGCTCCGCCGCCTGCGATCCGAGTTGAACATGGGGCTGATCCTCATCACCCATAACATCGCCATCATTCGCGGGCTCTGTGACCGCATCGCCGTGATGTTCCGCGGTGAAGTCGTGGAGTATGGCGAAACCGAGGACATCCTGAAGAATCCGCAACATCCGTATACCAAAGCCCTCATCGCCTGCATCCCCAAGCTGGGCTCCAAGGAAAAACGACTCAAGACCATCGACTACTCCTGGCTGGAAAAAGCCTGATCGCCTTATGTTGCTCCGCCTCCTCCTCGGATTGGCCCTGTCCACATCCCTCCACGCTGAAGCCATCATAGAAGCCAGTGGCGAGCTTTCCGCCACGACGAAAGATCAACACGGCGACACCGTCGGCGGAATCGGTTCCGGCATCGTCTACGACCAAAAAAACGACACCTATCTTTGCGTATCCGACCGCGGACCCGGCGACGGTACCCTGCCCTATCGCCCCCGCTATGTCGTCTTGAAAATCGCCGAGCAGAGCGATCGGCTGGAGCCCAAGGTCATCGAGTCCGTCATCTTCCGGGACGAAAAGGGCACCGCCATGACGGGGCTGATCCCCGACGATCCGGCCTCCGTCATTCCTCGCATGAAGGATGGGCGAACCTGCATCGATCCCGAGGCCATCGCTCTTGCCCCGGACGATACTCTTTACGTCACCGACGAATACGGCCCTTACCTCTACCAGTTCCGCCGCGATGGCACCATGTTGCGCCGCATCGACCTGCCCAAGAGATTCACTCCGCTCACTGCGGAAGGCCATCCGGATTTTACCGATAAGGCGAAGCTCACATCAGGACGCAACATCAACCAAGGTCCGGAAGGCATGTGTCTTCTGCCCGACGGAAAAACAGCCGCACTCATTTTTCAAAGCGGCCTCATGCAGGAAGGCGGGCGCCCGGCTCCCTTGACGCCCATCATTTTGATCGACCTGGAGACGGGCAAACCGACGGCGGAATATCTCTATGAATTTGCCACAGAGATTCCCGGCACAGGCAAGTCATTGAAAGCGGGAAAACTCAGCGTTAACGATATCTCACCGCTCAGCGACAAGCGCTTCCTTGTGTTGGAGCGCGACAGCACGGGGCGCGATGGCGATCCGAACGTCAAACCCGCGATTTACAAATCCGTATGGCTCATCGACCTGGGCTCCCCCGTCAAAAAGAAGTTTCTCTTCAATCTGGCCGGGCTGGTGAAAGATCCAGCGACATTGAATGCCAAGTGGGAGGGAATCGCAGTCTTGCCGGGAGGAAACCATGAGGAAGTCACCATCATGATGACGGCGGACAATGATTTCCTGGCCCCGACCATTCATGAGGACGGAAAGGAATATCCGTTCCCGCGAGCGAAGGATGCAGTGCCTTCACAGTTTTTCAAGATTCGCGTTTTGCTGAACGATAAGGACGCATGAGCGACTCCTTTCAACAGGCCCTGGCCGAAACGATCCCGGCCCTGCAGAAGATCCAGGGAGGCCTGAGCGCATCGCCGACGGCTTCGACCGAGCTTTTGCTGAAACTAAAAGGGCTCCAACCCAAGGTGCGGCCGCCTGCCGAAACCGCCCTGCCAGCAAAACCCCGGTCCGTTGCTCCCGTTCAAGCAGCCGCTCCCACCGCAGCGCCCGCCCCATCACTTGATTCCACCAACTGGACACTCGACACCCTGCGCGAAGCCGCGCTGGCGTGCGTAAAGTGCCCTCACCTGGTGAAATCCCGCACGCAAGTCGTGTTCGGAGTCGGCAATCCCAAGGCGGAACTGATGTTCGTCGGCGAAGCTCCGGGAGCGGACGAGGATCTGCAAGGCGAACCCTTCGTCGGCCGGGCGGGCCAACTCCTGACCAAGATCATCCAGGCCATGGGATTCAGCCGGGAGGATGTTTACATCGGCAACGTGCTGAAGTGCCGACCGGACATGCCGAAGGGGATGGCAGGGAACCGCAAGCCCGAACCGGAAGAGATGAACACCTGCCTGCCCTGGCTGGAAAAGCAGATCGAACTGATCAAACCGAAGGTGATGGTGGCGCTGGGCGCAACGGCGCTGGAAGGGTTGCTCGAGGCGACCAAACCAGTGGGCAGCATGCGAGGCAAGTGGCTGGACTTTCGCGGTATTCCGGTGATGGCGACGTATCACCCGGCCTACCTGCTGCGGAACCAATCCATCACCGAGAAACGAAAGGTGTGGGAGGACATGCTCAAAGTGCTGGAGCGTCTGGAAAAACCCATCTCGGAAAAGCAGCGCAAATTTTTCACGAAAGCCGACTCATGAAGCGCATCCAGATTACCCACCGGACGGAGTACCACTACCACTCTCCGGTTTCCTTCGGACCACACCGCGCGCTGGTCCGGCCCCGCGAAGGCCACGACGTGCACATCGAAAGCTCCCGGCTGGAGATTTCTCCCAAGGCGGACGTCCGCTGGCTGCGCGACATCTACGGCAATTCCATCGCCGTGCTGGTTTTCTCCGAGCCCGCGCAGAAGCTCAGTCTCTTCAGCGAACTGGTGGTGGCTCACTATGACGAAAATCCGCTCGATTTCCTGATCGAGCCGAATGCGCTTTCCTACCCCTTTCAATATTCTCCCGAGGAGCAACCGGAGCTGATTCCCTATCGCCTCGCCAGCTACCCGCAGGATGGGCACGCCCTGCAAAACTGGCTCTCCTGGCTTTACACGCCGGGCCAGCTCATCAATACCTTCGAACTGCTCAACCTCCTCAACACCCGCATTTTTGAATCCTTTAAATACTCGCGGCGGGAAGAACCCGGCGTGCAAACGCCCGCGCAGACCATCGGCCTGGGCAGCGGCTCCTGTCGTGACTACGCGGTGCTGATGATGGAGGCAGCCCGGTATTGGGGCTTCGGCGCGCGGTTTGTCACCGGTTACATCCAGATGGGTGAAGGGCAGCATGGCTCGACCCACGCCTGGACGGAAATTTATATTCCGGGAGCGGGCTGGCGGGGATTTGATCCGACGAACAACAAGCTGAGCGGAGCGGAACACGTGTCCATCGCGGTGGCGCGTGATCAGGAAAAGGCGATGCCGTTAAGTGGCGCATGGGAGGGGCCGTCGGGGGCGTTTGCCCGGATGGATGTCTCCGTACAGGTGGTCTTGCTGTGAGCGGGTGGCAACGCGTGCGCCACGAACTGGTTTGGTTTGTGGTGGTGAAAGTTTTATTGGCTCCCCTGGGGTTTTTCCTGCGCGGCCGGGTCCTCTTCGATGAACCGCCGCCGCGTGACCGGGGCTTCATTTTTGCGTCCAATCACGTCAGCCACTTCGATCCGCCGCTCCTGACGATATCCTTCCCGCGGAAGATCGATTGGATTGCAGTGGTGCAGCTTTTTCACGGCAAATTCCTGAAGGCCCTTTTTACCCACCTCAATGTGATACCCGTGGACCGTGGCGGGGCAGACCGCAATGCGCTCCGCACGGCGACCAAACGCCTGCAGGAAGGCCGTGTCGTCGGCATTTTCCCGGAAGGCGGCATTCGGGATGGAAAGGCCTCCATCGTCAACGGAGCACCGATGAAATCGGGGTTCGCGCTGCTCAGCGTGTTGTCCGATGCGCCGATCTTGCCCTGCGTGATCCTCGGCAGCGAGCGGCTCTACAATGGCAAAAACTGGCTGCCCTGGCGGCCGGCCCGCGTGTGGATCGCCTGGGGCCGCCTGATCGAGCCGCCGGCGGATCTCGCCGGAGAAGAGAAGCGTCAGTATCTGCAAAAGGAATTTCTTTCCGAAATCACCCGCCTGAAGGAAAAACTCGTCACGCGTTTCCAGCTGACTGAAGCCGACCTTCCACATTCACCACAGGAACGCATGGCTGAACCATGAAACTCCTGCTCGAAAAATCCTTCGCCCTCGTGATGGACGGCGCCATGTACGGCATGATGAATGCCGTGCAGGGACGGCGGCGCGATCTCGTGTGCACGGCGGCCAACCTGGATGCCTATCTCGCCACCTGTTCGTCGATGAGCCGGGAGCAATTTTTTCAAGCCCCGCCCTTTGCCAATTTCATCGAGAATGCAGAACGCCTGGAGTGGGATTCCCCGGTACCAAGCGGATTTCCAACCAACGACCGCACCCGCGTTCACCTGTATTGCCCGCACGGCCCAAAAGCGCCCACCGTGTTTCTTCTCCATGCCCTGATGAGCGCAAGTGATACGGGTTATCGCAAGGTGGCCGCATGGTTCAATGAGCGCGGCTGGAATGCGGTCTTCCCCCACCTGCCGTATCACTATTCCCGCAAACCACCCGGCTATTTCAATGGCGAACTGGCGGTCTCGGCCGACCTCATCCGCAATGGCGAAACCATCCGCCAGGGCGTGTCGGAAATCCGCCAACTGATGAACTATTTCCGGGCGGGAGGATGCCAGGAATTCGGTATCGTCGGCACAAGCTTCGGCGGCTGGAATGGCGCACTGGTGAGCTTTCTGGAGCCCGACCTGCGATTTCTCGGCATGATCCAGCCCATCGTGAATACCGAGCACGCCATCTGGGAAAATCCAGGATCGGCTTCGCTACGCCGCCTCCTGCGCGCCCAGGGCATCACTTCCATGCAAAGCGCCTGCCATTTGCATCTGAGTTCCCCACTGCACGGCGTTCCCCTTTGTGGCGGCGAACGGGCCGTCATTACCTCCGGTCTGTATGATGGTGTGGCGCGCCCGGAAGACCTGCAAGCTCTGCATGCGGCGTGGCAGGGATCGACCTTGTTGCACGTGCGCCAGGGACATTTTGGTTTCCGTGCCTTGCAGGAAACATTGAAGGGAATCGAAAAATTCCTATAACGTAGGCGCGCGGTTCGCGATATGAAACCCTACGATGCCATCATCATTGGCGGAGGCCCCGGCGGAAGCACGGCCGCAAGCACCCTCGCCCGCGCGGGTAAAAGGGTGCTGGTCCTTGAGCGCGAGATGTTTCCGCGGTTCCATATCGGCGAGTCGCTCATTCCCCATGGCAACGAGGAACTGCGTGCCATCGGCGTGTGGGAGAAGCTTGAGCAGGGCGGCTTCATGCAGAAGCTGGGCGCGGAATTCATCCTGGGAAACTCGCTTGCCTCCAACGAAGTATTTTTCGGCCGGCACCTGCCCGCGCCTTTCGGCCAGACCTTTCATGTCGAACGGGCCCGCTTCGACCACCTCCTACTTGATCACGCCGCCTCCTGCGGCGCGGAGGTCTGGCTAAAGGCCCAGGTGCAATCCGCCACCGTCTCGGAAGATGGCGTCTCAGTCCATTGCTCCTACCAGGGAGAAACAAAAGAAATTCAGGCCCGGTGGCTGCTCGATGCCAGCGGACGTGATGCCTTCCTCGGGCGTCAATTGCACCTGGCGAAAACCGACCTCGGTCTCACCAAAAAGATCGCCACCTTTGCCCACTACGAAGGCGTCCTGCGGAATCCTGCTCCCGCGCAGGGCCACATCACCATCATCCGCATGGATTTTGGCTGGTGCTGGCTGATCCCGTTGGATGAAACCCGGACGTCGGTCGGGCTGGTGCAGACGCTGGAACACCAAAAGGCCAGCGGACTCAAGCTGCCGGAACAATTTCAGCAGGTGATCGCAGCCACCCCGGAACTCCGCCAGCGCATGGCGGAAGCGACCAGGGTCAGCGATTTTGGCCATGCGGGAGACTACACCTACCGGCATCTGCAAAATGCGGGGCCGCGCTGGCTGCTGATCGGCGACGCGTCGGGATTTGTTGATCCCATATTTTCGTCCGGCGTCATGCTGGCATTAAAATCCGGCCATCTCGCCGCCCGCGCGACCATCGAGGCTGACCGGGCAAACATCCCGCTGAGCCGCCGGGCGCAAAACGAATACACCCGTGAGGTCGGCCGCATGTGCGAAACCTTCCTGCGTCTCATCCGAATGTTTTACGACAAGGATGCCTGCCAGGTGTTCTTCGCTCCGGTGCCGGGAATTCTGGCCGACGCCATCAGCAACCTCGTGGGCGGGAACGTCCGCCTCAGTTGGACCATGAGAATCAAGATAGGGCTGTTCTACGTGGTTTGCACCATGCAGCGATACATTCCTCTCGTACCACGTGTTGATCTCTCAAACGAAGCGCATGCGGCGACGTCTTCCCGGGAAGACGTCGACCCGATGCTGCCGTTGCCACGGTGAGCGCTGATGAAAAAAGGCGGCACTCCCATACGCCATATCGCACCCTGCTTTGATCCGGCATGACCTCGCCTTCCGTGCCGCCAAACGCATCTCCACCAGAACCGGCCGCTCTTCGGGCGGAGATCGCCAAGACTAACATCATTCGCATGTGGTGGCTGCTGCTCACGAGCACGTCGCTGAGCATCGGTTTTGCCGTGGTGAATTTCTTCGTGGTGAAAGACGGCGGCTTCGTCGGATGGCAGGTCCTCGATATCGGCGGCTCCTTTGTTTTTTTGATATTTTTCTGGCTGGGCCGGCGGGGTCGGCTGTCCGACCGCCTGTGCTGGAATCTTTCCATCGGCTATTTCGCGTTCTGGCTGATCCTGATGGACGGGTATTATTTCACCGCGCTGCTGAGTTTTGGGGAAAATGCCACCTATGCCCTCGGGGTGGTCACTCCAGCCATCCTCATTCTGCTCTCCCCACGCGCTTTCCTCAGCCTGTTGCTGCCCAACCATCTCATCTTTTGCGTAATCCTGTTTTTCCTGGCCGCGGCTGATCACCGGGTCAATGAGGCCATCGTTTCCGCCTTGGCCAATGGCTCGCTGGGGGTGCTCGTGGCCACGTTGGGCGCCTGGTTTCTCTATTCCGCCCGCAAGGCCAACTTCCGGTATGAGCGCCTGCTCAACGAAAAAAATCAGGAAGCGCGGAGCGCGGCGTCCCATTTGCAGGCCATGCTGGAAAACATCCCCTTTCAGGCCTGGCTGCTGGATCGGCAGGGGACATTTCTGGCCGTGAACGGACAATTCGCGGAAGCCGCCGGCCTGCCCCTGCACCAGATCGTGGGGAAAACTCTCTACGATCTCTACACGGTCCAGCGCGCCGACCAATACCGCCGCGAGGATGATGAGATCATGCGCAGTGGCGAGAAGGCCTATTACGAGCAAAGCCTCTCGGCCGGCGACCACCTCGTCTGGCATGAGGTGCTCAAAAGCCCCGTCGTCGATGATCATGGGCAGGTGGTCGGCACGGTCGGCCTCGCCCGCAATATCACCGAGCGCAAGGAAATGGAGGAGCGGCTCTTTGCCGCCGACAAGGCGAAGTCCGAATTCCTGGCGGTCATGAGCCATGAGATCCGCACGCCGATGAACATCGTTCTCGGCTATGCAAACCTTCTGCGCGACATGCCCATGGAAACCGCGCAGCGCGAACATGTCGAATCCATCCTCCATAGCGGACAGCTGCTGCTGGCCATTATCAACGATATCCTCGACTTTTCCAAAATCGAGGCCGGCAAACTGCCCCTGCAGGAGGAGCCGATCCGCCTTCGCGAAATGGTCTCCTCCCTCACCAGGATGTTCCAACCGCTGGCGGGACAAAAGGGCTTTGCCTTGAGGTTTACCGTTGCTCCGGAGGTGCCGGAAGTTTTGCTCAGCGACTTCCATCGGATTGAACAGATTCTGGTTAACCTTCTCTCCAATGCGGTGAAGTTCACCGAAGAGGGCTCGGTCACCATGTCGGTCTCGGCGCAGGTGAAGGATGCTTCAATAAATCTTTGGGAGGTGTTTTTCCAGGTCAAGGACACTGGTATAGGCATCACTTCCGAGCAGATGAACCGCCTCTTTCAACCTTTCACCCAGGCTGACACCACCATGGCCCGCCGTTACAGCGGCACCGGCCTGGGGCTGGTCATCGTGCGCAAACTGTGCGAATTGCTGGGCGGGTCCATTGAAGTCGAAACCAAGGCGGGACAGGGCTCCATCTTCACGGCTGCCATCTGCGCGCAGGAGGTCTGCCAAACACCCACCGCCCGTGATTCGACCGACCCTTCCCCCGAGGAAACCGACCTGGATTTTTCGCGGAAACGCGTGCTCGTGGTGGAAGACAATCTCTCAAACCGGAAGCTTATCGCGATCGTCCTCAAACGATGGGGCATCACCGCCACGCTGGCCGAATCCGGCGAAGAAGCGGCCCGACTGGTGCAGGGCGTGAGCTACGACATCATCCTCATGGACGTACAGATGCCGGGCATGGACGGATTCGAAACGACCAGAAAAATCCGCGAATGGGAAACCGGCGAGCCCGGAAGGCGGAGGAGTTACATCGTCGCGCTCACCGCGCTGGCCATGGCCGACGACCGCATGAGGTGCCTGGAGGCGGGCATGGACGATTACCTTTCCAAGCCGATCAAGCCGGAGGCCCTGAAAAAGGTGCTCCAGCACTCCTTTTCCAAATAACGCTACGGCTAGCTGCGACTACTTAGTGCGGGACTGATCCGCTTCGCTGGCAACCACCCGCGGATCTTTTTGTCCGGGCTTCTTAAATGCCGCTCTCTGTTCCTTGGACATGTCGCGCTTTTCGGCCAGCGGATCTTCCACCAATTGATCCAGCCGATGCGGTTCGGCGGAATGTTTGGTGCCGTGGTTCGGCCGCCGTCCGATGGGCTCTGTCTGTTGATATTTCATGATTAATTATCGATTAATAGACAACGTTGGTGGGCGAGGGGTCCGTGCGCATGCCGGGGGAACCGGCTCCACCCTGCTGCATGGGTGAAGAGGTGTCGCCGCGTGGGGTCATGGTCTGGCAACCGACCAGAGCGACCGCCACCAGGGCCAGAAAACCGAGGGATATCATTTTCATAACAATAGGAATCGTGCTCCGCCCCACCTTCCCGTTTGTCATTGGCCCTGAGGTTCCCATCGGGCCCAGTCGCGAAGAGTTGAGGATTTATCGTCTTTATGAAAGGCTCCGGCCCATGCGCCCGCTCCGGTTTGTCCTTTTTCTGATGCTTCTGGGATCTTCCCTGCAGGCGGAATGGGACGTCGTCGCGCTCAAGGGGCAGGAATACATCACCTTGGAAAGCCTGGCCGCCACGCTGGCCTTGGGCACCCCCGCGAAAACCGGCGCCGATATTTCCCTCGCCGGCGAGGGCCGCACCTTGCTCGTGCGGCTCAACAGCCGCCAAGCCATCATCAACGGAGTACGGCATTGGTTGTCGTATCCGGTGCAACCACGCGGAGACTCCGCGCTAGTCTCCCGGGTGGACGTGGAAAAAACCATCCAACCGGCGCTGCAGCCCCTTTCCGTCAAAGGTCTGCGTCCCGTTTCGACCGTGGTCCTCGATCCGGGCCACGGCGGGCATGACCGCGGAGCGAAGAGCAGCTTTGGCTTTGAAAAAGACTTCACCCTTGATGTCGTCAATCGCGTCAGAAAGCGTCTCGAAAAAGCCGGCTTGAAGGTCGTGCAGTCACGCCTCTCGGATACCTTCATTCCACTGGAGTCGCGCCCGGCGATGACCAAGAAGTATCCGAACCCGATTTTTGTCAGCATCCACTTCAACTCGGCGGACTGGAATCTCGCCGCGAACGGCCTGGAGATTTTCGCCATCTCACCGCTCGGCGCTCCGCCCACCGGCCAGGGACAGCCGCAGGCCCGGGATCGCATGCGCGAGCCCGGCCATGCGCTTGAGCCGGTCAACTTTCTCCTCGCCAATACCATCTACCACTCTCTCCTCGGCAAGATGCCCTCCTTCGACCGCGGGGTGAAACGCGCCCGCTTTGTCGTCCTCAAGGAAGCCAGTGTGCCGGCTGTGCTGATCGAAGGCGGCTTTTTGACCAATTCCTCCGAGGCCGCGAAGATCGCCTCGCCGGCCTGGCGGGATGCCTATGCCGACGCCATCGTCGCCGGCATCCTCGAATACAAAAAATTGGCTGAGCAGGGCGCCGCCCCGCGTCGTATTACCGACTACGGACGCGCCCCGACCACCCAGCTCGTGCCGGAAAACTAGTGGTGGTGATGCCCGCCCGGTCCATGGGCGTGGCCATGGGCCATTTCGTCGTCAGTGGCATCGCGCACTTCGCGCACCTTGACGTCGAAATTGAGGTTCTCTCCAGCCAGCGGATGGTTCGCGTCAATCGTCACTTCATCGCCCTCGATCTTGGTGATGGTCACGACCTGCATGCCGCCCCCGCCGCCCGCCTGTAGCTGCGTGCCGACTTTGAGTTCCCCCGCGCCGTCGATCCGGTCGCGCGGAACCACAACCAGCTTCTTCTCATCTCGGAGCCCGTAGCCATCTGCCGGAGCAACCTTGACCTTGAACTCAGTTCCGGCCGTCTTTCCTTCGAGTTCCTTTTCCAATCCGGGGATGACCTGTCCGTTGCCGTGCAGATAAACCAAAGGCTGAGCTCCCTCGGAGCTATCGATGACTTCGCCGCTATCATTGGTCAGCGTATAGTCGATGCTGACAACTTTTCCTGATGTGATTTCCATGGAGCCAGCTTTTTCGAAAAAAGGCGCTTTCGAAAGACTTTTTATTGCGCCCTATGGTTGATTCACTAGAGGCCGTCCGTATTTTTGATAAAATTGATTCTGGAAGATTTCCCCGGGGTCATAGCGTTTTTTCAGGGTGAAGAATTCCCGGGCTTGCGGATAAGCCGCCTGAAATTGTTCCCGCGTCGCGTGTGGGCGATAGGGGAGATAATAGGTGCCCTGGCAGGCTAACACCACGGCCAGCAGATCCTGGGCAAAGGCTCTCATGCTTTTCTCCGAGGCATCATCCCTCCCCTGGTGAAAAAGCATCACCACGCCAAAGACATCCTTGCGGGCGTAGCGCAAAAACGAGTCGTGATCGGCATCCACATTGCGCACAGTAATATTGAGCAGGTCCGGACGGTGTTGGGCAAAAACCGGTTTGGCTTTTTTGAAAAACTCTTCAAGGGCGGAGACAGGCAAAAAGTACTCGTGGAGAATTTCGGCGCTGCCGGCGTCTCGATTGGCGAACCACGATGACGGCTCATTCATGATTTGATTGCGGGAAAGGAGCATCCCGGCCGTTTCGCCAAAAAGCGTTTCCATTTGCCAGCGCAGATCCTTTCCATAATCGCTGCCCACTCCGCCTCGAAAAACAAGACGTTTGATCAAGGCCGGCGGAGTGTCGGAGATGGTATTACTGAGCGGCTTATCGGTTTTTTCCCGCTTGAGCAAAGTGATGATGCCTTCTTCCAGGAAAGCCTGCGGAGCCACGCAAATGCGCCCATAGGCCATGCCGACATCCTTGCGGCGCTCGGTCAGCGCCTCGTAATGACGGGCGTAATCAGCGGCTTTTACCGGAAAGGCCTCCGCGCGGTAATATTCGTTCGGCACCACCCGGAGTTTGACATCGAGGATGATGCCAAAGAGGCCGTATCCGCCCAGGGCCACCGAAAAGAGTTCGCTGTTTTCCTTCCGGCTACACTGCCGGACTTTGCCATCCGCCGTAACGATGCGGAAGGACTCGACCGTGCTGGCGATAGGCGGAGAGTCGTTCTGCCAGCCATGGCAATTGACAGAAATCGAACCGCCGACGGTGAAGTCGTTGTTGGACTGCATGACGGCCACGGCCAGCCCTTTTTTGTCGAGGAATGGAATGACTTGGGACCATCTGGCCCCGGCGCCGACGGTCAGAAGACGAAGCTCTTCATCCAGAGACATGCGGTCGAAGGGCAGCATGTCGAGCACGAGGCCATTCTCCACCAGCGTGTGTCCGCCCATGCTGTGCCGGGCTCCACTAATCGAGATGGCCTTCTTTTCCGAGGCGGCGCGGCGCACGAGTGCGAGCAATTGCTGCTCGGCTGCGGCCGGTTCGGCGGCAATGGGGATCACCTCCGCGGGTTGGTTCGGGGAAAGCCCGCTGACGTCATTCTTGCCCGCCCCGGCAAATTCCAGAGGTGCCGCCGGGTCGTTCCACCAGACCAGGGCGATATGCAGCAAAGGCCGGCCTACGGCGACCACCAGAGCCGCAAAAAGGAGCGCCACCAGAGCGAACATCGCCTTTTTGTAGAAAGACGAAAATCTCCTGCGCATAAGTCGATACTACGGGCACCAGCCCGGAAACAACAAGCCAACCGGCTCTAAATCATCTTCCGATAAGTCGCCAGAGCGAGGAGCGGGAAATGCTGCCGATACATGTCGTATTTCAAATAGAAGACACAGGGGAAGCCGGTGCCGGTGGTGTAGTCCTCGGTCCAGGAGCCGTCTTCGTTCTGGGTGCGAATGAGATAATCCACACCCAGCTTGATCGATTCGAGATCTTTGTCGCCGCAGGCACAAAGGCCCATCACCGCCCAGGCGGTCTGGCTCGCAGTGCTGGGACCGCGGCCCTTCAAAGCCGGAAAGTTGTAAGACTCGCAGGTCTCGCCCCAACCGCCGTCGTCGTTCTGGCAGCTTTCGAGCCAGTCACGGCCGCGGCGAATCCACTCCTGCTCCATGTTTTCGCCGATGGCGGCGAGGCCGCGCAGGATCTGCCACGTGCCGTAAATGTAGTTCACGCCCCAGCGTCCGTACCACGAACCGTCGGCCTCCTGCGTGCGGCGAATCATGGCGATGGCGCGGCGGACGACCAGGCTTTGGCGGTCGTAGCCGATATAGCCGAGGAGTTCGAGGACGCGGCCCGTCAGATCCGAGCAGGTTGGATCGAGGATGGCGTTGTGATCGGCAAACGGCACGTGCTCAAGCCAGGGGGCCGTCACACCTTTGTCAAAGGCGGCCCAACCACCATCGTCGTCCTGAAAGGCCAGGAGCCACTTCAGAGCGCGATCAAACTGCGCCTTGCGGGTATAGGCATCCTTCGCCTCGACATGCCGCAAGGCCATCAGGACCATCATGGTGTCGTCCGTATCGGGATAATATTTGTTCTCGTGCTCGAAGGCCCAGCCGCTGGGCTGCACGCCCGGGACATGCACCGCCCAATCGGCCTCAAAACGTACTTCTTTTTTCTCCAGCCACGCGGCAGCGCGCTCCAGGGCGGGATGACTTTCCAAGCCAGACTCAGCCAGCGAAATGGTGGTGATGGCCGTGTCCCAAACCGGCGAAAGACAGGGCTGAATGCGAAAGTCCTCCGCCTCATCGACGAACAAACCGGCAAAGTCCCGATCCGCCTTCTGCACGAGCGAATGGTCCTCGCCATAGTTAAGCACGCGGAGAGCCATCATGCCGTTCAACATGGCAGGAAAAATGGCGCTGAGCCCTTCGCTGCCCTCGCCCATGCGTTCGACCATCCAGTGCTCCGCGGCCTTGAGCGCGCGCTGGCGCAGGGGATGAACCGGAAGGCGATCGTAGATCTTCAAAAGCTGGTCGCAGCGCAGGAAAAAATTCTTCCAGGCCCAAAAGCGGGAATCCTTCTTCAGCGAGAGGTCGGTATTCTCCAGACCCGCCGGGTACAACTCATGGAGCTGCTTGTCGGCCGGGAGAGCCCGCACCGGCTTGTAGTGATTGAGGATTGCGAGCGGCGCGATGATCGTGCGGCTCCACGAGGACATCTCGTAGAGGTTGAAGAAAAACCATTTGGGAAAGAGGAAGATTTCCGAGGGAATGGTGGGCAGATATTTCCAAGGAAACTGGCCGAGCAGGGCCAGATACAGCTTGGCGAAGGTGTTCATCTGCGGGATGCCGCCGAGGCGCAGGATATTCGCGCGAGCCTCCCGCATCCACGGGGCGTTGGGCGAATCGCCTGCCAGCTTCATCGCAAAATACGCCTTCACCGAGGCATTGATCTCGCTCGGTCCACCGATGAAAATATTCCAGCCGCCGTCGGACAATTGCCGCTTGCGGATGTGGGTCACACATTTGGCCTGCAGGCCCTCATCCACCTGGTCGAGCCAATGCATGTAGAGGACATAGTCGGAGCAAAGGGTGCTATCGACGAGGAGTTCGCCCTCCCAATGGCCATCGGGCTTTTGCAGGCGAAGAAGATTACCCTGCGCCCGGGCAATTGATTCCGCCAGGGATTGCGCATCCGGCAAAGCGGAAAGCGCAGGCGACTCGAAAGGAAGGACCTTGGCCGGCTGGCTCATGCAGCCGCAGACTCCTGCTTCTGCGGCTTGCCCGTCTTGTGGCCATTCCCGGCGCTGACACCGTTAAAGGCATTCACGTTGGCACCCTCCATCCGTTGCGGAGGTTTGGCGCCGAAGTTGAACGCGATGTTCTTCCAGGTATCACCCGGCTTGGCGCAACGCCCAAGAGCTGCGGTGGGTTCGTAGCCGCAATGGACCATGCAATTCTCGCAGCGTTTGTCCCGGGCCACGCCGTCGACCACGCCGTATTTTTCCCAATCGGTTTTTTCCAGCAGGTCCTGGTAACTGTCGTAGTGACCATCGGTCATCAGGTAGCAAGGCGCCTTCCAACCACGCACGTTGCGGGTGGGAATGGCCCAGGCCGAGCAGGTCAGCTCGCGCGCTCCCGAGAGGAAATCCAGATAAATGGGAGTGCCGAAGAATGTGTAGCGGTTCGCCCAGTCCATGATGTCGGCGAATTTCTGCTTGGTGGCGGCGCGGGTGAGAAAGAAATTTTCCGGCTGGAGATTGAGCCGCTTGCGCATGTCCTCCTTGGCGGAGTCGTAGTCGTAGCCGGGAGAGATCGTGTGCCCGTCCACGCCGAGCCACGAGAGATAATCATACATCTGCTCGATCTCCGCCATGTCGGTTTCCTTGTAGATCGTGGTGTTGGTCGCGACCTGGTAACCGAGCACCTTCGCCATGCGCATGGCTGCAACGCACTCCTTGAAGACCCCTTCGCGCTCGACAATGAGATCGTGAGTCCGCTCCAAACCGTCTAGGTGCACATTCCAATACATGAACGCGCTGGGCCCGATGGTGGGCTTGGCCGTGCTTTCGGCCGTGGCCTGACGGACTTTCTCCGCCTCTTCCGGCTTGATCAGTTCCTCGGAAAGCAGGACCTGCAATTTTTCTTCGACCCAGGAGCGGCGGCTCTCGTCCAACCAGGCCTGGGAAAGAAAATCGCGCATCTTTTTGCGCATGAAGACACCATTGGTGCAGATGTAAACGATGCGTCCCTGCCCGAGCAGGCCCTCGACCAGCTGCTCGATATGGGGATAAATCAACGGCTCGCCACCGCAGATGGAAATCATGGGCGCGTTGCATTCCTGAGCAGCCCCGAGGCAATCCTCCAGAGGCATGACATCCTTCAGGGAGGTCGAATACTCACGGATACGACCGCAACCCGTGCAGGTCAGATTACAGGTATGCAGGGGTTCCAGTTGCAGAACCGTGGCAAACTTCTCCTCGCGTCGTATCTTCTTGCCGATGATATACCCGGCGATCTTCGCCGTGAGCGGCAACGGAAATCTCATAGACCGGAATTAGAAGCATCCGGCATGCCAGTGTCAATGTTTCGGCAACTTGGCGTTTGGGGGGCGATGTCCGATTTTTTCCAGAATCCGTGGGATATTCACATGCTCGCTGACGAGACTCTGGATGCGCTCGATCTTTTCCGTGTCGCCCGGCAGAGTCTTGACCGTCATGGAATGGATGCGGCTCGCGATGATGTAACTATCCAAACCAGAGGCAATTACCGGCATCCTGCAGGCCGCCACCATATCCAAAATCCGCCGCCCCGGCCGCAGGTCGTCCGACATCACAATCCCACAAAAAGGTCCGCCATCTCCCTCCATCGAGCGGGTCAGCGCGGCCAGGATCACATCCTCGCGATCTCCGGGAACAATCAAAAGAGCGTCATTTTCCACCCCGCGGAAGATATTCGCCGAACTCACGGCGCCAATGACCGCCTTATCGATGCGTTTCCGACCGCGGTTCTTGCCATGAAGAAACTCCCCACGGATCTTGTCGCAGATCTGATCCAGCGTGGGCTGGGCCAGCATGCGCTCACGCGGGATCATGCCCAGAAGCTCCAGGCCCAACCGCTCAAAGCCACGGCGGGCAATATCGGCAATGGAGTCCATGCGATCCGCCAGGACCTTGTTCATCACCACCCCGATCACCTCCACATCCTCCTTGTCGAAGAGGGCCTTGTTCAACGCGGCCTCGTCAATGGGGCGGCCAATCCCCGCCGGGGTAATGAGCAGCACCTTGCTTTTTAAAATGCGAGCGACCCGCGCATTGGAGAGATCAAAAACGCTGCCCACCCCGGCATGGCCCGTGCCCTCGATGATGGCAAAGTCTTTCTCCCAAGCCGCCCGGTCGAAAGAATGCTGGATGCGGCGCACGAGGGACTCGTTGTTCGCGTGATTGATATAGCGCCGGGTAAACTGGGGCTCCACCGCGATCGGGCTCATATCCTCAATCGCCACCTGGGTATCGAAGGTATCGCGAATCAGGACGCTATCCTCGTCGATCTGCTTGCCCTCGATCTCCACGAAACGCTGGCCGACCGGCTTCATAAAGCCGATGCGGCCAAAGTCCTGCCGCAAAGCGGCATACAGACCGAGGGACGTGGTGGTCTTACCGGTATTCTGCTCGGTCGCGGCGATAAAAAGCCGGGGGGTGCTGGTGTTCACCCCATTGCTCATGCGACCGGAGTTTCGTTATCGGGGTAAAGTTTGCGATATTCGATCGCCTGCAAACCGACCATGGCCGCCACGGCCACGATGTCATCCGCACTCGCGCCCCGGGACAGATCCGCGGCGGGATGCGAAAGCCCGAGAAGGATCTGACCGTAGACCTTCGCCCCGGAAAGATACTGAATGAGCTTGGCCGCGATGTTGCCGCTGTTGAGGTCGGGGAAGATCAGGACATTGGCTTTGCCAGCCACCAGGCTCGATTCCATCTTGCGGTTGGCAATGGCGGTCACGAGGGCCGCATCCGCCTGCATCTCTCCGTCGATGGCGATCTCCGCGCGCAAATCTTCCGCCAGTTGCCGGGCGATACCCACCGCCCCGGCGACCTTTTCCGTGGCCGGCGTGCGGGCGCTGCCCTTGGTGGAAAAGCTGAGCATCGCCACCCGGGGCCTTTGCCCGAAAACCTGCCGGGCCACCAGGCCGGTCTGCACCGCGATGGAGGCGAGTTGCTGCATGTTTGGCTCCGGCACCACGCCGCAATCGGCCAGGAAAAGGACGCCATCGTCGCCGTAACTTTTATCCGGCACCTCCACCACCATGCAGCCGGAGATCAGCGGAGCATGCGGCAGGGGCTTGACCAGCTGGATCAGCGGACGCAGCAGCGACCCTGAATAGCTGTTGACCCCTCCGACCAGAGCATCGGCCTGGCCGTTCTGGAGCATCATGGCCGCGAAATAATTTGGATTCACCATCACGGCACGCGAGTCCTTGATGCCCATCTTGCGGTAGCGATCGAGCTTCTCGAGGCGTTCGCAGAAAATCGGCAGATCGGATGCGGTCTCAGGATTGATGATCATCACATGATCGAGGCTGGCTTTCTCAGCCAGCGCGACCCGCTCGATCACATCGCGTTTCCCGAGCAAAATGGGAATCCCGGCGTCTTTTTCGTAAAAGGTGTGGCAGGCCCGAACCACCCGAGGATCGTCGCCATCGGGAAAAACAATGCGTTTGGGGTGCCGCTTCAGCTTGGCAAAAATCGAATCAATAAAACTCATGGCTGTTGCAACAGGCCCAAAGCCTGAAAGAGAATGGCCTCCGAAACAAGATGGAACTGCTCGCCCGCCAAAGACGCATTCATTTTCCCCGCCGCCCGCTCATCATGGGCATCCTGAATATCAACGACGATTCCTTCTCGGGAGACGGACGGCTTGATCCTGACTGGGCCTTGGAAAAGGCACGGGAACTGGTGGCCTCGGGAGCCGACATCATCGACGTGGGGGGTGAGAGCGCGCGGACCAACCGGGAGCCGATTTCGCCCTATGAGGAGTTGGACCGCATTCTCCCCTTCATCGAAAAATTTCCCTCCGTGTCGGATGGCCTGACGCCACGGGACGAGGAACAGGTTTTCCCTCCCCTGCTTTCGATCAACACATGGCGCGGAGAGGTGGCCAGCCATGCGTTGAAAGCAGGAGGGGACATTCTCAATGACATGAGCGCATTGCAGGTTACTTCCAATGCGTCCTACTGCGCGGAATCGGGTGCCGCCCTGTTGATCATGCACTCCATCGGGCGCCCCAAGGTGCCGCACAAGCACGTGAGATATGACGATGTCTTGAAGGAGCTGGATTCTTTTTTTGAGGAGAAAATCGCGATAGCGGAAGCGGCGGGAGTGCCCCGGGAGTCGGTTCTCATCGATCCAGGCATCGATTTTGCCAAGCAGATGGAGGATAACCTCAAAATTTACCAAGGGCTGGAGGCGTTGCGGAAGTTCGAACGCCCGATCTTGCTGCCGGTCTCCCGCAAAAGTGTGATCGGCCGAGTCCTTGATCTGAAGGAACCCCGCGACCGCGATGCCGGCACCGCCGCCTGCATTGTGGCGGGCATGCAACGCGGGGCGTCCATTTTCCGGGTGCACAATGTCGAGATGGCCTGGCGGGTCATCACCTCCCTGCACCGGCTGCAAACGGTATGAACAAGCTCCTTCTTGGTTTGCGCGTTTTCCTGGGCGGATTGTTCCTTTACGCGGGGCTCATCAAAGCCTCCAGCAGTGCGCAATTCGCCCTCGCCCTCGTGCCCTTCACCTTTGTGCCCTCGGAATGGCTCGGCCTCCTGGCATTGCTCCTGCCGATCGCGGAGATCGCGGCCGGGGGACTGATTCTTCTGCCTTGGACGAAGCAATGGGGGGCAGGGCTCATTCTGGTGCTAAGCCTCATCTTTGCGACTGCGCTGGGCTGGGCCCTGGCCAACGGCATCATCGTGAGCTGCGCCTGCTTCGGGCAGGACGAGACACCCTCGGCGGCCAAAATGATCGCGGCGCTGGTGCGCGATCTGTTGATTATCGCGGCCGCGGCGGCCGTGTTGTTCAGGCCGCCAGAGCGCACTCGGGACAGCGCCCAAAGAACTCCAGCGAGTGACTGAGGTCGCGGAAGCCGTAGTGCTCCGCAATGCGCTGTTCCGTTTCCCCCAGAGGACAAGGAATATCGATCACCACGACCTTGCCACAGTTGGTACAAACAATATGATCGTAGTGCCGCGAGGGGTCGTGCAATTCGTAATAACTGCACGAGCGCTGCAAATTCACCTTATGGACGAGATGGAGGCTCTCCAGCAGGGTCATCATGCGAAAGACCGTGGCATAATCGGGCTCTCCACCCCTGGCCGCGGCCAATTCCTGAATTTCCTGCAAAGCCAGCGGCTTTTCCGCCTCAAACAGCACCTGCAGAATATTCCGCCGTGTCGCAGTGATGCGCATGCCCTCGCCGCGCAGGCGATTCAAAATGGCCTCGGCGGAAAAAGACGGGGCTGCGATTTCGCTCATGCTTTCTTCTACGCCATGCCGGGGCCCGACTCAACCGCCAAACATCACCGGCGCACCGGAATACCCTGGCTGGCCAGGTAGTCCTTGGCTTCGGCAATGCGGAATTTCCCGAAATGAAAGATGCTGGCCGCGAGCACGGCATCGGCCTTGCCCCTGCCCAGGACGTCACCCAGGTGGGAAAGCTCGCCGGCTCCGCCGCTGGCGATGACGGGAATTTTCACCGCCCCGCTGACCGCCGCGGTGAGTTCGATATCATAACCATCGCAGGTGCCATCGGCATCCATGCTGGTGAGCAAAATCTCGCCGGCTCCCCGTTTCTCCACCTCCACAGCCCAGGCCACGGCGTCGAGTTCGGTCGGATTGCGCCCTCCATGGGTGTAAACCCTCCAGCGGCCCGGGCCGTCGCGCTTCGCATCGATGGCCACGACCACGCATTGCGAGCCAAAGGCCTCGGCCGCCTCGGTGATCAGGGCGGGATTATTAATGGCGGCGGTGTTCACGCTGACCTTGTCTGCCCCGGCCAGCAGCATGGTGCGAAAATCCTCCACGGCCCGGATGCCCCCACCCACCGTCAGCGGCATGAAACATTGTTCCGCCGTGCGGGCCACGACATCCACCATGGTGGCGCGACCATCGCTCGAAGCGGTGATATCAAGGAAAACCAATTCATCCGCACCCTGGGCATCATAAGCCTTGGCACATTCGACGGGATCACCCGCGTCACGCAGATCGAGAAACTTGGTGCCCTTGACGACGCGGCCATCGGTCACGTCGAGACAGGGAATGATGCGTTTTGCCAGCATCCTTCACCTCTCGCCCCGGATTTTCACTCTGGCGAGGATAAATTATTGCTTTGATGGGTGGCTTCTTTACCTTGCGCACGTTCCGAAAAGGCGCAGTCTGGTCGGAAGGGATTTTGTATGAGGAAAAACAGAAACCGCATTCATAAACAGGCCCTGTTTCGCCTTGGGAGCATCCTCTGTCTGGCGCTCCTTGCGGTCCTTCTCAGCTCGTGCGCCACGGGCGGCAGCGCCAGTCTGGGCCACTTTCACACCGTCATTGTGGATGCCGGGCATGGCGGCCATGATCGCGGGGCCCGCTCCGTTTCCGGCACCCCGGAGAAAATGCTCGCGCTGGATACGGCCAAACGGCTGGCCCGCGTCCTGCGCAGCAAGGGATTCCGGGTGATCGAAACGCGGACGACGGATAATTTCATCACTTTGGGCAACCGGGTGGCGATTTCCAACCGCTCGGGCGGAGCCATTTTTGTGAGTGTCCACTACAACTGGGCTCCCCGATCATCCGCCCGGGGGCTGGAGGTGTACTATTATAACCCTCGCTCGCGCGGATTGGCCGGCAGCATCATGCAGCAAATCACCAAGGCGTATCCCACCGAAAACCGCGGGGTGAAACGCAACAATTATTATGTCCTGCGCAACAACCGGCGACCGGCGGTCCTCTGCGAACTGGGATTCCTCTCGAACTCTCAGGACAATCGTTACGTCCAGAATCCGACCTACCGCCAACGCCTGGCCGAGCGGATCGCGGCGGGCATCACGGCGGCAAAATAAAGCCTTCCTCTAAAAAGCCCGCCATGTCGCCAGGTAACGGGCTGTGCCAGGCGAGAGATTCCATGGCCATGGCCGTGCAATGCAGGGCATGACGCGAAAGCCAGAGGGCTTTTTCCAATTCAGGTGTCCAGCCCCGGTCGATAAAGTCGAGGTAGTGTCCCCCACCCCTGGCGTAAATTTTGTCGCCGATCACGGGAAAGCCGACATGGGCAAGATGCACACGAATCTGGTGGGTGCGGCCGGTCACGGGCCAGGCACGGACGAGGGAAAATTTACGGCCGGCGGACTCGTGGCAGCTTTCACGGCGAAAGCGGGTGACTGCCATGACGCCCTGCGGATGGACGGCGCGCTGGAGCCAGACGGGGGACTCGGCGACCTCGCCGAGACGGAGCATGGGGGCATCGACTTCCAACTCGGTCCACTCGGGCCAACCGAAAACGAGGGCGAGGTATTCCTTGTGAATTTTCCCGCCTTCCATGGCGATACCGGCCTGGCGGGCGGCGGCGGCATGTTTGGCGACAAGGACGATGCCGCTGGTTTCGCGGTCGAGGCGGTTGATAAGGGAAATCTGTCCCCCAGTGACGAGTTCATAGCCGAGCAAATCGCGCAGACCGTCCCAAAGCGTGCGCGGTCCATCCGGTTTGGTCGGGTGCACCAGCAGCCCGGCGGGTTTGTCCACCGCCAGAAAATCCTGCGTTTCTCCGAGAACGCCAAACTCCGCTTGATTCTGCTTCATCACACCACGACGCTGGCCACCTTACCATGATCCGCCTCGATAAGGTCACACGAATCTATGCCCGCGGGGGCGACGCCGTTCCCGCCCTGCAGGACGTGACCCTGGAAATTCCCTCCGGCGAGTTCGTCGCGGTCACGGGCCCGAGCGGCTGCGGCAAGAGCACCCTGCTCAATCTCCTTGGCGGTCTGGATCAGCCCGACTCGGGCGAAATCTGGGTGGACGATCTCGCTTTGCACCAGGCGGGTGATACGGAATTGACCCGCTATCGCCGCCACGATCTCGGCATCGTCTTCCAATTCTTCAACCTGCTGCCCGCCATGACCGTGGCGGAAAATGTCGAATTGCCGCTGCTCCTGCGGGGGGACTCCGCCTCACAGGCCCGTCCCCAGGTGGACGAGGCGCTGACCCTGGCCGGTCTTTCCGGCCGCAAGGAACACTACCCTCACCAACTCAGCGGCGGGGAAATGCAACGGACGGCCCTGGCCCGTGCCCTGGCCGGAAAACCCCGGCTGCTACTGGCCGACGAACCCACGGGGAATCTCGACAGCGCCAGCGCTGCCCATGTGCTGGAGACCCTGCAAAAGATCGCCTCCCGAAAAATGACGACCCTTATTGTGGTCACCCATAGTGAGGAACTGGCCCGCCTGGCGCCCCGCCATCTGGCCATGAGGGACGGGAAAATCGTTTCCGGCGGCTGACCGGCCTCCATCCCCCGCCTAAAGATTGCTTCCCAAGAAAAACTCCCGCTGGTTAATTTGTCCCTTGCAGATGGGCTGAACCCAGACCGGCTGCACCGTATCCGTTCGCATGAGCAAATCATCCCGACATATTTCCTGTGAGAACAATGAGTTCCTGAAAGAGTTTCAGCTTTTCGCCGAGCTCAGCCGCGAGGAACTCCAGACTCTGGTCAACCAGAGTACGGTGGACAACTTCATGGCCGGCCAGCGCATCATGAGCGTCGGCGAGGCCGGGCATTGCATGTACGTGATCCTGGACGGCAAGGTCCGGGTGACCTTTCGCGACGCAGTCCTGGCCACGCTCTCGCCGGGGGACTTTTTCGGGGAAGTCGCCCTGGTGGATGACGGCCCGCGCTCCGCGGATGTCACCGCCCTGGAGGACTGCGAACTGCTCTGCATCACCCGCACCACTCTTGGAGTGTTGGCGGGTCTTCAACCCGGGGCGGCCATCCATTTGCTGGCATCCATCGGCCGATGCCTGGTGACGCGTTTGCGCGCCTGCAATCAGAAACACCTCGAAATCCTCCGGCAGACCGGGCCGAACGCCTGATCCCTTTTCTTATTCTTTAAACGTGGAAAAACAACGCACTCTCGCAACCTCCGCCAGCCTTACCGGCACCGCGCTGCACACCGGCGAAAAAGTCACCCTCACCCTGCATCCGGCCCCCGTCGGCCACGGTTTCAAATTCAAACGCACCGACCTGCCTGACCAGCCGATCATCGAGGCCAAGGTGGCCAACGTGAAGACGGTCGAGCGCGCCACCACCATCGTGGAAGGCAGCGTGCGCATTCATACCGTCGAGCACGTGCTCTCCGCGCTGTCCGGCATGGGCGTGGACAATGCCCTCATCGAGATGGACGCCAACGAACCGCCCATCGGGGACGGCTCCGCCGCGCCTTATCTGGTGACGATCAAGCAGGCGGGCATCGTCGAGCAGGATGCGCCCCGCGCGTTTTTTGAACCCAAGGAGCCGGTCACCATCGAACTCGGCGAATCCATCATCACCATCATCCCGGACACCAAGCTGCGCATCTCCTGTACGCAAGTGGGTCCGGAGGGGCGTTTTACCCAATATCTCAGCGCAGAGATCACCCCGGAGTACTACGAAAAGGAGATCGCACCGGCCCGCACCTTTGTTTTCTACGAGGACGTGAAGCCGCTTATGGACAAGGGCCTCATCAAGGGGGGCAGCCTGGAAAATGCCGTGGTCGCCCGCGGGGACAGCGTGCTCAGCAAGGAGCCGCTCCGGTTTCCGGATGAATTCGTGCGTCACAAGATCCTCGATATCATCGGCGATCTCACCCTTTCGGGACGCCGCCTGCGCGGACACATCGTGGCGGTGAAGCCCGGCCATGGTCCGAACGCGGAACTGGCCAAGGCCCTGGTCAAACGCCACAGCGATTATGTGGCCATGGCTCCCCGTCCCGTGCCAGCCGAAGCGGGAGTGCTCGACATCAACGAGATCATGCGTACCCTGCCCCATCGCTATCCCTTCCTCATGGTGGACCGCATCATCGAGTTCCAGGAGGACACCCGCGCGGTGGGTGTGAAGGCGGTGACGATCAATGAGCCTTATTTTGTCGGCCACTTCCCCGGTCATCCGGTCATGCCGGGCGTCCTGCAGGTCGAAGCCATGGCGCAGGTGGCCAGCATCGTGATGATGCGGCGGCCGGAAAACATCGGCAAGATCGGCTACTTCATGAGCGCCGACAGCGTCAAATTCCGCAAGCCGGTCTTCCCCGGCGACACTCTCTTCATTCATTGCGAAATGATCAGCGCCAAGAAGCGCCTGGGCAAAGCGGCCTGCAAATGTCTCGTCAATGGTGAGGTGGTCTCCGAGGGAGAGTTGCTCTTCGGTCTGGTCGACCAATAAGGGATGATTCACCCCACTGCCATCATCGACTCCAGCGCTGCCATCGGCGCGGATACGGAAATCGGACCCTATTGCGTGATCGGGCCCGAGGTCATCATCGGCGAGGGTTGCCATCTGGCCAGCCATGTGACCATCGCCGGACCGACTCGCATCGGCAATAGCAACCGGTTCTTTCCCTACTGTTCCATCGGCCAGCGCACGCAGGACCTTAAGTACATCGGTGAACCGACCTTTTTGGAGATCGGCGACCACAATAGTTTCCGCGAATTCTGCACCGTCAATCGGGGCACCTTGCCCGAGACGAGGACGGCTATCGGCAGCCATGGCAACTTTCTCGCCTACTCGCATATCGCACACGATTGTATCGTGGGCGACCATGTCATCTTCTCGAACAACGGCACCCTCGCGGGTCACGTTATCGTCGAAGACCACGCGGTCATCGGCGGCCTGAGCGGCGTGCATCAATTTTGCCGCATCGGCAAGCATGCCATCCTCGGCGGCTGCACCAAGATCGTGCAGGACGTTCCGCCCTTCATGATTGCCGATGGCAACCCCGCGGAGATTCGCGGCATCAATCAGGTCGGGTTGGAGCGGCGCGATTTTTCAGCTGAGGAAATCCGTGCGCTGCGCGAAGCCTACCGGTTGCTGTGCCGATCGAACCTGAATGTGAAACAGGCCTGCGACACGATTCGCGAGCAACTCCCCGGCGGTGAACACATGACCCATTTGCTCAACTTCATCGAAGCGAGCAAGCGGGGGATCGTGCGATAGAGCCGCCTCGCCAGGATATTTCAAAGAGCCATTTCAGGGCTGCTTTGATACGGCTTGACGGATGATCGGAGAGGAGTTGCCCCCCTCTTTCCCACTTCTTTCCACCCCCTTTGGCCCAGCCATACTCCCCTCTTTTTGCCCCCCGATTCCCCCCTGGCACCCCGCCTCTTCCCTCCCTAGCCCGACACGGATGCAGGTGGTCGAGGTCGACCGCTTAGTGAACTTGGCCTCCACTGGCGGGAGGCTGTTCGTCCGAGTAGACTTCCACGGTCTGCATCATGCCGAGTTCCTCGTGATTCATCATGTGGCAGTGGAGCATGAAGATGCCGGTGAAATCTTCGAATCTCGTCCGGAAGGTGATGCTCCCATTGCGAGGCACGATTGCGGTATCCATCCAGATCGGTTCGGGCAGCGCCTTTCCATTCACCTTCGTCAACTGACAGTCATTGGTGTGGATGTGAAAGACATGATCCCGATCGTCGACGTTCAGGACGGTCCACTCCTCGACCGATCCCAGCCGGACACGGTGGTCGATCCGGGTGTGGTCGAATGATTTCCCATCGATCAAAAACCTGAACTCCTGCCACTGGGAGGTTGCCGGATTTTCCAGGGGCTTTGTCGAAAAAGTGACCACCCGATTTCCGGTGATCTCATTGTCTGTGATCATGCGATTGGGTGTGGGGGGAAGCTTGGAGGGCAGCTTCATATCCATGGGCTCGCCTTCCACGACCAGGCGGGCGAGCGGGCCCGCGGGTGAGAGGTATCCCTGATCGTAAGGCAGGGCGCGCAAGGCGTATGTTCCCGGCTTTCCCGCCTTGACCAAGACATCGATGCGCTGACCGGGTGCCATGATCATGGCATCGGGCTTGTCGATCGACTGCTGCGAGGTGGGAGGCGGAGTGAGATTGATGCGCGAAAGCGGAATGCCATCCCGTGCGATCTGGTGGAACTTATGCCCTTCCAGCTCGATAAAGATATCATCCTGCTGGCCCGCCTGTAAGAAGCGCCAGCGCTGAACCTCCCCGGGCCGCATCTTTATGGTGGGCTCGCGAATGCCATTGACGGTGAAGAATCGAAGGGCCGGTTCCGGAAATACGGTCGCGAAATCCTCGATCATTCCATAAGCATCGAAGATCGATTCGTTGAGAACCAACACCCGATCCTTCGCATTGGCGATCTCGGGCACATCGGCAAAATCCCCTTCGACGATCAACGCTCCAGCCATGCCGCTGGCCATCTGGATGTTGGCCGATCCATGCGCGTGGGGATGGTACCAATTTGTTCCCGGAACATGATTTGCCGGGATGGGAATCTCAATGTCGTAAACCTTTCCGGGCTCCATGGTCCGCATGACATTGTCCGAAATTCCGCTGGGGCTGACATGCATCCCGTGCGCATGGAAATTCGTCGCGTTGAATTGATGCGGGGTTGCGACGTTCGCGGGGGTCAGGTCCCGGACCGGTGGGAACTCGTTGAACAACTTGATTTTCAGGGTGTCCCCCGGCTTCACCCGCAAGGTGGGACCGGGGCTCATGCCCTCATAGGTGCGCAGGAAAAGCCGGTATCCCCCGACATTTAAATAGGCATATCGACATCTTAGCACGGTATCGAGCACGCCGTTTACCGAACTGCGGACCTCGGGCTCGGTCAACGGTGCGCCCGGCTTATACGACTGCCAATCGTTCATTCCGGAGGTCAGTCCCAAATCGGAATTGTGCCCCTTCCCGCAATCTTCGCAGGCCAGAATACCAACTGCACTCAGGCTCCATAAACCAATCCCTACGCCAAACGCAAAAAGCCTGCGCAACAGACGAAATGAGGGAGGCAAAGCGTCCTGTTGCATACGGGAAAGCAAAAAGAAATGCGGAGCGAGTGCAATCCTTAAGTCTTTGGGACGATGACAGCCGCCGAGGAAGGAGGGAAGCAAACTGCACTCCCAGCAGGGCACTTGTTAGTTTTGGAGCAGAAGACGACGCTGAAAAACTCCCCCGCTCCAATCAGGAAGACCCGACTATGAGCCTGCCCTGCCGCACTGTTTTCAATTCCGGGCAAAAGCCCATTCAAGTCTCCGGCCCGTTTCCGGAACTCGAGGAAGAACTCTCCGTCCCTCACCTCAATTTTTGGAAATAATATCGGGGCGGATTTTGCTCAAGGGCTGAGCGGCGGGAGTTCGTAGAAAAAGAACAGCAGGGCGAGGATGCCCCAGAGGGCCAGGAGTTGCGCACCCTCAAGCCAACTGGTCAATCCGTCGATGGCGATATAGGCCGCCAGGGCAACGGTGATCGTCACCGCAACGACTTCCGCCAGGGCAAAGGACAAGGTCAGCGGCGTGCCACTGAAGGCGCTGAGAAAGACCAGCAGAGGCGCGACGAAAAGAGAGATCTGCATGGCGCCGTTCAGCGGGATGGAAATGGCGAGGTCCACCATGTTGTTGCGTGCCAGGCGCACGCAACTGACGATCTCGGAAATGGCTCCCACCACTGGGAGGATGACGATGCCGACAAAAAAGTAATTCAGCCCGAGCGCAGCGCCAAAAGGCTCCACGGCGCCGCTCATGATCTCCGCGACGACGGCGACACCCAGAGTCGCCATGAGGATGGTCGCGACCGCCCGTCCCTTACTCCACTCCGCCCGTCCGGGAGGACGAGCAGCCGACGGCTTCTGCGCCAGATGCTCTTCACCGGCCGGCGAGCGAAGCTGATAGACGACGGTTGCGATATACAGGAGGAAAAGGATGGCGGCGACGGCGAGGCTGAGGTTGTCCACCGCACCACTCTGGAAGTTCGCCATGAAATGGTGGCCTCCCTGCGTCTGAATGGCGAAGGAAAGAAACGTCGGCACAAATAATCCGACCATGGCCAGGATCATCGTGGTCGAGGCCATTCCCACGCTGGCCTTATCAAAACGCTGTATCCCATGGCGAAGTCCTCCGAAAAGAATCGCCGCGCCCACCGTGAGCAGGAGACTGATGAGAATCGAGCCAACGATCGAAGCCTTCAGCAATTCGATCTGCCCCGAGCGCAGCAACGCAAACATGATGATGAGCTCGGTGAGAGTTCCCAAAGTGGCGTTGAGCAGGCCCCCAATTTTCGGCCCGAAGTGCAGCGCCAGCGCCTCGGTGGCATGGCTCATCATATTCGCCAGCGGAATCAACGCCACAAAGGCGAGAGCGAAGACGAACTCGGGCGGAAGTCGCAGGACCGAGGCCACAACCACCGCCGGGGCCAGCAGCAGCGGAAGGCGGCGAAGCAATGTGGCGGCCGATGACATCAGTTATCTCACCAGGATGAGATTGTTATCCACAAAGTCATGCTGGATGAGTTCCCGGGACCGGCTGCGCCAACTCAGAGCCATGTCCAAATGGAGCTTTTCCAACGTGGGATGCAGGTCGTCCAAGATCAAGGCGTCCTGCAGGTCCAGAGTCTTGGCATCCAAAAATAATTTTTCAATATTGCCGAGACGAAGGTCGGGAGCTCCCGGATCATGATAGTCGCTTGAGGAAAAATCCGGATCGTGGTGTCCGGCAAAGATCACCAGGTTGCGGCTGTCTTCCGGACCCGGCGTTGGCCAAATGTTTACCACCAGGCCCGCCTCCTGGATTGTCTTGATCAGCGAGCGGGCAGCCAGACCGTTCGGACCGGTGAGCTGACCGAAAAAATTGAGAAAAATCACCCCGTTCGGCCGGAGGATTTCCTTCATGCGGAGAAAGCTCTCCAATGTGAGCACGTGCGAGGGCGGCGTCTCGCTGAGAAACACATCCACCACGATCAAATCATAAGTCTTTTTCGTCGTGTTCAGATAGTGCCGCGCGTCGTCGACGATAATGTTGGTCTCGGGGTCCAGGAAGAAATAGTCCACCGCCACATCGCGCAGGCGTTCGTCAATTTCCACGATGTCGGTCCGCATCCCAAACTGCCGGCAGCGATATGCCATGCTGCCGCCGCCCAGCCCGAGCAGCAAGGCGTCCGTTCCCTTGGGGAAGACACTCGCCGCATTGGAAAAGGCGTAGATATAAGCCATCATCGAGCTCTCCGGCCGGGCAGGGTCCATCACGCTTTCCAAGGCATTGTTGACATAGAGGGATCGACGGGTGTGACCAGCGGAAGAGCCGGTGCCGATCGCCTGGTCCACCACCTTGATCTGGCCCATGACACCTTCCTCGATCCGCAAAACCTTCGTCCCGCCGGCCTCACGCGGAGGGGAAACGCCCAGCGGAATCGAGGCAACTCCAGCCAGAAGCACCGCCACCACCGCGGGGCCGGGTCGGCGGTAGTGCAGCAGCACGAGCGCGGACGCCGCCGCCAGCAGCCCGCCGAAAAGGAAGGCCGTCCAGCGCAAACCAATCTCCGGCATCAGGTAAAATCCGGTCGCAAAGGTCGCGAGAATTCCGCCGAAGGTGGAGATGGCATAGACAGAGCCTGCTGTCTTTCCGCTCGTATCAAGGCTTCGGTTGAGCAGATTGATGATCAAGGGAGAAGACATTCCCATGAGGAGCAACGGCGGAAACATGAAAAGGCTCAAAGACAATGTCGTGCCCCATCGCACATCCAAACCCAGCGTGGCCTTCATCACCCACTGACTGGAAGTTGGCATCACGATGACCAACAGACCGGCAAGGATCAGGGTATAAAGAATGAGGTTTCGGTTGGCGTAACGTGCCGAAAGGTAGCCGCCGAGGTAGTAACCCGACATGAGCGCGGTGAGCGTCACCCCCAACACCGCCGCCCATACAGGGAGCGAACTTCCGAAAAAAGGGGCCGTTAGTTTGGCCCCAAGCAGTTCGCAAGCCATGACCGTGCCGCCCTCGAGGAAGGCGAGCCCCAAGAGAAGCCTTCTCTCCCATTTCGAATCTTGAGCGAAAGGATCAGCCTTTGAGGCGCGTTGCGGCATGGGCGAATTTTTTATCCGCCTCCCCCTTTACAATCAATAATCGATCTTGGGATCACTGCTCCCTAAGACGCACTTGACCCTCGATCCTGCCAAAGCATCTTCATTCCCTTGCTAAAGGACGAAGAAGCACTCATCGCTTCGTCGCCACCGTGCCGGAACCGACCGCAGAATGCCGAAAGGAGTTACCTATTTAATATCGGAATTTTAGTGCCACAAGTTCCGGTCGAGCGTACGATATTGAATGGCCTCCATCACATGATTGGCTTGATGGCGTTTTCTCCAACCAGATCGGCAATGGTGCGGGAGACCTTTAAAATTCGATCATAGGCGCGGAGCCGATTTTCAATGGGAGGCAAATCAGCTTGGAATGCAGGCTAGCAGATGTTTTTCCGCCTTCTTAGGGTTAGTAACGCGGCTCCTCCTCCCAACACCAACAACGCCACGGCGGATGGCTCGGGCACAGCTCCGGCCTGGATCGTCGTGTAGCCGCTGGAGAAGTTGGCAAAGATCAGGTCGGAGGCATTTTCGCCAGTGATGCTGATCCAGCTGGCAAGTTCGCTATCCCAGACCTGGAGCGTGCTCGGACCAAGGTAGGTGAGGAGGGTGAGGGTGTCCGTATAATTGCCCTGGATGCTGAGGAAGTTGTCATTGGCAAGGCGTAGCCTGATGGGGCCGAAGACGGCGGTGCTATCAAGCTGCAGCGTATTGCCTTCGTTGCCCATCGTTGAGCCGATGTTGATCTCATTGGCGGTGAGGGTGCCGGAGATGATGAGCCTATTTCCATCGCTCCCGGCCGTCTGGCCGATGGAGACAGCTTTGCCAGAATCGGTCACGGTGGCCGCATCACCGGTGGTGAGGTGCACGGTGTTGCCGTCGGTGGCCTGGCCAATGATCCAGTCGCCCCGAGAGATGAAGCTGATTCCGTCGACGGAGCGGGTCGCATTGCCCGCATCGAGCGTGGTCATGCTGCTGACGCTCCCTGTGTAGGCGGCGCCGCGGCCCGAATTGCGGCTATAGGCGCCCACCACAAAATTGTCGCCGTCGATCGCCACCGAGGAGCCAAATTTATCGCCATAAGCCGATATTACGCTGTTGGAGGCGAAAATCTTCACGTTTTCCGTAACCGTCGCGTTGGCTCCGCCCGAGTCCACGTTGAGAAAAAGATAAGCCGCCCCCGCGCTTGGGATCAGATCGCCCACCCCGTCGTCCGAGTCAGCCCCGATGAGGGCGGTGTTGCCCGAGATGCTGACGGCGACGCCGAATTGGTCGCCAGATCGCGCGTCCGAGGCGACGAGCTTGGTTTGCACCTGGGTGGCATCCAGATTCCGGATCACATAGGCCGCACCGCCATCATTCCCGAAGGCTGCGCCTCTCGACCTCGCACCCACCAGGGCGGTGTTGCCCGCCATGCTGATGGCTCCTCCGAAGTAGTCGCTTGGATCCGTATCGAACCCCACAATTTTCGTTTCGGTCGGTGTCACGGACCCGAGATCTTGAAACATATAGACGGCACCGGCCGCATTGCCGCCGGCGTTTGTTTTAGTCGGCGCCCCGACGAGCGCGATATCGCCTGAAAGGCCGACCGCTTCACCATACCTCGCAGCGGCCAAAATAAAGTCCGAGCTGATAAGCTGCGTTCGGACCGGGGTCGTATCGACGTTGCGAAACAGAAAGGCTTCACCCACCCTGCCCGAGAGATCCGAACTCGTACCCATCAATGCCGCATTGCCCGAGAGGCTGGCCGAGACCCCCATGTATTCTGGTCCGAGGGGAGCGGGCGGAATAGAGAGCTTCACCTGAGTGGGAGTGGTGGCATTAATGTCAGAGATCACCCACCCCGAGCCCCGCTTGCCATCATCCATCAGCGCCGTGACGAGCGCACTGGTACCTGATAAGCTGACAGCCCAGCCAAATTCATCATCCGCCACTTCGCCGGTGGAATAAAGTTTTGCGCTTTGCGTCACCGTCCCGACGGCCGTGCTGATATTACGGTACACGAAAACCGTCCCGGAATTGTCTCCGAGGTCGTTGTCGAGGGGGGCACCCACATAGACCGTTTCACCCGAGATGGCTACCGAGTAGCCAAAATAATCATTCGAAGAGGCGACGCCTGAGGGCAGCAAATACGCCGCCTGTGCCACGGGTGCCGCGAAAATGGGTAGCAGAACGCCTGCCAGCAGGAAAGCCTTCGTGAGGTGAAGCGAGGAGGGCGCATATGGTCGGGTCATCAGGTTAGGTTAATCGTGTGAGTGGTTTATAAATTCGCTTTCATCCCGGGCGGGTTAGCTACGCGGCACGGATTCGGCCACAGTCCGTCCTGGAGCGCGCTATCGTAGGCCGCCTCCCCAATCCGGCAACGGGGCTAAATGGCACCCAAAATCCCTATCCGGCCTCCTTATGTTCTCGCCTTCGGCCGTGGAGAAGACCTTACTGCCCCATGAGAAAGGCCCAGCAAGAGGCGATTCATCGCCTCTGGGATGAACTGGCCGATTTCCCCGTTTCCGAGACGGACCAAGCGCTGGTTCATCTCATGGAAGGCATCGCCGGGATGATTGGCGCCCAAAATGCCTACTGGCTGGGTTCCGTGCGCATGAACGCGACGCTGCCCGAGGATCCCCTGAAGGGCTTTCGTCCCCGGGCGAACCGCTACCTTCACCCCGCCCCGATCCACGACGAGGCCTTCCGCGACCAGGCCGTCCGGTGGAATCGTAACGAGGCCAACGAGGGCCACGCCCGGGCCGTGCGCGACGCCGGCACCTTCCGCTCCTTCCGACTGCGCGTGGTCATGCGGCCCGCCTGGTTCGAGGAGGAATTCTACAAAGCTTTCCACGGCTCCCGCGGATTCCACGATCAATGCATGGTCATCTTCCCGGTGCACGAAGACTTCGAAACCTTGTTTTCGTTCCATCGGGTGGGCGTGAAAAAGAATTTCATCGCCGAAGAAGAGGCTCTCGCCGCCTACGCGTTGCGGGGTATTAAGTGGTTCCATAGACAGATCGGCCTGAGCTATGGCCTGCTCATCGCGGGAGCACCTCTCTCCTCCACTCAGCGCCAGGTCACCCAACTTCTCCTCACCGAACGCAGCGAAAAACAGATCGCTGAAGAGATTGGAAAGACCGTGCGCATGACCCATAAGCACATTACAGAGATCTTCCGCAAATTCGGCGTGAACAGCCGCGCCGGCCTCATGGCCGTCTGGCTCGGGCAGAAAGCCTAATAAACCTGCGAATCTGTCTCTATATTTCCTGCTACGGGGAGACCTCGGCGACGGAGCATTGTCCGGCAATAATCTAATGCCACAAATTGCGATCCAGCGTCCGGTACTGGATCGCTTCCATCACATGCGAAGGCAGGATCTTCTCGCTTCCCGCCAGATCCGCGATTGTGCGCGAGACCTTGAGAATTCGATCATAAGCCCGGGCGCTGAGATTCAACTCCTCAATGGCGTGCCGCAGCAGTTCCTGTCCCTCGCTGTCCAGTTTGCAATGCGCCTTAAGCTGGCCGTGGGACATCTCTGCGTTGGTGCGGCATTTGGTTTTGCTGGAGAAGCGTTTTTGTTGAACGACACGGGCGGTGACGATGCGGTCGCGGATGGCGGCTGAGGACTCGGCGCGTTCGTTGCTGCTGAGTTCCTTATACTCCACTGCCGGAGCCTCGACGTGGATGTCGATGCGGTCGAGCAGGGGGCCGGAGATGCGGTTGCGGTAGTTTTCGACCTGCTTGGGCGAGCAGCGGCACTCGCGTTTGGGGTCGCCGAAGTAGCCACATTGGCAGGGATTCATCGCCGCGATCAGCATGACATTGGCGGGAAAGATGACCGTGCCGGCGGCGCGGCTGACGGAGACCTTGCGGTCCTCCAGAGGCTGGCGGAGGACTTCGAGCGTGGAGCGCTTGAATTCGGGGAGTTCGTCGAGGAAGAGGACGCCGTTGTGGGCGACGCTGACTTCGCCGGGGCTGGGGTTGGCGGAGCCGCCAATCAAGCCCACGTCCGAAATGGTGTGGTGGGGAGAACGGAAGGGGCGGTGGGTGCAAAAGGCGGTCACGCCGTCGAGCAGGCCGCAGATGCTATGGATCTTGGTCGTCTCGATCGCCTCCTCCAGCGTCATGGGCGGCATGATGGTCGCGATGCGCTTTGAGAGCATGGACTTCCCGCTGCCTGGCGGACCGATGAGCAGCAGCGCGTGGTTGCCCGCCACCGCGACCTCGATGGCGCGCTTGACCTGATGCTGCCCCTTCACCTCGGAGAAGTCGGCCTCCTCACTGCCATTCGCGGCAAACAGTTTTTCGATGTCCTCCTGCACCGGCACCAATTCCCGCTGCTGGGTGAGAAATTCAAAAGTCTCGCGCAAATTGGAAACGCCGTAGACCTCGATGCCTTCGACCACGGCGGCTTCGCGGGCATTGGCCTGCGGGACGATGATGGCTTTTTTCCGACGACGGCGCGCTTCGAGGGCTATGGGCAATACTCCCTTGATGGAACGCACTTCGCCGTTGAGGGCGAGTTCGCCGGCGATCACGCAACGCGAGAGCCGGGGAATCTCCGCCTTTTGGGCCACCGCGATCATGCCGATGGCGATCGGAAGGTCGAAACTAGGGCCTTCTTTTTTGAGGTCAGCGGGGGCGAGGTTGATGGTGGTGCGTTCGCGGGGCCAGCGATAGCCGCTGTTGGAAATGGCGGTGGTCACGCGGTCCTTGCTCTCACGCACGGCGGCGTCGGGCAGGCCAACAATGACAACCTGGGGCGCGCCGCTGCCGGCATTGATCTCGACTTCCACCTCCACGGCGTCAACGCCCTGGATGGCGGCGGAGAAGACTCGGGTAAGCATCGACTGGTCTTAGCGGATGGCGGGCGGGCTGTCGAATGCGGGCTTATTTTTCCCAGCCAAGCTCCCGGATGATCGTTTCAACCAGCTCCTGCGGGGTCCTGCCGTCGGTGGGCACAGGGATAACCCCGCCGGTTTGCTCACCGGCCATGCGGCGGGTCTGTCGAAGGGTGCGTTGAATTTGCTCCTCACGGCCAGAGCCGATCTCGCGCCGGGCGAGGCGGGCCAGAAGGGTTGATTCCGCGGCCTGGAGACGAACGACCGTGATGGTGGCGTCGGGAATGGCCCGGAGAATCCAGGTGCGGTCAAAATCCAGGTTCACCATGACCCCTGACATAATCAGGCGGGTATGTCCAAGAGCGCGATAAGTGGACCAAAGAGCCGCCAAATTGATGCTGCTGACATCCACCGTTCCCGGATCGATCTTATCGAGCTCCGGTAAAGTCGGGCGCGGAAACACCCGATCCAGTTCATCGGTCTCGATGAGAGCATGGGCAATTCCCAAGGCGGAAAGCCGGGCTCCGATTTCCCAGCATAAGGTGGATTTCCCAATCCCGGCAGGGCCGGTGATCAGCAGGATTTGTGGGCCTCTCGGCGGCAATGGCATGAGGCCTGTTTACCACCCTTCGCCATTTGAAATCACTTCTGATTAACAGGCGGCGGAAAAGACACGAGGGAGGATGGCGCCCAAACGGGACGCGGTCCTAGCCCTGCGATTTCTTCGCGCCCATGCGCCGCCACATGGCAAAGCCAATCATACCGGCCGAGGCGGCCAGCAAGGCGTTGACGGAGGGTTCGGGAACAGCCGCCACCGTTGCGGTATAGGTCTGGATGTCCGGTTCGGTTTCCTCCGTTGAGTAAACGCCTAGTGCGATGTTATCGACGATCGTATTGGCCGTCATGATCGTACTGCCCGGCACATCCAGCGGCACCCAGGTGATCTCTCCATAATTCTCGCCATCACTGGGCACGAAGCCAAAGGTCGCACCATCGACGGTCGTCGCGATGAGATTGTAGCCGCCCTCGACCCCGGTGATACCCTCAAAATGCGTCACGCCGATGCCATATTCATAGTAGACCGCATCACTAAATTCCTGGGTCGTCGTGTTGTAATTGATGAGGTACCCCTTGTTGACGCCTTCGTGCTCCGAGCCCCCCACGATCGTGTAGGAGTCGCTGCCGATCCCATTCTGCCAAATGCCATAAGCGGACGTCATATTCGCCATGCCGCCAAGGTTGAAGAGCGTCCAGGAATCCTCGGCGATATTGTAGATAAAGGCATTGCTCGACGAGGAGCCGCTCGTGAGATCGTAGTTCCCCACGGCGAGATCGCCCATCGTGCTGTGAGCGATCGTATTGGCCACCGTCCCGCCCGCGAGGCCCGTTGGCACATTGAGTTCCTGCCACGCGCCGGCTCCACTCAATTCTCCCGAATAGATGAGCCCGTGATTTCCCGACCCGCCTTCCGAGTATTTGTAGCTTCCAACGAAGCGGATATTTCCCGCTCCCAAGCTTGGGTCATACAGCGAGGTATTCGGCCCATAATACAGGCTCGTCGTGACTGTCTGCCCATCGATATCGAGGTTCAGATTATAATATTGCCCGACCCCGGTTTGCAGCGACCCCTTCCAGACCAATCCTTGCGTCACTCCGCTCACTTGGCGGCTGCCTGTTAAAATCACGCTGTTCGCATCGTAGGCGCGCACCCCTGCTGCCGATTGATTGGTGCTCATCACGTCTCCATAGGTCACCTCGGCGTGACCGTATGCTATGCCGAACAAGAGAAAGATCGCTGTGATTGCCGCGCGGGGAAGGGTTTTCATGGCTAAGGGCGTTATTTGCCCTCTCCGACTGGGGCGCACGGCAATCTTCGCGAAACGGGTCGAATATTTCGTGAAATGGGAAAGCCTCGCGGATAAGGAGCTTCTTTTTTTGCATCCGATCACGCCACTATGCTGTCCGGTGCATCCCTCCATCCGATATTCCGGCGCGAAATATCGCGAGCGTCTTTTCTGGCGCATTCAAATGATCGGCTGGGGTACCTCCGCTCTGGTGAGCGTGGGGCTCGTGACCCGTATTCCGTTGAGGGAGGCTCTTCTCATCGGATTTTTCCGTGCCCTGTTTGGCTTCGTCGTCACTTCTTTCATCCTTCGGCCCATATTGGGCGGTATGCGGAAAAAGGATGGAGGTCTCCCGTGGATTCACCTTGTCCTCATATTCATCCTCTGCGGCTTGTTGGGCTTCGCTGATACCAAGGCCACCACATTCGTGGCCTCGGCCATCGGGCTCGATTTTGGCCGGCCCGGCGTGACGGAGTTCCTGTCCATCAGCTTTCCCGTGCGCTGGTCGCTCTATGTCGTCTGGTGCATTCTCTATTTCGGCATCCTCTACTGGCTGGAGACTCAGCAGGAGCGTTTGCGCATCGCCGAGACGCAGGCCGCCCTCCATGCCGCCGAATTGCAGATGCTCCGTGCTCAGGTCAACCCGCACTTCCTTTTCAACGCGCTCAACTCTCTCCTCGCCGAGTCCAACGATTCCGCCGCCGTACAGCGGATCACCCTCGCTCTCGCGACTTATCTCAGGTTCTCCCTGCGTCATCAGCAGAATACCGACATGCTCGGCGTCGAACTCGATGCCCTCGAGAGTTACCTCAGTGTTGAAAAGATGCGTTTCGAGGAAAACCTCGAGTACTCCATCGAATCCGACGACGCCTCCCGGCAAACCTCCGCTCCGGTGGCCCTCATCCAGCCGCTCCTTGAGAACGCCATCAAATATGGCCAGCGCTCAAAAATCCGTCCGCTGAAGGTGCGCATTCTCACCCAGGTGGAAAATCAGGAACTGGTGGTGCAGGTCATCAATTCCGGCGAATGGGCCCAACCCGGCAGCATTTCCTCGACGGGCATCGGCCTGTCCAATCTCCGCCGCCGCCTCGATCTGCTCTACCCAGGCCGAGCCTCCGTGACAGTCACCTCCATCGACAATGAAGTCCATGTCCGGGTGAATCTTTCCCTTGAAGGAGGAACGCCACCATGAGCGCCCAGCCTCTCCGCGTCCTCCTCGTCGACGATGAGCGCCCTGCTCGCAAATGGTTGAGGGAACTATTCGCAGCTCATCCTGAGATCCAGATCATTGGCGAAGCCAACAACGTGCCGGCTGCCGTGAAAATGGCGAACAAGGAGCAGCCCGACGCGATCTTCCTCGATGTCCAGATGCCTCCCGACAACGGCTTCGACCTGCTCCCCCAACTCACCTTCACGCCCCGAATTGTCTTTGTCACCGCCTACGACACCTTCGCCGTCAGGGCCTACGAAGCCAACGCCCTCGACTACCTCCTCAAACCCGTCCACCCCAAGCGCCTCGCGGAAACTCTCCGCCGCCTGCAAGCCCCGGTCGAGCCTCCCTCAAACCTTCCGCCTCGCACGGATCATCTGCAAATGGATGACATCGTGCCTCTGCGTGATTGCGGGCTCCTGCGCATGACCACCGTGCGCGACATTGCCGCCATTGAGGCCGAGGCTCCCTATACCCGCATCTGGCTCTGCCGCCAGGACCGCATCCTCATTCTGCGAAGAATGAAGGAATGGGAGGATATCCTCCCCTGCCCTCCCTTCGTCCGCATCGACCGCTCCCTTCTCGTAAATCTCTCCTGCGTCGCCAAAGTCGTCGCCCGCGATAGGAACGAAACCCAGGTTTTCTTCACCGGCCTCTCTGATCCGATATCCATCGGCCGTCCCGCCTCACTGAGGCTACGGACCGCCTTGCTCAAAGGCTCCGCTTAACTTTCCACCTGCTGAGGTCGCGAAAGCTCAACTCGCCGCAATCAGCACAATCGCGATGGCGGTGGCGAAGACAAGCACCGGAGCAGCCCACACAATGTAGAGGTAGAGCTGTTCCTGCACATACCTGCCGCAGTATTGACGGACGATATTAAACCGAAAAAGAAGCACGATGATCGCTAGGGCCGCGGCCAGCACGAGATAGTTCAGCCCAAAGAGCCGGCTCACGGTATTGTCGCCCGCTCCCAAGGCAGGATAGTCCGAGTTCACCGTAAAATTCAAGGCGATCACCGCGAACAAACCGCCTATGACAATATTGCTAAGCTCGAAGGCTTCGACTTGAAATTCCCCATCCTGAACCTTGTTCATGTAAACGGCCATGAGGGGGATGAGCAGCGACGCTAGGAGCGGAATGAAGATGGGGCCGAGGCCGGGGCCGAGCGTACGCGAAATGTCGAGGGCCGCGATGAGGCGGGCGTTTGACTCGCCGTAGAATCCGGCGATGGGTGATCGGGAAATATTGACCAAGCCCAATCGCCAACCGGGAATTTTGACCGTGGATTCAACTCCGGAGAAATCCAGGTCGTCCTGTCGAAAATCCAACGTCACTCTCCGTTCGTTCTCGTTCCGCACGGTGAGATGGATGGCCAGTTGTTGCCGGTCAAAGGGGAAGTTTTGCAGTTCCACTTCCGAGCGAAACTGGCCCTTCACTCTTTGCAGCCATTCCACCCTGCCGTCGGGATAAATGCGAAGCAACTGGTTCTGAAAGACCGGGGCGTCGGTCATATTGGATAACTCGACCTGGGGCGCCCATTGCGTGGACAATTGCGCTACCGCGTTGTCATCCCGAAATTCCATAAAACCGGAGGGAGCGGTTTGCGGATCGTAGGCCAGCCGGCCATCCTTCCATTGCAACCTCAGATCGACGGTGGCTGCAAAGGTGCCATCATGTTCCTGATAGGACTCCAAATCGACAAAGTACAATCCGGCGCGAACCTGAACCGGAAGCCCTCCCGAGAGCGGAAGACTGGTTTCGTCCTTCGGAGCCTCCGCGCCCGCCGACAAAAAAGGGAGCAGAAAAAGGGCAAGGACAGCAGCGAAGATACGCGACGTCACAGCGGCCCCTTCGTCTCGCGCGCCCGCAGTTTCTCATAAGTGTCCGCCAGGTTGCGCACTTCCTCACACAAAGGTTCCGATGGGTCGATGGGCGCCGGCTCGCCGCCTTCGACGAGGGAGGCGAAGCGTTCGTTCAACATCTGCAGCGGCCGGGTGACATAACCACGAAGCACGATCAGGACCACCCCCGCCAGCAAGACGATGGCAAAGACAGCCAGTAAGACTTGCAGGATGACCGAGCGACCGGAAGCAGCCCGGGAAGCGCTGAAATCCTGGGCGGCCACAAGAGTCCCGAGGGGCTCTCCTGCCGGATTTCTCAAAGGCAGGAGGACAATACCATAGGTCGCGCCAAAGGCCTCTCGGGTGTAGTATCGCGTTTCCGCTGTCTTCAGGTCGGCCTCTCCGACCAGATTTTTCATCAGATCCCACTGGGTGGAATGCAGCTTGAGGAGCTTGCCGCGGCGATTGTCCTGCGTAGCCGCGCTGGCAGCCAGGTCGGGACTGAGTTTCTTCAAGGGCTCTTCTTCAATGAAAAGCGCGAGATCGATTTGATACGAGGCTTTCAAGGCATCCAGGAGAGTTCCGAAATCCAATCCGACATCCACCGAACCGGCATAGCTTTCACCGGATGGACTCTGGATCGGCGCCACGCCGAACACGGCGGGACCTGTGGCGGCGATCACCAGACCTTTTCTGGCGACGTGATCCTGGTTCACGCTCACGATCATCGGTCTGAAGGTGCTCAGGTCATCACCGAATTTTTCGGGGGCGTGCAAGCGCAGGAACGAGATAGCGGGAGGAATATGAAACTGGCATTGGTCCATGCCGTATTTCTCGTGTTGCACCGCAAACATGGGCGCGCTCTCGGCAAGGAGTCGGGACCGATCCCGAGCCGCCATGCTGGCCTGAATCCCGGGCATGCGCGCCAGCATTTCCGCTCTCGCCAGCGCGTTATCCTGCGCAGCCTGCAGGGTGGAGGTGAGGATCGTCTTGATCAGCTGAAATTGCTTCTCTTCCACCGCTCCGGTCAGTCCGCTAAATAGCCGGTTCGAGAAAAAGGAAAGCGCGGCGACAACCAGCACGACCGTCCCGATTAGAATTAGGGAAGCGTCACGGCGTAATTTCATGAATTCCTTGAAGGTCGCAAAGCATGCGGAGGAATCGGATGGCGGTCAAGGCGGTTGCTGTAAGACCGACTGCCGTGAAAACAGCCAGTAAAGAGCAGCCCGACGCGATCCTCCTCGATGTGCAGATGCCGCCGACACCGGTTTGGTTGTACGGAACTAACAAAGGAATATCCATTAGCCATTTGGTAGAGGCGTCGGCGGTGAAATGTCTTGCCCCCGATTTCGCTTCCCCATCTACTTCGCTCATTCATGGACTTCCTCAGCTATTTTGCGCTGGCGCTCCTCTTCTTCGTGGTGCTGGTCCTGGCCTACGGAATGATCGCGATTCACGACATCCCCTATCATATCGCCAAGGGGCGGAATCATCCGCATCAGGACGCGATCCATGCCGGCGGATGGGTAAGCCTGTTTACGCTCCATGCGATCTGGCCATTTTTATGGCTTTGGGCCACGGCCTATCATCCCGAACACGGGTATACGGGCAAGCCGGCCAAACCGGTGAAGAAAGAGGAGACTCCTGGCAGCGAGCCCAACGCAGCGGCAGCGCGGCTGGAGGCCTTGGAAAAGCGGATCGCAGAGTTGGAAGCCAGCCAGTCGCGTAAACCGGAGGCCCCCAAGGCGGAATAAGTCATGGATCTTCTGCTGATTCTTATCTATGTGGCGGTGGCTTACGCGGTCTTCCGCATCTTCAAGATTCCGGTCAACGGATTCACCCTGCTGACGGCGGCGCTGGGCGGGATCGCACTGATCGGCGCGTTGTTGCTGGGGATGAATTACAACCATCCGTTCACGAGCCAGGCGCGGTTTTATTTCACGACGACGCCGATCATTCCCGGCGTGAGCGGCACGGTGATCGACGTGCCGGCCAAGCCCAACACGCCCCTGAAGGCCGGAGATGTACTCTTCCACATCGACCCCGCGCCCTTTGAAAATGCGGTGAAGGCGAAGGAAGCCTTGCTCGCGGATGCCACGCAGGCCACCGGCCAGCTCAAAGCCATCGCGGATACGGCGCAGCAAAAGTACCAATCCGCGCAGGCAGCCCGGGCCGGAGCCAAGGACGTGTTTGACCGCGCCTCCCAACTCATAACGTCCGGAGCCATCTCGAAGGCGCAGTTCGAAAAGGCCAAGAACGATTTCCAGGCAGCCGATGCCACGGCTCAGGCGGCCAAGTCCGAATCCGACCGGGCCTTGCTGGATTCGCAGGCAACGCTTTTAGGGGTCGATACCGAAGTCGCCCGCCTGCAAGCCGAACTCGCGACGGCGAAATTCAACCTTGATCAGGCCACGGTTCGCGCTCCCAGCGACGGTACGGTGCTCCAGGTGTTTTTACGCCCGGGAATGTATGCGGCCGCCATGCCGTTGCGACCGGTCATGATCTTCATGCCGGCCGAGAAACCGATCTTCGCCGCCGCCTTCCTGCAGAACAGCGCCCAGCGCATCAAGCAAGGCTCGGAAGCCGAAGTCATCCTGCCCGCCGTGCCCGGCCGCTTTTTCAAGGCGAAGGTGGTAACCGTCGGCGCCTACATTCCCCAGGGCCAGCTCCAGCCAACCGGCAACCTGGTCGATCCGGAACAGATCAAAGGAGAAGGCCGCATGCTGGTGGAGATCGACTTCACGGATGATTTCTCGAAGTATCAAATCGTCCCCGGCAGTTCGGGGCAGGTGGCAGTGTACACGGATCACATGCATCACCTCGCCGTGATGCGAAAGGTCCTGCTGCGCATGAAGTCGTGGCTGAATTACATTTTCGGCGACGGACACTAACGAGGCCTGCCAGAAGATCGATACGGGTTGGGACCGCCGGTAAGGGCAAGTTGTTGTGTATACATTGGCCTTAAAAAGCCCCTTAATAGCACCCACCACACTTGACTATAGGCCAAAATCGACTTGTATACTTTAGCCTGACTCGGCCAGCCCTCTATGAAAAACAGACTTCTCTTTCTCGCCTCAGCCGCCTGTTTGGTGATGGCCGAGGTCATTCATGCCGACGCACCCCCACCACCGAATCCGGCCTTGGATGCGGGCGCGAAATGGCCGGCACGAAGGGAGCAAGTTAGGAAAGAATGGCTGAAGCTTCTGGGGCCATTCCCGGCGAGCAATCCGCCCCTGGATGCCGAAATTCTGAGCACGGAGACGGTCCCGGCGACGCCAGACGATCCGAACTATCCGATCAAGGCGGGGGACATCACGCGATACAAAGTAAAGTTCCGCTCGGAAGCAGATGATTGCGGCGGGTCGCAGTCGGATATCTGGATTTACGGATGGCTGCTGGTGCCAAACAGCGCGAAGGTGGCGTTTGAAAAGGACGGGACAAAGGCGCCCGCGATCATCTGCCTGCACAGCACGACCTATGGCTCAGGCAAGAGCAGCCCGGCGGGAATCGCCACGCGATTTGCCACCGATCCGAAGGCGGGCCTGGTCGGCCGACCGGATCTCGTGGGCAAGGACCCGCGCTATAGCAACAACGGCATGCCGGACTTGAATGACCCGAAGGCGCGGGCCGCGTTTTTTGAAGGCGGGCGCGCGGCCGGGTTGATCCTGGCAAAGATGGGATTCGTAACGCTGAGCATCGACTTCATTGCTGATGGCGAGCGCATCGAGCCGGGCCAGCGCTCGAACGACACCAGGCAATTCTACAAACGTTGGAAGGACATCATGGCGGATGATGCCTGGTCGGTGATCGGCAAATGCACGTGGGATACCATGCGATCGGTCGACTACCTGCAATCGCTCCCGTATGTGAAACCGAACGGCATCGGCTGCACCGGATGGTCCTACGGCGGACATGTCGCGCTTTTCGCCGCGGCCTTTGACGAACGGATCGCGGCCGCCGTCCCGAATGGAGGCGTGCTGGACTGGAACCGGCCGAAGTACCCGCCTGGCTACAAGGGAAAGCCGAAAGCCAACGCGTGGACGCGGACCCCTCCCGCGATGGTACCGTGGACGGTGGACGGCGCGGAGAAGCCGTCAAGCGGAGCGGAGACCCTGCGGCGGTGGGGCTTCCTCCAAAACAGCGGCCCGGTGATTTACATCCCGAAATTCTACAAATACATCCTGCCGGAAAATCGAGACCTCCAGTTGCCAGTGGATTTTGACAGCTTGATCATGATGGTGGCGCCCCGGCCGCTTCTGATTATCTCGAGCGAGATCGAGTTCCGGCAGCACGAAATCCTGCCGAGATTGATGGAGGCGATGAAGGTCTACTACAATTGGGTGGACGTGAAGGGCTCGGAGCTGCCGAGCGCCCTGGAACTGCGCAAGGAACGCCGGGGCTATCAACAAACGCAGGACTACTACTTGAATAACAACCATTACGAGGCGAAGAAAACCGACGATTATTTGAAGAGCTTGAGGGCGGCGGACAGCCTGAGCTGGTTTTCGTTTCCCGGCGGACACAGCTATCCGTACTCCGCGCAGATGATGACGACCGGATGGTTTGGACGTTGGCTGGGACTCTATCCGGCGGCGCCAGTCCCTCCCCTGCCTAACATCCCGGCAGAGAAAGCGCTGAATATCGGACCGTTGTGGAAGGGGAGTGGCACAGGCACCGTGACGGAAGGCGAAAGCCAGGGAGATAACTAGGGGCCTCTTTTTCGGCGTGGTGGGAGACATTCCTCGGCGAACGAGGAATGTTAAAAAAACACCGTAGCCGCTTATTGAACGGGAGATCGCTTTTCTCGCGCAACGGTTTTGCGCACCTTGGGTTTACTCCCCTTTGACCCCTCTCCCATGAAAGCCGCACTCAGCCTCCTCCTGTCGTCTCTCGCCCTCTGTGTCGCCCTGGCCGAAGACAAGACGCTCTATCGCACCGAATTCGCCACCACTCCGCTGGGCAAGGTTCCACCAGGCTGGAAAGACCAGGGCATCGTGCGCGCAAATCCCGTGTGGGCGGTGGACGGCAACGGGCTCCTTCGCGTGATGTGGAAAGGAGACGTCGGCCTCATCACCTACGACGGCGCCCTGGCAGATGGAAAACCCGCCGCCTCCCTGACTGACGGAATCGTATCCACCGAATTTCAGAAAGCCGCTGACCCTAAGATTTCCATCGGGTTGGTCGGCCGCTGGAAAGACGCGAAAAATTATTATGTGGCGCGCTTTGTCGGCACCCGCGACCTGCAACTGAACAAAGTCACCGACGGCCAGGAAGAGACGCTGGCGACGTTGCCAGTACGGAAATACTATCAGGAGGGCGAAAAATGGCGGCTGAGCCTGTCCTTTGAAGGGCAACGACTGACCGCCCAGATCTTCGACCAAACCGGAGAGGAACAAGCCCGGGTGGATGCACTGGAGGAAACAGGCTGGCTGGAAGGAACGGTCGGACTTCAAGCCACCAACTATGCCGGGATCGCCAATTTCAATCTCTCAGCCCCCAAGCCGTTCACCGCCACCCTCACGGCCGAACAAATCAATGAACGAAATCGCGCCTCGCTCGAGACGCTCGACGATCTCGTGGTGAAGCCCGCCTCCGATGTCGAAAAACTTAACACTCCGTTCGACAAACTGGCCGCCTCCTACGATGTCGTCGTAGCCGGTGCGGGCACCAGTGGCTGGGCCGCGGCGATTCAGGCCGCGCGCATGGGGGTGAAGGTGTTGCTGGTTGAGGAAACTGACTGGATCGGCGGGCAGATGTCAGCCGCAGCCGTCACCTCCATGGACGAGTCGGGCCTGGCGGCAAAATTTCCCGTGCGGGAACGAGGCATCTATCGCGAGTTCAACCAAAGCATGGTGAACTTTTATTACACGCTGAACAAAGACCCCTTCCGCGCTTATTATTCCTGGCCCGTACAGTTGGAAGGCGGCTATGAGCCCAAGTGGACTCGCGCGGTGCTCTATGCATTCATTGCCGAGGCTCGCAAGAAGGGCGTCCTCGATCTCGTCACCGGTACGGCCATTACCAAAGTCTCGAAAGAAGGCGACAAAGTCACCGGCGTTGATCTCGAAAAGGACGGCGCAAAAAAATCGGTGGCAAGCAAAGTGCTCGTTGAGGCCACCGAATACGGTGACATCCTGCCTCTGGCCGGAGCCCGCTATCGCGCCGGCACCGTGACCAGCGAGAATTTGGTGCCGGATTCACCCGTGCAGTACGACACGTACCTTGGCGTCATCCGCGAGTATCCGGAGGGTTTGCCCGAGCATCTGAAAATCAAGGAGGCGCCTCCCGGCTACGAAGTAAACCGCTACAAGAAATCACAACTCTACGGAAAACTGATCTGGGGCTCACCAGGCAAGGACTACAAGGGGCCGCGGCAGTATCATGTGCTCCTCGCGTGGCGCGGCATGGCGGATGCGGATAGCCCGGCAACCGGCAAACTCACCGAAGGACGCCATACCCAGGCGGGTTTGAATGGCGGGTATCAGGACTACCACATGGATGTCAAAAGCCTGGAAGACATGGACGCCCGCCGCGCCGGCCAGCGCGATGGCATCTATCGCACGCTCAGTGTCATCTACTATCTCCAGCATGAACTTGGCCTGCCCTGGGGCCTGGCCGAGGACGAAGGCTATAACACTCCTTACAACCAAAAGGTGAAGGCGTCGCTCGAGTTGCGGCCCGACCTCGCACCACTGGCCAAATACATGCCGCAGATGCCATACGTTCGCGAGTCGCGGCGCGGCCGCGGCATCTACACACTGCGCACCACGGACATGGGCCGTTACGAAAACGCCCGGCTCTGGCCCACCTCGTTGGCCATGGGCGACTACTTCATGGACATCGATCACGGCGGCACCGGAGAGGATTTCGAGCATGACCTCGACCCCGTCAAACCGCCGCGCGAAGGTGGACCCTTCCAAGTCCCTTTTGAAGTCTTTGTGCCGGAGAAAATCGATGGCCTGGTTTTCGCCGAGAAAAACATTTCCCAATCCCGCATCGTGAACGGCGCGACGCGTTTGCAGCCGAGCACCATGCTCATGGGGCAGGCGGCCGGCGCCATTGCCGCCATGGCGGTGATCGATGGTGTTCAGCCCCGGCAGTTGAATCCGATTCATGTGCAGGCCGTCCTCCTTGAGGCAGGTTCCAACCTCATCCAGCGCTGGTACGACGATATCGTGTGGGGCACCCGCCTGTGGCAGGCGACGCAATTCCTCTCGCTCTATGGCGTGATGGACGAAACCGGCCCGTATAGCAAGGAGCAGGGGCAGTCCATGAGTGGGGGGAACACCTGGCGGCCGGACGCACCGCTGGAGGCGAAAACTTTTGCGACCGCGATAAAACGACTGGCCGAACTTGCCGCGAAACCCGCCCCAGCCGCACCATCTTCCATCAGTTGGAATTCTGTAGGGACCGCGCTCAAGGCGATCGATGCAAAATGGCAGCCATCCGCCAGGCCGACTGAACCGGTGACACGCGCTCAATTCGCCCTCGCCGCCGCTGAGGTCCTCCGGCAAACCGGCAAGCCGGTCTTGATGACCGATGCCGCCGCCCCACCTGTGCAGGCGCCGGTGGCCGCCAGTACGCCCGTCGACAAAAAGCAGGCCGCCAAGGAAGCCAAACTGAAAAAGAAAAAAGAAAAGGCCGAGCGAGAAGCCGCCGCCGAGGCCGACGGCCAGTAGCTTCCAGAATGAAAATTTCCTGCGCGTGATGGCTCTACGCTCATTCGCAGACGACGGTTAAAGCTTGCACATCTTCCGGAACAACGGAGCGTGAAGAAATGATTCGTCGCATGCCGGGTCAGCTCTCCCGCTGTCTTGCCGCTGTTCTTTTGAGCCTTCCTTTTTTTTCCATCCTGGCGGGTGGAGAGGAAGGTGACGGCATGGACTTCGTGCGCAGTTTTCTCCAGCAATACCCGCGCTTCCGCGCCGAAGGGACCATGACATCCACCCTCACGGGCCGGGCTCCCTACCGCTGCCGGGTCGACCTGACCTTTGACAAAACGGATTCCGTGCTCTTCCGCTACAACACGGATGCCTCCAAAAACATCGTGCCGTACGACTATGCCTACGCCGACCGCCGGTTGAACGAAACAGTCTACAACCGAGAACGCACGGAGGTCTTGAAAAGCATCGATGTCGGCGCGCCCAACCGGTCGATTTTTAACTTCGTGTGGGACCTCATACACGAAGCGGAGCATGGAGCGGGCTTCAACAGCCTTGTCTTCAATGGGCTGATGAGTTTGGAAAAAGAATCCGCAAAAAAGACCACCACGCTCGTTTTGCGCCGCCGTATCCCGGCGGGACCGGTGGAGACCGTGCATTTCGTCTTCGATGATGATCAACGGCTGCGAATGCTGGAGATCAAGCTGAGCAACGGCGACCGGCACCGCATCGAGCTCCGGCGTTTCCGCCTCAATCCGCCCGATGCGGAACCAACGGAAAACCCTTCCCCGAGTCGCTAGGCTTCACGGTCAAAGGCCGTGCCCGAATACTCTCCGCCGGTTACTTCCAGGAAACCGTCACCTGTTTCTCCGTCGGAGAAATTTCTGCGGTTCCCATCACCGGCAGCGGTGTATGGGAGGTGCTTTCCCGCTCGATGTGAGCCACCTTCTGCTCAATGGTACGGAAGAGAATGGCGGGATACTGGTCCAGCGGCAGCGGGTAATTGCCGGCGGCGAAACCATCCACTTTTCCCGGCAACGCGACCGATGAAGCCAGAAGAATGGAACATCCGATCGCCGCGCCCGAAACCAGACCCGCCATGGCTCCAAGTGCGTTATTCAGGGGATTACTGAATACACTTTGAAAAACTTCACCGTTCAAATTCACGATGAGTGAAGCCAGCGCAAATCCCGCCAGGAACAAGGCAATGCAAACTCCCGCGGTCAGATACTGCGGATCGACCGGGATATACTCCGTTAGGGCCGAGGAGACCTGATACCAATAACGCAGCGAAACCAGCAGGGCAAAAAGACCGGCGATCGTATAGCGAAGCTCCACCGTCGCGCCCATCTTCCAGCCGCTCCAGGCACGCCAAAGGACCGGCAACAGCGCGACGAGGAATAAGATCATTTCCAGTGCCATGAGATTATACGGCCTGCAAGACCTCCTCCACCGTGGTTACCCCGAGCAGGATTTTTTCTGCGCCATCGTACCGATAGCTGCGAAAACCGCGTTCCGACGCCAGGGTCTCGAGTCCGGTTTCATCCACGCCGTCACTCACGGCGCGCCGGATTTCTTCGTCCATGACCAAAAGCTCGAAAAGTCCTGTCCGCCCCTTGAAGCCCGTGCCCAGGCAATGATCGCAACCTTTGCTGGCATACAGGATGGTTCCCGGTTCAAAGCCAAAGCCCAGACTCGCCAGCTCATCACCGACCGCGGGGTAGGCCTGGCGGCATTCCGGACAAAGCACGCGCACCAGACGCTGGGCGATGACCATCAACAATCCCGAGGCCACTTGATAACGCTCAATCCCCATGTCCTGCAGGCGCGAGAGCGTTCCGATCGCATTTTTGGTATGCAGTGAGCTCAAGACCAGATGGCCCGTCAACGCGGCCCGCAAAGCCACCTGTCCCGCCTCGGTGTCACGCATTTCTCCCACCAGGATCACATCGGGGTCCTGCCGCAGGATGGACCTCAGTCCACTCTCATACGTGATGCCGGCCTTGGGGTTCACAGCCAGTTGCGTCGCCCCGGCCAGTTCGTATTCCGGCGGGTCCTCAATCGTCATGATATTCATCCGGCTCGCATCCAACTGGCGCAACGCCGCATACAGCGTGGAGGTTTTTCCCGCGCCGGTGGGACCGGTGGCCAGGATCATGCCATTGCGGGAATGCACTACCGATTGAAACTGGGCCAGCAGTTCATCCGACATGCCGAGCGAGGTGAGGTCAAAAATACCGCTCTGGTGATCGAGAATGCGGATGACCATCTTTTCTCCATGAATGGAATTGGCCGTGGCCACGCGAAAATCCACCTCCCGGCCCGCACAGAGAACGCGGAACCGGCCGTCCTGCGCCTTGCGTTTCTCTGCCACGTCGATCTCAGCCAGGGTCTTCAGCGAGGTGACCACGCGGCGGCCGTTGTCGAGATCGTAAGTCATGCGCTCGTGCATCAACCCATCGAGGCGGAACCTCACTCGATAGTCATTGGCCGTGGGTTCGATGTGCACGTCACTGGCGCGTTCCAGCAGAGCTTCTTCGAGCATCTCCGCAGCATGATCCAGTCCACTGTTAACGTCCCCGTTGTTCTTGGTCTGGATCGATTTTCGTTCCGTATCCAGAAACTCAAAACCCCGTCTGGTTTGCCCCTTCTTGGCAAGGTGGGCAGCAGGATCAGGCATTGATCCCATCCACGGTTTCTTCGCCTGCCACGCTTTAGCCGCTTCTGACTCAGCCGCATTGCCCCCAGCGGGCTTTCGACGCTTCACGACGTCACTGACCCTCGCGCTCGCGGCATAGATCCCCGCCCCGATTCCCGGTAGCAACAAGGCCACCATGGTCCAAAGCCGCGGGTCGGCCCGCCGCTCGAAAAGGTCATGCTGGACCCATTGCAGGCTGCGCATCCAGATACCGCCGATCACCAGGATTCCCAACAAAACAAGGTCGAAGTTCCAGCGATGCTCATACCCCGGCGCGGGGACCACTGTCGCCGGGCTTGCCGTGGCGGCCACCGTCGCGGGTGCGGTCGACCCTTCCGGTTGGGTGGGCGAGCCTGCCGCCGACGGCGCGGCGTTCATTACCGGTTGCGCGGGCGCGCCCGCGGGATGGGAAGCGGACGTTCCCGACTGCGCCGGAGAAACCTCCGTCTGAACGCCGGTCGCCGCCGAAGTGGAATGAGGCTGAAGCGCGGCGTTTTTTGGTTTGGACAAACCCGAGTCGATATCGACGTCTTTCAAATTGGGACCAGCTTCCGTCACTGAAGTCGGGAGGCCGACCGTATGAGCAGTTGCCGGAGCCGCTGGAGCCGACGGTGCTGGGGTTGATGGAGTTGCTGAAACTGTCGGGGTTGCGGGAGTTGCAGAAGCTGCGCCGCTCAAAAGCTTGCCATCAATAGACTTGATGATGCTGCGGGGAAATCGGACCTTCCCGGCCTTCATTTGCACCTCGACATGCGCCTCGGTCAACGAAAGCACCGTCGCATCGTTCGTCACTTTGCCATCCTGAAAGACGATGGTGGACGCGAATGAAAGCCCCGCGCCAAAAAGCAAAGCGAGAGAACATAAAGCTCTGCAGAGGCTACTCATATTCACCGAACGGCGTATAAAAGCCGCCCGCCCTGCCGTCAACCGCTATCTGAAAGAGATTAGCCTTAGCTAAGCAAACTTTCGCTTCTTAAAAGGGAATGTCGTCGTCTTCAGCCTGGGGAGGAGGCTGTTGTCGAGGCGGTCGCTGGGCCGTCGGACGAGCCGGAGGTTCGTCACCTTCAAAGCTGCCTCCTCCGCCACCCGATCCGCCAGCGGGACGGCCACCGCCGCCGCCGCTACCGCCGCCGGAACCAAGCAGTTGCAGCCCTTCACCCACCACCTTCAGGCGGCTGCGTTTCTGGCCGGACTGCTTGTCCTCCCAGGAATCAATGCGCAGGCGGCCTTCGATGAAAATAGGCCGCCCTTTTTTTGCGTATTCGCCCGCGATCTCCGCCAGGCGGCCCCAAAGTTCGACGTCCACATACGTGACTTCCTCGACCTTTTCGCCGCTTTGGTTTGTATAGCTGCGATTAATGGCCAGCCCGAGATCGGCAACCGCGCTGCCTTTCGGCGTGTATTTGATTTCGGGATCGCGTGTGACGTTCCCGATGAGCATGACTTTGTTCAGGCTGGCCATGGTTTGGAAGGATTAAGCGGCTGCTTCCGCGGCCCTCTTTTTCAGAGTGCCATAATTTTGCAGCACGACATTCTCGTCGAGCTTCAATTTCGAGCGCAGCTTGTCCAGCGCGAGCGAATCCATCTCGAAGATGAAGTTCACATAATAGGCGCTGGTAAGGTGCCTGCTCTCATAGGCCAGTTCACGCTTTTCCAGGCGCTGCACCTGTTCGATTTCGGCGCCTTCACCTTTGAAGGTTTTTTCCAGGCGCTCAATGATGTCTTTGATGGAATCTTCCTTGCCTTGGGTGTCCAGGGCCAGAAGGGCTTCGTAACGTTTTTTCATGGTTTTTGATTGTAAATGTTCATCGCGGCCTCAAGGCCGTGGGCGTTGGCGTATTCGATGGCATCGGCCGCTCGTCCCACGCTGGCTTGCAGGGTCTCGCGTTCCTCCGCCTGAAATTTTCCGAGCACGTGGTCATGCAGAGAGCCATTAGCCCCGCCGATGCCAAAGCGCAACCGGGGAATCGCCTCCGTCCCCATATGCATCAGGACGGACTCCAGCCCGTTGTGACCGCCGGCGCTTCCCGTTTTGCGCATTCTCAGTTCTCCCAGCGGGAATGCCACGTCGTCCAGGACGACCAGCACCTCCGAGAGCTCCAGCCGGTAGTACCGCGCATAGTTGCCGACGGCCGCACCGCTCAAATTCATGAACGTCTGCGGCTTCATCAGCAGGCGCCCTCCGCATTGCGCCACTTCGGCATCCCATTTCGGTTCGAAACGAAACTCCGTGGCGACTCGGCGGGCCAGTTCGTCCAGCACGAGAAACCCGGCATTGTGGCGCGTATCCGCATACTGTCGGCCGGGATTTCCCAGGCCGACGATGAGGCGGAATACAGCATGCTCCACACGCGGGCGGGCCGACTATTTCTTGTCCGCCGGGGCAGCGTCGCCGCCCTCCGCCTTCTTCTCCTTGAGAACTTCAGGAGCAGCGGCAGCTTCGGTCGCGGCAGGTTCAGCCGCAACGGTGGGTTCGGAAACGAGAAACACGGTGATGTCTCCGTCGACCGCGGCGGTGACGCCTTCGGGCAACTTGATATCACGCACGTGGATCGACTCGCCAATATTCAGGGCCGATACGTCCACCGTGATGATTTCCGGCAAATTCTTCGGCAGGCAGGAAATGTTGAGCGCACGCACGTTTTGCTGGAGCAGGCCGCCGTGGGTCTTCACGCCCACCGGCTCGCCTTCGGGTTCGAGGACGATTTCCGCCTCGATCTCTTCCGTCGCTGAAACCGCATGGAAATCCACATGGATGATCTCGCGGCGCACCGGGTGATGCTGCACTTCCTGGATCAGGGAGAGGCGATTGGTGGTTTTGCCGCCGTCGTTGATTTCGAGTTCAACGAGGATGTTTTCACCGACCGCGTGGCTGAGAAGACGCTCAATGTCCTTTTGGGAGATTTCGAGATTTTCGGGAGCATCCTTGGCGCCGTAGATGACGGCTGGCACGGAACCGCGAGCCCGCACCTGCTTGACCGCGTTGCGTCCGGATTCCGCACGGGGGCGGGCTGAGAGTTTGACTTGTTTGGACATGGTTTTCTAATTCTTCTGGTTCTTGATCCCAAAGAGCGAGCTCACAGACTCATCACCGTGGATGCGCCGAATGCCCTCACCGAGCAATTCTGCTACCGACAGGACCTTCACGCGGGCTTCGGAATCTGCCCGCACAGGCGTGCTGTCGGTTGTGATCAGCTCTTTGATTTCTGAGCTTTTCAATCGCTCAACCGCCAAATCTGTCAAGACCGCGTGAGAAACACCAGCATAAATATTTAGGGCCCCTTTGGTCTGCAAAATCCGCGCCGCCCCCACCAGCGTGCCGGCCGTCTCGGTCAGGTCATCCACGATAATGACATTTTTGCCCTCGACCTCGCCGATCACTGTCACCGCCTCGATCTCCGTGGCACTCTTGCGCTGCTTCACCACGATGGCCAGGCTCGCGCCCAGAGACTTCGCATAGGCTGACGCCACCTTGACGCCGCCCACATCCGGAGAAACAACCACAAGGTTCTCCAAATTAATGGCTTGTAAATACTGCATCATCACCGGGAAAGCATACAGGTGATCCACTGGGATATCAAAAAAGCCCTGCAACTGTTGCGCATGCAGGTCCATGGTCAGAACCCTGTCCACTCCCGCCGCAACCAGGAGGTTGGCCACCAATTTGGCCGTGATGGGGACCCGGGGCTGGTCTTTGCGATCCTGCCGGGCATAACCAAAAAACGGGATGACCGCCGTAATCCGGTCGGCGCTGGCCCGGCGGGCTGCGTCCACCATGATCAACAACTCCATCAAGTTTTGGTTCGTGGGCGGACAAGTCGGCTGAACGATAAACACATCCCGGCCCCGGATGTTTTCGTTGATTTTGACAAAGGTTTCGCCATCCGGAAATGACGTCACCGTGGCGTCGCAGAGCGGAACCCCCAGGTAGTCACAGATAGCCTGAGCCAGTTGCGGATGGGCCGAACCGGTAACGATTTTCATTTCTGGAGAGGAGCGCAGCATAAAAGAAGACGGTTAAATCCGTCAGTTGGCCAGCGGCTCGGGCGTCGGAGGCGGATTCAAGGGGATGGTCGGTTCGAGACGTTCCTGCGCCAATCGGCGAAGATAAGCCGCTTCCATTTGTGTGCACTTCTCCTCCAGGGATTTATCAATGGAGACCATCTTTTTGAAGAGCAGGCGGTAGTATTCACGCTGGGCCGCGCGCTTGGCTTCGGGACTCGGCGCCTTCTCCGCCTGTTCCGCCATATTGACCACCTTGGGGTCTTTGTCGGCTTCCACCCGCACTTCCTTGTACCGGATGTTGATCAGCCGCTCTTTTTGCTGAAGATTTTCCACTGCGGTCGGCAAGCTCGGCGGGACCGGAGGCTCGTCGGAAATAATCGCGTTTGGATCGGTGTAAGCGGCATCCGGCAAAGCGGGTGCGATGTCCTGAGTATCCAGAGGGGCGCCTTCCACCGGAGGCAAGCCTTCAATAGGGATGATATCTTCCTTGGGTGACGGGCTGGGCGTGGCCTCCGGAGTCGTCGTCTCCGGAGTTGGTGTAGCCTCGGGAGTCGGAGTTGCTTCGGCTGGCGCAGGAGTCGCGCTGGGACTCGGTAACGCCTCGGATTCCGCCGGTGCAGCCGGGGTCGCCGTGGGCGAAGGAGACGGCGTTTCCTGGGCGCGCAGGGTTGTTGCCATGATCAGGGCGAGAACAAACAATCGGATCGAGAACCACATCAGACGGCGTAGCTAAGCAGCCTCCCCCGCATATCTCAAGAAGAAGAACATCGACGCCGGGGGAAGATTGAGGAAGTTTTTCCGCATGATTCGAAATCCACGGATGACCGAGGCCGGCTTTGCCCCCGAAGAGGCGGCCCGCGCCCTCCGATCCCGCCCGGGTTTCGTTTTCCTGGAGTCCGGCGTCCAGGGCTCCGACTCCACCTCGCTCCTCGCCTGTGAACCTGATCTGGTGCTCGATGGCGGCCCGGCGGATTGGACCAAACTCGAAGACGAACTCGCCCGCCGCGCCCGGCCCGCTGCCGACCTCGGGCTGCCCGACGGCGCCGCCATCGGCTGGGTCGGCTTTGACGGGCGCTTTCGCTTCGGCTTCTACAATCACCTGCACATCTTCCAGCATGGGGACGCCCAGTGGCACAATCCCCCGGACGTCACCCCCGCGGCCGACAGCCCGACTTTCCCCTCCATCAATTTCAAACCGCTTTTAAAAGCGGAGGAGTTCCAGCGTATGGTGCTTCGGACTCAGGACTATATCGCGGCCGGAGACATCTACCAAGCCTGCCTGGCCCACCGGTTCGAGGCCGACTTCCCCGGTGACGCCTGGCCTTTCTACGAATCTCTCCGCCATCACTCCCCCGCCCCATTTTCGGGCTTTCTCGATCTCGGCGGCACCCAGGTCGTCTCCGCCTCCCCGGAGTGCTTTCTGCGCCTGAGCGGTCGCCGCATTGTCACCCGCCCGATCAAGGGAACCCGTCCGCGTCGGTCCGACGCTCAACTCGATCAGCGCAATGCCTTCGACCTTCTCACCTCGCCCAAGGAGGTCGCCGAGCTCGTCATGATCACCGATCTCGAGCGCAATGACCTCGGGCGCATCTGCGAATACGGCAGCGTCACCGTGCCCGAGTTGCTCAAGCTTGAAAGCTACGAGCACGTCCACCATCTCGTCTCGACCGTGGCCGGCACGCTCCGCCCCGAGGTTTCGCATCCCGCCGCGCTTCGCGCCTGTTTCCCCGGCGGCTCGATTTCCGGTGCCCCGAAGAAACGCGCCCTGGAAATCATCGCCGAACTCGAACCGCATTCCCGCGGCCTCTACACCGGCGCAATCGGCTACTTTGGCTACAACGGCGAAAGCCAGTTCAACATCGCCATCCGCACCGCCGTTTTCGAAAAGGGCAAGGCCAGTTTCCATGTCGGAGCCGGCATCGTGGCCGATTCCGTGCCGGAGCGGGAATGGCAGGAAACGCTGGATAAGGCCGCCGGCCTGCTGCAGGCTGCCCGGCCCTAAGTTTTCCATTCATTCCCTTCCCTTTTGGCCCAATCCTAATTATACGGTGGGCCCGTGCGGACCACTCTACTGCTCGTTTTTCTCAGCCTGTCTTTCGCCCGGCTTGGTGCTCAGACCACCATCAACAGCGCGCTCGATATCCGGCTCGTTCCGTTCGCTTACAGCAATTATTATAAGTACGGTATCTATGCCTCGGTCGCAGGCTCCACCAATCCCGCCCTTTTTGAATTCGACACCGGCGGCAGCGGCTTTTACCCCGTCGCCGGCGGAACCAACACTTCCTTCTGGGGCACCAATTACACGCCCAGCGCTCAGACCTTCACCAACACCTACGACAGCGGCAACGTCTACACGGGAACCAGTGTGACCACCTCCGTGGCGATCTATTCCGCCAAGCACGACGGCAACGCGGAGGACTCCGCCGCCATCGTCACCGCCAACAACATCCTCGTCGGCCAGACTACCTCCATCACCAACATCTACGGCAAGGACAACAACTGGCCCTCCGACTCCGCCCCGGTCGACAAGCATTTCTACGGCGACTTCGGCCTCGCCCTCAAAAGCTCCCCCAACGGCATCATGAATGTGTTCGCCCAACTGGACTACGGACCGGAAATCATCCCGGGCTTTGTCGTCAAGCTGGGGACCTACGGCAGCAGCGATCCTAAGGTTCAGGTCGGCCTCACCCATGAGGATCACGCCAAGTATAACATCAAGATCCAAATGGCCGGGATCGACACCACCAATACCTTTCCTAACAGCGACCTCCCCACCTACTCGGAGCAGATCATCACTGCTCAGATGACCCTCACCAATGGCTCGATGGTCTATTCCGGCACCATCGGTGTCACCCTCGATACCGGTGCGACGCCCAAGATTCACGACCTTGAGGGCGATGTCACCACCCTGCCCAGCTTCTTCGTCACCAACTACACCACCAACGGTTCCGTCGTGACCACCAACATTTCCGTCATGGACGGCGCCTCCCTTGGTCTTCTCGCCACGGAGACCAACGGGGTCACCACGCTCAACATCTTCGACATGCTCGTCGACTCGACCACTAACTCCGTCGCCGTGCAGATCACCACCAATTTCTACGTCAACATGGGTGCGTCCCTCTTCTATCAATACGACGTGATGTACGACTTCCAGAATGGCGTCCTCGGTTTGCGCTCCGTGCCCGAGGCCAGCCAGGCCCTCCTCATGGCCACCGGCGTCCTCTCGATCATCGGCGCCAGCCTGGCCCGCACGGCCTTCCGCCGACGCAAGCGCCGCCGGTCCTAGCCCTTGTCATCCGGCACCCCCATCACCCTCTCCTGCGGCACCCCCGCCCTGATCCGGCCCATCCGCCCCACGGATGCCGACTCCCTCCAGCTCGGCCTCAAGCGCCTCTCTCCAGAGGGCAGGGCCTACCGCTTCCTCCACTCCCGCTCCCGTTTCTCGGACAAGGAACTCCACTTCCTCACCCACTGCGACAACATCGACCACTTCGCCCTCATCCTCACTATCTTGGATGAAAGCGGCCACGAGCAGGATGCCGTCGGCGTCACCCGTTTCATCCGCGACAAAAAAATCCCCACCCAAGCCGAGGTCGCCATCGTCCTCGTCGACGAATGGCAGCGCCGCGGCGGCGGCACCCAACTCCTGGCCGCCCTCGCGGACATCGCCCGCCAAGCCGGCATTACTCACTGGCAGACCTTCTCCCTCCTCGACAACGCCGCCACCCCCCGCCTGCTTGCCCATACCGGCAGCCTCACTTCCCAACGCCGCGTCGGCCAGGGCCTGATCGAGTCCCTCTATCAACTTTAACATCCGCTCTCCCCTGGCGCGCCGTATCTATAGCGGACCCCCATGCGCATCCTCCCATTTGTCAAAAAACACCGCTGGTGGTTCCTCGTCCCTCCCGGAGCGATTTTACTGCTTCTTCTCGTCGTCATCATCGCCCTGCCGATCATCAGCCCCAAGCTGACTCCCTATCTGGAAGGCCCCGAGTTCCGCGCCGAACTCGACAAACAAACCTCCAAGGGCCTCCACTTCGACGGAAAATTCGGCCCCATCTCCCGCACCGGCTTCAACACCGCCTCGGTCGGCGAGTTCCATGCCTCCAATGGCGTGAAGGCCATGAAAACCCTGGAGGCCTCCGACGTCTCTGCTAAATTCAACCCCTGGGGCGTCTTTCTCCGCCGCTGGCAACTCGACTACATCCACATCAAACGCGGTCAGGTCGAAATCCAGACCTACGAACCCAAGCCCGATCCCCCAAAACAAAAACCCTGGTACGCCATCTTCCTCCCCGATCGCGTCTACCTGAGCCAGGTCACCTGTGACAACGCCGACATCACCTGGCGCATGCAGGACCAGCCCGGCGGCATCTTCGGCACCAAGGTCCTCATCACCCCCTATGGCCGCGATTTTGAATACCGCGCCGAAGGCGGCACCATGCGCACCGGCGGCCTCACCCCCGACCTTTCCGTGAAAGAGATCCACATGGTCATCACCAAAAAGATCCTCGACCTCTACGAACTTCACCTGATTCCCAAGGGCAGCCGCGGCTCCATCCGCGTCACCGGAGACATGGGCATGCGCGAGGACAAACACGTCGACATGAAACTCAAATACAACGCCATCCCCCTCGCCCCCTGGCTGCCCAAGGACCTCGCCGGAGAAATCCGCGGCCTCGCCGAAGGCGACGTTCATTGGAAGGGCACCGATCAAACCATCGAGGCTTCCTCCGGCGAAGGCGAGTTCAGCGTGACCGGGGGCGAGTTGATCGAGCTCCCCGTCCTGGAGTTTCTTGCCGCCGCCACCGCCCGCAAATCTCTCAAGACCGTGACCCTCACGGAATGCGAGGTGAAGTTTCGCTGGAAATATCCCCGCTTCGAAGTCTACTCCCTCGATCTCACCGGCGAGGAAAAAGTCTCCATTCGCGGCTCCATCGTGGTGAACAAAAACGCCCTCTCCGGCGAGATCGATCTCGGACTCGCCCCCACCTATCTCGACTGGTTGCCACGCGCGAAGGAAGAGATTTTCACCCGCCAGAAAGACGGCCTCATCTGGACCAAGGTCAAACTTTCCGGCACTTTGAAAGATCCCGTTGACGATCTCACCCCGCGCCTCGCGGAAGCCTTGAAAAAAGATCCTGCCGCCGCCACCGGCCTCTTCCTCCGCGGCGTCGGCGAATGGCTGGAGCAGAAAATCAAAGGACGGAAATCGCCCTGATTCCTAGCGCTTTTTCGGCGTCGGACTCGCCTTGGCCTTCGGCGGCGATCCCCAGAGCAGCGACGATGGACGCTCTTTCACCGAATAGCTGAAGCTTTCGAGGTTCGCCATCACGTCCTTCAGATTGTTCAGGATCGCCTGGATCTCACCCGGTTTGATCCGCGTGGCCGGCTCCAGGTTCTTGAGGATTTTCTCCAGTTCCACGTTGGATTTCTCCAGCCCGACCATCAGCTTGCGCGCATCGGCGCTTACCTCGCCCAGCTTCGCGTCACTCAGCGCCTTTTGCACATCCCCGATCAGATTTTGCAATCCCGCGCTCAGCTTCTGGATCTGCGCGTCACCTACCGCCTGGTTGAGCTTGGCCAGGATTTCATTCAGGTTGGTGCTCAGTTCGCGGATGTTCAGGTTCTCAATCTCCCGCATCATGTTGTTTACGGAGTCGAGGATATTGGTCAACTGCCCCGGCGCGGAGGGAATGTAGTAATAATGCGGTGTCCAGTTGAACGAGAGCTGCGGAAACTGATTCGGATCCAACAGGTAATTGATCTCGATGTAGTTCATCCCGGTAATGCCCAGCGGCTCGATTCGCGCGCGCATGCCCTGCTGCACATTCTTCTCGATCAGGGGCGTCAGGTTTTCGCTGAACATCCCGGGGAACATCTCCTTGTCGATCTCCATCAGGATGATCACGTAGTTATTGCGATCCACCTCGTTCGGCGCGCCGTATTCATTGAAGGCGAAACCGATGTTGCTCACCTTGCCGATGGTCACCCCGCGGAATTTCACCGGCGTCCCGATGTCCACGCCCTGCACGGTGCCGTTGACATAAGTCTCAATGTAGATCTTCGGCTTGAACATCTGTCCTGCGCCGAACGCCACCAGTCCCGCCGCCAGCAAAAGCAATCCGGCCGTGATGAAAAGACCGATCAGGAAGTAGTTCGGTTGTTTGCTCATTCGGCCTGGCGGTGAAAGAATTTATGCACAAAGGGGTCCTTGGAGTTGTCCCGCAATTCCTCCGGGCTCCCCTCGGCGATGATTCCTTTGCTCTTCTTGTCCAGCATGATGACGCGGTCTGCTACCGCATAAATACTGGCCAGTTCGTGGGTGACAATGACAAAGGTCACTCCCAGCGTCTCCCGCAGCTTGAGAATCAGCGCATCCAGTTCGGCCGAGGTGACCGGGTCCAGACCCGCCGAAGGTTCATCCAGAAACAAAACCCGCGGATCCAGCGCCATCGCCCGCGCAATCGCCGCCCGCTTCTGCATGCCGCCGCTCACCTCGGACGGGAGGTGCCCACCGTAGTCCTCCAGGCCGACCATCTTCAGCTTCATCCAGGCCATCTCCTCGCGCGCTTCCGGAGGAAGCTTCGTGAATTCCTCGATCGGCAGCGTGATATTCTCCGTCAGGGTCATCGACCCAAAAAGCGCCCCACCTTGGTACGATACACCTATCTTGCGGAGGATCTCGTTGCGCGCTTCCCCCTCCGCCTCGGTCAATTCCTCGCCCTCGATCTGGATCTTTCCTGCCAGCGGCGGATTCAACCCGATTAAATGTTTCAGCAACGTGCTCTTGCCGCAGCCCGACCCTCCCAGGATCACGAAGACCTCCCCCTTTTTGATGCCAAAGCTCACCTTCTCGAGAATGACCGTGCTGCCATAGCCGGCCTTCACATTCTCCGCCTGTACGATGATGTCAGATTCCGAGGGCATAATAAACCACCGCAAATATGGCATCCACCACGATGATGAGGAAGATGCCGCTCACCACTGCCCGGGTCGTCGAGATTCCCACGGCGCTCGATCCCTCCTTCGTCTGCAACCCGCGCAGACACCCGATGCCGGCCACCAGCGCTCCGAGGAAAAAGGACTTGATGACCCCCGCCATCACATCGTGCACCTCCACCGCGCTCTGCAATTGGCGCATCAGGGTCACCGCCGGAAAGCCGTTCATGATCATCACTAAAAATCCTCCCGCCACCCCCATGAAGTCGGAGTACACCGTCAGGATCGGCGTGATGATAATGCCCGCCAGCACGCGGGGCGCCACGAGGAAGCGCACCGGGTCGATCCCCATCGTCGTCAGCGCGTTGATTTCCTCGTTCACCTTCATCGTGCCGATCTCCGCCGCGAAAGATGATCCGCTTCGCCCTGCCAGCACGATCGCCGTCATGATCGGCCCCAGTTCCCGCAACATCGCCAGCGCCACCAGATTCACCACGAAGATATCCACCCCAAACTGCTTCAACGGCGGCGCCGACTGAAAGGCCATGATCATGCCCGTAAGAAAGGAAATCATTCCCACCACCGCCAGTGCCTGCACTCCGGCCCGTTCGACCGTCAGCCACATGTCGCCCCATCTCAGCGCGGCCGGATGCCGGATGAAGCTGCCAAAGATGACGGTCATCTCCCCGATAAAAACCATCTGATCGCGCAGGTCGTGCCACATGCCCAGACCCACCTCTCCGATCTGGGCGATGGTATTCTGCTTTTTACGCGGCTCGTGGGCCTTGCGCTCCGCCTCGGCAAAAGGCTCGAGCATCTTGGCGAATTCCGGCTTCAGCCCGGAAATGTCCCCGCCCTTTTTCTTCAGTTCCCAGAGCAAGGCCAGGCCGGCTCCGTCGCAATAGTCGACCTTCGACACATCGACTTTCTTTTTCCCGCCGGCCTCGACTGCCTCGCCCCAGGTCTGGGAAACGCTCTCGGCGTCAAGCCGCCCGGAGAAGACCAGTTCCTGGTCTTTGACTTCCAAGATGCGCGCGTTGTCCGCCATGTGGCCGCATCCTAGGCAGGAGCGGGTGATTCCGTCAGCTTATATCCCTTTGACTACCCCCGCCTCCCTGTCCGCCCTTAGACCCGGGGCTACTTCTGCGGCAGCTCTCCCGCGATGCTTGCCGCCACCGCCGCGCCCAGCAGGGCCGAGCCGTCGGGGTTGAAATGCACATCCTTGGGCCGCTGCAGTTCCGCCTGCTTTGGCAGGATCACCGCATAAAGATCATCCACCGCCACGCCGTTTTCCTTCATCACCTTGATGGCGATTTCATTGCGCTCGGGGATGCTGTCAAAGCGCCGTGTCGGCGGGTCCAGCAAAGCCGGCGTCGGCGTCGTCGTGGCAAAGACCAGTTTGGCCCCCGTCGCCTTCAGCCGTTTGATGATCTCCTGCAGGTTCTTTTCGTAATCCGCCCGGCTGACCTTTGTCTCTGTCTCCGTGAGATACTTCGCATCATGCAGGCCGAAATTGAAATGAATCACATCCCATTTTCCCTCGCCCAGCCAATTGTCCAGCTTCTGCAAGCCCACCGCCGTGGACTGGCCGTTGTTGGGAATGCGATGCACATTGGCCTTGCCCTTGAGTGCCTCACGCACCGACGGCGTGTAACCGATCGAAATCGAATCCCCGATGATCAGGACTCTCGGCAACCCCGGCACGTCCGCGACCTCCTTCATCGCCGGGTTTCCCTTCACTGCGGCATCGGCCACCGTTTCGCCTTCGTTCATCTTTTCGGACTTTTCTTCGCCGAAGGCCGTGGTCAGGGCGGAGCAAAGCAACACCGTCAGAAGCGATAGAATCGGAAGTTTCATGAATGACTAAGGAGTTGGAGTTTTTTCTTTAAGCGCGTCGCTGGCAAATCGTACCCAATGTCCCCGCAGGTCCTTGGTATAGGTTTTGAGGATCTTTTCCCCGGCGCCGTTTTCGTCGCCCGCCAGATAAAGCGCCCGCGCCAGGAAGAGTTCCCGCAGGCTGGAAGCCCGCGTCGTGTTGTCACTCGGACTGTACTTCATATTTGCGAGGATATCGCCCACGGCCGCGTGCTCATGCCCGCTCATTCCCGGAGCGCTCAAAAGCTTGGCCAGGACAGGAGCGGCGGAGGGATCGTTGAAATCCTCCGAGGTCAGAGCCACCGCGCGGAAGTGCGAGAAGTCGGACTCGGGTTTGAGTTCAGCGGCCTTTTTCAACATCACCGGCAGGATGCGTTTATCCTTCAGGCGGCCCAGCGTCATCATATACGAGTCCATCTTGCTCAGGGTCGCTCCGAAATTATTGAGCGCCTTGTAATTCCAGCCCTGATCCCACGGATTCTTCTCGATGAATTCCAGAAGCGTATCGGCTCCGGTATTGTCGCCCAGTAATCCCAGCACATGGGCATAGATGAGCTTTTTGGCCGGATCGCTTTCAGCCGTGTAGGCTGCTTTCAACAACGGGATGGAGTCCTGCGGCTGCACGAAAAGATAGGACGCTCCCTTGTAGTGGTCCGGGAGAGTCTTCACGACCTCCTCCAGCTTGGCCTTCGGGATCGGATAGGAGTCTTTCTCGGTCAACACGCTTTCCGGCAGGCTGCCCATTTCCACCAGACGCTTTTGCAGGGCGCGAATATTAATATCCCGCACCCCCTTGTTTTCCTTCGCCGCCGTCGCCGCGGCCAGGCCGATGGCATAGCCTTGGTTCTGGATGTTCGCCTGCATGCGGGCGATGGCCAGGGCATCGTGCTCGACGCTCATGGAAAGACCGGTCACCAGCAGGCCTTCCATCCCCTTCGGGATGAGGCTGCGGTACGGCAGCCGCGCGGTGATTCCCACGGTTTTGCCCGGATGCTCGGTTTCCAGGTAGGGATGCACCGAGAACGTATGCGAATCGAGGTTCGAATACGCCATGTTGATTGTGTCCGGATACGTTCGGTCATTCACCTGATCCAGCACGGTCTGGGTGAATTCCCCGTCGATGCGGCGGCGTTCGCGGCTGTCGATGAAGGGCGCCGTGTCGAATACGTTGGGGTATTTCAAACGCGTGTAGAGCTGCATCTGCCAGACGTCGATCATGTCGTTTTCATCCACCAGGGTGAAATCCGAGTTGAAGAAATCGCGGCCCCCCCAGCGAATCGCGGGCAGTCCCGTGCCCTGCACGGCGATTTGTCCGTCTCCGGGCATGATGGTCTTCGCCCCTGCGGCGGCGGCGATGTCGGAATTACCCGTGGAGTCGATCACTTCCTTGGCGAGAACCACGCCCCGGCCCAAGGGGGTCGTGACCACCACGCCTTTGACCCGATTTCCCTCCACCACGGCGCCACTGCCCAGCACGCCGAACCAGACTTCCCCGCCCGGCTTGATAATCTCCTGGCGGAACCATTCCGAACGGGCCCGGGGGTCCCAGTAGCCCTTCGCATCCGGCATGGATTCCGGGAAACCCTTTTTATATCCCCACCAATATTTGCTGATGCGGCCCACCGTGCCCACGCCGCCCAGCGCGTGCTGGTATTCCAGCACCAAAGTTTTCACGCCATCGCGCGCCGCCGCGATACCGGCGGGCGCTCCGCCCGTGCCGCCACCCACGACGACGACATCATATTCGCCCAATATCGGCAGAGTGCGATCCGGCGAGCCCACCAATTCCTCCGGCCCGGCCCCGGGCCGCAGCCCGCCCAGCAATTCTTTGACGTCACCTTTCGTGGTGGCGGCTCCGGCCGTTCCCGCGACTTGCACGTTTTGCGGCGCCGGAAGATCCTTTGCTTCCGCGGCCGCGGCGGTGCCGATCCGCTCGCCCATGGCCATCAAGGCCGGCGGGCGTTCCAGTTTGGTTGCATCCGGGCGCGAAACATCCGCGCTGCCGCTAAGAACAAACAGACGCGGCATCCCCTTGGGTTGAAACGCCTCCAACGGCAATGCCTCCACGTCCTTCCACGGGCCGGCGAATGCTGCCACGGCCTGGACCGGATCGGGCGGCGTCTGGAAAATCTGCTCGGTGTCCACCGGCTGCTCCTTGCTGAATGTGAGGGTGCGCGCGACTTGCTCGGCTTGGTTGAAGGAGGCAAAGGAATCATCCTTCATTGGCACATCGATATCGTAGGAAATCAGATTGGCCTGCACGTTTCCCGGCAGGGACGGAAAACTGACACCCGTCTTCTCGCCTTTCAAACCCGTAGCGGTTTTGACGTCTCCACCCACCACGATGCGATGAAATTTCTGCGTGGTCCCCGCGGGATAAGGAGCAAACTTCGCTCCCGCCATCCGCGCCACGGTGGCCCTGGGCGTTGCATCGATGATGACTTTGGCCCGCACCGCCTGACGGCCCGCTCGATTCGTCATCACGATGCCGGCCAGTTCGCCTTTTTCATCGCGAAGAACTTCGGTGGGAAAGCAACTGTAGAGAAAGGTCACTTTGGAATCCAAAAGCGTCTTATCGAGGACCTTCTTCACGTGGAGGGGAGCCACCGGCCCGCGCCAGCCTTCCTTGGCCTCACTGAGCTGCTCCTGGGTCGGAGGCGGCGTGAACGCCACTTCGCTCAGCATGAGACGCTTGGCCCCCTCGGCCCGCGCTACCTTGACCCGTACATATCTGGCTTCCGCTTTCAATGGCACGCTGGCCACCGATGGGCTGTCGGCATCCTCACCGGAGGGCTCGGGAAACTCGCCCTTGCCAATCTCTTTCCAATTCTCCCGATCATCGCTGACCGACACGGTCATCGCTTCCGGTTCAAAATCTCCCGCCCGAAAAAACGTGCCGACTTTGACGTCCTGGATAAACTGCTTTTTGCCGAGATCGGCCGTGATCAACACATCGTCGTCATACTGCACGCATTCGCTGGCGGAGTCCGCCACCACGCCATCCGAAAGCTTTGGCACCTTCTTCGAATCGTCCCGCTTGGACGAGGGCGCAATATTCGTGATGTACTCAAACGGATGGGACGGCAGTTCCGCCTTGGCCAGAGCGCCTTTGGGATCAAATACCGCCGCGCCCAGCGCATTTAAGGGCTTTTCCCCTTTCTCCATGAACAAGCGCATCGTCGCGCACATGTCGTCACCCAGATACGGCCGTGGTGCCGCTAGGAAGACCTTTGCACCGGCTTTCGCCGCCGCTTCCGCCGCCGCCACCGCACCGGTGGAACCACCCACCACCACTACGTCGACATCATAGGCGACCGGTATCTTCCGCGCCGATTCATCCACCGCCCCTGCGGCCTCCAGTTGGCTGACGCCGGCGGCGAGACTACATGCTGCAAATAGGATACGAGAGAGAAATGGGGAGAGAGACATGACTGAGATATAGCAAACTAAATCACCTTATCTTTAGGCGTCAAGCGCCCCCGCATGGCGGCGATACCGAAACATCCGCCAGGCCAGCCCATACCAGGCCGCCACCGCAGCTGCCTGCAGGAAAAGAAAAGCCCCGATTACCAGCCACACTCCAGTCGCCACCGCAGGAAAATCCTGCACTTCCTCCCCGGTCGCCAGATCTTCCGCGACCGGGCCGTACCCCTTGATCGCGCCGAAGGCCGAATAAAGGCCGTAAGCCAGGATCAATGCCGTCAGAGCCACGCTCCACCAGCCCATATGCACGGAGGAAATCCGGGCCCGCTTGAGGGAAATGAAGGCTCCCGTGAGCACCATCGCAGGCAGACAAAGACCGAGAAAAGACCACAGGATTTTCAACGGGAGATTCTCCCACGCGCCAAAGCGGCCAAAGTGCAACTCGTCCGCCGCATACAACCAACGCCTCAGCCCGGTAAGACTTTCCGGGGTCTGGCGCTGCACCACCTCCCCGGAGGCAGGGTCGAGGAAAACATGCGTCGCCGGCGCGCCCAGCAGCGGCGAGCCGAGATATCCGTCAATGTAGACAGGATCGCCGTCAATCTCCGCCGGTCGAAACAACCGTGGCCGCAAACCCGGCAGCGCCTCCTGCGCCTTCGCCACCAGCTCATCCGGCGGCAACACCTCAGACCGCCCCTCCCCTTGCGCGATCTTCGGCGCGGGAATCTCCCATCGCGCCTGCACGAAGGGCATCCACTTGAAAAAGAACCAGATCCCCGTCACCGCCATCAGCGCGGAAAACACCAGCGTCCAACTGCCCAGCAGCCGATGCAGATCAGAGACCACCACCTTCCATCCCAGATGGACGCGCAGCCGGAAAAGATGCCGCCACCAATGTTTGTAAAAGAGCAGCCCGGTCAGCACCGCAAACAGCAACACGAACGAAAAAATCGCCACCACATACGTTCCATGCAGGGGCTTGTCGGGAAAAAACAACGTCGTGTGGAACGCCTTGAAGAAGCTCTGCAGGTTAAAGGAACTCGTTTCGCCCAGGATTTCCCCGGACTCCGGGTTTGCATAGAGCCGCACCGATTTCTGGCCCGGACGATCCACCAGGACCGTGGCCGCCTCGCGCGGATGAAGCGGCGCCGCGATCCATCGCACCGTCGCATCGGGTTCGGCCAACTGGACGTACTCCAGCACGTTGGACCAGCTCATCGGCCCGGCCTCTTTCTCCAGACGCATCGCCGACGTGGTCAGTTCGTCCAGTTCCCGGCTCAAGACCGCGAAGGCACCGGCCAGCGTGATGATGAATAACAGCAGGCCGAAGTTCAGCCCCAGCCAGCCGTGCCAGGCGAAGAGGCGCGCCTTTGTGTTCGGCTCAGGGGTATTCTGCATGCTCACAACCGGCCGCAAGAATACACATTAGCCGCCGATTGGAAACCTAACCCGCGACTTCGTCGCGGGCCGCTTCCATGGTCAGCGGCGCATGCGACGGCGGCGGCTTGCTCACGAAGTCCGCCACCTTTTCATCGGCCGGAGGCAGGTTTCTCCACCAGAAGAAATAGAGTCCGACGCAGCCCGCCAGGAAGATCGGCAGCGTGGTGTAAAAGCCCTGCCAGTTGCGCGTGAGCAATTGCATCGGCAAAAGGAACATCGTGACCTGCCAGACCAGCGTGATCACCGTCGTAATGATGTCGTTGCGATGCTCCCGGCCCCATGAAGTCCGGTCGGCCTCGGACAATTCCCGCCAGAATGGCTTCCACAAACCGAACGGCCGCGTCGTGTCATAAAAATACTTCACGACTTTGTGCGGTGTCTCGGGCGTCATGAGCGACACCACGATGGTCGCCGCAAAGGAGATCAGCGTCATCATCGAGAATTGAATCCACTCCGGCATCTTCGGAGCCAGCAGGCCCTGCAACACCGCCGCCAGACCGCCAAACAAAATCCCGGCCGCCATGCCCCAGGCATTGACCCGCCACCAGTAAAGCCGCAGGAACGCCGGCCCCAGGCCGCCCGCCGTCAGACCCATCACGATCCATCCCCACAAAAAGTTGATATTGTCCGCCCCCATCCCCATCGCGAACCCCGCTATGATCACCACCGCCGAGGAGAGATACGCCATCGTCATCAACTCCCGGTTCGCCGCCTTGGGCCGCAGGAAATTCTGGTAGATATCACGCACAAAAAGTGCGCTCGCACCATTCACCACCCCGGTCAAAGCACCCATCAACGCCGCCAGCAAAGCCACAATGATCATGCCCCGCAGTCCGGGGTTGAGGCTCTGCATCAGCACCGCCGGCAATACGACCTCGGGATTTACCGTTCCGCGATGCCCCACCATGAGAACTGGCGAGTGCCATTCCGGCCCAAGGAGTTCTGTCAGGCTCTGCACCAGCCCCGGAGGTGCCTTTTCCGGATGATGCACCAGATTGCTGGTGTAGCTATGCCAGGCCCCTTCGGTCAGATCCGGCTTCGAGGCGCGAATGATTTCCGCCACTTTCGCCGCTTTTTCCCCATCGGGCATGATCTTCGCCACCAGGAAAATTCCCAAAATTGCAAAGCTGATCATCAGCGGCCAGCGGAACATCACCGTCACGCCCTGCAGCAGGCACTGCATGCTCGCCTCACGCGTATTGCGGGCCGCAAAGAACCGCGGCTCCGTACCGCTGCCCATACCGCCCAACACATTGCGCAAAAAGTAAAAGGCCGCTGCCATGATCAGCGCTTCATAGGCCTCATAGCCCTTCGGCATGCTCGCATGCCAGGTCGGGGCCGAGGCCACCCAATTCGCATTCCCGGTCACCTTGTGCGCCGTCGCCGCCAGGACTTCCATGCTGGGGACCTGATGCCACGCAATCACACTGATGATGATACATCCCGTGATCATAATTGCTCCCTGCACCAAATCCGTCAGCACCACGCCATAAAACCCGGCCATTACCGTATAAAGAGACGCCAGCGCCAGCAGACCCACCGTCAAAAGCAGCGGATCGACCGGAAAAATCATGCCCATGAACAGCGTCGCGCCGCGCACCAGGAAGGCCAACATGCCCACCGTCGTCACGATGCCCATGATCGCCGTCACCAGACGAATCAACTCCCCGGAGAACCCCGTCCCGAATCGATAGGTATTCCACTCCGCCGCCGTCATGCAGCCGGAACGCCGATGCCACTTGCCGATGTATGCCAGCATGAAAGCGAGCACCAATACTGCTCCGCCGCGAAATTCAATATAAAGCCCAAGCGGCCCGAGCATATAGAGGAACGAGGTGATAATCATCGTTCCCGCCAGATCAAACCAACCTGACATCCCGCACACCCCGAGCATGTACCAAGGAAGATTTCGGCCACCCAAAAAATAACTCTCCAAACTCGTCGATGCCTTGCGCGACATCGCCAGACCGACAGAAAGGATGATGACAAAGAAGCCAACTATAACAGTATAGTCAATGGCAGATAAGGAGATCATTTACTTGGGGGTCTAAGAGGAAAAAAACCAAAATGGCCCACTTTCAAAAAAAGGCGAGGAAGAAAATTCGTAAACCGGAAATCTGCGTGATATATATCTCAATAAACAGATTGGGGTTTTGCTGACCATCGGATCGGCTCCCGGTAGAAATTGCCACGTTTCTACTTTGCCTAAAATTGGAGGAAGCCGCCCCTCTTTTCCCCTATTTTCACCCCCCTTTTCCCTGCCAATCCACCCTGTTTTTTCCCTCCCGCTCCCCATCAGTTCCCCCCCCCCGGCGCCAAAGATGATGCGCGACATTTTCAGCCAGTTAAGGCCGGGGGTATTTTAACCCGGAAACCGCAAATCAGTTACGTTGCCGTGCATATGTTTCCAAAAATACTTGAGCGAGGGCGTGGCATTGCTCGGCAACGCCGAGGTGAAATGCGCCGTCTCGATCTCGTTCTGCTTGGGATAGACAATGTCGGAACGTCCCTTGATACGGGCCCGATACAGAAAGGTGAGCACGCTTTTTTCCGGGCGGTCAAACAGGTGAGTGAGGCTGATGGAATGAACCTTGAGACCCGTCTCCTCCTCGACCTCGCGGCGGAGAGCTTCCTTGAGCGACTCCTTGGCTCGGACTTTCCCGCCGGGCAGGGTCCACAATTTATTGCCTCGCTTCTGCTTGAGAAGAAGCACGTCGCCGAATTGATTTTCAATCCAGGCCATCACGGAAACTTCCTTGGATAGCTTGGGCTTATTCGCTTGGTTTGATTGACTGCCTTCCACCTTTAGTACAACGCCGCCAGTTATGCGCCCGGCCGCAAAGCGTGCAAAGGATTTTTTCGCCCCGGTTACTCGAGCTCGAAGTTGATCTTTACGGAGTAAGCACCCCCGCCCCCGAGACCGGAAGGCAGCGGATCGATCTGGAGCACTCGTTTAGCGGCGGCCATGACGGACTCATCCATCACCACGTTGCCGCTCGATTTGACGATCTTCACGTCGGAGATTTCCCCGCTCTTCTCGATGCGAATTTCCAGGGTGCAGACGAAGGACTTGGTGTTATCGAAGATCGAGGTGGGCTGATCCCACTGGCTGTAGAAGCGGTCATGGATCAGTTCGTGATACCAGGAAAACTGGGAGGGATCTCCCTGTCCGCCGGACTTCGCCGCCGAACCGCTGCCCGTCTTGGCGGATCCGGAACCGGTCGAGTTTTCCGATTTATTCCCGGCGGAGGAACTCTTCGTCGTGGAACCCGAAGCCCCCTTGGTCGAGGCCGACTCCTTGGGACTGGCAGTCGGACCGGGCTTGGGGCTCGGCTTGGGTGAAGCCGAGGCCTTCGGGGACGCGGACGGTTTGGGTGATGCTGATGGTTTCGGGCTGGGCTTGGGAGTTTCCTTCGGAGTCGGCTTGGGCGTCGGTTTCGGAGTGGGCTTAGGTGTCGGTTTGGGGGTCGGCGTGGCCGTGGGCTTCGGGGTTGGGGTCGGAGTTGCCTTGGGAGTGGGTGTCGGAGTTGGGGTCGGCGTAGGCGTGGCCAACGGAATAGTCTCCTCCTCGGGCTCCGGCTCCGGGGTGGGGACAGGCGTGGGTTCCGGGGTGGCTTCAGGGGTTGGTTCAGGCGTGGGCTCCGGGGTGGCTTCCGGAGTGGGTTCGGGGGTTGCCTCCGGCACAGACTCCGGCTCCGATTTTCCGATCTCGACGGTCGAGGCGGCTTGAGAAAACGCGCCGGGGTCCATCCACAAAATATCGCCAGCGGGCTTTTTGATTTCCCGCCGGGCGTAGAAAAGTATCCCGCCAATCAGCAGGATATGCAGAACGGAAACGAGGATCAGGTTCCGCCGGAAATGCGGGTCCCCCATGGATCAGCAGGAAAGAGACTGGCCAGGGCCGGTCCCTTATTTCTGTCCCTCCTCCGGCCGGGTCATCACGCCGACGCGGGCGATGCCCACGCGCTTGAGAACGTCCATCACGCCAATGAATTTCTGGATCTCCAGCGCACGGTCCGGCCGCACGACGACGGAAACCTGCGGATCGGAGGCCTTCAGGCTGGCAAGGTGGGCCTCAAGATCGGCCATGGTGGTGAGCTGGCCGTTCAGCTTGAGCGTCTCGTTGCGATCCATCTCGATCATCTGCACCTCGGAGGGATTCACCTGGTTCTTGGCGGTGGAGCTGGAGGGCACGACGAGGTCCACGCTGTTTTCCATAAGCGGCGTGGTGATCATGAAAATGATGAGCAGAACAAAACACAAATCCAGGAGTGGCGTCACATTGAGCTCCGAGAGCGTGTGCATGTGGGTGTTGCTGCTGAAGCGCTTCACGACAGGTTCCTCCGGCTGCCATGTTCAACGTAGCGATGCTCGATTTCCGAAGAGAGCTCGGCGGCGAAGTTATCGGCCTGCACGATCATCGAACGCACGCTGGTGACGAGAAAGTTATAGCCGAACATGGCGGGGATGGCCACGAGGAGACCAACGACGGTGGTGATAAGAGCGCCGGCCACACCGGGAGCCATGGCAGCGAGGCTAGCACTGCCAGACTGAGCGATGCCGCTGAAGGCGTCCATGACACCCCAGACCGTGCCGAGCAGGCCGACGAAGGGCGCTCCGCTGACGGCGGTGGAGAGAATGATCATCTGCGATTCCAGCTTAAGAGCCGACTCACCTACAGCACGCTCCATGGCGACGGTGACGGCGCGCATCTGCGCGGGAGTAATCTTGTCGGCGGAGTCGAGGCGGGCCTTGAAAGTTTCGTCCACCTCCATCGAGCCGAGCATCTGGAAACAAAGTTCAGCGCAGCCGGCCTTGTAAATCTCGTAAAGGGGCGAGCCTTCAAAGTGGACGCCCTGCTCGTAGATGCGGAGCGGAGTGCGGTCGCGATGAAAAAGGGCGGAAAAACGGGCGGACTGGCGCTTGGCGAAATTGAGGTACCGAATCTTCGTAACCATGACCGACCAACTGAAGATCGAGCCGAAGAAAAGAACCAAAAGCACGGCCTTGCCCTCGATCGTAGATTCGAGAAATGCGTAAACCAAACCTGAAGCAAGCAGCAACGCTGTTGAAAGAACCATGAGAACTGCGGCGCACTATTCACCAAGAGCCCGCGACGGTCACTATTTTTCAATGGTTGAGGGTTTATGTCTAAAGCGGTAAAAGAAGATCTCACGCACAAAACCGCAATTCGGAGCCGCAGAATTCATACCGAGAGAGGCTATTCAAGCAAAGGAGGCGCGTGCGCATGGCTCAGCCGATTTCTTATTGAAGATGGGACGCTGAAATTTGCGACCATCACATTTTTGTGATGAAGCAACTGCCGCAGATCAGCGGGGAGGGCAGCGGTCAACCCCGCCGCGACTTTTCGATTCCCCGTTCATCCACTCAGGTCGGAACAGTGGGATCATCACCACTCGCAAAAGAAGAAGACCCTGAAACTGGACTTTAACGACACGAAGAATCCTGTGCGGACCGAATCCGCCAGCGGGCAGTCCGCGGATTTGCCACCTGACAAAGGGAGCACGGCACCTTGATTCAAACTCGGAACCAACGGGTTGATTATCACGCTCTCCAGACACGAGCATAATCCATGAAAGATTTTGATAATATTTTGGGGTGCATTGTGGGCTGCTAAAACCAGCTCTCCAAGGTATCCCTTCATTCATGGAATTCCTCCCCGGCCTGATTGTCGCTGACGACTATTGAAAATGATGCGCTCCTTAAAGTTCTTGCGGAGAGTCTGTCTGCGCTGGCTTTCCCTCTGCGCCGTCTGGATAGCTGGCCTTCCTGCCGTCTGCGGAGAAGAGCGACGGCCAAATGTGCTGCTGATCCTCACAGATGATCAGGGCTATGCCGATGTGGGATTCACCGGAAACCCGCTCGTGGAGACGCCCGTGCTGGATAAGCTGGCGGCGGCGAGTGTTGTCTTCGATACCTTTTATGCCATGCCCCTCTGCTCGCCCAGCCGGGCGGCGCTGATGACTGGGAAGGACCCGCACCGCACGGGAGTTTTAGACACGGCGAAAGGGCGGGCGATGCTGCCCGCTGAGGAGTTGACAATGGCCGAGGCTTTTCGAGAGGCCGGTTATACGACCGCCATTTTCGGAAAGTGGCATTTGGGCGACAACTATCCCCTGCGCGCCATGGACCAGGGCTTCGACGTTTCGCTCGTTCACCGGGCCGGAATGCTGGGAGGCAGCAACGCACTCGACGGTGAGCGCAGCTATTGGGATCCCGTGCTTATCGCGAATGGAGAGCCTCGCCAATATACGGGCTACTGCAATGACATTTATACGAAGGAAGCCATCCACTTTTTGAAGTCTGTCAACGACCGGCCATTTTTCCTCTATTTCAGCACCAATCTGCCTCACCATCCGCTCACCGCCCCTGAGGAAGACCGGCAGGTGTTTCTGGATAAAAAACTGAGCGGAGAAACGGCGCAGTTCTATGGAATGATCCGGAACACCGACCGCAACATCGGCCGCCTCGTCGAGGCTCTCAAGCAACTCGGCGTCCTTGAGAATACGATCATTGTCTTCCTAGGGGACAATGGAACCAGTTCCCTTCTGCGCGAAAGCGATCGCTACGACGGCGGGCTCCGCGGGCGCAAGGGCCAGGTCTATGAGGGAGGCATTCGTGTGCCGTGCTTTATCTCCTGGCCGGTACATTTTAGGGCCGCGCACGTTGACCGGATCGGCTGCGTGACCGACCTCATGCCCACGCTGCTCGATGCCTGTGGGATTGCCGCGAGCGGGGAAATGGATGGAATCAGCCTGGTGCCCCTATTGGAAAACCCGAAAGCGGACTGGCCGGACCGTCATCTTGTCATCCAACTTGATCGCACGGACGAGCCGCGCCCTTTTTCCAATGCCGCCATTTGGGGCGGGGATTACAAGCTTCTGCGCTCGCTTCGAGCCGAGAGCGAGAGCGACGGACCCGGCGATCTGGAGCTGTACCGGGTAAAAAGCGACCCTGGCGAGCGCCAGAATCTGGCGGCCGAACATCCGGAAGTCGTGAAACGGATGAAAAAGGAATACGATGAGTGGTTTCAGAAGATGAAAGCCGCGCGGTCGCAACCGCCCCGCATTGTGCTTGGAAGTGACCGGCAGCCTCTGATCCTGCTGGCCACGCAGGACAAGCGGCAAGCGGGTCTCAAGGATCCGGCGAGCGGCCATTGGGACGTCAAGGTCGAGAGGCCGGTCCGGTATGACATTGTTGTCCATTTTGCCGATCGAGTCCCCATCAAAACGACCTGGCGGGCCAGCCTCCAGATCGGAGACATTGCGCAGAGCCGTCCGGCTTTCGATGGGGAGTGGGAGGCACGTTTCCCCAACGTGGAGATTCCGGCGGGGGAGACGCAGATTCGTGTGCGTGTGGAAGCGAAAGGTATGCCAGTTCCCGTGGAATCGATCACTGTGCGCCAACAAAAATCGGTTGATTCCCCATGAACCCTCGTGTCTATCCCTGACTTGGTGGTCTCCCCGAGATAATCTTTTGCGCACGGGCGGTTTCCCGACTATGACTCCGGCATGACTCGCTTTCTTCTCACGGGTGTCCTCGCGCTGAGCGCGCCGCTGGCCCAGGCCCAACAGGCGCCGCCGCGCGACAATCCGTACGACGTAATCGGCAAGGTCTTCTCTCCCTTCTGGACCGTGCTCCTGCAGGACAATAAAAATGCAGCAAACCGGGCCTGTACCATGACGATCGTAATGACGGAGGTGTCGGGCCGCCTGCCGAAACAGATGGCGGGGGCCACGTTGCGCGCGGCAGTCCAGTTTCCCGACAAGGTCAAACTGGAAGCGCCTGTCATGGGCGAAGACGTCACTGTCTGCCGCAATGGGGAGAATGTCTGGGCGACGCCGGGCGCGAAGGTGGAGTTTCTCCTCCGTCAGTTCAAGGCCAAGCCCCCACCGACGAGGAAGAGCAACACGCCTCTCTACCTCCCCATTACAGCGACCCAGGCGATTTTCCTGCCTGCTCTCTTCACGGTGGAGCGCGCGGATGTGGCGGAAGTCGAGACGATCAATGGCGAGGATTGCCGTGTCATCACTGCCGGCCTCATGCCTCAGTTGGCCAAGGCCGCGAAGGCCGAGGGTTTCCGAGCCCGGATGTGGGTGGCGGCAGGTTATGCGCCCCGCCGCTTCGAGATTACCCAGCCCGATTTCACCGCGACGGTGGAGATTCGCGACCTCAAGTTCTCTCCGAGCCTGCCCGCCTCGACCTGGCAGCCTCCGGCCGGTGTGACCGATATCTATAAGACGAATGCCGACATGCTCGATGCCGTTCTCTTCGTGGTGATGAATTCGCTCAAGATGAACGAGAGCGACGCCCCCTGGCAGAAAGCCCAGGGGTTCAAGACGGAATAAGGCGGTCCAGCCGACTCCTCGCAGTGACGGCCAAAAACACGCTGGTCCTTTTTCTGCTTTGCCTGCTGCTCTGCACCGGGGCGGCCTGGTTCACGTTTCGTTATGACGCTCCGATCCGCGAGGCGGTGGTGACGAGCCAGGGCAAGAAATGGAAAAAAAGCACTGACTATCAATTCCACTCCTCCGTCCGCCGTTACGGAGACTGGCCTTACCTGATGCTGGCCTGCGGAGTCGGTCTGGCCATTGCCTGGAAGCTGAAAAGCCGGGAATGGACGCGCATCATCATCGCCGCCATGCTGGCTTCGACAATTGCGGGCATCATTGCGAATGCCTCCCGCCTGACCACCGGCCGTACCCGGCCGCGCGAGAGCCCCAAGATTGAGCAGGGGTTTTACGGTCCATGGAAGGACGGGCGCACGACCATCGGCGATCAGGCCTATAATTCCTTCCCTTCCGGCCACACCGCGACGGCGTTTGGGCTGGCGGGGGTAATTCTGTTTGCCAGTCCGCTTCTCGGCATTGGCGCGATGGTGCTGGCAGCCATGGTGGGCTGGTCGAGCATCATGATGGGCACCCATCACCCTTCCGATGTGGTGGTTTCGATCATTCTTTCCCTGACGGTGGCGTGGATCGTCTGGGGGTGGATGCGCCGCCATGGGGAGGAAACCTGGGCCAGGTTGCGCCAAAAATTCGGCCCCAAACGCAAGGGGTAGCCTCCTGAAGGGGGCCATCGGGGCCAGAATTGCTTTTGACCGCGCGTAGCCGATGCCTTAAATGACCGGCTGAATTTCCCATAAAACCATGTCTGATCGTCCCACCATCATCTATACCAAGACCGACGAAGCTCCCGCTCTGGCCACCTATTCCTTTCTGCCGATCGTCCAGGCTTATACGAAGCACTCTGGCATCGCGGTGGAAACCCGGGACATCTCGCTGGCCGGTCGCATTATTTCCAGCTTTCCGGAGTTTCTGACCGAGGACCAGCGGATCAGCGACGATCTGGCTGAACTCGGTGAACTCACGCTCAAGCCCGAGGCGAACATCATCAAGCTGCCGAACATCAGTGCCTCGATCCCTCAACTCAAGGCCGCCGTGGCGGAATTGCAGAAGCTGGGCTACAAGCTGCCGGAATATCCCGACACGGCGAAGACGGACGCGGACAAAGACATCAAGGCCCGCTACGACAAGATCAAGGGCAGCGCGGTGAACCCGGTGTTGCGCGAAGGCAACTCCGACCGCCGTGCGCCGAAGGCGGTGAAGGAATACGCCCGCAAGAATCCGCACTCGATGGGTTCCTGGTCGAACGAGTCGAAGACGAACGTCGCGACGATGGGCAAGAATGACTTTTTCTCGAACGAGAAGTCCGTGACGGTGCCGGAAGCCACGACGGCGAAGATCGAATTCGTGGCCGCCGACGGCGCGGTGACCGTGCTGAAGGAAAAGACCCCGCTCAAGGCCGGTGAAATCCTCGACGGGACCTTCATGAGCAAGAAGGCGCTGGTGGCCTTCCTCGAAGAGCAGATCGCCGAGGCGAAGAAACTGAATGTCCTTTTCTCTCTGCACCTGAAGGCGACGATGATGAAGGTTTCGGACCCCATCCTGTTCGGCCATGCGGTGAAGGTCTTTTTCAAGGACCTGATCGCCAAGCATGCGGAGACGATCGAAAGCCTCGGGGTTGATTTCAACAACGGCTTCGGCGACCTCGTGGCCAAGATCCAGACGCTTCCGGCAGATAAGAAGGCCGAGATCGAAGCCGACATCGCGGCGGTCTATGCCGATCGTCCCGCCCTGGCCATGGTGAACTCCCATAAGGGCATCACCAACCTGCACGTCCCGAGCGACGTGATCGTCGACGCTTCCATGCCCGCCATGATCCGGGCCGGCGGCAAGATGTGGAACGCCGCGGACAAGACCGAAGACACGTTGGCGGTGATTCCCGACAGCAGCTACGCCGGGATCTATCAAGCCACGGTGGACTTTTGCCGCGACTACGGCGCGCTTGATCCCAAGACGATGGGCACGGTGCCGAACGTCGGGCTGATGGCCCAGGCGGCGGAGGAATACGGCTCGCACAACAAGACCTTTGAGATTCCGGCTGACGGCACGGTGCGCGTGACGGACAGCGCGGGCAAAGTGTTGTTTGAACATGCGGTGGAAGAAGGCGACATCTGGCGCGCCTGCCAGACCAAGGACGCGGCTGTCCGCGATTGGGTGAAGCTGGCCGTAAATCGCGCCCGGGCGACCGGCACGCCGGCGGTGTTCTGGCTCGACAAGGGCCGCGCCCACGATGCGCAGATCATTACCAAGGTGGAAACCTACCTCAAGGACCACGACACCTCCGGCCTCGACATCCGCATTCTGCCTCCGGCCGATGCCTGCAAGCTGAGCCTGGAGCGCATCAAGGAAGGCGAGGACACGATCTCGGTGACGGGCAACGTGCTGCGCGACTACCTGACAGACCTTTTCCCGATCCTCGAACTCGGCACGAGCGCGAAGATGCTCTCCATCGTTCCTCTGATGAACGGCGGCGGTCTCTTTGAAACCGGCGCGGGCGGTTCCGCGCCGAAGCATGTGCAGCAGTTCGTGCAGGAAAACTACCTGCGGTGGGATTCGCTCGGCGAATTCCTGGCCCTGGCGGTTTCCTTCGAACACCTGAGCGAAGTCTTCAAGAACCCGAAAGCCAAGGTGCTGGCCGACACGCTCGACGCGGGCACCGGCAAGTTCCTGGAAAACGACAAGTCGCCTTCGCGCAAAGTGGGCGGCATCGACAACCGGGGCAGCCATTTCTACCTCGCTCTCTATTGGGCGCAGGAACTGGCCGCACAGAACGACGACGCGGAGTTGAAGGCCCTCTTCACCCCGATCTCGGAAAAGCTCACGGCCAACGAAAAGAAGATCGTGGACGAACTGATCGCGGTGCAGGGCAAGCCGGTCGACATCGGCAGCTACTACCAGCCCGATGATGCCAAGGCCTCGGTGGCGCTGCGCCCGAGCGCGACGTTCAACGAGATCCTGGCGACGCTGTAAATCCGGCCATGCCGACCTGGGTGGCGCTGCTTCGGGGCATCAATGTCAGCGGGCAAAAACCCGTTCCCATGCAGCGCCTCCGCGAGGTTTTCGAAGGCCTGAAATGCCTGGACGTCAAAACCCATGTCCAGAGCGGCAATGTCGTTTTCCGACGCGTCGCGGATGGGCTCCCAGTCCAGAAAATCGAGAAGGCGATCGAGGAGGAATTCGGCTTTCCCGTCACGGTCATCCTGCGCACGGAGAAGGAATGGCGGGCGGTCGCCAAAGCCAATCCTTTCAAGGAAAAGACGGCGGAGGCCAGCGCCCTCTACGTCACCTTTCTGGTGGAGAAACCCGGTGCGGCCGTCCTGAAAAGCCTGATGCCGCCGGCAGCCTCGCCCGATCAATTCTGCGTGCACGGCCGGGAGATTTACCTCCATTGCCCGGGCGGGTACGGGAAAACGAAGCTTTCCAATACCTTCTTCGAAAGAAAACTTTCTGTTTCCGCCACCACCCGGAATTGGAAGACCATTACCGCATTGACGGCATTGCTCCATGCCTGACTCGCCGCCCGATTCCGAGATCATCAGTTTTACCACTCCGGCGAAGTTCCGGAGCTGGCTAACAAAAAACCAGAGCAAGGCCGATGGGCTATGGCTGCGGCTGTTCAAAAAAGGCTCGGGGGAAAAGTCGATCACTTATGCAGAGGCGCTGGACGAGGCGCTCTGCCATGGGTGGATCGATGCGCAGAAGCGGTCTTATGACGAGATTTCGTGGATTCAGCGATTCACGCCCCGCCGGACTCGCAGCGGCTGGTCCAAGATCAATACGGGCCATGCGGAACGGCTGATCAAGGAGGAACGCATGACGGCGACGGGGCTCCAACAAATCGAAGCAGCCAAGGCGGATGGGCGCTGGACGGCGGCCTATGATTCTCCCCGCAACGCCGCACCGCCGGAGGATTTCCTCAAGGCGCTGGGGAAGGATAAAAAGGCCAAGGCCTTCTTCGAAACGCTGAACCGCTCGAATGTCTATGCCATCGTCTATCGGCTACAGACGGCCAAAAAGCCGGAGACCCGGGAGAAACGCATGGCCATGATTCTCGGCATGCTTTCGCGCGGGGAAAAATTTCATCCGTGAAGGAAAGAGCCTGACAGAGGCTTGCGATCGGGGTTAAAGGACTGGACATGGCAATCAGGGCATCCGTGACAATCGTCTAACCAAATACTTCCATGGCACTCGACCTCTTCACACTCGTTCACGTTCTCATCAGCGTCGTCGGCATCATGGCAGGGTTCGGAGCTCTGGCAGGTTTGCTGGGCGGCACGGTCTTCCCGCGTTGGACCGCGATTTTTCTTTGGTTCACACTGGCGACGAGCGTAACCGGCTTTTTCTTTCCCTTTCGCGGTTTCACGCCGGCGTATGCCGTGGGTGGCATCTCGGTGGTGGTACTGGCCCTTGCCATCTACGCCCTGTACGGCCGGGATCTGGCCGGGGTATGGCGCAAGATTTATCTGATCAACGCGCTCATCGCGCTCTACCTGAACTCGTTCGTCCTGATCGCGCAGTTCTTCCAAAAAATTCCCGCGCTCAAGGCGCTGGCTCCGACCCAGGCGGAGCCGCCCTTCGCCGTCTCCCAAGGCGCCTTGCTGGTACTCTTCATTGTGCTGGGCGTGGTGGCGGCGAAGAAATTCCGCGGGCCCGGCCTCGCCCTCAGCTAGGCGCTATTTTCGATGTGGGAGATGATGCGATCTCGGCCGGTTTCCTTGGCGCGATAGAGTCCGGCATCCGCAAGACGGATCACCTCCTCGCATGGGGCCATGGAGGCGGGATCAAAATAGGCCAGGCCCATGCTGATGGTGACCTTGATTTCCTGGCCACCCACTGAAACGGGGGTGACCCGGATTCTCTCGCGCACTCCCGCCGCCACGGCAAGAGCATCGGTGGCGAGGGGGTCTGAGATCACGAGGAGAAATTCCTCGCCGCCCATGCGGCAGGCAAAATCCTTGGCCCGGATGCTGCGGAGAATGCGCCGGGCCACCTCGCGCAGCACCTCATCACCGGCGGCGTGGCCATAGGTGTCGTTGACCTTCTTGAAGAAATCGATGTCGAGCATGGCGATGCAAAATTTTTCCCCGTTCTGCACGGCCACCTTGTGTTGACGCGCCAGGAATTCATCAGCTCCCGCCCGATTCCACAGGCGGGTCAAAGGATCAACCAGGACGGCTTTCCTGGCCTGTTCCAGTTCCTCGTTCATCTTGATCTGGGCCACGGCCAGTTGCTTGGATTTGATCTCGACCTCAACCATGGCGGCCAGATCCTTGAGGTCCTCCATTTGTGAGGGGGTCAGTTTTCTCGGCTCGTGATCAATCACGCACAAGGAACCAATCCTGAAACCGTCCGGCGAGCGCACCGGAATGCCGGCATAAAAACGAATGCCGGGCGTGCCGGTGACCGAGGGATTGTCGGCGAACCGTTCATCCTTGGTGGCGTCCTCCACTACGAAGGGCCCGTCACCGAGAATGGTATGGCCACAAAAGGAGATTTCCCGCGAGGTCTCGGTGGAGTCCGACCCCTTGATGGATTTGAACCATTGCCGGTCGCCATCAATCAACGAGATCGCCGCGATGGGAACGCCAATCAGGCGGGAGGCGAGACGGGTCACGCGTTCAAACCGTTCCTCGATGGCGGTCTCGAGAATATTCAAAGACTCGAGGGATTTCTGTCGCTGCTCTTCGTTAGAAGGAAGTTCGGGCGCTTTCACTGTGGGTACCGTAGCCAATTTGCTGAAGATTTCCACCTTTGGCCCGGTTCCGCATAAAATGTCCTTGAGCTTCACCCCCAACTTCGGTGAAGGTCTCCCATGGAAGACCTCTCTGGCTTTTTCGCCGACGCTGACACGTTCTTCCCGCGCAGTCTGCCCGTCGGTCTCACCTTTGACGATATCTCGCTGGCCACCGGCTATTCGGACATCCTGCCGCGCGACGCGAATCTCTCCGTCTCACTGTCACCCGGACTGCATCTGCAGATCCCCATCATTTCGTCGGACATGGACACCGTCACGGAATCCGCGATGGCGATCCGGATGGCACTGAATGGCGGCCTCGGCCTCATTCACTATAACATGTCCGACGACGCGCAGGTGAAGGAACTGGCGCGGGTCAAGAACCACATCCACGGCTTTATCCGGGAACCGATCAAAGTGACGGCCGACCAAAAAATCGGCGAGGTGCTGGACCGCATCGAGAGAAAGCACTTCGGCTTCAGCACGTTTCCGGTGGTGGATGAAACCAACAAGCTGCTCGGCCTGCTCTCGGGCAGCTGCGTGAAGGAACGCTATCGTGAACGCTCGGTGCGCGAGGCCATGACGCCGCGCTCCGAGGTCTACACCCTGCAGGAAAGTGCCATCCGGCAGAATCCGATCGAGACGGCGGACCGATTTTTCACCGACCACATCGGCATTCACAAGCTGCTGATCGTCGATGACCAGGACCGGCTGTGCGGTCTCTTTACGCTGAGCGACATCGAGCGCATCGAGGACGAGGCCACCCGTATCGTCAAACCGGCGCGGGATGCGCGCTTTCGTCTTTCATGCGGAGCGGCGATTGCGTCGCATCGCAAACCCGATGGCTCGCTCGATGCCGACCGCATTGTCGAACATGTGGGCCGCCTCGTCGACGAGGGAGTCGACGCAGTGGCGGTCTCGACGGCGCATGGCTATTCCAAAGGCGTGGGGGACGCGGTGCGTCTGCTGCGCGAGCAATTCAAGGACCTGACGCTCATCGCGGGCAATGTCACCAGCGCGGAAGGGGTCGCTTTTCTCGCCGAGGCGGGAGCCAATTGCATCAAGGTCGGCCAAGGGCCCGGCTCCATCTGCACCACCCGCGTGGTGGCGGGAGTGGGCATTCCGCAAATGACGGCGCTGTATGTGGCGTCCCGCGCCGCGACCAAACACAATGTCACCATCCTCGCGGATGGAGGCATCACGAAATCGGGCGACATGGTGAAGGCCCTGACCCTGGCTCATGGGGTGATCTGCGGGGGCCTGCTGGCGGGCAGCGACGAGGCGCCGGGCCGTATCATCGAGATCAACGGCAAGATGTATAAACAATACCGGGGCATGGGCAGCCGGGAGGCCATGAAGGAAGGCTCTGCCGCCCGCTATGGCCACGATAAGAAGGATGCCACCTCCAAGGCGGCACCCGAGGGCATCGAGGCGCTCAAGGAGGCGGTCGGACCGCTGGACGCAGTTCTCCGCGAACTCATCGGCGGCATCCAATCCGGCATGGGCTATCTCGGCGCGGGCGATCTGGCGGCTTTGCGAGACAAGGCGCGTTACATCCGGGTGAGTCCGGCGGGGCAAAAAGAAGCGGCCCCGCACGATGTCATTACAGTGAAGGCCTCGACTACCTCGACCAACGAGTAGCAAAACACCTTGCCCGGAAATCGGTGATCGGACAGATTTCCCAGATGACTGCGCCGCGCTTTGCCCTGCTGGTTCTTTGTCTGACAAGCCTCACAGCCTGGGCCCAGTTCCAGCCGCCATCATCCCCATCGGTCCCGCCCCCGGCCGGACAGACGGCCAGTCCTGACGGTGTGAAGACCGCCATCGCGGCAGTGCCAGCATATTTGCGCGATGGCATCGTGAAAATCAGCGCGGACAATGGCACGCCGAATCCGCCTGCCTGGTACATCGTGGCGAAGACCGGCAATGGCGAGGTCTTTAGCGTGACCGTCGCGCAAGGTCAGCTCGTGGAGGAAAAGCCTTCGCTAAATTTGCGGGCTCTTTTTGCGGCTCCGGCGGCGATCAATCTCGCGCGGCTCACAATTGGCTCAGACGGCGCATGGGCGGCAGCGCAAAATTATTCTCAGTCGAAGGGCAAGACGCTGGGAAGCGTCAGTTATGCGCTGGAGCAGAAGGGACAGGATGCGGCGCCGCTCTGGTCGATCTGGGCCTACACCAAGGACGGGAGTTATATCGGTTACTTCCAACTGCTGGCCGATACCGGGACTGTGATCAACGCTGAGTAATTCAGCGCGCCTGCATCCAGGCGAGGACCTGCGGCCATTCGTTGAGCAGGAGATCGGAAACATCATGGTCCGCCTGGGGGGCGACCCAGAGGCGTTTGCGGCCGGGGTAGCTTTCGTACAATTTTTTGCCAAGGACGGCGGGGACGGTGCGGTCCTGCTCTCCTACGAGGAAAGCCACAGGCCCAGCGTAAGTCTTGAGATTTGCGACTGAATCAAATCGTGTGTGTAGCAATGCTGAAACCGGCAGCCATGGGTAATGGCTAGCGGCTGCATTGACCAATGAGTCGAAGGGCGTAATCAGAACCAGCCCAGCAATTTTATCCGGCCGCTGACCCACGGCGGCACTAGCAACACCGCTACCGAGTGACTCCCCAATAACCCAAATTTTCCGGCCCGGCACGGTGGCCAAGGTATCGATGGCATCAAGCGCAGCGTCCACACAGGACTTTTCGGAAGGCGAGCCGGGACGCGAGCCGTAGCCCGGATATTCCAGAAGAAAGGTCTTCCAGGCCGGATTGTCAGCGTTACAGCGGCCCCGGTATGAGGCGCGCCCTATCGCGTCGCCCGCGTTACCATGGAAAATCAGGAGCGCATTCTCCGTTCCCTCTCCGATCGATTGCCAGCCAATCTGTTCACCTTTGGTGTTCAGCCAAGGCTCAAATCGCTTGGACGACGCAAGCTCATCGAGTTTCGCCTGCGGACTTGGCGAGGCTCGAAAGATCATCTGGTCCTGCTGCAAATACAGGATGGCGCAGATCGCAAGGTAGCCAAGCGGGACTATGAGGAGAAGATACATCAGCGAGCGGCTCATGTGGGGAAGAAGATGTCCTTGATCCCTTCGACCATGAGATCGACCCCGATGGCAAGGATGAGGAGACCGAGGATACGATTGATCGCGCCCATGGCGTTCATGCTGATGACCTTCACGAGTGAGTCGGAGTAATAAAGGCACACCAGAGTGAGCACAGAAATGAGGAAGCAACCGGTGATGTAACCTCCATATTGAACCCATGACCGGCCATAGGAAAGAAGGCCGAGGGCGAGACTCATGGCGCCGGGACCGGCGAGAATGGGGGTGGCCATGGGAGTGAGCGAAATGTCGTCCTTGTCCATGGCAGCCGCGCCCTCCGCGGCGGTGACCCGTGAGGTATTGTTCAACATGTGCCAGGCGGAGTGGGCGACGAGAAGGCCGCCGGCGATGCGCAAATCGTCAATGGTGATGCCGAAGAAGCGGAGGATGTTGTTGCCCAAAATCAGCGAGGCAAAAAGAATAAGGAAAACGTAAATGGACGTCTTGATGGCCTGCCGGCGGCGGAAGCCAGGCGAGTCGCCGATGGTCATGCCATAAAACATCGGGGCATGTCCCACCGGGTTGATGATGGGAAACATGGCGACAAAGGCCATGCTCACGGCCACGAGGTATTCGTGCAGCATTTTACTCGAGGTGTTTCAGCCGCCGGTCGATGACGAACGGGCCAAAGGGCAGCAAGGCGGCAATAAAAACCATGGCGGACCGGGTGATGGGCCAGCGTTCCTCGATGGTGACCTTGAGGAGCAGAAAGCAAAGGGCGACAAACAAAAGGCCGTGCATCCAACCCACGATCTTCACTGCCTCGGGTAGGCCGGCGGCGTATTTGAGCGGCATGGCGACGCCCAAGAGGACGAGGAAGGAAACGCCCTCGGTCAAGGCGAGGAGGCGCAGCCAATGGACGGGTGACTTCGACATAGCGGCGGAAGTTATCGTGCCTTCGCTTCGGGCACAACCCCGGCGGCAGGCCGAATGGCTTCACAGGTGCAGGTTGACGCCTTATCGGCCCGTGTCTAGTTTTCCCATGTGACCGTTCTCCTTTTCAAACTCGTGCTGGCGGCTGGCGCCGGCCTGGTGATTTCGGCCCTGCTGTGAGGCGGTTTCGTTACGCGTTTGATCCGGTTTGTCTTTTGTCCTGCCTGGCTTATGCCGGGAATCGCTGGTTGCTGAAGCCGGTCAGTCATTCCGCCTTCATACAGGGCAGCTTCAATGATCTGCTGCTGATCCCGGCCGCACTGCCGCTGCTTCTGTGGGTGGAACGCAAACTCGGGCTGCGCACGCATGACCGGCCGCCCACGGTGGGGGAAATCGGCGCGCATTGGCTGATCTGGTCGATCACGGCGGAGGTGGTGGCGCCCCATCTTTTTGCGGGGTCGGTCGGCGACATTCGCGATGTGATCGCCTATGCCGTGGGCGCGGTCGTGGCCGGCTGCTGGTGGAATCGTCATGTCTTCGCCCGAAACCGCCCAATTTGATCCGCTCGCCCGGCTCTACGACGGGATGGAAGCGATCCTGGCCGGAGGCAAACTGGAACGCTGCCGACGGGCGTTTCTGGGAAATGTCGCCTCGGCCCGAAACGTGCTTCTGGTGGGCGAAGGGCACGGGAAATTTCTCGTCGAGATTATCCGGCGTTTTCCCGAGGCGGAGGTGACCTATCTGGATGCCAGCCCGAAAATGCTGGAGGTGGCCCGCGCGCGTTTGATGAGAGAGGGTCTTTTGACCCGACAGGTTACCTTTGTCGCGGGCGATCTCCTGCAGAGTCCATTGACGGAATACGATCTCATCGCCACTCATTTCTTCCTCGATTGCCTGACTCCGGTTCAACTGGCTCTAGCGGTGGAAAAGCTGGCGAGCAGCCTCCAAACGGGCGGGGCCTGGCTTCTCTCCGATTTTCAGATTCCGGCGGCGGGATGGAAGCGCTGGCGGGCGGGGATCATTCACTGGCTGATGTATCGCTTCTTTCGCGTGGTCACGCGGCTGCCAGCCGTAAAAATCACAGAACCCGCTCCTCAACTGGTGAAAAGCGGGCTGGTCTGCGAAGGCCGGATCGAGTTCGACTGGGGATTGCTCTACGCCGAACTCTGGCGAAAGGCCTAGAGGCTACGGGGCCGGAGGCGCTCCGCCGCCGTCTTTCTGGCGTTTGTTGCGACGGTCCGCCATTTCGGCCTCGCGTTGCTTGCGAAATTCGTCCCATTTGCCCTTTTGCTCCGGGGTGAGAATGGCGGCGACCTGGGTGTCAATGGCCGCACGGGTCTCCTTCATCTTCGCCATCCTCTGGTCCTTGTCCAAAGACTGGTCGTCGCGAAGTCCCTGCATGGAGGTCATCTGCTGGGCAAAGATCGCCTTGATTTTTTCCGTCTGGTCAGGCGTCAGGGAGAGATCGGTCTGCATGCGTTCCAGACGTTCCTGGCCTCGCTGGGCAAAATCCGGACGGTTGCCCCCGCCAGGCCCACCACCGGGACCGGGGCCACCCTCTCTCTTTTTAGGCTGCTCGCCCGCTGCTGCCGCAGCGGCGACCGGAGCCGGAGTGGGCGTAGAAGTCGCCGCAGGAGGCGGCGGAGGGGTGGGTTTGCACGCCACCAGAGAGAAAATCGCCAGGGCGGACATCGGGAACAAGTACTTTTTCACATAGGGGGAAACCCCGAAAGGGGGGCAAAGTTGCACTTTTCCAGATGCAAGACGGTGGGGAGGGACGATGTTCTTATAAAGCGAAACGGCATCGCCGCTTTCCGAAACGACGGTCCTTTCGCCCCATGAAAGGATGCACATGAACAGCCGATCTTTTTTTCGATCCCTGGCGATCTGGATTTCGTCCATCGCCTCCCTATTTTCGGGACATGGCGTGATGGCGAAGTCCCCGGACGTCAAGGAGTTGACGAAAAACAGCAAGAAGACCCGGCCCGCCCACGCGCAGGGGGTTACGAATGAATCCGTCGCGACTGCCGGCCCGGGAGGGATGGGGAATCCGCCCCGGAAGCCCGCGAAAAGTTATCCGTGGCGGGAGCAAATCGTAACGACGACATTCTGGATCGGAGAAAAGCCGACCCAGAATAATCCCGTGCCGAATCATAAAAGCTGTTGGGATACCAATTGGGCGGCAAACTATGGGGGTACGGACACGCCGGAGCGGAAGGAGCGAAACGCCTACTATGTGCCGGATGCGTTTGAGCCCCGGCAGAATCCCTTTTATGTGGCCCTTCCCTATAATGACAAAACCATGAAGGGCCTGAAGCCGGAGGCGGCACAAGTCATTCCCTGGTACAATGAGGCGTACCGCGGGCCGGAGAAATCCGTCTGCAAGGGCCGGTGGATCGCGATACGCTACGGGAATAAGATCTGCTACGCGCAGTGGGAGGATGCGGGGCCATTTCGCACGGACCACTGGCAATATGTTTTTGGCACGGAACGGCCGAAACCCAACCTGAACAAAGGGGCCGGGCTCGATGTGTCGCCCGCCGTGCGAGACTACCTCGGCATGAACGACTCCGATGTCACGGATTGGAAATTCATTGAGTTTGAGGATATTCCCTCGGGGCCATGGGCGCGATTTGGCGACAACAACACGTTTGTGATCAACCAGCGCCTGAAGGAGCAGCAGGTCGTGGCGTTGAAGACTCTGGGCGAGTCGAAATAGCGAAAAATATCTTCTATGCGAAATCCGGCCTGCTAATGCGGAAGGAATGCTCCGCGAACTCCGGCTGCACGATTTTCGCTGTTTCGAGCAGCTTGTTTTAGAACCCGCGCCCGGGCTGAATTTCATCATCGGCCCAAACGCGCAAGGCAAGACGTCCATCCTGGAGGCGGCCTGCATCCTTTTGCGATTGCAATCGCCACGAGCGGGCTCGCTGGGAGAAGCGGTGCGTTTTGACCAGGCGGGCTTCGGCCTCGACGGTCACTGGAACGAGCGGCATATGCACGTGAAATTCACCAACGCGCTCAAGGCCTTCGTCCTGGATTCCAAGCCGCAGTCCCGCTCGAGCGATTACCTAGCGGTGGCGCGGGTGATCTGGATTTCCAATGACGATCTGCAACTTGTGCGCGGATCGGGCACTCACCGCCGAAGGTATCTGGATTTTCTCGGAGCCCAGGCCGTACCGAACTATCTCCGCCACCTGCGCGCTTACGAGCGGGCGTTGCGTTCGCGGAATGCCCTGCTGAAGGACAGCCGGCCGCGCCGGGAGATCGCCGCCTTTGACCAACCTCTGATCGAAGCGGGAACCACGCTGCTGGAGGCGCGCGCCACGCTAATCGCCAACCTGCAACCGCATGTCACGACCGCGTGCCGACAAATCTCGGGAGGACATGAGCAACTGGAGATCTCCTATCAGCCGGGCTGCGCCGCGGACCTTCGAGCCGCCCTCGCCGCCAGCCTCAACGAGGAAACCCGGCTCCGCGTCACCTGCGTCGGTCCACATCGCGATGATCTGAGCATCCAACTTTCCAATCGCGACGCCTCTGTTTACGCGTCGGAAGGCCAGCAACGCTCAATCGCCCTGGCGCTGAAGCTGGCGCAGGCCAGGGTGCTGGAGGAAACCGCCGAGAATCCCCTCCTCTATCTCATCGACGATGTCTTTGGAGAACTCGATCCGGGCCGGCGCAATCATCTCCTGGCCGCGCTGCCGGCCGCCGCGCAGAAGCTCATTACCACCACCGCTCTCGACTGGTTGGAAGCGCCGCGGGACGCCGCCATCCTCCATCTCAGTGAAGGAAGTTTTACAAAAAAATGACGACTAGCCTGTTGCACCTGGCACGAAAGCAGTTAAAGCAGCACGTCGCATGACCGAGATCGAAGGATTCGTCGCTCTGAATATGCTGCCCCGCATCGGGCCGGTACGGGTCCGCCGTTTGCTGGACACATTCGGCTCACCTGCGGCCATCCTGCAGGCCAAACCCTCGGCGCTACAGGCGGTGTCCGGCATCGGAGAAGAAATCGCGAGCTCGATTGCGTCCTGGAAAACGCTGGTCGACCCGGCCGCCGAAGTGGAACGCGCGGAGAAAGCCGGGGCGAAGATCGTCACCCTGTTGAGTCCGGATTATCCGCCGCTGCTCCGCGAGATTCACGATCCCCCCACCGTACTCTATGTGCGCGGCACATTGCCGCGTTCACACGCCATCGGCGTGGTCGGCACCCGTAAACCGAGCCACTACGCAGCGGAGTGCGCCAAGAAACTTTCCTACCAACTCGCCTACGCCGGCCTCACGGTGGCCAGCGGTCTGGCCCGCGGCATCGACACGGCGGCGCATCAGGCGGCGCTGGCGGCGAAAGGCCATACCATTGCCGTACTCGGCAGCGGGTTGGAATTTCTCTATCCGCCGGAGAACGCGGAACTGGCCGACAAAATCGCCGAAACGGGCGCCGTGATCACCGAGTTCCCGATGCAGACCAAGGCGGACCGGCAGACCTTTCCCATGCGCAACCGCATTATCAGCGGGCTTTCAGTCGGCTTGTTGGTGGTGGAGGCCGGCACGACGAGCGGGGCGCTCATCAGCGCCACGCAGGCCGGCGAACAGGGGCGGTCCATTTATGCCGTGCCGGGCCGGATCGACCAACCCAAGGCCATCGGCTCGAACCGCCTGATCCAACAGGGAGCCAAGCTGGTCCTGAGCGCGCAGGACATCCTCGACGACATGGGGCTGCTTTTCTCTGAAAAACCCGAATTGACCAAGCCCGCGCCGGTCCCAAATCTGACATCCGCCGAGGAGGTGGTGCGCGATGCCATCGGGGACGACGAAGCTTCCATGGACGAGATCATCGCCAAATGCAGGTTGCCAACCTCCGAGGTCTCTTCTACGTTGCTCGCCCTTGAAATGAGGAAGCTGGTCAAACAACTGCCCGGCAGCCGTTTTGTGAAGATCCAATAAAATGCCCAAAGCACTCGTCATTGCCGAAAAGCCCAGCGTCGCGGCCGATCTTGCCCGCGCTCTCGGCAAGGTCCCGAAGAAGGATGATCTCTTCGAAAACGATGAGTATGTCATCACCTCGGCGATCGGCCATCTGGTCGAACTTTGCCTTCCCGGTGAAATGGACAAGAAGCGGGGCAAGTGGAGCTTTGCGAATCTGCCCATCATCCCCGAGTACTTTGATCTGAAGCCGATCGAGAAAACCGAATCCCGCTTCAAGCTGATCAAACGGCTGCTCAAGCGCGAGGACATCAGCGAAGTCATCAACGCCTGCGATGCCGGGCGCGAAGGGGAACTAATCTTTCACTATCTGGTCAAGCTAGCCGGTTCCAAAAAGCCGACCCGACGTCTCTGGCTACAGAGTATGACCTCGGAAGCCATTCGCAATGGCTTCGCGGCCATGCGGGATGGAGCCGAGATGACTCCGTTGGCGGATGCCGCCGTTTGCCGGAGCGAAAGCGACTGGCTGGTGGGCATCAACGGCACTCGCGCCATGACGGCCTTCAATTCCAAAGGCGGCGGCTTCCAGCTTACTCCGGTGGGCCGGGTCCAGACTCCAACCCTGGCGATCCTGGCGGAACGCGAGACCAAGATTCGCGAATTCAAACCGCGCACCTATTTTGAGGTGTTCGGCGATTTCGGCGTCACGGCCGGCTCGTATCGCGGCCGCTGGTTTGACGAAAAATTCAAGAAGGGCGCGGAGGAAGACACCCGGGCCGAGCGCATCTGGGAAAAGACGCTGGCGGATGAAATCGCCGCAAAGTGCGCGGGCAAGACTGGCACGATCGAGGAAGAGAAGAAGCCGGCCAGCCAGGCTTCCCCGCTCCTGTACGATCTCACCACCCTGCAACGCGAGGCCAACTCCCGTTTTTCCCTAAGCGCCAAGCGCACCCTGCAAATTGCACAGGCTCTCTATGAGAAGCACAAGGTGCTGACCTACCCGCGTACGGATTCCCGGTATCTGCCGGAGGATTACGTGAACAATGTGAAGGCGGCCTTCACCAAGTTCGAAGACACCAGCCTTTCCGAGCATGCCCGCAAGGCCATGTCCCAGGGCTGGGTCAAACCGAATAAGCGCATTTTCAACGATGCCAAGGTGAGCGATCACCACGCCATCATCCCGACGGGCGTTTCGACCAAGACGCTCGATGAGTTCGAGATGAAGATTTTCGACATGGTGGCGCGTCGCTTCGTGGCCGTGTTCTACCCATCGGCCCAATTTGAAATCACCACCCGCATCACCCGGGTGGAAAATGAGGCTTTCAAGAGCGACGGTAAAATCATCATCGATCCCGGCTGGCTGGCCGTCTACGGCAAGCAGGCCGCAGGAGAGGACGAGCAGACCCTTTGCGCCGTCACCGCCGGCGAAACCGCCCGGACGGAAAACATCGAGATCAAACAAAGCGAGACCAAGCCGCCCGCGCGCTTCAGCGAAGCGACCCTGCTTTCCGCCATGGAAGGCGCCGGCAAACTGGTGGAGGACGAAGATTTGCGCGATGCCATGAGCCAACGCGGCCTCGGAACTCCGGCCACACGCGCCCAGATCATCGAAGGTCTTTTGTTGGACGGTTATCTCAACCGCCAGGGTCGTGAACTGATCGTCACCCAGAAAGGGCTGTCACTCATCAACCTGCTGCGCGGCATCGGCATCCAGTCACTCACCTCTCCGGAGCTGACCGGCGAATGGGAGTTCAAGCTCAAGCAGATGGAACAGGGCGGCATCCCGCGCCCGCAGTTCATGGAGGAGATCCGCCATTTCACCGAGGACATCGTGGCCAAGGCCAAGAACTTCTCCGGCGACAGCGTGGAGGGACAATTCAACGACCTCGAGGCGACCTGCCCGAAATGTGGCGAACACGGCTTCAAAGAATCTTACAAGGCTTACGAGTGCAAAAGCTGCGCCATGCTGGTCTGGAAAAACATGGCCGGGCGCGAACTGGAACGCGAAGAAGTCAAAACTTTGCTGGAAAAGGGCTCGGTCGGCCCGCTGGAAGGCTTCCGGAGCAAGATGGGCAGGCCTTTCGCGGCGGTGATCAAGATCGATCCCGAGTTCAAGCAGACCTTCGACTTCGGCGATTCCCTCAATGGCGCGCAGAGCCTGGATTTTTCCGTGTTGCCCATCGTGGCACCTTGCCCAGCCTGCAAATCGGGCAATGTGCACGATACCGGCAATGCCTACCAGTGCAGCAACACCGGCAAGTGCAAGTTCAGGATGGGAAAAACCATCTGCCAGCGCGAAATTACGCGCGAGCAACTGATGAAACTCATCGAAACCGGCAAGACCGATCTGATCACGCGCTTCATCTCCAAGAAGGGCAAACCCTTCTCCGCCTACCTCAAGCTGGAAGGCGACAAGGTGGCCTTCGAGTTTGAACCGCGCAAGCCAGCGGCGAAAAAGACGGCGGCGGCCAAGAAGGCCACACCCGCGGCCGCCTAGAACGGCGACCGTTTAGTAACGGCGGCGAGGGAGACCCGAGACGATGTCCTTCGTCTTCACCTCGTGCTTGGTACCGTCCTCTGTGCGAATCCATGTCATGTCCGGATCGGTAACAACCACCCGGCCAACGATGACTTTGCCGTTCTTCAGCTTAATGGTATCGAGAGGCCGGGAGGATGGTTCTCCCGTGGAAACCACTGCGGTTTGACCGGGAGCCACGGATACCACCTGGGTTGCGGCGGAAGCCGGGGCTGATTTGGAAGGAGCTTCCACCGTGGAAGCCGCAGCGACTCCAGCTGCAATCGCATCTTTTCGGGCCTGGGGGATCAACGCGGCAATGGCCGGAGCATGTTTCTCCAGAAGGGACGAATCAACAAAGTAAAAATAAGCACCCGCCCCAATCAGCACCAAAAACAAAAGAAGGAATAGCTGTTTCATCGAACAGCTTTAGAAAATTAATCAACTGCCTAACCTTAGCAAGAACTTAGTCATACCTAAGGCCAGGTTCCCTGGAGGAACCAATATATCCGCTCAAGGAGTTCCGGCCTCTCAGGAAGGGCGGTGGACCTCCGCTGCGACCTTCAAACGCAAGGCGTTAAGGCGGATAAAGCCAGTCGCATCCTCCTGGTTGTAAGCCTTAGTCGGATCGGCCTCCATGGTGGCGATGTGCGGATTGTAGAGGCTAAGCGGGCTCTTGCGGCCGGCGGCGATGATATTGCCCTTGTAGAGCTTGAGCCGGACCGTGCCAGAGACGTTTTTCTGCGATTCCGTGATGAGGGCCTGCAAAGCCTCGCGCTCCGGAGCGAACCAAAAGCCGTTGTAGACCAGCGTGCTGTATTTCGGAATGAGCGAATCGCGCAGGTGCATGACCTCGCGATCCATGGTGAGGGACTCCATCTGCCGGTGGGCAAAATGCAGGATGGCTCCACCGGGAGTCTCGTAGACGCCCCGGCTTTTCATGCCCACAAAGCGGTTCTCCACCATGTCGACCCGGCCAACGCCGTTGCGGCCGCCCAGTTTATTGAGAACGCGCATGACCCAGACCGGGCTTAGGCGGTCGTCAGCCGAACCGTTGTAGCCCAGCGACGAAAGGATATCCCACAACTCGGGATGAACGAGGCCGACGCAATTACCCTGCTCAAAAACGAGTTCCAGATAGTCCGGGCGATCGGGCGCGTCTTCGGGTGCGACGCTGAGCTTGTACATGTCCTTATGCTCGGGAGCGGACGCGTCGAACCAGGTGTCCTCCAACATGCCGCTCTCGAAGCTGATGTGCAGGAGGTTGCGATCCATCGAGTAGGGCTTCTTGGCCGAAGCCTGCACGGGAATGCCCTTGGCGTCGCAATAGGCGATCATCTCGGAGCGGCCAGGAAAATCGTCGCGGAAACGGGCGTCACGCCAGGGGGCGATGACTTCCAGGCGGGGAGCCAGGGCGGCGGCGGCGAGCTCAAAGCGCACCTGGTCATTACCCTTGCCGGTGGCGCCGTGGGCGACGGCCTTAGCGCCCTCGGCCAGCGCGATCTCGACCATGCGCTTGGCGATCAAGGGACGGGCGATGCTGGTGCCGAGAAGATATTGCCCCTCGTAAAGAGAACCGGCCTGCATCATGGGAAAGATGAAATCGCGGGCGAACTCCTCGCACAGGTCATCCACGAAGCATTTGCTCGCCCCGGTTTTCAGCGCCTTGGCTTCCAAACCATCGAGCTCCTCCTCCTGTCCGATATCCGCACAGAAAGCGATGACTTCGGCGGAGTAGGTATCCTTGAGCCAGTTGAGCAGGACCGAGGTATCCAACCCTCCGGAATAAGCGACGACGATTTTCATGGAACACGAAGTTTCACGCTATTGGCGCGGAGGAAGCAAAGGGATTTTCTGCAAATTCTTCGACATCGGCATTTCCCATTCGGTCCGTGGCCTGCAACCTTGAACGAATGCCGCCTCTCACCGTCCAGCAATGGCTCCTCGCTGTCATCGCCGCGTTGAGCATCGGACTGTCCAAGGCGGGTTTTGGCGGCATCAGTATGATCTTCATCCTGCTCATGGCCCAGATCATGCCGGCCCGGGAGTCCACCGGCACGATCCTGCCCATGCTGATCCTGGCCGATATCTTCGCGGTCTACACCTTCCGCCGCCATGCCAATGTCCGACTGGTCCTGCGCATGCTCCCACCGGCGCTGGCGGGTATCATCTGCGGATGGCTGCTGATTCCCATCATCCCCGCAGAATCGTTCGGGCGGGTGATCGGCTGGCTGACGCTAGCCTTGCTCGTGCTCATGCTGGCGCAGAAACTCCGACCGCAATGGGTCAGTGTGGCGGCCGAAAGCCGTGGCATTGCCTGGCCGTTTGGGTGGCTGGCCGGTTCTACAACCATGATCGCCAATGCGGCCGGGCCGGTCATGACGATCTATCTGCTGGCCTGCCGGTTGCCGAAACTGGAGTTTGTGGGCACGGCAGCGTGGTTTTTCTTCGTGGTGAATATCGCCAAAGTTCCTTTCAGCGTCTCCCTTGGATTGATCAATCCGAAGAGTCTGATGCTCAACCTCTGGCTGGCGCCGGCAGTGGTAGGTGGTCTTTTCTTCGGGCGATGGCTGTTGGGGAAAATCAACCAGAGCATGTTTGAGTGGCTCATGATTATTTTTTCCCTGTTGGGCGCTCTGCGTCTGGTACTGATGGGCTGAAAATTTTCGCAATCTCCCTCGCCGTGATTTGACCCACGCGATAATCTGAGACTTGTGCCTCGTATCGCCGAAGAAACCATCCAGCGCGTCGCTGAAGCCAATGACATCGTCGAAGTCATTGGCTCGTATTTTCCGCTGAAGCGCGCCGGCACGAGCTTCCGGGCGTTGTGTCCTTTCCATCGGGAGAAGAGCCCGTCCTTCCATGTCAATCCCCAGCGGCAATCCTACCATTGCTTCGGCTGCGGGGCGGGCGGCACGATTTTCCGGTTCATCATGGAATACGAGCATGTGGACTTTCCGGATGCGGTGCGGAAGCTAGCGCATCGCGCGGGCATTCCCATCGTCGAGGAGGAAGGATCGGCCGAGGAGGATGATCGCCACCGGCTTCGTAAACGCCTGCTGGCGTTGCACGCGGATGCCTCGGCATGGTTCCACCAGAATTTGCTGAAATCCCCCTTGGCCCAGCCGGCTCGGGATTACTTGAAGGCCCGCGGCATCACGGCTGAGGTGGCCAAAAGCTGGCAGCTTGGTTATGCCCCCGATTCCTGGGACGCCATGCTCGACCTGCTGCGGGAGAAGAAGTTTTCCTCGGAGGAGATCCAACAGAGCGGGCTTACTTCCTGGAAGGAAGACGAAGAGGGCCCGCAGAAAGTCTACGCCCGGTTTCGCGGACGGGTGATGTTCCCCATCCGCAATGACTATGGCGAAGTCATCGCCTTCAGCGGGCGGGTGCTGGATGCGGATGCGAAGACGGCCAAGTACGTGAACTCGCCGGAAACGCCGCTTTTTACCAAGGGGCGCGTGCTTTACGGCATGGACAAATCCAAGCGGGCGCTCATCGAGGCGAAGACGGCCATCGTGTGCGAGGGGCAACTTGATTTGATCAGCGCCTTCGAATCGGGCGTGCAGAATGTGATAGCGCCGCAGGGGACAGCCTTCACGCCGGAGCAGGCACGGATGTTGCAGCGATTTGTGGAGACGGTGGTGTTGTGTTTCGATTCGGACCGCGCGGGGCAGGAAGCAGTGGCTCGCTCGCTGCCGGCGCTGCTGGGCTGCGGGCTGGAGGTCAAGGTGGCGCGTTTGCCGGAAGGGGAAGATCCGGATTCGCTCATTCGCGGTCAAGGGGCGGAGGCTTTCCGCACCGTCATTGATGCTTCCAAAAACTTTTTTGATCATGCGCTCGATATCCTGGCGGCCAAGGGTTCGTTGGACGATCCCAACGGGAAATCGTCCGCCGCCCGGCGGTTGGGACCCTATGTGGCCGCGATCAAGGACACCGTCCTGCGCGAAACGACCGCCAAAAAAATCTGTGCCCGCCTCGGCATTTCCGAGGATGCGTTCGCCACACATATCAAGCGATCTGATCAGCCTTCCGCGGCTCCGGACGAAACCCGAAAGGAAGCCATTGCGCCATTGGTCCTCAGCCAGGGTTTGAACCAACTCTGCCGCCTGGGCATCATGCATCCGGAATCCCGGGCCTGGCTGAAAGAGCAAACCAACCTGCCTTGGGAAAGCCTGGGAGAAGGACAGGGATTACTGAAAAAAATCCTAAACTCTTCCCTGGCCTTGGAAACTCCAGCTTCCCAAGCGGCCTTCGTTTCGGAACTCAGCGCCCAAGAGGAAGTTACGATTGCCAATCTGGATCTGGAAAGAATGCCGGAGGAACCCCTGGAAAGGGTGAAGGACTTGGTGACGGGTCTTATAGCGCAACAGTCGCAGGAGCGGAACAAACAGGCCAAATCCCTCCATTTGGACCCCAAGAAATCGGCTGGCGCTCAACAGATAAAAACCAATCTTTCGATGTTGAGGGAGCGCCTCAAAATCGCTGAGGCCCGGCTGAAGGATACCGTCTTGGAAACGCGGGAGCGGCAGGGGCAAGAGGAAGTGGTGGAAAACCTTACCAAACAAATCCTTGACCTCGAAAGCCGGGTCAACGAGGTTTAACGGCTCTTCTCGACGCATTCCGGCTGCATTGAAAACTTCCAAGAAACCCATTAAAGCGAAGCCCAAAGCTTCCGCATCCAAGGCTCCTCGTACTTCCAAAGCTCCGGCTCCCAAGGCCCGGGCGACGGCGCCAGCCGGCAAAAGTGTTGCCGCCAAGGCCCGCCCGAAAAGCGAGGAAAAACCTGCTGTCAAGAAAACCGCCACACCCAAAGCTGCGAAGGCGGAGAAGCCTGCTTTGGTCCCGGCCGCGGCGGCCGCCTCTCCACAGGACTTGCAGAAGGCTCTGCAGGAAAAGGTCCGTGAGCTGATCAAGCTCGCCAAGGAACAGGGTTATGTGACTTTCGACGATCTTGACGAGGCCCTGCCCGAGGGCATCAACGATCCGGAGAACATTGAGTCCGTCATCACGCAATTGCGCGCGGTCGAAATCGAGATCATCGATTCCTCCGATGTCGATCGCGTGAAGGAAGTCCGCAAGGACGGCGACGAAGAGGAAGAGAAGGACGAGAAGACCGACAGCAAGCTCGACATCCTGGACGACCCGGTCCGCATGTACCTCAAGCAGATGGGGCAGGTTCCGCTGCTCACCCGCGAGCAGGAAGTCGAAATCTCCAAGCGCATCGAAGAGGCGGAGATCAAGGTCCAGGAGATCCTTTACCAGTTTGGATTCATCAGCCGCGCCCATCTCGACCTGGCCCAGAAGCTGATCGACATGCGCGAGCGTTTCGACCGCGTGATCCTCGACAAGAAGATCGAGAGCCGCGAGCGCTACATGAAAACGCTGCCGCGCCTTTGCCAGCAAGTGAAGAAGCAGGCTGAAAGCGTTTCCCTCATTTATCGCGACAAGCTGGCCGGACAGAAGAATCCGTCTGCCCCAATTCTCAAGACCTACGAAAAGGCACTGAGCACACTGCAGAAGCTGTACCCGAAATTTTACTTCAAGCAGAAGGTCATCGAGGATTTTGTGGCCCTGGCCGACGAAAACCTGCGCGCGTTGAACACGCTCAACCACGAGCACAACAAGCCCACGAAGGACGCGGACTCGAAGGCGCGCAAGCACCTGAGCCAGCAGATCAAGGAATTGCACCTGCGGAACTGGATGACCGGCGAGGATCTCGTCGAGCGCCACCGCAGCCTCAAGAGCTGGCATCGCAAGGCGCTCAAGGCGAAAACCGAAATGGTGGAGGCCAACCTGCGCCTCGTGATCTCCATCGCCAAGAAGTACACCAACCGCGGCCTTTCCTTCCTCGACCTGATCCAGGAAGGCAACATGGGTCTGATGAAGGCGGTGGAGAAATTCGAGTACCGCCGCGGCTATAAGTTTTCCACGTATGCCACCTGGTGGATTCGCCAGGCGATCACCCGGTCCATCGCGGACCAGGCCCGCACCATCCGTATCCCGGTGCACATGATCGAGACGATCAACAAGCTGATTCGAGTACAGAAGCAGCTCGTGCAGGAATACGGACGCGAGCCGAGCCCGGAGGAGATTTCCGACGAAATCCAGCTCCCGGTCGAGCGCGTACGCGCGGTGCTCAAGATGGCCCAGCAGCCGATCTCGCTGCAGGCGCCGGTCGGAGACTCCGACGACACCAGCTTTGGCGATTTCATTGAAGACAAGGGCGCGGAGAATCCGGCTGATCAAGCCGCGATCGTGCTCCTCAAGGACAAGATCAAGGATGTGCTCGATACACTTACCGAACGCGAGCGCCAGGTGCTCGAACAACGTTTCGGCCTGGTGGACGGCTACAGCCGCACACTGGAAGAGGTGGGCCGCCAGTTCAAGGTGACCCGCGAGCGTATCCGCCAGATCGAAGCCAAGGCGCTGCGCAAGATGCGCCACCCGACCCGTATCCGCCAACTCGAAGGGTTTCTGGAACCCCAAGATTGGTAAAAGAGGACCATTTCCCTCTCGATAAGGCAGCCACCCCTATGGCTGCCTTTTTCGTTTCCCGGCAGAGGCACAATTTGCTTTCCTCAGTCGTGTCCTTCGCGTTCCTTGCGCTGGACGCATGACACCCTTCGAACACGACCGGACCGCGTGAATATTCTCTTTCTCATGGCGGATGAGTTCCGCTTCGATGCCACGGGTTTCATGGGCAATGCCATGGCCCGCACACCTCATCTTGATCGGTTGGCTCAACGGGCTTTCATTTCCCGCAACGCCTACACTCCGGCTCCGGTCTGCGTACCGGCCCGCCAGTGTCTGGCCACGGGGAAATATCCTCTGCATATCGGCTGCGAGCAATTTGGCGATGATATCGCACCGGGGTCGCAAACTTTCGCCCGTTGGTTCAGCGACCATGGTTACTACACGGTGGTCTGTGGTAAATTGCATCACCGTGGCCCCGATCAAATGCAGGGCTGGCTGCACCGCATCGGCTCGGAAACCGCCGTACGGTGGCCGGAAAAATATGCCGATCGCGCCCAGATCGGCCGCCGCAAATGGCGCGGGGCGGAAGAGTTGAAAGAGGCCGGAGTCGGACTCTCCCCACTCGCCATCCATGATGAATACGGTGTCCAGGGGGCCTGTGATTTTGTGCAGACGCATTTTGGCGGGATGACGGCTACTCCGCCCGAGACCCCATTGCTGCTCATGCTAAGCCTGCAGCAACCGCATTTCCCGCTCCTGACGGAACAAGCGCTTTACGATTACTACCACGAGCGGGTGCCGATTTTCTGGGATCAGCCGTCCGCAAACCATCCCAAGCTGGATCGTGGCCGGCTCGGGCCCGAACAAGGCATCGAGCCCGAGGATGTCCGCCGGGCCACCGCCGCGTACTATGGCATGGTGGAACAGACCGACCGGCGCGTCGGGCAACTCGTCAACGCTCTCGAAAAGGCCGGCCAGAACCTTGACGACTGGATCGTCGTTTTCACCGCGGATCACGGGGATATGTTGGGGGAACATGGGGTTTGGGAGAAACGCTCTTTTTACGAAGGCAGTGCCCGGGTGCCTTTTTTCGTCAGCGGACCGGGGGTCAAACCCGGACAGAGCGACCATGTCATGAATCTCGTGGACGTCTTCCCCACCCTCGCGCATCTGGCCGGTTTGCCCGCTCCGGGCGATCTGGATGGGGGGAATATCTTCGACCCGAAGCGCCCCGAGCAGACCTTCAGCCAATATGATCGGGATTGCTTCATGCTCCGTCGCGGGAGCCTGAAATATCTCCGCTATCCAGAGGGAGAGGACGTGCTCTTCGATCTGCAAAGCGATCCCGGAGAAACCAGGAATTGCCGGACCGACCACGCTTATGAGGAAGTGGCGGCTGAACTGTGTGGAGGACTCGACGCCTTTATAGCGACCTCTTGCGCACCGCGGCAGGATCGCTAAAATTACGGGGCATGAGCACGGAAGGATCGAACGTCGGCAACCTGATGGGTTCCGTGCTGGTGGCTCATCCCAATCTGCTCGATCCCAATTTCCGTCGGACGATTCTTTTTCTTTCCCACCATAGTCCGGAGGATGGAGCCATCGGGCTCGTGCTGAACCGTCCGCTCCATAAGACCCTCGGCGAGGTCTCGACCAAGAAAAAGAAGGCGGCCGGATGGGATAATATCGAACTCTTCCACGGAGGGCCCGTGGGCACCGATCAGCTCACGCTGGCCAGCCTCCAGTGGCGGGATGATCCGACAGAAGTCGCCTTCCAGAGTTTCATGGGCAACATCGACAGCGTGCATATCGAGCCCGAGTGGCATGGCGGTCTCCGGGCCTTTGTCGGCTATGCGGGCTGGAGCCAGGGACAACTGGAAAGCGAGATTGCACAAAAGGCCTGGCTGGTGCTCCAACCGGTGCGCGAGATCATTGAAATGGAAAATCCCGAGACGGCGTGGCGCAGCATCATGCGCAGCTCCGGGCCGATGATGAAACTGCTGGCGGAAGCACCGGATGATCCGGAATTGAACTGATCAGGGCTGGTAGACGGCTCCGAAATATTTCCGGCCGAGATCGAGCAATTCACCATCTTCCTGAAGGCGCAACAGGGAGGAATTGAGAGGGCCCCGTAACGCACTGCCGGTCTGCAGGGCGAAGCCGTAGTTGTAGGGGGCGAAAACGGGGCCTACTTCGGTAATGGGCACCTGCGGATGATTGGCGTCGTAATATTGCAGGATGGGTGCAGCGTCCACGACAGCGCGCACATCACCGCGCACCAGGGCTTTTACGGCTTCTTCGAGACTCTGGTAGATGTTGGCCTCGATATTGTGGTGGCTGAGGTAGGTGAGAGCCTTGGTTTCCTTGACCACACCGACCAACTTGCCGGGCAGGCTCTGCGGACCAACGATCTGGGATTGGAGTTTTTCCGCGGTCATGGCGGCGGTGACGGTGGACGTGAGGTAGATCACCGTGATGACACCGAAAATGGTCCAGGCGACCAGCATCAGGCGGCCAAGGACGCCGGGGAACCCCTTGTAAGTCGACTTACCGGTAAGAGTCAGGGTAATGACGTAATAGAAGGCTTCGGCCAGCCCGTCATGCCAGGTCTTGGGAAAGTCCGGATTATGACGACGCTCAAAGAGCGTGACGCCGATGGTCATGACCACAACGATCCCGGCGAGAAGCCAGAACATCTTGAGATGTTCCCAGGTGCTCAGATCCTCCCACAAGCGGCCCAAGGTGTGGGGGCGCGCATCGGTGATCATGATTTGCAACCCAGACCGAAAGTACGGTTGGGAAAATTCCACATATTTCAGGCCTTCACTGGTGATAGGCACATCCGAAACAACCACGTCGACCGCATTTACGGCGACGGCTTCCAATGCGCTGAGCGTATCGGGATAGCCGATGAGCTTGTAATTCCAGCCGTTGAGGCCGGCCACCTTCTGCCATACATCGATGGCGAGGCCACTCCACACCCCATCCTGCGCCATGGAGAAAGGCTCGGCCGTGATGACCGCAACGCGCAGGGGCTCGTCCGCCGCCGGGACAGCGGACAGGGTCAACAAAACCAGAATGGTCCCAATGATGAAGGATCTCACCACTTCTTGACCCGCCAGAGCCAAAAGACAAAACCGCCGGCGAACAAAGCCAGCACGTTAATCAGCCAGAACGGCCAGGCGCGCTCCTCCATGGGGATGGGCAAGGCCACGTTCATGGAAAAAATACCGACCACCAGATTTGCCAGCATGATCGCCACCGTCCAGATGGTGAATTTCTTGATCAGCTGGTTCAGGTTGTGGCTGACGATGGAGGCGCGCGCGTCCATCATGCCGCCGATAACCTGTGAGTGAATTTCCGCCCGGCGGTTACACTGATGATTCTCAATAATCAGATCCTCCAGCACGCCGATCTGCTCGCGATCGAAGCCGAGTTTTTCCGCCGCGGTTTTCATCTTCTCCAGCAAGGCTCCGTTGGAACTGATGGAGTTCACGATGTAGACCAGGCTCTTCTCCAGCGCGAACATGTTGAGCAGATACCGGTTTTCCATCGACGTGCTGATGCGGCGTTCCAATGAATCCGAAAGCATGGTGATGGCCTTCAAGTGGCCTTCGAAATGCAGGGTCGACTGATAGAGCAACCGCAGGATCACGTCCTGGATGGACTCGACCTGAAAAGGCACGCGTCCCTCGAACACCGGAGCGTCGTCCGGCATGACGATCACGAGGTGATCCTCGTAAACGAAGATGCCCGTCGAGGTGAGTTTCAGCAAAAAATTGTCATCCGCGCAAAAGCTCTTGGGACGCTTGAAAATGATGGCGGCGTGGTCGGCTTCAAATTCCAGACGCGAAAGCTCATCCGGGTCGAGCGAAGATTGCAGGGTGTGGAAGTCGATATTATAGAATTCCTGCATCTCCGCCTCATCGTCGATGGTCGGCGAATTGTAGACGATGATGCGGGCTTCCTCGGACTCGCAGGAAACCAGGCGGCTTCCCTCCAAACGGAAGAAACTGCGAATGCTTTGATAGGGCTTCGGCTCCTCAACTGGCGTCAAGGCTTCCGGCACGGACAAATCCTCCGTACCATCGACCTGGAGATCGTCTTCAGCGAACGCAGCCATGTAGGGAAAATGCCCTCAATCCCACAACCTGTCCAGTCCCCGGCGCATACAATCGAAAAGTTCGTCCACTTCGGCGTGAGTAATGACCAACGGAGGCGCCAACGCAATGAGATCGCGAATGCCCCGCACCATGGCTCCTTCCTCCCGGATGAGCGCCCAGGCCTTCAAGCCCAGCGCGGTGGTCGGCGTCAGAGCTTCCCGCCCACCGCGAGGCACGAGTTCCAGCGCCCCAATGAGCCCCACGCCCCGGACCTCCGACACGGCCGGATGCTCGCTCATTTCCCGGAGCTTACCTTGAAAATATGGTCCAATGTCGTCCTTGACCCGGCCCACCAGGCCGGTTTCCTCGATCACCCTCAGATTCGCCAGTGCCGCCGCCGCACAGACGGGATGCCCCGAGTAGGTAAACCCATGCGCAAAATAGCCGCTGCTCAACATGGCTTCCGCCACCTCGTCACACAGCATGGTGGCGCCCAGCGGGAGATATCCGCTGGTTAATCCCTTAGCCAGACAGATGAGATCGGGGTCGAGGTTCCAGAGATTGCTGGCGAACCAATCCCCCAGGCGGCCAAAGGCCGTAATGACCTCATCCGCCACAAAAAGAATCCCGTTCTCCCGGCAGAGATGCCGCAGGGCCGAGAGATAGCCCTCGGGTGGTGTGATAACTCCACCCGCACCCTGCACCGGCTCGACAAACATGGCGGCAATCGTGTCCGCCCCTTCCTCGGCGATGATCCGCCGAGTCTCGTCCACGCACCATTGCCCGTAGGCGCGGGGATCGAGGGCCGTCCTGGCCGCATAACCATAGGGTCCGGGCGCATGAATGAAATCGGCCAAAGGAAGGTCAAATGGCTCCTGGCAATTGGGCAGGCCCGTCAGGCTCGTGGTAGCGAGGGTCACCCCATGATAGGCAAAGGTCCGGGAGAGGACTTTTTTTCGCTGGGGCTGCCCCTTCAGCTTCCAATACGCCCGTATCACCTTAAGGGCTGTCTCGTTCGCCTCCGAACCGGAATTGGAGAAAATGGTGTGATTCACTCGTGCCGGTGCTTTCTTCGCGAGGAACTCCGCCACCCGGATGGGGGGTTCGGTCGTGGAGTTAAAAAACGACGGGTAGTACGGCAGCCGTTCCATTTGCTCCGTCACCGCCTGCACGATCGCCGCGCAATTATAGCCGACATTGAGACACCAAAGACCGGCAAGGCCGTCGAGAATGCGACGCCCGCTTTCGTCGACATAGTGGCTACCGTCCCCCTCGATCACGATATGCGTGCCGGCCCGGTGCAAATCGGCATGATTGGTGAAGGGGTGAATCTGGTATTGACGGTCCAAATCCTGAAGATCACGGGCGGGGGCTTGGGTCATGCCCAAACGTACCATTTTCTTTCTGGAAATACCAGAAGCGGCGGGGTTTGCGGCCGTTTTTACACTTGACGGGGCCGCTTGGTTTGGGTTGATAGCGCCTCATTTTAACCGGGGGGAATATTAATCTGTGATGAGCGAATCGCTGGAAGCGATTTTCCACCACTTTATCTGGAACTTTTGCTATCTGAGCGTCCTTCTTGGACTCTCAGCCTATGGCATTCATCGTTTCTGCATAATTTACCTGTTTCTGAAGAACAGGAGTAAGCACGTGCTCCCGAAGGAGCAGTTTGCCACCCTCCCCCGCGTGACGGTGCAGTTACCCGTTTTCAACGAGTTTTATGTCATCCGCCGCCTGATTGAGTCCGTCAGCAAACTCGACTACCCCAAGGAGTTACTACAGATCCAGATCCTCGATGACTCGACGGATGAAACCCGCCAGATCGCGGCAGACGAGACGGTCCGTCTGAAGGCCAAGGGCTTCGATATCGAGCATATCCACCGCACTGACCGCACCGGCTTCAAGGCGGGGGCTCTGGCCGGCGGCATGGACCAGGCTTCAGGCGAGTTCATCTTCATTCTCGATGCGGATTTCGTGCCCGGTCCGGACGTCCTCAAGAAATGCATCGACTATTTCACCGACGACAAGGTCGGCATGGTCCAGATGCGCTGGGGCCACCTGAACCGCAATTACTCCCTCCTGACCAAAGTCCAGGCCATGTTCCTGGACGGCCACCTGCTCCTTGAGCAGACTGCCCGCAGCCGCAGCGGCCGCTTTTTCAACTTCAATGGTACTGCCGGCATCTGGCGGAAATCCTGCATTATAGACGCCGACGGCTGGCATTACGACACCCTGACCGAGGATCTCGATCTCAGCTATCGCGCGCAGATGCGGGGCTGGCAGTTCGTCTACCTGCCTGATGTCACTGTTCCGGCCGAACTGCCGGTGGACATGAATGGTTTCAAGTCCCAGCAACACCGTTGGACCAAGGGTTCCATCCAGACCTGCAAAAAACTCCTTCCCGAGGTTTGGAAGGCCGATCTCCCCCTGCTTATCAAACTCGAGGCTACCGCCCATCTCACGTCCAACTTCGGCTATCTCCTGCTCGTGTTCCTCTGCGTGCTTATCCTCCCGCAGTCCTTTGCGGCCAAGCAAAGCGGCCTGTACACCATGCTGGTCGACATCCCCATCTTCCTGGCCACCTCGGTCTCGATCGCGCTGTTTTACCTCGTAGCCCAGGCGCACCTGAACCCGCGCGGCTGGTTCAAGGAAATCTGGCTCTTCCCGCTTACCCTCGCCCTCGCCACCGGCATGTCGATCAACAACGCCCGAGGTGTCATTGAAGCCATCCTCAATCGCCATTCGGAATTCAGCCGCACTCCCAAATATGGCATCAGCTCCGGCCGCGCCCCGATACGCCGCGTGCGCTATATGCCGCTGAAGTCCCTGCTACCCGCCTTTGAAATTCTTTTCGCGCTGTATTTTGCCTACTGCATGTGGAATGCCGTCAGCCTGGGCCACTGGATGTCGGTGCCCTTCCTTCTCATCTTCCTCGGCGGCTTTTCCTACGTCGCCTCCAAGTCGATAGGATTCTGGATCGAGCAGCTCTTCGCGCTCGGTCAACCGCGTCCGGCCGCGTGAACGGGCGCTGGCTACTCCTGTTGCCCCTGGTGTTCCTGGTGAGTTGCGCCGGAGACACCCGCCATCGCATCCTGATCAGCACCGCCAGCCAGCGGATGATCGTGCTGCGGGACAATGTCAAAATCGCCGAATATCCCGTCTCCACCTCGAGGTTCGGTCTGGGCGACCGCTTCGGCAGCAATGCTACGCCACTCGGGGAGATGAAGATCAAAAAGAAGATCGGCGACGGGGCTCCCTTGGGCGCGGTCTTCAAGTCCCGGCGATTCACCGGTGAAATCCTGGAGCCGGACGCTCCGGGGCGCGACCCCATCGTCACCCGCATCCTCTGGCTCGACGGCCAGGAGTCACAGAACAAGAACGCCTACGCGCGCTTCATTTACATCCACGGCACGGCGGAAGAACGCAGGGTCGGCGAGGCCGTCAGTTACGGCTGTATCCGTATGCGCTCGCGCGATGTCGCCGAGCTTTATGATACGGTCGGTGTGGGGGCGAGGGTCAAAATCACGCCCCAGCCTTTTCTGCCCACGGCCATCTCTCTCTAGATCGTCGGCAAGTCCCCAAAGGCCAGCGTCGAATCATAGCGGATTTTGACCAACGCGATGCCGCTTGTTTTCCGACGGAGGATGTCTACGAAGAGGCTATGCAGCAGCACTTGTCAGATCTGGGGAAATTGTTGATTCGTCTGGCCGCCGGGGGGCTGATGCTTTTTCATGGCATATCGGACCTGCTGCGGGGACCGGGGGCCGTCATGGAGATCTTTCAATCGCAGGGCCTCCCCTCCTTCCTGGCTTACGGAATTTATTTGGGAGAGTTGGTCGCGCCGGTTCTCATCCTCCTGGGCGCGCTGGCCCGGCCGGCGGGCATCCTGGTGGCCGGAACGATGATGGTGGCGGTGTTCACCGCGCATAAAGGGCAATTCCTTGCCTTGGATCAATACGGTGCTTGGGAACTCGAAATCAATGCCTTCTATTTCCTGACCGCTCTGGCTGTAACCTGCCTTGGTTCAGGACGCTGGTCGATCTCTCGCGGCCGTTTTCCCTGGGATTAACCAGACTCGCCGGTGAGCCGGCCCTAGACTTCCTCAAGCCGTGGCATAGCCACGGCAAACATGATGAGGGAGACGCCAAGGATCAGACTATTGATGCCAAACAGCAGGCCGATGGCCCACGCGGCATCGGAAGGAAAATGGGCCAGCAACATTCCGCCGAGGACAAAGGCCGCCAGTGCATTAAGCAGCAGCCAGATCCAGGCGGGATTCTTGCCGCGAAATTTCAGGGCAAAGATCACTCCAAAAATGCCTTCCACCAGAAAGATCGCAGCCACGACAAGAGTCATGGCGATCACGCCATTGAGGGCCTTGGCGATCAACAGGATGCCAACACCAAGACGAAGCGCCGAAGAGAGAAAATCCAAGACCCGGTGTTTCCTTGCCTTGCCAAAAGCGGCAGAGAGAAGCAGTGCGATACCGCTGGCGATGAAAATAAACCCGAGAAACTGCTCGATGGCAAAGGAGGCCAAGCCGGGGCGCGCGATGGCCAGCACACCAATCAGCGCGGAGAGACCTCCGCCTACAAAATACCACGTGCGACCACTGGCGAGCTCGGAGGGGGAAATATTCGCGGGCATGGCGTGATTTTTAGACCCTTTGCGGGGTCAAAGCAATCCGCGATGTAACCTGCGGAATATACCCCGGTGAAAACCTCTACCAAGTCGTGGCGGAGCCGGACCGTTGATTCGCAGCCTGTGTCTTCAAAATGAACTGTTACCGACCGCTCTATTCCTATAGCTAAGACCCATCAAATGAAGCATCTGTTGATCCTCCTCCCCGTGGTGGCCGTTCTGGCCGCCTGCCAGACCACTCCCAAAAACACCAAGGATTGGGATGTGCCGTTAACATTGCGGACGGTGGGACCGGCCTATGCCGACTATGCACAGGAGAAGGCGGACCGGAACAAGGACGGACAGATCACCATGGTGGAATGGACGAGCATCGGCGGTGACGCGCGCAGCTTTGCCCTGATCGACCAGAATAAGGACGGAGTAATCACGCGTTCGGAACTCATCCGCATCAGCTCCAATGCGCGCTTCCTCGACATGAGCCGTCAGTATTTGGATTTCAACAGGGATAACCAACTGACGCCGCGGGAGTTTCGATCTCCGTCGGGCATCCGGGTCTTGCGACTCGATTTTTAAACAAACATCCCGCGAAGGAACGGTCGTTTAGCTTTCTAAGCAGCCAAAGTGGAAGATTTGCGATAGCGCGCTGGAGTGCAACCGGTCAGCGCCGTGAAAGCCCGATGAAAGGCCACGGTATCGCCGTATCCGACCCTTGTCGCGATATCCTTGATCGGCATGCGTGTCTCGCGCAGGAGGTCGCGGGCTTTGTTTATCTTGATACTGCGCAGGTGGGTACGCGGGGTCTCTCCGAAGGTCTGGCGGAAGAGGGCGCGGTAGTGACTGTCGCAGAAGCCGGCGCGGTGCGCCAAACCTGAGACCCGGGCCGGAGCGGGCGCTCCTTCCATGCCGGGCAGAAGCTGCTCCTGCTTCTGCCGAATGGTGGGGGTCTGGTTCTCCGGCACACTCAGGAACGCCAGCAGAGTATGAGCGAGACTCTTGAGATAAGCCTGCTGGCGCGGTCGGGCACGCCACGTTGAGGTGATCTCGGTCAAGAGGGAGGAGCCGAAGGAACCTATGAGGCGCCGGGGAAAAACACGGACCCGATGCCGAACTTTCGCAGGTTGTGTTTCCTCTTCAATGTGCAGCACCCAGATCGCCGCATCAGCCGAGCGCCCTTCTCCGAAAAAATATTGATCCGGAGGAATCAGAATGGCGGCTCCTTCGGAGAACTCTTGCAGCCTGCCGGAAAACTGCAAAACGATGCGGCCCTTCAAAACGACGATTAGATCGTGATGCGGCCAGCAGCGCGGCCCGATGGGGGTGCCGTCGGGATATTGCCCGGAGCCATGGAAAAGAACCTTCATTCAGCGAACGGATTAATGAAACAGCGATTTAATCAATACAATCGTATTTTTTATCTTACGACATTCTGAATAATTGGCGAAAAGATCAATTTCATGAATTCCATCCTGATTATCGGAACCGGCAGCATCGGGGAAAGGCACCTGCGCTGTTTCCAAGGTCTGCAACGTGGGGAGGTCGCCGGATGTGAGCCAAATGAGGCCCTCCGCGCCCGCATGAAGGAAATTTACGGATGTGAGATCTATGCCTCTCTCGAAGAAGCTTTTGCGGCCCGACAATGGACTGCGACAGTCATTTGCACGCCAGCCCATACTCATATACCGATTGCCCGGCAATGCGTGGAAAAGGGAATGCATGTGCTCATCGAAAAACCTCTGGCGACCGCGCTCGATGGACTGGATGAACTTTCCACCGAAATCGCAAGAGGCCGGCGAATCGTGCGGGTGGCTTACGTTCATCGCTCGATTGCCGCCGTGATCAAGATGAAGGAACTTCTGCGGCGGGGGCAGATCGGGGATATCAAACACGTTGTGGCCGTTGCCGGGCAGCACTTCCCGACCTTCCGACCGGCCTATGCCTCGACCTACTTTGCGCGGCGCGAAACCGGTGGAGGTGTCATCCAGGATGCCATCACCCACATCGTGCATGCGGTGGAGTGGTTGGCGGGACCTTTTGTGTCGGTCTTCTGCGATGCGACCCACCAGGCTCTGGCAGGCGTCGAGGTGGAGGACACGGCGAATCTGATGGGACGCCTGCGCGGAAACATTCCGGCTTCGTTGGTGCAAAATCAGTTTCAGGCTCCGAGCGAATTAACCATCACCATTCACGGATTGAAGGGAAGCCTCCGGGCTGAACTTCACAATCAGCGGGTCGGACAATGGGTGCACGGTGGAACGGATTGGGAGTGGTTTGCGCTGCCGCAAGAGGAGCGCGATGCCATGTACATCCGCCAGGCCAGTTCATTTCTCGATGCGGTGGAGGGGAAGCCGGACGATCTCGCCACGCTGGAGGACGGCTGGCAGACACTGAAGGTCAATCTCGCCGCCATGCAATCCACCGATCAACGCAAGGAAATCACCCTATGAACGCACTCGAACGATTCCAACTAAACGACCAAGTCATCTTATTGACGGGCGGTGCCGGCATTTATGGGCGAGGGCTCACGGCGGACCTGGCTTCCACGGGTGCGACGGTGATCATCGCCTCGCGCAACCTGGAAGCCACCGAGGTTGTCGCAGCGGAGGAGCGTGAGGCCGGACGCAACGTGGTGGCGGAAACGCTGGATCAGGCCAGCGAGGAATCGGTCATGACATTATGTGAAAGCATCCGCCAGCGGTTTGGCCGCCTGGATGGGCTGGTCAACAATGCGGTGGCCCGGCCCATGCGCGGGACGCAGGCTCCCGCGTCTGCCTGGGAAGAATCCATGAAGGTCAATGCCACGGGGCTTTTTCTCATGCACCGATATTTCGGCGAACTGATGTGCACCCAAAAGAGCGGAAGCATTGTTAACGTCGGCTCGATCCAAGGCATGATAGGTCCGTCGCTGAACATTTATGATGGAACGGGGCAGCCCGTCGGCGCGCCGGACTATTTTTTCCACAAGGGCGGCATGGTGAATCTGACGCGCTACTATGCCGGATTGTACGGTCCCCATGGTGTGCGGGTGAACTGCCTCTCTCCCGGTGGTTTTCTCTCCGGACAGCCGGAGGAGTTTGTGCAGCGCTACTCCGAGCAGACCTTTCTGGGTCGCATGGGGGACAAGGATGACCTGGGCGGGTCTGTGATCTTCCTCCTCAGTGAGGCTGCACGCTACGTCACCGGGGTCAACCTGCCGGTGGATGGCGGGTACACTGCGCGATAGCAACCGTCAGGCTATGAGGCGTGTTGTTTAACTCTGAAGAACCGCCTTTTCCTGAACCACTTCCAGATCAAGCGCGCCTGACATGCGGGTCGCCGGTGAGTGATTGGCCAATCATCCCGGCGCGAGCCGGGCAGTGAGACTCCGTCGCCGAAATATTTGACAATGTGTCTATGGCAGCGTAACTGAGCGGCGCTTTTCGGGTTAGATCTCCAAATAGCCATCGCCTCCCCGTATGAGTCCCGATTCCCCCTCTCCCCAGTCCCAGCCGTTCACCAGGCGTTCGTTTCTCACCACTTCGTCTGTCCTGGGTGCCGGATTGGTGTTGGGATGGCCGCGTCTGGCCAGGGCGCAGGGTCCGGCTAAGTCTGCAAGTGAACTGAAAGTCGCTTTAATTGGTGCGGGCAATCAGGGGCGATTGTTGATTGATTCGCTGATCAATATCCCGGGCGTGCGCGTGCAGGCAGTGTGCGACATCTGGAAGTTTTCGCAACTACAGGCCGGCGCCAAGCTCAAGAAGGCCGGCCACGAACCGGCGATGTATGAAAATTTCGAGGACCTTCTGGCCAAGGAGAAGGGGCTGGATGCGGCCATCGTGGCCACGCCGGACTTCTGGCATGCGCCGCAGACGGAGGCCTGTTTGCGAGCCGGACTAAATGTTTATTGCGAGAGCATGATGTCCCAAACAATCGATGGAGCGCGGGCGATGGTGAGAGCGGCCAACGAAACCAAAAAGCTCCTGCAGATCGGCCATCAGCGCCGGAGCAATCCGCGCTACACGCATGTAATGGAAAAGCTGGTGCGCGAGGTCCGGCTGGCAGGCCGAATCACCGCAGCCACGGCGCAGTGGAACAAACCGGTCGCGGATGATCTCGGCGCACCCAAGTCCCAGGAAATTCCCGCGGCCACCTTGCAGCAGTACGGCTACAAGGACATGCATCAATTTCGCAACTGGAGATGGGTTAAGGCGCTCAGCGGCGGCCCCATCCAAAATCTGGGCGTGCATCAGATCGACGTCATTTCCTGGCTGCTCGACGCCCGTCCGCAGGCCATCGTCGCCATGGGTGGGGCGGACTACAACCCGCGCAACGAGCATTGTGACAACATCATGGCGATCTATGAATTTTTGACCAAGGACGGCATCACGCGCGCCGCATACGAGGTGGTGACTACCTCCAACTCGGGCGGCGGTGATTTCGAGACCTTCATGGGGGACCAAGGGACCATCGTGACGTCGGAGAATCAGAAACTGGCCAAGATCTATCGCGAGCCCAAAGCGTCGGACTGGGCGCCGTTGGTGGAGAAGGGCTGGCTCCAGGAGATCGCCTACGCCAAGGCCAAAAAAACGCGCAATGACGCGGGAGAGGTACAGGAATCCGCCCGGGTGGCCGTGGAATTCGCCGTGCCGTTGATTTTGCGAAAGCCGGTGCATCAGCCGCACTTGGAAAACTTCTTTGCCGCCGTTCGCGGGGAGGGGAAACTCAATTGTGACGGAGCGTCCGCCCTGGCCAGCGAGGTGGCGGTATTCAAGATCAACGAGGCCATCGAGGCCGGGAAAAAACTTAATTTTACCGAAGCGGATTTCTCCGCCTGAAAACTTGATACATCAAGGCCAGCTTCAAAATTGAAGTGGTTGCGGGAGTAGGATTTGAACCTACGATCCCGCAGTCGCGGGATTATGAGCCTGCATGCCGGTGATGCGGTAAAGGCCAATGCCTCCTTTTTGGCGCTTGAGCAAATTTTCCAGCTTTCGCGCGTCGGACAAAGACATTGTTTCACTTATCCATTTGAGAGCCCAGGGACCCCGATTTTTGGTCCATTTGGCTTCGCCACAATTATGCTGTTCGAGGCGAGTTGCGACATTTTCTGAAAGACCGATGTAGAGTCGGCCATCAGGATTTTGGAGGATGTAACTTGATACATCAAGGCCAGCTTCAAAATTGAAGTGGTTGCGGGAGTAGGATTTGAACCTACGACCTTCAGGTTATGAGCCTGACGAGCTACCAGACTGCTCCATCCCGCGATTGAACGGCTACTGTACCGCACCCCTGCTCAGCAGCAAGTAGTTTTTTCTGAAGGCAGGTCTTTCCGGCATTCGGTGTCACATGGTGCCGGTCGACCCTGCCTTTTTCTGGAAATTCCCTCGCCGTGGGCCGCTGGTTCCGCGCCATCCTTTTTTGATACCTATTTCGGCTTTCTCACCTTTTTCATCTGGGTAACCTACAGGAGGCCCCATGTGGCCCCTCGGTCCTTTGGTTCATCTTCATCATGCTGCTCGGCAATATCATCCAACTCTTTCGCGTGCCTGCCAATGCCTCACCACGGGAGATGCTTCTTCGCTCATGAATGCCTGGGTTTTAGTCGGTTTGGCCCTCAATGTGTCCATGGTTCTCATGTTCGTGGTCTGGCTGGTTTGCCGCCGGCTTAATAATGCGGGCTTCGTGGACGCGGCCTGGTCGTATGGATTTGCTCTGAACGCCAGCGTCTTCGCGCTCATCGCCTCGGGAGCTCCGTTGCGTCGTATCCTCTTCGCGACCATGGTGGCGATCTGGAGCCTGCGCCTTGGCACTCACTTGCTCATCCGCCTCATGCGTCGTCATCCCAAGGAGGACGCCCGCCACGCCGGGTTGCGGGAACAATTTCCGCAGAGGCCCTGGCTGATGTTCTTCGGATTTTTCCAACTGCAAGGTGTGCTGCTCGGTTTCCTTTGCCTGCCCTTTGCCATTGCGAGTACAAACCCGTCGCCATTTCCCAATTTTCTTGAGGTGATGGGGTTCATTCTTTGGGCTGTCGCTCTCTCCGGGGAGGCTCTGGCTGATCACCAACTCAGCCGCTTTCAGTCCAATCCCGCCACCAAGGGCAAGGCATGCAATACCGGCCTCTGGCGCTTTTCCCGTCATCCCAATTACTTCTTCGAGTGGCTCGTCTGGATCGCTTATTTCGTCTTTGCTTCCGGCTCTCCCGGCGGTTGGGTGAGTGTATATTGTCCGCTTCTGATGCTCTACTTTCTCACCAAGGTCACCGGCATCCCCCCGGCAGAAGCACAGGCGCTCAAATCGCGCGGTGACGCTTACCGGCAATACCAGCGCTCCACCGGCGCCTTCATTCCATGGCCGCCCAAAAACGTATGATCAATCTCGAGCTTTGGGATTACCGAGAACGCAACGAATGGATCGTCAGCCACTACCTGTTTAGGAAATGAGGGCCTGGCTCATGTTATTGGCAGGTGTCTCGTTTTGCCATGCCCAAACGGCAGAGGTCTTCATCGCCCAAGGCGATGCCCTGGATGCCAAACACAGGAACCGTGATGCCCTGCCACTTTACCTTGAAGCGGACAAACTGAGTCCCAACCAGGCGGACACCTTGTGCCGCATCGCCAAACAATATTCCCAGATCATGGAGGAGACCGCCTCCGTGGAGGAGAAGAAGCATCTGGGCCCAAAGGCCCTTGAGGCTGCGGAACGGGCCAAAAAACTTGATCCGCAAAATGCCGGCGTCCGCCTGACGCTGGCCATCGTCTATGGACGGATCGCCCTGACGGAGTCCAACCGAAAAAAGGTGGAGCTTTCCCGGCTGATCAAAGAGGAGGCCGAAGCCGCCATCCGGCTCAATCCCCGCGAAGACTATGCCTGGCATATCCTCGGCCGCTGGAACTATGAGATGGCTAATGTTAATCCCTTCTTGAAAACCATGGGGGAAGCGATTTATGGAAGGTTCCCCGATGCTTCCAATGAAAAGGCCGCCGAATGTTTCCAAAAAGCCGTTGCCATCGCCCCCCGGCAGGTGGCTCACCATGTCGAACTCGGCCGCACCTATCTCGTGCTCGGTCAGAAGGAGAAAGCCCGCACGGAACTGGAGAAGGCTCTCGCCCTTCCCTGCACTGCGAAGGACGACGAGGAAACCAAGCAGCGCGCCCGTCTTGCCCTCCGCCAACTCTAGCTGGCATAGTCTCTCTTTCCTGTAAACGTGCCACGCATTCTCATACTCACCGCCAGCATGGGCGAAGGGCACAATACCGCCGCCCGCAACATCCGTGACGCCCTGCTCTGCGAGGAGGGCGTCGAGGTGCTCGTTTCCGACCCCTACACGCGGACCAACCCGGTCATCAACAAACTCATCCAAAAAGGCTACGCCACTGCGATCAATAGCTATCCGCGAGCCTGGAAGGTCATCTTTGAACTGCTGAACCGCAAGGGTTTCGTGGAAGGCATGGGCCCCGTCCTCGCCGAACTCACCGCGGCGGTGAAGGGTCTGATCACCGAGTTCAAGCCCGATATCATCGTCTCCACCTATCCGGTTTTTTCGTTCCTCATCACCAAGATTCGCAAACGCGACTCCCGGATGACCATTCCCTTCTACACGGTCATCACGGATTCCACGATGATCAGCTCCGCCTGGTATCGCTGCCCATGCGATGGCTGTATTGTCGCGGACAAACTGACCGCCGACGTTCTCCGCAAGGATGGAGTTCCTGGGGAAAAAATTCATATCCTCGGCTTTCCCGTCACCTCCATGTTTCAGGGCCTCAAACCCACGCCCTGCCCCGATCTGGATAAGTGGAAGGCCCTTTTCTTTCCCGGCGGCAGTACGGCCACGGCCATCAATGTGCTCAACCAACTGGCTGAGATTCCCAACTTAAGCGTGACGGTCGTGACAGGCCGGCGTCGCAGCGTTTACCGGCAGCTTCAACAGGCTGGACTTCCGCGCAATGGCACCCTTATCGGCTGGACGACGGAAATGCCGAAGTTGATGACCACGCATCATGTCTTCATCGGCAAGGCGGGTGGCGCGACCGTGCAGGAAGCCATTGCGGCGCAAATCCCCTTCATCGTCAATCACGTCGTCCCCGGTCAGGAAGAGGGCAACATCGCCCTCATCGAACAATCCGGCATCGGCACCCTCGCGGTGGGCGCGCCCCGCCGCATTCACGATCTCCTCATTGGCATGATGGTCCACGATGGAGCTCTCTGGAAGGCGTGGCGGGCCAATCTCGCGGCGCTCAAACAGCCACCCGCCTCACAGGCCATCGCCCAGTTCGTGCTCTCGATCTGCGGGAAGAAATAGCGCCGCCTGCGCTTAGTTCTGATAGTCGATCACCACGTCATCGCAGTAGGTCCGACCGTCTTTTTGGGCGATTTTGCCGCCTGCTGGGCAAAGCACGATGACGGCCGCAGCATCACCGGGCAGTTTCACCGCCGCTTCGCCGCGCACGCCCTGCGCCACGACCCGATTTTGCACCGTGTCATAGAGATCCACCGACTTGTCGCCGACCGGAAAGCGGACCTCCTTTTCCTCCGCATGAGGGTTGTAAAAAAGGTACGTCGGCAGGCTGGGCCCGGCGAAGGCCTCGGTAGCCCGGCAATCGATGCGCAAGATGCCTTCCACATTGGTCGGCTCAACCAGCCCGCCCAGTACCCCCACAAACGAAGAGCCATAGAGCCCCAGATCGGTCTGACCCCAAGCAAGGTAGGTCGGATCGCCGCTGGCGTAAGGGCTGATCGGCAGTTGTGAGTTGATATAGAGTTCCTCGATTTCCAGCGGCTTGCGCGGGCCATCGGAGGTCGCCTGCAGCTTGAACCAGAACGGCCCGTCCGCCTCGAAGTCAGCCCACTTGCGGGTCTTGTCACCAGGTTTGACCGAGAAGGCTTTCTTCCACGGACCATCCGGCGAGGAAGCGGTGAAAGCCTCCATCGGCATGGTCGCCTTCCCTCCCTCCGGCTTGAGGATCGCCACCAGGGTCCGCTCTTTTCCAACTGGCAGGTCAAACTTCCATACCTGCTCGATCTGCCCACTGGCATCCGGAAAAATCTTGGCGGCCTTCAAGCGACGGCCTTCCGGCACCAGGCTGCCGGCTTGTTTCCCCTTGATGGTTTTTTCCTCCACCGGACGGCTCCGCTCGATACCTTTCTTGCGCAATCCTTCATAAGCGATGGAGAAACTGGGATCGTTCTTGCTAGCCCATTCCCAGGAGGTCTGCTGCTCGGGCTTCCAGGCATCGGCATAAAAGTACCGGCTGTTCGCCGCCACATTCAGCACCCATTTGCCCATGGCCCGGGCGTAACGATCGTCATAGCGAACGATCGGCACCATCACTCCAGGGGCCAGAAAGCTATTCATGGTAAAGGCGTATTCGTGCGTCGGATAGACGCTGCCCATCAGTCCGTGAGCCGGGGTTCCGTTCCAATCCTCCACCACCACACCCCATTTGCGCTTATTGGAACCATCAAATGTCCAGTTCACGAATTTCTCCGTCTGATGCTTTGTCCCCTGCTCCGCATTCATACGGGCGGAGGCATAGGCCGCATACGGCATCAGGATTTCGTAGAACGGATTCACCGAACGCTCATCCAAAAACTGCAACGCCCAGTTTGCCCCCTGCAGATACTTTTTGTCCTTCGTCTCGGCAAAGGCGAGATACTCCAGATAAGCCACGCCTGCGGCGGCATCCGGCTCTTTCCACTTGGGATTATCAAACGGTTGGCCCGTGGTAAAATTGAAGGACGTATGGTCAAAGTCCGGCGCAGCTTTGTCGGTCGCTCCCAGCGAAACGCAGCCTTGATACCACCGATCCGCAATCGCGATGAATTGCTCCTTCATCTCCGGCGTGTCGCGATAGCGATCGAAGATCTGATAGAACAGCAGGCTGGGCAGGAGTTCGTACCAAAAACTCTGACCGGATTTGCTGCCGGGATTATTCAGATACAGGTTCGTTCCGTTTTTCCGCGAATAATAGATCTTGAGCATCTCCACCCAGTTGTGGCCGGACTGATCGCTCTTATCGATGCCGGCCAGCGTTGCCCCGAGCACCGCGCCGAAACAGGTGATGGCATCGTAGTTGTTGCTTTGGGGAGTCTGCCGGAGATCGCCAATGTAAGCGGGCATGGCGAAGCCCGTGAGATCATAGTCGACCTTCCCGTTGTCCCACCAAGGCAGGGGCAGGAACTGGCCGGTGCGATTGAAATCAAAGGCGATGGCGTCGAAATCCCGCGCCACTTTTTTCCAGTCCCGCAAGACATAGCCGGGCGGGAGATTGGGCATCTTTTCCACCGCGGGAATCGGAGTCTGGTTTTTCTGTCCACAGGCCACGGTTTGGGAAATCACGAGACCGACGAAAATACGGAGGGGAAGCTTCATGGGAGAACAGCGAATCTTAGGAAATCGAGCGGTCCCTGCGTTTGATTTTCTCGCAAAGCGTTTCCCGCTACGAACCCGCCAGCGCGGCCTCGAGCACCTCACGAAATTTGGCGGGCTCGTCATACATGACAAAGTGACGCGCACCCTCGAAAAAGAGAATTTTGGCTCCGCCAAGCGCCGCATACTGTTCACGGATTTTCGTCTGAGCGTCGCCGGAAAGAGAAGCGGTATTGATGCCGGCCAGGACAACCACCACCGGACAGGTGATCCGCGCCAGGTCTTCCCGCAGGTCGGTGCGAATGAGTTCGCTCAAGGCTTGGATGACGGTGGCCTGATCCGAGCGATTAGCCAGATCGGAGAGCCGGTCAGCCTGCTCTTCGGAATTCACCATGGTCCGGATGGCCAGCGCTTGCATGGAGGCAAAATCCTCCTTCGAGATGCCCTCCATTTTTTCACGGATGGTATTGACCACGGTCTCCACGGTGTCTGGCTGGGCGCCAAAACCACCCGCGAGAAACGGAGTGGAATCCACAATCACCAGACTGCGGGGCAGATCCGGAGTTTCCGCGGCCACCTCCATGGCCAGCACTCCGCCGAGACTATGGCCGACCAGGGCTGGATGCCCCAGCTCCCGTGCATATGCAATAATTTCATCTCTCACCTTCGGTAGCAACGGACTCGGCAGAGGCTGCGACGGAGCGGTCTCTCCGAATCCTTTCAAGCTCAGGACGTGACACTCAAATCGGTCCTGTAGATGCTTCACCGTCTCCTCCCAAATCACCCCCGAACAGGACAAACCGGGAATCAGGATGACGGCCGGTCCACTTCCCGACACCTTGACATCAAACGTGGAGTGGACGTCCTTCCCATAGGCGACTGCGGAAAATGACCACAACGCACAAAAGGCCGCCAGGAACCAAAGACCCGGTTTCGAACCACGGGGCCGGGTTTGGAATTCGTGTTCAGCGAAAAACGCAAGCATGACGACCTTTCCTCCACCATAATAAAAGACCCCCTTTTCCGCCATGAAATATCTGTTCCTTCTTCTTATCTCCCTCATTCCTGTCCATGCCGAGGAGGTGATCATGCAGTCGGACTTTGAAGATGAAGCGGCGGTGAGAGCCGAATGGGAGGCCCAGGGTTCAGATCCCGGCATGGCCATTATTGCGACCGATAAAGCGGCCTCGGGCAAACAATCCCTCGCCATTGTTGACAAAGACTCCGCAAAACACGCCGCCTGGCAGACCAAAGTGATTGATCTCCCCCAAGGGGCCATCGACAAAGGTCAGGTTTCCATTTCCTGGAAAGTTCTGCACTCCGTGCCCGACGGTCAGGTCATGCGTTTTTCGATCTTTTTCGTTGGAGTCGACATAGAGGAGAAAAATACGAAACACTTCAATTTAAAGGGCGACTCGGAAGGCTGGTCGAGTGGCACCTTTACTGAACAGCGCTACGATGTGCCCGTCCCGCCCAACTCGAGCAAAATCCGTCTGAAGCTGGCCTCCAACTCCGGTAAAGGGGGCGATGGCGAGGCGTATATCGACGATTTGAAAGTCGAGTACTGACGAGAAAAACTCGTTCCGGAAGGAAAAGGGGCGACCTATATCTCCGAGAAAGTTGTGTACTGCCGGATGGTGTGATATAGAATTACCTAACCCCTGGAATGAAAGCGCCTGTTGCCATATTGCGTAACCCTCTAATCCTCAGCGTAATGATTGCGCTGAGCGCGACTGTATTCTCGGACGCCGCCTCGACCAATCCGAACACCAATCTTACCCTCGACCAACAGGCATCTCGATTTCTTGGCCAGGCTACCTGCGGGGCCACCCAAAAGGAGATCGACGACCTCGCTGCCGCCCTCAAAAAGACGCCCAACACCGCTTACGTGGATTGGATCAAAAAGGAAGTGGCCAAGCCTGTCACAGACGCCGATCTGGCCCTGCCGACCTTCCGCACGGAAATGCCGCCGGATTACCCGCGTTATGGTTACCGGCAGCAAACCAAGGAAGCCGCCGCCCTCCGGGCCGCCATGATGGTGAAGAGCGACCTCCAACTCCGTTACCGCGTGGCTTGGGCGCTCAGTCAGATTTTTGTCGTCTCCATTCAGGGTGATCTCATTGGTTCGCCCGAGGGCCTATGCGACTGGCAGGACTTGCTGGTAAAAAATGCCTTTGGCAAGTTTGAGGATCTCCTCATGGCCGTGACCACCCATCCCTGCATGGGCAACTACCTTACGAGCGCGAACAACGCCAAGGCGAATTTCGCCAGCCCCGGTTCCCGTCCCGACGAGAATTACGCCCGGGAGGTGATGCAGCTTTTCACCATCGGCCTGTACCAGCTCAAGCCCAACGGCGACTATGTCGTTTCCGCCGGGCATCTCGTCCCCACCTACGACAACGACAGCATCACGGAACTGGCCCGCGTTTTCACCGGCATGACCTATCCCAAAGGTCCCGGCGAGAAAGTGACCAAGGAAAGGGGTGGTCCGGCCATGATCTCGGTCAATCCCAAGTCTAATGTCCGCTTTGGGATGATGGACTACAGTTCCGAACGCCATGACCCGGGCCGTAAAAGCTTCCTGGGAAACATGTCGGTGAGGGCCAATCAATCGCCGGAGGAAGACATTTCCCAAGTCATCGGCTACCTCTCGAAGCATCCTTCCACCGGTCCCTTCATCGCCCGCTCTCTCATCCAGCGTCTCGTCACCTCAAATCCTTCGCCTGCCTACATCGCCGCGGTGGCGGAGACATTCCGCAAGACCAATGGGGATATGCAGGCGGTGATCACATCCATCCTGCTCAATCCCGAAGCCCGGGCACCCAACCTTGCCATGCGCGAAACGGCCGGCAAGCTTCGCGAGCCCTGGCTGCGTTTCACCCAGATGGCCCGTGCCTTTCAGGTGCAGATGGCAGAGAAAGCTCCCTTTCTGCCCACCTTCCAATCAAAGCTGATGCCCGCCTTTGGCCAGTTCCCCCTCGCCTCGCCCAGTGTCTTCAATTTTTACCTGCCTTCCTACGAACCGCCGGGGGAGATCATCCAACGGAACGAACGCCTGCCCGTCACCGCCGTCCCGCTGGTTGGCCCTGAGTTTCAAATTCTCCACGCCACCACGGCTATCGATACGCCCAATTATTTCCTCGATGCAGTCAATGAAACACGGGTGAATCCCAAAGCCGGCCTCGCTGTTTCCCTCAATCTCGAACCGCAAATCCGACTGGCAGACAAGCCCGACGACCTGCTCAAGAACGTCGATACCCTGCTCACCTCCGGCATGATGAGTGAGTCGACCCGCACCATCATCCTCAAGGCCATCAAGTCCCTCCCCGACGACTCTGACGAGGCCAAACTCGAGCGCGCCAAGATGGCCGTGTATCTCACGCTCGTTTCACCCGACTACGCCGTCCAAAAATAGCCATGCAAGATCCCGACCATATTTCCCGCCGCCGCTTCATCGGCCAAGGCGCCTGTGCCGCCCTTGGCACCACCGGCCTGCTCTCGACCTTGCTCAATCTCGGCGTGGCCAGCCGTGTCTCCGCTGCCGGACCGGGCGACTACAAGGCGATGATCTGCCTGTTCCTTTTGGGCGGCAATGACTCGTACAACACCCTCGTCCCCATCGGCTCGGACGAGTATAATTTTTACAAAACCATCCGCGGCGGGCTGCACAGCGGCGGTGGCGAGGAAGGCTCGGGTTCGGGTCTGGCCCTTCCTCTGCAAAGCCTCCTGCCCATCGAGCCGAAAAACATTCCCGGCCGTGCCTTTGGCCTCCATCCCGGGCTGGAACCGCTGCAAGCACTTTTCCAAGATGGCCAACTTTCTTTTGTCGCCAATGTCGGTTCGCTCCGTGAACCCTTTAAGAATGTCGCGGAATACCGCAAGCAGCGCGGTGACTGGCCGCTGGGTCTCTTTTCACATTCCGACCAGCAGCAGCAATGGCAGACCTGCATGCCCGACGTCCGCAGCGGCGTAGGCTGGGCGGGCCGCGCCATGGATATTCTCGGCAAGGAGCAGGACCCGCTGCGCCGATCCACCTTCAACATCTCTCTCTCCGGCATGAACGTCCTTCAGACCGGCCGTGAGATTGTCCCCTATACCCTCAGCACCAAGGGCCTCACCGGGCTGGCTGGCTATGATCCCAAGGCCCAAGGGGGCAACTCCCTGCAGGAACAAGCCCTCCTCGCCCGCACCAAGGCCATGGACAGCATGATGCAGGGGGTCTACTACAACGTCTTCGAGCGCACCTATGCCAAGATCACCAAGGGCGCGCAGGATTCCTTCGAGCAACTGCAGGCCGACCTGAAAGCCGACGCGTTTCCCAGTTGGTCCACCACGGAGGATTCTCCGCAATTGGAACAACAGCTCAAGATGATCGCCAATGTCATCGAGGCCTACAAGGACAGCGGCGTACGGCGGCAGACGTTCTTCATTTCTCTCGGCGGTTTCGACATGCATGCCGAGTTGGTCAATGCCCAGGCCGCGCTTCTGCCCATGATTGCCGATTCCATCGGAAAATTCTGGAAGCACCTTCCAGAGAAAACCCGGTCGAATGTGACGCTGTTCACTTCGTCCGACTTCTCCCGCACGCTGACCGGCAACGGCCAGGGCTCCGACCACGCCTGGGGCGCCAATCACTTCGTCCTCAATGGCGCGATGAACGGCGGAAACATCTTCGGTGAATATCCGATCTTTGAAGCCGCTTCGCTGGCCGAGATCGATGTGGGCCAAGGCCGCCTCATACCCAGCTACTCGGTAGAAGAGTACCTCTACCCGACCTTGAAATGGTTTGGCCTGAACGACAACGATCTCTTCGGCCAGGTCTTCCCCGGCTACGCCACTCGCTTCGGCACTGGTGGCATCCGGAAGACCTATCCGTTGTACAAGGCGGCTTAGGGCGACGGCGGCAATACCGGATTGATTCCGGCAATCTTCATCATCTCTTCAAACATCGGCACGGCCCAGATTGGGCTCCAGGTATGCTGGGTCTTAAGGTCGGGGCGATAGACGTGCTTGACGCCTTCCTTGTCCATGAGGTCATGCATCTCGATCGTGTGGCTGCCACCGGATGGCGTGGGGATGGCCTTGCCCCATTTGTCCTCGCCACCCATCACCAGCCGCACTTTGTCCTGGAAGTGGGCTTTTTGTTCCACCACGAGGAGATCCGGCCGGTACTTTTTGAGATACTCGGTGTTCTCAAAAACCGGCGCCATGCCATAGCGGAAATCGACGAAGAAGTAGGGCGCGTCCCATGAGGCGGCGTAGCCGAAGAAATCGGGATTCCGGAAGATTAGAGCGAAGGCTCCCCACCCGCTTTTGCTGAAGCCAAGAAGCATACGCCCCTCCGGCGTGCCCAAGGTGGAGTAGTGTTTCTCCACGAACGGCACGACGAAATCGCGGAGATAGCTCTCCTGTCGAATTTTCTGATCAGTAGGATGATCGCCGAACCACGGGGTAATCTCATAAGATGGCTCGGCCAAAATCACGTCGTAGCGATTCTGCAAATTGGCCATGGTAAAGATAATGAGCGCAGAGCCTTGTCCAGCCCCTTTGGCCGCGCCGACAGGAAGAATGTAAACGACCGGATATTTCTTCTTCGGGTCATAGTTGTCCGGCACGAGGACGCGGATTTCCGAAGGTCCATTTTGATACGGTGACTCCAGCATGTAGCCCTTAAGTTTGTCCGTTACCGGAGCCGGCCCCGCCTCAGCTGACGCAACCGCCAGAAAAAGGCCCAACGCATAAAGAGAATTTTTCATCATCAGGGGATAAACGCGCCGTTCGCGTAACTGAGCTTCTGCACATTCACGGTAAACTCGCCGGCTTCGACCTGCTTCCCGGCCCGGATATAGGATTGGGCGGGCGCATTTGCACCAATCTCTTCCCCGGCAAACAATCCCATTGGCTTGCCATCGAAATAAACCTGCGCCATGCCGTCGGAGCGTACGGTAAGCCGATAGGCGTGGGGGGCGGTCATATTGTCGAGATTCGAGGCTAGGAGCCGAATTTCTTTCTTCTGAAAAGCCATGAGTCGCATGGGGACGGTGGAAACAAGATAACGCATGAAGCGACCGTCAGCCCGCTTCAAACCCACTTCGAGGTCGAAGCCCCGGAATGCATCCGTCGCCCGATAAACCTGGAGAATCGCTTCGACCGTCAAGCCATAGGCGCCATCCACACTTTCCTTCGCCTCCCAAAAAATAGAGGGGCTATCCGAACTCATCTTGCCCCGGCGTTCGCCAGCCAAGGCGATCTGGCATATCGTTCCCTGATCGCGCAGGACGTTGAATTTTTTCAAATCGTCCGACTCAATGCCCCGAGTAATCAATGACCATGCGGTGTTGTCTCCGCAAAGTTGCTTGCCGTTGGCGAGAGCAGGCAGCTCTGCCTTCGACGGAAGCTTCTCCCAATGCCACTCCTGCCCCGGCAACGTAAACGTGTCCGTGCGGAAAGGCACCAGCGGCAAGCCAGCGGCATTGACGACGTTCACCGCCGGATTGCCGTCCCAGGCGTAGCGCACCGCCTTTGGCTCAACCACGCTCGCGGCCGACACAAAAACCAAATCGCCTTCAAGAGTGGCGGTGGCAGGCAAAAATTTTCCATCCGACCCGGCGATGGCAAAAGCCTTGGGCGGCTGCCCGTCACTGGTCCTTAAGCCTTTCGCGTCCCGGAGCAAAATCTGAATGCGATCGCCTTGAACGATCATCTTATCGTAGGTCGGCGCTCCGGCCCAGGTGTCCTTCTGATAGCTGCGGTTGAGGACGAGATTGGCCAACCGATCTCCAAATTGCTGTTTGTTCGCCGGATGCAGTTGCGCCTCCTGACCGATATCTATGGTGGGAATCATGCCTGTGGCCGGAAGTTTCAGCGCCTCCGCCTGAGACTCACGTAAGACTGGCCAAAGTTCTTTTTTGCGGAGGTTGGGAAGTTGCACCCAGTAAAATGGCAGCTCGGCCTTTTTCCACAACGCCCGCCAATCCTGAATCATCACCGGGAAAAGCTGGCGGTAGATGTAGGCGTTCATGTACGGCTCGCCATCAGTTTCACCCTGATACCAAGTCACACCGGCCACCGCATAAGGCGCCACTGGATGCAGCATGCCGTTGAACAGTTTGCTGGGTTGGATGTTGCTGCGCCAGCCGATGATATCCTCCGGAACCAGGCCATCCGTGGCCTGCACCGCCGCCTCACTCATCCACGTCACCGCACTCGAACCGCCCCAGGCGCAGACGATCACTCCGACCGGTACTCCCAAAACCTCCCGCAGCCGATGCGCGAAGAAATACGGTGTGGCCGACCAGCTCCTGGCCGTCTTGGGGCTAAAGGTTTGCCAATCACCGCCAAGAGTGTCCCACGGCCTGGCTCCGGCTCGTTCAGGAACACGGAAGGCCCGCAGCTCGCTGTCCGTTCGCTGTAACACTTCATCCGCGTTGTCCGCTTCGGCCAACGCCATGGCCATGTTCGACTGGCCGGCGCAAATCCACACCTCGCCCACCAAGACATCGGAAATGGTGAGCTCACTGCTGCCACGAATCTTCATGACGCGCGAGTCAGCGCTCGCCTTTAGTGGATCGAGTTGCACCATCCATCTGCCGTCATTGGCGGCGGAGGCGGTTTGGGTCTGCCCGGCAAACTCCACCACGACCTTTTCCCCGGGACCGGCCCAACCCCACACCGGCACGGGTTGCCCGTGCTGCAGCACCATGTGATCGGTGAAGAGATTCGACACCGTTACCGCCCCCTCTGTGCGCGCCAGACTCAGTAAGGCAGTCGCGAGAATGAGGAGGAGAGTCCTGCGCATGGCTAGTATTTTTCCGCGAGGTAATTTCCGATCATGTCCCCGTAAACCTTGTGCCCGACATCGTTCAGGTGAACGCCTTCCAGCGTCATCTTTCCACCCTCGTATTTGTCGGACTCTTTACGGATATCGATCAATCCGACATTTTCCTTCGCCGCCACGGCGCGGATCGCCTCCATGAATTTGTCGAAGCGCTTCAACGCCCCGCCTTCCTGCACGAACATCTCGGGATCGTACTTGCCGTAGTAGGAATGGACATCGCCCTTGGTGCCTTCAAAGATCGCGTGAGGCACCACCAGAATCGGCACGGCGTTTACGCTGCGCACCAGCTTGATGATGTCTGTCAATTGCTGGGAGAAAGCCTCCACACTCGATACGGCCTTTTGGTCCTTCGAGGCGATCTTGTGGTCATTCATGCCAAAGTTGATCAGCACGAAATCGGGTTTCTGCTTTTCCTCCTCCAGCGCCTTGGTCAGACGTTCCAGCCCGGCATCGGCCCGGCTGCCGCCTTTGCCGAGGTTCACCACATCGAGCTTAAACCGCTCCTTCACAACGTCGGTCCAATGGTAATAGCCCCGCTTTTCGCCAAGGCTGCCGTTGTTGCTGGTGAGGCTGTCGCCCAGAAAGATGATTTTGGCACCTTGAATTTTCTTCACCGGATCTTCGGCGTGAAGGGCGGTCGTCAGGACCAAAGCGGAGAGAAGGAGACAAAGCGATTTCATTAGTTTTTCTTGGGGAGTTCCGCCTCGATGCTATTGGCCACGGCGGTGGAAAGGACGTCGTAACCTTCCGGAGCAAAATGCACGTCTCCGGACCGCTGGATTTTCTCCTGCACCGGCAGGACGACCGCGTAGAGGTCATCGATGGCGACGCCGTTTTCCTTCATCAGCTTCACTGCGATCTCATTGCGGGAAGGGATGCTGTCAAACCGGCGGGTCGCCCGGCTCAGCTTGGTCGGCGTGGGCGTCGTGGTGGCGAAGATCAACTTCGCTCCCGTGGCCTTCATCTGGTTGACCAGCTCCTGCAAGTTCTTCAGGTACTGCTCTGGTGTGGCGCGCATCTCGGTCTCCGAGCGGTACTTTGCATCGTGCAGGCCGAAGTTGAAATGGATCACATCCCATTTTTTGTCGCCCAGCCATTGTTTCATGTTGTCCAAGCCCACTTCCGTGGCGCCGCCGTTGATCGGGATGCGGTGCACGTTGGCTTTGCCCTTCAACTTCTCACGCACTTGCAGGGTGTAGCCGATGGAGATGGAGTCCCCGATCAACAGCACACGCGGCAATCCGGGCTCATCGGTAATTGGCGCTACCGCCGCCTTGTTGCCGGTGTCGGAATCGGTCTCGTTCTCGCCCTCGTTTTTCTTGCCCTTGGGCCGGTTGATGATTTCCGATACGGAAGGATCAGCCGCCAGCAGCGCGGTTTTGAAAGCCGCCTCCGCCGCCTGCGAGGCTTGACGGGTTTTCGCACCGACGGTTTTGTCGCGATCGTCTGGATATTTGTCTTGGTTGGCTTGGTACTCCTTTCGCACCTCGCCCAAGGTGGCCATCGCGGCGATCACCGCCGGATCTTTCACCGCTGTGGCTTGCGCCGCTTCGATCTTCGCCTTCTCCTCCGGCGTCAGGCTCGCTTCATCCCACATCTCCCGCGTGATCGATCGCACGGCCGACATATTGATCTTCTGCGCCGGGGCCTGCGCCCACGCGATGGTCGGCAGCATTAGGAGAGCTGCCAACGCCAGGTTTTTAATCATCTGAGTGTTCATACTATTTGTTTTTCTTCTTCTCCGCCGCTTTGGCCGCTTTCTTCTCCGCCTTGGCTTCTTCCTTTTTCTCCGCTTCGTCCTTGCCTTCCGTCTTGGAACCTTTGGGCGGCTTCTTCTGGGCCGGATCGTAAACATGAGGCGGCGCGTAAGGCGACGGATCAGTCACGAGATAGCGACCATGTTTGCGCAGCAGATCAGCGGCCTGCAGGGCAAACTCGGCGCGGGTCGCAGCCCGGACGGACGACTCGGCCGGAATCACGTTTTTCTGCGGAATGATCTTGGCCAGTTGTGCGAGCGTCGCCTTCACCTCGTTCGGTGCGAGCTTCTCGTTGGCGCCCCACAAGATCCCCTCACCCAGGTTGCCCGTCTTGGGCATGGAGCCCGGACGCTGCATCATGCCGTAAAGCGAAAGCAACTGCGTGGCCTGCCAAAGTGGCGAACCGTATGGGACGTCCTCATACCATTGCGACTGCAGGGTGTCGCCATCGGCCAGCAGCGCCGCCTGCACCTCGATGATATTTAACTGACGTGGCTGCACTTTCTTCAGTGCCGCCAGTGCCGCAATGGCTCCCGCTGCCTGTCCATCCAGCATGGTGCTGGGCTGCAGGCGGGTGGCGCCATTAGCGAGACGCGACTGGGAGAAGTTTTTCTCCGCCGGCACCAAGCCATCCACCTTTTCGGGAATGAAAACACCGAAGGGCACCGCGAACGGCCCCGTCGCGTTGATATATTCCTTCTCATCGAGATCAGTCTCGAGCGTGTCCTCCGTGCCATGCAGATCAAAGGAGTAATCGTTGATCGCCACCGTGCTGGCCCAGTGCTTGGAGGCCTCGTCGCCACGGTCACGGGTATAAAGGTCCTCCCCGCGCAATGTTTCCACACCGATGATCCGCCGCGCCTCGCGTACATACGGCCACTGTGGCATCCGCGCGGCCAGCGGCAGCAGATCCGCACGCACGCCCCGGTCCTTCATGCGCTGCACATTGTACGGGGTGTTGTAACCCTCATCCTCCGCCACACTCCATGGCAACCCCATGTCGTGTTGGAACCAATAGATGATGCTTAGCGTCAGATTGATGCCGCTGAGTTCATCCTGCAAACGCTGCTGCGGATTTTCCATTGTCGCTGCGTTCACCTTGTAGTCGTTACCGCCATTCAATCCGCATTTCGTATGCCGCTCCTCCGTCATCTCGCCGGTGGCTGGGCTGGTGGAATCCGGCATGCCGCGCCACGCCGCATACACCCACCAAAGTCTCGGGCCTTTGGCTCCACGGTTTTCTCCGCCCCAGGCCGCCCCGCCATAGAGCTGATAATTCTTAAATAGCTTTGTGATCCGCTCCTCATATCCCGGCGGCGGCTCCTTGATTTTCAGCTCCTCGGGTAATCCCCCCGGATACTCCCGAATGATGCCCAGCCAGGTGTGATCCTGCACCGGCGTCGCCGGATCGATCTTGTCGCTCGTTGAAGTTCCCACCCGATAGCGTGCTCCGGTCAGCGGAATCACGTCGCCGTATTCGGTGGCATCGACCACCACGCGACTGGTCACATTCTTTCGTTTCGGTCCGCTCTCGGTCCATTCCTCCAGCGTCACGCCAGTGACGGCTTCGCCCGTCTTTTGCACCTCGACGATCTTGGTCCGTACCGCCAGATCGAGCGTATGCCCGGGACGCTTGCGCGTCTCGTCGATCAAACCATACAGGATCGCTCGGGCCACGCGAGGCTCGAAGCCGCCTTCCGACTGCAGGTTAAAATGGTAGGCCGTGTAGGGGTCTTTTTCGATGGTGTAATAGTGATTCACGGCGCTCTCGTGAAACTCACGGTAGATGCCACGCTCTCGCACCGGGTTCTTACCCCAGATGCCGCCTTCGTCCATCGAGGTGACGCCGGCATTAGCCATCTGCCCGCCGATGAGATCTGTTTCTTCCAACAGCAAAACCTTTGCGCCCATGCGGGCCGCCTGGAGGGCAGCTCCGACACCGCCCGTACCGCCGCCAGCCACGATCACATCGTAGTCTGCCGCGACATTTTCGAATTTAGTATTCAAGGCCGGTTGATCGGACACGGCGGGGACCACCGCGTAGGTAAATCCCGCTTTCTGATTCGCCTTGGCGATTTGCTCGGGCGTCATCTTCGCAACAAAAGGCTCGTGGCTATAAATGGCGAAGTTCTTCGCGGCGGCAAACGTCGTTACGGTCAATCCCGCCGGACCACGGGCAAATTCCTGGTCCATCGCATCGACGCGACTCTGTTCCACGCCCTTCTCGTTGAAGAGGCGGGCCGTCAGCAGGTCGTCTTTTGCCTCGAAGGTCATCGTCCATACCGCTTGATCCGTTAGACGTTCCCGGGTCACCAAAGAGGCGAGCACGGCTTCGGTGTTATTGGTGACCTTGATGATCTCAAGTTTTCCCTCCACCCCGATGCGGGCAGCGTAATAGTTCTCCCGATCCTTCACCCGTAACAAAAGGCCAAAGAAAACATTTTCGTCGCTGGTCTTCTTGAACGAGCTACTCACGCGGACGTTGCGCAGTTCCCCAGACTTGGAACCATCAGCCAGCGCGCCCTCGTAAACCAACAATCCGGCGTGATATTTCAGTCCGTACTTGTCCAGATATTCGAACCGACGCTGACGATCTCCATTGGTAGGATGCCCCACGTACTCCTTCATCATCACGCGCAAGAAGCCTTTGCCATCGACCGCCCAGTTGGGTGAGGGCCGATAATTGACCAAGTCCATCCAGCCGCCGGGCATCTCGCCCAGCTTACTCTGGCTGAAGTCCACTGAATAAAGCGTCGGTTCGGCCGCCAGGCCGCGCAGCGTGAATAGGACTACGAATGAAAAGATAACTGACCTCATGAAAAAATTACTCCTCACCTTCAGGGCGTTCTTCGGACGAGGCTTTAGCGCCAGCACCCGGAGCGAAAGCGCCACCCGTATCAAAAGCGGCCAGATAAATTGCGCCCGACCACTTACCGCCCTCAACCGTTTTACCGAAACGGAGATAGGGTTTTTCGTCCTGGCCCTTCAGAATTTCTCCCGATGTGGTGCCGATGACCTTCGATCCATCATAGATCTGGGCCACTCCGTCCGGCCGGATGGCGATCCGAAAGACGTGGCCCACGTCATCCATGTCGGACCGCAACAGACGGACTTGCGTATTGTCCGGCACGCGACCTCCCACGAAATTTTGAAAGGTGGAAATCCGGGTGGGTAGAGCCTGTACCCGGTAGCGACGGAAGGTGCCGTCGGCTACTTTAGTGGCGGCTTCGATTTGGAGATCGCCCTCATAAAGATGAGTCGATACCTCCATGGTCAGGCCTTTGGTCGGATCGACCTCCGGGTTCGCGGTCCAGAAATACGCGGGACTGCTCGGCATGTCCTTGCGAGACGCGAAACCCTTCACCTGGATGCGCATTCCGCTTTTGCTCGTGGTCAATGCCCCCTTCTCTTTTCCTTCCTTGCCCGGCTTCGGTTCCTTCTCCGACTGCTTGGTCTCCTTGGTTCCCGATATGTCTTTGGAAGGCACCCACGGGGCGGCTTTTTCGCCCAGGAGGTTGTTGCCTCCCACGCTCACCGCGAGAGCCTCTTTGACCGGCAAATTTTGCGGCACCATTTCCTGGCCGACCACCGGCCAGTCATCACTGCGAAAAGGGACGACGGGAATCCCGCCGCCATTGAGCAAATTCACCTTCGGCGCCTGCACAAAGGCATATCGCACGGCCACCGGAACTGGCACCTCGGCGGATTTAACCACGATGGTCTCACCCTCAATCACCGCCTCGGCGGGTTTGAAAATCTTGTCTGCTCCCGCCAACTGAAACTCCGCCGGAGCTTTGCCATCCGAGGTCTTCAAGCCCTTGGCGTTGGTGAGATGCACTTTCATGGTCGCCCCCTGAACTTCCGCTTTGTCGAACAACGTGAGCCCCGGCCAGGTGCCTTTGCCATAGTGGTCGCCCAGTGCGAGATCGGCGAGACGGGCCGCCACGGCATGTTTGATTTTCGGATGCAGGTCCCCCGGAGGAACGATATCCAGAGTGGGAACCATGCCGGTCTTGGGCAGGGCCAGCGCTTTGGACTGCGACTCCCGCACAACCTCCCAGCGTTCGCCATTGTTCAGAGGCGGGAGCTGCACGAGGTAGAACGGCAGATCGTTTTCATGCCAGGCCGCGCGCCAATCCTTGATCAGGCCCGGCAGCAGGTAGCGATAGATAAATGCATTCTGCAACTCGGTCGCCTCCGTTTCGCCCTGATACCAGCAGAAGCCAGAGATTGCATACGGAGCCACCGGTTTGAGCATGCCGTTGTAGAGACGGCTGGGAGACAGGTTCGATCCCCACTCTGGCACATCTTCCGGAAAAACGGAGTTCAATGCAGGCGAACGCAAAGTATCCGCACTGATCCAGCTACACGCTGATGAACCACCCCAGGAACACATCACGATGCCTACCGGAACATCAAGAACCTGTCGGAGTTTCTGGCCAAAATAGAAAGCCATGGCGGCAAAGTTCGGGGCATTCTTTTTATCCCACTCCATCCAACCCTCGCTGGTCACGGCATCCTCACGCGGACGCTCCGCGGAGATGGAAAATACACGATAGGTACGCAGCAGCGGATCGTTGGCTTCGGCCATATCCTTTTCCGCCTTGATCTGCGAAGGCCCCTTACCGGCCTTGGCCGCTTCCGTTCGTCTTTCCGAACCCACGATTTCCGGGGTACGCAGGATGGAGGACATCAGGAAGGCCATGTTCGACTGGCCCGACATCAGCCAGACCTCGCCCACCACCACCTGACGGATAGTTCGAGAGTCTTTTCCCGCTGAGACGGCCAAGTCCCGCCCTTCCTTGCTCGCCTTAAGTGGCGCGAGATCCACCCGCCAGCGACCATCGGCATCCGCCTTGGTGGAAAGCTTCTGGTCTGCAAACTGCACGGACACTGTCTCACCTGGAGCCGCCTTGCCCCAGACTGGTACGGGTTTGTCGCGTTGCAGAACCATCCGATCCGCAAAAAGCGATGGCAGCCAAAGTTTAGCTTCCTGTGCCTGGGCGGGCAGCAGAGTGAGAATGGCAGCAATCGCGATTAGAAAGGGGCGTGAATTAAACATAAGGGGTGGTTATTTCTTAACCATGGGTTCATCCCATGGTTTCACTGAATCGCTGACTCACGTTTGCTTTTCACGTGTAGCGTTTTGGAAAATCGGCTAGCGCGTCAAAAATATGCCTTTCTTGTCGTATTTGATCGTGCCCTTGGTCTTTCCCAGAAACTTCACTGAAGCAAATTCCCCCGTCAGCGCCCCAGTCCCGAAAAGCATCATCTTTTCCTGCGCGCCTTTGAATGCATAAGCGTCGAAATTCACCTCCAAAATCGCGCCCGTGATATCGCAGGTCCCGCTCAGTTCGATCGGAGTCACCCCTTTGGCGTCGACGATGAATCGGAAGGTGGCCACGCTGCTAGCAACCATGCTTCCGCAGAGGAACTGTCCACCGGAGCCGGTGATTTGCACGACATGGTTGCCGGTCGTCGCAAAGATGATCCGCTTGCTCGATTTAAAAATACTCCCGGGCTCGCAGTTGAGAGTGCCGTTTTGTTCGGAAGCGGTTTCGCCTTTGTTGCCGAACAAGAGATCGGGCGTTTCCAAGGTGCCGGCGAGATCCACTGTTCCGTTCATGCCTTCCGCAATCTTCGTATTGCCAGCCTGAACCACTGCAGAAGCCCCCTTCGCGATCTTCAGGATTCCACTGCTCCGCTGGCCGACCAGTAAGGTGCCGTTCTCGATCACCAGGCTGGCCGTATCATTAACCAAGACCCGGCCCTCCCCGGTGCCGGAGTGACCGATGGAAAGGTAACGTTTGATCGTGAGCGAACCATCCCCATCCAGAGACAGGGTTCCGGAACCACTCGCTGTCGCGATGAGCAGATCCAGGCCGAGCCCGTAGGTCTGCCCGGCGGATACTGTGGCCGTGCCCCCATTGCGCAGTTCCCAGCGCAATTTCGAAGCCAGTTCCGGGGTACTTTCCGGATTCCAGTTTGTCGCCACCCCAAAATCCCCGCTCTCCACGTCCCAACTGGAGATTTTTTCCGCCCGGGCCGTTCCGGCCAGCAAGGCGCCCGCGACCGCCACCTGAAGAAAGGAAAGGACGTTCATGTCGGTATACTAGGGGATTTTGGCCAGTGGTTGAGCCCAAATATTGCGGAACTGCAACAGACCCCCATGCGCCTGAATATTGATGGGTAAAGGCTCGCCCGTCTCTCCCTTGGCTCCGCCCGTGACCTTGGGTAGTTCGACATTATCGTGAATTTTCACCCCGTTTTGCCAGACTGTCATCCGCGCCTCCGCGGTTTTTTTCCCGCCAGCGTCATATCGTGGGACGGAGAACTCAACCTCCAGCGAGCCCCATTCCATGGGCGGAGCGGATGCATTCGTCTTCGGCGTGGCGATGTGATAAATCGCGCCGGAGAGCGCTTCGTTTACGTCGTTCCCGAAGTTGTCGGTAAGTTGGATCTCGTAGTTGGACTGCAAATAGACGCCGCCATTGCCGCGCTTGCGGTTGATGCCCTCGGGATTGAAGGCCTGCCGGTATTCCAAATACAAACGCACGTCGCCGAAGGATTCACGGGTGCGGTGATCGCCGACGCTGGGAGGGATTTCCAGCGCGCCCTCCGGGGTGATTTTCCAAGCCGCGTCGCCGCCCTTCTTGTCGGTCAACGCCTTCATATCCTTGCCATTGAAGATGACCTTCGCATCGGCCGGTGGCGTTTTTCCGGTCCTTCCCACTGTTGTTCGCAGGAGCTTCACGTTCTCCAGGTCGTGTCCGTTCAGAACAAAATGATCGCCTCGCCAGGCGGCCTTCCAACCGGGACCGAAGATTTGCGGGTTCTTTTCGTCCCAACCGACGACATGGGCTTCACCAATTTTTTCGGAACGAATACGGCCCGCGATGGTTTTCAAAGGAAAAGCATTCAGGTCCAACTCGACTCCTTGTCCGCTCCAACGACCGACCCAGGGAGGAGGAGTTTCAAACTTTTCGAAAAGGGCCATCTTGTCGTAGGGATTGACGGGATCAAAAGTGACCCGGCCGAGCTTGTCCTTTTTCGCGCCCGGCAGAGTGCCGAGCATTTGGTCCTGGACCTTCTGGGCGGCGGCAACCTGCTTCTCAATGGAAGATTGATCGGTTAGGCCGAAGAGAACCATCCGTGCCTCCGGCAGAGGAATCTTACCGGCGATTTCGAGCACTTTGAGCCGCTGGGCATCGTTTTCGGCGAGGAAATAACCATACCAGGCATAGCGCAGTTGTTCGGCGGGTGTACCGCCGGATGCCTGCAGCGCACTCAAAAATTCGCCGATTGCCTTTTCGCGGGCCAGTCCCTCCGCGCCGGCGGCCTTTTGTAAATCATCCTGCACGGCAGCCTGGGCGGAAGCCACCAAGCCGATCGCCAAAAACAGGCAAAGTCTCATGACCACTAGGCGAGACCGACGGCTTTGGTGATATCTTCAACCGTCCAGCCAGGCCGGAACGATGGTTTGATTTGTTCGTTGGCCTTCTGGTCGTTGGTAAACTTCATCGCCTTGGTATCCCAATCGAGCTTTTCTGCCTTGGAGAAGATAGCCACATTGCCCAAAAGCACGCTCTCCGTCAGTGGGACAGAATATTCAAAATTCGAGCAGGCGACTTGAGGATCTTTCTTCTGAACCGCGTCAATGAAGTTCAAATAATGATCCTGTTCCGGAATACGTGGAAGCGTTGGCGCGATCGGATTTTTGTTCATCTCGACCATTTTCGCGTCTGGCAGTAACCGCGGACTGGAGCACTTGTCGGTGGGGTCCATGATTTTGCCCTTGTCGCCGACAAAGATGAAACCGCTTTCCGGCATGGGCCGGGTGGTCGGCACCTCATCCGGCCGCGGAGGCTGGGCCGTGCCCTCGTACCATTTGAGGGTCAAGGCAGGCCGATTTCCCCTAGCCGGAAATTCGTAGGTCACAACAGCCTGGAGAGGGAAACAAAAGTCGGTAGGACGCTGGGCGGTGGCAGAAACAGATGTGGGCGCATCCAGATCGAGCGCGAAGAAAGCACCGTCGAAAGTATGGCAGCCCATGTCGCCCAGCGCGCCGGAACCGAAGCGCCGCCAGCCACGCCACATGTAAGGATAAGCTCCGGCACAATACGAGGTTTCGCTGGCCCGGCCGAGATACAGGTCCCAATCCAGGCCTTTCGGAGTTTCTTCAGGAGCAGGCAAAAAGTTCATGCCTTGGGGCCAGCTCGGGCGGTTGGTCCAGATGTGAATCTCCTTCACATTGCCAATGACCCCAGCCTGCACCCATTCCTTGAGGCGGCGCACCCCCTCGTTGGAGTGCCCGAGATTGCCCATCTGGGTGCAGACTCCGGCCTTGCGGGCGAGATCGAGCAGAGTACGAGCCTCCCAGATGGTCTGGGTGAGCGGCTTCTCGACGAAGACGTGCTTGCCCATGAGCATGGCCATATAGGCGGGCAGGAAATGCATGTGGTCCGGTGTGGCCACGCAGACAGCGTCGATCTTATCGTCCAGCTCGACCAACATCTTGCGAAAATCGTAATACCGTGGCACATCGGGATACTTCTTGATGAGAGTCGCCGCACCTCTCGCTCCCCGCTCCTCCCGCCAATCGACATCACAGAAACCCACGGGCTCGACCTTTTCCGTCTGCATGAAGCGCTCGACTTGCTGCTTGCCCATCCCGCCCAAACCAACAAAAGCCAGACGCACTTTGGTGCCTTCCTTAACCACGCGGGCCGGGCGTGGCTTGACGTCCGCCCCCAGGGAAAGGCCGGGAAGTCCGGTAACTCCGAGCAGAGAGGCGGTGGCGGCGCTGACTCCGATAAATTTGCGACGCGTGAACGGCGTGTGGCCAGGTGATTCCAAGGGTTCGCTCATGGGAGTATCCGAATATTCTGTTTATTTGGGATCTGTCAAAAGAGTGGGCTTGCCGGTCGATGCAAGAACGGCTGCGGCAGCCTGGGCGAAGTCTCCGCGTTTAACCGGTTGGGCATCTACGATGGCGATATCTTTCACCTTCGTTTTCCAGGCCGGATCAAGGACGGAAAAGGCCCTGTTCACGTCCGCCCAAGTCAGAGCAGCGGCGGCGGATGGAGAGACCGTCTTCCCGGCCAACTGCGCCAGGCGCGCGGTGGCGGCACCAAAATCCTTCGCGTCCAGCAGATCATTCACTTTCCAGAACTGACCGGCACCCATGGCGGTATCGCGCTCCTTTACGAACGAGCCTTTCGGATCGAGCACCTGATAAAGCGAGAGAAGTTGCGTGGCCTGCCAGATCGGCGTGCCCCATTTCACATCCTCATACCAACGCTGGATGAGATTCGAGCCGCTGGCCAGTTGCGCAACCTGCACCGCGATCGGGTTCACCTGCCGGGGCTGCACACCTTCCTTCACCGCCAGCGCAGCGATAGTACCAGCGGCCTGGCCATTCAACATGGTGATGGGCTGGAGACGCGTTGCCCCGTTGACGAGGCGCGACTGAGAGATATTTTTTTCCGCCAGCACAAGTCCATCCACCTTCTCGGGAATGAAAACCTCGAACGGCACCTGAAACGGCCCGCCTCCCCGAGGTGGCTCTCCGGTATCCAAATCAGCCTCGACCGCATGAGCGGTCGGACCATGGTCGAGATCCATGAAATAATCTCCCATCGCGATGGAGGTCGGGAAGAGTTTGGCTTTGTCAAAACGCTCCAAATCCGCCGCCCGCAGAGTGTAAAGACCGCGGGCCCGCCGGGCCTCCCGCACGTAAGGCCACTGGGGCAGATGCACTGCGATGGGCGTGAGATCCTCGCGCAGGTTCAGATCCTTCATGGTCTGCTGGTTGTGCGGAGTATTGTAGCCTTCGTCCTCCGCGATGGCCCAGTTCAGACCGAGCTCATTCTGGAAATAATAGATCTCCCCGAGGGTCCGATAGACGCCCTCGCGCTCTCCTTCCTTCCGTGCGGCGAGGTCTTCGATGCTTTTCACGGTGACTGGATAATCCTGTCGTCCGCCATTCAAGCCGCATTGCGTGTGGCGCTGCTCAGTGGGTGTGCCCGTCATGGGGCTGTCCGTGTCAGCCATGCCACGCCAGGCAAACATTACACGATAGGAACGCGGTCCTTTCACATCCTTGCCCGCCCCACCCCAGATGACCGGGCCATAAAGCTGCGAGCCCTTGTACTTTTTGTTATCATAGCCGGGAGGTGGCGTCTTGATTTTCAAATGATCCGGCACGCCTTCGGGATACTCCCGCATAACCCCGACCCAGGTATGATATTGAATGATGGAAGCAGGATCGAGGTTATCGCTCGTCACATTGCCCACGCGATAACGCGCTCCGGCCAGCGGCAGGACATCGCCGTATTCCGTGGCCTCGACCAGGACCTTGCAGGCGATGTTTTTCTTCGTGCCCGCGTTCTCCGCTTCCACGCCGTCGACGACATCGCCTTTCTTCAGCACTTTGGTGACCTTCGTTCCGGTGGCGAGGTCGAGGGTCTTGCCCTCCTTGCGCAACTGCTCGATGAAACTGTAAAGCACCGCCCGCGCGATCTTTGGTTCATAACCACCCTCGAGCTGCTCCGGCCAGGCGTAGTAGGCGCGGAACGGATCTTTGTTCAGGCTGTAATAATAGTTCACGATGCTTTCGTTGAACTCCCGGTAAAGTCCGCGCTCACGCACGGGAAACTTCTCCCAGCAGCCCTCCTCGTCCATCGTCGTCACCGCTGCCGCAGCCATCTGCCCGCCGATCCAATCAGACTCCTCCAGCAGCAGAACCTTCACGCCGAGGCGCGCCGCCTGCACCGCCGCTGCCCAACCACTGGTGCCTGCTCCGGCCACGATCACATCATAGGAGTCCGCCACCTTGGCAAAAGGCGTGTTCAATTTTTCCACATCCTTGGCCGCCTTGAGGATTTGGTAATCCATCACGCCATCGGCAGAGGCGGTGTTCTTTTCCTGAATCTGCGCGGCGGTCAGCGGGGAGGCGACCGGCTTAACGTCATCAATGGCGAACGATTTGACCGCGGCAAAATTGGTGGCCTGTAAACCGGCCGCCCCCTTGGTGAAGCCGTCTTTTTCCAGCGCATCCACGCGGGCCTGCTCGACTCCTTCGGCATCCTTCACCCGGCCGGTAATGCGCGGTCCGTCAAAGGTGAGCGAAAGCGTCCACTCGTCGTCCTGAGTCAGGCGGTTGCGGGTCACCCATTTGCCGAGCGTCTCTTCCTGGCCATCCTTCACTCGAACCAATTCGATCTGGTCCTCCCCTTTCACACGCACGGCGTAGAAATTTTTGAGATCCTGCAATCGCCCAACCAAAGCCACCGCCACATCGGCATCCGGCGTTTTCCGGAAGACCGCGCTGATGGTTCCATCGGAAAACGTGGAGCCGGGTTTTCCGCTGCTGAGTACACCATCGTAAATCAAGACGCCTACTTCGTCCTTCCACAAGACGCGGATCGCGCCGTTACCATCCACCCCCCAATTAGGGCTGGCCCGCACCACCCCAAGGTCACGCCAACCGGCGGGAGTTCTGCCCAACGGCGCGGAGGCAAAGTCTGTCGAGTATAAGGTCGTGTCAGCCGCGGAAAGCGAAAGGACCGAACCAGTGAAAAGGGCCGCAAAAAGAAGATTCTTCAACATAGGGAAAAAGTACATTGTGGGAGGGGGAACAAGCGGGCGGACGAATATCGACCTTAAAGGAACGGATCGCAAATCGTCAGCAAAGCCGCGGCGGCATCACTCAGACCGGCGTAAAGACAAGCGCGGCCAGAGCCGTCGCGCACCAACCCGCCGCTGAAGATCACGTCCACAAGGTCGGAACGCTTGGAAGGCCCCGGCGGGAAATCCCTGCGCTCGGCAATGATGCGGAGTTCAGAAGCCTCGCCGTTCAGCGGATTCACCGAAAATACCATCGGATAATAGTGCCGATGGTCCTGTTCATCGAACGAGGCCACATGGCCCAACACACCAAGGTGGCCATTTTGCAGGAGGTGCACTTCGTTGGCCCCACCCCATTCGCTGTCCAAAAACTGGTTTTCGATCAGCGGCGCCTCCTCGATCATCTCCGCCGTCATTTCCTCGAAACTGTCGGCGATGACGAAGCCGATCTTGCCCCGCCCGCCTTTCACTCCCTGCGGCCGGGTAAAAATGGCGATGCGCCCATCCTCCAGTTGCTTGAACCGGATGTCCTTCATCTTGTCCGGCCCGGTGAAGCAATGCGTCAATTGTCCATTGTTGTTGCCTCGGTAAAACTCCATCCGCCAGCCGGTGGAGCCATCCGGAAGCAACACCGGAAACTTCACGCCGCCGAGGATCAGTTCGCCATCAACAAAAGTGATACAGGGGTCCTGCAGTCCCTCGAGCGGAGGGATGGAAGTAACCGGAGCCCAGGACTCGCCAGCCAACTGGAAGAAAATGATCTCAGAATGCTCGGTGTCGCGCGCCTCGACTCGACCCAGCAGGTAAGTCTGGCCGTTCCACGCAAAGGGCGCGGTGATGTTATAAACGTCCTTGTCGCCCACGCCGCCGAATTGCAACGTCTGGCCAGCATCCTCTTCAATGACAGGATGAAGGCTGCGATATTCGACCAGGAGTTCCTGGCAGGACCGAGGGGCTGAAGAGACGGGAGGCATGCGAGTGTTTGCCACGGTATAAAGATGAGTCACCACCAGCGTTCACAAAGCAGTGGTGTCGATTATCTCACAAGGCGCAGGTTGCATCAATCAGGACTCGCGGGCTATGTTTCGCCCATCAAATTAATGACTTCCCCCGGTAAAAAACGCTCTCTCGACACCTGGAAGGCCTCAGTGACCCGCTCGGGGTTCGAACGCGAAACTTGGGAGCACGGCGACCGCCTACTCAAGGAAATCGATATTTTCGGCTGGCTGCGTTTCCACGAAACTCTGCCCGGGGCCCTGCAACCGGACCGCCACCCCGGCGTTTACGAAATCCACTACCTAAAACGCGGCCATCTTAACTGGTGGGTAGAGGACACCACCTACGAATTCCGTCCCGGCTCCGTATTCATCGTGCGGCCCGATCAGCTGCACGGCGGCGACGAGGAGTCGCTCCAGCCCTGCGAGCACCTCTGGCTGAGGCTCAGCCTGGACGGCGAAAAAGGCATGCTCCCCGCTCTTTCCGCCGCGGAGGCTGCCTCGCTCCGCAAGGGCTTCGAAGGCATTCAACACACCACTTTTCCCGTCTCCACCGTGGTGGGTGACTATCTCGACCGCATGCTGGCCGAGCACCGCACCCGTGATCCCAACAGCGCTCTCATCGCCCGCAGCCTGCTCCACGCCCTGCTCTGCACGATCATCCGCGACTACTCCGCCTTCACCAGCCATAGTCGCGGGCAGCCGCTCATCACCTGGCGCATTCGCCGTGCCCTGGAGATCCTGGACAGCGATCAAAACGTGCAAAGCCCCCGTGTAGCCGAACTGGCCGAGAAAGTCGGCCTCAGCGAATCCGGCTTCCGGGAACGCTTCAAGGCAGAGATGGGCTTTTCGCCCCACGAATACATTCTTAACCAGCGCATCGCCGAAGCCCGCCGGCGTCTCACCGAAACCGGCGACGACATCACTCATGTCGCCCTCGATCTCGGCTTCGCCAGCAGCCAATATTTCGCCACCGTCTTCCGCCGCCGCGTCGGCATGACCCCGGGCGAATATCGCAAGCGCCACAAAGCCGCCGAATAGTCCGCGGCTTCCTTCCTCAATTTTCCCATGGTCACCCGCCATTCCGCTAATCCGTTACTCAAGCCTTCCGACCTTCGCCCCACCCGGCCGGACTTTGAAATCGTCTGTCTCCTCAACCCCGGAGTGTTCCGCTACGAGGGCAAAATCTGGCTCATCGTACGCGTGGCAGAGCGCCCGATTCAAACCACGGAGGGCGTCCTGCGCATCGCTTACCTGGAAAATGGCCGGGTGGAGGCACTCGAAGTCGCCACCGACGATCCCGGCCTGGATCTCTCCGATCCGCGGGAAATTCGTTTTAATGGCCGAACCTATCTTTCGACGCTGTCACATCTGCGCCTGCTGTACAGCGAGGACGGCGTGCACTTTGTCGATTCCGGCAAACCCATCCTGCAAGGCGAGACGGAACTGGAAACCTTTGGCATCGAGGATTGTCGCGTGGCGAGCTTTGAGGACGGAAGGTTTCTGCTGACTTATACGGCAGTGTCCGCGCATGGCTACGGCGTGGGCCTGCGAATCACCCGCGATTGGGAGACGTTTGAAAATCTGGGCATGATCATTTCCCCGTCGAACAAGGATTGCGCGATCTTCGAGGAAAAGGTGAACGATAAATACGTCTGCCTGCACCGCCCCAGCGGCGTCATCGTTGGCGGCCACTTCATGTGGCTCGGCTGGTCACCAGATTTGAAACATTGGGGCAACCACACCTGTCTCGCGCAGACGCGGTCGGGGATGTGGGACAGCGCCCGCATTGGGGCAGGCTGTGCGCCGATCAAAACGGACAAGGGGTGGCTGGTGATTTATCACGGGGCGGACCAGACCCCACGCTACTGTCTTGGTGCCATGCTGCTGGATTTGGAAAACCCGACGAAGGTCCTTGCCCGCTCGGAAAAACCGCTCATGGAACCCGACGCGCTCTACGAGCAACAGGGTTTTTTCGGCAATGTTGTCTTCACCAACGGCCACCTCGTCGATGGCGATACCGTCACGATGTACTACGGCGCATCCGACACGGTCATCTGTCAGGCGACCCTGAGCATAGCGGAGACGCTCCGGTCTCTTTCGATTTAAAGAACCTCGCCTCCGTGGAAGGGCCGTCCTTGGAGAGATTCAAGGCGGCCGTTTGAATCCCTATTGCGACTGGATCTTCCCGGTCTCGTTTTTTGCCGATCAGGGCCTCGTGAAGCAGGCGGTATGAGTGGATCAGTTTCCCTTTGACGATGTCCCAGTCGCCGTCGGTCATTTTGGAATTGCGATGCGCATCGCGGAAGGCCATGGCGTTGGCCCGTTCCAACGCAGCTGCGTCGATGCGAGAATCCTCTCCCCCGGAATAAATCTCACGCGCAAGCATCGCAATGGTTTGAGCGTAGATTTCGGGAGGTGCGTGCTCCCGTCTTTGCTGCCACCATTCGAGTTCCAGGGTAGCGGCCCGCCGGGCGTCAAAGGTCGCATTCGTGGCGCGAGCGAGGCGGCGGTAGGCTTTCTCAAGGATGGGAATCGCCCGCTTGGCGGCTTCCCGGTCGCGCGATGATTGAAATGTCCTGGCGGCGTTAGCGGTATCCCACGCAGTGAGAGCGGCATCCCACGGCGATATACGATAGTTCTCGCGTACGCCCGCGTAGAGGCCGAAAGCCAATGCGACAAAGCGTTTTTCATAGTAGTGACGCCACATGTCCGTTTCGAGCCGGGCGACTCCATCGGGATCGAAGCTCCAGATATTTCCCCTCCAGGGGAGAAAGAGGCTGAACACTCCGACTAAAACGAGCCCTGCGAGGGCGACCCTCCACGAAGCCAGCGCACGCCTTTGCTTCGGCTGTTGCTTCCGAAGCGCGGAGGTTCGGAGCTGAGGCGGAAAGAAGGGCGGGCGGGCCATGGCTGCTCAATGATGAGGAAGACGCCGCCCGCTTATCAAAACTTGCCGAAATATTGTGTTGGGCATTGTGGCGGTCAGTTTTGGTTCATTGCGATAATACATATAGCATTGTCTCATCCGACAACCGCCTGTGCAAAGCTGATCATCAATTCGTTTGATGACGCCTTCGGCCGAGACGTCCACAAAATGAAGCTTCCTTGCTTCGCTGGGCAATAACCATCAACCCGAATCGCATAAATTCTGTAGCATTGATGCCAGCATACGAAGCAACCTCTGACCCGCTTTTTGGGCCAACATCATTCGCCACGATTATGCCCAGCCACGATCGTTCCGTCATCAAGCTGATTTCGGTTCGCCGTCCTCATCAGGAACAATGTTTCCCGCAAATTCTTATAGCCTCCGATTAAGAACCAAATGGTCACAATCGCCCCTTTTATAATTGAGAAGATGATAAATGCGTACCAGATGTTAAACCAAGTCTTATCGCTAAAATGGAAGAATAGGTAGCCGACCGTGATGCACGATGTCACAAGAAAAAGAAAGCCCTGCATCCCCAATGTCAACCAAAGCACCAAGCGATCCCGTTTTGTAAACTCAGGACCGGGACCAATAGCCTGCCAACCGACAGGGAGAGGCGGTTTATCACGCTCCTCCTCCGGAAGATATTTTCGATACTCACCGCGGTGCAAAATGCGATCCAGGTTAACGGTTTGATTCTGAAAAAGCGAGATGGCTACATAGAGGGCAATCGATGTTACAATAGCGAGGAAGAATATCTGTTGGCCATTAAGGAGAAAATCGCGATCGAACTGCTGCGCCACAATGCCCCCTGTCGCAATGGTCGAACCGATGATCATGGCAACCCATGCCGCAACTGTGGTCCCTTTTTTCCAATAAAGTCCGCCAATGATAGCCGAACCCGCCCCTCCCATGAAAATTGCACCGGTGGCCGCCATAAATAGCAGAATATGTTCCGTCTGTTTGAAGAGCAGGCTGAAGAAGAATGCAAATATAGCTACCCCTGCAATGGAGCAACGCAAGGCCAGCATGTGTTGAGGTGGTGAAAGCGGCTTCTTCCTCAGCGGCAAGATTACATCCTGAATGAAGATACTCCCCCAAGAATGCAGATAGCTAGTATCCGTCGACAATGTCGCGGACATCATCATCGCCGCGAAAAGCCCGATGAGCCCGACCGGCAACAAGTGACTCATGACTAAGGGCACAACGACCTGTTGCCGAATCTGCGGGTCGGCAATGCCGAAAAGCTGCTGTTTGACGGCATCAGAAATACCAGAAAAGTCTGGATGCTGCATGACCACAAGTGCGGCTATCGCCGCCATCGGCGGTAAAAATGATGTCAGGGAAGAGCGCCAGAGGCCCAAAATAGCCCCCATTCTCGTTTCGTGTGCATTTTTTCCACTTGAGTTGAAGCCCTGCGAGCCTTGCCAAGCCATTGTGCAATAAAACATGCCAACGGCTGCAATTGCATAATACCATAGATTAAAATCGGCGACCCCCCCAGTGTCGAAAGGATTCACAAGTGAAGCGTTAACTGGCGCTTTGGACAGAACAGTCTCCACCTGGTCCCATTTTATAATGTAAGCCAGCCACAACAGTACCACGAGCATGAGTACATTGATAAACTGACCTTGTATAAAATCTCCAATCAGGATGGTCAGTTGCCCCCCTGCAAGCGTCACGGAAAGCGAAATAGCTAACTGCACCACCATCAGAAAGGTAAAAGTATCCATCGGCAGGCCAAAGACACTGAAGGATGCCGGTAATCCGCAGAAATAGAGGAAAAAATGCGCGGTACAGGCTGGGAAGATCCCATAATTAATCACACCTGAAACAAAGCCCAGAGCGCCCATGAAAATCCTAAAGCGCCGACTGTATCGCATCTCGAAAAACTGCGCCAAAGTCAAAACCCGTGTCTCACGATAGCGGTAGGTGACCCAGCCGGAAGCTGCGATGATAAACTGTATCGGCAAGAGAAAGAGCGTCCAAAATAACGGCGAAAATCCGGCTTTGTAGTGCATCTCAAATACCGCTATTGCCGTTATGGCACCAAACGAAGAGGCGGCCTGCGAAACCGTAAGCATGTAACGTCCCGCTGAACGATTCGCCGCCAAAAAATCGGCAATACTCCGGTTATAGCGGCGTAACGACAACACAATGCAGGCCAACGCGCAGAAAAAAATGGCTACTAAAACCCAATCGATGGTCGTCACGAAAAATTTATACTTCTTTTGCCGCGGCGCAATTTAACGGCCGAGAGAAGTGACTTCAGATGCTTCAGTGCGATTTTGAACAATGCAGCCCAACCCTTGGGGATCCAACTTGAGACTGATATAAGCTTTCCCGCCTCTGATCTCCGGAGAGAGCTCGCGCTGATTCCACGCATCATAATAAGTAGCTCCCGCGATATGCTCAACGGCGATTACTGAATCTCGCACTGTTGTGGGCCGTTCGTTATAAAGCGTCCACAATGTCCGGTTCTTCCCTGGAAACTGATTTGCCACTACGCCAGAACGTTCTGTCTGGACCATGGGAATTCCTTCATAGGTGGTGAAACAATCCAGATACTCCCTTTTCAAAAGGAGCGATTTTCGGAGAAAGTCCCTCGTCCGAGGAAAATAAAGCCGCCAGGTTCCATCAAACACGGCATCCCCATTGAAGAATGTGGCTTTTAGGTGTCCCCAAGTATCGCCTTCAATGCCGAAGGCAAATGACAACTGTTTCACTGCGGGAAATGCAAATCGATAAAGGTGGGTAACTCCTTTCAGCAAGTACCCCGGCGCTTCCTCCACGTTATTATAGGGTGTAATATACCGCTCCAATGGCAGGAAGTAATACGTGAGGTTGCCATCCAGCCGTTCGTTGGAAACATCATTGGCCGGATACTCAGCGAAGATGCCTGTTTTTCCCGGTAGCACGCTCCGCAAGCCTCGCAGAAGGCCATCGGTCGCCTGATTCGGCGCGAAAGGAACCGAATGTCCATGGTCCGCGCTGTAGCAACTCATCTCTGCGGTGAAGGCAAACACATCCAAATAAATAAAAGTCACGTTTGTATCGGCCTGAAGCTGCCGGCACAAATCGCTGAAGTGTGAGACCCACCGAGCTGATCCCGGGCACATAAAAATCTCTTCATTGTTGGCCATCAAGTTCCCGGCCGAGGTCATGAGGGCTTCGCTCGTACCATGCTCCTTGGCGTAGTCCACCGAAGTACTGATGCGATCAGGAATCATGTAAAATCCGCTCTGAATATTATGGCGGGCGAGTTCATCCAACGCTTGTTTGAGCGCAGGCAAGCCCCCGGCATTGGCGTATGACTTTTCCATAGCCTGCCCGTAAGCAAAACTCTTCGTTGCATCAGAGTAAAACCAGGCAAAGAAGTCCAATGCATCCGGCATGACTCCGAAAATCTCCTCTTCTGCTTTCACCACCCCGTCGATATCGAACCTCCCGCTTTCGGCGTCAAAGAACGTGGGAGTGTGATTATACATCTCTGACAGCACTGCCGAGTTAATCAGGCTATGCATCCAGAACATGCTTTCGACCCACCGACGATCCTCCAGACTTTCCGACGAGTGCCACGAGGCGAGCCATTTTTGGTAAGCGCTGAAGGTCTCATGCCAATCCGCTGTATGAGACAGCAACACTGATTCCGCATACTGCCTTGTCCCTCCGGCCTCGATTGGATAAAACTCTCCGTTATACTCGACGGCCGACGTCACCCCCTGACCATCCTTCTCCAAAGCATAAGTCATCGGTAGATAGCCGCGGTTTCTCGTAAGCACTCCAAGTCCCAGTCCCGCCTTCGGATTATAGATGTCGTAAAATTGCATGGGAAACTCCCGGTCGTTACGCGCACGGTAAAGTCCCTGCTGATTGCTGATGACGTTACGATATTTGGGAAAGAGAAACCAAGTGTCACTCAGAGCGCCAATCTGCAGGTTTCGAATGACAGGAAATTTGACCGTAGGTTTCAATACACTCTCCCCTGTATTTTGCAGGGCCAGTTGCATCGTCAGCTCGGGACCAGAATCTACCGACAAGCTTAGCTTCACCTTGACCGGCACTTCGCCGGCTTTTGTGGAAAAATGCAATGTGCCGGAGCCGCTCGTGATATCCGCCTTTTCAAATATCAGGTCCGTCCCGCGATACACCTTGCCGTCGCAATTGATTTCGATGCCTGAATCTGGCGCCAATACAAACGGCTCCTCCGAGGCATAGCCAGATTTCCATGACTCAATAGACAAACCTCTGACCGTATTGATCACCAGGCGAAAGAAACTGTTTTCCGCAACAATCCGATCGCCTTCTTTGCGAATAGAAGGTTCCGCCTTTCGAGAGACTTCCAGCTTGGGAGGACGGATGACCGGAACTTCCTGAGCCAGAGCGGAAAAATGCCTTTTTTCAGATGGGTTCAACGTCAACGCCAGGAGACCAATCGTATTTCCGAAGAGCCGGTTGTGCAAAATGATCGATTTGATGCGGCGCGCCGCATCCGCTGGTACAACATAGGCTCCCACCAACCGCCGGATCACAGGCGCGTCATCGGCAAACGAAATGGGAAAAGCCAAATCCGAGTCGCCATCTTCATACCGGATCTCGATCGAGAATGCCTCGACGTCATCAAGTTGAAAGGGAATCCCGCCGCTTATCGCTCGCTTTATAAAGGCGCTATTTTGAGATGAAAGACACAGAAACAATTCGCTGGCTGATCGACCGACTGGAATCTCCAGGGAATCATTGCGCCCATTCGGACCGTAAGACAGCCGGGGCACTTCTCCCTTCAAAAAAGGAACCTTCTGGTCGTTGCCGCTGGGCGTCTCCGAGCTGACCGCCACATTACGGTTTTTTTCCATGCCGAACTGAAAAGGGATGCCGTTGATCGTTGCCCTGGTCAGAGAAAGGATATTGCCTCCGTCGACAATACTTCCCTCCCTATCCAGAACTTCGGAAACGATCCGCTGCAGGGAAGCATTGAACTGCCCGGTCAAATCAACCGGTATAAAATCGTTACGCGAGGCCAGTTTGGGCGAAGCGGATACCAGCACCCCCGCGGCGTCGATAGCTGGAATATCGCCGTACAACATCAAATCGGACAAACTGAACTGAGCAGATGAATCCGCCGTGACCAATTGGACCTGAATCGATTCGGGAACCATCGGAGTCTTGAGTTTGGCGACCACGAAATGCGCACGCTCGTCATTGAACACACGATTCGCATCCAGAAGGACAGTTTCCACGCGTTTCCCGTCCGCTCCGATGCCAACCATTTTGACTACCGGGTAGGCGTCTCCGATTTCCCGAAAAAAGCCATGCCCTTTAAGGTGAAACGACGCGTATCGCGCCGTTCCATCCACCCGATTTTTAGGTATGCTCCAATGCCATTTTCCCATGCGTTTTTCGGGAGGTTTGCCGGGCAAGGCAAATTGAATCTCCTTCCCCTTTGCAGCGCTGGAAGCCTCCTGCGAAACAATCCCGGCACCCATGCTGGAAGAAATGGTGCCCAATCCATCCACGGACTTTTTCTCCGCCCCCCCTTGTGAGGACGCCATCATCCGCCAGGTCCCCTGTTCGATCGGAAGCCGAATGCTTTGCTTAAGGTTCTGCGCGCCCGGAGCGCCTCCCGCTGGCGAGGGACAATTTACCGTGATATTATCAAAGCTGGCGGCGCCCGGCCCGTCCTCCGTCTTGGCAAATCCCACCCAATCAAGCTCACTGATATTTTCTGTCGAATTCGTGGCGAAATGCATTTCGTTCGAAGGGGGATTTTCTCCGATCGAAACCTGATAGCGTTGCGTGGTGAAATCGATTCGCGCGGTGATCTTGTTCCACTCTCCCACGGAGACGGTGCCGACATTCACGAAGCCTCCGCCGCCATTCATGCCGCAGGCGACCGTTCCATCTTGGATTCGGATTGTCACGACGGCTTCCGTTTGATTCGTTCCCTCAGTCAGCCCCCGGGCAAAAAGGTCGAAAACTCCCTCCTGGTCGATTCGAACGCTCCAGGTCGCTTCGACAATAGGCCCGAGCAGGGCGAGCTTCGTTTTATAAACCGGAGCGCGGCCGCTATTGGCGTCGGCCGCCCCGATACCGATGCCACCACTTCCATCCTGAGCGTGTTCGCTGCCGACACGAACCAGGCTTGGCGCTTCCACGATCCAGCCGCCGGCTTGAGCCCAACCGACGACATCGCTCGCTCCTTCAAAGTCCTCAAGTACATCACCTGCCAACAGGCTGACCGGAAAACCCACCAGGATGGCCAAAGTGCGCGCCACGCCCAACGCCTGCCCAAGCCGCCGATTTTTAAATATTAACATATAGTTTGGCTCAGGCCGACCGGACAAGGGGGCCCGCCATCCGGGCTGCACCCTATTTCTGAACTGAAGGCTAGAACTTCCAGGAACCTAATTTTAGGCGACTTTAGAACTATCTCTTTTTTGGATCTTGCGTTTTAGCATTAAACAAACTGCTCCCCCAAAACACATTAACGCTAAAACTGAGGGTTCAGGTACTGTTGTTACCTCAAGAAGCGGGCGCAGGCTTACGAGTCCATAGTCTGCAGAAAGAATAACCGCTTGGGCCTGCGGACCGGCAACCATGTCCTGGACAATGACAAAACCAAGGTTTGACGTTGGATCATTCACCCATGACTGTAGCACAGTAGAATTCAAGTTTAGAGTCACAAAACCACTATCTGCATTTGCCGCAGTCAGATCAAAGCTCCCCATAGGGGTCGTTGAATAGTCCTGTCCTGCCTGCGGTCCCCAGGTGACGTTGTTGCTCGTCCCCCATCCCACCGGGGATGTTGTGTCGTATGAACTATAATTGAAGCTCAATGTTCCGTCTTGAACCGCGCCATCAGCTGTTCCGAAACTGAGACCCGTCCGAGTTATCGCATACAGTGTATATGTCACATCAAAGCCCGTGCTCCTCGCAGGATTTCCTTCAATATACAGAGACAGTGAAGCAAGTGTGATAGTTTCTGATGAATCCAAGGATGATACATCGAACCTCATAAATCCCAATTTTTTCGCGATGGCGGTATCTGGGCTACTGTATACCAACATCAAATCCCTGCCGCCATAGTTGTAGGGTTGCGCGATTTCCGGCGCATACTCAGTGTAAGTATCGCTTGCACCGGAATAACCATTTGTCCCTTGCTGGAATGTAGCGATAATTGCCGATGCCGGAGTGGCACCGCTAATCATTCCGATCAACACACAGAACATACCTATTACGTTTTTTTTCATGTTTCCCTTTCGTTTGCTGTTTCTTACTGATTGAATTTTCCCCACATTTCACCATCGTTATCGGCCCATTGAGACGTGGTAATTGGCCTGACCGAGCCATCTGCAAATCCGCAAATGGCGGAGTTATTGTGGCGCGGGTCTAAATGATTGAATTTTCCGCCGACGTTCGCATTGGAGTCGTTTTTCCCATCTCCATCTTTATCGGATGTGAACATCCATCCACCTTCCACCAACGGACTATAGATACCTGCGCTGCCCCCATTTGGCTGAGGATCGAGATTGTCTCCAATGAGAAATGTATTACCGGAAACTCTGCTAAGTTTCATGGAGCCGTTATAATCCGGCGGCACCCCGCTAAACGAGAACGGCGCGTAAGTTGAGTATCCGTAATTCACACCATAGGTGGCGAATCGAGTATCGTCTTTCAACGCCGGACAACGCATATAATTGATGCCCGGATATTTGGGGTCTCGCTCCGAGCTTCCGAGATAGCCACTCAACTGGACCCACCATGCCAGATCGGCGGAACCGCCCATTTGGCCATATTCCGGCAATGTATTCTGATTATCAGCCGCGTAGGAAAAAATCGCGCTCAGAATGGCCTTCTGATGGCTAATACATTTCGGCGTGGAAGACGCTTGTAAAAGCTTTTTGGAGACAGGGAAAAGCAAGGCCGCTAACAACACAATAATCCCGATTGATACTAGAAGCTCCACGAGAGAGAAGCCCTTGAGACTCACAGGAATAGAGCGATGAGCAGCCATTTTTATGCCACAAAGTGTGAGGGTTGGTAGCAGCCGCAGCTTTCTCGAATAATGAGATGCGGCCTCAAAACCACATGCTGCGGCACCAACTGAGGGTCGCGCAATTGATCCAACAACAAATAAGCACTCAACCGCGCGATTTCTTCACGAGGGATTTTCATCGTGGTCAACGGCACCGACGCAATGGCTGAATCAAGATCATCCGCAAAGCCGATGACCGCTGCATCCCGGGGTACAGACAACCCATTTGCTTGCAAACAGGTAATCGCATGCAAGGCTGCTTGGTCCCACCAGGAAACAACGCCCAACTTCTGCCCGTTGGTCGGAAGAAATTGGGGGATTTCGGCTTCCAGATACTCCTGCATTTCGTCAAAGGAGGGAATATCAAGCACCTTAAAGGGCATGCCCGGAGCGAGCTTTGCCATAGCATCCTCAAAGCCTTTGCGCCGCAAAGAATGCGTTGTCCAATCCACCGAAGAATTGATGAACAACATTTGCTCGCATCCGAGATGCAGTAGATGCGAGGTCGCCTCGAAGGCTCCCAAGCGATCATCGATTCCTGCGAAGTTTGTTTCCAAACCCGGAAAGAAGTGATCGAAAAGGGTAACTTTCACCCCAGCGTCCTGCGCTTCCTTGAGATGCGCAAAACTGTCGGACGGGTGAGCGGAGAAAAGCACGATTCCTGAGACTCCATCACGAACCACTTGCCGAACGATTTCCGCTTCTTTCTCCGGGTCATGATCGCTAACCAAAACTGTCGTTCCATAACCGGCGCGCTGGAATGTTTGTTGCAGGGTGTCAAAGAATTCGATACTCGAAGTGTCGCGTATTCTTTTCAAAAAGATGACAGCAATATTTTTCTGAGAAACACCCGCCTGTGAACTCCTTTTTCCAAGAACGATCGTTCCGCGTCCCTGCTCTCGGGATATCAAGCCTTCCGCCTCCAGAGTGGCCAGACTTTCACGGACAACACGGGAGCTAACAGAGTACCTTTCAGCGAGTTGCCTTTCTGGAAGCAGGAAATCTCCGGCCTTTAAGTTCCCACTCTGAATCTGAGTGCGGAGTTCGTTGGCCAGCTCGTCTTGAGCGCGTCTTTTTTGGATGTGCGGAAGTTTCGACATGAGCGAATTTTTCGGATTTTTGTCATCAATTTGTCTTGCATGCAATATGTTTTTTGAAAAAGTTCCGTATTGATGACATCACTTGAAGCCGCTCTCCTTTCGCCTCCTGAGCACCCCACTTCGCCGAACAGGGAAATTTCTCTGTGTTCGCCATTCGGGTCTGCCCTTCGCGTCTTCCCAGGCAATCATCCGGGGACCGAAGGGCACCCTCGTCAACCAGGGCTTTGGCCCGCTCAGTGGATCGCGGCAGCTCCCGCAATTGCACCATGCGTTGCTGCCTACAAACTGGAATTTTCCTTGCCGGTGGCCAGATGCATCCGGCTTCACCTTACAGCGGACGAACGTTACGAGTTTTTTATCGACGGCCATTCCATCACATCAGGACCGGAAAGAGGCGATTGGGAGAATTGGTTCTTTGAAAGCTATGATCTCTATCTCACGGCCGGTTCCCACACGTTCGTGGCCCGAGTTTGGTCTTTGGGAGAAAAAGCTCCTTTCGCCCAGTTCACCCTGAGTCACGGCTTTTTGCTATGCCCCGACGACAGCACCTTGTTGAAACAATTTGCGACGGGCACAGCTCCCTGGCAGGGCAAAGTCCTCACCGGCTATGATTGGCGACCACCGGTCAGTTGCGCCTGGGGGACGGGTTGGAACCAGGTCACGGATGGTCGGACCTACTGCTGGGGGCATGAGCGAGGGCTGGGCCCAGGTTGGAAGGATATCGTAGCCGGACCCTACGGAGACAGCGCGGAAGCCGTCCGAAACATCTCTTTGCAAAATGGTAGCGCCCCGCACCATCGGCTCCGACCAGCGATGATTCCTGCGATGATTTGCGAAAAGCGATCCGTCGCGCAGGTCCTTCACGTTTCTCCTATTGCAAGCGATCCCGCCGGACTTATCCCTATCCGATCTCGCGACGTGCTACCCAATGAGATGCCGCTTTGGCGCGAGCTTATTGCCGAAACAAGGCCGCTCACGATTCCTCCCCATTCCGTGCGGCGGGTTATCCTCGATCTCGGAGATTACTTCTGCGGGCGACCATTTCTGGAAGTGTCGGACGGCTGCGATGCCACCGTGGAAATCGACTGGGCGGAAAGCCTCTACGAAGACATCACCATGCCGGAGGATTGCGAGCACATCGAAGCCCACGTATGGCCGAAGGGCATACGCTCGGAAGTCGAAGGCAAATACTTCATCTGCCCATGGACTCGGCAGGATGGCCCCGGCGATATTTTTCATTTGGACGGAGGACTCAATCGCACCTATTCCACGCTTTGGTGGCAGGCCGGGCGTTATCTGCAAGTTTTGGTGCGAACGGTAGCCTCTCCTCTTCATATCCAAGCTCTGGCCATCACCGAAACCCGTTATCCGTTGGAAATCGAAGGCTCCTTCGAATGCTCCGATCCACAGTTGAATTCCATGATCCCCATGATGAGCCGCACCCTTCAGATGTGCGCCCATGAAACATATATGGATTCTCCATTTTATGAGCAACTCATGTACGCAGGGGATACCCGCCTGGAAATGCTGATCACCTATGTGATGACGGCGGACGACAGGCTACCCCGCAAAGCGCTCAAATTATTCGATTGGTCACGCCTCTTGTCGGGCCTCACTCAAAGCCGCTACCCGGCGCGCGTCCGGCAGGTCATCCCTCCATTTTCTCTTTGGTGGATTTCCTCCTGCCATGACTACGCCTTGTGGCGGGGGCATCGGGAGTTCATCGCCGAACTCCTCCCGGGCATCCGTGCAGTCTGCGACCATTTCAGCTCTCTCGTCGGCGAAGATGGTCTGCTGACGTCACCATTCGGCTGGAATTTTACCGACTGGGTTTCAGACTGGCAGCCAAATGGCGTGCCGCCGGGGGCGGAGTCCGGTGTCTCCGCGCTCCTGAATTGGCAAGCTGCTATGACCTTCCGGCAGGCCGCGGAACTGGAAGAGTGGTTCGGAGAGCCGGAGATAGCCGCCTTGCAGAGACGTCGCGCCCGTACCGTTGCAACGGCTGCCCACACCCATTTTTGGAATAGGGAGCGCTGCTTGTATGCCGATGACCCCGCCCACCTGCATTGGAGCGAGCACACCCAGTGTCTCGCCTTGCTTTCGGAGCTAATGCCGGAAAGCTGCATTCAGCCGCTTGGCGAACAACTGCTCACATCCAGGGGCCTCACGCAAACAACTGTCTACTTCCGCCACTATCTTTTTGAAGCCTACCGGAAGCTTGGGCGGATTGACGCCTTTTTCGCGCGCTTGGACAGTTGGCACGCCATGCTCGGCATCGGCCTCAAAACCACTCTGGAACAACCCCAGCCCAGTCGTAGCGATTGCCATGCCTGGAGCGCCCATCCTCTCTTTCATTTCTACACGACCGTTGCCGGATTGCGTCCGACCAAACCGGGTTTTGTTGAATTGGAAGTCAACCCGCAACTCGGTAAACTGGATTCGCTGTCCGTGGTCATGCCCCACCCTGAAGGCCAGATTGTACTCGATATCACAGGGGCGAGCGGAACCATTGAGGCCCCCGCGGGCGTCGCCATCAAATCGGTCTTTCCCCTCCAGCGGATATGAAACTCCGCGCCTAAAAGAGGAACCGCGTTCGTGATCGACTGCGGTTGGACCGCCGGAAAATAATTTTATGAAACAATACGTCAACAGCATACCCGGCTTGCCGAGAACCTCCTCTCCGTATTCGTCGGGCGTCATTGCCGAAGGGAAATTTCTCTTTATCTCGGGTCAGGGGCCTTATGATCCAAAGCAAGAAAAATTCATCCGAGGAAGCGTCGCGGAACAGGCAAAGTTGACGCTCGAATGCCTGCGCCGGGTCATCGAGGAAACCGGGGCCGGTATCGAGGATGTGGTGAGTTGTCGCGTGTTTCTACAGCAGTTGACCGAAGCCAATTTCGCAGAGTTGAATCAAGCTTACCGCGAATTCTTCGGCGCGAATCTTCCAGCACGCACGACCATCGGTTGCCAGTTACTCAACATCGACGTGGAGATCGACTGCGTGGTTAAACTGTCATGAGTGAAAGTCTCCCATGGACCCGGCGGGATGAAGCGATGGCCTCCATCCTGGACGGTGGACATTTCCGTTTCCGAAGAAATCCCGCAGCCAGTATCGAGGATGGAGAGGTGGAGCTTTCCGGCGATTGGGCACTTAACCTGTCGGCGCCGCTTACCCCGTTGACAGCCCGAATGCAGCAGGATTTCGAGCGATTCTGCCGCGAGTGTCTGGAAGTATCGTTCTCTCCGGACAACAACGCCGCACGCGCCCTGACCTGGCGGTTGCGCGATCCGTTGCCGGAGCCGTTCGACCGCACCGCTCCCGAAGTGGAAAAATTCACCCTCCGCATTTCGGATTCTGCGGTGGAAATTGAGGCGCGGCAGGAGCGCGGGTTATTACAGGGAACCCACTATCTCGAATGGCTCATGGCCGATCGCGGCGGCCCCTTCCTGGCGAAGCAAACCCTTGAGCGAACTCCGGCCCTGATGCCGCGCATTTCAAATGGCGTGTTCGTCCCCGCCGACCAAAGCTTGAAAAATCCCGGCCGGTTTTCCGACGATTACCTTGGATTCATGTCGCATTACGGGACAAACGGAATTTATCTCGCCGTGGATCTCTACAGTGTTTTCCAAAGCGAAACCCTTCCGGAACTCAACAGCCCGGATTTTGCTGAACAGATTGCCGCGCTGCGAGCCCTCAATCAACGGACGCTGGCCTTCGGAATCGACATCTACCTACACGTCTGCGCCCCGCTGCTCATGGACTCCCATCCGGTGTTCACCACGCATCCGGAAGTGCGCGGTGCACGGGCGGAAATCTTCGTGGAGGAACTGAGCGGGCGGCCATGGAATAACCTCTGCAGCGGGAGCACGAAAGTTCACACAGCCTATTCCGAGGCCTTGCGAAACCTGCTTTCGGCCGCGCCAGAGGTGGCCGGAGTCTCCATGGTTATCGGCGGCGAGAGCTTTTATCACTGCTTCACGCGGCCAGCCAATTCGGAAAACGGAGAGACGAATTGCCCGCATTGCCGGGGCAAATCGGCTTCGCAGGAAGTTGCGCGTCTGACGAACGCGGCGGCCCGTGCCGTCAAGCAAACCGGAACGCACAAGCTCGTCTTCGCGTGGCCGTATTCCGCGTTCATCTGGTCGAAGGGTGATTTCGCAGAAGTCGAATGGATTCGCAATTTGGAGAAATCCGTTTCGATTCTGTCGAACTTCGACTGCGGCGATGTAGACAAGGCCACCGGTAGCGGTGCGAAATTTTTCGATTACAACATTAAATGTCTCGGCCCGAGCGAAACCTTCGCCAAACAGGCCGCGACAGTGAAGGCGCTCGGGCAGCCCATCTTCACCAAGATAGAAAGTTGTGTGACCCCCGATGCCTTCTTTTTGCCTTACCTCCCGCTGTATTTCCGGTGGCACGAGCGCTTCGCCAGAGTCAAGCAAGCCGGCGCGCACGGATTCGTCGGCCAATGGCGGTTTTTCGGCATGAACGGATCGCCGCCCGAGGAGCTTCAATATCGGTTGATTTGGGCAGACAGCTCCTGTGACGATGCACTACGGCTGCGTTGCACCCGGGATTTCGGGTTGACGAAGGCCGGCATCGAAGACGTGTTGGCTGGCTGGCGGCTGATGAGCGAAGCTTGGGAGGATTATCCTTATTCCTCCATGACGGCCGGGGAGCGGGCCGCCTACATGCGAGGTCCTTTCTACCTCGGTCCGGCCCATCCGTTGATTTTTGACGTGCAGGATTCCTACCGGCTTCCCGAAGCGTTCTTCCAGTTGCGAGGCGACTTGAAGGAAGGCATTTCCTCGGAGGAGGAGTTGCGGGAATTGCAAAAGAGCGCCAAACCTCGTTACGTCAGCGACCTGCTGGTGACACTGCCTTTCGGCGTGGAGCGTTATTTGGAGCTGGTGACGGCGTGCCGGGAAAAATGGGACGCCGGGCTTGCCCTGCTGCGTCCAGTTTTATCGGACCAGGGCGAAGCGGCGCGGAAGGAACTCAATATCTGCGAAACAATCGGCGCGCATCTGCGCACTCTGGAAAATACCGTCAGGTTCTACACCGCGCGGGATCAATTGCAGAACGTTCGCTGCACCGTGGAGGAATTCAGAAGTCGGCTGAACGCCTTGGTTGACATCATCAATAATGAGATCGCCAACGCCGAACACATGCTACCCATCGTCGAAAATGATGTGCGCATCGGCTACGGCTATTGCTACGGGACGGTGTATGACGCGGAGATGATCCGGCATAAAATCGTCCAATGTCGCTATGTGCGGGACGTCGAGTTGCCGAGGTTTAGCCAAGTCATTCGCTTCCACGTCTGGAACGAATCTCCATGAGCATCGTCGAGACCACTCAAAGTTTCGTTCGCATTCCGAGCGTCAATCCGTCTTACGATCCCGCGAGTCCTGGTGAGTCCGGCATGGCGGAGTGGCTCACGGCCTGGGCGGCAGAACAAGGCATTCCGTGGCGGACGGAGGAAGTCTTCCCCGGTCGCAGTAATGTGATTCTCCGCGTGAGAAACGGCGCGGATTACCCGCACCTTCTGCTGAACGGCCATACGGATACCGTTGCCGTCAACAAAATGACTATTCCTCCCTTCGGCGGGGAGTTGCGGGACGGACGGATCTGGGGCCGGGGAAGTGTCGACATGAAAGGAGCGCTCGCCTGCATGCTCCATGCGTTGCTGCGCCTGCGGAACCATCCTGAGCGATGGAAGGGAACTGTAACGCTGGCCTGCGTGGTGGACGAGGAATCTACTTTTCGGGGCATTCGCCACCTTCTTCAGGCCAACGAAGCATACGACTTCGCAATCGTCGGCGAACCGAGCAACGGCCAGGTCATCAGAGGTTGCAAGGGATGCCTGCGCTTTTTCATTCGCGCCCACGGCCGGGCCGCGCACAGCAGCACGCCTGAAAAGGGCGTAAGCGCCATCACCGCCATGGCGCGGGCTGTACGTGCATTAGAAGATTTCTTCGCTGATGAACTGGCGAAAATCCGGCATCCTGTTCTGGGCCAGAGCACGGGCTCCATTGGATTGATTCAAGGTGGAAGCGGCGTTAACATCGTGCCGGACCTTTGCGAGGTAAAAGTGGACGTTCGGCTGGTACCCGGCCAAGCTTGGGAGGAAACGTATGCGCGGATTCAGAAGACCGCGGCAATTGACCTGTCTGGCATCAGCTGGGAATTCGACCCGAGCCCTTTGGTGGACTTTCCGTTCTGTCTGGAAGCAGAACATTTCCTTGTTCGCGAAGCGCTTCGCGCCACCGGACAGGAACACTCCAATGTTTTCAAAGCCTCCTGCGATGCGAGCAAGATTGCCGCCGCTGGCATTCCCTGCGTCGTGTTTGGACCGGGAGATGTCGCCGAAGCTCATACGGCCGATGAGTCCATCTCCGTGCAGGAGTTGGAACGTGCCGTCGAAAGTTACGTTCGCATCGCAGAAACCCTGTTGAGGCCATGAAGCAACCCACCCGTGTCGCGGTCGTGGGAACTGGCCAGTTCGGTTCCCTCCACGCCCAAACCCTGGCATGCCTGCCCGAGGCCAGGCTCACAGCCTTGGTCGATTCGAACACGGAGACTGCTGTGCGCTTGGGAGAATCTCTCGGTGTGGATGCCGTCTTTTCTTCGCTCGATGAAGTGATCGAGCGGCGACTGGCTGACGCGGTCGTCATCGCCACGCGAGCGGACACCCATTTGCCACTCGCTGAACAGGCGACCCGCGCCGGTATGTCCGTGTTAGTGGAGAAGCCGCTGGCCAACAGCGCGGCGGAGATTCGCGACTTCCAGCGCAGCCTGGAAGGCGCGCCTGCGATCATCATGGTCGATCACATCTGCCTGTTTCACTCGCTCATCGTTCCATTGCTGGCACGGCTACGAAAAACGCAATTTCGAGCACTTCATTTCGTCCGGCATCGCCCCGAGGCCATTGGATGCCGCTTTCCCGAGGATCACCCGATTCAACTCACCATGGTGCACGATCTCTACGTAGCGGCTCGGATGGTCAACAGCGTGGAGCCGGTGCATTTTCATGCCGCGGAAAGTCGCAATACCGCAGGTCGGACGGACATGGCGTGGGCGGAGTTGCGTTGGGCCGACGGTCGCATCGCCACTTTCCACAGCCACATGATGCTTCCCGATGGAGTGCCCGCCGAAGGATGGGACCGAGTCGAAGTTTTCGGAGACGATTTTTACACCCAGGTGACGACTAATCCAGCTCCTTGGATCTGGGCAGATTCGCGCATGGAATGGCCAGCCAACCTCCAAATCAGCCGCTCCGATACCCTGCTCGCCACCGTTCTGCGGGATTTCCTGCGCGCTGCCGCCGACGGCCATGTCACCGAAGGCTGCCGTGTCGAAGACGCATTGCAGGTGCAGGACTGGATCGACCAACTCAAAGCCGCCGCTTCATGATTACACAAGAATCCATCCATCAGAATTTTCCCTCACTCCGCGGAAAGTGCTATTTAAACACGGCCGCTGAAAGCATTCCCCCTATATCGGTGGGCACCGCCCTCCAACAATACTGGACCGACAAGCTCTTGGGGATGGACGGACGCGATCTCCATTTTGCCATTGAATCGGAAGCCCGCGCCAATGCGGCAAAATTGCTCGGTTTGTCTCCGAACGAAACAGCACTTTGCTCGTGCAGCGCAGAGGCTTACAACCTCCTGGCCACGGCACTGCATCTGGAAGAGAATGACGAAGTCGTCCTTAGCGACATCGACTTTCCCTCCGGCTCAACCCCTTGGCTGGCCGCCGTTGCTAAACCGATTGTCCGGCTCTGGAAGTCACGGAACGGCGCGTTGGAATTGGAGGATTTGTCTACGTTGCTCTCCGGCAAGACCCGGCTGGTACAAGTCTCATTGGTCAGTTTTTACAATGGCTTCCGGATTCCGTGGCAACCTTTCGTCGAACAGGTGCGCCATCTGGCCCCGAATGCAGTAATCTCTGTTGACCTAACCCAAGCGCTGGGCCGCACCGTGCTGGATTGCTCCGACGCAGACATCATGATTTCCAGCACCCACAAATGGCTGCTCGGCATGCACGGTGGTTGTGTGGTGGGCGTTCCCGCAAAATCGGCCAGACGGCTCACCACCAAGGCTGGCGGATGGTATCATCTGCACAATGCCTTTGAAGCAGATCGCTTTGAACGGGTCGTCTCCAAGTCTGGAGCCGCCAGTTATTCCGTGGGCATGCCAAGCTTTGCCCCCATCTATGCGCTCAACGCCTCCATGACCTTTCTTCTTTCCGTCGGCGTCGAGAAAATTGCCGCCTATGCCGATCCGCTGGTGCGGCTGGTTCACGAAGGACTGGTTGAACGGGGCATTTCTCCACTGGCTCCATTGACCGGCTCCGGCATCGTCGCATTCAAGCATGCGGAAAGTTCGAGAATTCATGAAGCCTTGCGCCGACGCAATGTTCACGTCATGCACCAGGCCGGGCGGATGCGCGTCGCCGTTCATGGTTACAATAGCGCGGATGATATCGCCGAATTTTTTCAAATTCTTGATGAAGTTCTTCGGGCATGACCATCAGTGATTCGCACATTCATCTTTTCGCTAATGGTTATCCCGGCCGCTACGGAACGCTTTTTCCAGGCGGGCAGGAGGTGACCGTCTATGAAAAAATCCGCCAGGCTCACGGCATCGACCAGGCACTGGTCGTGGGATTTGAAGGTGCCGCTTGGTCACGAGGCAACAACCGCTACCTGGCGGAACTGGCCCTAAGTCACTCCTGGATTACCCCCTTGGCCTTTTATTCTTTGGCATCTCCCCTTCGGCCCGGAAGCCTGAAAAAATGGTGGGATGAAGGATTCTACGGCATCTCGCTCTATGTCTTCGACGGTGGAGAGGTGGAGCGGCTGGCCGACGCTCCTGAACAATGGGTTAGGAACCTGAATGAAAAGAGAGCTATTCTCAGCGTGAATTGCCCGCCAGAAATCGCGGTGAAATTGCGTCCGCTCTGGCGGCGATTGAGCCAAACGCGAATCCTATTTAGTCATCTGGGGTTGCCGGGACCGATCCGGCAGGCGGCCCGAAAAATCAAGTCCTCTTGCAGACTCGCCGATCTTCCCCACGTCGGCGTAAAACTCTCCGGCGCCTATGGCATCAACGCCTATCCGCACCCCGGCCTGCCGGAGTTGATGGAAGAATTGCTATACGCCTACGGAGAAAACCGTCTGTATTGGGGATCGGATTTTAGTCCAGCTCTGGATCAGGTATCATATGAACAGACCATAACCGTCGTAGCCAACCTTCTGAAACTGAATCTCTCAAAGCTCATGGGAGAGAATCTGAGGGCAGCAATTTCCCGTGTGAACCAACAAGGTCCGAGTTTGTAGCGCCACTCACCATGAGATGTCGTAGCTAAAAATGGGTGGGAGGTGATTTCGGCCAGCTCTGCCGCAAGCTGTTTGGGATTACCGGCGCATCCTCTTCCATACGAAAAAATGCTCCGGATTTTAGTGAAAGCAAAAATCTCGCTGAACCTCGGATCGGAAATCGGCACCTCGCCCTCCGCAGACGCCCACAACCCATTGAAAACCAAAAAGTGGCTGCCTCGCATGGATTCGAACCATGACAAACAGATCCAGAATCTGCAGTGCTACCGTTACACCACGAGGCAATTTATCTGCTCAATCCGCACAATCTCTGGAACTGTCGGGCAGAAATCCCGGAAAAATCCGGGGGGTCAACATGACCTCCCGGCCTGGCTGATTCAAGGCATTTTTTGCAAGGTCCTAGCGTGACCGGTCGTCCCGCGCCATGGGATGGGGAATATCCGGCAGCACGGCTTTAAGACCGACCTCCACCTCCCGTTCCATCCCAAGTACCTCGAGAAGAAGCGCCACTCGCTCGCGACCGGGCATGACCCGACTCACTACGGCCTTGATGCCGCGGAAGGGACCTTCCACCACATTCACCTCCTCACCGACCTCCACGGCGGATTCAATCACCACGATTTCCTCGTCCTTCACCGAACTGCGCAGATCCCCAACGATATCGTCCGGTACCACCGCGGGCTGGCCGCCGAAGTTGACGATTTTCATCACGCCACGACTGGCCTGTACCTGCCGAAACTGGGCCAGATACCGAAACCGGGCGAAGACATAGCCGGGAAACATCGCCTCCGTCACCCAAAGACGGCCCGACCGCCGAGCTCGCTCGAAACGGATAAACGGACAAAACACTTCGATCTCCGCCTCAGCGCGCAGCATGCGGCTGGTGATTCTTTCCGTCTTCGGTTTGGTCCGCAGACAGTACCAATGCAGGTCGTCGTTCATCATGGTCTAACCCGGAGAGCCTACTCCAGCCTTTGTTCCTCGGCCAGCCTTTCACACCTGCATGTTCCGGAATTGTCACAATCGCGGCGTTGGAAAAACCCGGAGTTATTCACATTTTGTGAAAAACCCCGCTATGAAATACTACCGCACAGGATGGATATCCGATGTGCATCTCGGTACCCGGGGGAGCCAGGCCGCCTCTCTCATCGAATTCCTCCGCGACACCGAATTTGAGACCCTCTACGTCGTCGGAGACCTCATCGACATCTGGGCTCTGCGGCGCAACATCTATTGGCCGCAGGAACACAACGACGTCATCCAGAAGCTCCTGCGTAAAGGCCGCAAAGGCACCGAGGTCATCTACATCATCGGCAACCATGACGAATTTCTCAGCCGTTTCCATGGCCACTACGGCAGCGTGACCCTGCAAAAGAACGCCATCCACATCACCGCGGATGGCCGCCGCCTGCTCGTCATGCACGGCCACGAACTGGACACCGTGGTGCAGAATCTCGGCTGGCTCGCCCACGTGGGCGACATCGGCTACACCCTCCTCATGCGCTGCAACGGCATGGTGAATTTCTTTCGCAACCTCGCCGGACTCGGCCATTGGTCGCTCAGCGCCTATGTAAAGTCCGAGGTTAAAAACGTCGTCAGCTTCATCGGTCAATTTGAGGAATCCGTCGTGCGTTATGCCCGCGACTACGATGTGGATGGCGTCCTTTGCGGCCACATTCACACCGCGGCCTCTCGCAAGATCAACGGCGTCGACTATTATAATACCGGCGATTGGGTGGAAAGCTGCACTGCCATCGTCGAGCGGTACGATGGCGCCCTGGAACTGATTCATCACCAGCCCGCCGCTCCGGAAATACCGGTCCCCGCCTCGACTGTGCCTGCCTTGGCGGGAGCGAACGTTTAGGAAAAATTCAGGTTCCCGATCAACCGCAACCCCTCGAGGGTCAGCATCGGCGACACGGCGGAAAAAAGGCTCGTCTGTCCCGCAATCAATCTCGCATCCCCGCCGGTGGCCACCACGACCGGAGGCCGGCGTGGAGCGATCTCACGCTTGATCTGCAGGAGGATCTCACGGATCAGTCCCCGGTAACCATGCACCGCTCCCGCCCGCATCGCCTCTTCGGTGCTGCGCCCGATGGCCCGTCGCGGTTCGATCAATTTCACCTTCGGCAGCAACGCCGTGCGGTCATGCAAATAGTCCGTCATCGCGCTGAGGCCAGGCGCGATGACACCCCCGACATAATTGCCCTGCGCCGACACCACATCGAAGGTCACCGCCGTGCCGAAATCCACCACGATGGCTGGCGCACCGTAGAGAGCCAGTACCGCCGCCGCATTGGCCAGCCGGTCCGCGCCGATGGTCTCCGCTTTTGGGTAATCAATTCCCACGCCCAGCGAAACCTTTGCGCTCACCCAGCAAACCGGACCGGGCAACATTTTTTCCAAAACCGCATTTTTCGCCGGCACCACCGAGGCGACCACGGCATGCCCCACCTTTTTCCCGCGCAGCACCTTCCCCAGCGAGGCCGGACTCAGTTCCTTCGTGGGGATGCGTTGTACCCGCCCGAGGCGATCTCGGCTGGAGAAAACAATCTTTGTGAAGGAGTTGCTGACATCCACCAGAACGTATTCTGCGGCGGGCATGGATTTCGGCCGCGGCTGCGGATGCTAGTGCCTGAGAGCGCCTACCTTCTTGCCTTTGTCCTGTCGCGGAGCGCCGTCGTCCACCAGGCCGGCGGAGTTGCCCAGGGCTTCCTCTTCCGGTGGCAGGAACGGCTTAAATCGCTGTTTGTCGATCGCCTTCATGTAGGCTTCGTGCGGCGATGCGTTGCCAGAGACGAGTTCGTTCCAAATGGCATCGTCCATGAACTGCATGCCTTCCCCCTTGCCAGCCACGATGACGTCCTGCAACTTCTGCGTCGCACCTTCACGGATAATGGCGGAGACCGCGTTATTCGCGACGAGGATTTCATTCACCGCCACGCGGCCGCCACCATCAGCCTTCTTCAGCAGCAACTGGGCCACCACACCCCGCAGCGAAGCCGCCAACATGGTGCGCACCTGTGATTGCTGATCCGATGGAAACACGTCGATCATACGATCGACTGTCTTGCGAGAGTTGTTGGTGTGCAGCGTGCCAAACACCAGCAGGCCGGTTTCGGCCGCGGTAAGGGCCAGGGAGATCGTTTCCAAGTCGCGCATTTCACCCACCAGCACGATGTCCGCATCCTCGCGCAGCGCCGCCTTCAGGCCCGCCGGGAATGACGTGGAGTGCTCGGGCACCTCGCGCTGGGTGATGATCGACTTCTTATTGTTGTGCACGAACTCGATCGGCTCCTCGATCGTCACGATATGCCGTGAGAAGTTCACGTTGATGTAATCCATCAACGCCGCCAGCGTGGTGCTCTTGCCGGAACCAGTCGGTCCCGTCACCAGCACGATGCCGCCGCGCATCTCACCAAAGGTCTTGATGACCGAGGGCACCCCCAATTCTTCAAGGGTCTTGATCTTGGTCGGAATGATACGAAAAACCGCGCCGTAGCCGCTGGTCTGCTTGAGGTAGTTGCACCGGAAACGGTTCTGCGCGTCCATCTCGTAGGCAAAGTCGAGATCGCCCGCCTCTTCGTAACGCTCCCATCGACTGGGCGAGCAAATCTCGCTCAACATGAACGCCATCTGCTCCCGGGTCAGTATCTCGTCGCTGATCGGGATGATCTCGCCGTGCCGGCGGATCTTGGGTGGCTGTCCCTCGCCGAGGTGCAAATCTGAACCGCCCGACTCGATAAGAACCTGAAAAAAATGATCGATGTATGCCATGGTTTAACGAATCCCCAGTGCTTGAGCCAGCAGGCCCTTGTTTTCCGCCCGGTAGAAAGCCTCGTCCTGCGAGATCAGGCCGGCCTCGCAAAGCTGCAGGATGGCATCGTCCATCAGCTGCATGCCCTGCTTTTTACCCGTCTGGATCACGCCCGGCAGCATGTAGGTCTTGCCTTCGCGGATGAGGTTGCCCACCGCCGGGTTGTTCATGAGGATTTCCATGGCCAGACACCGGCCCGTGCCGTCGGCGCGGGGCACGAGTTGCTGGGAGATGATACCGCGCAGCGATTCGCTTACCATGATGCGGATCTGGTCGCGTTGATCGGTCGGAAAAACGTCGAGCACACGGTCCAGCGTGCGGGCCGCATTGCTGGTGTGCAACGTACCTAGCACCAAGTGGCCCGTTTCCGAGGCGGTGATAGCCAGCGATATCGTTTCCAAGTCGCGCATTTCACCGACCATGATGACGTCCGGATCTTCACGCAGCGCACCGCGCAGGGCCGCCCCGAAGGACTTCGTGTGGGTATGCACCTCACGCTGGGTCACGTGACAGCCCTTGGACTGAATGATGTATTCGATCGGGTCCTCCAGCGTGATGATGTGATCGTGCCGTGCCACGTTGATCTCCTCAACCAGGGCGGCCAGTGTGGTGCTCTTGCCCGAGCCGACCGAGCCCGTCACCAGCACCAGACCGTTATGGTACTGGGTGAGGAGCTTGAGCTGCGGCGGCAGGCCGAGCTCGTCCATGCTCTTCACCTTGTTGTTGATGATACGGAAAGTGATGTCATAACCCAGACGCTGCCGGACCACACAGGCACGGAAGCGGCCGAAACTGTTCGCATAGGCAAAGTCCACGTCGCCCCGCTCGGCAATGAGTGCCTTTTGCGGATCGGTCAGGAACCCCATGGCGAGGCGTTCGGTGTCGGCGGCGGTCAGAATCGGCGCCTGCAACCAGATTGGTTCCAGGTTGCCGAAGCGGCGCCAGATCGGGCGGGAATTAACGGCAAGATGGATATCGGATGCGCCCGACTCCTTGCCGACCATCAAGTATTGGTCCACGTGGTCAAGCGTGCGAATTTCGTTTTGCGCAACGACTTGAACAGTGGGGGTAACAGTTTCAGAACTCACGTGAGCGTAGGTTTATGCAAAAGAGACTTTCTTCAAGAAAGCACAAAATGCAACGGTGCGCCGGTTTATCTTCCGGCCTTTCCGGCCCGCTCGCCGATGTACTGCGTGGCGTAGTTCAGCAAAGCCGGTTTCAGATACGGCAACGCCAGCCGGAAGGCAGTGAACAGCAGGGCCAACATTCCACCGAACCATCCGCCGGATTTTTTCTCCGTCTTGCCAGCCCGTTTGTCCTGCGCCCCCACGAATTTGGTCACCACCTTCTTTTTCGTCTTCGGCCCCGAAAGTATCCAACCCAGCGCCGCAGCGCCGCCCAGCCAGGCGAAGGGACGCTGGCGCACGACGCGTTTAAGCTTCTCCGCCACATCCATTTCGGTGCGCACGGCCCGGTAGTCCTGCGCGATGGCGGCGCGGCTCAGGGACAGTTCGGCGACCAGGGATTCCTTGCTCGTCATGGTTTCAAATTTTTCAGGGACTCAAAGTCCTTCTTCAGTTCCGCCGAGGTGGCGGCAAAAACCGGAGCCCCGAGATTCGACTTCACGTAAAACACGCACAGTACGGCCGCCAGGATGTGGAAAACTGCGAATCCGAGCGAAATCCATAGGAAGTTCACCCCGAAGACCAGGGCGAGCAGCAACGCGAGAAAGAACAGCGTAAGCACATAGCCGAAGATCGCAAACACCAGCGCGGCCACGAACACCGCCACCACCCGCAAATAAATCGCTGCGGCTTCTTTCCCTTCCAATCCCGCCAAGGCAAAGAGTGTCTGAAAATGCCGACCGAGCGAGCCGGCAAAATTCATCAATTCGGCCACAAAGCCCTGCGGCGCCTCCGGCCCGGAAGCGGGAGACGGTAAAGCGGGTTCCGCCATCTGCGACGAAAACTAGCGGCGGAAGAGCACTCCGAGCACGAAACCCACACCCAAGGCGATACCCACGGCTTGCAGGGGGTTTTCTTTGATATAACCCTCCGCGTCGCCTTGAAAGCTCTGCGCCTTGGCGGTCGCGTCGTTCAAGGCCGATTGGGCCCGTCCCTTGTAATCATCTGCCAGCACCTTGGCCTGTCCGCGCACTTCCTCGTACTTGGCCGAGGCGGCTTCGGAGGCTTCCTTGGCGGCGGCGGTGAGATGCTCGCGGCCTGTGGCATAGGCGGCCTGGGCCTGTTGTTTGACCGTATCTCCCACGACCTTGGTGGCTTCGCTGGCGGCGTCGAGGGCCTTTTTGGCGTGCTCGGCACTGCTTTCAAGTTTCTTCGCGGCAACGTTGCTCTTTTCGGTGTTCGTCTCAGTCATAAACCTGTTGGGTTGGGATTAAGTGTGTCAGGTCGTCGCTTATTAGCAAGCCTGTTGCCGTCTTTTGCGGGGCCTGATAGCTGTGTTTTCGCATGCATTTCGTGCCTTCCTTTGCTCCCGGTCGTGTCGAACTTCTCGGCAATCATACTGACTACAATGGCGGGGTCGTCCTCTCCGCCGCCCTCGACTTTGGCGTCTCCGCCCGCGGCCAGCGTCTCGATGGCGGCCGGATCTCCCTCACCAGCGAGGGGATGACGGAAAAAATCACCGCCGACATCGCCAGCCGCACCTCCGGCCACGACTGGGCCGACTATCCCCTCGGCGTCGCCCACATCCTGAAGGAAGCCGGCTATCCCATTGAGGGCTTCTCCGCCGAGTTCTCCAGCGACCTCCCTCTTGGCGCCGGTCTCTCCAGTTCCGCCGCCATCGAGGTCTGCACCGCCTTTTTGCTGAAGAAACTTTTTCCCTTCGAGGCCACTCCCCTGGAACTCGCCAAGCTCTGCCGCCGGGCCGAGAACGAATTTGTTGGCGTGAACTGCGGCCTGCTCGACCAGGTATCCTCCATCTTCGGCAAAAAAGACCAGGCCGTCTTCCTCGATTGCCGGGCCGAGGCCGTCGAAAACATCCCCTTCCCCGCCGGCGTTGCCCTCCTCATCGTTCATTCCGGCGTCAAGCACGCCCTTACCGGCGGCGAGTACAACGAACGCCGCGAGCAGTGCTTCGAGGCCGCCCGCCTCCTCGGTGTCCCCGCCCTGCGCGATGCCACCAGCGGGCAACTCCTGGCCGCCGGGATGCCCGACCTTGTCCGCCGCCGCGCCCTTCACATCACCGGCGAAAACGAACGCGTCTTCGCCGCGGTCGATCATCTCAAAAACGGTGATGCTGCCGCCTTCGGCCGCCTCATGTCCGCCTCCCACCGCAGCTCCATCGAAAACTTCGGGAATAGCACCCCCGAGTTGGATGCCCTTGTTGCCATCGCCTGCGCTCAACCCGGCGTCCACGGCGCCCGGCTTACCGGAGGCGGCTTCGGCGGCGCCATCGTCGCTCTCGTGGAAGCCAACTCCATCGAAACCATCGCCCCCACCGTCGAAGCCGAATACCTGGAAAAGACCGGTCACAAAGGCACCGCCTACCGCTGCGCGATCAGTGACGGCGCATTTGCGCTGGCGGAGAAAGATTGGGGAAGATGCGACTCTTTTTGACCACCATCGGTATTCTCGGGCTATTTATTTCCGTTCCTTCTGCAGCTTTCGCATGGATCATGCATCACGGCTTCGGCGGCGAATTCGTTCTCACCGACTGGCTGATTCTACTCTCGCCTCTACCCTGCTTGGGAATACTGCTCACCGCAGCCGTCATCCGCAAACCCAGATAGGCAACGCTGGGCCTGTTCGTCCCCGCGCAAAGGTTCACACTACTACTGAATGGGCAAGACGTCGCTGTCTTGCTTTCCGCCCGCAAAACGCTAGTTCTAATATATGCGCTGCGAAGTCAGCGCATCGTCCGGAAACATTCAGCCACTCCACAAGCACTATGTCCGAGATCAAAGCCTACGCCACCACCGCCAAGGGAGCCCCTTTCGAACCTTTTTCCTACGACCCGGGGGAACTCAGAGCGGATGACGTCGAAATCGCCGTTTCCTATTGTGGTCTCTGCCACTCCGACCTCTCCATGCTCCACAACGAATGGGGCATGACCACTTATCCCTTTGTGCCGGGCCATGAGGCGGTCGGCACCGTGACCGCCCTCGGTGCCAATGCGAAAGGCCTGAAAGTCGGTCAGCGTGTGGGCGTCGGTTGGTCCGCCTATAGTTGCCTGGCCTGCCCCGAATGCATCTCCGGCCAGCACAATCTCTGCCCGACCACCCAAGGGACCATCATCGGCCGCCACGGCGGTTTCGCAGACCGGCTGCGCGTCCAGTGGACCTGGGCCCGCCCACTCCCCGAAGCACTGGACCCGGCCAAAGCCGGACCGCTGCTGTGCGGTGGCGTCACCGTGTTTGCTCCATTTCTGGTTCATAACATTTCGCCCACTTCCCGTGTCGGTATCATCGGCATCGGCGGGCTCGGCCACATGGCCCTGCAATTCGCCCACCACTGGGGCTGTGAAGTGCATGCCTTCACCACCAGCGACAGCAAGGAAGCCGAGGCCCGCAAACTTGGAGCCGACTTCGTTCACAACACAAAGAACGCGGATGCGTTGAAAAAAATCGCCGGCTCGCTGGACCTGATCATCTCCACCATCAACGTGCCCCTCGATGTTCCCGGGTTGCTCGGCGCCTTGGCTCCCAACGGCCGCCTCCATGTCCTCGGCGCTGTGTTGAAACCGCTGGAAGTACCCGCCATAGCGCTCATCTTTGGCCAGAAATCCATCTCCGGCTCACCCACCGGCAGTCCGGCCGCCATTGATCGCATGCTCGATTTCAGCGCGCGGCATGGTATCGCTCCAGTCACCGAGACCTTCCCTCTCTCCCAGATTAACGACGCCTTCGAGCACCTCCGGTCCGGCAAGGCCCGCTACCGCATCGTCCTCGTCAACGACAAATAACCTTCGGCATGTGACCCACGCGCGGCTTGAAGCCGCGGTCGTCTTGCCGTATCAAGGCGTCTCACGCGCCCGTAGCTCAGGGGATAGAGCAGTAGATTTCTAATCTATTGGTCGCTGGTTCAAATCCAGCCGGGCGTGCCATTCCCTGCGGGCGTTGTCCTTAAAACGTCACCACGTGACCGTTGGCGAAAATAATGTTCTGGCGTCCCCGATGAACACTGCTGAAGTCAGCCGCCTCAGGCAGGCGGGATAGGGGAAGCTCCAGCACGCCGGCTGGCAGGTAGACTTTCATCAAAGAGCTGATTTCTCCATCCACCAGCGGAAACCATACGTAGCTGCTGCCGTTTTTGGCAAAGTGATTCGGCCCACGCACGTCCGCCGGACAACGCAGCGCCCGCTCATTGATGCCATAGGGCTTCAGGATTTCAGCAAGGGGCAGGGCACCATCCTCGGGACCATAGATCGGGTTATCCGGCTCAGATTCCACTTTCGGATAGACATTGTTGTTGTCCTGAACCTTCAGCTTCATCGCCATGTCGATCTGCCGCAGGTTATTGCCGCATTGGACAAGCTCCGCCCGGGTCGTCATATAGGACATGGCTGGCCCGATGAGACTCGCCAGCAACACAATGATGGCTATGGTGCAAAGAAGTTCGATGAGGGTGAAAGCCGCACGGCGGCTCCGGGAAAATAAGGAAATCATAAAGTGATTAGCGGCCGGTAGCCCCGGCTTTGTAGTCGACGTAGCTCTTCATGAGCTTCTGCCGGGTTTTGGGAGGCAGTTTCGCCATTTTTTTCAAGCGATCTTCCGCCATGACGGTTTGGACCTCGGGATCATTCATCAGTTCTTCCAAGTGTTGCGCCACCGCCTTCTCCCTCTCCTCGGCGGACATCATGAAGGCTTTCTTGAAAAACTCTGCTTCCTTGTCCAACCGGGCTTGCGCGGCTGGACGGGCTTCGGGTGGGAGTGCGTTGATGTGTTGCTGCCACTCATAACCCATCGCCGCCAGCGTCGAGACGGAGGGGGCGATTTCCTGGGAGGCGGCGGCTACCGCCTCGTCCGAGCCTGGTTCGGGTTCGATCGTCTTGGCCGGAGCATCAAGAAAGCGGATGACAAAATGAGCGATCAGCACAAGGGCCACTCCGGAAATGAGCAGGGTGCGGCGGGAAGGAATCTTCATGTTATGCAGGGATAGACTGCGAAGACCGTCCCTCGGTTACAGAAAAAATATTCTTTTTTGTAACCAGGCGTGCCCCACGGCAGTCTTCTCTCTAGTGTGGAGCCAGAATCATGGGTGAACCTGAAAGCGACGAGGACCTGCTTGGTCGCGTGCGCGGCGGCGACGAGGATGCCGCCCGCCGGTTTTTCCACACCTATCACCCCGTCGTGGCCCGCATCGTGCGAAATCGTTCCTCCGCCCGCCACTCAGAGGAGGATCTTTGCCAGATGATCTTCGCCCGCGTCTTTCAAAATCTCGATCAGTACTCCGGTCGCGTGCCCGTAGCCCACTGGATCTCCCGCATCGCGGTCAATGTCTGCCTGACCGAATGGAAAAAAGACCGCCGCCGCGAGTTGCCCGAAAGCGACCTCGGCGAGGAAGACGCCACCTTTATCGCTCGCGTGGCTGACCCCGCCGCCTCCGAAACCGGCGCCACCCTCGAGGCCCAGGAAGTCGTCCGGCACCTGCTCGATCGCCTGGAACCCCTCGACCGCATCATCATTTCTCTGCTTCACCTTGACCAATGCTCCGTCGCAGAAACGAGCGCTCTCACCGGACTCCCGCAGGCCGTGGTAAAAATCCGCGCCTTCCGTGCCCGGCGAAAACTGCATAAACTCATCCAACCGCTCGCCGCCAAATTCCTATGAAATCTCTGCACCCTCTGCTGCAACGTCTCTTCACCCAGGCCGGCCAGTCACCTCTGACCCCACCTGCCAGCGATCTGGAAGAGCGCATCCTCGCCGACTGGCGGCAGGCCCGGACAGCCAACTCCGCTGGCCCCGGTCCGCTCCGTGAACTTCGCCTCGCCCTGTTTGGAGCCTGCGCCGTCCTCGTTCTGACCTGCGCGATTGCCCTCCCCATCCTCAAAGGTCCCGCCGATCCCTCCGTCCTCCTGACCAACTTCGCGCTCCAAAACGGCCTCACCCATGAATAAGAAATTCTCGATCTACCTGATCCTCATCTTCCTGCTCGGCCTCGCCACCGGCGGCGTCATCGGCGTTACTGTGGCCAAGCAGCAAATGGTCCAGGCCTTCAACCTCAAATCCATCGGCAACATTGTGAAAACCGAAATGACCCGAAAGCTGGATCTCGACCGTACCCAGCAGCAACAGATCGACCCTCTGGTTAACCGCGCCACCGACCGCATTCACGCCATCTATCTCGAGACCCTGCAAAGGGTCGACGGCGTCATCCTCGACGAACAAAATCAACTCGTCACCTACCTCCGCCCCGACCAGATCGAGAAACTCAGCACCCTCGCCAAAAGCCGTGAGGAGTTCATCCGCAAGCACAACCCCCTGGAGCCGAAAAAGTAGGGCGGATTTCTATCTCATTATCTCCGCCTCGATCTTGGCGGCATAATATCCCGGACCTTGGGCATGACTGGGCACATGCCAGGTGGCAACAGCTTGCCCGGCCGCGCGGGCGGCATAGGCCGCAGCCTTCGTCCTGGCGGCTCGGGCGGCCGCATGGGAATCCAGCGAAAGCTTGCGAACCTCCGCCATGCCAAGTTGCCGCTGCCCCCGCGCCCAGGCCCTCAGGGCCATGATGGCTTCGCGCGGACGTTGATCGTCAGGATGTTCCTTCTCGAAAATCGGCAGGACCCTCTCCGCTTCGTCGGCGGCATCAAGACCGAGTTGAAGATGCTCCGGCGAGTTGCGCGGCACATTCCAGCGGCTTTCCGGTCTTGCTTTCATGACGCCAATCTACCCGGCTTCCGCCCATCACACCACGATCAAATCCACCTCCGGCAGCGCCTTGAGGATTTGTTCGTGCAGCGTCGGCTTCCACCAGCCCCACCCTCTTTTTGCGCGCGGCCGGCCGACCACGATATGAGAGATGCCATATTCCTGCGCGAAGGCAATAAGCGCCTGGGCCACCTTCTCGTGCTTGAGGGAAATCACCAGCCCTCCCATCTTCTGCGCCGTTTCGAGCGTATCAAAAACCCTCCGCTGCGTAGCCGCGTCAATGCGCACCGCGGACTCCTTCGGGGTTCGCACGTAGACCGCATACCACGGCGCATTGAGTTGCGCCGCCAGGCGGGACGTTTTCCGCAGGAGCCGCCCCGGATCTGGACCCAGGCTGCTGATCGCCACCATCACCTGGCCCAGCGCGCTCACCTGCTTGTCCTGGTCGGAATTGCTCCGCTGCTGTCGGTCGAGAAAATTGGCCGTTTCGCTCAGCGTCATCTCCCGCAGACGGGTCAGGTTCTTATTGGTGAAAAAATTCGCCAGCGCCGCCTCGATGCGTTCCTTCGGATAAATCTTCCCGGAGTTCAGCCGCTCCTGCAGATCCTCCGCCGGCAGGTCGATATTCACGATCTGGTCCGCCTGCGCGATGATTTCATCCGGCACCCGTTCCTTCACCCGCACGCCCGTCGCCTCCTCGACAAAATTGTAGAGCGATTCGAAATGCTGGATGTTGACCGTGGTGATGACGCTGATCCCCGCCCGCAGCAGATCCTTGACGTCATCATACCGCTTTCCGTTCCTGCTGCCCGGCGCGTTGGTGTGCGCTAGTTCATCCACCAGCGCCACCGTGGGTTTGCGGGCCAGCACGGCATCGACATCCATCTCCCGCAATTCGATGCCGTGATAGCTCGTGACCCGCGCCGGCACGATTTCCAGCTCGCCAATCTGCGCGGTCGTCTCCGGACGGTCGTGTGGTTCGACGTAGCCGATCACCACGTCGACTCCATTCTTCCTCAGCCGGTTTCCCTCCTGCAGCATCGTGAAGGTCTTCCCCACGCCGGGACACGGCCCCAGATAGATCTTCAATTTGCCGAACTGCTGGCGGCGGATGATCGAGAGAAAATCATCCGGGCCCGGCCGCGTGCTGGGAGGCGCCTCGCCCATGGTCTTATCCCGTCCGGGCGGTCCGGCCGTTGTGGCCTTTGATTCTTTTGTTGTTCACCCTCACCTGTGGAAATTCCTTCTTGTCCTTATGGAAATAACAGATTTCCACCAGCGTTGGCCAGAGTTCCAGCGAGGCGTGAATCACGCTGATCACATCATCCACGATGCGGGTCACGTTTTGCTGAAAGAAGTCCGGCTCGAATCCATAGAAAGAACGCGCGAGATTTTCCGCGAAGAGCGTCAACGCCTCGCGGCGCTGGGGGTCGGAGGTTCTTTCCGCGGCGGCGACGACCTGCCGATGCACGCCGGTGATCTTATCGAGGATTTCCTGGGTGTCGGCCAGGGTGACCTCGCCATTATAGCTGAAGGAAATCGTCAGGTCCTCCAGCTTCCCCACGCTCGACTTGATCTTTTTCTTGAGCAGCGTGCAGATCTCCTCGTTGAAAACATCCATCGCCAGCGGATTGCGCATGTAGTTGTTCTTGATGTGCGTCTGCACCGCATCCACATGCGCGGAGGCGATCCCCGGCTGCTGAATCCACAGCCGGTAGATAAAATCCTCAAACCGCAGGCGGGTGGGGAAAAACGGTGGCAGGCCCAGACGATTGTCGTACCCCGCCACACCGCAATCCATCCGCCAGTTTTTCTTGGTTACAACCGGGCGAAAATTCACCAACACGTAAAGATCATTGAAATCATGCAGGTTCGCCTGGTGCTGCGATTCGTCTCGCAGGTACATCTGCACGAAGTCGAGCGCGTCGATGTCATTCGTTCCCGTGCGAAAAGTCTGCGCCATCTTGACCGTGGCGGAACGCGACAAAACCCCGTGCTTCAGCAGCAGTGAATTATCACCGGCAAATTCGGTCGAGACATTGGTCTCGAGGTCCATCGCCGTATCAATGACCATCTCGCCCTTTTCGTAGTTGCCTGGCAGCTCGTTGACCTTATGCCCCAGCACGTCATGAAAGGAAGTGAGGAGGTCGTACGATTTTCGCACAAAGCCCGGCTCATCCGCCTTCATGAGCTTGCCCCGGCTGATTTCATCGGCATTGAGGGACTCCGGACTGCTCTCTACCAAGGCGTGCGGCCGCATGTCATCATCTGCGCTGATGAGGTACGCCCCCAGGGAATACATGAGGGTAAAATTGCGATTTCCCCCGTAGCTCGGGCGAAAGAGATTACGCACCAGTGACTCCAGTTTCTTGTCTCGCAGCTTCCGGTTGAGGAAGCCCAAAAACTGCTCCTTTTCCCGCGGTCCTACATAATAAAGTTCATTGACCGTCCGCGTCTGCTCGAGCATCGCATAATACTTCTCGTGGTTGGCGTAGCTCGAATCGTCGAAGACCATGATCTTCGTGGAATGGCCATTGCTCCAGAAATGCTCGTCGTAGGTTTCAATGGTTTCCGGCACGTCCCGCAGCCGGTATGTGGGAATCACAAAAACAGTTTGATCGGATCTCATAAGCTCGTCCGGGGGGAAGGCGTTTATCGTCGTCGATGTCTGCCGCCCAATGGCCCGCGGCACCCGGACTTCTTCTCCGGGCCGCCAGTTTGCGCCATATCGCGGAAAGTCATCGCGCCGCTTTAAGGTTTGGCCAGACTATCGAGGCTGAGATTGAGCTTCAGCACGTTGACCCCGGGCTCGCCCAGCACGCCAAGAAAACGGCAGTCCGTCGCCTTGGCCACCTCCTGTTGGACCACCTCGGCGGTCAGGCCGCGTTCCCTCGCGACTCGGGCCACCTGCAATTCCGCGTTCTTCATGCTGATATGGGGATCGAGCCCGCTGCCACTCGCCGTGACGGCATCTCCGGGCACCAGTGCATCCGCCGCCAGCCCATTCTCGGCCCGGTAGGTTTCCACGCGTCCCTTCACCGCATCGATCAATTTCTGCGAGGTCGGCCCAAGGTTGGAGCCACTGGAGCTGGCGGCATCGTAGCCGTTGGCCCCGGCCGCGGAAGGCCTCGGGTGGAAATACTTCGCGCCACTGAAGTTCTGTCCCAACATCTCGGAGCCGACGATCTTGCGATCCTTGCTCTCGATCAGGCTCCCATTGGCCTGGCGCGGAAACATCAATTGTCCGGCGCCCCAGATGATCAGCGGATAAACTCCGCACAAGACGATGGCGAAGAGCAGGGTGGCCAGGATGGCAGTCATCGTTTCTTTAACGAGTGTTTTCATAATATTAGGGTTCAGGATTAAGGATCAGGCGAGGTGCAGCGCGACCACCACCATGTCGATCAGTTTGATTCCGACGAACGGGATGATCACTCCGCCGACACCGTAGATCAGCAGATTGCGTTGCAGGATCTTGGCCGCTCCGAGAGGACGGAATTTCACCCCCCGCAACGCCAGCGGAATGAGCAGGATAATGACGAGCGCGTTGAAAATCACCGCGCTCAGGATGGCGCTTTCCGGCGAGGCCAGCTGCATGATATTCAAGGGCGCGATCTCCGGAAAGCTCGCCAGCAGCATCGCCGGGATGATGGCAAAGTACTTCGCCACATCATTCGCGATGCTGAACGTGGTCAACGCCCCGCGCGTGATCAGGAGCTGTTTGCCGATCTCGACCACTTCGATGAGCTTCGTCGGGTTGGAATCGAGATCCACCATGTTGCCCGCCTCCTTGGCGGCCTGGGTGCCAGTGTTCATCGCGACGCCGACATCCGCCTGAGCCAGCGCGGGCGCGTCATTCGTGCCGTCTCCGGTCATGGCGACGAGATGCCCGCCCTGCTGTTCCTTGCGGATGAGCGCCAGCTTTTGCTCCGGCGTGGCCTCGGCGAGGAAATCATCCACGCCGGCCTCCTTCGCAATCGCCGCGGCCGTACGCGGATTGTCACCCGTGATCATGATTGTGCGGATACCCATGGCGCGAAACCGCTCAAAGCGATCCGCCAGCCCGCCTTTCACGATGTCCTTCAGGTAAATGGTGCCGAGCACCTTGTCATTCGCGGCCACCACGAGGGGCGTTCCGCCCATGCCGGAGACATTGTCCACATCGACGCGCACCGGCGCAGGCAGATCCCGGCCGATAAAAGTCTTCACCGCCTCCGCCGCACCCTTCCGGTATTTCGTACCATCCATGTCCACGCCGCTCATGCGGGTCTGGGCGGTGAACGGGACAAAGACCGCGTGCGGCAACTCATGGAGCTCCCGGCCCCGCAGGCCGAATTTCTCCTTCGCCAGCACCACGATGCTGCGGCCTTCCGGCGTCTCGTCAGCCAGTGACGACAACTGCGCTGCTTCCGCCAGCGCCTCCTTGGTCACACCGGGAGCCGGCAAAAAGTCCGCCGCCTGGCGATTGCCCAGGGTGATCGTGCCGGTCTTGTCCAGCAACAGGACGTCCACATCGCCGGCCGCCTCCACCGCGCGCCCGCTCATCGCCAGCACATTCTTTTGTACCAGACGGTCGATGCCGGCGATGCCGATGGCACTAAGCAAACCGCCGATGGTTGTCGGAATCAGGCAGACCAGCAGAGCCACCAGTACCGTGATCGGGAAAGCCACGTTCTGGTAAATGCCAAATGCCTTCAGCGACATGAGGACGATCAGAAAGATCAGCGTCAGGGCCGAAAGCAGGATCGTCAGGGCGATCTCATTCGGCGTTTTCTGGCGCTTGGCGCCTTCGACCAGACCGATCATGCGATCAAGAAAGGTCTCGCCCGGATTCGCGGTGATGCGGATCTTGATCACATCCGAGAGCACTTTCGTACCGCCGGTCACCGCGCTGCGGTCGCCGCCGCTTTCGCGCACGACCGGTGCGGATTCGCCCGTGATGGCCGATTCATCCACCGTCGCAGCGCCCTCGATGATCTCACCGTCGCCGGGAATAAACTCTCCGGCCTTCACCGCCACCACATCGCCCTTTTTCAACTGGCTGGAAGCGACAGATTCCAAACTCCCGTCCGCCTTCAGCCTATTGGCCTTGGTCTCGGTCTTGGCTTTGCGCAACGTATCCGCCTGCGCTTTGCCCCGGCCTTCCGCCATCGCTTCTGCGAAGTTGGCAAACAATACCGTAAACCATAGCCAGAGCGTGATCTGCAGGAGAAATCCGAAGGACGTCCCCTGCCCGCCCGTGAAGAGCAGGACCGTGGTAATGACGGCACCCACCTCGGTGACGAACATCACCGGATTGCCGACCATGTGGCGGGGATTGAGTTTTTTGAACGATTCTCCGATGGCGGGAAGAATGATCCCGGGATCGAAGATGGAATGTACTTTAGCGGCCATAATTAGATAATGTGAAGGTTTGATCGACTGCGATTAGAACAATCTCCCGGCATACATGAGGAAGTGCTCGACCACCGGGCCCAGCACCAGGGCCGGCACAAATGTAAGCGCTCCCACCAGCAGCACTGTGCCCACCAGCAAGCTCGTAAAAAGACCCCCCGAGACCGGGAACGTTCCGGCGCTGGTGGCGAGAAGTTTTTTGCGCGCCAGCGAACCCGCCAGGGCGAGCACCGGCACGATCATGGCAAACCGGCCCACCAGCATTGCGATGCCCAGGGTCGTATCATACCAGGGAGCGTTCGCGGTCAGTCCCGCAAAGGCGCTCCCGTTGTTCGCCGTTGCCGAAGTGTAGGCATACAGGATTTCGCTGAAGCCATGCGGCCCGCTGTTATTCGTTCCGTCCGTCAAGACGCCCGCGGCATCCGGCAGTCCCATTTTGCTGACACAAGCCCAACCCGTGAATCCAAGAATCGAAAATGCCAGGATCAGGATGACAAAGGACGCCATCTTCATGTCGTAAGGCTCGATCTTTTTGCCGAGATATTCCGGCGTGCGTCCCACCATGAGACCGGCAATAAAGACCGCGATCACCACATAAATCAGCATGCCGTAAAGGCCCGCGCCCACTCCGCCGAAGACCACTTCGCCGAGTTGCATGTTCAGGAGCGGCACCAGGCCGCCGATGGGTGTGAACGAATCGTGCATCGCATTCACTGCGCCGCACGACGCCGCCGTGGTCACCGTAGCGAAGAGCGCGGAGTTGAAGTTGCCGAAACGCACCTCCTTGCCCTCCATGTTGCCTGTGGCCGGATCGACTCCGAGCGCGGTGAGATGGGGATTCCCCGCCGCTTCGAAGTTCGCCGCCACCAGCACGCCGGTTACGAAAAGCACACACATCGCCGCCCAGACCGCCCAGCCATGCCCCTGGTTTTTCACCATGCGGCCGAGGTAGTAGGTCATCGCGCTGGGGATCGCAAAGATGGACAGCATCTGCAGAAAATTCGAAAGCGGGTTCGGATTTTCAAACGGATGAGCCGCATTCGCATTGACGTATCCACCGCCGTTCGTGCCGAGCATCTTGATCGCCACCTGCGAAGCCATCGGCCCCTGGACGATGGTCTGGGTATCGGTGACTTGCTCCTCCATCACCGGAGCGCCATTGGCATCGGTCACGACCTCGCCGGCCTCGTTCTTCTTTTCGACCTGCGTCTTGATCGGTTCAACCAGGGCCGCGCTATCGTACGGCTTGAAATTCTGGATCATGCCCTGTGACACCAGGAAGATCGCAAAGAGAATGCAGATCGGAAGCAGCAGATAATAAGTCGCCCGCGTCAGGTCGACCCAGAAGTTGCCGATGGTTTGGGCGCTATGACGCGCAATGCCACGCACCAACGCTGCGGCGATGCCGATGCCGACAGCGGCCGAGACAAAGTTATGAATCGCCAGGGCCACCATCTGCGAGAGATAGCTCATGGTGGATTCGCCACCGTAACTCTGCCAGTTGGTATTAGTCGTGAAGCTAGCCGCCGTATTGAACGAAAGGTGCTCGCTCAACGCGGGGAAGCCCTGGGGATTGAGCGGCAACACCGCTTGCAAACGCAGGATGGCATAGGTGAACAGCATCGAGACCAGGCTGAAAAGTAGCATCGCAATCGCATAGCCCTTCCAGTCCTGCTCTTTGGTCGGATCAACCCCGGTCAGCTTGTACGTCAGGCGTTCGATCGGTTTTACGACCGGATCGAGGGATGTTTTCCCTTCCCGATCCAGCACCCGGACAAGATAAAGCCCGAGCGGTTTGGTGATCGCCAGCAAGACGCCGACGAATAGAAGAAGTTGCAGCCAGTCAATAGGGTTCATAAGTGCGAGAAATTAAAATTTTTCCGGGCGAATGATCGTGAAGATGAGATAGACGATCAGTCCGAAGGCGATGATTCCGACAATGAGATTTTCCATGAATGCAGGTGGTTAGATCTTTTCGCAAAGTTTGATGAAGACGATCATGAGGCCGAAAAAGCCGATCGAGGTAATGAGGTACGCGAGGTCAAACATGGTATTTGGTTTTTGGTTGGAATTTTTTGGATAAACGGATTTCGCGATGAAGGCGCAGGATTGCTGCCGCGAGTAAAAGTTGAGAAACAGCTATGACTAGGAGAGCCATCTACGTGTCCCCCAGGTTGAAAGGTTCCTTGCTCGATCCGAACTGGAAGAGCTCGTAGATCCGGCGCATGTTTTGCTGCGCGGCCTCATGGTTCTTCTCCAGCCGGATGGCCTGCCCGTAGTACCGTTTGGCCCGGTCGTAGTCTTCGAGCATCTCAAATAACACTCCGCCCAGGTTGAAGACATCCGGCGAATCCGCCCGGATCTCCAGCGCCTTGGCGATATGTTCCCTCGCATGGGGAAAGTCTCTCAGGTTGATGAAACGTTTGGCCGCGGCCAGGTGGACCTCGAAGCTCCCCTCTCTCGTCAGGCCCGGAGCATCTTCCGTATGTCGCGAGATGACCTCCCATACCATCGTGCGCAATGCCTCTGGCGTAAGCGGCTTCTGCAAAAAATCAATCGCCCCCAGCTTCATCGCCTTCACGGCATGCGGAATGTCTCCGTACGCAGTGATGATGACGACTGGCGTCTGGATCTCCTCCTGGCGGATCTTTTCCAGCAGCTTGAGGCCGTCCATTTCCGGCATTCTCATGTCGAGAATGACCAGTGAAAAATTAAACGCCGCTAGCTCCGCCAGCGCTGCGGCTGCGCCGTCCGCTTCCCGGATCTCGAATCCTTCGGTTTCCAGCGTCACCCGGTAGCTCAGCCGCACCCGCGGCTCGTCATCCACGATCAGAATCGCCTTGTTCATGTTTCCTCCATTGCGGCCGGCAGTTCGAAGAAAAATTCGCAGCCCTCGCCGACTTTGCTTTTCAGCCCGATGGTACCGCCATGGGCTGTCACGATCTCCTTGGCGATGGCTAGCCCCAGGCCGGCGCCATTGGACTTGTCCCCGGCGACCCGGAAAAACCGGTCGAAAATTTGAGCCTGAAATTCCGGCGCGATTCCCGGCCCATGGTCAGTCACGGAAAAGCGCACTTTATCACCTTGTCTGCGGGCCGCCACGATCACCGGTTCACCATGCAAGGTGTGCTTGACTGCGTTGGAGACCAGGTTGGCGAAGACATGCGAAATCTGGCGCAGATCGACGCGCACCTCCGGCAGATCCGCCTCGGTCACCGTCTCCAGCTTTGAGCCATGCGATTCCGCATAGGCCTCCAGGTCGTTGCTCACCATCTGCATCAAACCGCTCACCGTCGTCGGTTCTTGATAAAGGTGCAGTTTGCCCGATTCCAGTTTGGCCAGATCCAGCAGGTCGTTGATCATACTCAGCAGCCTTTCGGAGTCCTCCCGGGCCGCCAGCAACAACTCGGTCTGCTTCCCATTCAACGCGCCGATTCTTTCCTCCAACAGCAAATGCAATCCCATCCGGACGCTGGTCAGCGGCGTTTTCAGTTCATGGCTCACCGTCGAGACGAGATTCGATTTCACCTCGTCGAGCAGACGCAGACGGGTCACGTCCTGGAGGATCACCGCCACTCCATGCACCAGTCCGGCATCGTCCCGCATGCCGATCACTCGCGGCAGAAGAAATACCTCTTTTTCGTCCACGCGCACCACCACGGTCTTTTCGAAACTGGTCGGCAAATAGTCAGGTCCGCCTTTCAGCACTTCATCGACCTGCCTCTGCACATCGACGGGCAGGTTTCCCTCCGACCCGATTTTATGAAACAGCGCCGAGGCTGCCGGATTGGAAAAATCAATCACGCCCTGTGTGGTTAGGGCGATAATGGGATCGGGAAAGGCCGAGAAGGTCGTTTCCGTCATCTGGCGCGCCTGGTGAATTTGATCGCCGGTCATTTGCCGGTAGGCGCGCAGCCTCGCCGCCATCTTGTTGAAAGCCTCGGCCAATTCGCCCAGCTCGTCTCTGGAACTCACCGGCACGACTTGATCCAGCTTTCCCTCGCCCAACTCCTTCGACACCGTCGTCAGGGTTTCTATCGGCAGAAGAATGGCCTTCTGCAAACGCACGGCAAAGAAGATCGCGGCCGCGATGCCCAGCAGGCTCGCCACGGCCATGTAGCGCGTGGACTTCGCACTCAACTCCCGCGCCTCACGGTCGGCCTTGAGCATATTCTCCTGGTTCAGGGTGATGACCGCTTGGGCCGTGTCCTTGATCTCCGTAAAGACGGGCAGGATGTCCCGGAAATACATGTCCCGGCGCACCTGCAGGTCCGGAGTTTTCCAAAAGGCATCCACCTGCTGCACGTAACCGCGGTGAAGAGTTTCGATCTTCTTCGCCAGGCGGTCCTCGCCGGGCAATGTGATATTTGTGAACTCCATCTGCAGCCCTTCGCGGAACTTGGGAAGATTCTGGCTGTACAACTGCCGCCCACGTTCCTCCTCACCCACCAGGGAAAAAAACAGCGCGGAATCCATGCGCTCGGCGGTTTCTTTCATGATCTGTCCGGCCACCACGCTGCGATAGTTTTCCCGCAGAACCACATCCACCTGGGTTCCCAGTTTTGTGAAGAGGAGAATTGCGTAGGCGCCCATTCCCACGATGAGGAGGAAAATGGGAGCCAGCCCAAAAATGATGCGTCGCTTCATTCCTCACAGTCTCTCGTCTCGTCGGCGTTAACGCCTTCTTTAAAGAGTCCCTCCCGCGCCCGCCGGCCTCTGAAACTTCTGATTACTCATAAGGTTTCTTTAGCTGCCATCGTGCCAGCTATTTCAGGAATCCGCTACGCATTGAAATCGAATCACTTACAAAAATAGCACTCTCAGCGAACGATGATTTGATCGTGCAGGAATGCACGATTGCACCAAATCTCGTATGCAGAATTGCAAGCCGCGCCGCGCCCTACAGACGCTTGCGTTTGCGATAAAGCGTGGCCGGGTCGACCTCGAGAATCTTGGCCGCTTCCTCCAGGGTGCTCGTATTGGCCACCAGTCGGCGAATGTGCTCGGCTTCGACCTGCTCAAAAGTGAAGGGCCCGCCCAGTCGGATCTCCGAACTCGGCTGGATGGTTTCGGAAAGATCGGCCAACCCGATCAAGGTGGTTTCCGAAAGAATGACCGCCCGCTCGATGATATTGCGTAACTCACGCAAGTTTCCGGGCCAGGCATAACCTTCCATCGCCGCGAATGCCTCCGGGGAAAAATCCTCCGCCTTCTTTCCGGCATGAGACGCGAAAAACCGCAGATGCAAAAGCGCCAGCCGTCTGATGTCCTGCACCCGCTCCCGCAGCGCCGGCAGCCGCAGCGAAATCACGTTCAGCCGATAGTAAAGATCCTCACGGAACTTCCCTTCCTTCACTGCGGCGGACAGATCGCGATTAGTCGCGGAAATGATGCGGACATTGGCCCGGCGCGGCTTGCTTTCACCCACTCGCTCGTATTCCCGTTCCTGTAGCAACCGCAACAACTTCGCCTGGATCTCCAAAGGCAACTCGCCGATCTCGTCCAAAAACAAAGTCCCTCCGTCCGCTGCCGCGACCTTGCCCTTCGTATCCGTATGAGCGCCCGTAAAGGCCCCCCGGGCATGACCGAAAAGCTCGCTCTCCAGAAGCTCCCGTGAAAGGCTCGGACAACTCACCGTGACAAATGCCTCGTCCGATCGCGGACTCCGCTGGTGGATCGCGCGGGCCAGCACACTTTTGCCCGTCCCGCTTTCTCCCAGCAGCAAAATCGTCGTGTCGCTGTTCGCGGCCTTGAAAGCCACATCGAGCGTCTTCTGCATCGCCTCATTCTCCGTCTTCAGATCGACATCCGGCCCCTCCGATGCCACCCGCGATTCCAGCTCCGCCACCCGGCTGGCCAGCTTGCGCACCCGCTCCACATGCGACAGCGTCTGCCGGATCTGGTCCGGAGTGAATGGCTTGGGCAGATAATCAAATGCCCCGCGCCGCATCGCCTCCACCGCCGTGTCGACGGACGCGAACGCCGTGAAAATGATGACCTGCGTGCGAGGCGAAACTCGCAAAATTTCCTGCAACACATCCAGCCCGCTTTCCTGGCTAAGTTTCAGGTCGAGAAACACCACATCAAAGCGGTCCGCCTTCAGTTCCTCAATGGCCAGCGCCCCCGTCTGCACCGCCCTGCTTTCATGGCCCATCGACTCCAGCGCCAGCATCATGGTCCGCTGAATGTTTTTTTCATCGTCGACTACGAGGATGTGCATCTCACTCGTCCCTCAATTGATTGAGCACCGAGTCTGCCGGCCGCGTGCACATCGAACGCTGTTCCACCGAACCCACCAACTCGGTGTAGCCGGGATCGCGATACGCCGACAAACGAAACACATAAAAAGTCCCGGAACGCCAGCCCGCCTGCGGTGTGCCTTTGAAACGAACCACCGAATCCATGGCCGATAATGTCTGCTTTATCTTCTCCGGCGCACCTCCCGGCGTCGGCAAAGCCGCCTCGACATAAAGCGGGCGCGGCGCATGGCCCGACACCGAAAGATCAAACACCGCCGTCGCGGTTTTGTCTTTCTTCCATCCAACCCCCGCCAGGTTAACCTTGAAAAATCCACTCTCCTCCACTTTCGGCGGAGCCGCGCAGCCTCCCAGCAGCAACACCGCGACGCCGACGCTTAGGAGAGCTTTCATCGTCTCACTTCCGGTACGTCGCCTTGTCGTCGAAAATTTTCTCTTCCTTGATCGGCAGGGGCTGGGCGTTGCCGTCCATCTGCTGGAAGAAGCAACTCTGGTAACCGGTATGGCAGGCCCCGCCGGTTTGCTCGATCTCGAAAAGAAGCACATCCTGGTCACAATCCTTGTACCAACGAATGATTTTTTGGGTGTGCCCGCTGGTTTCTCCCTTCAGCCAGAGCTTGTTACGCGAACGGCTCCAGTAGTGCATCAGCCCGGTCTCGATGGATTTTTGCAGCGCTTCGCGGTTCATCCACGCGAACATGAGTACCCGCCCCCGGGGCGCGTCGCCCCCGGAAGCCTCCTGCACTATGGCAGGGATGAGGCCGTCGGTTGTAAATTTGAAATCAAGTTCCACTGTTGCAGAATGTCAGCCAGTCGGATAATCCGAAAGTGCCCGTGAAACAACCCAAAGTCTTCGCACCCGACGTGCCGCCCCCTGCTCCACCCCTGTCCATGGGGCCACGGTATCGCTATTTTTCCAAGCCTCCCACCACCGTCACGGTGAAACTGGGTGATCTCATCGCGCAGATTCCGCCCGAGGCCCGCACCTCGCTTTTCGACGCCTCCCGCTCCCTTGAGCTTCCCGCTGAAAACATCCTCCAGGGCCCCGTGCCCAAAATCCGGCTCTCGCAGCTTGCTCTGGCGGCTCCGGAGGCTTTCGCGAAGACGGATGATGTTCTTTTGCGGCTGCCGATTGCTCGGCTGGCGGTCAGCTACAAGTTCGTCAACAGCCAGGAACTGATTGAGGACAAGCCTCTTCCTCCGTTGGAGCCTCTCATTTCATCCGAGGGCTCCTTCATTCCGGAAGACTTTACTCCGCCGATCGAGGATACGCCGCCGGACGATTTCGCCCCGCCCATCCCGGAAATTGTCACCCCCGTTCCGGTGGCCGAAACCCTGCCTCCTCCCACCCCTTTCCCCCCCTCGTTCACCCCGCCGGCCCCCGCTTCGGACCCCGCCAAACCGCAGGGCAAAAAGGTTTTCTCGATTCTCCCGATGTTCCGCCGCAAGGAACAACCCACGGCTCCCGGGGCGACGGTGCCAACTCCGCCTCCGGCACCGGCACCGGTGGAGGCCCGGCCTCGGGTGGAGATTCCCAAGCCCCGTACCATCCTTCCGCCCATTACGGCCCGGGTCGCCGAGGCGGCGATCAATCCTCCGCCCGCTCCTGTTTTCACGCCCGAGCCCTTGGTGGAAACTCCTCAGCCGGAGGCAGAAATTCCTCCTTTCGCGCCGATTGAAGAAGCGCCCCTCCCGCCAGCCGCCGAGATCGAAACTCCCGCGGCGGAGCCGGAGGCTCCGGCTCCGAGCGAAGCGGTTTGGGTCGAGACCGAGCACCTGCACAAATCCGAGCCCAATCCGTCGGCGGAGATTCCCGACCAGGATGGGCTCCAGTCCGTCTTCATGACCGAGGAGTACCTCTCGCTTGAGCGCGTGATCGAGCTCAGCGGCGGTCTCCCCGGCATCAAGTCCTGCGTTCTTTCCCAAGGACGAGCCATCCTCGGCACGCACAATGCTCCGGACAACATCGACCTCGTCTCCCTGAGCGCCAATGCGGTGGAGATGCTTCAGGCCATGCGGCAGTCCGCTGCCCGGATGGGGGTCGGCGCGGTGCCCGCGGTGACCATTCACTCTGACAAGGGGCCGATCACGTTCTTCCATCAGGAGGATTTGTGCCTGCTCGTCATGCATAAAGACCGCGGTTTTGTCCCCGGTGTCCGCGAAAAACTCCAGCAGGTCGTTCGCGAGCTCTCCCGCGCCAACCTTACCCTGCCGGTCGCTCCGGCCAAACCGTCGCTCGGCGAGTGAATTGACCCGGCCCGGTCCATCGCGTAAACCCAAGCAGACATGTTGGATCTTGTTCAAAAAGGCGGCCCGTTGATGTGGCTGATCATTCTCTGCAGCATCACCGCCGTGGGGATCTTTTTTGAGCGCCTGCTGTACCTGCACAAGGCCTCCATCCCCGTGGGCGATCTGCTGCGCGGCCTGGGGAATCTGCTGCGCAAGGAAAACTACGCCGAGGCGCTCCAGGAGTGTGCCGGCACGGCCGGCCCGGTGGCCCGCGTGGCCCACGCGCTGATCCTTCGTCATGAGGCCCCCCGCTCGGAACTGCGCGAAGTCGCGCAGGAGGCCGGCCAGTTGGAAGTGCCCAAGCTCGAGCGCAATCTGCCGCTTCTCGCCACCATCGCCTATACGACCCCCCTGCTCGGCCTGCTTGGCACCCTGCTTGGTCTGCTGGAGTCGTTCCAGGAAATTGCCGCGCAGGGAGGTTATGCCACCGCGACCGATGTCGCCGCCGGGGTCTATGAGAGCCTGCTCACGGCATCGGCATCCCTCGCCGTGGCCATTCCCGCCTTTGTCGCCTACAGCTATCTCTCCGCCCGCATCAACAGTCTCATCCACGACATGGAGCGGACCGGCATCGAGATCCTCGCCATTCTCGACGAAGTGCGCGGAGGGAAGTCGCGGTGAAGCTGCGGCGCACCCCCGCTCCGCGGCCGGTCCTCCTTTTTCTCGCACCAGCCCTGGCGCTGCTGCTCATCCTCGTTTTCTTCCTGATGCTGAGCAATACGTTCATGCTGCAGCCGGGTGTGTCCGTGAGCGTGCCGCAATCGCCGTTCGTGCTCTCCCCGCAAAAGAATCCGCGCATTGTCAGCATCACCGCGCCGCCCCTCTCGGCCATCTTCTATGAAAACGAAGAGACCGACGTGAGCGCCCTGCGCAAAAAACTCGCCGATCTCCGCGGGCGTTCGCAGACCATTATCATCAAGGCCGACAAACACGCTCTCTACGACAACATCAGCGCGGTGATGAATGTCGCCCTTGAGCTCGGCTTTCCCGTGGTGCTGGCGACCGCTGAGGAAAGCGGTGTCCAGTGAAGCTCCCGCTCCACCTCTTTGCCTGGCCCTCGCGCCACAACGTTTACCTGGCCCTCCCGCTGATGATCGTGCTGTCCCTCGGCCTGCATATTGCCGGAGTGGCCGTATTTCAGGTCGCCTATCCGCGTTCCCACGCCAGCCCCGAGCGTTCGGCCGAGGTTTATTTCCTCCGCGCCGGCTCGCCCGAGGCCGCCCGTATCGCACCCCTGCTGGCCGCCTCCGATCCCGCCCTCTTTTCTCCCGGCGTGATCTCGGCCCGCGACGCCTGGAAACTGCCCGAAACCGCCTACCTGGCGAACTTTGACACCGACCGACCGGGCCTCGGTCCTCTTCCCGCGGAACCACCCGCCGCTGACTTTCTCCCGTCCACGGCCTCGACCGGTCCGGTCACGTCAAACGCCTGCGCTCCGGCCACCCCGAAAAAACGCGCCGCCGGGCTGCCTACCGCCCTACACCTGGACGGCGGCTTGAAAGGCCGTCCCCTCACGCCTCCGTCCAATCTCTCCTTCGCCTCGACCCTCACCAAGGAAATGCCCCCCACCACCTTCCTTCTGGCGGTTTCCCCGGACGGCCTGCCCTTGCACATCTTCCCCCTCCACGTTTTTTCGCGGAAAACCTCCGGCAACGAAGACCTCGACCAGACGGCCCTGCGCTATCTGGCCGCCAGCCGCTTTGCCCCCGATCCGGCGGCGACCGAACCCGTCTGGGGCACCGCCACCTTCCTTTGGGGCGCCGACGTCGCCAAGATCCAGAAGCCATGATCAATCTCGAATTGCCCTGGCTGGTCTTCGTCTACCTCCTCGTCTTTCTCGTCGCCATTTTCTTCGTCTGGATCGCCTACGAGATGGTCCGCCGCTTCCGCGAGAGAAACTCCCTCCGCCACCGCCTCCAATGCGGCATCTGCGGCATGGAATACGAAGATCGCTCCACGCAGGAACTTCCCCACTGCCCGCGCTGCGGAAGCCTCAACGAACGCCGCCGTCTCAAGGCGTATTGAAGGAGTTTTAAGTTTTTAAGAATTAAGCCTTAAGCACGCGGGTGAATCGCCGGCAAACCGGGAAAATCGGCGAATTCGCGGAGCCGTACGAGGGAGAAAAGTGGTTTCCCGGTTTGACGAAACCGGCAGCTTGGCCAAAGTGCGGACGGGCTCCGCACTTTTTGATTGCCAAGCCCCGGCCCAATCTCCTGACTGAACATTCCCTTTACCAAATATTTCGATGAGCGAACGCAGAGTAGTAGTCACCGGACTCGGTGTCATCAGCCCCGTCGGCAACGACATAGAGACCTTCTGGAAAAGCCTGATTGAAGGGCGCAGCGGCGTCTCGCAATACCAGGCCTTTGACTCGACCATCTACGACTGCAAGATCGCCGGAGAGGTGAAGGAGTTCAACCCGGCCCCTTTCTTCAAATCTCCGAAGGACGCGCGGCGGGCGGATCGATTTACCCAATTCGCCATGGCTGCGGCCAAGATGGCTCTGATCGACTCCGGCCTCGATCTGGAAAAGGTCGACCACAACCGCTTCGGCGTGATGATCGGCAGCGGGATCGGCGGCCTCAAGAGTATGGAGGAGGAGTGTAAGCGCCTCTTCGAGCGCGGCCCTTCCCGGGTTTCCCCTTTCACGATCGCGATGATGATCAGCAACATGGCCAGTGGCTTGGTTTCCATGGAGTACGATCTCCGCGGGCCCAACATGTCCATCGTCACCGCCTGCGCGACGGCGAATCATTCCATCGGCGAGGCCTGGCGCTCCATCAAATTTGATGATGCCGATTACTTCGTCGCCGGCGGCACCGAGGCGACCATCACCCAACTCGGCATGTCGGGCTTCGCGGCCATGCGCGCCATGTCCCTGCGCAACGACGACCCGATCAGAGCCTCCCGCCCCTTCGACAAGGACCGCGACGGCTTCGTCATGGGCGAAGGCGCCGGTATCGTGGTCCTCGAGGAACTCGAGAGCGCGAAGGCTCGCGGCGCCAACATCATTTGCGAACTCTCCGGCTATGGCCTCAGCGCCGACGCCTACCACATGACTGCTCCTCTGCCGGATGGCGAAGGCGCCGCGCGCTGTATGCGCATGGCCATGAAGCACGCCAAGATCAATCCCGAGGATATCGATTACATCAACGCGCACGGCACCTCCACGCCCATCGGCGACGTCTGCGAGACCAAGGCGATCAAACACGCCCTCGGCGACCACGCAAAAAAGGTGATGGTCAGTTCCACCAAGTCCATGACCGGCCACCTGCTCGGTGCGGCGGGCGGGGTGGAATTCATCGTCTGCGCCCAAGCGATCAAAAACGGCGTCATTCCGCCGACGATCAATCTCGACGATCCCGACCCCGAGTGCGACCTCGACTACGTTCCGCACACCGCGCGCAATGCCAAGGTCAAAATCGCGATGAGCAACTCCTTCGGCTTCGGCGGGCACAATGCGACGCTGATCGTGTCGGAGTACGCGGGATAAGTCACAAGGCACCTCCAGGGCCGCAAAGGCTTACGGAAGCGTCCTTCGTCAAAGTCTGAAGGCTCATTCCTCCAATAAGGCTAGACACATATCGCGCGGGTGCTAACTGGGAACTCGTGAAGTCCAAGAGGCCTCCCTTTCTAAACCGCTACACAACGCTTCCAATCGCCCTGGATATTCTTTCCAAGAGCAGAGTCACAATACTCAGCCCATCCACGTGGGTCGATCGCAATGACGCCTACTATTTGGAGCGGTACCAAGAAAAACGAAAGCTCAGCTGTTTGCTGGCGTTATGCTTTTCTTCACGTGGCGACACCTTTCATCACTGGCGGGTTTTTGCCGATGGCCCTTCGGGAGTTTGTATCGAATTTGACAAGGACAAGCTCCTTCGTTCGTTTTCAGGAAAAGACGGATTCAGAAGCAAAAAAGTGAGTTACCGTCTGATCCCCAGATTGGAAGCCAATCCTCCGGAGCTGGAAAGCTGGCCATTTCTTAAACGAGATCCCTATAAAGACGAAGACGAGTTTCGAATAGTTTTTGAAAGCACCACGGAAAACTCGCTTCATAAAGAAGTCGAAATTGATCTTTCATCAGTAAAGAGAATTACCCTTAGCCCGTGGCTTCCCAAGCCTGTCGCAAAAACTGTGGCTGCCATCATCAAGGGGATAGACGGGTGCCATGCCCTCAAAGTAAACCGGTCAACGCTGATCGAGAATTCAAGATGGATGAAGGTAGTAGCTCCATCCGTTGCCTAGGTTCACCAAATATCCCGGTAGCCTAACTCCACCTTACCAAACGACTACTGACTTCGATTTTTTCCGGGCTTGATCGAACCCAGATCAATCTTGCGCGAAGCATTCTCCGGGATCGTAAAGACAATCTCCGCAGCCTCATAAGCTTCGGCTGTGGCCGGCACGTTGCCGAGCATTTTCCCGGCATACCTCGCACTGGAAAGCAGCCGAAGGGTATATTGGCCGGGCGGCACTCCCCGATAACTCATGGAGTCATAGTCACTGTATTCGTGCATCACGTTCCTGCCGTCGCGCCACAGCTCCGTGTGCCAGATCGAGGGCGTCCAGCCCTCCGGCAAATCAAGATTGAACTTCACATCGTGGCCCGCCACCAAAGGCACGGCAAATAAATCTCCCGCCTTTACCTCGATTTTTGCCGACCAGGGAGCCGCACCCGGCACCCGCACATCGACATGGTACCAACCCATGGTCAGGGCCTTAAACTCCACCCTGTCGGTCACCGGTACATCCAAGGAGGCGCCGATCTCCCCAATGTAGTCGTCACTGTCTTTCAGCGGACGGAGGAGAATCTGCATCTTTTCCCCGCGTGTTTTCGGAACTGTCGGCGGCAGGGGCAATTGAAGGGTGAATTCTCCCGTTACAATGCCGACCGGGATCACCTCATTGCCGGATGCCGGCGGAGGGAGTTCCACCATGAACCAAGCCGCATCCGGCCGGGTTGTGGCCCTAACCCCTATACTCACGCCCGCCACCGGACGAACACGATCCAGAAAATAATCGCGGCTGGCTGAAGCCACTCCCTCAGCATTGGTTTTGATATTCGTCATCGTGCGCCCCCCCCCAATGCGATTCACGGAGAACTCCAGGTCCTGATCGACCATCGGCTTTCCGTTGAGGAGGACAAGGTAACGCACGGGACCAACCTTCGGCGGCATGTCCACGACTTCGCCCATTTCCCCGAGGGTCCTGGCCGCGCGCTCGGCCAGCGACTGAGAAGGGAGATTCACCATCTTACGCAGGGCGGATTTCGTCTCTGGACGGTCCAGGGTCTCAAAGACAAACATCAGTGCACCGAGCTCGTCCATGGATGTCTGCTCCGCCACCTCTCCCTCAAAGAAGGCCAAGATTTTTTCCTGCACCGCCGGGGCGATGGGATTTTCCGGCGAGCGGAAAGCCTCCCCCGGCATGCGATACTTCGCCCGCGGTTTGGCCGGCTCGACAAACATGGCCAGCGCCCGCACATATTCATTCCGTTCTTCGGCCGGCACCCGCCGGGCGATCTCCAGCATCAACTCTGCCGCCTGGTCATCGCCCTCCGAAGCCAGCGACAACAGCCATTGCGGCCTTTGCGCATAAAAACCATAACGATTCTCACCTTTGGCCAGATCGGCCTCCACCAAGCCACCGATCATGGCCTCAGGCCAGGCGATGTCCGCCTTGCTCAAAAACAGCAAGGGGCCCGTGTTCTCGGCTTGCCCCAATCCGAGCATGTCTTGCGGCAGCGTCAGGGACGCCGTCACCGCCTTTTTCATCTGGTTTTCCGCGATGTAGGCCAGCAAAAGCGCACGGCTTTGCGGCATGGCAAAAATCTCGCTCCCGGTGCCGCAGGTGCCACCCCAGCCGTAGTTCCGCAACTCCTTCGACCAATTGCTCCCGCGTCCGGCCAACAAATCGCCCACGAGCTTCCAGTAGGTTTCCTCATTCGCCTGGAAGGACCGGATCGATTCGCCATCCCCGCCGACTGAATAAGGCACCATCGGGGCCAGACTCTGGAATTTCCGCCACGCCGCCTGCAGGTTCTTCGGCAGTTGTGCCACCGTCTCCGGCATCGGAACTTTTCCCCCCATCTCCCGCACTCGCGGAAACGACATTGTTTCGACCCGCAAACGCAGCCATAGATCGGCCAGCGGCACAAACAACATGCTCTTGTAAGAGGAATCCCCGGGTATCTCCTCGAAGATCTCCAGAAGCTCCGGCCAGTGCCCGGCCCGTCCATAGCGGCAGGCCCCGGAGAAAACCAGCGAGAATCCCGGAAACCCTTCCTCATTCTTCAACTGCGCAGCATGCCGCAACGCGGCCAGCATCTCTGTCATCGGCGCTTCCTCCGGGTTGTCCCACAGAATACTTTGCAACTGCGCCAGCGACCGCTGCTCCACCGCGGACAAAGATCCTGTGGTCCAAATCCCCGCCAGCGCTATGGTCCAACACCGGATGATCCACCTCGACATCCCGCAAAGCTAACATATCAGGCAAGCCGCCGAATATTAGCCAGTGACTAAGGCAAGGGGTTTGACTCCGCCCAGGCAGAACTCTAGAACCCACGCATGAAGTCCCTCTGCGCGGCCCTTTTTCCCCTCGGGTTGCTTATCTTCTCCGGCTGCGTCGCCAACAACCGCTGGGCGCTCGCCGACGCGCCGCCGACGATCAATCCCGCAGCACACCCCACAACTGTCGCCGTCGCCGGCGTGGATGATCGCGAATACCTGCGCAACAAGGAGGTTCCTCCCCACTACGCAGGACTCTTCCGCTCGGGCTTTGGCATTCCCTATCGCGTTCACACTCGCAACGGAGCCCCACTCTCCGACAATCTGGCAGATGCCACTAGCAAGGGGCTCGACATCGCCGGGTACCACAGCCAGTTCGTGGCGAACCCACAGGTCGAAAGCCGCACGGCCGCCGTTGCCGCCCTGAAAAATACCCAGGCCAAACGCCTGCTCCTACTTACGGTCAAAAGATGGGAGAGTGAGTCCATGGTGCGCACCGAAATCGACTACGCTCTCGTCCTTGAGGTTTTCGATGGCAGTGGAACTCTCCTCGCCACCCGCGAACTCACAGGGCTTCCCATGATTTCCGGCTGGGCGTTCCCCTTTACGGAGATTTACACGGCCCATAAGAGGGTCCGGGAGCAGTCGGCCGCCATCCTGACCGATTTGATCAATACTCCGCCGATCAGCGCCAAACTTTAGACCCTAGCCAAAACCAATCCGTCGGTCTTGTCGCTACCGACACTCTTTTTCTTGCGCAAGACGACAACTTTCGCGAATATCATGCATTCGCATGCATGCATATGTTCTAATAATACTGGCGGCCTGGGTGGCAACGGTTTCTCTGGCCAACGGCAAAGCAGTTGAGTCGGCTCCAAGCACGGAGGCCCTTATCAACGGTACGGGAGGTGACATAGCGGGCAAGGTGGAGGTGATTCCTTCCTCGGGTGAAAAGATCACCATCAAGGCGCCGACCTCAAAAATCATCAGTCCCCAACCGGAATACTATCATGGGTGGCCGACAGTTGCGACCGGCCGCGATGGCGCATTGCATCTGATCTATTCCGGGGGGCGATCCTATCACGTTTGTCCTTTTGGCCGTCTGGATTACATGGTTTCCCGGGATGGCGGGGAGACGTGGAGCTGGCCACGGACGATTGTGGACAGTCTCACGGATGATCGGGACTCGGGCATTTTGGAGACCAAGAATGGGGTATTGCTGGCCAGTTTTTTCACCTCGGTCGCCTACCAAAAGCACATGAATGAGCCAGAGCGCCTTTTGAAGAAGGTCTTTGGGGACGGCTGGACGGCTGAAAACGAACGCTGGAAGAGCGCCGAACTGGCTTCCACCCAGGTCGAACGCAAGGCGGACGTCGGTTATTGGCTCACGCGCTCGACGGACGGGGGGCTGACCTGGTCGGCCCGCTACAAGGCTCCCGGCTATTGCCCGCATGGTCCGGTGAATATGACGGACGGCCGCGTTTTTTATGCCGCGGCGGATGGCAAAAAAGCACGGGCGTGGATCTCCAGCGACGATGGCCTGACCTGGAAACACATGGCTGATCTTCCCACCCGCGCGGGCGAGCTTCACTCCATCGAGGCGAGTGATGGCACGCTCATCGTGCATGTGCGCGACAAGGTGCAGACTCCCAAAGGCGTGGTGCAAAGGACCCTGCAGACGGAGTCGAAGGACGGCGGCAAGACCTGGTCGCCGGCCCGCTTCGTGACGGATGGCTATCCCTCCCATCTGGCGCGGCTGAAAGACGATACGCTGCTGTTGACGTATGGTTCGAGAGTCGAGCCGTTCGGCATCCGCGCCAAGATCAGCCGCGACAATGGCCAGTCGTGGTCGGAGGAGTTTTTCCTGACGCAGGATGCGCCGACTTGGGATCACGGCTATCCGGCCACCGCCCAGCTTCCGGATGGCAGCCTCGTCACCATCTGGTACGAAGCGCCCAAAGACTCTCACCGAGCCCAACTTCGCCAGGCCAAATGGCGTCTGCCGGAATCCGGAAAAACCACTTTATGAATTCCCCTTCGCGCTTCCTGTGTTGTTTTCTCCTGACTGGCTTCGCGGCCATGCAAACGCCCGCACTCCGTGCGCAGACCCTGGCCAAATGGGATTTTTCCGGCCAGGACGGCGCGCAAGCCGAAGCGGCTCCGGTGGAAGGCTCGGTCCCGACCGGAGTCACCGTCTCGCCGATCATGCGGGGTGATGGTTTCACTCTGGGCAAGCCATCGCCCTTCACCGCCAATGCCTTTTCCATCCGCATGGTGCCGGGCATCAATACCTACGAAGAAGCGGCGGAGAAAAACGCCTACTTTGAAATCACGGTCACACCCACGGCCGGCAAGACCGTGTCCATCGACCGCATTTCCTTCAACTCCAAGCGCGCCACCAAAAAATCCGGTCCTCTCTTTGTGGTCGTCCGGAGCAGTCTCGATGATTATGCGACGGACCTGGCCGGCCCACTCGATCCCCTGCCCGTCGATCTGCCCGAAGGCGCCGACCTTGAGTTCACCTTTGCGGGGGCGCTCAATGGCCTGACCAAGCCTGTGATCATCCGCTTCTATGCCTACGGTCGCAATGAACCACACAATCCGAGTGGCGGCCTCTGGGTCATCGGCAACAGCGCGATGACCGGCGGGCTAACGATCGAGGGCACAGTCACTCCCTGACCGACTCCGCCAGCAACTGGCGGACCGGCTCCCGGATGGCGTTCGCGAAAATCTCATAGCCTTTGAGGTTTGGGTGCAGACCGTCGGGCATCAGGTCCACGGGAATTTCGCCGTTGGCATCAAGAAATTGGCCCCCGATGTCGAGAAATCGGAATCGCCCCGGTTCTTCCCATCCCGCCAAAGCACGGTTGATTTCCACGATCTGAACCCGCTTCGGATCATCCTTCTTTCCGCGTGGCAGGATGCCAAGCAGGAGGATCTTCGCCTGGGGGAAATCCTTCTTTAGTTCCGTCACGACTGCGGCCAGTCCGGCGATCACCTCGGCGGCGGTATTGCGCGGCGTGGTGTTGTTGGTACCGAGAAGCAAGACAACCAGTTTCGGGGAAAAGCCTGTGCCTTCGCCATTTTGCAACCGCCACAAGACATGCTGAATGCGGTCGCCGTTGATGCCGAAATTCGCCGCCCGCATCTGCCCAAACTCCTTCTGCCAGACCGGCAGGCCCCGGCCCGGGTCCCCCCAATACTGGGTAATCGAGTCTCCCAAGAACAGGAGATCAATCCCGCCCTGCCGAGCCTCGGCAACAAAGCGCTCGTGAAAGGCGGTTGCCTTGGGAACCGGGGCAAGAGCGGTATTGGCCAAAGCGCTCAACGGAACAAGAAAAAACAGGCAAATGATGTTGAAAATGAACCATTTAGCAGAAGCCTGATGTGGAAGGTCGGAATCCATAGATCATGAATGCATATGAATTCATACTGGTCAACCAGTTACTACTCCCAAATCAGACGCATCGACAAATTCACGAAAACGTAATTGACGACCTGAATCCGCATGCATACATAGGGGTGTATGAAGATACCAAATGGTCAGGTACTCGCAATCATCGCAATGTTGTTGGCTGTCACGGGAGCTCGAGCCGACAGTTATACATGGATCAACACGGGAACCAGTTCATGGACTACCACAACCAACTGGTCACCAGGTTCGCCGGTGGGCGGTCCCGGCGCAACGGATGATGTGATTTGGGGAAGCGGTGCGACTGGAGCACCCACAACGACCATTGCCAACACGGTAAACGTTAACAGCATTACGCGAAACATTACCGGAGCCCCGAACTGGGTAATTGGCGGGGGAGCCACGGCGGGGGTTCTTAATGTCGGAACGATCAACAACACCCTGGGAAATGTTATCATCCGTAACTTCTCCGCGGCCGGATTGAGCGTCAATGTCACCAACGTCAACGCCGCCGGAGGCATCCTTTATTTTGGCGCAGCCTCATCCTCCCAGCAAAACTATCTGAATAACCTGACGGTGAGCGGAACTTTCAGCATAGGCGGCACGGCATCGGTGAACGTAAATATCGACAATGCCACCGACAATTATTCGCTCGGTTTGTTGTCCATGGCTTCAGGCACAATCGCTCTGAACCAGGCCAATAACGGCACCAACAAGCAGTACGTCGCAAATGTCACCGGTCTGACCGGGGCGGGCGGCATCATTCAAGGCTACGGCACATCCACACAAGGGTCGCCGACCAACTCTGGCACCGTGGCCATTAACAACTCGACGGACTTCGTCTCCGGCGCGCTAATCCGAGATTCGTCGACCGCCGGGATGGCCGGACCATTGTCCATTGTAAAATCCGGCAGCGGCACCCAGACGCTGACCGGCGCGAGCACCTACACCGGTAATACCACGATCAACGAGGGCACCCTGAAGATTGGCAACAGCGGCACCACGGGCAGCATCGCGAGCAACGTGATCATGACGAGCACGAACGCGACGTTCGGAATTGACCGCTCGAACAGCGGCACCTTTGCCAATACGATCTCCGGCAGCGGCCGCCTCCTCAAGCAAGGGACCGGCGTCTATTACCTCAGCGGAAACAATACCTACACCGGAGACACAGTGATCGAAAATGGCGGTTTTCAGGTGTTTTCGGACGCGAATCTGGGTGATGCTTCCAGCACTATCGTCTTTAACAATGGAAGTAATACCGCGAGCATCGAAACGGCCCAAAGCACGACGATTGCCCGCGATGTGATCATCAACGGTACGCAAGCGCGCTTCGGCATCACCGGCACGACGAACGTCTCGACCTTCAGCGGACAGATCAGCGGAGCGGGCGGGATGGACAAGCGTTTTGTCGGTACCTTGATCCTGACCAACGCCAACACCTATCAGGGTGGCACGGTGATCACCACCGGCACGCTGGTGGCCCAGAACACGGCGGGCAGCGCGACCGGCACGGGCGGTGTAACGGTCAACGCGGGCCGGGTGCTGGCGGGCGACGGCATCATCGCTCCGGACGCAGGCAACAACATCACGGTGGCCGGCCACATCAATCCGGGTCTGGACTCCACCGCTACGCTGACCTTTGGCCTGGCCGGCGCGAGCAAGCTCGATTTCCAGACCGGCTCGTTCCTGAACTTCACGCTGGGTACGGACTCTGACCTGGTGGACTTCGCCACGGCCGGCGACTGGCTCACGGGTGCGGGCAACGTCACCCTCAACCTGACCCTGGGCGACGGCTTCAGCTACGATGACAGCTACGTTATCTTCAGCGATGTGACCACGGCGGCCTTCACCCTGGCGGGTATCACGGGCTACGACACGGGTTCGTATCTGGCCAGCTTCGAGCAGGTCGGCAGTAACTATGTCGTCTCCTTCGATGCGGTGCCGGAGCCTTCCACCTGGATGCTTCTCGGCCTCGGGTTGACGCTGGTGCTCTGGCGCAGCCAACGTCGCAAGGCGGCCCGTTGAAATTACTGGTCCGTTCATTCCTCACACTGTTTCAATCAGTTTGTTGAGATCGGTCCTATTGGTTCTGCTAACGGCCGCAGGAGTCGCAAGACTCGCTGCGGCCTCGCCGCCTCGGGAGGTAAAATCCTCGGTCCCGCGCGATCAAGCGGCGGCGGAGATTCTTTCCGAGGTCGTTCTCTCTCAGCAACCCAAACGCTACATCGGCTGGCCAACCATTACGCGGGCTGCCAATGGCGATTTGTTGGTCGTTTTCAGCGGGGACCGGGACTGGCACGTCTGTCCCTGGGGCAAGATCTTTCTCACTCGCAGCACGGACAATGGAAAGACCTGGAGCGAGGCGGAGGTACTGGTGGATACGCCGCTCGACGACCGTGATGCGGGTCTGACCGTGCTGCCGGACGGCACGCTCGTGCTGGCCTACACGACTTCGCTGGCATTCGACGATGCCAAGATCGAACGGTACAAGCCCTACCGCGAGCATGCCGCCTCTCTCACGCCCGAAATCCGCGAGAAATGGAAGGGGACATGGATTCGCACCTCCAAAGATAACGGCAAGACCTGGGGGCCTGATCTGAAAGCTCCCACCACCACGCCGCATGGGCCCACGGCTTTGAAGAACGGTTCTCTCATCTATGTGCGGCCCTCGGTATTCGCCTCGCCGGACCAGGGAAAGAGCTGGGAGCAACTGGCCACCATCATTCGCGACCCGGCCACGTGGCAGAGCCGGTATGCCTTTCTCAGCGAACAAAATTCCGTGGAGGCGGCCGACGGGCGCATCGTTTCCCTCAGCCGATACGCCAACAAAAAGGGCAGGCCGCTGGACAACCGCCTGCGGCAAATCGAAAGCACCGATGGCGGGAAGACATGGACTTCACCGGAGCCGACAAAGATGGTTGGTTACCCCGCGCATATCCTCCGCCTGCAAAATAACTGGCTGGTGGCGGTCTACAGCCGCCGGATCAGCCCCTTGGGAGAACGCGCGTGCATCAGCCGGGATGGCGGCAGGACCTGGGACACGGATCGGGAAATCATTCTCAGCAATGCCGTGCCTCAGGATGCCGGCGACATGGGCTACCCCAGCAGCGCCCAACTGCCCGACGGCTCGATCTGGACTGTTTACTACCAAGTCGAAAAATCGGCAGATGGGCATTATCCTTGCTTGATGGCGACCCATTGGAAACCGAAACCCTGAAAAACCCGGCCGTCAGCGAAATTTTACTCTGTCAGACCGAAAAAGTGATTTGACATGTATGCATGTGAATTTATATACATCCTTAGCTCTTAGTGAGCGATTTCAAAGAAAGGGAACCTTATGAAATACACTTCTCGCAGTCGCGGCTTCAGCCTGATGGAAATTTTAATCACTACGGGGATCATCGTGGTACTCGCTGTCCTGATTTTTCCAAATGCGAAAGGGCTGCTGAATCAGGCCCATCTGGCCAAGTGCCAGAGCAACCTAAGGCAGATCACGGTGGCCGGACTGGCTTATGTGTCCGACAACAACGGCTCTTTCCCGGTCAGCGACGAGAATCCCTGGAAGGTCGGTGGCACTTTTCCGACCGACACCGGACCGGACGATCGCGACTTGAACGCCTATACGGGGTACAACTACAAACTTTTCATCTGTCCCTCGGATACCGGAAAATACAAACCGCCCGGTGGTCCCGCTTGGGCCGATAAGCCGTACTACGAGACCTTCGGCACCAGCTATTTCTACAATGCCTATGCGGGATCGAAGAAAAATATCACCGCCGGAAAAGAGGGGTGGGGACTCGCATACAAGAAAATCGCCCACATCAAGGAGCCGTCGAAAATGGTGTTTTTTGGGGATCAGGATGCCGTTCGAGCCACGAGCGGCGCACAATATAAGATCGTCTCCCTGTTTTGGCACGCCTCGACCAACGGACCGCTGCGAGCCAATATGAGCTTCGTGGACGGCAGCATGCGCCTAGTCAACGTAGTCGACGACTACAAGAAGAGCTACATTTTCTATAATGAGGACAGCCCTTAGAAGGACGCTGTTTTTCGTTCCTTGCCGTCCATGTTTCGACTCGCTCTCTTCCTCTTTCCGCTCGCCGTGCTCGCTGGCCCGCCGGCGGCTGAAGTCAAGGATCTCAAAGTCATCAGTGCTACACCCCGGTATTATCTGGGCTGGCCGACATTAATCGCGCGGAGCAACGGCGAACTTTTTACGGTTTATTCCGGTGGACGCGACTACCACGTGTGCCCTTTCGGCCGGGTGGAAATGGTGACCTCGCGTGATGGAGGCGAGTCCTGGAGTTCGCCGCGCATCGTGCTGGATAGTGCGACCGACGATCGTGATGCGGGACTGCTGGAGACGGCTCGGGGCACCCTGCTGGCAAGCACTTTCACCTCCCTCGCTTATCAGGACCACATGGCCAATCCGGCGAAGCTGCTGCAAAAACATTTCGGTGATAAAACCGAGGAACACCTGGCCCGCTGGCGGATGGCAGATAACGCCACGACCAAGGAGCAAAAGGAAAAGGATGTGGGCATGTGGATGCTGCGTTCCGAGGATGGCGGCAAAACGTGGTCGGAACGCCTACCCTCACCGTGCGACAGCCCGCACGGCCCCATCCAACTCAGCGATGGGCGCATCCTTTATCCCGGCAAAGAACTCTGGACCGAAGACAAGAGAACCGGAGTATGGGAATCGAAGGACGATGGGAAAACGTGGCAGCATCTGGCAGATTTTCCGGTGCGGCCGGGCGAGAGTCTGACGGATTATCACGAGGTCCATGGCGCGGAAGCGGCTGATGGCACGATCCTCGTGCATATCCGCAACCACAATGGCGGCCAACGCGAGACGCTGCAGACGGAATCCAAGGACGGTGGCAAAACCTGGTCTGTCCCGCATGAAATCGGCGTGCTCGGATATCCCTCACACCTCCTGCGGCTAAAGGACAACACGCTGCTGATGACCTATGGATTCCGCAAAAATCCCTGCGGTATTCGCGGCAAGACGAGTATCGACAATGGCAAAACGTGGTCGGAGGAATTTCGCATCACCGAAGACAGCAATACGTGGGATCTCGGCTACCCGAGCACGGCGCAGTTGAAGGACGGCACGCTTGTTACCGTGTGGTACGAGGTGCTGCCGGATAATCCCAATGCGGTGATCCGGCAGGCCCGCTGGACATTGAAGAAGTAAGAGAGAGCTCAGGCTTTCTTCACGAAGCAGGCCTTCAGCCCGATGGCGCTGCCATCGATCTTGCAGGAGATCTCATGGTCTCCATCCACGAGACGGATGCCTTTGGCTTTCGTTCCACCTTTGATGACCTGGGAGGAACCGCTGAGCTTGAGATCCTTGATCAACACAATGGAGTCGCCGTCCGCCAGCACATTGCCATGGGCATCCTTGACCACGCGGGCCTGCGGTTGTGCGGCTTCCTTCGCCCACTCGTGCCCGCAGGTCATGCATTCCCAGATTTCCGGATGATCCAGAACATCCTCCATCTCACACATCGGACAGGCGGGTTTACTCATAGCCGGCCAAAGTAAACGGGCCGTGGACCGCGCTCAACCTTGAATGGCCAGCTAGCCCTTTACGCCGCTCAGTGGTTCCTTGATCACGGCTTCCCAGGCGAGTTCCTGGAGCAGTTTGTTTAATTCTTCGTTCTGATATTTCCCGGTCAGCCCCTTCGGCATCGGCAATCCCACCGGGCTTTTGCGGTAGATCATGGCGTAGTGGCAATAGGCTGAGAGGACCTTGAGCGGATTCGTCGGATGGCCCCAGGGGTCGGTGAAAAGCTCGCTCTGTTTTTCGATGCCGGGAGCCTGGCCGGCGGCGATCTTTTCCCGCAGGGCCTGGGTGGCCTGGCCGACCGGCACGAGTTCGATGATGTCCCTCCCGAGTTTTTGGTTCACGCCGGTCAGATAGGCGCTCAGGTCCTTGAGGTAGGCGGCCTGGGCCTTTTTCAATTCCGGCAGGGCGGCTGCGTCGTGATCCACCACGGGGACCTTGCGGACTTCCAAGGGATAGACGGGTTTATATTCGTCGTTAGGCAGCCAGAATTCCTGCACCAGAACGCGGATTTTCGGATTATGCTCCAGGCCCAGCGTGGCGAATTTGTCGATGCCTTCATCCGGCAGCCAGATGGGCGAAAGGGTGAGTACGTCCACCTTGCCTGCCTCCAGGGCCTGCTTGGCGAGGTTTACCTCGGGCTGTTTAGCCCGATCCGCCTTCGGGACGTTCCAGCAATCCAGGACGGTCGATCCGCCGAGGCCCATGGCGGTCGATTCATGGCCTTTGATGCCGTCGGCAGTCGCCAGTTCCGCGATCATCGGGGCGGTCCAGACATGGAAGCTGTGGCCAACGGTGCAAACGCGCTGGCCGTCCTTGATGGGGCCGGTCTCTGCATGAGCCAGGCAGGCCGAAAGAAACAATGCGGGGAGAAAAAGCCTCATAAGGAGGAAAGAAAGACTCTTCTTCCGCAGAGTCAAGCCACATCTAACATGTCAGACGAGGCTCGTCCGTTGATTTTACTTCAACCGGGTGATGCCCCAGGCGATTACGCCGGCGGTGATGAAGATATTCACCAAGGCGAGTTCGAAGAAGAAGTACCAGCCGAGTTTCATCAACTGGTCGTAGCGGAAACGCGGGAGGGTCCAGCGGACCCAGATGAAGACGAAGAGCAGGGCGGAGACTTTGCCGAAGAAGACGCCGATATTCACCAAGCCCCAGATCGTGCTGGCCAGCCAGCCGGGAACGAAGGGCAGGTTGAAGAACGAGGTGCAGGTGCCGTCGGGGATGAAGGGCAGGCTCCAGCCGCCGAGGAACAAGGTCACGATGACGCCGGAACCGGCGATCATGGCGGCGTATTCCCCGAGGAAGAAGAGCGCGAAACCCATGGAGGAATATTCGGTGTGGTAACCGCCGACGAGTTCCTGCTCGGCTTCGGGCAGATCGAACGGCATGCGGTTGGTTTCCGCGAACATCGCGACCACAAAGATGAAGAACGAGATCAGCATCGGAATCCAGACGAGCACGCGCTCAATGGAGAAACCGGCCACAAAAGTCGCCATGATGCCCTTCCAATCTCCATGCAGGACGAGGTCTAGGTTGAAACCCTTAGGCCAGAAGGGGGCAACCATCCAGCCGTTTTCACGCTGCCAGGCGACGATGTCGGGCATGTTGAGGGTGCTCACCATCAGGAACACCGGAATGACCGAGAGGCCGAGCGAGAGCTCGTAGGAAATCATCTGCGAACTGGAACGGATGCCGCCGAGGAAGGGGTATTTGGAATTCGAAGACCAGCCGGCCAGCACGATGCCGTACACGCCGAGCGAGGACACGGCGAAGACATAGATCACGCCGATGTTGATGTTGGCGATGACCATGGGCACGCCGAAGAGGGTGGAGCCGAAGGGCAGCACGGCCAGCACGAGGATCGGCGGGACCATGGTGAGCTTGGGCGCGATGTAGTAGTAGAATTTGTTGACGCTGTTCGGGATGAAGTTCTCCTTCAACAGGAGCTTCATGGCATCTGCGATGGGCTGGCCGAGACCGAGCAGGCGGATGTTGGTCAGCGGGATGCCGACGCGGTTCGGGCCGACGCGGTCCTGGATGAAGGCGCAGACCTTGCGCTCGGCATAGACGGTGTAGGAAACAAAGCCGAGGATGATGCCGAGCAGGATGATGGTCTTGGCCAGGGAGGTCCAGACGAGGAAGACTTCCGGCTGCAAGGCGAGACCGGTGAGGTAGGAGATATCTGTCAGCGAAGAGAAATCCATAAGATCAGGCGGTCAAAGCCGGGAGTCCGGGCGCACTGAGGCCCAATTTCTCGGAAAGGTCGACCCCGAGGTCGCCGATCTTGCTCAAGGAGAATCCCGCAAAGGCCGGAACCTCGCCCGCCATTTGTTTGAAAAGTTCGTCGATGGTGTAGATGCCATTCGAGCCGCCAACGGCCTGGATGAGATCGCGGAGAATCTCCCAGTCGTCGCGGGCCTGTCCCGGCGAGGGGATGGCCTGGTTGAGGCGCTGGAGACGGCCCTTGATGTTCAGCATCGAGCCGCGCTTCTCGGCCCAGGAGGCGGAAGGCAGCAGGACGGTGGCAAGATTGGTGGTGGCGTCGGAGAGGATGCCCATGACGACCAATGATTCCAGTTTGGCCAGATCGGCGGCCGGGATGCCGCAATCCGTCGCGTCCTCACCCAAGACCAGCAGAGTCGTGATGCGTCCGCTGGCCACGCCGGCGGCGATCTCGCTCAATTTGCCGGTGGCGAGGCCATGGAGCTTCGCGCCGTTGGTGTTCGGATTACCGTCGTCGGAAACCAGGAACCCGTCGCCTTTTTGCGGACGGGCGAGCACGTCGTAAAGATTGATGCCGAGAGTCGAGGCCAGCCGTTTGGCCAGGTAGAGCTCCTCGTTGGTCATGCGGGCGGAGGCGATCATCGCGGTCACGCCGGGCGACTTCTTCAATTGTTCGGCGGCCTGCTGAATGGCGTGGGCCCATTTGGCGGGCGACTCCTCGTTCCTGACCTCGGGAAACTTGATGCGCTGCTCGCTGTTGACGTAATGGAAATTCAGCCGGTGGCTGTCGGGCATCCAGCAGGAGTTTACGAAATCGTTTTCCCGCGGGGTGATGCGGTAGAGGACGTTCTCTCGGCTGCCGATGAGGATGTTCGTGCCGTTGCCGCAGTTCACGTCAATGCTCTTCGTCTCGCGGAGGAACCAGACGCGCATAGAGAAACGAAAATCCTTCGAGGTCAGCGCGCCGACCGGGCAAATGTCCACGGTGTTGAGCGAATAGTTGCTGTCGAGAGACTTGCCGGGATAGACGGTCAGGGTGGTGTGGCTGCCGCGATTGACGAAGCCGAGCACATCGTCCTTGGCCACTTCCTGCATGAAGCGGACGCAGCGGGAGCACATGATGCAGCGTTCGTCATCCAGCACGATGCGGGGACCGATGTCCTCGCGTTTCGGCTTTTTGACCTTTTCCTCGATAAAACGGGATTCACCCTTGCCGTACTCAACAGAAAATTCCTGCAGGCGGCATTCGCCGGCCTGGTCGCAGATCGGGCAGTCCAGCGGGTGATTGATGAGGAGAAATTCCATCACGCCCTGGCGGCATTCCTCCACCAACGGCGAGGTGGTGCGGACGCCCATGCCTTCGCTGATCTCGGTGGCACAGGAAATGGCCGGACGCGGGCTCCAGGCGATTTCCGGTTTCCCGTCGGCGTCGATGATGGGTTTGCGTTCGGGAGTCATCTTCGGCATCCCCATCTCCACCAAGCACATACGACAGTTTCCCGGCGAGCTAAGCTTGGGATGATAGCAATAATGCGGGACGTATTGTCCGCTCTTCATGCAGGCCTCGATCAGGCGGGTGCCTTTGGGGAATTGTTTCCACTCCCCGTCGACCTGCACATTTAACATGGGAACCTCTGTCGCCGTTGCGCTCATTAATCTCTGTCTTTCCTCTCTTTTCGACGGCCCTCCGTCAAGAGAAGCGTGAAAATATCACCCGGCTTTCCGGCTTCAAGAAAATGCGCTCGGGAGGCCGGGCTAGTCCTCCAGGCCGAAATAGTGGTTCACCTTGGGTTTTTCCGGCCCCTTGTGCAGAGCAAAGACGCGGGTATCGACCACGCGATCGGCCACGGTGGCCCGTTCATGCTGGCGGAGATGTTCGCCCCAGGAATCCAGCCGGAACAGCTCGACAAACCGCTCCGGATTCTGGGCGTCCTGATAAAGCCGCCAACGGCGGGCGCCGTCGCGCAGGCGGCGCTCCCGAAGCTGGCGCATGAGAGTGCGAAATTCCGCCGCATTTTCCCCGGCTACAAAGAATTCGACCGTGACGAGGATCGGGCCGTCGTCCAGATCGGCCTCCAAACCGATATGGGCCTCCGGCCACTGCGAGGAAGGACGCAGGTCGACCTTGTCGTCAATGGAGAGCGGGAAGAAGGGGATCAAGATCAGGCCCACCAACAAACCTACCGCGGCTACATCGAAACATCGCTGGATACCGATCTGCCCGGCCAGCCATCCCCACATAAAGCCGTTCACCGCCAGCACACCCTGAAAAGCGAGCAGGTAAAACGCCAAGGCGCGCCCGCGGACCCAATCCGGCACGGAGGTTTGCACCGCCACGTTGAAATTCACCAACACCCCCACCCAGGCCAGCCCGGCGAAAAACAGACAGAGGCCCGCCAGCCAGGGTGACCGGACGGTACTGATACCGAAATAGGCCAGTGAGGCCAGGATCGAGCCGCAGGCCAGAATGCGATCCAGGGCGAATCGGTTGCGCAACCGAGGCAGGACGAGGGCGGCCACGATGGAGCCGAGGCCAAACGCAGCCAGCATCAAGCCATAACCGGTGGCCGTCGTCTTCAGGACATCCCGGGCCAGCAAGGGCAGCAGCGGCCACACCGCAGCGGCGCAGAGATTGAAGGCAATCGCGCGGATGATCGGCGCCTGCAAACGCGGGGCGTGCAGCAGATACCGCACCCCGGCCCGGATCGCCCCGCCGATGTCCTCGCTCAAACGGGAAACCGGCGGGGTCTTGGGCTTCCAGGTGGAAACCGCCAGCAGCACGCAAAGGAAGGAAAGGGCATTGCTGAAAAACGCGAATGCCGCCCCGGCGGTGGCCACGAGCAAACCGCCCAGGGCCGGGCCGATGGCGCGCGCCATGTTGAAGGAGATGCTGTTGAGCGAGACCGCCGAGGTCACCCAGGGCTTCGGCACCAAATCCTGCACCGTGGCCTGCCAGGCGGGCAGACTGATGGCCCCGCCCAGGCCGATGCAGAAGGTCAACCCGAGCAACACCCAGGGCGTGGTCAGCCCGGCCAAAGTCAGCGCCCCGAGCAGCGCGGCCATGCAAAGCATCCAGGTCTGCGACCAGAAGAGCAGGGTTTTGCGGTCAGCTAGATCGGCCAGGGCGCCGGCCAGCAGGCCGATGAGAAAGACCGGCAGCGTACCGGAAGTCTGCACCAATCCGACCAGCGTGGTCGAGGTGGTGAGGCTGGTCATGAGCCACGCCGCACCCACATTTTGCATGAGCGTGCCGACATTCGACACGATGTTGGCCATCCAAATAGCGCGAAACTCGGGAAGACTCAGCGGAGCCAGCAATGAGGATTTGTCCGCGATCTTCACCAGAAAAAGCTAAACAGGAGCACCACAAGCACGATGAGGCTGATGAGCGTGTAAAGCCGGTCTTTTTGCAGGGCGAACCCACACATGGCAAAGGCCACGCGGATGGCGGGACTGATGAGCAGCAGGATGACACCGATCATGATGACGCTGCGTCGATGGCCGACGGCATGAACTTCGAAGGCCCGCTGGATCATGGAGACGGGATTTTCAAAATACTTCGGTTCGCCGCTGAAAATGTGGTCGGCCGCCTTCAATCCCTGATTGGCGAGAAGATACCAACAGAGCCCGGCAAAAATGATCGTCGCGGAAATCATCGTTCCCGCCACCATCACCTTTGCGAGGTTGCTTTGGATTTGCTCGTCTTTCATCCGATGTGGATGCCCAACCCGCGGGCGATCATTTGTACCGCAATGACCGATACGGCGGTGAGGAATACGATTTTCAGGATTTTCACCGGAGCCACCGGCAGCAGTTTGGCTCCGACAAACGCTCCGGCCAGCACGCCCAGGGCCACCGGCGCGACCAACGCGGGATCGAGATAGCCGCGCTTGAGATAGATGCCCACGCTGGCGGCCGCCGTGACGCCGATCATGAAATTACTGGTCGCCGTCGTCACCTTGAAGGGTATGCGCATGATCTGGTCCATCGCCACGACCTTAAACGCCCCCGAGCCAATACCGAGCAGGCCGGACAACACGCCCGCCACCCACATCATCAGAAAGCCGGGAATGACCGCATGCACCGCATAGGGCTTTCGTTCCGCCCCCACCGGCATCGTACCCGGCAGATGTAATTTTACCGCCAGCGGATCGGAATGCTCCTGCGCTTCCGAAGGCGGATTCTTCCGCAGGGAAAGGGCCACAGTCACAAGCAGGGCCACACCAAAGATAATCGAGAGCGTGTCTTGATTCAGCACCACCGCCAGCATCGCCCCGCAGACCGCTCCGACCGTCGTGGCCGTACACAGAAACAGCCCGATGCGCATATTGGAAATGCCATCGCGCAAATAGGCTGCGGCCGCGCCGGAGGATGTCGCAATGACCGAGGCCAGCGCCGCGCCCATCGCGTAGCGAATGTCGACGCCGAACCCGAGCACCAGCACCGGCGTGATGATCACGCCCCCGCCCAACCCGATCAGCGCGCCGATAACCCCGGCGAAAAAGGCCGTCATCGCCACCAGTAAATCGAAGGTGATGTCGCCCATTCAGCCCGCCTCGTTGAGTACCACCTGTCCCTCCGCCACCACCCGATCAGCCACGGTGGCCGTCACGGCAAACATCCAGAGGCCGCCCATGGCCCCGGTTTTCTGCGCAGAAAGCTGAATGAGTTCCCGCGGTTTCGCGGCGGCGGGAAACTTCATCGCCCGAATGCTGGAGAGCAGAAACTTCCTCCCCTCCCCGCCTCCGGCGATACCCGCCATCTGGGCCAGGGCTTCGGTCAGGATCACGCCGGGCACGATGGGGTTGCCGGGAAAATGACCCGCGAACATCGGCTCGTCGCCGGAAAAGGTTTTCGTACCGCGAGCCGACTCCCCGGCGGCAAGCTCCGTCACCTCATCGACAAAAACAAAAGGCTCGCGATGCGGCAGGCCGAGAGCGATGGGGTCGTTCATGGAGGTTAATCGCGGAAGACGATGGCCTTGGCCCCGTGCACCAGCACGCGATCCTCGACATGATAGCGCACCCCACGGGCGAGGGCCAGACGTTCGCAATCGCGTCCGAGCCGGATGAGATCATCCGGTTCGTGGTAGTGTTCCACGCGGGCCACCTCCTGCTCGATGATGGGGCCGGCGTCCAGTTCCTCGGTGGCGTAGTGGCAGGTCGCGCCGATGAGCTTCACCCCGCGCTCGAAGGCGCGTTTGTAGGGATTCGCCCCGACGAAAGCGGGCAAAAACGAGTGGTGGATATTGATGATGCGGGCCGGATATTTCCGGCACAACCAGCCGGGGATGATCTGCATGAAGCGGGCGAGGATGGCCAATTCCACCCGCGTCTCCTGCAGAATCTCCGCCGCCTTGTGAAAAGCGGCCTCCTTGTCGCCGAAGTCGAGATATTCAAAATGGATGCCTTCGCGCTCGACCAGCGTGCGGCAGTTTTCATGATTGGAAATGACCACCGGCACCTCGATGCCCAACTCGCCGGAGCGCCAGCGCCAGAGCAGATCGTTCAGGCAGTGGTCCTCCCTGCTGACAAACAAGGCGGCGCGGGTTTTTTGCGTGGCGGGACGCAGGGACCACTCAGCCCTGATCTCCCGGGCCACGGGAGCAAAGGACTCGGAAAACGTCTCCGCCGCCCACTCCGCCCGCCCCTGCGCGATGGCGAGACGGGCAAAGAACCAGCCGCTGGTGGTATCGGTGTACTGGCTGACCTCCAGCAAATTGCCGCCATGCTGCGAGATGACCCCGGCGATGCGGGCGACCAACCCGACGCCGTCCGGGCAATTCAGCTTGAGGATATGGCTGTCGATCATTGCCCCGCCATAAAATCCCAGCCCCCGCCCCTTCGACAAGGAAAAGGCGGGGACCTGTGAGATTCCACGATGAACATTTTTCGCACCGTATCCTTCCAGTCCTTCCTCACCGGCCTCTTTGGCTGAGATTTCAGTCCTGGGCAGTTCCGTCACTTCGTTGGGCCGCGCTCCAGAATCTTGCCAGGTGCCTATTGCAACTCCTTAGCTCCTTCGTTGCTATTGTTGCCTCATTTTTGAGGCAGCCCTTCGATGCAGTTCCGACAATCTATTTCCATCGTACAGCAGTCATAAGTTCGCCACTTCGAATTTTTGCCACCATTTGGCCAACTGTCTCATTACTGATCACCCCAAACCAAAGAACCGGGATGGATTTTTTTTGGTTGAGCCTTGGGAGCAATTCATCGAACAAATTTCTATTTACCTGATAAAGGCCTAACAAGGCGTATACTTTTCCAACATCGGTATACGACTCCTGAAACACCTTCAAAAGCCTGCTTGATGCATCCGGAGACTCAAGCAGGTCTAAAAACGCTGCAACGGTTTTAGATTTCTCCCCTGATTCGAATATGCGCCCAGTCTCGAATCGTTGTGCTTGCGTAATAGATTTATAATTATTGCCAGATTTACGCTCAAAAGTTTGGCAGGAGGTCAGAACCAAAAGTAGCGATATACTAAGAACAGCTAAACCGGGAGTAGGTCTCATCGCATCTAATGGGCAATACGGCTCACGGCATCGGTAACGTAACTCAACTTGAGAAGGTCGCGCCACCATCGGCCAGATTTTCGATTTCCTTCAAGCTAAAACCCCTTATAGGAACCCCAGCTCCCGCCCCTTCGACAAGGAAAAGGCGGGACCTGTAGGGGAAATGAACCCTATTGCGGCGGGAAGTTGCTCAGGGGCGTGCCGCCGAACTCGGAATACATGCGGGCGAGAGCGCCGGTGAAGGCGGCGTTGTAATCCAGAGCGACTTCGTTGGTCACATAGTTGTGACGGTCATCGGTGTAGGCATTGTCGTCGGCCGATTCCGGACCTCCCACCAGCGCGCCGTAGAGGACGTTGACGTTATTGACCGGAGCATACTCGTTGTTCGTGGTCGAGCCATGGGCGGCGCGATGGTGCGGATTGATCGGCGGATTATTGCCGAAGCCGACCACATAGCTGCGCTGGTTGGGATTGTCGCCGAGCATGTAGTTGATCTGCCGGCGGGCGAAATCCCGGTAGCGCGTGCCCACGTCGCCAACCTTGTCGGCATAGATGAAGGCGAGGAACGAGGTGTTGGCCGAGTAGCGCAGGGAACCCCAGCGATCCAGCCAGGCCAGGCCGCCGGCGGTGTATTTCACCCGTCCGCTGGTGCTGGCGTTGACCGTCCAGTTATCCAGCCACTTTTTGACGGCGGTCTTGTAGACCTCCTTGCCGGTGAGCTGGGCCAGGAGGACGACGGCACCGTTGAGCTTGCCGTCCCACGAGTGGGTCCACTGGAGGCTGTCGTTGACGAAGTACTGGTTGTAAAGCGACTCGGCCTTCAACAGATATGCCGTCTCACCGGTGGCGCGATAGAGCCAGGCCGCAGCCCAGACCAGTTCATCGTTGTAGCCGGAATAGGAGTTGTAGAACTCCCGGGCGTCCGGAATCGCGTCGACGTAGCTGCCGCGGTAGCGATCCGCGAAGTCGAAGAGACTGCGCGCATGCTGGAGCAGCTTCGCGGCATAAGCCGGGTCCTCATTTTTGAAGAGGATGTAGGCAGCGGCCAGTGCGGCTGCGCTTTCGCCCGCCACTTCCGTACCAGGCTTATTCTGGTCCACCTTGTAGGCGGGGCGGGCCATGGTCATGGCCTCCGGAGGACCCCAGAATTTATGATCCTCGCGGCCATTGCCGACCTGGCCATAGAACACGTTGTCGCTCGGGTGGGCCTTGATGAGATAATCCATACCCCAGCGCAGGGTATCGAGCAGGTAAGTCTTTTGCTGCGTGCTCTGGTAGGAAGCGCCGTACTCGATGCCGCCCCAGGCGAGGAGAGTCATGGAACCGGCCATGGGCAGGCCGAACTTCACATGGTCGCCGGCATCGTAATAACCGCCGGTGAGGTCCACGCCGACATCGTTGCCGTCCCGCATGGCGGAGTCCTTCCGCCATTTTACGCGGAAGTTCTCCGGCAGATCACCCGAGCGCTGGGCGTCGTAGAAGAAGAGAGACTTCTGCAGCGCCTCACCGTAGTTGAACTTGCCCGTGCTGGAGCTTTTCTCGCGGATGGTCACGGTGGCGATGCCTCTCGCGATCTCGCCGCCATTGGCCGAGGTGAGTTCCACGGTGAAGGCTTCCAGGCCTTCCGTGAACGTGTCGCCCATGATGACGATCGGAATGGTCTTCTGCGTCTCGCCGGGGGCGAAGAGCACCGAGCCGGATTTGGCCGTGTAGTCGCTGCCGCTACGGGCGGAGCCGTCCTTCGTCTGGTACAGCACGCCGGCGACACCGGTGGCGGCGGGTGAGACCTTCACCACCACTTCCACGGTGACCGTGCCGGAGGTCGGCTCGTCGACGGTGATGTCCTCGATCGAGAACCGAGGGCCGGTGGGAGTCGGCGTGGGCGTTGGGGACGGAGGTGTGGGAGTGGGTGTTGCCGTCGGCGTCGGACTCGGGGTGGGAGTCGGGGTGGGGCCGGCACCACCAGCAGGCTGGAAGGCGAAGTTGGTCGGCGGGGCCTTGAGATTGCCAGCGGCGCCGATGAAGCCGAACGACACCTTGCCGCGGGCCGGGATATCCTTGTTCCACGTATGAGGCTGCGCGTCGAAGGTGTAGCGGTTGCCAGACTTCGTCACGATGCGGGCGTTCCAGATCGAGGCGACGGTGCGGTCGAGATCGAAGGAGAGTTTCCAATCCTTGATCACGGCGGAGGTCTTGTTCTCGATCACGATCCCGGCTTCAAAGCCGCTGATCCAGTCGCTGTTCACCTTGTAGGTCACGGTGACGTTCCCGAGATCGACGGTGGTATTCGGCGAGCCCGGAACAGGCGTGGGGGTCGGCACCGGAGTGGGTGTGGGAGTCGGCGGTGGCGTCGGAGTGGGGGTTGGGGTCGGAGTTGGCGTAGGTGTTGGTGTCGCCGTGGGAGTTGGCGTTGGGGTCGGAGTTGGCACCGGAGTCGGGGTGGGCGTGGGGTTGCCGCCACCCGAAGAAGGGGTGAAGGAAAAGTCCGTGGGCGGAGACGTCACGCGGCCCGGGCTGCCGAGAAAGCCGAAGGAGACCTTGCCACGGGCGGGCACATCCTTATTCCAAGTGTAAGGCTGCGCATCGAAGGTGTAGGTCGTGCCGGATTTGCTCGCGATGCGGGCATTCCACGGGCCGACGGGTTCGCGATCGAACTTGAAGGAGAGCTTCCAATCGCGAAGAAGCGTATTGGTTTTGTTCTCAATCACGACGTCGCCCTGGAATCCGCTGATCCAGTCGCTGGTGACCTTGAAAGTCACTTTGACGGTCTCGTTTTCAAACATCGTATTGCCCGAGCCCGGCGCAGGAGTCGGGGTGGGCGTGGGTGTTGGCGTCGGGGTGGGATGATCGTCGTCATCATGATGATGATCGCCCGGAACGTCAGGGGCTTTTTCAGGCGTCGGCGAGGCGGTGCCATAATCGACGCCGCCGAAATCGAGGTCGCTGGTGGAGAAGAAGACCTCGCCGACCGGATCGATACGCTGCCAGATGACGTAAAGCACGTGACGGCCGGTGCGCTGCGGGAAGTGCACATCGAACAAATAATTTTTGCCTTCGAGCCGCGCGTTCTCGCCGCCGGGGAGTGGCTCGAGATCGCTCCATTTCAGCGGCTGGCGGGGATCGTAGCCCGCCTTGGTGATGTAGGCCTCGAAGTAGCTGGGATCGTGAGGGGTGGCGGCGTAGTAAACGCAATGGTAATGACCGGGCTGAACCTTGGTGGCGGGCCAGTCGGTGCGGGCGAGATTGAGTCCGCCGTATTTGTCGCGGCCGGCGCCGGGCAGTTTTCCGTCAGGAACCTGGGTGCGGTAATCGTGGTTGGGCAACTGCCGGTTGACTTCATGCCAGTCGTAAAAAGCCTGCGTGCCTGCGACGGCGATGGCGGCCCGGGCCGCGTCGGTTTTGGGCGTCTGCGGATTTTCCAGGAAGACCTCGTAGGAGCGGCTGATCGGGTCGGCCATCGAACCATGGCCAAAACCAGCCGCGGTGGAAATCGCGAGGAGGGATACGACACGAAACAAGTGAGCGAGGGCTTTCATGACGTTGCCATCGTGCGGATTTTTTCGGCCATGTCTCCTTCCACTCGGTGAACGTGACGGGAAACTCGTTGAACGCGCTGTACAACGGGTTGACCAACGGCAATGGACGTCACACCATGCTGTGATGGCTTTGGATCACTGGCGCAGTCTTTCTTTCTGGCGACTCAATATCGCCATTTGGAGCGCCATTGCCGTTTTGTTTTTCATCCGCGCTCTGCTGAATCTCGAGTTTCTCCCTGCTCTCGGCATCTCCGCCTTTCACCTCGCGCTCTGCCTGATCTTTACGAGTCTGTTGCTCGTCGGCTATCGCCGACTGGAAAAAAGATGGGGGTTCGGCGTGGAAACCGCCGGCTGGATCATCGGACTGAGCCTGCTGGTCACGCTCATCCAATCCGTTGCCGCGCATTTTCTGATCGCGGTGATGGGCTGGAAGCCTTCCGGCCTGAGCCAGCTGGAACTGTGGCTCATGCGGGTGATGTTCTTCTGGCTCATCTACATGGTCTGGAGCCTGCTCTATTTCTGGCTGCGGGCCGAACGGGCGGCGCGCGAACATGATCGGCGGATGCTGGATGCCAAGGCTGAGGCCCAGCGCCTCGAACTCCAACTGCTGCGCAGCCAGCTCGATCCGCATTTTCTTTTCAATGCGTTGAACGGCATCGCCACGGTGGTGCAGGCGGAATCTCCCACCGCCTCCTCCATGGCGCGAGAGCTGGCCGACTACCTGCGCTATTCCCTGGATCACCGCTACGACACCTTCGTGCCATTGTCGCAGGAGATCGAGGCCATGATGGCTTATCTGCGCATCGAGCAGACGCGCTTCAGCGAGGAACTGCATATCGAAATCACCACCGATGACGAGGCGCGCAGCCGGGAGATTCCCTGCTTTCTGCTGCTGCCGCTGGTGGAAAATGCGGTGAAACACAGTTTCCTGGCGAGCGAGCCGCCGTGGAATGTCACGATCACGGCCGAAAGCTCCGGCGACCTTCTGACCATCGAAGTGTGCAATCCGGGTTCCCTCACCACCGAACCGTCGAGCAGCGGTGTCGGGCTGGACATTCTCCAGCGCCGGCTGGCCCTGCACTATCCGAACCGGCACCAGATGATCCTGACGGAGGAAAACCACAAGGTGCGGGCCCGGCTGGAATTGAAGGGAGATCCATGCTCCGCGTAGTGCTGGTGGACGACGAACGCCTGGCCCGGCAGGGCATGCGTCAACTACTGGCCGCTCACCCCGAGGTGGAGGTGGTTGGTGAAGCCAGTCGCGTCGCTGCGGCGGCGGAGGTCATCCGCGAAGCCAAACCGGACGCCGTTTTTCTCGATATCCAAATGCCTGGAGCCACCGGCTTCGATTTGCTGAACGATCTGGACGATGCGCCGAAGATCGTCTTCGTGACCGCGCATTTTGAGCATGCCGTGCGCGCCTTCGAGGTGCAGGCCGTGGATTATCTCCTGAAACCGGTGCGACCGGACCGACTGGCCGAAGCAGTAAAGAGACTTGCCGCGGTCTGTGAAGCCCGGGACGAATCCGTCCGTTATCAACGCAGCGACCGCATCTGCCTACGCACGCCGCAACGAACGGTCATCACGGCGATGGATGAAATCATTGCGCTCGAGGCGGATGGCGATTTCACCCGCTTCCATCTCGCCGATCAAAGCACCCTGCTCATTTGCCGCACCCTGAGTTCCTGCGAGGAGATGCTGCCCTCACCGCCGTTTCTGCGCATCTCCCGCTCGCTCATGCTGAACTTTGAGCGTCTGGCCGGGGTCGAACAGGTATCCCGCGACGAAGCCCGGCTGACCCTGCGCGGCATTCCCCGCACCTTCGTGGTGGGCCGCCGCGCCCTGACCCGCCTGAAAAAACATACATGAGCGCCGCGCTGAGAAAATATGCGGCGGTGTACGGCATCATGTTCCGCAATTCCCTCATCCGGGAGATGAACTTCAAGGCGAATTTCCTGCTCTGGATGGGCGTGGAACTGCTCTGGTTCGTCGGCCAGATCATCTTTATCGAGGTGATCTTCGGCTATGTGGAACGGATCGGCGACTGGACCAAATGGGAGGTCGTCATGCTGGTCGGCACACACCAATTGATCTCCCAGATTTTCCAGGCTTTTTTCTACGCCAACCTGGCCAACCTGCCTGAACTGGTCCGCACCGGGCGACTCGACTTCCTGCTCCTGCAGCCCATCGATGCGCAGTTCGCCGTCTCCACCAAGCAGTTCGGCGCGGATAATCTGGTGAACGCGGTCATCGGCATCGCTTTTGTGGTGACGTCGCTGGTCAAACTCAACATCACCCCTACGGTCACACAGGTGATTCTTTACATGGTGGCCATCGCGCTGGGGGTGGCCATCCACTACTGCATCTTTCTCAGCCTAGCCACGGTGAGCTTTTTCATCGTGCGCGCGCAGGGGCTTATCTACGGCTATTACAGCCTGTTCAATCTCGGGCGCTATCCCGATGTCGTCTTTCGGGGGATGTTTAAATTCGTCTTTAGTTGGGTGATCCCCATCATCGTGGTGACTAATATTCCCACCAGACTGCTCATCCGGCTGACGGATTCGCCGGTGCGACTGATGCTGCAACTCGTCCTCGCCGCGCTCATCGTGATCACCGCGTCGCGGGTGTTTTGGATGATGGCGGTGCGCCGCTACTCCAGCGCAAGCTCCTAGCTCAGGGCAATGCGCCGGCTTTTTCCAGCAAGCGCTGCATTTCCGGCTTGGTCCCGCGGAAGGCGATGAGGAAACAAGTGCCGCTTTCCTCACGGATGGCGAGCACCCAGTGGTCGGCTTCGGCGATGCGCCAGGTTTTCTCCGGGACGACGCTCACGCCCAAGGGCACGCTGGCGAAGGAGTAAAAATACATCGGTTTCTCCGAGGCGATGGCGGCCTGGGCCACCGGCTCATTTTCCACCTTGAAAATGCGCACGCCGGCGGCAGCGAAATTCTCCAGCCCGGGAGGCACCTTGAAACTGTCGAAACCCTTGAGCATCAGCCAATCGTCCAGATCTCCGACCTTGTTTTCTACGGGCTGGAATTGATCCGGGCTCGCTTTCCCCCCGGCCGTGGCAATTTTCACCGCTTCGTCCGGAAAAGTCCCGGCCCGGCCCATCATATTCCAGACCAGGATGGCGATGAGGAGCAGGAAACCGAGGCCGGCGGCAACGGTTGCAGGATTTGAAAGAATGGAGCGCCCGCTCTTGACCCCCAGGGTATGAACGGCCTCGTCGATCTGTTCCTGAACCTCTCCGGGCAGTTCAATACCGCGCAATTCATCCAGGGCCGGGGTATTGACCGGGGTTTGCTCGCGCAATTTCGCCAGTGTTTTGGCATCGATCTCCAGCACGCGCTGAATATCGGCCTCGGGGAGGGCTTTCAGGCCTTCCAGGACCACCACACTGCGGGCGGGTTCGGCTATCTCATGCAGCGGCGTGAGGGTGGCCCCCAACTCATTCCGGGCCGGAAAGCGCAGGCATCGACGGCGGAGGGTGGAATAAAAGAGACGAACGGCCCGCTCATGTTCCCCGGCGTGGGGATGGCGATGAATCTCGACCACCGCTTCCTTAAACGCGGCCTGCGCGCCTTCGCGGCAGCCGGTCAAGAGGAGCCCATAGCGCCAGGCAGTCGCGAGGAAACTCCACTCTGTAGGGGTATCGCTCATTCGGGGGTTTGCTTCATATCCATGCCGGGGTTTCACCACAAGGTTATTCAGAAAGTTCAATCTCGCCATTCCGCCGATTGACTTGGCCGCCGACCGCCTTCATTTTGAAGGACTTCTCATGAAGCGCATTCTGTTCGTTTGTACTGGCAATGTCTGCCGCAGTCCGATGGCCGAGGGGCTTTTCAAAAAGCTCATCGCCGGGCGCGACGATATCACCGTGCAATCGGCCGGAGTCAGCGCGGGTCGCGGCCTGCCGGCCAGCCGGGACGCGGTGTTCGCCCTGTCGGCCGAAGGCATCAGCCTTTCCTCGTTCCGCAGCCAGCCCGTATCGGAGGAACTGGTCCGCCAGGCCACGCACATCTTCGTGATGACACGCGATCATCGCCGCCTGCTGGAGTTGTTTTTCCCGGAGGCCGGTCCAAAGACCCTTCTCGTGCGCGAGTTTGAAAACGGCTCGCCCGATGTGCCCGACCCCATCGGTCTGGGCCGCAACATGTATGAGCGCTGCCGCGACACACTCAAAAAATCTCTCCCTCTCATCCTTAAATTCCTCGAAACCCAACCCATGACCACCTCTACCAACACCGCCGAGACCCCTGCCCTGGCCGCCGTCGATCCGGAGATCGCCGAGGCCATCGCCCACGAACGCCAACGCCAGTTCGAAAACGTCGAACTCATCGCCAGTGAAAATTTCACCAGCCAGGCGGTGATGGAGGCCCAGGGTTCCTGCCTAACCAATAAATATGCCGAGGGTTATCCCGGCAAACGATGGTATGGCGGCTGTGAGTTCGTGGATGTGGTGGAATCCCTCGCCATTGCCCGCGCGAAAGAGCTCTTCGGCGCCGACCATGTGAACGTGCAGCCGCACAGCGGCAGCCAGGCGAACATGGCCGTTTATTTCAGCGTCCTTCAGCCCGGCGACAAGATCCTGACCATGGATCTCTCGCATGGCGGCCATCTCACCCACGGCCATAAGGCCAACTTCTCCGGCAAACTTTACGAAGTGCACCATTACGGGGTGGACCGCGAGACGGAGCGCATCGACTATGACGCGTTGGCCAGGCACGCCACCGAGGTGCAGCCAAAATTGATCACCGCCGGAGCCTCGGCTTATCCGCGGGAAATTGATTTTGCCCGCATGCGTGAGATTGCCGATTCCGTCGGCGCGTATCTTTTTGTCGACATGGCCCACATCGCCGGTCTCGTCGCCGGTGGCGCGCACCCCTCGCCGATCCCGCACGCCCATTTTGTCACCACGACCACACACAAGAGCCTGCGCGGACCCCGTGCGGGTTTGATCATGTGCAAGGAGGAGTTCGCCAAGAAAGTGGACTCGCAGACCTTCCCCGGCATCCAGGGCGGGCCGCTCATGCACGTCATCGCGGCCAAGGCGGTCTGTCTTCATGAGGCCCTGCAACCGTCCTTCAAGGACTACGCGAAGCAGGTGGTCTCGAATGCGAAGGCCCTCTCCGCCCGTCTCGCCATGCTGGGCTACCGCATCGTCTCCGGCGGCACGGACAACCACGTTATGCTCGTCGACCTGCGCCCGCAGGGCATCCATGGCAGCGAGGCTTCCCATGTCCTCGATCTCGCCGCTATCACGGTGAACAAAAATTCGATTCCGTTCGACACCGAGCCGATCACCAAGACCGGCGGCATTCGCATCGGCACCCCGGCCATGACCACCCGAGGCCTCAAGGAAGAGGACATGATGCAGGTGGCCGACTACATCCACGCCGCCTTGAGCGCGCGTACCGATGAAGCCGCCCTGGCCAAGCTGCGCCGCGAAGTCGTGGCCTTTACCAGCCGCTTCCCGCTGCCCTGAGACGACTCAGGGAAGCTGAACCCACACCGAGGCGGAACCTTGCCCGGCCGGGACATCCGGTTGGGCGGGTGAAGCCGTAAATTTCAGCCGGCCCGGCAGGACGGTTTGTGCAATCTCGCGCAGGCTGGTGGCGTCGAGGGAGGAACAATTGGTGGAAAGCAACATCCAGGCCCCGGGTTGGGCGCAGGCCGCGGCCAACTCCACCAGGCGGCCATAATCTTTTTCCGCCCGGAAGACTTTGCCCTTTTGCCCGCGCGAAAATGTCGGCGGATCAAGAATGAGGGCGTCGAATTTTTCGCCCCGCCGCGCCAACCGGGGCAATACGTCGAAAACGTCGTCGGCGATGAAACGATGGCCATCCAGCGGGAGGTTGTTGACCTCGAAGTTCCGCCGTCCACGCGCCAGCGAAACCTTGGCCAGATCGAGACTGAGGGTTTCAGCGCCGGTGGCTGCGGCCGCCACGGAAAAGGCGCAGGTGTAGGCGAAGGTATTGAGCAACCGTTTGACTCCAAGATCGCGTAAAATCTCGCGGTTGGCCCGCTGATCGGGAAACAGCCCGCAGGAGTAGCCCGCAAGGAAATCAATTTCGTAACCCAGCTTGTTTTCATGCGCGGTCGCGAGGGCCGAGCCCTCCCGGCCGCGCAGAAGGCGCGGAGCGTCATCCCGGCCCGGCGCATTGACCAACTGGCGCACGTAGATTCCAGCCACGGTCACGCCGGCCCCATCGAGCCACGCGTCGAGTTCATTCACCAAATCTTCCGGCATGTCCTCACGCGTCTGCGAAATGATGACGCCGTCGCCAAACCGCTCGATGCGGCAATCACGGACGCTGGCGATGCGATAGGCATCCGTGCCGGCGGCAGCCAGTTGGGCTGCCGTCTCAAGCTCCAGCCACCTCATGCCAGCTTCGGCGGCAGCGGGCAATCAAGGGTGTCGGCGATGGCCCGCAGGAGCTCATACTCGGTGGCCTCGACCACGCCATCGTGAGCCACGGTGCCACGGCAGGCGTTGATGATCGTGCGTTTCACCGCCGGTGCCGCCAGGGCGATGCGGTCCAGCGCGGCATCGATGCGGGCCAGGTCGCACCCGTCTTCACGGGTGAGAGCCTGATTCACCAGCAACTCGGTCACCCCGGCCTTGAAAGCCGCGTCGCGGCTGGCGGCATCCGCGTACCCCACATAGGCCAGACCGGAAAGCAACACACTGACCTCGGGCAACAAGGGCAGGACAGAACGGTATTTGACCGTCGTGCCAGTCGAGCGCGAGAAAAAGAGGTCCAGATGCCGCAGCACCGTTTTCTGCAGCGCGTATTCAAACAGGTTGATCTCCTTGTCCGCTTCCACCAGATGCAAGACGTTCGCCTTGAACTGCTGATATTGCTCCGGCGACAAGTTCCTCAGCGTCGGGATGACCAGATCCACCAGCGGCAGCCTTTGTGACAGGGAAATCTCACTGCGCCGCGCGAACAAACCCAACATTTCCTCGCGCAGGGAGGCCTCGACGGCAAATCCGGCGAGTTGGGCGTTACGCATGTCCTCACGCTCGTCCAGCAGCAGGGCGTACACAAAGGCACAGGCCCCGTGCAAATTGCGGACCGACTCGTTGGCGAAGGCAGGCAGTGAGGCAATGAGCCCGCCGATGAAGGCCTTGTTGTCCCGCGCCGGCGTCGGCAAAGGCGGAGGCTGAGCCGCCCCGGGCTTATCCTCCGGAGGTTGAAAGCCGGGATCGATGGCCTTGATGCGCTCTTCGAGCGGCGGATGCGTGGCGAAGAGCGAAACCCAGGGATCTCCCACGCCGTTGCCAAAAAACAAATGGCTCGCCTCCTGCGCGCGCGGACTGAGCAGCTTGGAATGGTGCTTCCCGATCTTCCACAAGGCGCCGCCGATGCCCTGCGGATTGCGGGTGTATTGGACGGCCGAGGCATCGGCCAGGAACTCGCGCTGCCGGCTGACGGCCGCCTTGATGAGATTGCCGAAGAATACCCCGATCCAGCCAACGAGGAAAAGCGCCACCCCGCCGAGAAAAATGACGAGAACGATGGCACCTGAACTATCCTTGGAATCACGGCGGCCGCCTCCCATGGGCATGAACCGCACCGCCTCCATGCAGACACGCCCAATGATGGCCAGACCGAGAATGCCGCCGAGCAAGCCCATGAGCCGGATGTTCAACCGCATGTCGCCATGCAGGATGTGGCTGAACTCGTGGGCGATCACGCCCTGCAATTCATCGCGCGACAATTGCTCGATGCATCCTTTCGTGACCCCGATGGCGGTATCGCCGGGGCCGTGTCCGGCGGCGAAGGCATTGATGGTTTCATCCGGCAGCACATAGATTTCCGGCACGGGCACGCCTGAAGCGATGGCCATTTCCTCCACCACATTGAGCAACTTGCGCTCGGCCGCATCGGTCGTATTGGGATTGACCTGCTGCCCGCCCAGCATCGCCGCCACGACCCGGCCGCCCTGCGAAAGCTCGGCGATCTTGATCAGACTCCCGGCCACCACCACCAGGATCACGCCCCCGGCAACATAACCCAGCGTCTCCAGATCCAACAGCGGACGGCTCAGCAAAAGCGTGAAGACGATCTGCAGCGTCGCGATGATCCCGACGATGGCGAGAGCGAAATAAACAACGAGCCACTTGGTCTTTCGCTGCGCCCGATCCTGTTGGTCGAAAAAATCCATGGCGTCGATCTGCTCCTAGGGTTGGGTTTGCCCGCCGGAATATTGGCGGAGGAAATCCGTGATTTTCTTCTGTACCTCGCCGCCAAGCGGACCGAGTTCGGGAATGTGCCCAGCGCCCGCCACCTCGAAGAAAGTGACCGTGGGGATCTTCGCCGCCGCCGCCCGAGCCGTGGCCACCGGGATAAACTTGTCTTCCGCGCCATGAATCATCAACACCGGCACGGTGATGTCCTTGAAGGGAATCTCGGCCATCGCCCGGATTTGAGTCTTATCGTTGCGGGTACCGTCCTCGCGCGGACTGAGCGGGGCAAAGGTCCCTATGAGACTGCGAAACCAGTCCAGCTGTTCGGAATGCGCCAGCACGTAATTCACAGTCTCTCTTTTTCCAGGGGCGCTTTGGTTGCCCTCGGCGGTCAGCACCTGATTGAGAAGTTTTCCGGGGTCCTTTTGCGCCATCTCCACGGCCAGCCACGAACCGATATCTCCCTTCAACTGGGTGAGAACGGTGCTCGACGGCTCTTCGGTATGTGGCACGGCGTAGTAGTTGTAGCGTGAAGTGATGGCGGACACGAGGACCAGCGCCCAGGTGCGGTTGGGATACTTCCGGGCAAACTCCAGGGCCGCAGGTGCGCCGGAGGAATAACCCAGCACGGCCACGCTCGGCGCACCGATGGTATCGAGCAGCGCCGCCATGGCGTCGGCCTGCCGCGACGGCGAAAGTCGATCCGTCAAAGGCGTCCGTAAATAGCCGGGCCGGGAGGGGGCAATTACCTGGAACCCTTGATCGGTCAATCCAGAGCCCAACAGCATCGCCTGGTCATATCCGCCGGGAGCGCCATGAAAAACCAGGACAGGAGGGCCGTCCCCGCGCACGAGAAACTCCACGTTGCCCGAGGAGGTCTTGGCGATCTCGCTGGCGCTGTTCAATTCCGCCTCCTTGTCCGAGCGCCACGAGGTGAACCACGCCAGCACCAGGCCCGCCGCGAAAAGCGCCAGCACAACCAGCAAAAAGACGAGTTTCGCAAAAAGACGCAGCGGAGACTTCATGGTTCCCCTCATTCAGTCACCCGAGCCACCCCGGCAGTCACTAAAAAAATGTGGGGGTACACGGATTCGAACCGTGAACCAAGCAGTTATGAGCCGCCTGCTCTGACCGTTGAGCTATACCCCCGTACGGCGACTAAAAAGGATTTTGGGGCGGAGCGGGAGGATTTTTTATGGGAAAGGGGGCGCCGCACTTTTTCAGCAAAACCGCCGAGGTTCCATCCCGAAGCCAATGGCAAGGTTGGAACTTGGCTGTAAATAGTCTATACGGGATAGCGTTCACTGAACTTTGCCGAAGGGCAATTGCTCACCTGTGCAACGTATGCGAATTCACATCCGACGAATCTCTCCAGGATCACTGTCTGCAACTTTTGCCATGCTCTACGGCGTGCTTGGTTTGATTATTGGGTTGTTCGAATCGATTGGATCACTCTTTCGCTTCGGCACAAGCCCTCGTGACACATATCCAATCACAGGAACAGGCTGGGATATCATTCCGATGCTGTTACTCTATCCATTATTTACCGCACTCGCAGGTGCAATCTCAGGACTCGTTATTGCGTGGATCTACAATATGATCGCGCGGGTCACCAAAGGCGTCCTGATCGAATATACTGAAGCAGGGAGGCATGATGAGTGATGCCACAACTGCTTCGCGAAGAGTTGCGGTGACCATCTCCATTCAGCCATCGGCCTCGCCGATTTAAAGCGCGACTAAACAGACTTTCCCGAGGGGACGGGCGGCTTTTTGACGCCGCGCCGCTTTGGCTGCAAAAAGTGCTTCGTCACGAAATCCCAGCCCGCCAGCGAAAGTGGGTAGGCCAATAGCGAGAACACGCAGCCGTTCACAAATCCTCCCACCAGTAACTGCAAGGGGGCGCGCTTCAGCAGGGCGACCCAATCGGAGGTATCCACATTGGCCTCTCCGCCGCCGAGAATGAAGACCCCGATGCGGTACTGCAAATACCAGAGAAAAGGCATGGTCAGGGGGTTGCTCGCCCAGGTCCCGGCCACAGCGGCGGGGATATTGACCCGGGCCAGATAGGCGATCAGCGCAGCCGAAAGCATCTGGATGGGGATGGGGAGCATGCCGAAGAAGACGCCGATGGAGAAACCGGAGGCGAAACGAAAGCGCTCCGGCTGCCACATCTCGGTGGAAAAGAGCCGGTCACCCAGCCGCCGGTGCAGCCATGTACCCCGGACGTGCTTCATCCGCGGCAGGTGCCGCAACCATCGTCCCGCGGCGCTTCGCCGCCATAAATGGGGTTTCATGACAGCCTGATCCGGCCACGGATATTCCGCCGCATCTCGGCTTGCCAACTGTCACTGGGCCACTTAAACACTCTGATTGTATGAAGAAGATTGAGGCGATTATTAAACCCTTCAAAATGGAAGACGTCAAAGAAGCTCTTGCCGAAGTTGGCATTGAGGGAATGACGGTCAGTGAGGTGAAGGGTTTTGGTCGTCAGAAGGGCCACACCGAGATTTATCGCGGCAGCGAATACACGGTGGACTTTCTTCCGAAGGTAAAGTTCGAGATCGTCGTGGTCGACAGTCTGGTGGAAAAAGCCGTGAAGGCGATTTCCGACGCCGCCAAGACGGGCAAGATCGGCGATGGCAAAATCTTCGTTCTCCCGATCGAAAACGCCATCCGTATCCGCACGGAAGAAACGGGCGAAAACGCGATTTAATCTGATCGGGGCTCCCCCGAAGCCCTGATTTTTGATCATGGAGTGGTGGCAATCCCTCGTGCTCGGCTTGGTGGAAGGCCTCACCGAGTATCTGCCGGTTAGTTCGACCGGACATCTTTTGCTGGCGCAGCGCGCCATGGGCATCGCATCCAGCGACTCAGCGGACGCCTTCGCGATTTGCATTCAGGCCGGGGCGATCCTGGCTGTGCTGGGCCTTTATTTTGCCCGTGTCCGTCAAATGGCCATGGGCATGCTCGGACGCGATCCGGCCGGTTTTCGCCTGTCCATGAACATCGTGGCCGCTTTTTTGCCGGCGGCCTTCGTGGGGTTCATCCTGGAAAAGCCGATTAAGAAATACCTCTTCGGCGGTGACGCGTGGGGCCTGTGGCCAACCGTGTCCGCCTGGCTGGTCGGCGGCATCGCCATCCTCGCCGTGAGCTGGTGGGTGGCCGCGAGGAAGGATTCGCTCAAACCCCGCATGGGCCTGGATGGATTGACCTGGAAGCTCGCCGTCGTCATCGGCCTCGTGCAGTGCCTCGCCATGTGGCCGGGCACGAGCCGCAGCCTGGTGACCATCGCCGGGGGTCTGCTGGTGGGCCTAAGTCTGCCCGCAGCGGTGGAGTTTAGTTTTCTCCTTGGGGTGGTGACGCTGTCGGCCGCCACCGCCTATGACGGATTGAAGTACGGCAGGGAAATGCTCGAGACCTTTGGCCCCTCATCCCTCGTCATCGGTTTTGTGGCCGCGTGGATTTCCGCGGTGCTCGCGGTGAAATGGATGGTCGGCTACCTGAACCGCAATGGCATGGAGGTCTTCGGCTATTACCGCATCGCCCTGGCCCTGGTAGTCGCCGCCCTGCTCTGGTCGGGCTGGCTCCACCACTAGCTGATGAATCTCACCTCCATCCCGCCCGACCTGCAAGCCACGGTCCTCTGCGAGGATGTGCGTACCGAACTCAGCGGCCAGCAGACCCTGGTCGGCGTGATCAACGTGATTCCCGCCCCGACCGTTCCCATCGGGTTCTTCAAGCTCTGCCTCTGGACGCGTTGGTGCGGGGGGGCCGGCGAATTCTTGCAGACGTCCTTCATCCTCGGTTCCGAGGACGACAAGCCGATCGCCCAAAGCGAGGTGAAATTTTCCCTCCCGGAGCTGGAGTCGCACGTCACGAACGTCCATGTCTTCGGCGGCGTGCAGTTTCCCCAATACGGAATTTATCACGTGGAAATCCGTCTCGATGGGGAGTTGAAGATCCGCTTTCCGCTGCCGGTCCTCCATATCCAGCAGAAGGGCCAGCCCACCTCGTAGAGCGAGCGCGCCCCGTCCCTGCGACCGGGGCCGAAAAAGTTGCGCCCACCGCCGTTCCAGCCCTAAACTACCGGCCTGATGCGGTTCCTCCGTAAATATGCGTTCTGGTTGTTTTTGCTCTGTCTGGTGGCGGGGCTCATCGGCGCGCCCTCTCCGCAGACAGCCCGGACCCGTCTGGCCGACGGTTTCGACCAGCCGGTGGGAAAGCCGGATGCCGTTGGCTTTTACACCTCGCGCGGTTTCCGGGCGAACTACCACATGGGCGAGGACTGGAACGGTGAGGACGGCGGGAACAGCGACCTGGGCAAGCCCGTCTACGCCACGGCCAACGGCATCGTAGTCCTGGCCCGCGACATGCGCATGGGCTGGGGCAATCTGGTAATCATCCGCCATACGTTCCTGGAAGACCGCCAGATGAAAACGGTCGATTCCGTTTACGCCCACCTCGACAAGATCCTCGTGCGCGAGGGCAAGCAGGTCGTCCGCGGCCAGCAGGTGGGCACCATCGGAACCAATCGCGGCATGTACGTCGCGCATCTGCACTTTGAAATCCGCAAGAACATCTACATCGGCTACAATCAGCGCGGCTATGCCCGCGATCTGACGAACTACTACACTCCCGGCTCATTCATCGCCGCCCGGCGCAAGCTCTCCGGTGGCGGCCGCAGCGCCCTCGTCGCCATAAATACCTTCAACATGGAGGGCAAGGGAACGCCTCCATCCGACGACTCGAATCAACGTGCGCAAAACAAATCCGACCGGCCTGCCGGGGCCTCCCCCACACCGGCGCCCAAGAAGGACGGCCCCTTTCGGGTCAACCGTTTTGGCGATCTGTTTTGATGGCCTTCCCCGATGGCAGCCTGTTACCGTGCCTCTTCTGTCCAAATACCAAATACGTTGAGCATACCGGATAATCTTTTTCTCATCGCGGGAAGCGGCCGCTATCCCTCCCTCGTCATCGAGTCTGCCCGTGCGGCCGGGGTGCGCCAGATCACCGTGGCGGCCTTTGAAGGGGAGACCGCCGAAGCCACAACCGCCGCCGCCAACGAGGTTCATTGGCTGAAGGTGGGCCAGCTGGGAAAAATGCTGACCGCGGCCAAAAGGTCCCGCGCGCATTTTGCCATGATGGCCGGGCAGATCGCCCCGAAAAACCTGTTCGACCTGCGCCCGGATTTCAAGGCGCTCATGCTGCTGGCCCGGATCAAGCGGCGCAATGCGGAGAGTCTTTTCGGCGAGATCGCGCACCAGCTCGATCTCATCGATGTGAAGCTCCTGGATGCCACGACTTTTCTCGATTACCACATGGCCCCGGCCGGCCCCATCGCCGGCCCCAAGCTGCGCAAACGCGACCTCGAGGATATCCAATACGGCTATGAAATCGCCCGCGAAATCAGCCGGCTGGACATCGGTCAGACGGTGGTCGTGCGCCATGGCACGGTGCTGGCGGTGGAGGCTTTTGAAGGGACCAACGAGTGCATCCGCCGCGGCGGCGCGCTGGGCAAACAGGAGGCGGTGATGGTCAAGGTGACCAAGCCGAACCAGGATATGCGCTTCGATGTCCCCGTCATAGGCGAGGCCACCATCGAGGTGGCCAAGGAAGCCCAGCTCAAAATCATCGCGGTGGAAGCCGGGCGCACCATCCTGCTCGACCGCAATGCGGTGGCAACCGCCGCCGTGGCCGCCGGCATCACCCTCTACGGAATCTCTCCATGACCACTTTACGCACCGGAGTCGTCGGCGTCGGCCACATGGGCATCAACCATGCCCGCATCTATTCGGAACTCCAAAACTCCAACCTGGCGGCGGTCTACGACCGAAATCCGGAGACGGCGCAAGCCGTCGCCAAAAAATACCGGACCAAAGCCACATCCTCGCTGGAGGAATTCGCCACGCTGGTCGACGCAGCCACGATCTGCACGCCTACCGTCACGCACTACGAAATCGGAAAATTTCTTTTGGAGAAGGGGAAGCATTTGCTGGTGGAAAAACCGATTGCGGACACGCCGATTCACGCGCGCGAATTGGCCGAATTGGCCACGGCGCGCCAATGCGTGCTGCAGGTCGGGCATGTGGAGCGATTCAATCCCGCCCTCACGGCTCTGGAGAACAAGCTGCAGAACCCGCGGTTTCTGGAAGTGACGCGGCTTTCCCCCTACCCGAATCGAAGCACGGATATCGGCGTGGTGCTCGATCTGATGATTCACGATATCGAGATCATCCTTCATCTTGTGCGGTCGCCGGTGGTGAGCATCGACCCGGTGGGCATCTCGGTTTTGAGCAAGGATGAGGACATCGCCAACGTGCGTTTTCGTTTTGAAAATGGCTGCGTGGCCAATGTGACCGCGAGCCGGATCAGCGAAAATCGCGTGCGCAAAATCCGCGTCTTCCAGGAGAACGCCTACCTCTCCCTCGATTACCAGAACCAGTCCGGCTACCTCCTGCGCCTCGCGCGGGAAGATGAGAAGGAAAGCTCGATTCTGGGCAAGCTGGTCGGCCTCGCGGCGGATGCGGCCATCGTTTCGGAATTCAAAGGAAAACGGATCGTGCGCGAGCCGGTGGAGATCGAGAAGGGCGAACCGCTCAAGATTGAACTCGAGTCCTTCATCGAGTGCGCGCGCGAAGGGGCCAAGCCCAAGGTGACAGGGCATGAGGCGGCTGACGCCCTCGACATCGCCCTGGACATCACGCGGCGTATCGAGGAAGCCGATACGCGCAAAAAATCCTAACCCACGTCCGGCCACGGTGAAAAAAACCATCTGGATCGTGGCGGGTGAAGCCAGCGGTGACGCCCGCGCGGCGGAGTTGATGAAGGCTCTGCGCGAAAAATCGCCGGAGATCCGTTTCATCGGAGCCGGCGGACCGAAGATGAAGGCGTTGGCCGGCGAGCCGTTCGACGATTGGATCGCGGAAGCCGGTGTGCTGGGCCTGTGGGACGTGCTGAAGCATTACGGATATTTCCGCCGGAAGTTTGATCGCATGCTGGCGGACATCGACCAACACAGGCCCGACGCGGTGTTGTTCGTGGATTATCCAGGATTCAATCTTCGTCTGGCCAAGGCGCTGCGCCAGCGCGGGTATCCCGGAAAAAATCTCTACTACATCAGCCCGCAAGTCTGGGCCTGGAACCGCGGCCGTATTCCCAAGATGGCGCGCATCCTTGATTTGATGATCTGCGTGTTTCCCTTTGAGCGGCCCATGTATGAGGCGAGCGGGTTGCACACGGTGTTCGCCGGACATCCGCTCCTGGAAGCGCTTGCGCCGGAAAAGACCGGGACGCGACGGGAAGAAAATCTGCTGGGACTTTTCCCCGGCAGCCGCGAGCGCGAGGTGAAGCGGAATTTTCCGGTGATGGTCGACGCGGCGCGCATCATTCTGAAATCCCGGCCTGACGTGCGCTTTGAAGCGGCGGCAGCCAGCGCGGCCCATGCGGCACGCATGCGGGAGATGGCCGGAGACTTGAACATCGACATCCGCCATGGCCAGGCGCATGACCTGATGCAGCGGGCCACGGTGGGGATTGTCTGTTCCGGCACGGCCACGCTGGAGGCGGCATACTTTGGGCTGCCGTATTGTCTGATCTATAAAATCGCGTGGCTGACTTTTGAGATAGGCCGCAGGCTGGTCAATGTCGACGGGCTTGGGATTATCAACATTCTGAACAACTACCGGCAGAATCCCCCGCCTGATCCGCGCCTGCCCGCGGTGCCGGCGCCGCATGTGATCCGGGAATTCATCCAACACTTCGCCACTCCGGAAGCGCTGGCGGATGAATCGCTGCGCCTTTTAAATAACGCGGAGGCGCGTGCCGAACTTTCCGCCAAACTCACCACCATTGTCTCCGAACTGGACGCGGAGGGCGCCAGTCGGCGCGCCGCCGCCGCCGTGCTCGAAAACCTCTGATCTTATGAATGAAAACTTTCCGAAGGCTCATCTCGAAACCCTCTGGGCCCCCTGGCGGGTGGAGTACTATCAGACCAAATCGGAGGCCGGTTCCGACTTTCTCACCGAGGCGGCCCAGGCGCAGGACGATGCGGCTCATTTTGTCGTCGCCCGCGGGAAACTGACTTTTCTGATCATGAACAAGTTCCCCTACTCCGCCGGGCATCTGATGGCGGTCACCTATCGCAAGGTCAGCGACATGGCGGACCTCACCGACGGCGAGGTTTTGGAACTTTGGCAACTCTGCATCCGGGCCCAGAAGCTGCTCAAGGAAACGGTCAAGGCTCAGGGATTCAACATCGGCTGGAACCTCGGCCAGGCTGCCGGGGCCGGCGTCGAAGATCATCTCCACCTGCATATCGTGCCGCGCTGGCTGGGCGACGCCAATTTCATGACCGTCACCGGCGGAGCCCGCATTATTCCCGAGGGACTAAAACCGCTCTACGACCGCCTGAAGGCGGTGGAAGTTTAAAGAACCTCCTCGAGCGCGCCCGTCAGCGCCGCAATGGTGTGCCGGCTGGCGTTGTTACCCATGAGGCCGATGCGCCAGATTTTACCCGCAAGGGGTCCGAGCCCGCCTCCGACTTCGATGCGATAATCGGCCAGCAATTTTGTGCGGACTGCGGCTTCGTCGAGTCCCTCGGGCAGGCGGAAAGTGGTGAGCGGATTGAGCCGGGACTTTTCTTCCACCAGCGGGGTGAAGCCGAACTTCGCCATGGCCGCGATGAGATGATCGGCCGCCTCCTTGTGCCGCTGCCAGCGCTGAGGCAGGCCTTCCTCCAGAATTTCGCAAAGCGCCTGATGAAGCGCGAAAACCATGCTGACCGGCGCGGTGTGGTGATAGGCCCGCGCGGCGTTGCCGCTGCCGACGTATTTGAGGATTTCGTGGAGATCAAGGTAGAAGCTTGGCACGGGAGTCTTGCGCCGGGCGTAGCGTTCGCGCGCCTTTTCACTCACCGTCACCGGCGAAAGGCCGGGAGGACAGGCCAGGCATTTCTGCGTGCCGGAATAAGCCAGGTCCACACCCCAGGCATCGAGGTGCACCGGCATGCCGGCCAGGGAAGTCACGCAGTCCGCCAGCAGAAGTGCATCGTGTTTCCGGGCGAGTTCGGAATATCCGGCGAAATCCTGATAAACGCCGGTGGAGGTTTCGCCGTTCACCAGGGCAATCAGGTCGGGCTTAAATTCATCAGCCGCCGCGGCCATGCGTTCCAAGGTCGCGGACGTGCCCCACTCGAACTCCTCCCGGCGCACCTGCGCGCCGATTTTTTCCGCCAGGTTGGCCAGGCGGCCGCCAAAGACACCATTGACTGCGACCAACACCTTGCTGCCGGGTTCGACGAAATTCACCATCAGAAAATCCATGCCGGCGCTGCCCGTGCCGGAGACCGGAAAAGTGATGTCGTTTTTCGTATCAAAGACCTGCCGGAGCATCGCCTTGCACTCGTCCATGATGCCAATGAAATCCTTGTCCATGTGGCCCAGCAGGGGCATGGACAGGGCCGCACGGACCCGGGCGGAGACGTTGCAGGGACCGGGGCCGAGCAATAACTTTTCGGTGGGGAACAAGGGAGTGACGGACATAATTTCGAGGTTGGGTGGAACTAGCGGGAAACAACCGCCTCAATGAAACCGAAGGGATCATCGGTAGGCAGAAAGACTTTCTTCTGATCGGCCGGCCGGCCCAATTTGGTCAGGTCGATATTGAGGTAGTGCTTGTTCGGCATGGTCAGCTTGATGCGCGAAAGGCCGGAAAAGTGATCGAGGGCCGCCTCACCCATGAGGAAAAGCGTGCGCTGCACGGAGGGGCTGTATGTTTCCGTAAAGACCTCCAGCATCACATCCAGTACCGCCGCTTCGAGATCGGACGTGCCATCGACATAGTCCCAGCAGACATCAAGGCTGGTGGCGAGAATACGGTCTGTGGTCTCCGGCAGCGTCGTGAGTTCGCCTTGCGGATAACCCACAAATCCGGACTCCGTGGTTTTCATGATGACAAAACCCCGGATACCTGCCGATCGCTTGGTTGGCTGGCCGCGTTCGGCCCGCATCAGGCTGAAGGGCTGGCCATTGGAGTCCCGGACAAAAGAGTGCTGATGCGGCCGGCCAAAGGGCGCCATGCGGGTCCAAAGCTTTTCCCGCACCTCCACGTCCGCCGCCGTGAGGTGTCCATAGCGCGAGATAAAATGCTCCGCCAGAGCCAGGGCGAACCCGTCACGCGAGGCGTCTTCGAGGTCATGAGCAAGGGAGAGGACGGTGTTTTTCACCGTATCGGTGGGCACGATGCTGGAGTTGTCATCACTGAGATACGACCCGGCCAGTTCTCCTTCCAGGAGCACATCAACCTCCCACTCGGCCACCTCGTGGGCCGGACCGTCTTTTTTCACGCGCAAGACCCGAATCGCGTGTTTGCCGTAGTGATTGAATTCCAGTTTGCTCATTTTCCTTTTTCCCCAAGCGTCAAAGCACTGGACAACTGCACTCCGACTCGCCATCACGATGCACAAAGGATGTCAGGCATCACCAGCAGAAAATGCAGCATGGCGGAGTTGAACGCTTTGCCCCCTGCGGAGTTTGTCGGCCGGGTCGGAGGGATTTTCGAACATTCGCCCTGGATCGCGGAGAAAGCCGCCGGACAACGGCCCTTTGCCACGCGGTCCGACCTGCATGCCGCCATGGTCGCAATCGTCCAATCTGCCGGAGCGGAGAAGCAACTTGCCCTGATCAACGCCCACCCTGACCTGGCCGGGCGTCTCGCCCGACAGGGCCAGCTGACCGCTGAGTCCACCCGCGAGCAGGCCGCCGCCGGCCTCGCCCACGCCGAGGCCGGCATCGTCGAAAAGATTCAGGCTCTCAATACGAGCTACCGGGCCCGCTTCGGATTTCCCTTCATCATTTGCGCCCGGCTGAATAACGTGGAGACCATTCTCACGGCCATGACCGAGCGCATCCATCATTCTCAGGAGAAGGAGATTTCCACCGCCCTTGCGGAAATCTCGAAGATTGCCCAACTGCGTCTCGCCGACCTTGTGGAGGACTGAACATGACCGGCAAACTCACCACCCATGTGCTCGACACCACCGCGGGGAAACCCGGCGCCGGCATCGTCATCACACTTCACCTCATTGCCGACGGCCAGCGCACGCTCCTCGCCGAGACCATTACCAACGCCGACGGCCGCACCGACCAGCCACTGCTCTCCGACGGAGCCATGCAAGCCGGACTCTACGAAATCACGTTCGCCGTCGGGGCGTATTTCCAAACCGGCTTTCTCGACACCGTCCCGGTGAGATTCCGCCTTACGGACCCTGCCGCCCACTACCACGTCCCTCTTCTTTGCTCCCCGTGGTCCTACAGCACGTACCGGGGCAGTTGATGATGCCGGAACTGGCCACCGAAGCCGCGCAATGGCTGGATGAACTCGGAACGATCAGCGACGAACCTCCCCAGCTCACCCGCACGTTCCTTTCCCCCGCGCTCAGCCGGGCCAAACTCCGCCTCGCGGAATGGATGCATGAAATCGGGCTGCAGGTCTTTGAAGACCAGGCCGGCAATCTCATCGGCCACCTCCCTTGCGCCACGCCCGGCGCGGGAACCCTCGTCTGCGGCTCGCATATCGATACGGTTCGCAACGCCGGAAAATACGACGGCACCATGGGAGTGGTCGCCGGTCTCCTAGCCGCGCGTGACGTCATCCGCCTCGGGATATCCCTGCCGTATCATTTGGAAATCGTGGCCTTCTCCGATGAGGAAGGTGTGCGGTTTCAATCCACCTATCTCGGCAGCAAATTCTTCACGGGACGCCTCACTCCCAACGAACTGAAGGCCCGCGATGGCGAGGGAGATTCCGTGCAGGATGCGATCGCCGCCCACAAGCCGGCCTTTCCGGCCCCGCCGCCCCGCCAGCGCCTCCTCGCTTACATCGAGGCCCACATCGAACAGGGTCCGATCCTGGAGACCAATAATCTCGCCCTTGGCGTCGCCACCGCCATTGCCGGCCAAACCCGCGCGCGGGTTTTCCTCGAAGGCAAATCCGGCCACGCCGGCACCACCCCCATGTCCATGCGCCGGGACGCTCTGGCCGGAGCGGCCGAGTGCATCTCCCTCATCGAAAGACAGGCTGGCCAGATTGGCGGCCTCGTGGCCACCGTCGGCGAACTGCGCATTCCCTTTGCCGCCAGCAACGTCATTCCCGGCCGGGTCGAGTTCACCATCGACATCCGCAACGCCGACAACCGCGTGCGCATGAATTTCGTAAAAAACATTTTCGCGGAGTTGGAAACGCTGACTAAAAAACGCGGCTTGGAAACGCGCATCGAGCTCCCTCTCGTCGCTCCCTCCACGCCATGCTCTCCAGTCCTCACCGCTGCTTTGGCCGACATTGTCACCACCATGCAGGGCAGTTGCCCGCACCTGATCAGCGGCGCCGGCCATGACGCCGCGGTTCTGGCCGAGGTCACCGACGTGGCCATGCTTTTTGTCCGTTGCCGCGAGGGACTCAGCCATCATCCCGACGAATTCGCCGCCGCACCCGATATCGCCCAGGCCATAAAGGTGCTCGCCGAATTTTTCATTAACTTCGCCCCAGCATGAACGACCTCATCATTCGCCAGGCCACCTTTCCCGATGGGACCAAAGCCGATATCGGCCTCAAGGAAGGCCGCATCGCCGAGATCGGCCGCAATCTGAAAGGCCGCAGCAAAGGCGAGGTCGACGCCTCCGAGTTGCACGTTGTCCCCGGATTCATCGATGCCCACGTGCATTTCAACGAGCCCGGACGCGCGGATTGGGAGGGCCTGGAAACCGGCTCGACCGCCCTCGCTGCGGGAGGCGGCACGACATTCTTCGACATGCCGCTCAACTCCGACCCGCCGGTGCTCGACGCCGCGCGGTTGCTGGAAAAGCGTCGGATCGCCGAGCAAAAATCGCTGGTTGATTTCGCCCTTTGGGGCGGTCTATGCCCCGGCCATGTCGACAAAATCGATGAGATGGCCGAGGCTGGAGCCATCGGATTCAAAGCTTTTCTCTGCCCCAGCGGCATTGATGAATTTCCCGCCACCGATGCCGCCACCCTGCGCGAGGGACTGCTGCGCGCCAGGCAGTGGGACCTCCCGGTGAGCGTCCACGCCGAATCTCCGGAGGTGCTCGATCGGACCGCCACGCGGATTTCCGATCAATCCTTCCGCAGCTTTCTCGACAGCCGTCCCAAAGAGGCGGAGGTCGCGGCCATCCGTATGGCTTGCGAGATCGCAGGGGAGACCGAAGGGGCTCTGCACATTGTCCATATCAGTTGCGCGGAGGGTCTGGGCGAAGTGGAGAAGGCCAAAAAACAGGGCGTCAATGTAACGGCGGAGGTTTGCGCTCATCATCTCCTTTTTAATGATGACGCAGCGCTGGCCATCGGAGCGCGGGCGAAATGCGCCCCGCCGCTGCGCCCGGCCAGGGACGTCAAGGCCCTGTGGAAAGGTCTGCTCGCCGGGGAAGTCGATACCATCGGTTCGGATCACTCCCCCGCCCCGCTCGACATGAAAACGGGCGATGATTTTTTTGAGATCTGGGGCGGTATCGCGGGCTGCCAGCATGCATGGCCCGCCTTCCTCGGCGCGGTGCAGGTCCTCGACTCCGATGCGCTCGCACGGGCGGTGACACTGGGTTCCACCCATGTCGCCAAGCGATTCCGCCTGGAGGGGAAAAACGGACTCGCCGTTGGCAACGATGCCGATCTGGCCCTGGTGGAATTCGAGACCTGCTCGCTCGTCAATCCCACCGACCTTCACTACCGCCACAAAATCAGCCTTTACGAAGGGTTCTCCCCCGATTGCCGGATACTGCATGTTTTCCGCCGCGGCGAAATCATCGTGGCGGGGGGAGAGGTCGTCCCCACCAATTCACGCGGGCGGTTTCTTCGTCCCTCCGCAGTCCGGCCATGAACTCGCCCCGACTTTTCCCCCGGCTGCGCATCCTCGTGCAGGAGGAAATCGCCCTTGGCCCCGGCAAGGTGGAGCTGCTTGGCCACATCGCCCAAACCGGCAGCCTGAGCGAAGCCGCCCGGCACATGGAAATGTCCTATATGAAAGCCTGGCTCCTGGTGCAGGTGATGAACCGCTGTTTCCGCTCCCCGCTCGTGACTCTCGAACGCGGCGGAGCCAGCGGCGGCGGCGCACAACTCACCCCGGCCGGGCAGGAAGTACTCGCCCTCTATCGCACCATGGAAGCGGACGCCCTGGCTGCCATGAAACCCTCCTGGCTGCGCCTGCAGAAGCTCCTGCGCAAGACGGTCAAACCGAAATAGCCGCCATTTTTACATTGGAGTTATATTCTAAAAAATATAACGAACATCCTCATGCGAAAGCTCCTCGTTCTGCTCCTGCTCACCGCGACCAGCTCTCTCCAGGCCGGACAGACGGTCAGCGTCGCGGCGGCCTCCGATCTCGTCTACTGCCTGGAGGAATTGAACGCCGCCTTTCAAAAGGCCCATCCCGACATCGAGCTCAAAACCTCCACCGGCGCCTCCGGCAACTTTTTCGCCCAGATCAAAAACGGCGCTCCTTTTGATCTCTTCCTCTCAGCCGACGTGAACTATCCGAAGGAACTCATCAAGGCCGGGCTGGCCGAGGAAAATTCCCTGCAACTCTACGCCATCGGTCATCTGGTCGTCTGGACGGCCATCGAGGGTGTCGATGTTTTAAAAGGAGTCTCCTCCCTCACCGCGCCCTCGATCCGCAAAGTCGCCATCGCCAACCCCGAGCATGCCCCCTACGGCCGCGCCGCCAAGGCGGCCCTGGAGCACGCCAAATTGTGGGATACGGTGAAGGACAAGCTCGTCTTCGGAGAAAACATCGCCCAGACCGCCCAGTTCATCGAAACCGGCAATGCCGAGGCCGGCATGGTGGCGCTCTCTCTCGTCCTTTCCCCCAAGCTGGCGAAAAAGGGCAAGTGGGTTAAGGTTCCCGAAACGGACTACCCCCGCCTGGAACAGGCGGCCGTGCTCACCACGAAAGGAGCCTCGAATCCCGCCGCCGCGCTTTACCTTGAGTTTTTGCGCTCGCCCGAGGCCCGGCAGGTTTTTGATCGCTACGGGTTTCTGCTTCCGCAATAGCCGCGATGCACGCTGAGCTCTGGCCAGCCATCTGGCTTACCTTCCGGCTGGCCGGGATCACCACCCTGGCGCTGCTCCTCTTCGGCCTGCCTTTGGCCCATTGGCTGAATACCTGCCGCTGGCGGGGTCTCATTTTGCTCGAGTCCCTCATTACCCTGCCCATTGTCCTGCCACCCACCGTCATCGGCTTTTACCTGCTGGTGTCCTTCGCTCCCCAAAATCCGCTGGGGGCACTCTGGCTGCGTTTCACGGGCGGCACCCTCGCCTTCAGTTTTTCCGGCCTGGTCATCGGTTCGATTCTCTACAGTCTGCCCTTCGCCATTCAGCCCTTTCAGGCGGCCCTGAAAACCATTCCCCCCGCCCTCATTGAATCCGCCCGCGTTTCCGGCGCAAACTGGTTGCAGGTCTTCTGGCACGTCACCCTCCCCCTGGCCCGACGTGGCATCGGCGTCGGTGTCATTCTCAGCTTCGCGCATACCGTCGGCGAATTCGGAGTGGTTCTCATGCTCGGCGGAGCCATTCCCGGCGTGACCAAGGTGGCCTCTATCCTCCTTTACGATGAGGTGCAAAAGCTCAACTACCACTCGGCCCACGTCACGGCTCTCACCCTGCTGGCCATCTCCTTCGCCCTTATTTTCGCGATGAATCTTCTCCAGCGCGGCCAGTCCGACCCCGCAACCTGACGCCCTTTTTTGCGATAAGGTTGTCTTTTCCGGCTTCTTCAAAATTTACCCTTGCAGCGCGGGGCATTCTGCCGCAGTTCAATCGCTGAGGTTTATCATGCCATCCAAAAAGTCGGGCGCTGACATTTGGCCCATACTTAAGCGGTTCATCCCCCTGCTGCTCGTCTACTGGCCGAAGTTCCTGCTGATCTTCGTCCTTATCCTGTTCGTCACCGGCTTCGAGCTCGTCCGGCCCAAGCTCATCGGTCTGATCGTCGATGAGGCCGCCTCCCGGCAATCCTGGTCCCATGTGCTGATCCTGCTGGGGCTTTTCCTGCTTTCCGTCGTCGGGCGCAGTGTGGTCCTCCTGACGCGCAACTTCCTCATTCAACGCACCGGCATGCGCGTGACCTGCGACATGCGCATCAACCTTTTCCGCCATTTGCAGAATCTTTCTCTGCGTTTTTACGATGCGCGCCACACCGGCAAAATCGTCGCCCGCCTCGTCACGGATACCAGCGCCCTGCACGCCATGGTCACCGGGGCCTCGGTCAACCTCCTGGGCGACCTCGTCACCATCGTTGCGGTCCTGCTCGTGCTCCTCGATGCCAATTGGCAACTCGCCCTCATCACCTACGCCGTCCTCCCGTTCTTCCTCATCAACTACAATTGGCACCGCCGCCGCCTGCGAGTGGAAAGCCGCCGTCATCGCCGCAACTGGGATCTGGTCATGAGCTTCCTGCACGAGCGCATCGCGAGCACCCGGCTGGTCCGGGCCTTCGCCACCGAGCACACCGAAGTGGAAAGCTTCCGCCAGCGCATCGAGGCCGACTATGTCCATTACAACCGCGTGGTCTGGCGCCACTCCCTGCTTAACGTCGGGGCCGACTTCCTCAGCGGCCTCGGGATTTTCCTCGTGCTGGGTTATGGCTCCTATCTCGTCATGGCGGCGCAGACCGGCTTCACCATCGGCCGGCTCACGGAGTTTCTTTTCTATCTCGGCCTGCTCTATACCCCGATCACCCGCATCGTGGACTCCAACGCCGTCATCCAGCAGGCCGCCACCTCGCTGGAAAAAATCTTCAACCTCCTCGATACCAAGCCGCACATCCCTGAGAACGAGGCGCTGCCTCAGCTCCCGTCGCTGGAAGGCCGCGTGACCTTCGATGCCGTTTCCTTCGCCTACCGCACCGGCCACACCACCCTGCACGATCTCAATTTCGACGTGACCCCCGGCGAAACCATCGCTCTGGTGGGTCCCAGCGGCTCGGGCAAGACGACCGTCATCACCCTGCTCGCCCGGTTTTACGATCCCACCCAGGGCCGTATCCTGGTGGATGGAAAGGACATTCGGGACTTCAACGTACAATCCCTGCGCCGCCAGGTCGGCATCGTGATGCAAGACAACATTCTTTTCTCCGGCACCATCGCCGACAACATCCGTTACGGCCGCGTGGAGGGAACGCACGAGGAAATGATCGCCGCGGCGAAGGCGGCCAATGCCCACGAATTCATCGAGAAGCTCCCCCAGGGCTACGAGACCTGGCTGGGCGAGCGCGGCGTGCAGCTTTCCGGCGGGCAGCGCCAGCGCATCGCCATCGCGCGAGTGATCCTCAAGGACCCCCGCATCCTCATCCTCGATGAAGCCACCTCCGCGCTGGACACCGAGTCCGAGCGTTTGGTCCAGGAGGCCCTGGACCGCCTCATGCATAAACGCACATGCATCGTCATCGCTCACCGGCTCTCCACCATCATCAACGCCGACAAAATTCTCGTGTTGAAGCAGGGCCGCATCGCCGAGCAGGGCCGCCATGAGGAATTGCTCCGCCAGGGCGGGCTTTACAGCACCCTCCATCAGCTTCAGTTCGTCAAGAAAATCGCCGAGGCCGCCCCCGCCGCCTGAAATATATCCTTGGAAGCAGACGGGAATTAGGGATTTATGCTATCTCAAGGTCAATGAGTGCAATATTTGGGGAAACGCGCACACGGGTTGCAGGGCGTCATGCCTTGATCGCTGATGATGGCCATGTGCCCAGCGCCTTGCCGGGCTTCAGCAATGCCGTCCCTTATTTCCTCATCTCGCCCGACATGGGTGCGGGCCTCACCCAGCTTCTTATCCGTTTCGACGCGGATGGCTCCGCCGTATTGCCGGCCAACCAGATTGAGACCGTTCTCTATGTGCAGGCTGGATCATGCACCGTTCAAATTGGTGACGAAGGTCATACCGTCGGACTCGGCGGTTATGCGTTCTGCCCGGCCGGCAACGAACTGTGTTTCTCCGCGGCCGACGACGGCACCGCCGTGACGTGCTTTCGCAAAATTTTCGAGCCACTCGAGGCCCATGACGAACCGCCCGCGCTCTTCGGGGATGCCGCCACGGTGGAAGCCAAACCCTTCCTCGGCAATCCGCGAGCGCTGCTCAAGACGCTCTTGCCGGATGATTTTCGCTACGACCTGGCGATGAACATTTTCACCTACGAACCCGGCGCCACGCTGCCTTTCGTCGAAACCCACATCATGGAGCACGGCCTGCTCATGTTGGAAGGCCAGGGCGTCTATCGTTTGGAGGAAGCCTACTATCCGGTGAAGGCCGGTGATGTCATTTGGATGGCCCCCTACTGTCCGCAGTGGTTTGTGGCCATGGGCGATGGTCCGGCGAGTTATCTGTATTACAAAAACGTCAACCGGCCGGCATGAGCACGGGCCCGGTGAACATTTCCCGCCTTCAGCAGGAAATCGATTCTCTCGCTGAAATTACCGAAGTCGACCCGCCTGCCGTTACACGGGTCATCTATTCCGCAAAGGATCTTGCCGCGCGCGATCAGATCAAGGCGCTTGCCCGGGATGCGGACCTGACTTTGCGCGAAGACGCCATCGGCAACCTCTTCGTCCGCTGGGAGGGAAGCGATCCCTCTCTGCCAGCCGTGGCCACCGGTTCACACATCGATGCCATTCCGAACGCCGGGCGTTATGATGGTGTTCTCGGGGTGCTGGGCGGCCTGGAAGCCATCCGCACTCTGCAAAAATCTGGTTTCGTCCCGCGGCGCGCCATCGAGCTGATCGCCTTCACCAGCGAGGAACCGACCCGCTTCGGCATTGGCTGCCTCGGCAGCCGCCTGATGTCCGGTTCGCTTTCGCTGGAAAAAGCGCTGGCCCTTTCTGATCGCGAAAGCCGCACGCTGGAATCCTGGCTCGGGCAGACTCCCTACAAGGCGCAGGACCGCTCGAAGATCCGACTGGCAGGGGGTTGTTATCATGCCTTCATCGAGCTCCACATCGAACAAGGCCCGATCCTGGAAAAGGAGTCGCTGGATATCGGCGCAGTCACCCACATCGCCGCACCCGCCGCCTACCGTGTGGAGATCACCGGACAAGGCGGTCACGCCGGTGGCGTTCTCATGCCCGCCCGGCATGATGCGCTCTGCGGGGCGTCGGAGTTCGTGCTCGCCCTGGAAAAGGCGGCCAAAAATTCCGGCTCGCCCGACACGGTCGCCACAACCGGCGTGTTGCGCGTTTCTCCCGGGGCGATCAACAGCATCCCGGCGCGAGTGGAAATGGAAGTCGATCTGCGCGACATCCGGCTGGACAGCCGCTCGGCCACCTGGGCCGCGGTCACTGCATCGTTGGAAGAGATCTCCGCCCGGCGCGGATTGACCACGTCCACATCGGTCATCAACCAGGACCCTCCGGCCACCTGCGATCCGGCGTTGGTCGACGCGGTCGAAACCGCAGCGAAAGCCCGTGGCTATACCTGCCGGCGCATGATCAGCCGTGCCTACCACGACAGCCTATTTATGGCGCGTCTCGCACCCACCACCATGATCTTCATTCCCTGCCGCAACGGCTGGAGCCATCGGCCGGATGAATTCAGCTCGCCTGAGCAGATGGAAAAGGGCGTAGCCGTGCTGGCCGATGTCCTTGCGAAGGTCTCCACCGCGTAGATAGGCTGATTCCGGGCGATCCGATCCAGCCCGCCGGATTTATTTACCCAGGGGTGAACATCCCTTGCCCTTCTTTGACAAAGCGATGATGTTGGGCCCCGCGTGAGCAAAGGCCTTTTCATCCACAATCCGAAAGCCGGCTCGCATAAGGCGGATCTTATCCCGCAACTCGCCTCGGCCCTGGGAGATGTCGAGACGATCACCTTGGAAGAAATCGGCGACGCCAAGGAAATACCGGACCGCGTTCGGGCCGCCGGTTGTTCCTGGGTAGCCGTGGCCGGCGGTGACGGCACGGCGGAAGCCGTGGCCGCCGCTCTCATCGGCACCGATCTGCCCCTCGGCCTCATTCCCGCTGGCACTTACAACAATTTCGTCCGCAGCCTGGAACTTCCACTCGATCCCCTGGAGGCCTGCGCCGTCATTGCCGCCGGCCACACCCGCCCGATTGATGTCGGTTTCGCCAACGGCCGCCCATTCTTCGAAAGCCTTGGTTCCGGTCTGGATGCCGACCTCTATCCCATGGGCGAGGAGATCAAATCCGGCAAACTCGGCCGACTCTTCGAGTTTTTTCGTCGTGCCTACCTCTATCGTCCGCAGCCGTTCACCCTCACGCTTGACCGTCCGGTGCATAAGGCACTGGTGCATGGTCATGCGAATGAAAGCCATCATCTCTTCCGCCACATGCGCCGGATCACGCGCCGGGAGATCCGGCTGAAAGCCCTCATGCTCACTGTCTCCAATGGCGCCTACTTCGGCATGAACTTCGCTGTTGCTCCTCATGAGCGCATGGACGACGGGCTTCTCACCACCACGGTGTTCAGCCGGTACAGCAAGATGCAGCTTTGGTGGCATTTCGCCTCCATCGCCTTTGGCCGGCACGAATACCGTCCGAAATCCATCGCCTTTCGCGTCGCTTCCCTGCAGATTAGCGGCCCCCGCGAACTTCCCGTGCACCTCGACGGTACTCCCCAAAAAAATCTCTGGCCCCTGCAGATTGAATGCCGCAAGGATGCCCTCATCGTTTTTCGCCGGCCATGAAACACCCTTTCTCCGGTCTCGACTCCGCCGTTCAGGAGAGCCTGAAACGCCGCGAAGCGCGTTCCGAGCTTTTGAGCAGTGCCCTCTTTAGCGGCTGCGTTTTCATCATCTTTGCCGTACTTTCTCTCGCCGGTGAGGCGACCCAGCTAAAATCCTTCGCCTTGCTGCGCGACGTTTTTATCGGGTTTACCGTGCTGTTGGTCGGCCTGGCGCTGCTGGCCCGAAAGGGGTGGTGGCACCCGATCATGCCCTATGTGAACGTCAGCCTGCAGGTGACCTTCCTCAGCTTTCTCCTTACCACCAGTGTGCGGGACCAGGGGCCGACCTTCGCTTTCTCCACCGCTCTGCCCATGCTGTATTGCCTGGTCATCAGCATCACCGCCTTCCGGCTGAGCCCGGGATTAAGTTTCTTCGCCGGGGTGCTTTCCGCGCTCGAAGTAATGTACATCTACGCGGCCTTCATGCGGCCGAAGCTTTCACTGGAGTATATCGAAAATCATCCCACCATCGCCTGGCCCGCCGTGGTCGCCCGGGTGATCGTGTTTCTGGTCATCGGTGTCGCCTGCGCTCTGGCCGCCAGGAGCCTTCAGCGCCAGATTCTGAAAAGTGCCAGGGACAAGGACCGCATCCAATTCCTCGAGCGCACCTTTGGCCGCTTCGTGGCGCCCGAAGTGGCCAAACAGGTCCTCAAGGATGAAACCTGGATGAACCCCGCCGTGCGCGAAGCCGTCGTCATGTTCGCCGACCTCAAGAACTTCACCAAATACTCGGCTGGCCGCCCGCCCGAGGAAGTAGCCGGACTGCTCAACCAGTGCTGGGAAATCGCCGCCGCCATCGTGGAACGCCACGGCGGTTTCATTAACAAATATCTCGGAGATGGCTTCCTCGCCATCTTCGGCGTGCCGGTGGAACTCGAAAACGCCGAGGCCGCCGCCGCCCTCACCGCCGCGGACCTGCAAAAGGAACTCAACCCCGTGCTCCAGCCTCTCGGGCTTGCCGTCTGCATCGGCGTTCACGCCGGGCCCATGATCGCCGGCGGCATTGGCTCCGAGTCCCGCTGCGAATTCACCGTCATCGGCTCGAACGTCAACCTCGCCTCCCGCATCGAAAGCCTGAACCGTGCCCTCGACACCAACTGCCTCACCAGCGGGCCCGTCGCGGAAAAAATTGCGGCTCAGTGGGAACTCAAGGATCTGGGGGGCCACAATGTGAAGGGGCTCATCGACAAGGTCGGCGTTTACGAGCTCATTGGAAAAAAGACCACCTGAGACCTCCCGGAAGATTTTGAAATTTGCCACCTGCTGATATAGCTATTTCGCGCCGCCCCAATTCTTCGATGAACAACTCAATGACCATGCACCCCATTGCGCGATGGCTGCTCGTTTTTGTGCTGCTGGCCGGAGCCTATTTCTTTCATGGGTTTGTCATCCCCGTGCTGGCCGCTTTGGTCATCGCCTGCGCCAGCTGGCCGCTCTACACCCGTCTGGTCAGGCTCTGCAAGGGACGCACTGCGCTTTCCGCCAGCCTGGCCCTGATCATTGTCCTCCTCGTCATCGTGATCCCGCTGGCCCTCATTTTGACCTACGGGGTGAATGAAATCCGATCGTGGGTGACCTGGCTGGTCCAGGCCAACCGGGAAGGCATCCCCGTACCGGAACGAATCGTCAATCTTCCCTTCGTCGGCAAATCCCTTGCGGAACATTGGCACACCAACCTCAGCCAGCCCTATGCCTTGGGCGAGGTGGTGCAGCTCCTCAGCGGCGAGCACATCGGCAACATCTCCCGTTGGGTGCTGGCGGCTGGCGGCGAGGCCATCAACATTCTTCTCTCTGTCGTGTTCATCATGATCACGCTCTTTTTCCTCTATAAGGATGGAGCCCGCATGGTGGCGCAACTGGACATCCTCGGGGAGCGCATCCTGCCGCGGCGCTGGCAGCATTTTTCCCGCGTGGTCCCCGCCACCGTCAGTTCCACCGTGGCCGGCATGAGCATGATCGCGGTCGGCGAAGGCATCATCCTCGGCGTCGCCTACAAACTGGCCGGCGTTCCCTCCGCCTTCCTGCTCGGTCTCATCACCGGCTGCATGGCATTGATCCCCGGCGGCGCTCCGCTCGCCTTCACTCTCGTCTCTCTTTACCTCGTCGTCAGCGGCAGCACCCTGGCCGGCATCCTGCTGTTTCTCTGGGGTTCCATCGAGTTGTTCATCGTCGATAAAACCCTGCGGCCCAAGCTGGTGGGTGGTCCCATCCGCCTGCCTTTTCTGCCGACCTTTTTCGGCCTCATCGGCGGCGTCAAAACGATGGGGCTCGTCGGTATCTTCGTCGGCCCGGTCCTCATGGCCCTGCTCGTCGCCATCTGGCGCGAATGGCTCCGCTCGGTCGAAACGGATGTCCAATCCGTCGAGCCGCAATAAGCTCTACATTCCAGGCTGGCCACCCATCTGCCACGCTTTGATCGCATCAATGGGATGGATCAGCATGATGATATTCAGCGTGAGATTATCCCGAATCCACAACGCACACCCCACTTCCATCACCACCAGCAGCAGCACGCTCACCCAGGGCCGTACGCGCCAGGCGATATAAAAGCCAAGCGCCATCATTAGGATATCGCTCACTGAATTGAGGATGCTGTCGCCCTCGTACCCCAACGCCATGGTGGCCTCGCGATAGCGATTGATGATGATCGGTGAATTCTCCAGCAGCTCCCAGCCTGCCTCCAGCAACACCGCGATCAGGAATCGAACCCGCACCGGCAAGTTGCGCGCCACCAACCACAGCAGCGCATAGAAAAGCAGCCCATGCGCGATATGGGAAAATGAATAGGCATCCGCCACCCGCTGGGAACACAGGTTGCCCCAAATATCGGTCGTCCACAGACCGGGCCTGCCTTCCGGCCCAAACGGCAACCGCCCCATCCACCACTCAAAGGCCGCGGTGATGATCACCACCAGCGATGCTGCGATGATCACATCGCGCCAACTGGTGATCTTATCCCGCATCTAAGCCCAGGTCACCTTGCCTTTGGCTTCACGGATCACGATGGATTGCAAAAACTCCACGCCCTTGCGCAGACCTTCTGCCGGGCTCATCAGGCTGTCTTCGTGCTCCATCGAGAGGGTGCCGTCGTATCCGCACATCCGCAGCGTACTGACAAAGTCGCACCAAAAACTCCGCGGCTGGCCGTAACCCACTGTACGGAAAATCCATGAGCGGTTTTTCTCGTCGGCGTAATGCTTCGTATCCAAGTAGCCATTCACCTCGGCGTTAATCGGATAGAGTCCCGTATCCTTCGCGTGCACATGATGGATCGCCCCTTCCAACGCCCGCACCGCCTTGATCGGGTCGATGCCCTGCCAAAAGAAATGGCTGGGATCGAAGTTGGCGCCGATCGTCGGCCCGCAGGCCTTCCGCATCTTCAGCAGCGTCTCCGGATTGTAAACGAGGAAACCGGGATGCGCCTCGAAGGCGATCTTCACGCCGTGCGACTTTGCGAAAGCCGCCTGCTTTTTCCAATACGGAATGGCCACCTTGTCCCACTGCCAGTCGAGCACCGACAGGAAATCCGGCGGCCACGGGCACGTTACCCAATTCGGATATTTTGCCTTGGGGTGATCGCCCGGACAGCCCGAGAAAGTCGTCACCACCGGCACGCCAATCTGTCCCGCCAGCTTTACCGTATTTTCAAAAACCTTGTGATGCGCTGCCGCGATCTTTTTGTCCGGGTGCAGCGGATTGCCATGGCAGGAGAGCGAACTGATCTCCAATCCGCTCGCCTTCACCGTGCGAGTGAATTTTTCCAGCTTCGTCTTGCTGGCCAGCAACTCGGCCGGCTTGCAGTGCGCGTCGCCGGGATAAGCGCCGGTGCCCAACTCCACGGTCTCGCAGCCAAGGCCGGCGATATGGGTGAGGGCTTTTTCGAGGGGGAGGTTGCTGAGGATCGCGGAGAAGACGCCGACTTTCATGGTCGGACAGGCTGGCATCTCGATCTTCCGGATAAAAGCCTTTTCACCTTTCCGCTTGTCCCTCAATGCAACGTTGTTCATCATTTCCCACCTATGACTCCAAAACTGTTGCAAACCAGTGCAGCCGTCCTGTCCCTGGCCATTTTCACCTCCGCCTGCGAAAACCTCTCTCCCGGTGAAAACGCCGGGGTCTTCGGAGCCCTCGCCGGCGCCGCCACGGCAATTCCTCTCGCCGTCGCCGGAGTTGATCCTGCGGTCACCATTCCTGTCTCCATCGGCGCGGCCGCCCTCGCCGCCGGCGCCGCTTACGTGATTGCCAAGCACCAGGCCACCGAGCGCCAGCGCAAGATCGCCGAACAACGCGCCCGCATCTATCTCGCCAAGCAGCAGGAGGCTGAGAAGAAGGCCGCCCAGCAGCAGACCGCCTCGGCCAAGAAGACGAAGTCTAAAAAGCAGCCTCGCTACATCGCGGTGGCCACGGTCAAGGAAGAGACCAACAAGGGCAAGGAACAGGTCATGATCTTCGACACCCAGAGCAACGAGATCGTGGGCAACAATGTCTACGACCTGAAGTCCGCTCCGCAAGTCGGCAAGACCACGAAGTTCGACACCTACAGCGCCGAATACGTGGGCGCCGGTTCCTAGGACTCTTTCCCGAAAACGAGTGACCGCTCCACGGCCGTCACTTCGCGCCACCCTCCCGGCTGCAGCTCGGCCGGGAGATCAAAGGCCCCGATGCGCACCCGCACCAATCGCAGCGTGGGAAATCCCACCGCCGCGGTCATGCGCCGCACCTGTCGGTTTCGGCCTTCGTGCAGTTCCAGCGCGATCCATGCCGTCGGGATGTGCTTGCGAAAACGCACCGGCGGGTCGCGCGGCGGGAACTCCGGCTCTCCGTCCCATCGCCACGCCTCGGCCGGCAATGTCTTCTGTCCCTGCACCATCACGCCGGACTCCAGCTGCTTGAAGGCTTCGGCCGTTGGTTCGCCTTCGACCTGCACCAGATAACGCCGCCAGTGTCGGCTCTTCGGATCAAGCAACCGGGAGTTCAGGCCCTTCTCATCACTTAGCAACAGCATCCCTTCGGAATCGAGATCCAGCCGGCCCAGCGGATACACCTCGGGTGGAAATCCAAACTCCGCCAGCGTCCTTTGTCCCTCCACATCGGGTGTGAACTGCGAAAGCACGCCGTACGGTTTGTGGAGAACAATCAGCATCCCGCCTCCGGAAGAGCCTGGCTACTCCAGGATGATGCCGACCGGACAATGGTCGCTGCCCATGATGTGCGGCCAGATAAACGCATCCTTCAGCCGCGGACGCAACGCGGGCGAGATGCAGAAATAATCGATGCGCCACCCGATGTTTTTCTGTCGCGCCGTTCCCATGTAGCTCCACCACGTGTAATGCCCGGCCGCCGTCTGGAACTCCCGGAACGTATCGAGAAAACCCGACGCGATATAGGTATCAAAGCTGGCCCGTTCCTCCGGGGTGAAGCCTGCGTTTTTGACATTCGGCTTGGGCCGCGCCAGGTCGATCTCCTTATGCGCCACGTTGAGGTCGCCGCAAAAAACCACCGGCTTCTTTTTCTCCAGCACCTTCATGTAACTCAAAAAATCCGGCCCCCAGGATTTCACCCGGTAGTCGAGACGCAAGAGATCCCGCTTCGAATTGGGCACATAAACATTCACCAGGTAGAAATCCTTGAACTCCGCCGTGATCACCCGGCCCTCCGCGTCATGCGCATCATGGCCGATACCGAACCGCACATCCAGGGGCTCCACCTTCGTCAGGATCGCCGTGCCGGAATACCCCGGTTTCTCCGCCGCGTTCCAATAGGCCTTGTAACCGTCAAACATCACGCCCACCTGGTCTTCCCGCGCCTTCGTCTCCTGCAGGCAGACAATGTCAGCTTCGGCTCCTGTCAGAAAATCATGAAAACCCTTGCCCAGCACCGAACGGATGCCGTTCACATTCCAGGACACGAGTTTCATTTCGCGAAGGAAAATTCCGAACGCACCGCATGGTGATCGGAAGTCAGCGTCGGGATGACCACGCAGCGCTCGAGGCGTAACGGCTGGTTGAAGAAAATATGATCGAGCACAAAAGGCATCCGCCGCCAGGTGATTTCCTCATTTTGTGAAACTTGGAAGCCGGCCTGGGCGAACTGCTCGACCACCTTTTCCTTCGGAGCCGCATTAAAATCCCCCGCGAGCAACGTGGCCGCCGAGCTTTTCCTCAATTCCTCCTCCACCCGGTCGCGTTGTGAGGGATAGTCGTTGCTGGTCGCGCCGATCATGAAGAAAGCCTGGAGGTGGGTATTCAGGAGCCGGACGGAATTTCCCTCGATGTCGGTCTCGGCTCCGATGAGAAGCCGGTTCGAGGGCTTCCGCGCGATGCCGCCGTACTCAAAGGAGATTTCGGCCGGAGGCAGATCCACCCGGAAAAAATTGCGCAAAGGGGTTTTGGAGAAAATAGCGAGGCCCAGGCCGAAGGGCAATTCCAGGGGATTTTCCAGCGGATAGCCAAATACAGAATCGTACCCCGGCAGGGCTTTCTTCAGATAAGAGTAATGAGGCGGCGGGTCCTGCTGTTTTCCTCCCTCATAGCCCTGCTCGACCTCCTGCAGGAAGACTACGTCCGCATCCTGCTCACGAAGAAAGGCCACGGTGCCCTCCAGGTTCACCGTTGTATCGTCGGGATTTTCCTCATCCCATGCTTGGCCGTTTTGAATATTAAAAGTCAGCGCACTAAACATCGTTCTTGCCGCGCCTTGCCAACGCGCCGCCTTAGCTTGTATACCGCCCAAAGAAAAAGGCAAACACACCATGCATAAACTCGTTCTCATTCGGCACGGCGAAAGCGCCTGGAACAAAGAAAATCGCTTTACGGGCTGGACCGACGTTGATCTCACTGAAAAAGGCCGGGAGGAAGGCCGCGAAGCCGGACGCCTGATGAAGGCGGAGGGTTTCACCTTCGACATCGCCTACGTCTCGGTCCTGCGCCGCGCCCTCAACACTCTGTGGCTGGCCCTCGACGAGATGGATGCCCTCTGGATTCCGGTCGAGAAATCCTGGCGTCTCAATGAACGCCACTACGGCGCTCTTCAAGGTTTGAACAAGTCGGAAACGGCCGCCAAATACGGCGACGATCAGGTGCTGGTCTGGCGCCGCAGCTACGACATCCCGCCTCCGCCCCTTGAGAAATCCGACGAACGCTGGCCCGGCCACGATCCCCGCTACAAGGACGTCCCGGAAGCCGATCTTCCCGTGACCGAGTGCCTCAAAGACACCGTCGCCCGTTTCCTGCCCCTCTGGCATGAGACTATCGCTCCGGTCGTGCGCTCCGGCAAAAAGGTCATCATCGCCGCCCACGGCAACAGCTTGCGCGCGCTGGTAAAATACCTCGACCATCTCTCCGAGGAACAGGTGCTGGGTCTCAACATCCCGACTGGCGTTCCTCTCGTCTACGAACTGGATGACGAATTAAAGCCCATCCGCCACTACTACCTCGGCGACCAGAGCGCCATTGAGGCCGCCATGCAGGCCGTGGCCAATCAGGGCAAGGCGAAATAAGATCACAAAAAAGGCGGCCCTAAGGCCGCCTTTTTTCTTTAACTCGTTGCCGCTTCGACTTCCTCGTCCTCGGCGTCACTGACCACCGGGGCGATGCCCTGGAGGTTCTCGCCGTCGCGCATGTTGATGAGGATGACGCCCTGGGCGTTGCGGCCGGTTTCCCGGATGCCAGCCACCTTGGTGCGTACCATCTTGCCTTTGTTCGTGATGAGCATGAGTTCATCGGCATCGCGAACCGTGAGGGCTCCGGCGACACCGCCGGTCTTCTCATTGGTCTTCATCGTGATGATCCCTTTGCCGCCGCGGCTTTGCAGGCGGTACTCTTCAAAGCTCGTGCGCTTGCCGAGGCCGTTTTCCCCGGCCACCAGCAGCATGCAGTCCTTATCCATCAAGGCTGCGCCCACCACGTAGTCGCCCTTTTCAGGACGGATGCCCCAGACACCCACGGTATTGCGGCCCTGGTCGCGCAGTTCCTCTTCATTGAAGCGGATGCTCATGCCTCCATGGGTGATGAGCACGATTTCGTTCAGCCCGCTGGTCAATTTACAATCGATAAGCCTGTCATCAGGCTCGATCTGAATGGCAATAATGCCACCTTTGCGAATATTGCGGAAATCGTTGAGATTCGATTTTTTCACGATGCCGCTCTTCGTCGCGAAGACGATGTGCAGCTTGTCGCTCCACGTTTCGTCATCGGTCTTCTGACCCTGAATGCGAATCGTGGCGGTGATTTTTTCATCGTTACGCAATTCCAGGAAGTTCGCCATGCTGCGGCCTTTGGATGCCCTTGAGCCTTCCGGAATTTCAAAGACGCGCTCCACATAACAGCGACCGTCCTGCGTGAAGAACATCAGGTAGTCATGCGTGGTCGCGGTATAAAGCTGCTCGACGAAATCGCTGTCTTCCTCGTTTTCCGCCTCGCGGGCCACCATGCCGATGACACCCTTGCCACCGCGGCGCTGGGCGCGATATGCGCTCACCGCCGTGCGCTTGATGAAGCCGTTGTGCGTGATCGTGATGATGCAGCCTTCGTTGGCGATGAGGTCCTCGATGGAGATTTCGCCTTCGGCCGGCACGATCTGGGTACGGCGTACGTTGCCGTACTTCTTTTGTAGTTCCCGCAACTCATCCGTGATGATCTTGAGAACGCGTTTTTCTCTGGCCAGGATATCGAGCAAATCCTTGATCGTCGCGATCAGCGCATCGTACTCGCCCTTGATGCTATCGCGCTCCATACCAGTCAATTGGTACAAACGAAGATCAAGGATGTGGCCGACCTGCTTTTCGGTGAATTTATACTCGCCGTCCGCCGTGAGACGGGCTTCGGAACGAATAAGGATGCCGAGTTGTTCCACCGCCTTGCGCTTCCAGGTCAGGGCGACCAACTTGGCCTTCGCATCATCGCGATCGCGGGAATCACGAATGATCCGGATGAAATCGTCAATGTTCGCCAGGGCGATGAGGAAGCCTTCCAGCTTCTCCGCCTCGACTTCCGCTTCATTCAGCAGGTAGCGGGTGCGGCGCAGCACCACCTCGCGACGATGCTCGATGTAACTGGTGATCGCATCCTTGAGCGACAGCAGCTTCGGCCGGCCATGGTCGATGGCCAGCATGTTCACGCTGAAGGACGACTCCAGTGCGGTATGCTTGTAGAGATTGTTGATGATGACCTTGGGATTGCCATCGCGCTTCAGGTCGATGACCACGCGGGTGTCTTCCGCACTTTCGTCGCGCACATCGCTGATGCCGGTCAGCACCTTTTCGTTGGTCAGTTCCGCGATGCGTTTCACCAACTCCGCGCGATTCACGTTATACGGAATCTCGGTGATGATGATCTGCTCGCGACCGCCCTTGACCTCGGCCACGCCGACCCGGCCGCGCACGCGCACCTGGCCGCGCCCGGTTTCAAAGTACTGCTTGATCCCCGCCGTGCCTTGCAGCAAGCAACCAGTCGGAAAATCCGGCCCCTTCACATAAGCCATCAGGCCCTCGATCGTGATGTCGGGATCTTCAATCTGCGCGCAAATGCCATCGATACATTCACTCAGGTTATGCGGCGGGATGTTCGTGGCCATGCCGACCGCGATGCCGGTGCCGCCATTGATCAGAAGATTCGGAAACGCCGCCGGGAACACCGTGGGTTCCTCGCGGGTCTCGTCGTAGTTCGGGATGAAATCGACGGTCCCCTTGTCCATGTCCGTCATCAGCGCCGCGCCGAGATGCTGCAAGCGCGCCTCGGTGTAACGCATGGACGCCGGCGGATCGCCTTCCAGACTGCCAAAGTTTCCCTGGCCATCGATCAGCATCTCACGCATCGCCCAAGGCTGGGCCATGTGGACGAGGGTGGGATAAATCGCCTGGTCACCGTGCGGGTGGTAGTTACCCATCGTCTCACCGACGATCTTTGCGCACTTGAGGTGCTTGCGATTCGGTTGCACGCCCAGTTCGTTCATCGCGAACAAAATGCGGCGTTGTGAGGGCTTCAATCCGTCGCGTGCATCAGGCAACGCGCGGGAAATAATGACGGACATGGAGTAGTCCAGGAAGGACTTGGACATCTCCTCCGCCACATTAACTTTTTCGACTTTTTCGTTTTGATTATACATCGGTCAGAGAGGCGGAAAATTAAACGTCGAGACGCGCGTTGAGCGCGTTGTCTTCGATGAAGATGCGCCGTGGCTCCACGACATCTCCCATCAGGATGGTGAACATGCGGTCGGCTTCGAGCGCGTTGTCCTCATTCAAATCCACCTTGAGCATCTTGCGCTTGTTGGGATTCATCGTCGTCTCATAGAGCTGCTTGGGATTCATTTCTCCCAGCCCTTTGAATCGCTGAATGGACAGGCCGCGTTTGCCGATCTCCAACACCTTGCCCAGGATTTCAGGAATGGTGAAAAGCGGTTGCACGACCGCCTTGTCGCCCTCGCCTTCGATCAGTTCAAAGATCGGCTGGTCGTTGCTGGCGTAATGCTCGACCTTGAGACCCTTCTTGGCCAGTTCGTCGATCAGCTTTTGGGCCGAGGTGGATTCATGGAGCTCAATGAGCTTCGCGCGACGGCGCGCTCCGGGGTCAGCTTTTTCTTTTTTAGCCGGAGGGGCCACCTGCACGGGAGCCTCGCCCTCGACCGGCTCGGGCGCCGGATCGTCGTAAAGATTGAGATCGCGGTTTTCCTCGTGAAAGGCACGCACTTCGGCCTCACCCGGAAAATAGGTCGTCCACTCGGTGTTGCCCTCGCGCACCTTGACCATGAAGGTCGGCAGCATGCCTGTCTTGGGATCGCGCTCGCTCAGGAACGTCTCGAAATCGCCGCCATGGCGGCGCACCGCCTCGCTGAATTTCGCCAGACGCTCCAGCAATTCCAGCATGTCCTTGAGTTGGGCCGGGGTGAAGATTTTGCCGTCAGCCAGATTCTTCAGCTTCACTTCCTCGGCCCCGAGGCCGATGAGGATTTTGTTCAGCTGCGCATCGTCATCCACGTATTCCTCGCGCTTCTTGCGCTTGATCAGGTAAAGCGGCGGCTGGGCGATGTAGATTTTGCCTTGCTTCACGAGCTCCGGCATCTGCCGGTAGAAGAACGTCAGCAGCAGCGTACGAATGTGCGAACCGTCCACGTCGGCATCCGTCATGATGATGATGCGGCCGTAGCGGAGCTTCTCGATATTGAAAGTCCCCTCCTGGTCCTTCTCGCCCACCGCCGTGCCGATGCCCGTGCCGATCGCCGTAATGAGCGTCTGGACTTCGGTGTTTTGCAGCACCTTGTCGAGGCGGGCCTTCTCCACGTTGATGATCTTGCCCTTGATCGGCAGGATCGCCTGGAAACGGCGGTCGCGCCCCTGCTTGGCCGAGCCACCGGCCGAATCACCTTCGACCACGTACAACTCGGTCAGGTTCGGATCGCGTTCGGAACAATCAGCCAGCTTGCCGGGCAGACCGCCACCGGTGAGAGCGCCTTTGCGAACGGTCTCGCGGGCTTTGCGGGCGGCCTCGCGGGCGCGGGCGGCCATCAAACATTTGTCGATGATCCGCTTGGCCACGTTGGGATTTTGTTCGAAATGCAGCATCAGCCCTTCATAGGAAACGGAACCGACGATGCTCTCCACCTCGGGCGAAATCAGCTTCACCTTGGTCTGGGACTCGAAGCGCGGATCGGGATGCTTCACGCTCACCACCGCCGCCAGACCTTCCAGGACATCGTTGCCGGTAATCGCCGGCTCCTTGTCTTTGATCAGGCTGTTGTTCTTGGCGTATTGGTTGATCGCGCGCGTCAGCGAGCCACGGAAACCGCTGCTGTGCGTGCCGCCATCCGGGTTGGGCACCGCGTTGGTGTAGCAAAGCAACTGCTCGTTGTAGGAATCGGTGTAGTGCAGACCGATTTCCACGATGACACGATCACGCGTGCCTTTGATCATGATCGGCTTCGGGTGGACCAGCGTCTTGTTCTCCACCAACCGGGCCACAAAATCCTCCACGCCTCGCGGGTGCTGGATCTGAACCGGCTTCGCCCCCTCCTGACGCTCGTCGAGGAAGGTGAAAGACAGCGGCGCATTGATGTAAGCCAGGTCGTTCAGACGCGTCATGATGCGCTCGTTCTTGAACTCGATCGTCTCCTGGAAAATTTCCGTATCGGGAAAAAACGTGATCAGCGTGCCGGTGTGTTTCTTCGACTTCACCTCGGCGATCACGTGCAGCGGCTGCTTGGTCGCCCCACGCTCGAAGGACATCGCGTGGATCTTCCCGTCACGCGTCACCTCGACCTTGAACCACTCGCTCACCGCGTTGACGCACTTCGCGCCCACGCCGTGCGTACCGCCGGAGTATTCATAGTTTCCCTGGCCGTATTTGCCGCCGGAGTGCAGCCGTGTCAGCACCAGTTCGACGCCGGGAATACCCTCCTCTTTGTTGATGTCGACCGGAATGCCCCGGCCGTTGTCGCGGATGGAAATCGAGCCGTCGACATGGATGGTCACGTCGATGTGCGTACAATGCCCGGCGAGGAATTCGTCGACCGAGTTATCCAGCACTTCGGAGACACAATGATGCAACGCGCGTTCATCCGTACCGCCGATGTACATGCCTGGTTTTTTTCGCACCGCCTCGAGGCCCTTCAGGGAGCTCAAGTCGTCGGCATTATAGTCGGTTTTCTTAGTGGCGGTCTCGGAATTCGAAGCTTCAGACATCAGAGTTAAAAAGGGATTTTCAGGAGGAAATCCTGTTCCGAAAAAGATTAGGGAGAACCCGGGGCTCCGACAACCGTTTTTTACAGAAAAACCCGGTTAAAAACACAGGATATGGGACTTTAAAAAATCACCGCCACAAGATATGGGGTCAGGGAGAAACGGATGATCCTGCTCAAAAAACTGCTCTCCCTCGCCGGGTTGGTCGCCTTTTCCCTGCTCACATTCGCCACAAGCTGTTGGAATTGGTCCCAGGTTTTTGTCCTGGGCAATGTGTACTACATCGACGCGGACTGCTACGCCCGCATGACCCGGGTGAAAATGGTGCTCGATCAGCCGGGCCTGATCATCCAAAAGCACCTTTTTGAGAACTATCCCGACGGCATCGTTTCCCACACCACCGCCCCCCTCGACTACCTGATCGCCGGCCTGAGTCTGCTTTTTCGCCCTTTCTCAGCCCACGCGCTGGACTTGGCCGGGGCCTTCATCTCGCCGCTGCTAGGGATACTGACCTTGGGCTTTCTCTGGTTTTGGTCCCGGCGAGCACAACTGCCCTACCGCGGAGCCCTGCTCTTTCTTTTCGCCATCTCTCCCATTGTCGCCCACGGGTTCCTTCTCGGCCGACCCGACCACCAATCCCTCGTCGTCCTGCTCATGGCCATCGCCCTGGGCTCGGAGTGGATGCTTTGGCTGCGGCCCAGCCGCGCGTGGAGCCTGGTTTCAGGGGCCGCCTTCGGGCTCGGTCTGTGGGTTTCTTTTTACGAACCGCTCATCATCTTCGCCCTCGCCATGATCCTGCGGGCCGTCTTCCACCGCAAATCCCTCTTCACTCGCGAGACCCTGCCCGGCCTCGGCCTCTGCGCCGGCATCGTCGCCCTCTCCCTGCTTCTCGAAGGCCCGCCCGGCGGCCTCCCCGCCAGCGCGTCTGAATATCACAGCTTCAAGACCTGGGTCGCCACGGTGGGCGAAATGGGCTCCATTTCTCCCCTCGACCCACTGCTCTACCAATGGGTCGGCCTGCTCCTCATTCTCACTCCCATTCTTCTGCCCCTGGCCATCTTCCGCGCGGAAAAGCGCCTCTGGGCCGTCCTGATCACGCTTGTCGTTCTCTTTGGTCTCACTCTTTACCAACTCCGCTGGGGCTATTTCTTCGCCCTTTATTTTGCCATGACGTTGCCGCTGCAACTGACCGCCTTGCGCTGGAGGATTCTGGCCTGGGCCGTCTTTGTCATCTCGCTTTGGCCCATCGCCAGCGCCTGGGAACAGCAACTCTTCCCTTCCGAGAAAGATCAGGAACAACTGAGCCAAAAGCGCCTCAATGCCGTCCTGCTACGCGAGGCCGCCACCCAGATCACCGGCCCCGTTCTCGCGCCGTGGTGGACCTGTCCGGCTCTTGCCTACTGGTCAGGTCAGCCCGCCATCGCCGGGAGCTCCCACGAAAGCCTGCCCGGCATCATGGACTCCGCCCGGTTCTTTCTCACGGAAGACCCAGAGGAAGCCCGCGCCATCCTGAAAAAACGCGGCGTCCAGTGGGTTGTTGTTTACCAAGCCGAAAACGTGGTGGAAAATTCCAGCAAGGTGCTGAACGAACCCCAACCCGCGAAACCCTTCGCCGAGACCTTGTACAATACGCCCAGCCAGGCGCCCGCTTTCCTGCGCTTCAGCCACCAGAACCCCCGCTTCCCTTACTACAAAATTTACCGCGTCGAAACAGACCTCTTATGAACTACGATTTCACCGTCATTGGCGGCGGCAGCGCCGGTTACGCCGCCGCCCGCACCGCCGCTTCCCTCGGACTGAAAACCGCCGTCATCGAAGGCGGCAAGGATGTCGGTGGCCTCTGCATCCTGCGCGGCTGCATGCCCAGCAAGACCCTCATCGAATCGGCCAACCGTTTCCGTACGCTGGAAGACGCGAAGGAATTCGGACTGCGCGCCGGCAACATCAGCTTTCACGGCAACGAGATCATCGCCCGCAAACGACGCATCATCGGCGGCTTCGCCGACTACCGCCGCCAGCAACTCGAGACCGGCGGCTTCGAGTTCATCCGCGGGCGCGCTACTTTTACCGATCCGCACACGCTGGAGGTCATCCTCGGCGATGGTTCGAAACAAACCGTCACCTCCCGCTTCTTCCTTATTTCCACCGGCTCCGTCATCAGCACTCCGGCTATTCCCGGCCTCGCCGAGGCCGGCTGCCTCACCAGTGACGACGTGCTCGATCTGCCCGATTTGCCCGAAGCCATCATCACCCTCGGCGCCGGACCCGTAGCGCTGGAGATGGCCCACTATTTCAACGCTCTCGGCCGCAAGGTCACCGTGATCCAACGCAGCGAGCAATTGCTCAAGGGCGTCGATCCCGACGTGGCTGCCGTTGTCGAGTCCGTCTTCCGCCGCCGCGGCATGGAGATTTTCACCGGTACCAAACTGCTGCGCATTGAAAAAGACGGCGACACCCGCCGGGCCGTCTTCCTCCACGAGGGCGTGGAAAAAACCGTCGAAGCTCCCGCCATCCTGAACGCCTTGGGCCGCCAGCCCAACGTGTCTTCTCTCGGGCTGGAAAAAGCCGGTGTCACGGTCAAACGCGAAATCCCCGCCAACTCCCACCAGCAGACCAACGTTCCCCACATCTTCGCCGCCGGCGACTGTACCGGCCCCTACGAGGTCGTCCACATCGCCATCGAGCAAGGTGAGATCGCCGCGCGCAATGCCAACCGCCTGCTGAAAGACTCAGGCCCCCTGGAAAAGATGGACTACCGCCTGAAGCTCTACGCCGTTTTCACCGAACCCCAGGTCGCCGCCGTCGGATTGTCCGAACAGGAAGCAAAGGAAACCGGTCGCCCTTACCTCACCGCCTCCTATCCCTTCAACGACCACGGCAAATCCGAGATCATGAATGAGATGGACGGTTTCGTGAAACTGCTGGCCGACCAGGAGACCCGCGAAATCATCGGCGGTTCCGTAGTTGGCCCCCATGCGTCGGATTTGATCCACGAAATCGTCGTTGCCATGCGTTTCCACAGCACCGCCGGACAGTTGGCCACCACCCCGCATTACCACCCCACCCTGGCCGAAATCTGGACCTATCCCGCCGGCGATCTGGCCGAAAAGTAGCTACAAAGCGCCCTCGGGATCGTTTTTTAAGATCGACAACCGCTTTTCTCCTGAAGCCTGAGGTTGACCTGTGCAACGGCGTGACTAGATTTTCAGGAACGCCCGTATGAACCTCAACAACCTCACCAGCGGCTTTATGCCTGAATCCTCCACTTCACCTTCCGTCTCGAAAAACGTCCTGGCCAATGACGTCGACATCAAAGGCACCATCAAATTCGACAACGAGCTGATTTTCGACGGCAAGATCGAAGGCGAGATCGTCTCCGATGGTGGCTCCCTCACCCTCGGCAAAAATGCCAACGTCAATGGCGAGGTGAAAACCAAGTCGGTGGTCGTCCACGGCACCGTCGAGGGCAACATCACCGTCTCCGAGCGCTGCGAATTGAAAGCCAGCTCGCAACTCACCGGCGACCTCAAGGCCATGCGCATCATCATCGAGGAAGGCGCGACTTTCATCGGCAAATCGGAAGTCACTCCGAACAAGGCAAAATCGGATCGCTCTTCGGCTCCTGCAGCTCCCGAGCGCAAGACCCAGCCGGCCACGGCTGTCGCTTAATCGCGAATGCCCGACACTCCCCGCAAGGAACCCTTTTCCTGTCCCCACTGCGGGTTTGTTCAGAACGAGCCGAGACATCTCATCTCGACGTATTGTCGTGGCTGCGGTGAGTACTATGAGGTCACACCGGAACGCCGGGCGGAAGGCGCTCCCGCCACCCCGGCTTCGGCCCGTCACCAACGCACGATCCATTGTTTTCGTTGCGGCCAGGATCACGGCGTCTCTTCTCATGCCCGCAGCACCATGTGCCCGGGCTGCAGCAACTCGATTGAGTTAAGCGACCTCGTCTTCTCCGCCAACGTATCGCGTCCGGTCGATACGCGCGGGCTGCTGCACATCACCTCCAAAGGCTACCTCAATAATGCCTTCATCATTTGCGGTAATGGTCTGATCGAAGGCCGCATCTCCGGCACCCTTCATTGTGAGGGCACGTTGCGCATCGCCGCCTCCGGCACCATGAGCTGCCAGATCACTGCCCAATCCGTCATCATTGAGAAAGGCGCCCACGTCGACCTCATCCGTCCGATCAAGACCGTCGACCTGCAAATTTTTGGTCGCGCTTCCGGCCAGTTCGCCTGCACCGGCAAGGTGCGCATCGCCAAGGGCGGCCTGCTGGAAGGACGCCTCACCGCCAAATCCGTCGCGGTCGAGCGCGGCGGCAATCTGCTCGCCGAAAGCTCCATCCAGCCCCGCAGCGCCGGCAAGAATCCCCCGGATGGCGAGATCGACGGGTTGACCCCCGAGCCGGTTTACTGAGCGGGCTTCGCCGCCGCCGTTTCCGGCGGCAGAGTCAGGCCGATCTGGTCTAGCAGCGCATGGGCCACCTGGGCCGCAGGAGATTTTTGATAGGTCGAAACCAGCGTCAAAAACACCCGGCGCGCATCGAGCAGCTTGCCCTGCCGAAAATAAATCCGGCCCTCCAGCAACGCCGCAAAAGGAGCCGCATAGCTGGTGGAGTTTTTTGACTGCACTTCCCGCAACGCCGTGATGGCCTGGTCGGTCTTACCTTCCGCCGCCAGGTTTTCCGCCAGGCCGAGACGGGCGCCACCGGCCAGTTCATGTTCCGGAAAAACCTCGAGAAACTTCTGATACGTCGCGGACGACTCCGTCAAGTTGCCCTGCTCACGCAGGGATTCGCCCAGCAGGAAATATGCATTGGCTGCCGGCTGTGAACTCGGGAACTTTGCGATCACCTCGCGCCAGGCTTCGGGATTTTTTGCCGCGGCAAAAAGTTGCTGTGACGCCACGCGGGTGTTGTAGGCGTTAATGAACCACGCCGCCGTACCTCCGGCCACGACCAGCACCGCGATCACGCCCAGGATGATGCTTTTGCGATGGCGGGCCCAGAAAAGCTCTGCGTCCAGTCCGTCTGATTCAAAAATGCGGTCGTCCGCCGGCGGTTGATGACTCTGCGTCACGTGATTAACCTCCCACCTCCGCGCGGGCCGCTTCGGCCAGCGCTGTGCTCAGATAACGCTCACCCGTCGAACAGGCAATCGTCACAATTAATTTCCCGGCGTTCTCCGGGCGCTTGGCCAGTTCGATGGCGGCCCACACGTTCGCTCCGGTGCTGATGCCGACCAGGATGCCTTCCTCCTTGGCCAGACGGCGCGCCATCGCAAAGGAGTCTTCGTTGCTCACCTGGATACACTCGGTGATCTGAGCCTCGCCCTGGGCGTTCTTCAAATGCAGATTGTTCGGCACGAAACCCGCGCCCGCGCCTTGGATTTTGTGCGGTCCCGGCTTCAATGTCTCCCCTGCCAGCGTCTGGGAAATGACCGGCGAATCCTTGGGTTCCACTGCCACCGCCTGGAAGGACGGCTTCTTCGGCTTGATCACTTCCACACAACCGCTGATCGTGCCGCCCGTACCCACCGCCGCCACGAGGATGTCGACTTTGCCGTCGGTATCCTCCCAGATCTCGACCGCCGTGGTCTTCTGATGGATCTCCGGGTTTGCGGGGTTGTTAAATTGCTGCGGCATCCACGCACCGGGCGTCTCTTTCACGATCTGCTCCGCGCGGGCGATGGCGCCTTTCATTCCTTCCGCTCCGGGCGTCAGCACGAGCTTTGCGCCCAGCATGGCAAGAAGCGTCCGCCGCTCCACGCTCATCGTCTCCGGCATGGTGAGAATGAGTTTGTAACCCTTGGACGCCGCGACAAACGCCAGCGCGATGCCGGTATTACCGCTCGTCGGTTCGACGATGACGGTGTCCTGCTTGAGAATGCCCTTCTTTTCCGCGTCCTCGATCATGGCCATGCCGATACGATCCTTTACGCTGCCGAGCGGATTAAAAAATTCACACTTCAGGGCGATGGTGGCGTTGAGTCCCTCCGTCACCTTGTTGAGTTTCACGAGGGGAGTGCGGCCCACCGTCTCGACGATGTTGTTGTAGATTTTGCCCATGATGTGTTTTGGAAGAGTTGGGGGAGCGAAACTACAATAAGGCGGCTTGCCCCCGCAACGGCTTATTTTCTAAACTGAAGCCATGCCAAACCTGCTGACCGAAGAGGAAATCCAGGCTCACCTCGCCACCGTGCCGGCCTGGGAACGGAAAGGAGCTGAAATCAGCCGGCTTTTTACCTTCACCGACTTCAAGGCCGCCCTCCGCTTCGTCAATCAGGTGGGCGAAAGCGCCGAATCGGCCAACCACCACCCGGATATCGACATCCGCTGGAACAAAGTCCGGCTCGGCCTCTCCACCCACAGTAAAGGCGGCCTCACCAAAGCCGATTTTACTCTGGCCGGACAGATCGACCAGCTGGCTTGAGTTCTAAAGCTCCTCGGGAGCGTTTAACAACTCGGCCACCCGCCTGAGCAGCCGGCCCGCCGCGCCGCCGTCCAGCACCCGATGGTCGAAGCTGAGCGTAAACGCCGCCTCGGTCACCGGCACAAAGGTCTTCTCCGCCGGGTCCCAATGCGGAGCAATCTGGCCCGCGCCCATGCCCAGCAAGAGAGTCTGTTCCGGCAACGGAATCGGTGTGGCGATGGTCAGGCCGAAAACCCCGTAATTCGTCACCGTGGCAATGGAGCCGCCCATGTCCGTGCCCGGCAGCCGCCGCTTGCGAGCCAGGTCGACCAATCGGTCGTACCGTTCGATAAGATCGGCCAGCGGCGCCTGGTCCGCATTGCGAATCACCGGCACCAGAACGCCATCCTCCGCTTCCACGGCGAAGCCGATGTCGATGGAACGCGGATGGATGATGCGGTCGCCTATCAGGCGGCCGGCAGGAGCGCTATTTTCGGACAGGGCTATAGCCAGCGCACGCAAAGCGTAAAGGGCTGGACCGGCCTTGTGCGGCGCGCAGGTCTTCCGATGGGCCAGCATTTTATCCAACCGTACCGGCAGCACCACCGTGGCCAGCGGACGCGTCGCGCTGCGCCGCATCGCGTCGGCCACCGCCACCCGCATCGAGGACGCGGGCGTGATGCGATTGCGCTCCAGCGCCTCGAGAAATTTCTCCAGATCCTGAATGGTCACGCGACCACCGGCACCGCTGCCGGCAATACCCGAGAGATCAGCGGCGTGCAGACCGAGTTCGGTCATGCGCGCTTTCATACGCGGCGAGAGATAGCTGGCACCGCCAGCGTGCGCGGGCACGGGCAGGCCCTTCACGGTCGGTTCGACATGTTGGGGAGCGTCGGCGACCTTCTTGGCGGGCTCGCGTTTTTTGCGCGTCGTTTTCTCCTTCGGCTCCTCCTCATCCAGACCGAGACGCTTTGCGTCCTCGTCGCTGACTTCGATGTAGCCGAGTATCGCTCCCACGGGATAGCTCTGGCCGTCCTGCGCGATCACCTGCGTCAGCACACCGGAATAAGGGCAGGTGACTTCCATCACCGCTTTGTTCGTTTCGACTTCGATCAAATCCTTGTCGGCCTCCACCGCGTCGCCTTCCTTGAAAAGCATGCGCACAATGGTGGCCTCGGCAATGGATTCGCCAAGCTGGGGCATCAATATCGGGACCTGGGCCATAATTTTACATTTCCAGAAGGCGTCGTGTCGCCGACGCAATTGCGTTCGCATTGGGGCGGTGAGCCGACCATAGATCGCGATGATAAGGCACCGGAGTGTCCTTGGCGTTCAGGCGTTGCGGCGGTGCGTCCAGCAATCCGAAGCCCTCCGCCGCGACCCGGGCGACGACTTCCGCCGCCACGCCACCCCATGGCCAGGCTTCGCTCACACAGAGCAAACGGCCGGTCCGCGCCACCGAGGCGAGGATGGTATCGTTATCGATCGGCTTCACCGTGCGGAGATCCACCACTTCAATGTTGTAGCCGTCTTCAGCCAGTTCCTCCGCCGCCTTCAATGACTCATGGACCATGGCGCCATATGCGACAATGGTGGTATCCCGGCCATGCCGCGCAATTCGCGCCTTGCCAATAGGCAGGGTTTCTTCGGGCAGGGACTCGGCCTTGAGATGGTTGTAGAGCAACTTGTGCTCGCAAAAAATCACCGGGTCGTCGATCGCCACCGCTTCGAGCAACATCCCGTACGCGTCTTCCACCGTGCCTGGCGTCATGACCACCAGACCGGGATAATGCGCATACAGCGCCTCCATGCTCTGGCTGTGAAAAGGCCCGCCGCCCGATGTGCCGCCGGAAGGCAATCGCACCACGATCGGACAGGACACCTCGGTGCGATAGAAAAGCGTCGCCGCCTGGTTGACGATCTGGTTGAAGCCGCAGGTCGAAAAATCGGCAAACTGCATTTCAACGATGGGCCGCATGCCCTCGATGGCCGCACCGATCGCGATGCCGATGATGGCATCCTCGCTCAGCGGAGCATCGAGCACCCGCCCCGGGAATTCCTCGGCCAGATTCTTGGTGGCTTTGAAAGCTCCGCCAAAGCTCCCGATATCCTGCCCGTACAGGAAGACATTGGGATTGTCGGCCAGCGCCTTCCGCATCGCGGCATTGAGGGCCTGCAGGTAAGTAATCATACCTCGGCAAATTGCTCCACGAAGCGCAGGTCCGATACGGCCCGCCAGTCTTCCTCGGCTGGATCAGGGGTGGGTTCGCGCTGGACTTTGGCCGTCGTCGTATCGACCTCTTCCTTGATCTCGGTGCGCCACGCGGCGATTTCCTCCGCCGTGGCCCATCCTTTTTCCAACAAAAGCTCCTCGCCGACCTTGAGACAGTCGCGGCCCACATGGGCGGCTTTGAGCTTCGCGTCGATATAGCCGCCATCGTCATGCTCTCCGTGGCCGACCAGACGCAGAAGATCACCGACGATCAATTGAGGACCTCCGCCCGCTCTCGCGGTTTTCACCGCCTGCCCGAGCACGCTGAGACAGGCAAAAAGATCGGTCCCATCCACGCGATGCCCGGCCACTCCGTAGCCCACCGCCTTATCCAAAAGATCCGCGCAGGCATACTGTCGGGTATTTGGGGTGGAATAGGCGTATTGGTTGTTGGCGATCACGAGAATGAGAGGGAGTTTCTCCACCGCCGCGGCATTGAGCCCTTCGTGAAAAGCCCCCGTCGAGGTGCCGCCATCGCCGATGCAGGTGGCCCCGACTACGCCGCTTTCTCCGCGGAAACGCCGCGCCATCAGGCCTCCGGCTACCAGCGGAATCATCGCGCCCAGATGGCTGATCATCGCGTAGTAGCCTTCACGCGGGCGACCCCGGTGAATATTGCCGTCCCGGCCACGCATCGAGCCGAGTTGCGAACCCAGGTAGGTCCGCAGGGTATCGAGAATCGTGTCGCCGAACGCCATGCGTCCGGCCTGGTCGCGAATCAGCGGGGCAAAGATGTCGCCCTTGCGCAGATTAATTCCCACCGAGGTACTCAATGCCTCCTGCCCTTTACCCAGAAAAACGCCACCATTGATAAAACCTGCGCGAAAGAGGCTGGCCAGCTTCTCCTCAAGGATGCGGGCCTGCAGCATGACGCGATAGGCCTTCAAATATTCGTTTCGTGTGGGGCCGGAAGACCCGTCGGCGGAAGACATCGCGTTAGAGATAGGCGAGGTGCGCCGAGGCTGCAAATCTTTCGTGTCGGCCCGGCCTCCGGCCTAGACCCGCGGAATGGAGTTCCAAAGGATCAGGAAGATGACCGCCAGCGCGATCAGCAGCACTGCCGTCTTGATTTTCGCCGCGCTCCGCTGCCGGGAAGGGGTCCGGAGGCTTTTGCCCCGTCGGGCTCCGCGGCTATTGGGATAGGAAGAAATGGCCCGGCCCGCCGAGGCGGCATGGCGGCGGTCCGCCTCCCGCTTCTGGGCCTGTTGCTGCTCCATCACCGCCGGCAGGATTTTCAGGCGCTTTTCCAGCTCCTGCTGCTTGCGCATGATTTCCGCCCGCTGTTCTTCCAACAGACGCTCCTCAGCCGAAAGACGGCCGGCTCTGGAACCTGAGGGTTTCGCCATCGGTCAGGGTTTCGAGAGCGACCAGATCCAAATAAGAAGCCCCAACAGCCCGATAATTTGCAGCGGCAGCGTGAAAGCGAAGCCGCTCTTCAGCCAGTAAAGCAGGCCCTTGTCTTCCACATAGCCGTATTCCTGCTCATAGCCGGCGGCGGAGGGATCGATCGGTGCGTCCACTGAGATCTTGGCCTGGGCCTTCACATACTCGGACCGCGCGTCTTCCACCGCGCTCAGCGCCTTGCTCAGTTCCTTCGGCAGTTCCGCCGCGCTCCAGGCCTTGGGATTGATCGATTCGATGAAGCGCAGGTGCTGGGTAAAAGAATTATGGATGCCGTGCAATTGCTCGAGCCGCTTTTGCGTTTCGTCGGCCTCGCGCTGCACCGTCACCAGCGAGCGCGTGAGCTTGTCCATCATGTCGCCGCGGCCGTTGTCGAGTTCGTCCTGGCGGCGCTTTAACTCCTCCAGCCGGACTTTCTGCTTCTCGATGTCTTCGAGCTGTCGCTTGAGTTTCTCCAGCTCGGTGTTGGTTTTCTGGACCTCCTCGCCAAGGTCCTCGGGGTTTTCCTCCGCTAAATCGAGATAAGGATCTGGGTCTTTGCTGAAGTCCGATGGCATAAAGAATTTTGCGCTCCGCAACTAGTAAAGCCGCAAGCGAAAAATTCCAGCATTATTCATCATCGACCGGGCATTGATTCGAGCAACAGCCCCTTGAGATAGTGCGTCTCGGGCAAATGCAGCGCTGCGGGATGATCCGCCGACTGCGACAACTGCCTCAGGATACGCGCCGATCGGCGGGCGTCGACGAAGCCTCCCGCCACCGCCGATTCAAACTCATGGGCCGACACATGATGGGAGCAGGAAAAAGTGGCCAGCAGTCCCTCCGGCGCCAGCAGGCGCGCCCCACGCAGGTGCAGTTCCCGGTAGCCGCGCAGCGCGTCATTGATTTTGCCCTTCGCCTTGGTGAAGGACGGCGGATCGAGAATGATCAGGTCATAGGTCTCGCCCCGGCGCTCCGCGTCATTGAGAAAATCGAACACATCTTCCTCCGCCGTCGTGATGTTCAGGCCGTTTCGCACGGCGTTCTCCCGCAGCTTGCGCGCGCTCTCCACCCCGCTCTCGACCGCGGTGACCGCCGCCGCTCCCTGCTGAGCGCAGGCCAGCGCGAATCCGCCCTGATTGGAAAAACAATCGAGCACCCTGCGCCCGCCCGCTTGCGCGGCGACGATGGCGTAGTTGTCGGCCTGGTCCAGATAAAGCCCGGTCTTCTGTCCTTGCAGAAAATTCACCTTGAAGCGGATGCCCCGCAAATTGACCTCGCGTTCACCAGGATCGTCTCCATGCAGCAGGCCGGTCGTCAGCGGCAACCCCTCAGCCACCCGCACCGGCGCGTCATTCCTTTCGACCACATGATGCACGCCCGGCATTACCGCCAGTACCGCGGCAATCATCCCCTTGCGCTGGTCCATGGCCTGCGTCAGCGTTTGCAGGACCACCACGTCGCCGTAGCGGTCCGCCACCACCCCCGGCAAACCGTCTGCTTCGCTCCAAATGAGGCGGCATAACTCGGGATTGCAGCCGTTGCGTCCCCGCCAGGCCTCCGCCTGCGCGATGCGTCGCTGGAAAAAATCCTCGTCGAGATCCTGCCGCCGCCGGGAAAACCGCCGCGCGATGATCTGCGATTTGCTGTTGTAAATAGCCGATCCCAGCAGCTTGTCCCGGCCGTCCTTGATGGAAATGACGTCGCCGTCCGCCGGGTTGCCGAAGACCTTCAGGACCTCGCTGGCATAGACCCAATCATGCCCGTGCAGGATGCGGGCGCGCGGACGAATGATGAGGCCGGCCATGGTGAAGGTACTCCTAAAGAAAACGTCCCGAATCCCGCCAGGCGGGATCGGGACGTAAAAGGTTCAGACGAGAAAGCCGGAACTACTTCTGGCTGCGCTCTTCGATGTACTTGATGACATCGCCCACGCTCTGCAGCTTCTCGGCGTCTTCATCGGGCACTTCCACCCCGAACTCCTCTTCGAAAGCCATGACGAGCTCAACGGTATCGAGCGAGTCGGCTCCGAGGTCCTCGATGAACGATGCTGTTGGCGTGACTTGTTCGGGATTCACTCCCAATTGCTCAACAATGATATCTTTGACTTTTTCTTCGATGGATTTTTCGGACATGGGTAATTGGTTAGTTGATTGGCTAGGCGTAGTGTTCGTGCCGCGCTTTGGCAACAAATAATTTATTGTCTCGGCGGGCAGGCGAAAATTGCGATTTCTGGGGGGAGGTCAAGAGCAAAACAAGCGGATGCGGCGATGCGGGCCCGGAAAGCAGCCCAAGACCCTCTCAGGGGGCGGGCACCACGGTTTTTTCCACCGTGTACTCGGGATAGCCGACCGCCTCGGCTTTGACGGTGTAGGAATTCCCCGCCTTCATCTCGCGGGTGGCCACCTTCTCGGTGTACTGGATGCGCTCCTTCGGGTTGATGATCACGACCCCCTCCTGATCGGAGAAGCTCCGGTCGTCCGACCACTTCTCCATCACCTTGCCCGTACCGTCGGTCGTCAGCATCTCGATGCGCTGGCCGTTTCTGTAATCAAGGCGAATGAGCTTTTTGGTGTTGTTGTGAATGCTGTAGCTGGCGTCCAACTCGCGCCGCTCGGCCAGCGAAAATTCTTTCGGCTCGATCTCCAACTCCTCCGTGGTCTTTTCCTTTTTCAGGGAACCAAGCTTCACCGAGGCAAACATGTCCGTGAAAAAACTCGTGAACATCGCCGATGCGCTGTCCGGGCTGTTCTTGGACCGTGGATAGATCGCCGTCGCGCCCGCCGCCAACCGGCGTTCCTGCCCCTGCTGGCTCATCGCGTAACGGGCCGCTTCCCGCTGGGAAAAGAAAGGGCTGCCCTCATCCGGTGCCTGCACCGCAAATGCCGCCGCTGCGTCCTGCGGCGTGGCCGCCTGCAGCTTCTCCGTCGAGCCGGGCGCCATCGGTGTCGTCACCTGGGCCCAAGCCGCCGGTGCGCTCAAAGCCAAAAGCAAGACAAGACGTTTCATGGAATGGAAGTGCTACCCCACCCTTCTGGCAGTTGCAAATCCCTTCTCGATAAATATGATGCGCTCATGCGATGGCTCTTTTTGCTCCTGGTGCTTCCATTTGTCGGCCTGCAGGCCGCCACCCCGGAGGTCAGCATTCGTCTCCATGCCGAGGGCAAGGAAAGTGACACCGAAACCTTTGTCACCCCGATCGAACTGACCAATCCCCCGAAAAAGATCGTCATCCGCAAGGTCCCGATCATGACGGAAAAGGACATCGTCACTTTCTACCCCTTCGCTTCGACCGATGGCTCCATCGGCTGTTATTTCCAACTCGATGCCCAGGGCACTCACAAACTCCTCCAGCACACCGTCGAGTACCGCGACTCCCTGGTCGTGGCCCTGATCAACGGAGAGGTCCGCGCCAGCATGATGACGGGTAAAAAGGTCACCGACGGCATCCTTTATATCCCCGGCGGTTTTACCGCCGAAGAGGTCGTCCTGCTACAGGCCAAATACCCGATCATGGGCAAGGAGAAGGAATTCACCCAGCAGAAGAAGAAGGCGCTGGACGCCCTCAAGCAGCATAAGAAGAACCAGCAGCAGGCGGCCAAAGCCTCCGCCACGCCCAAGCCCTAGCCTTGATCACCAGACCGCTGGCCGCCCTCGCGCTTTTCTTCGGCGCCCTCTCGGCGCTGCACGCCCTGCCCCTGGTCGATTTCCCCACCGGGAACCGCGCTCTCGCCGAAGGCCGGCCGCAGGATTTCTTCATGTACGTCGACCGCGACTTTGAAGGCGAAAAATCCAAGCCCTGGCAGGGCGGCCAGTTCGGCTACGTCCGCGGCCCCGTCCGCAGCAACGGAGGCATCGCCTACATTCAACTCCACGAGGGCATCGACATCCGCCCGCTGAAGCGCGACTCCCAAGGCACCCCGCTCGACCTCGTCAAAGCCGCCGCCGCCGGGAAGGTCGTCCACGTCAGCCGCTTGGCCGGCGCTTCAAACTACGGCCGCTACGTCGTCCTCGAACACAACTGGGACGGCAGTCTCTACTACACGCTCTACGCCCACCTTGCCTCCATCTCCGTCGAACCCGGCCAGACCGTCGCCCAGGGCGCGCCCCTCGGCGTCCTCGGCTTCACCGGGGACGGCATCAACAAGGAACGGGCCCACGTCCACTTCGAGGTCTGCCTCCGCCTCAGCGATAACTTCGAAGGCTGGCATTCCACCAATTTCCCCGGCAACGCCAATCAGCACGGTATCTACAACGGCCTCAACCTCGTCGGCCTCGATCCCGCCCGCGTCCTGCTGGAAGCCCGGCAAAATCCCGCCTTCAAGATCACCGACATCATCCAGGCCAGCGAACCTATCTTTAAGATCACCGTCCCCAATACCCCCAACCTCACCCTTCTCCGGCGCTACCCCTGGCTCGTCGCCCCCGGCACTGCCATCAACCCGCCCGCCTGGACCATCGCCTTCTCCCGCCACGGCGTCCCCCTCGGCGCCACACCCTCCGACCAACCCGTGGCCGCCCCCACCCTCGCCTGGGTCAAGGAAACCACCCAAGCCTACTCCCACATCACCAAGGGCTTGGTGAGCGGGTCGCCCGGCGCGCCACGCCTGACCGACTCCGGCATTCGTTTCGCCCGGCTGCTTACTTGGCCGGACTAATCAACCGATCCCTGGTGCTGCCGGCTTTCTTACGGGCGACTTCCACAAAGTGGAAAAGCGCCGTATGCTGGTTCCTGGGCCGCCAAGCCGCATAATAACGATAATTCGGCGCTGGCGCCGCCAAAGGGATGAACTGCACTCCGACCGTCGAGAGCCTGCTAAACTGGGCGGGCAAGATTGTGACTCCCAGACCGGCGGCCACATAGTTCAATACGGTCACCGGCTGTCCGATTTCCTGCAAGTCGCGGGGCTGGAATCCCGCTTGCTGGCAGAGAGTGATGATCCAGGGATTATAGATGGGGGCGTTTGTCCGCGCCCCCAGCAAAAACCTCTCTTCCGCCAGCGCACTCAATCGGATGGACTTCGCCGGCCGGCCGGCCGACTGGCCCAAGGGATGATCCTGGGGCAACACGACCACGAGTTTTTCCTCCGCTACGAGCGCAAGCTGCAAATCTGAAGTTTCTCTCGGTATCCCCAGCCCGATGAATCCCAGGTCGAGCCGGCGGGCGGCCAGCGCCTCGATTTGCTGCGTGGTGTCCATCTCGGTCAGGCTCAACTCCACATCGGGAAATTTTCTTCGGTAGTCGCGCAGGACTCCGGGGAGCAACTCGTGCCCGAGCGAAGCTACAAATCCGATGGAAAGCTGCCCCGCTTCTCCCCGCGAAATTCGCCGGACATTCCGCGCGGATTCTTTCACATCGCGAAGAATGCGCCGGCAATCTGCTAAAAAATGGAGCCCCGCCGGTGTCAGGGACACCCGATGGGTATCGCGATCCAGCAGACACGCGCCCATCTCTTCCTCCAATTGCCGGATCTGAACGCTTAGCGAGGGTTGGGTGACATTCATGCGCAGGGCCGCCCGCCGAAAATTCAACTCTTCGGCCACGGCCTCAAAATACCGCAAATGGCGCAATTCCATAAGCCAACCGTGATAATTAAAAACTATCACCATCGCAAAAACAAAATAATTCTCTCTTGTCGCCCGTTCAGGAAGAATCACGGAGTTCTCAAAAGAGCAGCTGAAGGTTTCTTTATGTCTCACCCACCATCCCTGTCTCCCGGCGCTCGCTTTCGTGCCGCCCTCGATCTCGAACGCCCGCTCCAGGTTGCCGGTGTGATCAACGCCTACTGCGCCATGCTGGCCGAACGCGCCGGCTTCCGCGCCCTCTACCTTTCCGGCGCGGGCGTGGCCAACGCCTCTTTCGGCCTTCCCGATTTGGGCCTCACCACTCTTAATGACGTCTGCGAGGACATCCGCCGCATCACCTCGGTTACCCATCTGCCCCTCCTCGTCGATGCCGACACCGGCTGGGGCGGAGCCTTCATGATCGCCCGCACCATCCGCGAGATGACCCGCGCCGGCGCTGCCGGTTGCCACTTGGAAGACCAGGTCCAGGCCAAGCGCTGCGGCCACCGCCCCGGCAAGGAACTCGTCAGCTCCGCCGAAATGTGCGACCGCCTCAAAGCCGCCGTCGACGCCCGCACCGATGCGGATTTTGTCATCATGGCCCGTACCGACGCCCACGCCGGCGAAGGCCATGCCGCCGCCCTGGAACGCGCCCAGGCCTACGTCGCCGCCGGAGCCGACATGATCTTTGCCGAAGCCCTCACCACCCTCGACGAATACCGCACCTTCACCGCCGCGCTCGGCGCTGTACCCGTCCTCGCGAATATCACCGAGTTCGGCAAAACCCCGCTCTTCACCGTCGACGAACTCCGCGAAGCCGGCGTGCGCCTCGCCCTCTATCCCCTCAGCGCCTTCCGCGCCATGAACAAGGCCGCGGAGTTGATTTACGGAACCATCCGCCAGCAAGGCACCCAGGAGTCCGCCACCGCGCACATGCAAACCCGTGCGGAACTTTACGAGGTGCTGAATTACCACGCCTACGAGGAAAAACTGGATGCCCTCTTTGCCAAAAACAAAAAGCCATGACTGCCCCCGTTCCCTTCAAACCTAAAAAATCCGTCGCCCTTTCCGGCGTCCCCGCCGGCAACACCGCTCTCTGCTCCGTCGGCCGCAGCGGCAACGACCTCCACTACCGCGGCTTCGACATCCTCGACCTTGCCGCAAATTGCGAATTCGAAGAAGTCGCCCACCTCCTCGTCCATGGCCATCTGCCCAATCGCGACGAATTCGCCGCCTACAAAGCCAAACTCCAAAGCCTGCGCGGCCTCCCGCAAACGCTGAAGACCGTCCTGGAAACCCTTCCCGCCCATTCCCATCCTATGGACGTCCTGCGCACCGGCGTCTCCGTCCTCGGCTGCGATTCCCCGGAGGACGAAAAACACCCCGAGGCCGAAACCCGCGAGATCATCGACCGCTTGCTCGCCTCGCTCAACTCGATGCTGCTCTATTGGTATCACTTCTCCCATCACGGCAAGCGCATCACCGTCGAGACCGACGACGATTCCATCGGCGGCCACTTCCTCCACCTCCTGCACGGCGAAAAACCCCGGGCCTCCTGGGTCAGGGCCATGCACACCTCGCTCATCCTCTACGCCGAGCACGAGTTCAACGCCTCCACCTTCACCACCCGCGTCATCACCGGCACCGGTTCCGACATCTACTCCGCCATCACCGGCGGCATCGGTGCCCTGCGCGGACCCAAGCACGGCGGAGCCAACGAGTTCGCCTTCGAAATCCAGAAACGCTACGCCGGCCCCGATGAAGCCGAGGCCGACATCATCAAGCGCCTCGCCACCAAGGAAGTCATCATCGGCTTCGGCCACCCCGTCTACACCGTCTCCGACCCACGCCACGAAGTCATCAAGCGTGTCGCCTTTAATCTTTCCCTGGAAGCCGGCGACACCGCCATGTACGAGATCGCCGACCGCATCGAGCAGGTCATGTGGCGCGAAAAAAAGATGTTCCCCAACCTCGATTGGTTCAGCGCCGTCGCTTACTACGAACTCGGCGTACCCACCACCATGTTCACCCCCCTCTTCGTCATCGCCCGCACCTCCGGCTGGGGCGCGCACATCATCGAGCAGCGCATCGACAACAAAATCATCCGCCCCAGCGCCAACTACACCGGCCCGGAGAACCAGACCTTCGTTCCCATCGAAAACCGCTAATGTCCCACCACGATCTTTCTGACGCCTCGCGTCCCGCGCCCGACACCCTTCTCCAGGACATCGCAGACTACGTTCTCGCCACTGACAAAATCACCGGTGACGAAGCTTTCAACACCGCCCGCCTGTGTCTCATGGACACCCTCGGCTGCGGCCTTCTCGCTCTCAACTACCCCGCTTGCGTCAAACTCCTCGGCCCCGTCGTCCCCGGCGCCACCCTGCCCGGCCGCGGTGCCCGCGTCCCCGGCACCTCGCACGAACTCGAGCCCATCCACGCCGCATTCAACATCGGCGCCATGGTCCGCTGGCTCGACTTCAACGACACCTGGCTCGCCGCCGAGTGGGGCCATCCCTCCGATAATCTCGGCGGCATCCTCGCCGTCGCCGACTACCTCGCCCGCAACGGCACCACCCTGACCATCCGCGACGTCCTGGTCGCCATGATCCAAGCCCACGAAATCCAAGGCATCCTCGCCTTGGAAAACAGCTTCAACCGCGTCGGCCTCGACCACGTGCTGCTCGTCCGCATCGCCTCCGCCGCCGTCGTCACCCGCCTCCTCGGCGGCACCCGCGAGCAGATCATCAACGCCCTCTCAAATGCCTTCATCGACGGCGGTGCCCTCCGCACCTACCGACATGCCCCCAATACCGGCTCCCGCAAAAGCTGGGCCGCCGGCGACGCCACCAGCCGTGCCGTCCGCCACGCCTTCATCGCCCTCACCGGCGAAATGGGCTACCCCAGCGCCCTCACCGCCAGGCTCTGGGGCTTCCAGGACGTCCTCTTCAAAGGCAAACCCGTCACCGTCGCCCAGCCCTTCGCCTCCTATGTAATGGAGCACGTCCTTTTCAAAATCTCCTTCCCCGCCGAGTTCCACGCCCAAACCGCCGTCGAAGCCGCCGTCACCCTGCACCCGCAAGTCGCCTCCCGCCTCGACGACATCGAGCGCATCGTCATCGAGACCCAGGAAAGCGGCAAACGCATCATCGACAAAACCGGCCCCCTCGCCAACCCCGCCGACCGCGACCACTGCATCCAATACATGGTCGCCATCCCCCTCCTGAAAGGCTCCCTCACCGCCGAGGATTACGAGGACAACGTCGCCGCCGATCCACGCGTGGACGCCCTCCGCGCCAAAATGGAAATCGTCGAAAATTCGACCTTCACCACCGACTACCTCGATCCCGCCAAGCGCTCCATCGGCAACGCCGTGCAAGTCTTCTTCCAGGACGGCTCCTCCACCGAAAAAGTCTCGGTCGAGTACCCCATCGGCCATCGCCGCCGCCGCGCGGAAGGCATTCCCGTCCTGCTGGAAAAATTCGAGGCCAACCTGCGCGGCCGCATCCCAGCCGCATCGGCGGACAAAATCCTCGCCCTCTGCCAGGATCAGGCAAAACTCGAGTCCACCCCCGTGGACCAATTCATGGAACTCTTCGTGGTCTGAATCAGACCGCGATATCCTCGTTCCACAGCTCCGGCCGGTCCGCGATGAACTTGCGCATCATCTCGATGCACTCCTCGTCGTTGACCACCTGCAACTCGACGCCCTGTGACTTCAGCCACTCCTCCCCGCCGAGGAACGTCACGTTCTCGCCGATGACGATTTTGGGGATCTTATATAGCAGCGACGTGCCGCTGCACATCGGGCACGGCGACAGCGTCGTATAAAGAATGCATTCGCGGTAAACCGACGCCGGCTGCCGCCCCGCATTTTGAAAAGCGCTCATCTCGCCATGCAGGAGCGGATCACCCTTTTGCACCCGCATGTTATGGCCCCGGCCGATGATCTCGCCATTGTGCACGATCACCGATCCAATCGGAATCCCGCCCTCGGCCAACCCCTGCTTCGCCTCGTCAATCGCCGCCTGTAAGAATGGATCTCGCATGGGGCGTTATTTGCGCTTTTCCCCACCCGCTTGTCGAGCAAGTCTCAGGCATGGCCGGGATTTTCCGCATCTACATTTCGCCCGGACACAATTTCACCAAAAAGAAAACGGAAGGCGTCGAATACCCCACTCTTTCGGTCGACAACGTCGAATGTGTCGCCGGCCAGGGCCTGACCGGTGACCGCTATTTCGGCCACCAGGAGGACTACAAGGGGCAAATCACCTTCTTCGCCCTCGAGACCTATGAGGACCTCTGCCGTTCGTTCGGAGTCACTGGCAAAGATCCGAGTGTCTTTCGCCGCAATGTGATCACGCGCGGCGTCGATCTTAATCAGTGGATCGGGCAGGAGTTTGAAATCCAGGGCATCACCTTCTTCGGCACGGAAGAAGCCGCCCCCTGCAGCTGGATGAATCGTGTCTTCGTTCCGGGAGCCCTGGAAGCGATGGTGGGTCGTGGCGGCCTGCGCGCCCGCATCCTCACGGATGGAATCCTACGGATCGATCACTCCGTCACAAACGGCGGCGCATAAACCCCGGCCGGCCGGGCCGGCGTCGCGCTCGGTGCCGGTGTCGCAGCCTCGCGCGGCACAGCGATGACCGGTGGCGTATAAATACCCGGGGTGGAAACCGGTCTCGGCGTGGCCGTGGGCGGCGCCACAAAAAGCGATCGACTTTCTGTCGGCGGGACTGGCGTAGCGGCGGCTGGCGCCGCCTCATCCTGGACAAACCGCGGCGCATATTGATACGGCGTGGCCGCGGGGGTCGGATTCGGCGTGCCCGCCGGGCGGGGCGGCACCGCCTCCGCGCGCGCCACCGGCGTACTTATGGAAGTTTCCGGCTCCGGCGTGGGTGCCCCTGCTTCCTTCACAAAAGGCGCAAATGTGCGCGCCCTGGGAGTGGCTGTCGGCGTCGGGGTGGCCGCAGTCTCCTGCACAAATGGCGCGGATGTCCGGTGATCCTGCGGCGCAAAGCCGGGCGTGGGCGTTGGCGCCGCTTCTTTCACAAAAGGCGGATTGAAGGGCGCTTCCGCCGGCGGCGGGGCCTCCGGCACAATTTCCTTCTTCGGCACCGGCATGCTCCATTTCCCCTCCAGCGCCGCCGGCTTTGGCCCATACAGCCGCATCGTCAGATAAAAGGGACCGTTCGGCGCAGGCAGCCAGTTCGTGTCCTTGCCCGGCCCCGGCGAATCATGCTGGAGATAAATCGTGAACCCTCCATCCGCATCCGGCACCAGCGCCGGTTTGATCGCCGAGTTGATCGAGTAACGGTTGTAAAGATTACGAAAAAACGAGCGGCTCTGCCCATCGTAGAGCGTAAGCGACCAAAAGGCATTCGCCGGCGGCAACTGCCCTGCTGGAAACTTCAGCGTATATTTTGCGCCGTTGGACGCATTGAGCTGCCGCCCCTCCGCGTCCGTGCCGACCGGAATGAAAAGCGTTTCCTCCCAATCACCCGCATACAGGCCGAGCTTGGCCCCGAGGAAACGATTGAAAAAATTCCCCTTCATCACCGCCCGGCTGCCATAGAGCTGGTAAAGGTTCCGCACCTTCGGCATCGCCAGGTTCACTTCCGCGATGGCATCCTGGATGCCCTCATTCATCGCGGCCAGGATATCCGGCCGGATCGTCCGCGGGTCGAACGGCCGTCCGGGCCCGATCCCGATTTTTGCCAACTGCGTCATCAGCCCCGCTTCACTGGCGTGCGGCTGGCAATACTGCAGGATGAAATTGAGGTACCCGATAAAATCGATCCCCTCGGCCCGCGCCCGCACATAACCCGGAAATTGCGCCGGTCGGATGGTATTCGGAATCGGCTTCCTCAGGAAATCCCCCAGCGTCCGCACCTCAAATCCTTGTTGGAACGCGCTCAGGGCCGCGAGGTCGTCATCCCCCCAGAGTTGGCTGCGAAAAATCGCCAGCGCAAATTGCGTCTCGCACTGGTAGGTCATGGTGATCCCCCCCGGCGTCGGCTTCTTCCAACTCGGACCGCTGATGAGATAATTCCCGCCCTTGGTGTTCTTGTTCACCCGCGTGCCGATGGTGGCAAAATTGTAGGTATAGAGGTCTACCAGGGTCACCGAATAATAGCGCCCGTTGTCGGACTTCGGGACCGTGATCACCACCGGCTCATTCCGTAGATCCAGCCAGGCAAACGATGCCACCGTATCATTATTGGGCGAGGCCACCCCGTCACCCGACGTATTGCGGCCCAAAGAAACGACCGTATTGAATGGCCCCTTGTACTCAGACGACGAACTATCCAGCGCGTAAAAGAACATCGTCCGGTAATTCTCGATCAGAGGATACGCATACACATATGCCTCCCGGGTCAGCTTCCGCGCCTCCGCCGGGGTGAGATCATTCGACACCGCCCCGGCCAAAACCGGGCAGAAAAGCAGTGCCAAAATGGAAAACTTTCTGAAACTCATTCTTGAAATCCGGTCGCTAAAGGTTGGTCCCTCACACTTATGCAACCTGATGCACGAACGTGCTAAATGCAATCCGGGCGGAAGGCAAGAAGAGAGATCAAGGAAATCACCCAAAAAGACCTACATCAATCGGGTCACCATCTGCCCCAGCTGCCCAATGGCCCATTCGATCTTCCGATCCCATGGAAACCCGCAGCTCAGCCGGATATAGTTCCGAAAATCCCCGATCGGTGAAAAGATCGGTCCCGGCGCGATGCTGATCCCCGCCTTGCGCGCCTCCGCGAAAAGCCGCATCGCATCCACCGTCGGCGGCAGTTCCACCCACAACACGAATCCCCCTCGCGGGTTGCTGATTTTAACCGGCTGCGGAAACGCCTCCGCCACCGCTTCCCGCGTCTTTTGCACCTGATCCCGGTAAGTCCGCCGGATCTTGCGCAAATGATGGTCGTAACCCCCATTGCGTAAAAATTCCGCTACCGCTAGCGCCGGAAGGCTCGCTCCGCCCAGGTTGGTCGCCGTCTTGAGGTGAACGATCTTGTCGTACCAGGGGCCCGGCGCGATGTAGCCAATCCGAAAGCCCGGAGCCAGCGTCTTTGAGAATGAACCACAGAGGAGGACCAACCCCTCGCGATCGAGAGCTTTCAGGCAACGGGGCCGCTGGCCCTCAAAATAAAGATCTCCATAAATATCGTCCTCAATGATGGGGGTGCGGCGCTTGCCCGCGAGTTCCAGCAGGGCTACACGGTTCTCTTCTGGCATGAGACCGCCCAGCGGGTTGTTGAAATTCGGGATGAGCACCATCGCCGCGATGCGATGACGGCGCAGCGCCCTTTCCACACCATCGATGCTCAAGCCATCACGCGCTGACGCCGGCACGGCCACCGCCTTCAGACCCAACTGACTGAGGATATGTACCAGGCCGTAATAGGTGGGCGCCTCGACCAGCACCTTGTCGCCCGGCTTGGTAATGGCCCGCAGCGCCAGGTGAAATCCTTCGGTCGCTCCGTTGATCACGATGAATTCCTCCGCGTTGAGATGGCAGCCCCAATCGAGCGAGCGGCGGCTGATCTCCCGCCGTAGCTTCAGGCATCCCGGCACGGAGTCGTAGCTGATCGACTCTGCCGTGTATTCGCGCGCGATGCTCCCGACAATACGGGCCAGCTTCTTGCCAGGCAGCAGATCCGGGCTCGGCAGCGCCCCGCCCAATTGGACGAAGTCCGGATCGGTCAGATCACGCACAATCGGAACCGTCGTATGAAGCTCCGTCCATGGCGCGGCCACGGTTCTGGTTGATTCTGTCGGCTCGGCCAGGGCGGCGGAAAGGCGCGGCTTTACAAAAAAACCGGACTTTGGCCGGGCCTCGATCAACCGCTGGTTCTCCAACGTCACGTAAGCCTGCAGCACTGTTGGAATGCTGACCTTCTGTTGACGGCTCAATCGCCGCACCGAAGGCACCCGGTCCCCCGCCCGCAGGCTGCCGGAGGCAATCAGATCTGCCACGCTGTCCGCCACCTGCTGGTAAAGAGGCCTCGTTCCCGCGTTCACCTGTACAGATTAACAGAAATTAAATGTCTTACTACACACAGTTGCCCGCAAGAACATGCTGCACAGTTAAAACTGTATAGTTCAAAAATCAGAAACTGTGCATCTGTTCTGCTCAGTCGACAGGTTCCATAGTACACGACATGCAAACCATCGTCACTCACCGGCCCCTCAGTTCCGCGCCTTCTTTGTGGAGTTGGCTCCGGCATCGGCTTTTCCCAGCTCCGGCCCGCCCGGCTGGCCGGGCGCAATGGTTGGCCAAGGGCGGGATCGCTCGCGTCTCCGTTCCTGCTTCGGCCACCCTCAACTGTGAGAACGGCTCGGTTTGGGTCACGGCGGATGACGGCGGACCGGACATCGTCCTGGAAGCGGGCGGCAGCACCCACTTTTCCCGCCGCACCGCCGTGTTGGTTGAGGCCTTACAGGAAAGCCGGATTACCCTGCGCGGTTAATCCCCGCCCACTTCGTTGGCGAGCTCGTCGCGATCGTCCTTTTCCGTGGGAAAATAGCGGGAGAGGGCCGCGCCCACTTCGCGCACCGCCCCCACCACAGCCTGCGTGAAATGATCGCCGGTGAGCTCCCGGCGGATCTCCGCGGCAACGTGCTCCCAGAACTCCTTGCCGCACCGGGCATGGATGCCTTCGTCGCCGATCACCGCAAATTGTTGATCACGCGGCACAAAATAAAGCAGCACCCCATTGCGGTCTTTCGTGCGGGTCATGCCCAGTTTCTCAAATTGCCGCGTCGCGCCCTCCATTACGGAATCAGCACCCAGCGGACGCCGCGACACAAAAACCCGGATCTCACCGGAGGTCTTTCGCTCTGCCTCCGCAATGGCCGCCACCACCTGCGCGTCGTCGAGCTTATGGATGAAGTCTTTATGTTTCATAAATTTACCAACCTCCGCTTGCGCCCCCGCCGCCAAAGCTGCCTCCACCTCCACTGAATCCGCCACCCGAACTTCCGCCGCCACTCGAACGGCTTCCGCCCCCCGATCCTCCGGAAAAAACGGACCAGTCGCTTCGGCGATTCGGGCCATAGACCGTCGAACCACCCTTCTTCCCGATTCCCATCACCACAAAGAACAAGACCAGGATGAAAATGATAAGAAATACCGGCTCGAAACCGTTGGCCGAAGATTCCTGGTAGGCCGGCACCGACGCGGTGTATTCTCCGCGACTCGCCTGCAGGATGGCTTCCACTCCGCGTGTGATACCTCCGTTAAAATCCCCCGCCTTAAAGGAAGGCGTGATGTCATCCGAGATGATCCGTTTGGCCAGGGCATCCGGCAAAGCGCCCTCCAGTCCATAACCTACCTCGATGCGAAGCTTGCGATCGTTGGGGAAGACGAAGAGGACCGCGCCATTATCCTTTTCCTTTTGTCCCACCCCCCAGGCTTCCGCCGTTCTCTGGGTGAAATCCTCCATCGCGTAGCCCTCCGGAATCTTCGGAAAGGTCGCCACCAACACCTGGTTGGAGGTCTCGCGCTCATTGGCCGCCAGACGGGCGTTTAAATCGGACACCGTCTGGGCGGAAAGGATGCCCGCCCCGTCGGTGACAAACTGCGACGGTTTGGGCGGCAGCGGCTCCGCCGCTTGGGAGGTCAGACCCAGGGCCAGCAACCCCAGCCAAAGAGAAAACCGTCTCACCCGTGCCTAGGGCGCAGCCGGAGCCGTGCCCGAGCCAAAATTAAAATTCACCTCCGGCGCCACGTCAGCCCCGGCCCGCGCCGCGAAATATGGTTTTGGAATGAACCCGAACATCCCCGCCAGCAGCGAGGTGGGAAAACTCTGCACCGCCGTATTATAGGGCTGCACCGTTTCATTGAACTTGCGCCGCTCCACCGCGATCCGGTTCTCGGTTCCCTCCAACTGAGCCTGCAACTCCTGGAAATTGGCATTGGCTTTCAGTTCCGGATATCGCTCCACCGTCACCAGCAGGCGGGAAAGTGCCCCGCTCAACTGGTCCTGGGTTTGCTGAAATTGCTGCAACACCTGCGGGTCGTTCGGTGCGGCCCCGGCGTCCACCTTGATATTCGTCACCTGCTGCCGGGCCTGGATCACCTCTGTCAGGGTGCTCTTTTCGAAATTCGCCGCCCCCTCGACCGTCTTGACCAGGTTCGGCACCAGGTCCGCCCTGCGCTGGTACACATTTTCCACATCGGCCCAACTGCGGTCGACCTGTTGGCGCATGCTCACCAGATTGTTATAGGTGCCGCACCCCCCCACGAAAAGCAGGACGGCCACCACCGCCACCAACAGCAAGAGACCCCCGACAATGGAAAGGATGACTTTCATGCCCGCCACCGTACCGATCCCGGACAAAAAGGCGAGGTCGGAGCTGTCAAAAGAACGTCAAAAACAGGCCGAAGCGCCTATTGACACCCCGGCGGACTGACTCCATAGTCCCCGGCCCGCCACTCTCGGCGGAGACCTATGGAAAAAATCCGCAATATCGCCATCATCGCTCACGTCGACCACGGCAAGACCACCCTCGTCGAC